>WBSG01000023.1 GCA_008923285.1 Betaproteobacteria bacterium SCN2
GCCGATCGTAGTCCGGATTGTTCTCTGCAACTCGAGAGCATGAAGTCGGAATCGCTAGTAATCGCGGATCAGCATGTCGCGGTGAATACGTTCCCGGGTCTTGTACACACCGCCCGTCACACCATGGGAGTGGAATCTGCCAGAAGTAGGTAGCCTAACCGCAAGGAGGGCGCTTACCACGGTGGGTTTCATGACTGGGGTGAAGTCGTAACAAGGTAGCCGTAGGGGAACCTGCGGCTGGATCACCTCCTTTCTAGAGAAAGCCTTGTCGATGTCCACACCTATCGGTTGTCGATATAAGCCGTGTCATTGACTGAACGGCGAGACCGGGCTTGTAGCTCAGTTGGTTAGAGCACACGCTTGATAAGCGTGGGGTCGCTGGTTCAAATCCAGCCAGGCCCACCAATCAAACGGGGGGATTAGCTCAGCTGGGAGAGCACCTGCTTTGCAAGCAGGGGGTCGTCGGTTCGATCCCGTCATCCTCCACCATATTCGCGATTGGCGAGTTGCATGTGGTACGGGAAATAGTGAGTCGTAAGCAATGGGAAGCAGCGTGATCGCTGCTGTTCACTGCTTACCGCTTACGCGGTAACGGCTGTTCTTTAACAATTTGGAAGAAGGTGGGATGTTTGTGATGAACATCCCAACATGGGTTGAAATTGTATCGACCCTGTATCCGGAATATTGCTGCTTGTAGAGGGCGATGCCGAGCCGGGTGCAGGGAAAGCAAACACACCTGTAATGCGAGACTGATTCGTCAGTCCTCAAAATTATAGGATCAAGCGACTAAGTGCATGTGGTGGATGCCTTGGCGACTACAGGCGATGAAGGACGCGCAAGCCTGCGATAAGGCTCGGGGAGCTGGCAATGAAGCTTTGATCCGGGCATTTCCGAATGGGGGAACCCACCCGCAAGGGTACTCCTGGCTGAATACATAGGCCGGGTAGAGCGAACGCAGTGAACTGAAACATCTAAGTAGCTGCAGGAAAAGAAATCAACCGAGATTCCCCAAGTAGTGGCGAGCGAACGGGGAAGAGCCTTCATGATTTAGCATTCTCGTTAGTGGAACAGTCTGGAAAGTCTGGCCATAGTGGGTGATAGCCCCGTACGCGAAAACGAGAGTGTGGAACTAGGCATGAGACAAGTAGGGCGGGACACGTGAAATCCTGTCTGAACATGGGGGGACCATCCTCCAAGGCTAAATACTCGTAGTCGACCGATAGTGAACCAGTACCGTGAGGGAAAGGCGAAAAGAACCCCGGGAGGGGAGTGAAATAGATCCTGAAACCGCATGCATACAAACAGTGGGAGCCCCTGCTTCAAGCACCTTTAAGGTTCTTTGATGCCCGAGCGCGTAGCGCGAGACGCATCAAAAGATGTTAGAGGGGAGTGAAATAGGTGACTGCAACGCGCAGCGTTGTGGTCGGTCCTGCTGAGAACACCCGGAGGGTGTTTGAAGCAGGGGTGACTGCGTACCTTTTGTATAATGGGTCAGCGACTTACGTTCAGTTGCGAGCTTAACCGAAT
>WBSG01000004.1 GCA_008923285.1 Betaproteobacteria bacterium SCN2
TGGACGGTTAATCGGGCATTCTTGTGGGCGTTCATTCGGGGGCCTCGGAGGTTTGGTTTGGTTGGCGCCTCCAATTCTCCGGGTACGCCCCGAGTGAACAACCTACAGAGAAATCACAACTAGCCGCCCCGGCCCGTTGCTCAAAATGCAGTCCGTGATTCGCGCAAGCCGGCCTGCCCGCCAGGGCTAAATAAGGATTTCCCGTTTTGCTTAAACAATCGTATTTGCTGGCCTGTGCGGTGGTTTCTCCCCGCAAAGCCAGCAAATACGTGGGGGTGCTGATTTTTTATACACCCCCTCCCCGCAAAGCCCCAATTTGACGGGGCTCCATCCAAAGGGCTTTTGCCCCCATCAAATTTCTTGCGGCAGCCAGTTGACAGCCCGCATTCCCCCACTAGAATTTGTATCCGGCCTCCAGCGTTACTACTATATGTTGTGAACAACCCTGTGGATAAGCTCTGGAAAGCCTTTGGATCACTGATTTGGATCATGCGCCACCGCCCAGGTGGCGCGCCAGTTTGAATAGCGCCCGCCCCCCGCGGCGGCCCCTGAGAGGAGAGGACATGCTGCAAACCGCCACCGAGCCCGCAATCCACCACACCGCCGCGCCCGAAAGCGCCCCGCCGGCCGCCGACAGCCCCTACGCCGACTACAAGCTGATCCGCCGCAACGGCGCGGTGGTCAGCTTCGAGCCGTCGAAGATCGCCATCGCCATGACCAAGGCCTTCATCGCGGTGCAGGGCGGCCAGGCCGCGGCCAGCGCGCGCATCCGCGAACTGGTGGAATCGCTGACCCAGCAGGTGGTTGCCGCCCTCATCCGCCGCACTCCCGGCGGCGGCACCTTCCACATCGAGGACGTGCAGGACCAGGTCGAGCTCGCGCTGATGCGCTCGGGCGAGCATGAAGTCGCCCGCGCCTACGTGCTGTACCGGGAGAAGCGCAACGCCGAGCGCGCCGCGCAGAAGGCCGCCGACAAGGCTGCCGGCGTGCCCGAGCAGGTCATCCACGTGGTGGAAGACGGCCAGAAGAAGCCGCTCGACCTCGCCCGCCTTGCCGCCACCATCAACGCTGCCTGCGCCGGCCTCGGCGAGGAAGTGAAGGGCGAGCCCATCCTGCAGACCGTGGTGCGCGACCTCTACGACGGCGTGTCCATCGAAGAAGTCGAGAAAGCCCTGATCCTCGCCGCCCGCGCCGGCATCGAGCAGGACCCCGCCTACACCTTCGTCACCGCCCGCCTGCTGCTCAACTCCATCCGCCACGAAGTGCTCGGCCACGCCGTGTCGCAGGAGCAGATGGCCGAGGAATACGCCGCCTACTTCAACGCCTACGTGAAAAAAGGCATCGAGGCCGAGCTGCTCGACGAACGCCTCGGCCAGTACGACCTCGCCCGCCTGGGCCAGGCGCTCGACGCCAGCCGCGACCTGAAATTCGGCTACCTCGGCCTGCAGACCCTGTACGACCGCTACTTCCTGCACATCGAGGACAAGCGCATCGAACTGCCGCAGGCCTTCTTCATGCGCGTGGCCATGGGCCTCGCACTCAACGAGATCGACCGCGAAGCGCGCGCCATCGAGTTCTACAACGTGCTGTCCAACTTCGACTTCATGTCGTCGACGCCCACGCTGTTCAACTCCGGCACGCGCCACAGCCAGCTGTCGTCCTGCTACCTCACCACCGTGTCCGACGACCTCGACGGCATCTACCAGGCCATCAAGGAAAACGCCATGCTGCAGAAGTACGCCGGCGGCCTCGGCAACGACTGGACGCCGATCCGCGCGCTGGGCTCGCGCATCAAGGGCACCAACGGCAAGTCGCAGGGCGTCGTGCCCTTCCTCAAGGTGGTCAACGACACCGCCGTGGCGGTCAACCAGGGCGGCAAGCGCAAGGGCGCGGTCTGCGCCTACCTCGAGACCTGGCACCTCGACATCGAGGAATTCCTCGAACTCAGGAAGAACACCGGCGACGACCGCCGCCGCACCCACGACATGAACACCGCGAACTGGATTCCCGACCTGTTCATGAAGCGCGTCATGGAAAACGGCGAGTGGACCCTGTTCTCGCCCAACGACTGCCCCGACCTGCACGACAAGTACGGCAAGGCCTTCGAAGAGGCCTACACCCGCTACGAAGAGAAAGCCGCGCGCGGCGAGATCAGGCACTTCAAGAAAATGCCCGCGCTCAACATGTGGCGCAAGATGCTGTCGATGCTGTTCGAGACCGGCCATCCCTGGATCACCTTCAAGGACCCGTGCAACATCCGCAGCCCGCAGCAGCATGTCGGCGTGGTGCACTCTTCCAACCTGTGCACCGAGATCACGCTCAACACGTCCGACACCGAAATCGCCGTGTGCAACCTCGGCTCGGTCAACCTCGTCGCCCACCTGAAGAATGGCGCCCTCGACCTGGACAAGCTGAAGCGCACCATCCAGACCGCCATGCGCATGCTCGACAACGTGGTGGACGTGAACTACTACGCCGTCGGCAAGGCGCGCAATTCCAACCTCAAGCACCGTCCGGTGGGCATGGGCATCATGGGCTTCCAGGACGCGCTGCAGGAACTGCGCGTGCCCTACGCCTCCGAGCAGGCCGTCGAGTTCGCCGACCGCTCCATGGAAGCCGTGGCCTACTACGCCTACTGGGCCTCCACCGAGCTGGCGGCCGAGCGCGGCCGCTACTCCAGCTACGAAGGCTCGCTGTGGAGCCAGGGCATCCTGCCGCACGACTCCATCAAGCTGCTGGCCGAGCAGCGCGGCGGCTACCTCGAGTGCAACACCGACGCCACGCTGGACTGGGACAGCCTGCGCGCCCGCATCGCCGAGTACGGCATGCGCAACTCCAACTGCCTGGCCATCGCCCCCACCGCCACCATCGCCAACATCGTCGGCGTGAGCGCCTCCATCGAGCCCACCTACCAGAACATGTACGTGAAATCGAACCTCTCGGGCGAGTTCACCATCAGCAACAAGTACCTGGTGGCGGACCTGAAAAGGCTCAACCTGTGGGACGAAGTCATGGTCGCCGACATCAAGTACTTCGACGGCTCGCTGGCCAAGATCGACCGCATCCCGGCTGATGTGCGCGCGCTCTACGCCACCGCCTTCGAAGTCGAGCCGCAGTGGCTGGTCGAGTGCGCCGCGCGCCGCCAGAAGTGGATCGACCAGGCGCAGAGCCTCAACATCTACATGGCCGGCGCATCGGGCAAGAAGCTGGACGAGACCTACAAGCTCGCCTGGCTGCGCGGCCTGAAAACCACCTACTACCTGCGCACCCTGGGCGCGACCTCCGCCGAGAAATCCACCGGCAAGGGCGGCGAACTGAACGCCGTCTCCGCCCACGGCGGCGGCATGAGCGCGGCCGGCGCGGCGATGATCAGCAACCTGCCCGAGCCCGAAGTGGCCGGCAAAGCCTGCACCCTGCGCCCCGGCGACCCCGGCTTCGAAGAGTGCGAGGCCTGCCAGTAAGCATCCCCCTCAAAACCAATCGAACACAGAGGACACGGAGGGAACAGAGTAAAACACAGAGGGATCCCACCTCTGTTACCTCTGCTCCCTCTGTGTAAAGAAAGAAAAAAAGGAGCCAAATATGCTGAGCTTTGAAGACGACTTCTCCGCCACCCCCGCCCTGCAGCCCGCCGTGGGCAGTGCCCCGCCCATCCCGGCCTCGCTGCTGAAAACCGGACAGGCCGACGCAGGCGCATCGCAGCCTGCCGACGCAGAAGCCCAGTTCCGTCGCGTGCAGGCCGCGGACAAGCGCGTCATCAACGGCGCCACCGACGTCAACCAACTCGTGCCCTTCAAGTACAAGTGGGCCTGGGAAAAATACCTGGCCGGCTGCGCCAACCACTGGATGCCGCAGGAAATCAACATGAGCCGCGACATCGGCCAGTGGAAGGACCCCGCCGCGCTTAGCGAAGACGAGCGCCGCCTGATCAAGCGCAACCTCGGCTTCTTCGTCACGGCTGACTCCCTGGCCGCCAACAACATCGTGCTCGGCACCTACCGCCACATCACCGCGCCCGAGTGCCGCCAGTACCTGCTGCGCCAGGCCTTCGAAGAAGCCATCCACACCCACGCCTACCAGTACATCGTGGAAAGCCTGGGCCTGGACGAATCGGAAATCTTCAACGCCTATCACGAGATCGAGAGCATCCGCGACAAGGACGATTTCCTCATCCCCTTCATCGACACCCTCACCAATCCGCAATTCAAGACCGGCACGCCCGAGGCCGACCAGAAACTCTTAAAGTCGCTGATCGTGTTCGCCTGCATCATGGAAGGCCTGTTCTTCTACGTCGGCTTCGTGCAGATCCTGGCGCTGGGCCGCCAGAACAAGATGACCGGCGCGGCCGAGCAGTACCAGTACATCCTGCGCGACGAGTCCATGCACTGCAACTTCGGCATCGACCTCATCAACTCGATCAAGCTGGAAAACCCACACTTGTGGACGAATGAATTCAAGGCCGAAATCCGCACCCTCATCCAGAAGGGCGTCGAGCTCGAATACAAATACGCCGAAGACACCATGCCGCGCGGCGTCCTGGGCCTCAACGCCAGCCAGTTCAAGGAATACCTGCGCTTCATCGCCAACCGCCGCTGCCAGCAGATCGGCCTGGACGAACTCTTCCCCCACGCCACCAACCCCTTCCCGTGGATGGCGGAAATGATCGACCTGAAGAAGGAGAAGAACTTCTTCGAGACCCGGGTGACGGAGTATCAGACGGGCGGGGCGTTGAGCTGGGATTGACCGGCTGGATTACAGGCGCAAGCAACCGCTTTGTTTTGTGTATTAGTGTGTAATACAATATGAACAGCGCGGAACTGATCAAGCGTTTGGAAAGCGAAGGCTGGGTGCGCGTCGGCGGCAAGGGCGACCATGTCAAGTACAAGCACCCCGACAAACCCGGCCACGTTGTGATCCCCCATCCGCGCAAAGACATTGCCATTGGCACGCTGCGCAACATCTACCGGCAAGCCGGTTGGGATTGGAGGTAATCATGCTGTATCCGGTTTACGTTCACATGGGTGACAAACGCCATGCACACGGCGTCACCGTGCCGGATTTTCCAGGTTGCTACTCCGCGGCGGACAACTGGGACGAGCTTCCCACCAAAATCCAGGAAGCCGTCGAAGTCTATTGCGAAGGCGAGGACATGGACATCCCCGCTCCCACCCCGCTGGAGAAACTTGCCGCCAAGCCAGAATACAAAGGCGGCGTATGGATGCTGGTGGATGTCGATGTTTCCCAACTCTCCACCCGCCCTGTGCGCCTGAACGTTTCTCTGCCAGAAGGCCTGGTCAAGCGAATCGATGCCTACGCCAAGGCTCACCACCTGAGCCGTTCGGGCTTTCTGGCGAAAGCTGCGATTTCGGAAATGGAGCGACAGTGATGCAACCGATGGAAGACGATATCCCGCGTAAAGTCCTGATCGTCGTCAGCGGTGGAATCGCATATGCCTATGCCGAGTCTGGGGTACAAGTTGCCATCGCAGATTTAGACAATATGGCTGTCGAACACGACGACACACAGACAGTCATTCATACCGATTACAAGCACTTGCTCGAATCTGCCGGCGTGGACTACCCAACCGATAAAAGCGCGGCATCAAACCAAGCAGAAATCATCAAGATTTAAGCACACGCGTGAATGGCTAACCCACTCAAAGATAAGGTAATTGCCGAGCTGTCTAGTCACTACGGGAAGCTCAAGAAGCTCGCACTGCTAGAATAAACACCACTTCCCCCCGAAACGCATGGCCGGACCGGCGCGTGCGACTGGACCCATGCCCCTCTTGTTGATTGGTCGAGACTTCCTTGGTAGCGGTCACGCTGCGTAAGCTTTTCTCCGGCAAGCCGACCGGGGAGCCGGACCTGCATGCGGATGGCGCAGCGGCTCAGGCGGCGCCCGCGAGGCCCCGGCGCAGCTGGCGGCGATGGATTCTGCGCGGGCTGTTGGCGATGCTGGTCGTGTTCGTGCTTCTCGTCGGCTGGCTGGCGATGACGGCGCCGCTTTCCAGGTCGCTGGCGCCGATCGCCCCGCCCCAGATCACGCTGCTGGCCGCCGACGGCACGCCGATCGCGCGCAAGGGGGCGATCGTCGAGGCGCCGGTGCAGGTGGCAAAGCTTCCCGATCATGTCATCCAGGCCTTCCTCGCCATCGAGGACCGGCGCTTCTACGACCACTGGGGCATCGATCCCCGCGGCATCGCGCGCGCGGTCTGGAGCAACCTGACGACGGGCCGCACGCAAGGGGGCAGCACCATCACCCAGCAACTGGCCAAGTTCACCTTCCTCACGCCCGAACGGACGCTGACGCGCAAGGCGCGCGAGATGCTGATCGCCTTCTGGCTCGAAGCCTGGCTGAGCAAGGACGAAATCCTCGAACGCTATCTTTCCAACGCGTATTTCGGCGGCAACACCTACGGCCTGCGCGCGGCTTCGCTGCACTATTTCTACCGCCAACCGGAGCGGCTGACGCCGGGCCAGGCCGCGATGCTTGCCGGCCTGCTGCAGGCGCCGTCGCGGCTCGCGCCGACGAACAACTTCGACCTTGCCGAGAAACGCATGCGCCTGGTGCTGCAATCCATGGTCGCCGCGGGCTACCTGAGCCCGCAGCAGGCGGCCGCAATTCCGACTCCCGTGCTCGATGTGCGTGCGCGCAACGAGCTGCCGACCGGCACCTATTTTGCCGACTGGGCATTGCCCGAGGCCCGCAAGCTGAGCGATGTCGGCTATGCCCGGCAGACCATCACGACCACGCTGGATTCGCGCTTGCAGGCGGCCGCGCGGCGTGCGGTGGCGCGCGTGGCGCTCGGCAGCGCACAGGTCGCGCTCGTCGCCATGCGCCCCGACGGCGAGGTGGTGGCGATGGTCGGCGGGCGCGACTATGCCGCATCGCCCTTCAACCGCGTCACCCAGGCGCGCCGCCAGCCCGGCTCGACATTCAAGCTGTTCGTCTATCTGGCCGCGTTGCGCGAAGGCTGGCAGCCGGACGACGTGATCGAGAACGGCCCGATCGAGAGCGGTTCATACCGTCCGCGCAATGTGGGCGATGCCTATTCGAAGACGATCACGCTCGAAAATGCCTTCGCGCAGTCGAGCAACGTCGCCGCCGTGCGGCTGCTCGGCCGGATCGGCCATAAACCCATGATCGCCACGGCGCGTGCGCTGGGCGTGACCGCGCCGCTGCCGGAGGGCGACCCCAGCCTTGCCCTGGGAACGGCGAGCATGACCCTGCTCGAACTCACCGCGGCGTATTCCGGCGTTGCCAGCAACCGCTATCCGGTCCTGCCGCGCGCCTTCCCTGCCGAGCCCGGGGGCCTGCTCGACTGGCTGTTCGACGATCGGCGCAGCCTGCCGCGCGAGGTGCAGACGGACATCGAGCGGCTGTTGCGCGCAGCGATCAGCAAGGGCACCGGGCGTGCCGCGATGCTGTCGCAGCCGGTCTTCGGCAAGACCGGCACGAGCCAGGACTCGCGCGATGCGCTGTTCGTCGGCTATGCCGGCGGCCTGGTCACCGGCGTGTGGGTCGGCAATGACGACAATTCCCCGCTCGCCGGAATTTCGGGCGGTGGCGTGCCGGCGCAGATCTGGCGCGATTTCATGGGCCAGGCGCTCGGCCCGGCGCCGCGACCGCAGCGGCGGGGCGATCCGGGCGGGCCGGTCCAGCCGCAGGACGTGATCGACCTCGGCAACATTCCGCTCGGCACGAACACCCGGGTTCGCATCGAAAAGGACGGAACGGTCATCAGCACCGATATCGGGGGCCTGCCGTTCGAAGTGCGCATCGACGAGCAGGGCATGTGGATCGACGGCGAGCGCATGGCCGAGCAGATTGCGAATGCGGCGCGCAAGCGTCACGAGGAAGAGATGCGGCGGCGCGCCGAGCAGGCCCGCGGCAACTAGCTTTCGGCGCACGCGGTCCGCCCCCGCCTCCACTTGGCCACCCTGGCTCCGTGCTATCCTCTGCCCGCCATGCGACTCCCTCAACTCCGTCAACGTCTCCGCGATCTCGGCGCCGCGCCCTGCCATGAGGGGCGTGTGCTGCGTTCGTGGCTGCAGGGGCGTTCGCTCGACACCAAACGACGGCGCGCGGCGGACTATTTCCCCCTGGCCTTGCGCGACGGCCTGCCCGGATTTTTCGACGAACTGCAGGGCCTGGCGCGGGTGCAGTCCGAGCACGCCGGCGAGGACGGCTCGGCGCGCCTGCTGGTGAAGCTGGCGGACGGCCAGACGGTGGAAAGCGTGTTGCTGCCGAAGGACGGCCTGTGCGTGTCCACCCAGGTCGGCTGCGCGGTGGGCTGCGTGTTCTGCATGACCGGCCGCGCCGGCCTCTTGCGCCAGCTCTCCAGCGCGGAGATCGTGGCGCAGGTGGTGCTGGCGCGCAGCCGCCGCGCGGTGAAGAAGGTGGTGTTCATGGGCATGGGCGAACCGGCGCACAATCTGGACAACGTGCTGGAGGCGATCGATCTCCTGGGCACCGAGGGCGGCATTGGCCACAAGAACCTGGTGTTTTCCACGGTGGGCGACCGCCGCGCGTTCGAGCGGCTGCCGCTGTCGGAGGTGAAGCCCGCGCTGGCGCTCTCGCTGCACACCACCGACCACGAACTGCGCCGCAAGCTCCTGCCCCGCGCGCCCGACATCGCGCCGGAAGAACTGGTCGAACTGGGCGAGGCCTATGCCCGCCGCACCGGCTATCCGATCCAGTACCAGTGGACGCTGCTCGAAGGCATCAACGACACCGACACCGAGCTGGAAGGCATCACCCAGCTCTTGTCCGGCAAATACGCGGTGATGAACCTGATCCCCTACAACAGCATCGAGGGCGGCGATGCCTTCCGCCGCCCCAGCTGGGAACGCGCCGCCGAGATGGCGCGCACCCTGCACCGCCGCCACATCCTTACCAAGCTGCGCCACTCCGCCGGGCAGGACGTGGAAGGCGGCTGCGGCCAGCTGCGGGCGCGGGCGCTGGACGAGGCGGCCTAGGCCAGGCCCGGGTTTGACTGGATTGCCGCGTCGGCTCCGCCTCCTCGCAATGACACCCTATCGTCATCGCGAGGCACGCAGTGCCGTGGCGATCCAGTTTGAATAGGCTGAGCCTTGATTTAACTGGATTGCCACGTCGGCTTCGCCTCCTCGCAATGACACACAGCCGTCATCGCGACGGCTCGCCCCTTACCCCAACCCTCTCCCGCAAGGGGAGAAGGAGCAAACGCCCTGCCCCCTGCCGGCCCTGCGGGTGCAGCGCCTAGCCGGCCGCCTTCAGCGTTTTCAAATCGACCTGGACACGCGCCGCTTCCGTGCTCATCCACACCTCGCCGTCCTGCACCATGCATTGCAGCTGCATGCTGCGTGCGGCCAGCGCCGCCAGCGCCTGGCTGGTCTGCGCCGGCAGTTGCAGCACGCTGAGGTTCTTCAGGCGCACGAGCTTGTCCGCGATCTGCTTCCACCAGATTTCGCAACTGCTGCTGTAGCACAGCACGACGACCTGTCCGGCGCGGCCGCAGGCCTTGCGCAGGCGGGCCTCGTCCGGCTGGCCGATGTCGATCCACAGCCGGATGTCGCCGGTCAGGTCCTTGACCCACACTTCGGGCTCGTCCACGTCGAACAGGCCCTTGGTGAAGGCGATGCCTTCCTCGGCGTTGATGGCATACATCAGCACGCGCGCCATCATGCGCTCGTCGGTTTCGGAGGGATGGCGGGCGATGGTCAGCGCATGGTCGGCGTAGTAATGCCGGTCCATGTCGGCGATTTGCAGGTCGGCTTTGTAGATCGTGGCCTTGAGCGCCATGGTTGAATTCCGGAGTTGCAGCGAAGCGACGAATTGTACGCTTTGCCCCCCGCATCGCTTATGCTGTCGGCAGGATTGCGCCGGATTCGGCCGCAGACAGACAACCAGGGATACCCACATGAGAAAGACCGATCTTTACAAGAACGAAGGCCTGAAAATCAGCGCCCAGATGAAACAGGCCGGCACGCCGGACCGCTTCGGCAATGCCTCGGGCGCGGCGCTGTCGCGGCGCGAGCAGCGCAAGCTCGATCAGGAAAAAGGGCTGGTCGCCTTTGCCGTCAAGCTCGACGGCGAACTGGTGAAGCAGGTCCACGCTCTCGCGCAGGCGCGCAAGCAAGACATCAACGAAACCGTTGCCGACCTGCTGGCCAGGGGGCTGGCGGACAAAAGCTAGCGCCACAGACCACGGCTCCATCCCCAAGAAAGCAAGCCATGACCCACACCTACTGCATGACGTCCAGTTGCGCCCTGGCCGAACAGTGCGCGCGCCATGAGGACGACGCCGGCAAGCACCTGCTCTCCCGCACCTACGCCGACTTCAGCGAGGAACTGATCCGCAAGGCGGACGGCAGCGCCGACTGCCCGTTTTTCATCGACAAGAGCGATGCGCCGCAGACCGCGCATTAAGAACCGGCTTGCCACGGCGGCTTCGCTGCCTCGCAATGACGGCGACGCTGGCGCTCAGGCCCGCACGTAGCCCAGCACCAGGAGCAGCAGCGCCAGCAGGCCCATGGCCGCGTGCAGGCTGACGCCGAACATCGAAGGCGGCGCGTGATGTTCGCGCGTGCCGATGCGCACGGCCAGCAGCACCAGACCGCCGGACAGCGCCAGCACGAACAGCAGCGCGGCGCTGTTGAAGAGGAAGTTGACCGGGCCGCCGAACACCTGCATGCCGAGCAGGACCAGGCCCAGCAGCGCGAGTCCGGCGTGCACCGCGGCCAGCATCCGGGAGCCGCGCCGATGGCGCACGCCGAGGACCACGAGATACAGGCCGAGCGCCACCGCCAGGCAAAACAGAACGATTGCAGCAAGAATCATGCATCTTCCCGGATAACAGAGAATCGAAGGGAGCCAGTCTCGGTTTGTTTGCTGGCTGTCCACGACATTATCCAACGGATGGCTGGAGCGAGGTGCCGCAGACCGCATCGTGAAGAAAACCGATTGCCGCGCTCGTCCATCATGACGTCATTGCCTTGCCGGCAGGCGCGGCCGGAAGTTGCTAGTTTTTGTGCCTGGGCGCCGACTTCCTGCCAGGCGCCGGCCGCGGCACAAAGCCGGATATGCGGCAGAGGAAGCCTTCGACGGGCTGGCCTTCGTTGTAGCGGGTGATGCTGCAGCTGGATATTTCGCCGCATTCGGCCAGGCCGGCCAGCGAAAAGCGCAGCGCGTCGAGCGGAATGCCGGTTTCAGCGGCGATTTTAGAATCCAGCAGCTGGCCGTGCTTTTTCAGGCATTGAATGATGGTAATGGCATGCATCTCGATTTTCTCCTGTGTGAGAATGATGAGAGCCCATGGCGGACGATGCCGGGTCGCCTGTATGAAGGCTGAAATAAACAAAAGGCCGCCTGCTGAAGGCGGCCTTGCGGAAAGCCCATTGTACGCGCATGCCGCCCCCCCCGGACCAGCGGCGATTCGAGCCTCTGGCACGGCGTGTGCGCGTGAGCTAGAAATAAAACATCAACCAGGGAGACAACATGGCCGCACCGGACACCCACAACATCGCCGTTTTCTGCGACTTCGAGAACGTCGCCATCGGCATCCGCGAGGCCAGCTACCCTGACTTCAAGATCCGCCCCATCCTCGAACGCCTGCTGCTGAAGGGCAGCATCGTGGTGAAGAAGGCTTACTGCGACTGGGACCGCTACAAGGAATTCAAGCGCGACATGCACGAGGCGGCGTTCGAGCTGATCGAGATTCCGCACGTGCGCATGTCGGGCAAGAACTCGGCCGACATCCGCATGGTGGTGGACGCGCTCGACCTCTGCTACACCAAGTCGCACATCGACACCTTCGTCGTCATCAGCGGCGACTCGGATTTTTCGCCGCTGATTTCCAAGCTGAAGGAAAACGGCAAGAGCGTGATCGGCATCGGCGTGCGCGGCTCGGCCTCGTCGCTGTTGATCAGCAACTGCGACGAGTTCATCTTTTACGAGGACATCGTGCAGATCAAGCCCGCGCCCAGGGCTGCCGCGAAAAAGCCGGCAGCGGCCAAGGCCCCGGCCGAGGCGCCCGGCGAGCCGGCGAAGGAAGCCGCGCCTGCGCCGCATCCGACGCGGCGGCGCGGCCGTCCGGCGGCAGGCAAGGCGGCCGCCGCCGAGGAAGCCCCGGCCGAACCCGGCCCCGAGGACAAGAAGAGCCGCGCCATCGAGATCGTGGTGGGCACGGTGGAGCAGCTGGTGTCGGACCGCGGCGGCGAGGGCTCGATCCCGGCGTCCACCATCAAGAACACGATCAAGCGCGTGCGCCCGGGTTTCAGCGAAGCGGAATACGGCTACAGCGCTTTCGGCAAGATTCTGGACGAGGCGCACAAGCGCGGCGCGCTGGTGGTGGAAAAGAAGGAAGGCGGCAGCGTCATCGTCAGCCTGCCGTCGTCCAGGAGTTAGGCGGCGATGGATGCCGGCATGCAGGAGAAGCTCGCCAAGCTGCGCACCGCGCTGGAGGACCTGAAAAACTCGGGCGTGCTGGCGAAAGGCTACATGGCCGAGGCCGCGCTGCTGGCGACGGTGGCGCTGATGGAGGAAATGATCGCCGAAATCGAGAAGCTCAAGCGCGAACAGGACAGCGCGGAAAAATAGGCCGTCCGCTCGCGAAGGCCCATCGCGAAGCCCGCTGCCCTCACTCCAACCCTCTCCTGCAAGGGGAGCAGGAGAAACTCCAAGCCAAAGCCGACTCGACAAGGCGATCCAGCGGCATGACCGGCCCGCATTGATTCACCGCCGCTTTTCGGCACAATACGGAATATGAATCCCGCATGAAACCAGCCGCATGAAAACCCTCTTCACCCTCGTCGAATCGCCGTTCTCGCCGCACTTCCCCGAGCTGTACCAGGAACTCGGCATCGCGGCCGAGCGCTTCGACTCCGCGCGCAACCTGCACCGCGCCCTGCAGAAACAGGCGCCGGACTTCTTCGTCGGCGAGTTCGTCTACGGCTGGGGCAACGACTACGCCGGCAACACCGTCTCCAATCTCGACGTCACCCTGCGCACCCTGCAGTCCAAGGCGCCCGGGGCGAAGGTCATCGTGGTCATGCAGCCCAATCAGGCGCCGCACATCGGCAAGCTGCTGGAGATCTTCCCCGTCCACGCGGTGCTGAAGTATCCGGTCAGCGAGGACGAGATGCGCGCGGTCCTGCAAACTTCTTCCGATTAACCTGGAGCCCGGCATGGCATCGCCAAACAACGACAAGCTTGCAGTCCTGATTGATGCTGACAACGCTCAGGCGTCCCTCATCCACGAACTGCTGGCAGAAGTGTCGCGCTACGGAACAGCGAGCGTTAAACGCGCCTACGGCGACTGGACCACAACAAACCTGAAAGGCTGGAAGGATGTGCTACACAAGATGGCGATCCAGCCCATGCAGCAATTCAGCTACACCTCAGGCAAGAACTCCACCGACTCCTCGCTCATCATCGACGCCATGGACCTGCTCCACGCAGGCGGGCTCCAGGGGTTTTGCCTGGTTTCTTCGGATAGCGATTTCACGCGGCTTGCCACGCGCATACGGGAAGCGGGCCTCGCAGTGTATGGATTCGGCGAGAAGAAGACGCCCCAGCCATTCGTTGCGGCCTGCGACAAGTTCGTCTACACGGAAATCCTGAAGCCCTCGCAGGAGCAGGCGCCCGAGGACGAAGCTCCCGAGGCTTTGGAGCCGATGATGCGCACGGCAGTCGATGCAGCCGCCCGTGAAAACGGATGGGCGCCTCTTTCAGCCGTCGGGTCCATGCTGGTCAAGAACAGCCCGTCGTTCGACCCGAGAAACTACGGCTGCCAGAAGCTCGGCGAACTCGTACGCAGGCAACCCTATCTCGAGCTCAAGGAGATTTCCGCCGGTGACAGTTCTGCAAACGTCCATCTCCATGTACGGATCAGGTAAGGCCTGGTCCGTGTCCGGGCCAGCTGCGTGAAATTGACAGCGCCCGAGCTCAAGCGCCCCATCACTGCCAACGCCCCCATGCTGTTCGTGCTGCTGTGGAGCACGGGCTTCATCGGCGCGAAGTACGGCCTGCCCTACGCCGAGCCGTTCACGCTGCTGTTCCTGCGCTTCGTGCTGGCGCTGTTGCTGCTGGCGCCGCTGGTGTGGTGGCTGCGACCGGCGATGGCGATGAGCTGGATCGAGCGCGGACATCTGATGGTGAGCGGCCTGCTGCTGCACGGCGCCTACCTCGGCGGGGTGTATGTGGCGATCAAGCTGGAGCTGTCCGCCGGCATGACGGCGCTGATCGTCGGCGCGCAGCCGGTGCTGACCAGCCTGGCGGCGCCGCTGCTGTTCGGCGAGCGGCCGCGCCTCGCGCACTGGGCGGGCCTCGCCCTCGGCTTCGCCGGCATCTACCTGATCCTCGGCGGCGGCGCGGAGGCGCACGCCGCGCCGGCGGCGCTGCTGGCGGCCATCGCCGCGCTGTTCGGCATCACCGTCGGCACGCTGTACCAGAAGCGCTTTTGCGCGCAGCACGATCTGCTGGCGGTGACGGTGCACCAGTACCTGCCGACGGTGGCGCTGTTCGGCCTCGGCGCCCTCTTGTTCGAAACGCGCGAGGTCGAATGGACGGCGCAGTTCGTCGCCGCGCTGCTGTGGCTGGTGTTCGCCCTTTCGCTCGGCGCGATGCTGCTGCTCACTTGGCTCATCAAGCACGGCGAGGCATCGAAGGTGAGCAGCCTGTTCTACCTGGTGCCGCCGGTCACCGCGGTCATGGCCTGGCTGTTGTTCGACGAGCCGCTGGGCTGGCTCAAGGTCGCCGGCATCGCCCTGGTGGCGCTGGGCGTGTGGCTGGTGATGCGGCGGCAGCCGGCGAGCGCCGGCGTGGCCGAACAGGCGTAGCAGTGCCGGGGGAAGTCGGACCCCGGCCGCAGGCTTGCATGGCCCAATAAAAAAGACCGCCGAAGCGGTCTTTTTTTCGTTGCGGCAGCGGCGTGGCTGCGTGCGCTCAGATCACGCCCTGCGCCAGCATGGCGTCGGCCACCTTGATGAAACCGGCGAGGTTGGCGCCGTCGACATAGCTGATGCTGCCGTCTTCACGGAGTCCGTGTTCGAGGCAGACCCGGTGTATGCCCTGCATGATGTCGAGCAGGCGCGCATCCACTTCCTCGCGCGGCCAGGAAATGCGCATCGCGTTCTGGCTCATTTCCAGGCCCGAGGTGGCCACGCCGCCGGCATTGCCGGCCTTGCTCGGCGCGTAGAGGATGCGGTGCTTGTCGAAGAGCTTCGCGGCATCGGCGGTCGAGGGCATGTTGGCGCCTTCGGCCACGGCGACAAGACCGTTCCGGATCAGCGTGGCCGCGTCGTCGCCGGTGATCTCGTTCTGCGTGGCGCAGGGCAGCGCCACGTCCATGGGTACGTTCCAAGGGCGCATGCCGGCGTGGAACTCGACGCCGACGCGCTGCGCGTAATCGCTGACGCGGCCGTGCAGATGGTTCTTGACTTCCATCAGCTCTGCGAGCTTTTCCGGCGTGAAGCCGTCATTGTCCACCACCGTGCCGCTCGAATCCGATACGGTGACAACCCTGGCGCCGAGGGCGATGGCCTTCTCGATGGCGTGCTGCGCCACGTTGCCGGAGCCGGACACGCCGACCCGCAGGTTCTCGATCGAGCGGCCGGCATGCTTGAGCATTTCGTCGGCGAAGTACACCACGCCGTAGCCGGTGGCTTCCGGGCGCACCAGCGAGCCGCCGTAGCTGAGTCCCTTGCCGGTAAACACGCAGTCGGCGCGGTTGGTCAGCTTTTTCACCATGCCGGCCATGAAGCCGACCTCGCGTGCGCCGACGCCGATATCACCGGCCGGCACATCGGTCTCGGCGCCGATATGGCGATGCAGCTCGGTGACGAAGGCCTGGCAGAAGCGCATCACCTCGCCCGGGCTCTTGCCCTTGGGATCGAAGTCCGCACCGCCCTTGCCGCCGCCCATGGGCAGCGTGGTGAGCGCGTTTTTCAGGGTCTGTTCGAAAGCGAGGAACTTGAGGATGGACAGGTCGACCGACGGGTGAAAGCGGATGCCGCCCTTGTAGGGGCCGATGGCCATGCTGTGCTGCACGCGGTAGCCGCGGTTGACCTGGACGTCGCCATGGTCGTTGACCCAGGAGACCCGGAAGATCACGATCCGCTCGGGCTCGATCAGGCGGTCGAGCAGGCCGTGCTCGGCGTACTTGGGATGCTGGGTGATGAACGGCCACAGGCTCTCCACGACTTCGGTCACGGCCTGCAGGTACTCGGTCTGTCCGGGATTGCGCTCGGCAGCGCGGCGAAGGAATTCGTCAGGGTTCTGGTACTTCATTTTGCACAAGCTCTATCAATTCAAAAGAGCATGACTGTATCAGCCGTGCAGAATAAAGCCAGCCCGCTGACACGGCCTGATTCCCGGCAATGTCTAGCCCTTGAGCCTGGAGAGGGCCGCCGCCATGGCATTGTTCATGGGCGCCTGTTCGCGGCCGGGCTTGCCGCTCATCGGCTTGCGCTGTTCGCGCGGCGCGGCCTGCGGCTTGCTCGTCTGCCCCGGCACGTCGCCCATGCGCATGGTGAGCGCGATGCGCTTGCGTTTCTCGTCCACTTCCAGCACCTTGACCTTGACGATCTGGCCGGCCTTGACCACGCTGTGCGGGTCCTTGACGAAGGTATTGGACAAGGCCGAGATGTGCACCAGCCCGTCCTGATGCACGCCGATGTCGACAAAAGCGCCGAAGGCGGCGACGTTGGTGACGACGCCTTCCAGCATCATGCCGGGCTTCAGGTCGGCCAGCGTCTCGACGCCTTCCTTGAAGCTCGCGGTGATGAATTCGGGGCGCGGGTCGCGGCCGGGCTTTTCCAGCTCTTTCAGAATGTCGCTGACGGTGGGCAGGCCGAATTTGTCATCGGTGTACTTGGCCGGGGCAAGTTTCTTCAGCAGTACGTCGTTGCCGATCACCGCTTTCAAATCCTGCCTGATGTCGGCGAGGATGCGCTCGACCAGCGGATAGGATTCGGGGTGCACGGCGGAGGCATCGAGCGGGTTGTCGCCGCCCATGATGCGCAGGAAGCCGGCCGCCTGCTCGAAGGTCTTTTCGCCCAGGCGCGGCACGTCCATGAGCTGCGCGCGGCTGGCAAAGCGGCCTTTGGCATCGCGATGACTGACGATGGCGTGGGCCACGCCGCTGCTCAAACCGGAGACGCGCGCCAGCAGCGGCGCCGAGGCGGTGTTGACGTCCACACCGACGGCGTTGACGCAGTCTTCCACCACGGCGTCGAGCGATTTCGCCAGTTGGAACTGGCTGACGTCGTGCTGGTACTGGCCGACGCCGATGGACTTGGGATCGATCTTGACCAGTTCGGCGAGCGGGTCCTGCAGGCGGCGCGCGATCGACACTGCGCCGCGCAAGGAAACATCGAGTTCGGGCAGTTCCTGCGAAGCATATTCGGAGGCGGAATACACCGAGGCGCCGGCTTCGGACACGACGATGCTGGTCATGTTCAGCCCGGGCCGCTGCTTGATGAGGTCGCGCGCGAGCTTGTCGGTTTCGCGCGAGGCGGTGCCGTTGCCGATGGCGATGAGGGTGACGCGGTGCTTCTCTGCGAGCAGGCCCAGGGTGTGCAGCGCGCCGTCCCAGTCGTTCCTCGGCTGGTGCGGATAGACGGTGGCGGTGTCGACGACCTTGCCGGTCTCGTCCACCACCGCGACCTTCACGCCGGTGCGGATGCCGGGATCGAGGCCCATGGTCACGCGCGGGCCGGCGGGGGCGGCCAATAACAGGTCTTTCAGGTTGCGCGCGAACACGTTGATGGCCTCGGTTTCGGCGCGGGTGCGCAACGCGCCCATCAGCTCGGTTTCGAGGTGCATGGAAATCTTCGCGCGCCAGGCGAAGCGCACGCTGTCCATGAGCCAGCGGTCGGCCGGCCGGTTCTGCTCGGCGATGCCGAAGCGCACGGCGATGCGCGATTCGCAGGCGTTCGGCGGCGCGCCCCAGGAGGGTTTCTCTTCCTCGCTGTCGAGGCGCAGCCAGACGTCGAGCATTTCCTCGCGGCGGCCGCGGAACACGGCGAGCGCGCGGTGCGAGGGCACGGTGTTGATGGATTCGGCGTAGTCGAAATAGTCGGCGTACTTTTCCGCCGCGGCTTCCTTGCCTTCGCGCACTTTCGACTGCACCACGCCGTGCTCCTGCAGGTATTCGCGCAGCGACTGCAACAGGCCGGCATCCTCGGCGAAGCGTTCCATCAGGATCTGCCGCGCGCCGTCCAGTGCGGCCTTGGCATCGGCCACGCCGGGGTTGTCGCCCTGTTCGGTAGTAAAGGGCTCGCGCAGGTATCTGGCCGCCTCTTCTTCCGGGTTGAGCATGGGGTCGGCCAGCAGTGCGTCGGCCAGCGGTTCCAGTCCGGCCTCCAGCGCGATCTGCGCCTTGGTGCGGCGCTTGGGCTTGTAGGGCAGATAAAGGTCTTCGAGCTGGGTCTTGTCCGGCGCCAGGGAGATGGCCTGCAACAGCGCCGGCGTCATCTTGTTCTGCTCGGTGATGGAGTCGATGATGGCCTTGCGCCGGTCTTCCAGTTCGCGCAGGTAGCGCAGGCGGTCTTCCAGCTGCCTCAGCTGGATGTCGTCGAGGCCGCCGGTCGCTTCCTTGCGATAGCGCGCGATGAAGGGTACGGTCGCGCCCTCGTCCAGCAACTGGACGGCGGCGGCGATCTGGGCGGGCCTGGCCGCAAGTTCGACGGCAAGGCGTTGTTCGATGGTGGGAAGCATGCTTGAGACCTGCAAAACGAATCGGCCCGGCAGGGTCGACATGTGACGGCTTGTACCGGGTTGCGTGGGCCGTATTATGCCCAAATTCGCACGCCCGGCGCACGCCGAAAATTTCCGCCATGCCGCGCTCACGGAAAAGCCGCCTGCCGGGCGAGCTGTACCCTCTTTCCTTGCCCTCGGCTTCCCTCTAAAATTCGCGCGCCGTCTTGATTCCTGGCCGAGTTTTCACCCATTTACTCCGGGCTTGCCATGAGCAATCCATGCCTGCAGTGCGGCGCCTGCTGCGCCTATTTTCGCGTGTCGTTCTACTGGAGCGAGTCCGAGGCTTTTCTCGGCGGCACGGTGCCGCCCGAACTCACCGAGCCGCTCAATCCGCAGCGCGTGGCCATGCGCGGCACGCTCCATTCGCCGCTGCGCTGCGTCGCCCTCGATGGCGAAGTGGGGGAGTCGGTATGCTGCAGCATCTATCCCGGGCGTCCCAGCCCCTGCCGCGAACTGGAGCCATGGGATGCCGGCGGCCAGCCCGACGAAAAATGCAGCCGTGCCCGCGCCGCCCACCAGCTGCCGCCGCTTGGCCCCAGGCATGACAATCCGCTGACGCCCGATTCCCCCCTGCAGCCCGACACGCCCTGGCCGAATGCCGCCTGAGACCTCGACCCCAATAAAAAAAGGGCCGGCTGAGCCGACCCTTTTCCCACTCTGCTGCAGGCAGTTCTAGCCCTTGTTCTTTGCCGCCGGCTTCCTGCCTGCGGCAGGCGGCGGCACGTAGCCGGCGATGCGGCAGAGGAAACCCTCGATGGCCTTGCCCTTGTTGAAACGGGTGATGCTGCAGTGCGAAATCTCGCCGCGCTCCGACAGGTCGGGCAGCGAGCCGCGCACCGTGGCGAGCGGAATGCCCGTTGCAGCGGCGATTTCGGAGTCCAGCAGCTGGCCGTGCTTCTTCAGGCACTGAATAATGGTTTCGGTATGCATCTCGTTACCTCCTGGGTGAAATGAATAGAGGCGCCCGTGGCGGACGCTACCCGGATGGCCCGGTAATGGCCGAAGTGCACAAAAGAAAGGCCACCTGTCCAGGCGGCCATGCGCAAATGCAAAGTGGATTATACCCGTTTTGCGCCCCCGGGGCCAGCGCACCCCTGCTTTGCGGATAGAATCGGCAAACATGCACTCGACAGACTGAGAAGCCATCATGGACGCCGAACTCATCGCCCAAGCCGCCATCGCCGCCGCTGTCGCATGGGGCAGCGGCCTGCGCCTGTACCTGGTGCTGCTGGTGCTGGGCCTGCTGGGGCGTTATGCGGGGTTCGAGCTGCCCGAGACCCTGGCCTGGCTGTCCCACCCGCTGAGCCTGGGCATCACGGGACTGCTCAGCCTGACCGAGTTCTTCGCCGACAAGATCGCCTGGCTGGACAGCATATGGGACGCGCTGCACAGCTTCCTGCGCATTCCCGCCGGCGCGGCGCTGGCCGTCACCCTGTTCCCGGAACTGGGCGATGGCGGCATGACGGCGCTGGTGGCGCTGCTGGGCGGCGGTGTGGCAGCGAGCGCGCAGCTCGCCAAGACCGGCAGCCGTGCCGTCATCAACGCCTCGCCCGAGCCGCTCAGCAATGTCGCCGCGTCGGCCGCCGAGGAAGGCATGCTCGTCGCCGGCCTGTGGACGGCCTTCAACCACCCGCTGGTATTTCTCGTGCTGCTGGCCGTCTTCGTCGTGCTGTCGCTGGCGCTGGCATGGTTCTTCGTGCGCGCCATCCGCCGCCTGTTTGCCGCACGCGGGCGTCCAGCCGGGGCCTAGCCGCCGGCAACTCGCGTGAAGCGGCGTGATTCGGTAAACTGCCCCGCCACTCCGCGAAAGACCATGCATGAAAGACCGTTTGTTCGTGCTGCTGCAGTATCCGCTGCCGCACCACTTCCTGTCCCGCCTCGTACTGCTGCTGACCCGCGTCGAGATCAGGCCAGTGAAAAACTGGATGATTTCCTACTTCGTGCGCCGCTTCAGCATCAATCTCGACGAGGCGGCGGAGACCTCGCCCGCCGCCTATCCCAGCTTCAACAGCTTCTTTACCCGCGCGCTCAAGCCCGGCGTGCGACCGGTCGTGGCCGGCACGCACGAGATCGCCTGCCCGGTGGACGGCGCGGTGAGCCAGGCCGGCGCCATCGAGAAGGACCGGCTGTACCAGGCCAAGGGCCACGACTATTCGCTGGAGGCGCTGCTCGGCGGCGACCAGAAGCTGGCGGCCGAATTCACCGGCGGCACGTTCGCCACCATCTATCTGTCGCCGCGCGACTATCACCGCATCCACATGCCCGAGGCCGGGCGCCTGCGCCGCATGCTCTACATTCCGGGGCGACTGTTCAGCGTCAACACCACCACGGTGCGCCAGGTGCCGGGGCTGTTCGCGCGCAACGAGCGCATGGTCTGCGTGTTCGACACGGCGCACGGGCCGATGGCGGTGATTCCGGTCGGTGCGCTGTTCGTCGGCAGCATGCAGACGGTGTGGGACGGACTGCCATCGAACACCGTCTGGGACGGGCCGCTCACGCCGCCGCGCCATCCCGGCACGAAGTGCGCGGATTTTGGCCAGCGCGAGATTTCGCTCGCGCGCGGCGCGGAGATGGGCCGCTTCAACATGGGTTCGACGGTGATCGTGCTGTTCGCCAGGAACAGCATGCGGCTGGACCGCGCCATGCGCGAGGGTGAAGCGGTGAAGGTCGGCCAGCTGCTGGGCAGCTGGAATACCGCCGAGACAGAACCCGCGGCGGCCTGACGCCTAGCGGCCGATATAGCCGGCGAGCGCCTGGATGTTTTCGTCGCTGAGGTCCGCGGCTGCCGCGGCCATGGCAGCGGCGTTGGGCCCGGCGACCTTGCCGGCGCGGTAATCCGCAAGACGTACGGCGATGTCCGCCCGGCTCAGGCCGGCCAGCCCGGGATTGCCGCCCACGCCCTGGGCGGCGTCGCCGTGGCAGCTGATGCACTTGGCGACATAGACATCGTAGCCGCTCTGGCGCGAGGTGAGGTCGGTGCCCGGCACCAGATCTGCAATCGCCTTTTCCTGCTCCTGCCGTTCCATCTCGGCGACGACGTCCGGCGCCAGCGCAGGCGTGCTGGCCTCTTCGGCTTTGTCTTCCTTGCCGCAGGCGGCAAGGGCGAGGCTGACGGCAAGCATTGCGAACAGGGTGGGTTTGTACATGCTGAGGTTCTCCAGTCTGGGCGAAATCGGTCGAAAGCGGCGCCATGCAGGCGCTTCAGGACCGGCCTGCGCACTGTAACAAAAAATTCATCTTTTCCTCAAAAATCTCCCGCCCGCACCGGTGTCGGCCAGACAGTGATTTTTGCGAAGATTGGCGGCATTGGATAACATGCGCGCTCCCTGCCTTGCCGAAACCGAGACGATGTCCACTTCCTACGACGACCTGCAGCAGAGCTTCGGACGCTGCCTGCGCGAAAAGAACTTCATCGAACGCTTCTACGAAATCTTCCTCGACAGCCATCCTGAAATCCGCCCGATGTTCGCCAAGACCGATTTCCAGAAGCAACGCATGGCCCTGCGCCGGGGCATCAGCGCGGCCATCGCGCATGCCGCCGGCAGCTCGCTGTCGAAATCCACCATGGAAAACATGGCGCATGCGCATTCGCGCCAGGGCCATGCGCCGGTGCGCCCAGACCTCTATCCCTACTGGGTGGACAGCCTGATCAAGGCCATCGAGGAAACCGACCCCCAGATTACGCCGCAGCTGATCGCGCGCTGGCGCCAGGGCATGCAGGTCGTGATCGACGATTTCATCCGGCACTACTGAGCCGCTCTTCGGCCGCCGCAGGCGCTGCTGCCTCTTCCAGCAGGACAGTAACCCGGTTGCGGCCGTCGGACTTGGACAGATACATGGCCTTGTCCACACGCTCCAGCACCTGCGCCATGCCCTCGCCGGGGCGCGCCAGCGTCACGCCAAAGCTGGCTGTCACGCTCAGGTCAAGCTTGCCCAGGCGCATGAGCCGGGTTTCCTCGCGCAGCCGTTCCGCCAGGCTGGCCGCCGTATCGACGCCGGTATTGGGCAGCAACAGGACGAATTCCTCGCCGCCGTAGCGGGCCACAAAATCGCTGCTGCGCAGGCCTGACACCAGCTGGCATGCGAACAATTCGAGCACCGCATCGCCCGTGGCATGCCCATGCTCGTCATTCACGCGCTTGAACCAGTCGATGTCGGCCATGACGACGGCCAGGGGCTGGCGATAGCGCACATGCCGCTCCAGCTCCATGCTCATCCGGTAGTCAAGGTGGCGCCGATTGGCCACGCCGGTGAGCGGGTCGGTCATCACCAGTTCGCGGATGTGCGCCTCGCTTTTCTTCAGTCTCCTGAGCGCTCGCTCGCGGTCCCTGACGAAGTAGTGCAGCATGACGCCGATCAGCACGAAGCCGAAACCCGTGTTCAGCAGGAAGTACAGGGTATTGAGCCGGGCCGGCATCGGCCGCGCGTGGGCGGCAAAGACCGGATCGAGCAGCGCGGACAGCACCAGCAGCAGCAGAAAGGCCCACATCCAGCGGCTCGCGGCCTTGAGATCGACGAAGAACAGTGCGCCAAGCGGCGCGAAAAAGGCCCAGATCATCACGATGCTGCCGTTGGCGAACCCGCCCAGACTCCACATCAGCAGGAAGGGCAGCAGCAGGATGAGCAACTGCTGGCTGAGGCAGAAGAAGTCGAACCGCTTGGTGCGGAAGAAATACAGGGTGCTGCCGAAGGAAAAGACCGAATAGCCCAGCGGGATGGCGCCAGGCAATGCATAGCCGTTCCAGAAGTACAGCCCGCCCCAGAAAATGGCGAGGAAGGCGATGCTGCTGGAAACGATGGTCAGCACCTGTTTCTTCAGGCGCAGGTCTTCCGCATCGCCCGGCGCGAAACCCAGAGTGGGCCATCGCCGAAGCAGGCCCGGCAGGATCGGTGGTGACATGGGGTGCAACGCCCTCCGCTGGCTGAATTTTGTGATTTTTTGTCGTTTTTATAGCCGTTTGCCGTCACCCGTAGAAATGACACATAACAACTAATCGGACACCCGGATCGGCAAGGCGTGAATCCAGGCATGGTGCGGGATTGGCGGCCGCGGCCATAGGCGATACCATGGGCCTGGTTCTGCCGCACCTGCAGAGAACCGCTTCGCCCGGCCTGCTTGCCGGGCACTCAAAACCAACAACAAGGAACCCTCATGACCCTGTCCCTGTTTCTGCATGTGTTGAGCGTCGTCGTCTGGGTGGGCGGCATGTTCTTCGCCTACGTGTGCCTGCGCCCGGTTGCCGCCAGCACGCTGGAGCCGCCGCAGCGTCTGACCCTGTGGTCCGGCGTGCTGGGCAAGTTCTTTCCCTGGGTATGGGCATCGGTCGCCCTCATCCTGCTCTCCGGTCTGCACATGTTCATGGTCATGGGCGGTGCGGACGCGCCGCACTACACCCGCACCATGCTCGTGCTCGGCGTGATCATGATGCTGGTTTTCGCCCATGTCTTCTTCGCGCCCTACGGCAGGCTGAAGCGTGCCGTCGCGTCGCAGGACTGGCCCGCCGGCGGCCATGCGCTGGCGCAGATCCGCAAACTCGTCGGCGTCAATCTCGTCATCGGCCTGGTCGTGATCGCCGTGGTCTACCTCGGCCGCGCGCTCGCCTGAGGGCACGCTGCGAGGCGGTGTGCACTTGACTGCCTGGACACGGTCAAGCGTATCGACAGACAGCTTCGCATCGATCCCGTCAAGGAAAACACCATGACCGATGCCCGACAAAAACCACCTGTCAGCCTAGCCGCCATCGGCTTGCTGGCGGCTTTCGCCCTGCAGCCGGCCCAGGCCGAGGAATACGACTGCAGCGGAAAGCTGGGCGCCGCCACCGTCGACAACCTGCGCGTGCCGGATGGCCGAAGCTGCACGCTGGATGCCACCCGTGTAAAGGGGAACATAAAAGTCGAGAGCGGCGCCACGCTGGAGGCACGCGCGGTACGTGTCGTCGGCAACATCCAGGCGGAAAACGCGAAGCAGGTCGACGTCTCGGCCTCCTCGGTGGGCGGCAACATCCAGATCAAGCAGGGCGGCGGCGCGCTGATCAGCCGCACGAATGTGGACGGCGACATCCAGCTCGAATCCAACAGGCGCGCCCTGCGCGTGCACGACAGCACCCTGGGCGGGAACCTCCAGGTCTTCCAGAACAGCGGCGGCGCGAGCCTTGCCGGCAATGCGATCGACGGCAATCTGCAATGCAAGGAAAACCGGACGGCGCCAACCGGCGGCGGCAACCGCGTGCGCGGCGACAAGGAAGACCAGTGCAGCCGCCTGTAGTTTGCCGCGGAGCATCGGCATGAGCGGCGTCACGCCCTATCGCACCATCCACGACATCGCGCGCGCCCTGCCCGAACTGACCCGCCGCAGCGAGATCGAGGCGGCGCTCGATGAACTGGAATTCCTGTTCGAGGTGCTGCCGCCGGAACACCAGGAATATGCCGAGAGCGTGATCGAGGCGTTGCGCAGGAAACTTCAAGACGCGACGCAGTAAAATGCAGTCCCGACACGCTGCCTGACCACACCACAAAGGGATATTCCATGCGCGCTGCATCGATCACCGCCGCCGTGCTCTTGCTGGCACTTGCGCTGCCAGCCTGGACGGCCGGACTGGTCGAGGCGCCGCCCCCGCCGCCAATGCCGGAAGGTCCGCATGAAGAGTACGCCGGGCCCTTGGCAGACACGGCGCTGCGTTCTGGCCGGGTTCTCTATGAAGCCAACTGCACGGCCTGCCACGCGAGCGTGACGCGGATGGGCGATCGCACTTCAATCAGGTCGCCGCAGGAACTGAGCGCCGAGGTAGAGCGCCGTGCGCAAGATGCGGGGCTGCGATGGGGCCCGGCAGAGATCGCGGCAGTCGCGCGCCACCTCGATCTCATGCACTATCGATTCAAGCCCTGATCATCCGGCGTTCTCAGCGTCCATCCCTGTCGCGGTCCCAGTCACGGATGCTGCCACGATCGCCGTCTCGGTCCCTGTCGCGACTTCTGTCGCGATCGCGATCCCTGTCGCGTTCCCAGTCTCGGTCTCTGTCACGGTCGCGATCATAACGGTCGTCCCAGTCGGAACGATACTTGTAGCGAACCTCCCTGGGATAGCGGTCCGGCGGCAGCACTTTCCACGGCCCGTTTCTGTGGCGCGAATAGCGCCAGACCCGGTCGTTGGCATGGTAGTAATAGTAGAAACCGCCGTGATAGTAGTACGGGTGGACATCGAACTCGACGACGACCGGCAGCGCCGGCGCCACCACCACATCGTAATCGCGGTCGGCGGGCGCCACCACGCAGCCGGAGAGCACGAGTGCCGCAAACAGCGGCAACAGGGATTTGCTGGACATTTTCATTCTCCTGGAAAGCACCCGCCGCAGCCCGCAGTCAATCGCGCAGTGCGGCGAAGTGCGACACAGGTCAGGCATTGCCGCCTGACCCTCTTTTCTGAAACTAGCACACGCTCATCCACCTTCAAGCGGGCGGCGGCAGCGGCCTCCCGCCCGGACGAGGGTTGGCCGCGGCGCGGCCTCGCTCCACAGTATGCAACTGCCAGCGGCGCTGATGCTGCCTTCGACCGCCCTGCAGGCATTCGTCTCGGCAAGGAAATCAATGCAGCCGGCGCAGCTTTGCGCGCCGTTCGGCTGGGCCTGGTACTGCGCGCCGGCCTGGGAGGTTTTTGACGATTGCGCTTTTCCGCTCGCATCGCAGCCAGGCAGTGCAAGCGGCGGCAACAGGCAGCAGCACGTGCCCAGGGTACTGCGCAGCGAGAGCCGGCGCGGCAGAGCATCGCCGCCCATACCGTCCTGAGTCTGTTGCAGCCTTTCTGCACGTGTTTTCTGGGCGGCGCCGAGGATCGCTTTTTTATTCATGGCACTTCCTGGAAAGGGTTGAAATCTCGCGCTTGAAAAAGTGCCGGTTCCGAACCGGAGGCAGGGTTCGAGAACCGGCTGTCCAACTTCTCACGTCACATGCCCGGCAGCGCCGGGCCCCGCGACAGTCAGCGCTTGGCCTTGCCCTTGTTCGTGGCAGCCGCGGCTTCGGGCGGTGCGGCAGCGTCGGGCTTGTGCTCTGCACCCTTGTCGCTCATGCGCGCGCCTGCGCGTTCGGCGCCCTTGTTCGCGTCCGTCTGCCATTGCGCATTGCTGTTGGCGCTGCCGGACGGGCTCATGTGCGCGCCCGCCGTGGCGCCAGCCTTCGGGCTGGCTTCCGCGTTCACGTCAACTGCCAATGCGGCAGTGGCAAAGCCGGCTCCGGCGAGGCTGGCGATGGCCGCAAGCAGCAGGACGCGGCTGGATTGCAGGGTAGTTTTCTTCATCATGGTGCTCCTTGGTTTGCATGGGTTGGGTATCGTCGGTCTTCTTAACGAGAAACCGCCCGTTACTTCGCACACCGCGTGCCAGAGAACAAAAATCCTTTTCTTTCATTGGGTTACATCCACTCCACCAGGCAGGCCACGCACAGATTGTCTCCCCATGGCGACAGCCAGAGGCCCGGTTGACGGCAAGTCATTGTCAAAAAAGGAAATTTTCCGTCCCCGATCGGTGACAACTCGCCGGCCGCAGTCATGCCGGCGGCATTTCCGTCGCGGCGCCCTTAAGAATGCGAGCGGATACAAGCCGTAACACTTCTCCGCCCGGCAGCAACAGGGGCGATACATCTGCGAACCAGAATAAGGACAAGCCGATCTCGTTCTGAACGGCCATTCAGCCACTTCCCGAAAGGAACGCAACATGAAATCGATCAAGTCCTCATTTTCAAAGCCTGTCCTGCTCGCTGCCCTGCTTGCTGGCGGCAGCATTCTGGCGGCGACTGCCCATGCCCTGCCGACCGGCGACGGCAAGGCTGGCTGCGAAGCGCGTCAGGGACAGGGACCGCAGGCGCGAGAAGCGCGTCATGCCCAGCATCTGGCGACGCTGAAGGAAAAGCTCAAGCTTTCCCCCGGACAGCAGGCAGCCTGGGACGCCTTCGCGGCGGCCATGCAGCCCGGCATGCGTCCGGCTGGCACCGACCGCCAGGCCACACGCGCCGAGTTTGGCAAGCTGGGCACGGTAGAACGCATGGAACGCATGACCGCCATGGCGGAAGCGCGCCACGCGCGCATGGTTGAACGCGCCGCGACGGTAAAGGCCTTCTACGCGCAACTCACCGCGGAGCAGCAGAAAGTGTTTGATGCCGAGGCGATGCCGCAGCATTCGCATCGCGGCCACCGCCACGGCCGCCAGGCCTGAGCGGGCGCGAGCCTTCACAGCCAAGCGGGCGGGCGACCGCCCGCTTTTTATTCTGCCTGCCCGATACATGCGCTTCATCCTGCCAGCAGCACCAGCGGACGCTCGACGCTGCGTTCCGCCTGCGGCGGAAACGGCGTACGCCTCACCTCGTTGCCGCGCTCGTTGCGGTAGACCAGCTGCCGGGTAGCGAAGTCGAATTCCGGGTGGCGCGGATCGTTCCAGTGATTGAGGAAGTGCACGTAGAAGGCCGGAAACAGGCCGAGCGCCGGATTGCCTTTGCTCATGGCGAAAACGTATTCCGGCTGCGCCTTGAGTTCCCGGCCGTCGTGGCAATACTGCACCCACACATGCTCGCCGGTGACAATCAGGTTCCAGAAGGGCGCGTCTTCGTAGAACTTGAGCGTGACCTGCTTGCCGGCGGCCGCCAGGCAGGCGAGCCGCTCCACGGTCGCCTCGGTTTCACCCTGGTACGATTCCAGCAGTTCCCCGGCATCGCCCAGCGACTGCACGCGCCGCTGCGCGCCCGGCCCGTGGGGATTCAGCAGCAGCACGCGCAGCTCGTAGCTGCCGTCAATGACCTGGCGCAGGTTGCGCATTTCTGAAACGAAGGTGTCGTAGCCGGTGACGGACATGACCGCAACATCGCGCGCACCGCTGATGCGCTCGATCAAGTCGCGGTTGGCCCTGCGCGACAGCCGACTGTCCTGCGCGCGCACATGCACCAGCGAGGCCAGGCCGCTCATGCGGTGACTGAGCTGGGCTTCCCTTGCCTTCAGCAGCAGGTTGAACAGCAGCACCAGCACGGCGGCGAAGATGATTTCGTTGATCAGCAGGAGTTGCGAGTCTTCCGCCACCATGGGCCACCAGGTGAACAGAATGTAGTTGGCCAGCATCGGCAGCGAAAAGGCGAAACCCACGGCCAGCAGCGTGACGCCGGCGTGGCTTGCGATGTGGCGCAGGGTGACGGGGAAATTGTTGAAAAGCGTTTGTCGCGGCATGCGCGTACCTCCTTGTTCTTGTCGGCGTGTCAGATTGGATGTGCAGTCGGCGTTACCGTCTGCGCACAGTCTTCGCACGCGCCGTGCCAGAACAGGAAATCTCTTTTATTTTCATCGGGTTGGGCGAAATCACCCATTGCGCAAACGCGCGGCTGCGTCTCCTGCGGGCGACGGCAGGCCGCGCCTGGCAGGCAATCTGCTGTTTGCAAAGGATAATTTCCGTCCCCGAATGGAGACAATGCGAGAGACGGGTGACGCCTACCAGGGAATCTCGCTGCCGTTGTGGCGGTAGAAGCGTCCCGTCATGGCCATGGCGAATTTTTCCGCCAGGCTGCGCATGCCGGCCACGCTCTCGGCCGGCAGGAGCGGCGCATCGCGCCCGCCCATGCGGGTCCTGACCCAGCCGGGATGCAGCAGCAGCACGCCGACGCCGCGTTCCTTCAGCGCGAATGAATAGCCTTTCATGGCGGCATTGAGCGCGGTCTTGCTGGTGCGATAGTAGTAGTCGCCGGGCGCGTCGATCTCGGCGATGGAACCCATGTGGCTGGTCATGTTCACGATCAGCCTGCGCTCGCTGCGCGCGATCTGTTCCAGCAGCGCCTCGGCCACGCGCATGGGGCCAAGGGTGTTCACCTCGAAAGTCTGCATCCAGGTCTCGAAGCGCAGTTCCTCGATGCCCACGTATTTTTCGAAGTACACGCCGGCGTTGTTGACCAGCACGTCGATGGACTCATGCTGCAGCTCGTCGCGCAGTTCCTGCGCGGATTCGTCGTGGCACACGTCGAGACGGTGCACGCTGAGTTCGGGATGGCGGCCGGCAAGCGCCTGCAAGTCTTCTGCCAATTCGGGCCGGCGGCAGGTGGCGAACACGCGCCAGCCGGCCTCGGCATACTGGCGGCACCACTCCAGGCCGAGGCCGCGGTTGGATCCGGTTACGAGCACGCTGGGCATGGGATTTCCTCGAATGAACTGGGCATTTCGATCAGGCGTATCGCCAGTCGTGTGCCAAAGATAGTCGTGACGAGCCCCAGAAAGCAACAGTAGCCGACCAGGGCGCCGATGGCCGGGCAGTAGCTGATTGCAACATGCTAGGATTCGTCCAGTCTCGTAATTGTGCGACTGCTTCCGCCCATGTTACCGGCACTTCGCCCTGCGATCCTCCTGCTGCTTGCCGGCCTACAGGCCGGCGCCTGCGCGCTGGGCAGTCTGCCGCTGGCCGAACTCCGCATCGAGTCACAGCGCATCCGGGTGGAAGTGGCGGCCACGCCCGCCGCACGCCACGCCGGCCTGATGCATCGCAAGTCGCTGCCGCAACAGCGCGGCATGCTGTTCGTCAACCCGGACAGCGACACCCGCTGCATGTGGATGAAGAACACGCTGATTCCGCTGTCGGTGGCCTTCATCGACAAGGAGGGACGCATCCTCAACATCGAGGACATGCAGCCCAATACCCGCGATTACCACTGCTCGGTGTCGCCCGCCCAGTACGCCCTGGAAATGAACCTCGGCTGGTTCCGCGATAACGGCATCGAAACCGGTGATAAAGTAAGCGGGCTGGAAAAGTTGCGGGCCTCGGAATAGCCCGGAAGCATCGGCCCCGGGCAGACGCGGCCCGTCGATCGGAAGTTCGAAACATCAAGCCTTGGAGGAGGATTGCATGTCGTCGTTGCCCGTTTCTGATTCGCCCCAGTCTCCCGAGAACATGCCTTTCGCGGCGCCCTGCCGCAGCCTGGAAGCAACGGCGCCGCTGCGCTGGCTGCGCCTGGCCTGGGCCGACATGGCGCGCGCGCCGCGCCTGAGCCTCACCTACGGCGCGGTGCTGATGACGTTCTCGATCCTGATTTCCTACTTCACCTGGCGTTTCGGCACCTTGGCGCTGTATATCGGGCTCGCCAGCGGCTTCGTGTTCATCGGCCCGGTACTGGCAGTGGGCCTGTATTCGATCAGCCGCCAGCTGGGCAAGGGGCTCACGCCGGTGATGGGTTACTGCCTGCGCGAGGGTACCCACCACATCCGCGAGCTGCTGGTGCTGGGCATCATCCTGCTGGTGGTGCTGCTGGTGTGGGCGCGTGCCGCGGCGACGGTGCACGTGTTCTTCCCGGCCGAACCGGACCCGGGCCTCGACCAGCTACTGCCTTTCCTCGTCATCGGCAGCGTGGTGGGGCTGGTGTTCGCTGCCATCGTGTTCGCGGCCAGCGCGTTTTCGCTGCCGATGATCCTGGACCGCAAGGTGGACGCCATCACCGCCAGCGTCACCAGCATCAACGCGGTGCTGCGCAACCGGAAACCGATGCTGCTGTGGGCGGCCATCATCGGGCTGTCGGTGCTGCTCGGCTTCGCCACCGCCTGCATCGGCTTCGCCGTGCTGCTGCCGCTGATCGGCCATGCCACCTGGCACGCCTATCAGGAAACCATCGACGCTGCGGCCTGGCCGCCGGGCAGCGCGGACAGCGCGGCCTAGAACTAGGCCATGGCGGTCAGGCTACGGTCTGCTCGATGCTGCCCTGTTCGCCCTTGCTGTCTTCGACGCTGGCCTTGATCCGGTCGCCGGGCTTCATGCCCTTGACCTTCAAGGCAAGATAAGGGTCCCTGGAAACGCCGCCGCTGGTCTGGCCATCCAGCACGACCTTGCCGTTGACGGTGATGGTGACGGACTTGATGAAGTGGGCGGGGACGAGCTTGCCGCCCGCATCCTTGCGCAGGCCGTTCTCGGACGGATGCGAGATCAGCACGCGGATGTCGCCGTTGCCGGCGCGCATTTTCATGGGAATCGCCATGGTGTTCTCCTGATTGCCTGATTCAGCCGCCGCAGCCGCCGACGGTGACTTTCACTTCCCGGCTGGCGCTGTAAAGCTTGCCGCCGGCCTTGATCACGACACGCACGTTCGAGGTGCCGCCCATCTTGATGCGCGTGGCGAGAAGCCCGTCGAAATCGGCCAGCCGGTAATGGCCGACGAGCGGGAAAGTGTTCTTCTCGCCGAAGATGGCGATGGACTCGACATCGGGCAGGCTGGTGATGACATCGACCGGCACGACCGCGCCATTCTCGGCAATCTCCGGTGTCTTGATGGTGAGCTCCCTGGAAGCCGCCGCGCTGCCTGCACCGATGGCGGACAGAGCCTCGGGAAGCGTCCTGGCGCCGAAGCCGGCTTCGTTCCAGGCCGCCAGGACCTGCGTGGGCTTGAGCAGGCCGGCGGCGACGGCGACGGATAGCACCCCCAGGCCACTGCTGCCCTTCAACAGCTTCCTGCGTATCGTGTTCATGCTTTACTCCTCGGCAAGGGTTGATCGGTGCCTGCAGGCAATCCGGATTTCGTGCTTTACAGGCAATGCTCAAAAAGTGAGACCCGGCCAGGTCCGAAAAGATTCCGCGCCTGCGGCGGAATGGTCAAAAGGCGGAAGTGTTTTCCTGGGCACGCCAGTAGCGGTAGACCGATTCGGCCGTGCCGGGCAGTTCGTCGCACAGCCGGCGATGGAAGTCGTCGAGCGCCGCACTGCGGTAGCGGGCGAGTTCGAAAATCGGCGCGAGCAGGCGGCTCAGTTCGCCGCCCGAGTGCATCGACCACAATTCGCGGCATAGCGACATGCCGGAAAAATAGCCCTGGCACCAGGCCGTGGCGTCCACCGCCACGCCGCCGGCATCGCGCACGAAATCCAGCACCGGGCGATAGCTGCCCGCACTTTCCAGCGTGGTCTCGATTTCCTGATACAGGCGCATGGCGAGGCCGAGCATGTTCTCGGCCTGTTCGCCGTTTTCGAACACCGGCTCGTCGAACACCAGGCGCAGCCATTCGCCGGGCTCCAGCTGCTCGGGGCCGCTCGCGGCCGCGGTGAGGAAACCGTGCGCACGCGACAGCCCCATGGCTTCGCGGCCGCAGGCGGGAGAATGCAGGAAGGCATCGAGCCTGAGCAGGTCGGACTGGTTCAGCGATTCGGAATTCACGGGCAGCATGCCACGAGCATGCCTGTTTTGAACGAGCCCGGTCAACAATCATTTAACATTGGCAGAACGAGTCTGTCCGCAGCGCAGGCGATGGCCGGTCCTCATGCGCGGGCGTGACGCTCCGCCTGACGATGCAGCAAACCCACCGGCGGATACCGAACCTGCCGTTCCTTTCAACAACAAATGAGGAGTCCAACATGCGCATTGCCATTTCGCTCATTGCCGTCGGCCTGATCGCCGTTCCTGCCATCGCAGCCGATGCGCCCGCGCGCAAATCTGGCCTGTGGGAAATCACCAGCCAGGCCAGTGCCGGCGGCCAGAAGATGCCCGGCACCACCATGCAGATGTGCATCGAGCAGGGCCGCGACGACGTCAGCAGCGATCCGCGCGAGGCCCGTCGGCAATGCTCGAAAATGGAGGTCAGGCGCAGCGGCGGCCAGATGACCATCGATTCGGTATGCAAGCACGAGCGCCACACCGTCACCGGCCGCACCGTGATCAGCGGCGACCTCGCCAGCAACTACCGCATGGAAAATACTTCCCGCTTCGAGCCGCCGATGAACGGCATGCAGACCATGTCGTCGACCATGACCGGAAAATGGCTGGGGCCCTGCAAGCCGGGGCAGAAGCACGGCAGCATGGTGATGCAGGGCATGGGGCCCGGCGGAATGAACATCGACCCGGAAATGATGAAGCGCATGCAGCAGATGCAGCAGCAGTACGGACGCTGAAGCCGCAGGCATGGAACTTCCCATCCTGCTCTGGCTGCTGGCCGCACTGCTGATCATCGCCGGCTTCGTCGGCCTCATCCTGCCGGCGCTGCCGGGCATCCCGCTGATTTATGCCGGCCTCGTCGTGCTGGCCTGGTCGGAGAACTTTGTCCATGTGGGCTGGATCACTCTCACCGTGCTGGGCGTGCTGGCGCTGCTGAGCTACGGCGTGGATCTGCTCGCGGCCTCGTTCGGCGCGAAACGCTTCGGCGCCTCGCCGCGCGCGGTATGGGGAGCAGCGCTGGGCGCGCTCGTCGGCCTCTTTTTCGGCCTCCCCGGCATCCTGCTCGGGCCCTTCGCCGGCGCCGTGATCGGCGAGTTCAGCGGCAAGGCATCGACGAAGGAAGCCATGCATGCAGGCCTGGGGGCGACGCTGGGGCTGGTGTTCGGCGCGCTGCTGAAAATCGCCCTCGCCTTCACCATGCTGGGGGTGTTCGTGATCGACCGCCTGATCTAGCGGCCGACCTGCGGCAGTGCAGCCGGGATTTCAGGCGCGGCCTTGCCCACGAGTTGCACCGACACGGTGTCGCAGCTTCTACCCGCCGCATGCTGCTGCCAGACTTCGCTCGTGGCGTAGGGCTCGCGCATGCGCGGGCTGGCCGAGTCGAGCGCAAACACGGCACACAGTTCGAATTCGGCCAGGCGCGCGCTGCCTGCCTCGCGCAGCGGCGTGACGATACGGTATGCATATTCGCTGCCGCTTTCCGGGTCGCGCATCGAGGCTGCGCAATAGGCGTACCGGCCTGATTTCCTCAACTGATCGAGCGATTCGGGAAGCTGCCCCAGGTCCTGCGCATGGCGTTCGATGCAACTGGACAGTTCGCCGAGATGTCTGGCCCGCTCCATGTCGAAAGCCTTTTTCCTCGCGCTATCGGGCGAGCCGGCCGCGTAGAAGCCGAGCAGGATGCCGAGCGCGACCATGCCGGCGACGGCCCCGCCGATCTTGCGGAAGACGCTTTGCGGAATGTCCCTGTGGTACTGGATTTTCCTGCGCTCCAGGTAGTAGAACCCGAAGATGACGCCGGCGATGGCCAGGATGACGAGCGCCTTCAGCAGGAAGCGCACCGAGGTTTCGCCCTGCAGCAGCTTGAACAGCACGGCGATGAGATCGCCGACGATGGTCACCGCGGCGACGAGCAGCACGATGTAGGTCAGCCACCGCGACAGGCGCGACTCGATGCGGCCTTCATCCTCGCGGTATTTGCGGAACCAGATGCGCATCGCGGCGTAATACAGCGGAAAGCCGATGAGCAGCGAGGCGATGGCGTAGTGAATCGAGCGCGTCGAGGCCCAGTCGCCCATGCTTGCCAGCTCGGCCAGCGGGTCGGGAAAGTGCCTGTTGATGACCTGAAAATACAGCGTGCCGAGGGCGACGGCGACGATGCCGAGCACGATGAAGGAAAAGAAATTGATGACGACGTCTACGGCGGAGGATTTGCGCGCGAGCGCCGGGCGGTTGCCCGCTGCCGGCAGCGGGATGCCGAGCGCGATCAGGCCGTCGCGGTAGGCGGCATCTGCCTCCTCCTCCGACCAGCCGACCGCGAGCAGCTCCTCGCGGATTTCCGCCCGGGAAAGCCCGGCCCTGATGCGGTCCTCGACATAGGCGGCGACGGGTTTGCTGTTTTCTGCCATGCGCGGATTATTGATGCATTCCGCTCAAAAAAACAGGTCCGGCTGAACCTTGGCGCATGCCGCCTGTCGGAAAAGGGGCAACGGACCGTACAAGCCATCCAGTCCCGGGAGAAAAGCAACCATGCACACAGCAGCATTGTCTGGCGCACCAATCATCAAGCACCGCCGGCTGGCAGCTGCCATCGTACTGGCCGCGTTCGCCTGCCTGCCGCCGGCGTCGCACGCCACGGACGACTCGCGCGTCATCGCGATCGGCGTGCTCGGCCACGACCAGGGCCCTGCGAGCGACCACCATGAGCACGGCATCGACCTCAACCTGGAAGTGCAGTTCGCGCCGCTCGACTTCTGGGGGACGCCGCGCCCGCACCTTGGGGCGACGCTCAATTTCATCGGCGACACCAGCGTGGCCTATGCCGGCCTCACTTTCCCGGTGTATCGCCACAAGAACTGGCTGCTGGACGGCTTCATCAGCGCTGTCGCGCACGACGGCCCCCTGCACAAGGACCGCGAAGGCTGCCGGCGGGACAGCGACTGCGGCTACGGCGTGCGCGTGATGCCGCGCTTCGGACTGGAACTGGGCTATCGCCTGAACGACAAGTCGGCCATCTCGGTGTTCTACGACCACATGTCACACTACTGGATCATCGACGCCGAGAACGAAGGCCTCGAGCACACCGGCCTGCGCTACCTGTTCAGCTTTTGAGGCGGATGCGCCCTGGCGGGCCGGCGACCGCCAAGGCCCAGGACGACCACCACGGCGGCAGCGGCAAGGATCGCCGCCAGCAGCATGAACGCTTCGCCATAGCCGGCGACCACCACCATCCAGCCGGTCAGCACCGGGCCGATCGACTGACCGACATCCATCACCGTGCGCAACACGCCCATGGACGAGCCGAAGCGGCCGTCGCGGGTAAGGTCCGCGACCAGCGCGGCGGTGGACGAGGTGACCGTGGCAAAACCCAGGCCGAACGCGAGGCTGAGCAGCGAGAGTCCGACGAAGCCCGACATAAAGGGCAGCAGCGCAATGCTGGCCGAGCCGACCAGCAGCCCCGGCACGATGACCCGCCTGCGCCCCACCCGGTCCGACACGCGCCCCATCAGCGGCTTCATGAACACGATGCTGACGAGTTGCACGCCGAGGATGATGCCGATCTGCCAGGCCGGGATGCCGAGGGAAGCGGCATACAGCGCAAGAAAGGCCTCGATCGCGCCGAACGCCAGGTACTGCGCCGCTTCAACCAAGCTCACCAGCATGATGCCGCGGTCGCGCAAAACCGTCATGAGGCTTTTCCAGAAATGCGGTCTTTCCGCATTCTGTTTTTTTCCTGGCGCGGAGTCGCGCAGGAACATGCCGGCCGCCAGCGCGAGCACGCCACTCACGGCGCAGGCGACGTAGACCGCGCCGAAACTTGCCATCGAAATCAGCGCGCCGCCGAGAAAGGGTGCGACGGAACGTCCGACGATGGTGATCGAGGAGTAGGTTGACAGCCGTGCCGCGCGGTCGGCGGTGTAATGTCCGGCGATGGCGGCGGTGGCGACGGTGCCGAAGATGGCGGTTGCGAAGCCGTGATAGAAGCGCACCGCCATCAGCTGCCAGGCGCTGTCGACGAAGAGATAGAGGAACGGCGCGGTCGCGAAGACGAACAGCGAGGCGAGCAGCACGCGCCGGTGGCCGAGAAAGTCAGACAGCGCGCCGGCGGGAAAGCTGACGAGGATGCCGGGGATGGTGGAGGCGATGACGATCCAGCCGATTTCCGCCGGCGTCGCGCCGAGCGATTCGGCGAACAGCGGCAGCACTGGCGTCTTCGACATGGTCGAGCTCAGGATGGCGAGCCCGCCGGTCAGCGCGATGAGGACAAAAAAGGAGAGCTGGAAGGTTCTGGTGTTGTCAGACATGCATCGGTCCGGGAAAACCCGGACCGATTATGTCACAGGACAGAAAACCTCAGAGCGCGGCGGTCTCGAGCTCGAACTCGATCTTCTTGATGCCGTCGATGGCGCAGGCCTCGTCCTGTTCGCCGGTGGCGGCACCCGACACGCCGACCGCACCGACGATGTTGCCGGCCGCCTGGATTGGCACGCCGCCGGCGGAGAACACCAGGCCATCGACCTTGCCGACCGAGAATGGCTGGGTGAAGCGGTCGCTCATGGCCGAGGTGCTGGCATTGAAGTTGACTGCGGTATAGGCCTTCTGGCGGCTGACTTCGAGGGTCACGCGCGGTGCCAGGGTGTCGCGCAGCACCACCATGGCATCGCCGCTGCGGTCGACCACGGTAACGCCGATCTGGATGCCCTGCTTGCGGCAGGACTCCATGGCGCCCTGGGCAAGCTTCTCGGCGGCTTCCACGGTGAGGCGCGGGATCTTCACGATGACCGGCGCTTCCGCGGCCATGACAGGAGTTGCGAGCACGGCGGCGCAGGCGGCCGCGGCAATGGAAAATTTCCGCATGAATTGTTTCCTCCGACATTGGGTTAATATTGAAACGGCTGCCGCAAGACGGCGCTTGCGACATTCAAGCATTGATTCGCGCGCAGTCAAAAGATTCCACGGCCGGGAAAACCCGTCCTTCACGAGCCCAGGGAGGCCGCATGAACACGAAAAACCTTATCGCCGCCGGGCTGCTGCTGGCGCTCCTGGGCTGCAGCAAGCTGACGCTGGAAAACTACAACAAGATCGAGCCGGGCATGAGCTTCGACGAAGTCACCGGGCTTATCGGCCAGCCCGACAAGTGCGACGACGTGATGGGCGTGCGCAACTGCAGCTGGGGCGACGAAAAGCGTTCCATCAACGTGACCTTCGCCGGTAGCAAGGTGCTGCTGTTCTCCTCCAGCAACCTCAAGTAGCCGGCATGGCCAGGCGCTCGCTGCCGCTCTCGCGGGTCTACGGCCTGCTCGAGCCGGGGCCGGTGGTGCTGATCAGCGTCGCTGGCAGGGAGGGTGCGAACATCATGACCCAGTCCTGGCACACCATGATGGAATTCGAGCCGCCGCTGGTGGGCTGCGTGATCAGCGGCCGCAATTACAGCTTCGACATCCTGCGCAAGACGCGCGAATGCGTGATCAACATCCCGGCCCTGGAGCTGGCGGATGCCGTCGTGAAATGCGGCAACCTCTCCGGCAGCAAGACCGACAAGTTCGCGGCCTGCGGCCTCACCCCGGCGCCCGCCAGGCTGGTGAAGGCGCCGCTCATCGCCGAATGCCACGCCAACCTCGAATGCCGGGTTTACGACACCCGCCTGGTCAACCAGTACAACTTCTTCGTGCTCGAAGTCGTCAAAGCCTGGATCGACCCCGGGGTAAAGAATCCGCGCACCCTGCACCATCGCGGCAGGGGCGCCTTCATGGTGGCAGGCGAAACCGTCAGGCTGTCTTCACGCGCCAGATGATTCTGGCTAGGGGTGGCGAACCCCGGGCAGCGCTATAATGGCTGGACCACCCGCCCAGTCAGCATTCATGCCTGATACCGACAAGCCCTTGTTTTCCGCAGAGGAAATCAGCGAGATGCCGCACCGCCTCGACGAGGCCATGCAGTGGCATCTGGCCTGGAGCCAGCGCCTGCTGCGCTGTGCCCTGCTCGGCGAGCCGCCAGCGGAAGACATGCTGCAAACCAACGCTCACGAACTGTGCGAATTCGGTCGCTGGTTCGTGCCTACCTCCGAACGCCTGTCCAAGCTGGAACCGGTGTGCGTGCACAACCTCGATTCCGCCCACAGCAACATGCACCGCGCGGTGCGCGAGCTGTACCTGGCCGCGCTCGAAGGCAGGCAGGCCGACTCGTACTGGTTCGAGGCCTTCGAGCTCAACCAGGCCGCCATGGTGCACGAGCTGGCCCTGCTCAAGGAGCAGTTCGTGCGTTCGGGCGCACAGTCCGACCCCCTCACCGGACTGCCGCTGCGCCATGGCCTGCACACCCTGTTCGCCGTCCGCCAAACCGACGCCGAGCGAAACGGCAACGGCGTGTTCGTCGCCCTCATCGATGCCGACAATTTCAAGAAAATCAATGACAGCCACGGCCACGCGGTCGGCGACGCCGCGCTGGTTCACCTCGCCCGGCTTCTGAAGAGCGCCCTGCGCGGCAACGATCATCTGCTGCGTTATGGCGGCGAGGAATTCATGCTGGTATTTCTGGGCGTGGATGACGAGGCCGCCGCCAACGTTGCCGAGCGCCTGCTCGATCTTGTACGCGCCAACCCCATGCTGCTGCCGGATGGCCAGGCCCTGCCACTGACCATTTCCGTGGGCATGACCCGTGCACTCCCGCACGACAGCCTGGAAAGCGCCATTCGGCGCGCGGACGTGGCGCTTTATCAGGCCAAGCGCTTCGGCCGCAACCGCCTGGAGTGGGCGCTGGACTGATGCTGGCGGCGCTGTGCTAGCCATCATGCCGAAGTTCAAGTCTTGCCTGCGCGCCTGCCCATTGCTGCTGCTCATCCTGCTCGCCGCCTGCAGCACGCCGACGGTGGTGCGCACCGCACCGCATGCGAAGCCTGCCGCCGAAAAATCGCATGCGCCATCACATGCGCTGGGCGAGCCCGCCGCGAACGAAGCCGTCATCGTCATCAACAACAATGCCGGGCCCGGCACCCATGCCGGCATCTTCGCCGGCCCGCGCCTGAACGACCCGGCCGGTAGCTACGTAGGCACGCGCTCGATGGACAAGAACTGGCCGGGGCCAAGCCTGGCGGACTATGTCGAATACCAGAAAGAGGACGGCGACAAAATCCAGATCTACCGCTTCAGGCTGTCGCCGGCCGACTTCGCGGCCCTGGACATGCGCATGGCCGCAGCCGGGCCAACGCCACCGCTGTTCTGCGCAGTGGCGGTGCAGAACTTCATTGCCGGGCTAGGCCCGTTCAAGGCCATACCCAGCGTCGGCTGGGCCACGCCGGCCGGGCTGGCCGAACTGCTCGACCAGCTCGTCGACAAGCGCATCGCCGCAGGCGAGTGCATCCTCGCCGACAACCAGCCCTGTACAAGGCTTGCGCCCGGACTGTAAGCGCGAGACATGACGCAACCAGGCCCCCAGGAGCACCCCCGGCACCCGATCGAGAACCTGCCTCTCCCGGGGGGCGAGGCCTGCCCGGCCACGCCCTGGTGGCGCAACTGGAAGATCATGCTGCCGCTGTGGCTGGTGATCGCCGCGCTGGTCTGGCTGGGCCTGCACTACGAGGTCGACACCAGCGTCATCGCCGGCGGAGTGGTGGTCATCGGCATCCTGTCGAATGCCTTCGCCTGGCTGGTCGGCATCATTGCCCTGGTGCCGGTGATCGGCCCGCTGGTCGTGAAGGTGCTGTCGATCGGCTTCATCTGGCTGCTCAATGCCGTAGGCTACCTCGTCGCCTACGTCGCCATCCGCCGCGGCTACTCGAAGGACGTGCTCACCTACCGCGGCCTCACCATCGCGCTCATCGTCGGCATCGTCATCGGCTACGTGCTGGGGAAATTGATCTAGGCGTTAGCAACCAGGGGCCCGCAATCAGGCAATGCGCTTCGCGCCTTGAATGAATTTGGCGCGGCCTTTCCTGACCCCTGGCCCCTGACCTTCGTTGCTAACTTCCCGTCATCGCCGCCTTCTTCTTCACCAGCTGACCGCTCTGGTATTCGCGGAAGGCGAGTTCGATCTCCGCGCGCGTGTTCATGACGAAGGGACCATACTGCACCACTTCCTCGCCGATGGGCTTGCCCGCCACGCAGATGAAGCGTGCGCCATCCGGCCCGGCGGCGACGCGAATCTCGTCGCCTTCGCCCAGCACGGCCAGACTGTGCTGCGGCAGATCGCCGCCGTCGCTGCCAGCACTGCCCGCATAGACATAGACAAAGGCTGCGTAGCCGCCGGCCAGCGGCAGGACGAACTCGGCACCGGCCTCGAGCGCGACGTCGAGATAGTGCATGTCGGTGTTGGGGTCGTCGATGACCCCGCGTTGGCCGGCATAGCGACCCGACAGCAGGCGCACGCGCACTGCCCCGTCAACGATCTCGGGGATCGCCTGCGGCGAGAATTCCTGGTAGGCCGGGTCGGACATCTTTTCCGCTGCCGGCAGGTTGATCCACAACTGGAAGCCGCGCATGAGGCCATCGGTCTGCTGCGGCATTTCGGAATGGATCACGCCGCTTGCCGCCTTCATCCACTGCGCGCCGCCCGAACGCAGGTCGCCGCGGTTACCCATGCTGTCCTGGTGCTGCATGTGGCCGTCCAGCATGTAGGTGAAGGTGATGAAGCCGCGGTGCGGATGCGATGGAAAGCCGGCGATGTATTCGTCCGGGTCGTTGCTGCCGAAGTGGTCGAGCATCAGAAACGGGTCGAGGTTCCTCAGCGCCGGCGTGCCGATGGTGCGATGCACGGTGACCCCGGCGCCTTCGGTGATCTCGGCGGCGCGAACGAGCTGACTGATTTTGCGGATTGCCATGATTCCCTCCTGGATATGAGTAGCCGGCATTGCTGCCACAAGATTACGCTGCCATGCGCTGACGGGTCCGTCCCAGCCTGACGATTTCCGCCACTGCCGCCGCGCGCGCATCCTCGCCCCTGACCGTGAGGCGCTCGGCAGAGATGATTTCGACATTGATTATGCCCATGAAGGCAAGGGCATGACGCAGGTAGCTGCTGGCAAAGTCGTTCCCGCCGCCCACGGCGGTGCCGCCCGTCGCCATGACGAGATAGGCGCGCTTGCCGCCAAGCAGCCCGACCGGGCCGTTTTCACCATAGCGGAACGTGAGCCGGGCGCGCGCCACCATGTCGATCCAGGCCTTGAGCGCAGCGGGAATGCCGAAGTTGTACATCGGCGCGCCGATCACCAGCACGTCGGCCTGCATCAGCTCGGCCACGAGGCTGTCGGAGAGCGCCAACACCTGGCGCTGGCGTTCGCTGCGCTCGGCAGGGTCGGTGAAGTTGGCGCCGATCCATTCCTCGTCGACGAAGGGCAGGCCCCGGGCGACGTCGCGCACGACGAGTTCGACCCCGCCGGTCTCCTCGGCCAGTTGCGCCGTCAGCAGGTCCGCCAGCTCACGGGTGACCGATCCCTGGCGGCGGCCGCTGGAGTCGACGCGCAGCACTTTCAAGGGCCTGGATACGGTGGTTTCGGTGGTCGTCTTCATCATGTGCTCCTCTCGGTTGATCGGGGCAGGGAAAATTCCCTGGCATGAAGGCATTCTGTCTGTTATAAAAACATGGATAAAGATCAATAAATTGAATTGTTTGTTCATCTATTTGGAACAATATGGATCGATTCGCTGACATGCAGCTGTTCGTGAAGGTCGTGGATGCCGGCAGCATCAGCGGCGCGGCCGAGCGTCTCGGCATCGCCAAGTCCGCAGCGAGCCGGCGCCTTGCCGAAATGGAAGCGCGCCTGGGCGTGCAGCTGCTGCAGCGCACCACGCGCCGGCTCAACCTCACCGAAAGCGGACGCGCGTATTACGAACGCTGCCGCCAGATCCTGGCCGACGTGGAGGAAACCGAACTGGCCGTGTCTTCGGTGCACGGCGCGCTCGGCGGCAGGCTGCGCGTGGCCCTGCCGCTCTCCTTCGGTCTGCTGCATCTGGCGCCACTGATCGACGCGTTCTGTTCGCAGCATCCGGCCATCGAGTTCGAACTGGATTTCAATGACCGCCGGGTCGACCTCATGCAGGAAGGCTTCGACGTCGCCGTCCGCATCGCGCAACTGGAGGATTCCAGCCTGATCGCGCGCCGCCTGACCGTGATCCGCCACATCGTCTGCGCCAGTCCGGCCTACCTGTCCGCACACGGCCTGCCCGAAAATCCGCAAGACCTCGCGCAACATGCCGGGCTCGGCTACAGCAACCGCCCCAGCCCGGGCCTATGGACCTGCGAAACGGCAGACGGCGAGACGCACAACGTGCGCATCCCCATCAAGCTCGAAGCCAACAACGGCGATTTTCTCTGCCGCATGGCGGTCGCCGGTCACGGCGTGCTGATGCTGCCCACCTTCTATGTCGCCGGGCCGGTGGCGCGCGGCGAGCTCGTGCCGCTGCTGGAGCACTGCCGCTGGCCGGAGCTGAACGCCTATGCCGTGTATCCGCCCACCCGCCATCTCTCGACCCGGGTGCGCGCCTTCGTCGATTTCCTCGTCGAGCGCCTGGGCGGCGAGCCGCCCTGGGACCGCGCCATGCCAAGCGCCGGCCGCACGGGCGGCGGCAGGCAGCGGCAAGCATCGCGATGAAGCCCCGATCCTGCGCTATAGTGAATGCAGCCCTTGATTTGACGAAGGAGATCGCCATGAATGCCCTGCACAGAATCGAACGCTTCCTCGATGAGCGCATGATTCCCTTCGATGTCGTCGCCCACCCGCATACCGAAACCAGCCTCGCCACTGCCCGCGCCGCCCATGTGGATTCCGGCCGCCTGGCCAAGGGCGTGCTGCTGCAGGGCGACCAGTGCCTGATGGTGGCGATGATCCCGGCCGACCAGGAAGTGCATCTGGGCAGGCTGGGGCTGGACCACGGCCAGGAATTCAGCCTCGCCGAGGAGCAGCGGGTCGCCGAACTCTTTCCCGACTGCGATCCCGGCGTGATACCCGGATTGCCGCAGGCCTGGGGCGTGGAGATCATCTGGGACGACGCCCTGATGGCACAGCCCGACGTCTATCTGGAGGCGGGCGACCACGAGCGCCTGGTGCACGTGGAAACCAAGTACCTGCACGACCTGTTCGGCGATGCGCCGCACTGCCATTTCTGCCAGCCGCGCGTGCGCCACTGAGCCGGCTGCCGCATGGCCATCGACGCAGCACCGATAACACAGCAACTGGCGGCGCTCGATCAGGCGCAGAGCAAACTCATCGATCTGGGCATCGAGTTCGGCCCGCGGCTGTTCGTGGCCATCCTGATCCTGATAGCCGGCTACTATGCCGGACGCTGGGTCGGCCGCATGCTGGACAGGATGCTCACCCATCTTGAAATCGACCTCACCGCGCGCCAGTTGCTGGTGCGCATCGCCCACCTGATGGTAGTGGTGCTGTTCCTGATCATGGCCCTGCAAAACCTGGGCGTCGACCTGCTGCCGCTGATCGCGGGACTGGGCGTGGCGGGCGCCGGCATCGCCCTCGCCATGCAGGGCGTGCTGTCCAACCTGGCCGCCGGGCTGACCATCATTTTCACGCGTCCCTACCGCGTCAACGAATACATTTCGATCGCCGGCGAGGAAGGCCTGGTGGAGGCCATCTCGCTGTTCAACACGACACTGAGCCATCCCGACCTGTCGCGCGTGGTCATCCCCAACCGCAAGATCGCCGGCGAGATCCTGCACAACTACGGCGACATCCGCCAGCTCGGCGTCGACGTCGGCGTTGCCTACGACAGCGACCTCAATCACGCCCTCGCCGCCGTGGACGACGTCCTGCGCGCCAATCCGCGCGTGCTGCAGGAGCCGGCGCCTTACGTGCAGGTCGTTCGCCTGGCCGACTCCTCGATCAACATTGCGGTCAAGCCCTGGGTCGGCGTGCCCGACTACCATGTGGCGCTGGGGGAACTGAACAAGGCGCTGGTCGAAGCCTTCCGCCAGCGCGCCATCCGCATCGCGCTGCCGCAGCGCGAGGTCCGCCTGCTGGAAAACCCCTGAGCGCACGGCGGCAATCCGCCAGCGGGCGGCGACGGATCAGTCGGCGTGACTGTTGAAGATGTCGGCGAAATCGTCTGTGCAACGGATGAAGGCAGCCAGCACTTCGGGGTCGAAGTGGTCCGGCAGGGTGCGGCCATCTCCGCGGGTGATGATTTCGATCGTTCTGGCGTGGGTAAAGGGCGCCTTGTAGGGGCGCTGCGAGCGCAGTGCATCGTACTGGTCGCAAATGTTCATGATGCGCCCGGACAGCGGAATGGCCTCGCCCTTGAGCCCCGACGGATAGCCGCTGCCGTCCCAGCGCTCGTGATGCGAAAGCGCAATTTCCGCGCCCAGCTTGACGTAGGGTGAATGGCCGCGCGCAAGAATCTTCGCGCCGAGCGCGGAATGCGTCTGCATGATCGTCCATTCGTCCGCCGTCAGGCTGCCCTGCTTCAGCAGGATGCGGTCGGGAATGCCGATCTTGCCGATGTCGTGCATCGGACTGGCGTAGAACATAAGGTCGGTGAACTCGCTGCCCATGCCCAGGGTCCGCGCCAGCAACGAAGTGTAATAGCTGATGCGCTGCACGTGCGCGCCGGTTTCCTCGTCCTTGAATTCCGCCGCCGTGGTCATGGTGAAAATCACTTCGCGGTAGCTGTCGCGCAGCTCCTGCGTGCGCTTCTGCACCTGGGCATCGAGGATGCGGTTGTGATTGGCGAGAAAGTCGCTGTATTCCTTGAGCCGCAGCAGGTTGCGCACGCGCACCCGCAGCTCGGTGCGATCCGCCGGCTTGGTGACGAATTCCTCCGCTCCCGCTTCCAGCCCGCGCAGCCGTGATTCGCGGTCATCCAGCGCCGTCACCATGACGATCGGCACGCTGGCCGTCGCCGGATCGGCCTTGAGCCGGCGCGCCACTTCATAGCCATCCATCTCGGGCATCATGACATCGAGCAGGACGATGTCGGGCGGCGCCGACTGCGCGAGCGCCAGCGCCTCGCGGCCGCCGGCCGCCTCCACAGTGGCATAGCCTTCCGCGCGCAGCACGGTGCCGAGCAGCTTGCGGTTGCGCTCATCATCGTCAACGATCAGCACGCACGCCGGTTTGCCGGCCGGCGATTCGGGCTGATCGCCCGGGATGGATGACACGTCGTCAAGGGAATTCACCTGTTCCTCCATGCGTTCATTCTAGATTACTCACTCCGCCGCCACAGGCGGGTAAAAAACCGGGATGAAGACACCGTCCCGCGCCGGATCAGCGGTCACGACCCTGCTCCGCTTCGGGATTGCCGGCCAGCAGTCCGGCAACGCCGGCAAGAAACTCCTTGTGCCGGATGGGCTTGGCGAAATAGCCGTCGAAGCCGGCTTCGAGCAGGCGCTCGCGATCGCCTTTCATGGCATAGGACGTGAGCGCGGCCACCTTGAGATGTGCCGTGGCAGGATCGGCACGCAATTCACCGAGCGCAGCAACCCCGTCCATGCCTGGCAGCATGATATCCATCAACACCAGGTCGGGCTGCCGTTCGCGCGCCAGGCACAGGCCGGCCGTCGCCTCCTCGGCCTGGAGCACTTCGTGGCCGGCGTATTCCAGCAGGCGTGCAGCAAGCTTCATGTTGATCGGGTTGTCCTCGACGATCAGGATGCGCGGCATGGTTCGTCCTCCTGCCGCGCCTGGGTGTCGTTGAGCGCGCGGCGCACCTCCGCGGCAAAACCCGCGACCGAGAAACTGGCCTTTTCCATCACCTCGAGCAGACTGCCGTTCAGGCGCAGCCGCTCGGCAGCCGTCAGCGACCGTCCGGTGAGCGCCAGCAGCGGAATCGACGCCGTTTCCGGATGCCGTTCGAGCGCCTGCGCGAGATCGAAGGCCGCCATGCCCGGCAACGACAGATCGAGCACAATCAGGTCGGGCAGCTTGCGGCGCACGCTGGCGAGCGCCTCCTGCCCGGTATGAGCGCGCAGCACCTCGATGTCACTGTCCATCAGCCGGGTGGCGAGCATGTCTGAATCATGCTGGGCATCCGCGACCAGCAGCACCGTTCTGGATTCCGGGCTCGTGCGCCGGGGTGCGATCCCTGCAAGCGCATGGGCAAGTTCGTCCTGGGTAAAGGGTTTCTGCAGCACGCGCGTGGCGCCCAGGGCCAGTCCGCGCGCGAGATCACTCGATACCGACACGATGACGACTGGCGTGTCGGCAATCGCCGGGTTCGCCTTGAGCTGACTGAGGAACTCCCAGCCGTCCGCGCTGGGCAGGAAGATGTCGAGCGTGATCAGACGCGGCCGCTGTTTTGCCGCGCGCACCAGCCCTTCCTCCGCCGTCGCGGCACGGATACTGGCATAGCCTTCCTTGTGCAGCTGGCGGGCAATGGCATCGGCAACGCGATCATCATCCTCCACAATCAGCGCCAGCTGCGGCCGGACGGCATCCGCCGGCATGTGCGCTGACGGCAATTCGGCACGCAAGCGGGGCGAAGCGTGTTCGGCATGGCGGTAGGGTATCCACACCACGAAGCGCGAGCCCCGCTCGGGAGAACTGGACACGCCCACCGTACCCCCATGCAATTCCGCAAGGCGGCGGATCATGGCCAGCCCCAGCCCGGTGCCGCTATGCCGGCGCGCGGGCGACGAATCCACCTGCACGAAAGGCTGGAACAGATGCTCGAAACGGCTCTGCGGGATGCCGATGCCGGTATCGGACACCCACAATTCGAGGAATTCGTCGTCCTCTGCCTGCGCCAGCGGGAAGAAATGCCCCGGCATGTTGTCCGGCAGCCGGATATCCGCACGCCGGACGCGGCGTGCGCCCAGCGTCACACGCCCGCCATCGGGCGTGAACTTGACCGCATTGGACAGCAGGTTGAACAGGATCTGCTTGAGCTTGCGCGGATCGGCCTCGATGGCCGTCATGTCCGGCGCCAGTTCAAGGCCCAGCCTGATCGCGTGGCGCGCGGCCTTTTCGCGAATGATGGTCTGGGCGCTGCCGAGCAGCGATTCGACATCCACCGGCTCGGGGTCGAGCACCATCATGCCCGTCTCGATCTTGGAAAGATCGAGAATGTCATTGATGAGTTCGAGCAAGTGCTCGCCCGACAGGAAAATATCGGTGACGTATTCCTTCTGTTCCGGATTCAGTTCGCCGGCCAGGCCGTCGCGCAGCACTTCCGAGAAACCGATGACGGCATTGAGCGGCGTACGCAGCTCATGCGACATGTTGGCGAGAAATTCCGACTTCAGCTGGTTGGCGGTCATGAGTTGCAGGTTCTTGTGCACCAGTTCGCGCCCCGCCGCTTCCAGTTGCAGGGTGCGCTCGGCGACCCTTTGCTCCAGGTCGGCGTTGAGCGCACGCAGTTCCTCTTCCACCTTGCAGCGCACCAGCGCGTTGGCGATGCCGGCGGCGACGGCCTGCATCGCCTCCATCGCATCCTCCGCCAGGGCCGCAGGCAGGTATGCGCCCATTACCCCGTGCAGTTCCTCGCCGATCAGCAGTGGATGACCGGCAAAGGCGTCCGCCTCGCCTGACTGCCCGGAATGCTCGAGAATACGCGTTTCCACCGCCGGCTGGCGCGTGTGCGCCACCAGCCCGGCCTCATGCTCGCCCGCTTCGACACGCTCGATCCGGTCGCGCAACTGCGGCGGGCAATCGCCCGCCGCCGCGCGCAGTTCCAGTGCCTGCTGCCCCGACGTCCAAACGCAGGCGCAGGCGCCGCCCAGGTAATTCGAAATGGCGTCCATGCAGCGCCGCAGCATGAGCTCCGGACTCTTGCCCTGGCCGAGCGCTTCGTTCACGTCTGCGCGCAGGAAGGCGAGGCGCATGTCATGCTCGCGCACCTGTTCCGACAGCTTGCGCTCCGTGATGTCGGAGGACAGCACGAACAGCCCCTCCGGCACTGCCTGGATATGCAGGTCGAACCAGGCCCGGCTTCCGTCCGGAAACACGAATTCGGTTTCCACCCGCTCGCCGGCGCGGCGCTCCATGCAGCGTTGGAGTGCGGCAAATATGGCCGCCTGCTCGATGCCCGGGAAAACCTCCATCATCGTGCGGCCCAGAAGCGCTTCCAGCGGCAGGCGGGCATGCTTCACCGCAACCCTGTTGAGATACAGGTAGCGCCAGTCGGGACCGATGATCTGGCAACCCTCGATCAGATTGTCCAGCGTGTTCTGCATGCGTCCCTCGCTCTGCTTGAGCGCCGCTTCGGAAGCCTTGAGTTGCTGAAACGGCAGGCGTACCGACGCCACGAACACGCTGCGGTAAATCAGGTAATACGCCACGGCCTTGTAGACGTGGCCCAGCATGTTGAAGCCGTCGTGCACGTTGGTGTAGAGCGTGAAGCACAGTTCGGACAGGGCCATGATGCCGAGCGCGGCGACCAGCCTCGACTCGCCCGGCAGGCCGCTGCGCCCCGGCCGTCGCACCAGCAGCAGCATGGCCGCCAGATGCAGTGCGATCAGGGCGTATTCGAGGCCGATCTTGAGCGGGGTCAGGCCAGCCCCGGGAACGAACATCAGCGGCAGCAGTTGCGGCTGAAACAGCACCAGGTAATAACATGCCGCCGACACGACGAGCGCCGAGCCGAACAGTGCAAGGCGGCTGCGCGGGCCATAGGCGCGCTGCGGGAAGCGACCCAGCACCACGGCCAGAATCGACAGCACTGCGACAAGCCTCGCCATCAACCAGAAATGGATGGCCTTGTTCGGGCTCGAAGCGGTCACGAAATCCGGCATGCCGGTATAGGAAAGCATGTGCGCCAGATCGATCAGGGCGACCGCCAGGAATCCGGCAGCGATGACGGTGACCGCGCGCAGCTGCGAAGCCCCATATGCCGACCAGCCATAGGCGAAGACCATGACCGAAATGGCAATGGCGAAGAACTCCAGGAAGTTGTGCAGGATCAGGTAATCGGCCGGCGCGAACAACTGCGGCGATGCCGGCATCAGCCAGACCACGGCAAAAAGGAGGAGCGCCGGCACGAAATATCTCGCGGCCGAACGCGGGCTGGATTGTTCTGGCGAAACCGGGCTTGTCGCCTGCATCCTCATCCCCTATCAGCCGTTTCGCCGCGCATGGCGACTGTTCGCCGAATTTCCTGCAGCGGCGTCAATGTGAAGAAAGGCCATCGGCCTGCGGTGATGTCGGGCCGTCAATGGCCGACTGCAGCAGAAGATGGAGATGGGGATGGAAGAGGAAGCTGAATCCCGGCGCTTTGGAAAATCGCGGACGCGCGAACGAGATGAGCCGTGAAGCGCAGGCCCTGAAGCCTGGCAAATTTGCATGAATGCACGATGGATCCTTTTTTTCTTATTAGTATTGGCTTTATAACGCAAAACCCCAGAGTTTTGAACGCTTTCGAACAGTCGCTGTGCAAAACCCACGGCGGATGTGTTCGCGATGCGTCGTCACCGCGCATCAGCCATGCGTCGTAACTATCGCAGCTTGCCGTGACGGAATTGTGGCAGACCGGGCATTCGCGTCAGTTGCCGCAACCCGGTTCTTGATCTGAATGGCGCCCCCGACACGAATCGAACGTGTGACCCTCCCCTTAGGAGGGGGATGCTCTATCCACTGAGCTACGGGGGCGAGGGGCGAATTTTACGTCAAAATGCCCTTCGCTCGCTGCTATGATGGCCGCGATGGAAATCGCCCTGCTGACAATCCTGCTGCTGACGGCCTGGCTAGCCTTGCGCGCCGTATCGACCGGCCCCCTGCCTGCGCCCGGGACCCATGCGCCGGAATTTTCCCTGCCCGACCAGCACGGCACCCGGCACGCTCTGGCCGATCATGCAGGCCGCTGGCTGGTGCTTTATTTCTATCCCCGCAATGGCACGCCCGTCTGCACGCGCGAGGCCTGTGCTTTCCGCGACGGCCATGCCAGGCTGCGCGCCGCCGGCGCTGCCGTCATCGGCGTGAGCGTCGACAGCCAGGCCAGCCACGCCAGGTTTGCCGCAAGCCACGGCCTCGACTTTCCGCTGCTCGCCGACACCGAAGGCCAAGTCGCGCGCCGCTACGGCGTCCTCGTCGACTTCAAAATATGGCGCATGGCCAGGCGCCATACTTTCCTGATCGACCCGCAAGGCACGGTACAGAAGGTATTCACCCGCATCGACCCAAGCCGCCATGCCGATGAAATCATCGCGGAACTGGACAGGCTCGCCCGATAAGCTACGGCGCAGGCTAGGCGACTTTCTCGCGACGCACCTTGTTGCCCCAGATCCATACGTACTGCAGGCCCGAAGCCACGGTGGTGGCAAATACCAGCCAGAACATGGGGTACACCCAGACTTCGCCCGGCACGATGTTCGCCTGATGCCCGAGCACCAGCGCCAGCATGGCGAACTCGGCGAAAGTGTTGCCCTTGCCGAGCAGGGTCGGCTGGATTTCCAGGTGCCCGGCCATGCCGCGATAGGCCAGGGCGCCGACCACGATCACGGCATCGCGGACGACGATGGCGAGCGCCACCCACACCGGCACCAGTTCGAAGCTCAGCAGCACCACCAGGACGGACAGGCTCAAGGCCTTGTCGGTGACGGTGTCGAGCGCGGCGCCGATGGCCGTGGTCTGCTTGAGCTTGCGCGCAAGATAGCCGTCGAGGCCGTCGGTCAGCGCGGCAGCCAGGAATACCCAGGTCGCCACCGCCCACTGGCCCTCGAGCATGAACCAGATGGTGGCCGGCACGCCCATGAGGCGGATGCCGGTGATGGAATTGGGCAGGTTGAAGGCTTTTTCTTCCATGGCGTGCTTCCCCCTAGAACTTTATTGGCCGCGGGGCACGGGCAAAAGCGTACCCGGCTTGCAAAGCGTTTTACCGCAGCGTTCGCGGAGGACGCGGAGTTTTGATTTCGTTCCGCCGCGTACTCTGCGGTTAATTCTGCTTTTTGGCTTGTTTTTTTGCTTTCCCCAACTCGCCGCGACTGATTACCCTCAAGCTTGGACGTTCTCCCAGAGTTTTTCAAGCCGCTTGGCCGATACCGGATAGGGCGTTTTCAACTCCTGTGCGAACAGCGACACCCGCAGTTCCTCCAGATGCCAGCGAAACTGGTCGAGCAGCGGGTCATGGATGCCGGCCTTGCGATGTTTGGCGAGGCGCTCCTGATAGCGCGCCTCCAGCCCCTGAACGATGGCCGTGTGGCGCGCGTCGCGCTCGCCGGCGCCGGGCAGCTTGTCGAAACGGCGCAGGATCGCGCGCAAATAGCGCGGCAGGTGCTGCCAATGTTCCCAGGGGGTGGCGCCGATGAAGCCGGGATAGATCAGTCTTGCCAGATGCGCCTGCTCGTCCTTCAACGCATGCGCGAAGGGCGATTTCTGCGCCAGCCTCGCCTGCACCTGCTGATGCAGGTCGAGGCATTCCTCGACGGATTTCAGCAGCGCCTGCGTCACCGGTGCGATGCGCGGCTTGGCACGCTCCTTCTGCTTGTCGAACTCCTTCTGCTTGCGCGGCGGCTCGTCGTCGCCGAGGCAGGCCCGGTTGGCGATGGTGTCGAGCAATTCGGCGAAAAAGCCGTCGGCATTGCCGAAGGCGCGGTATTTCAGGGCCAGCGCGGTCTGCCTGGCAAGATCCTTCTCCAGCTGCCTGAACTGGGCGGACAGCGCAAGCCGCACGAGGCGCACCACGCCCTTGCGCGTTTCGGCCTCGGCATTCTCCGGCGTGTCCATGAGTTTCATGGCAACGCTGTCGCCGTAATCGACCAGCGCGGGATAGCCGGTGAGCGATTGCCCGCCGCGGCTGAACTTGACGCTGGCCGGCAGGTCGCCGAAGTCCCAGGCGGTGATGCCTTCGCGCTCGTGCTCGCTGCCAGCCTCGCTCTTGCCATAGGCGAGGCTGGCAGTCTCGCCGAGCTGCTTTTTCAGCGCCGCGAGGTCGCGGCCCATGGCGAGCTCCTGGCCGCCGTCGTCGAGCACGCGCAAATTGAGCCTGAGATGCGCATCGACCTCGGCCTCGCGCACATCGGCCTGCTTGCCGGTGCGCCGCGCCACCCAGGCCGCAACCGATTGTGCGAGCGGCGCCTCGCCCGCGCTGGCTTCGCCCAGGAAGGCGGTGACTGTCTGCGCGAGCGGAATGAAACTGTTCCTGATGTCCTTGGGCAGCGCCTTGAACAAGGCATTGACCCGGTCGCGCAACAAGCCGGGGATGGCCCAGTCGAGCTGCGCCTCGCTGACCTTGTTCAGCAGGTACAGCGGCAGCGACAGTGTGGCGCCGTCGAGCGGATGCCCCGGCTCGAAACGGTACTTGACCGCGCACTCCACGCCGTCGATCAGCAGAGTTTCCGGATACAGGCCCTGCGACAGGTCGAGTCCTTCGGCGACGATGTCTTCGCGCGCGAGTCTGAGCGTGTCGGGGTCGATGGTTTTCAGCCACTTCTCGAAGGCCGGGCCGTTGTGCAGGCCGGGCGGAATGCGCGCATCGAAGAATTTGTAGATGCGCTCCTCGTCGAGCCACACTCCGGCCTTGCGCGCCTTGTGCTCGAGTTCCTCGATGTGCTTGATCAGCTCGCGGTTGTGCTGGAACCATTTGCTTTGCGTATCGTATTCCCCCGCCACCAGCGCGCCGCGGATGAAAAGCTCGCGCGCGAGCGACGGCTCGAGCGGCCCGTAGTGCACGCGCCTTCTTGATGCCAGCGTCACGCCGTAGAGCGTCACCCGCTCATAAGCCATGACGCGCGCCGACTTGCGGTCCCAGTGCGGCTCGGAATAGCTGCGCTCCAGCACATGTTGCGAGGCGGCCTCGATCCATTCCGGCCGCACTTCGGCCGCCATCCGCCCCATGAGTCTTCCCACATCCGTCAGCTCGGCCGCCACCACCCACTTGGGCCCCTTCTTCGCCAGCACCGAGGCGGGATGCAGGGAAAAACGCAGGCCGCGCGCGCCCTGGTAGTTGCCTTCGCCCGGCTTCCTCGCCTTGACGTCGTCGGACTTGAAACCGATGTTGCCGAGCAGGCCGGTGAGCAGCGCCTGGTGCAGGGCATCGTAGCCGGCGGGCTTTTCATTCAGGCGCAGGCCCATTTCCGCAACCTGGGTGGCGAGCTGGCCGTGCACGTCGCGCCATTCGCGCATGCGCCGCGGCGACAGGAAATGCTCGGCGAGCTGATTCTGCAACAGCCGGTTGGATTTCTTGTGCTTGATGGCTTCGTCGAACCAGTGCCACAGCTTCACCACCGACACGAAGTCCGAGCGTTCGTCGGCGAACAGCTTGTGCTTCTCGTCCGCACTGCCGGCGCGGTCCTGCGGCCGCTCGCGCGGGTCCTGCACCGACAGGAAGCTGGCGATGGCGAGCATTTCCGCGAGGCAGCCGCTGCGCTCGGCGGCCAGGATCATGCGCGCCATGCGCGGGTCGAGCGGCAGCTTCGCCACGCGCTCGCCGATCTTGGTCAGTTCGTTCCGTTCGTCGAGCGCGTTCAATTCGTGCAGCAGCCGATAGCCGTCGGCGATGAAGCGGGACTGCGGCGCATCGATGAAAGGGAAGCCCTCGACATTGCCCAACCCCAGCGACTTCATGCGCAAGATCACGCCGGCGAGCGAAGAGCGCAAAAGCTCCGGGTCGGTGAAGCGCGGACGGTTGTTGAAGTCGTCTTCGTCGTACAGACGGATGCAGATGCCGTCCATCACGCGGCCGCAGCGGCCGGCGCGCTGGTTGGCGGAGGCCTGGGAAATCTTTTCGATCAGCAGCTGCTCGACCTTGTTGCGCGCGGAATAGCGCTTGACCCGTGCCTGGCCGGTATCGATGACATAGCGGATGCCGGGCACGGTGAGCGAGGTCTCTGCCACGTTGGTGGCGAGCACGATGCGGCGCGCGTTGCCCGGTTTGAAAATGCGGTCCTGCTCCTCCACCGACAGGCGCGCAAAGAGAGGCAGAATCTCGGTATGCGGGGCGCCCCGGAACGTCGCCCGAGGGCCCCTCGCAGAGGGATCGGGCAGTGGAGGGGATGCCGTGCCTGCGCTCCGGGGCGCCGTGCCAAACTCGCGGCCGGTCGCATCCCCAAGGGGCCCCTGCTCCCTGCTCGCAGGCACATGGTGCTTCCTCAGCGCCTCGGCGGTCTCGCGAATCTCGCGCTCGCCCGGCAAAAAGATCAGCGTGTCGCCCCAGCCCTCGCGCGCGAGCTCGTCGGTGGCGTCGAGAATGGCCTGGGTGAGATCGGCTTCCTCGCTAGCCTTCCCCCTTCCCCCTTCGCCCTTCGCTGCCGGCCCTTCCCCCTTCTCCCTTCCCCCTTCACCCCCTGTTGGCCGGTAGCGGATCTCCACCGGATAGGTGCGGCCGGAGACTTCGATCACCGGCGCATTGCCGAAATGCGCCGAGAATTTCTCGGCATCGATGGTGGCGGAGGTGATGACGACCTTCAGGTCCGGGCGCAGCTCCACCAGCGTGCGCAGGTAGCCAAGCAGGAAGTCGATGTTGAGCGAACGCTCGTGCGCCTCGTCGACCACGATGCAGGAATACGCCGACAGCATGGGATCGCCCTGGCTTTCGGCGAGCAGGATGCCGTCGGTCATGAACTTGATGCGGGTGTCGCGCCTGACTTTATCCGTAAACCGCACCTTGTAGCCGACCAGGCCGCCGAACTCGCTTTTCAGCTCCTCGGCCACGCGGCTCGCCACCGAGCGCGCGGCGATGCGGCGCGGCTGGGTGCAGCCGACGAGTCCCTTGTCGCCCAGCCCCGCCTCCAGGCACATCTTGGGGATCTGCGTGGTCTTGCCCGAGCCGGTCTCGCCGCACAGGATCAGCACGGGATTGGCCTTCAGCGCGGCGAGGATGTCGTCCCGCCGCTGCGCTACCGGCAGGTCGGGGTATTCAATAGGATGATTCATTCAAAAAAACAGAACGCGGAGACACAGAGAAAAACCGTAAAAGCATTTACAGGGAGGCATGGGAGGATAAGGGAGCAAACAAGGATTTTCTCCCTTGCCTCCCTTAACCTCTCTGTTATTGAATTTGTCTCTGCGCTTCTGCGTTCATAACGCCTTTCACTTGTTCTTGATGTAGCGCTCGTCATCGAAGGTCTCCAGCCACTCCGGCCTGTAGACCGCCATCAGCGTGGCGCCCATGCCGGTGGTGAGCGCCTCCGACCAGGCCAGCAGGATGAAGTAGGGCGTGTAGTTTTCCAGCAGATAGCCCATGGCATAGGCACCGGACAGCGCCAGCACCGCCGTCGATGCCAGCGCGGCCGCGCCGATGGCGAGCGCCGCGCCGAAGAAGCCGTTGGCCAGCACGTAGACGAAGAAATGGTTGGGCAGCCTGCGGTCGACGAAGCGGTACAGGTGATGCGTCACGGCGGCAGGCACGGCGCAAAACAGCAGGGACTCCAGGCCCAGGCCCATGAGGCTGGCCTTGCCGGTAAGCGCGGCCGCGAGCGCCGCCAGGCTGGCTGCCAGCCAGCCGCGCCAGAAGCCGAACATGAGGGTGGCGAGGCTCGCCCCCAGCATGTGGAAGGAAAGCCCCGGTTTCACCCCGGTGCGGATCTGCCACATCACCATCAGCGCGACCGCCACGCCGAGGAACAGGTTGAGGCGAGCACCGTCCTTGAGCCGTGCGAGGTCGCCCGAGCGCCAGGCGAACCACAGCAGGATGGCCACGCCCGCCCAGCCCAGCGCGTTCCAGTTGTCGGCGAAAACCGATATTTCCTTGTCCATGGCTGCATTTTAACTGCGGCTATACTTGCCTTTTATTTTTTGCCAGCAAAAGCCCATGAAGTTAGCCCTGTTCGACCTCGACAACACCCTGCTCGCCGGCGATTCCGACTTCGAGTGGGCGCAGTTCCTCATCAGCAAGGGCGTGCTCGACCGTGAAGTGCAAGAAGCGAAAAACCGCGAGTTCTACGAGCACTACAAGGCCGGCACCCTCGACATCCACGCCTTCCTCGATTTCCAGCTGAAGCCGCTGGCGCGCCACCCGCGCGAGCAGCTCGATGCCTGGCATCGCGAATTCCTCGCCACGCGCATCCTGCCCATGATTACCGAGAAGAGCCGCGCGCTGGTGCAGAAACACCGGCAGGAAGCAGACAAGGTCGCCATCATCACCGCCACCAACCGCTTCGTCACCGGGCCGATTGCCAGGGAATTCGGCGTCGATCACCTGATCGCCACCGAAGTCGAGGAGATCGACGGCCAGTACACCGGGCGCGGCACCGGCATCCCCTGTTTCAAGGAACACAAGATCACCCGCCTGGAGATGTGGCTGTCCGGACAGGGCCTGCTGTGGGAAGACGTCAGCGAAAGCTGGTTCTACAGCGATTCGCTGAACGACCTGCCGCTGCTGTCCAAAGTGACGCATCCCGTTGCGGTGGACCCGGACGACACCCTGGAAGCCCACGCCAGGCTGAATGGCTGGCCCATCATCAGCCTGCGCAATTGATGTCAAAATCGATGACGGTGAGGTTTGGGGCGGGACGAGCGCCCGGTTTTATTTCGTTTTCCTCCCTTGCCTCTCCCACCTACTTGTGAATAGGGTTTTGGCCAAAAACCGGCTGATATAATTCGGGCTTCCTAGTCCTGACTTTTCTCAATGATCCGTCGTTTCATCCAGCGCGTACTGGGCAATTCCGGCAAGGCCGAGACAGGCCGGCCCGCCAGCGAGCCGTTGATCCTGCCGCTGGCCAAACACGGCATCAGGCGCGAATCCATCGACGCCTGCGCCCTGCGCACCTGCGAAACCCTGGCCGACAGCGGCTTCAAGGCCTTCGTCGTCGGCGGCGCGGTGCGCGACCTGCTGCTGGGCAAGAAGCCCAAGGATTTCGACGTCGCCACCGACGCCACCCCCGAGGAAGTGCGCCGGCTGTTCCGCCGCTCGCGCATCATCGGCCGCCGCTTCCGCATCGTCCACGTCATGTGCGGGCGCGACACCATCGAGGTCACCACCTTCCGCGCCGCCGGCAACCTCAACGGCGACGACGAGGATGACCGGCCCACCGACGAAACCGGCCGCATCCTCGAGGACAACATCTTCGGCAGCCAGGCCGAAGATGCGGCGCGGCGCGATTTCACCGCCAACGCCCTGTACTACGACCCGCTGCGCGAGGAAATCCACGACTATTTCAACGGTGTTGCAGACTGCAAGAAGAAGGTCCTGCGCATGATCGGCAACCCTGCCGCCCGCTACCGCGAAGACCCCGTGCGCATGCTGCGCGCCGTGCGCTTCGCCGCCAAGCTGGACTTTCACATCGACCCCGCCACGCGCAAGCCGGTGGCGGAGCTGGCCGACCTGCTCGACAACGTGCCGCGCGCGCGCATTTTCGACGAGGCGGTGAAGCTGCTGATGTCGGGCCACGCCCTGCGCGGCGTGCACCAGCTGCGCGCCGAGGGCCTGCACCACGGCATGCTGCCGCTGCTCGACACCATCCTCGACGACTCGCAGGGCAAGCGTTTCATCGAAGCCGGCCTGAAGAACACCGATGAACGCATCCATGCCGACAAGGCCGCCTCGCCCGGCTTCCTGTTCGCCTGCCTGCTGTGGCCGCAGGTGCTGCGGCAATGGAAGGAAATCGAGGCCGAAGGCGAAAAGCCCATTCCCGCCCTGTTCATCGCCATGGACGAAGTGCTGGAAGCACAGCGCGAACTGCTCGCCATCCCGCGCAAGCTCGACGGCATGATCAAGGAAATCTGGGCCTTGCAGCCACGCTTCGAACAGCGCGCCGGCAGCCGCCCCTTCCGCCTGCTCGAGCATCCGCGCTTCCGCGCCGGCTACGATTTCCTGCTGATCCGCGCCGAAAGCGGCGAAATGCCGCAGGAACTCGGCGACTGGTGGACGGAATTCCAGGATGCCGACGAAGCCACGCGCAAGTCCATGCTGCTCGCCGAGACCGGCCCGAAACCCAAGCGCAAGCGGCGGCGCAAGGCCAAGACGGCAACCGAGGCTGCCGAAACGCCGGCATGACGGTCGCCGCCTACATTGGCCTCGGCGCCAACCTCGACGATCCCGCGGCGCAGGTCGAACTGGCCATGGACGAACTCGCGCGCCTGCCCGAAAGCCGGCTGACCGCGCGCTCTTCGCTCTATGCCTCGGCGCCGGTGGGCTATGCCGAGCAGCCCGATTTCATCAATGCCGTCGCTGTGCTGGAAACCCGGCTGTCGCCGCGCGCCCTGCTCGAGGCCATGCTCGGCATCGAACACCACCACGGCCGCAACCGCACCTTCCGCAATGCGCCGCGCACGCTCGATCTCGACCTGCTCTTGTACGGCGATGCGCATTTTCATGAGGCAAACCTCACCCTGCCGCACCCGCGCATGCACGAGCGCGCCTTCGTGCTGTTGCCGCTGCTGGAAATCGCGCCCGAACTCGTCATCCCCGGCCACGGCCGCGCCGAACTGCTGCTTGCGCTTGCCGGCGACCAGGCCGTGCGCCGCCACGAGCCGCCGCTGAAAGTGGCGGCAGGCGTCCTCTGATGCCGCGCCCGCGCTACCGGCATATCGTCGTCGAAGGCCCCATCGGCGTAGGCAAGACCAGCCTTGCGCGCAAGCTGGCCGAGCACCTGCAGGCCGAACTCTTGCTGGAAAACGCCGCCGACAATCCCTTCCTGCCGCGCTTCTATCAGGACCCGAAAAGATATGCGCTGGCCACCCAGCTGCATTTCCTGTTCGACCGCGCGCGCCAGGTGAGCCAGCTCGCCCAGGGCGACCTGTTCCGCCACAGCATCGTCGCCGACTTCCTGCTCGACAAGGATCGCCTGTTCGCCAGGCTCAACCTCGACAGCGACGAATACGCGCTGTACCGAAAAGTGTATGACGACCTCGCCCTGCAGGCGCCCGCCCCCGATCTGGTCATCTACCTGCAGGCGCCGCTCGACAAGCTGCGCGAGCGCGTCAAGCGCCGCGGCATCGACTACGAACAGGGCATGAACGGCGACTACCTCGACCGCCTCGCCGACACCTATAGTGAATTCTTCCATCACTACGATGCCGCCCCGGTGCTGATGGTCAACAGCGAAAACCTCAATTTCGTGAACAGCGCAGACGACTTCGAACTGCTGCTGGAGCGCATGGACAAGATGCGCGGCCCGCGCGAGTTCTTTTCGCGCGCAGCCTAGACTTCCTTTACAAAGAGGACAGGAGGACAAGCGGAATGCAAGAAACCATCATGCGCAGCGAGGATTTCCCTCCTGTCCTCGTGCCCTCCTTGTTCTGATTGCTTATGAATGAACCACTGAAGCCCGTCACCCTCTCCACCCTCAAGGCCATGCGCGAGCGCGGCGAGAAGATCGCCGTGCTCACCGCCTACGACGCCAGCTTCGCGCGCCTGATGGACGAAGCCGGCGTCGACATCGTGCTGGTCGGCGACTCGCTCGGCATGGTGGTGCAGGGCCATGCTTCCACCCTGCCGGTGAAACTGTCGGAGATGTGCTACCACACCCGTTGTGTCGCGCGCGGCGTGAAGCGCGCCTTCATCGTCGCCGACCTGCCCTTCGCCAGCTACCAGCAAAGCCCGCAGCAGGCCTACGCCTCCGCCGCCCGCCTCATGGCCGCCGGCGCGCACATGGTCAAGCTCGAAGGCGGCGCGGTGATGGTGGAAACGGTGCGCTTCCTCGCCGGCCGCGGCATCCCGGTGTGCGCGCACCTGGGCTTGCTGCCGCAATCGGTCAACCAGCTGGGCGGCTACAAGGTACAGGGTCGCGAAGAGGCCGATGCAAAACAATTGCTCGCTGATGCGCTTGCCATGCAGCAGGCCGGCGCGGGCCTGCTGCTGATGGAGGCAGTGCCGGCGGGGCTGGCGGCAAAAGTGACTTCCTCGCTGTCCATCCCCACCATCGGCATCGGCGCCGGCCCCGACTGCTCGGCCCAGGTGCTGGTGATGTACGACATGCTGGGCCTGTACCCGCGCGCGCCCAAGTTCTCCAGGAACTTCATGGAAGACGCAGGCAGCGTTCCCGCCGCCTTCGCCGCTTACGTGCTGGCAGTGAAGACCGGCGCATTTCCCGGCGCCGAGCACAGCTTCTGATGCAAATCCTGCGCAGCAACGCGGAACTCAGCCTGTGGAAGGCCGCCCACCCTGACTGCGCCTTCGTGCCGACCATGGGCAACCTGCACGAGGGCCACATCTCCCTGGTGCAGCAGGCACGCCTGTCCGGCCTGCCGGTGATCGCCAGCATCTTCGTGAATCCGCTGCAATTCGGCGCCGGCGAGGATTTCGAGCGCTACCCGCGCACTTTCGAGGCCGACTGCGGAAAGCTGCAGAGTGCCGGCTGCACCGCCGTGTTCGCGCCCGCACTCGAGGACATGTACCCGCAGCCGCAGAGCTATTTCGTCGAGCCGCCGGCACTGGCCAGCGAACTGTGCGGCGAGTTCCGCCCCGGCCATTTCCGCGGCATGCTCACCGTGGTGCTGAAGCTTTTCAACCTGGTCGAGCCGCGCGTGGCGCTGTTCGGCAAGAAGGACTACCAGCAGTTCGCGCTGATCCGCGGCATGGCCGCGCAGATGAACCTGCCTATCGACATCCGGGCGGGCGAGACCGTGCGCGCCGACGACGGCCTGGCGCTGTCCTCGCGCAACGGCTACCTGAGTGATGCCGAGCGCCGGGAAGCGCCGCGCCTGCACCAGCAATTGAAACAGATCGGCGAGGCCCTGGCCCTGGGCCGGCGCGATTTCGAGGAACTGGAGGTGCAGGCGCTGGATGCGCTCTACCAGCACGGCTGGAAAGTGGACTACCTGAGCATCCGCCGCCCCGACCTGTCCCTGCCCGCCGAGGGGGATGCGCAATTCGTGGTGCTGGGCGCGGCCTGGCTGGGCAAGACCCGGCTGATCGACAACGTCGAGACCGGCCCGGGTCTCTAAACATTCAAATTCCCTTATAATTCAGCTTTATAGATTCATCGGGAGAGCCTTATGACCCGAACCATGCTGAAATCCAAGCTTCACCGTGCGCACGTCACGCATTCCGAGCTGCATTACGAAGGCTCCTGCGCCATCGACGAGACGCTGCTCGAAGCCGCCGACATCCGCGAGTACGAGCAGATCCAGATCTACAACGTCAGCAATGGCGAGCGCTTCACCACCTACGCCATCCGCGCCGAGCGCGATTCCGGCATCATTTCCGTGAACGGCGCCGCCGCGCACAAGGCCGAGCCGGGCGACATCGTCATCATCGCCACCTACGCCCAGTACAGCGAGCTGGAACTGGCGCGCTACGTGCCCAACCTGGTGTACGTGAACCCGGAAAACCGCATCATCGGTTCGCGCAACCACATCCCCGTCCAGGCCGCCTGAATTTCCCGGCCCCGGCCGCCTCATGGCTTTGTCGATGTCCGCGGCGCAGGCAGAAAAACGGATGCCGGCTGGGCGAAGACCTTTCAGCGCACGCTTGAGGCATCCTGGCCGAAAAGCACTTTTTTTGCCTCATCGCCCATCACCGGCTGCGGGTTGATTTCGTCCGCCAGCGCGTAGGCTCGCAAGGTTGCCGGCCTTTGCCGGATGCGCTCGAACCATGCCGCGAGGCGGGGAAATTCTTCCAGTTGCTGGCGCTGTTTCTCATGCGGCACGATCCAGGGGTAGCAGGCCATGTCGGCGATGGAATAATCATGCCCGCAGATGAACTCGCGCCCGTCGCCAAGATGCCTGTTCAAAACCCCGTACAGCCTGGCGGTTTCCTTCACGTAACGCTCGATCGCATAAGGCACCGGCTCCGGCGCGTACTGCACGAAATGATGGTTCTGTCCGGCCATCGGCCCCAGTCCGCCGACCTGCCAGAACAGCCATTGCAGCGCCTGGTTGCGGCCGCGCAGATCCTGGGGAATGAAACGATGGCTCTTGTCCGCCAGGTACAGCAGGATCGCGCCTGACTCGAAGACCGAAACAGGCTCGCCGCCGTCTGCCGGCGCATCGTCGACGATGGCCGGGATGCGGTTGTTGGGTGAAATGCGCAGGAACTCCGGCCGGAACTGCTCACCCTTGCCGATGTTGACCGGCACGACGCGGTATTCCAGGCCGGCCTCTTCCAGAAACATCGTGATCTTGTGGCCGTTGGGTGTGGTCCAGTAATGCAGATGGATCATGACGCGTTCTCCTGTCCGTGGGCGTTGCCGGCATTATGCGCCCTGCTGCCGAAAGCTGCCGGTGCGCAGGTAGTGCAACACCTCGGCATGCACGTCGCGCGCCCACAGCATGCCGAAGTGACTGTGCGGCACGACCACATGCTGCGTCACCTCCGGCGTCCGCGTTTCCCCCACGCTCACCGTGCCATCGTGGGGCCGCGGCAGCCCGCCGGCCACCAGCGTCCCCAGGCCGATTCCGCGCGCACCGGCAATCAAGGCCAGCGGACGATTTGCCGGCCAGGCCGGCCGCTCGCCCAGCAGGGCCGCCAGGGTATGCGGGCCCAGCATCCGGCGGCCCAGGCGCCAACAGGCGAAAGCCTGTGCCGCATGGCTGGATGCGAGCGGCGTACCCAGCATCAGCACCCGGCCGTTTTGCGGCAGCCCGTCCTGCGCGGCCAGATGGCACAGCAGAATGCCGCCCAGGCTGTGCCCGAGCAGATGCACCGGTCCATGCCCCAGCCCGCCGAGCAGCACGGCGAGCCTGCCGGCGCTGGGCGCCAGCGGACGCCGGGTGGGATAGCGGAAAAAGCGCACCTCGTAACCGGCACGCTTCAGCGACCGGGCCAGAGGCAGCAGTTCCAGGCCCTTCATCCACAGGCCGTGCACGAGGACGACGGTTTCCTTCATTTCTCTCATTCGGTCACGCGGCTTTTTTCGACTAGGACAAGCCAGGCGGCAGGCCATTTGTCATCTTCCCCGGCCTGCCCGGATAATGGCCGGCATTGTTGCTGTTCATCGAGTGCATCGGGTGCTGGATATCTATGTTTTGGACAAGTCGCGCATGGGGCCGCGCAGCGGCTACAAGCTGCGCCATCTGCTCGACCGCCTGACCCTCAGGGGCCAGCCGTGGACCCTGTGCGATGCGCGCGACATCGGCAGGCGGCAAGGCGCCAGGGCCTTTCTGCATGTCGACCTGAGCAATGACCCTCCCGAATTCTCGGCACTGACGCAGCATTACGACAGGGTGATCAACGGGCATGCTTCCAGCATCGACCGCCGGCTATACTCTGCCGCGCGCGTCTTGCAGGGCCAGGCATGTGACGCTCCGGTCATCGTCAAATCGATATTCAACCACCGCGGCAGTTCAGAGCTCCGTCATGCCGAAAAGCACGATTTCTATCCCAGGCTGCGCCGCTCGGTGCTGAAAATTGTATATCCCGGGTACAGGAAAAAGCTGTGCCCCCCGTACCGGGTTTTCAAGCACATCGACGAGGTGCCGCGTTCGGTCTGGTCGAATCCGGCCCTCATCGTGGAAAAATTCCTCGCCGACCCTGCCGCACCAAGCATCACCAAATGGCGCTGGGATTTCTGCCTCGACGAGGGCATCACGACCGAGGCGGTTTTCTCCGACCCCCTGTGCCAGCCCGAAAGCATGCTCTCGGTCGGCACACAGCCTGCCCCGCCTGCCGAGATTGCCGCCCTGCGTTCGAAAATGCGACTCGACTACGGCTCGATCGACTTTTTCATGACGCCCGCAGGCGCCGTCCCGATCGACGTCAACAAGACGGTCGTGGTCACCCGATCCTGGGTGGATACGCAGGCCTTCCTGCAGGTGCATCTCGACCGTTCCGCCGATGTGCTGGCCCGCTTTGCCCGGACTGAGCAATGAGCAGACAGCCGCCGCGGACAAGCCTTTTCGACCAGCGCATCGAAACACGAAAGGGAAACGCCAGCCTGGCCGACATCGCGCAGCGAACCGCCCACCTGATGATCAGCATCAAGAACCGCGCCTTCGATACCGCGCTGATCGATCATTTCTGCCATCTCGTCACGCAATACTTTGCCGCGGGGCTGGTCACCATCGTCGACAGTCCCTACATCCACAACATCACCGCGGAAACCTCCGACCCCGCCGAAGTCGCGCGCCGGACGACGACCCTGGCCATGCTGTCGCAAGAACGCAGCCGGAACGTACAGCGCCGCATTCGGCACAATGGCGCGACCGGGCTGAATTTCCTGCCATGGGCCGAGCTTGCCGCCCAGACTCCCGCCTGGATAACAGCCGAGGTGCTGGCCGCCTACAACCGTCGGGGAGCCTTCCATGCCGCGGTGGCCGAACAGACCCGCAAAATTCGCGGCGCGCGTGCTTTTGTCATGCAGGAGGAAAGCGATGCGTTCCTGCTGGAAGAGATTCCGCCGCTGATCTGGGCGTATTACGGCCTGGCCGGCGGAGTGGCCGATTTCTATCCCGGCCCGCAGATGCCGCTGTTCTGGGACATCGATCGCGGCCGCATGGCGGCAGAACTGCCGCGTATCTCCGCCCTTGCGGCAGGCCATCCCGGCCACGTCTATGTCGAGCTGATACGCCGGACAGCATCAAGCGGCAACGGTGCAGTCGCACGGATCGAAACTCCGTAACCACAACCGGATCGGGGTCTGAACTGATGAACTGACTGGCGGGAGGGGGACTCGAAAGATTTCCTCCAGGCCTTGCGCCGCAAGGAACCGTAAAATTCTGGCATTTAAAATTTCCCCACAATTGAGGCATTAGCCTTCAATCGGCAGGGCGATCATTACCATTTAGAAAAAATAATTTTTACAATTAAAAAATTAGACCCAAGTATGGAAATCGCCACTAAGACCTTGTGTCAAGTTGGCAGATCAAGTGGCAACTAACTTTCACCCGAGCGTCTTGACATGGATACACCTAAGACCAGCATCGTCGCGTATGTACTTGCCATTGACAGCATCGAGGAACGCATGAAAAACGCCAGGGATCTTATGGATTCGCTGGAGTCCCTCGACGTTGTACAGGAGGTTTCCCTCGCCCCAGCCATCTACTGGAAAGAGCCGCAAAAGATCACGGAATTCCTCACCCGGTTCCCAGAGCATACATTCACGCGGAAATTCCTGCGCAAGTACAGGATGGGACAAGTGGCCACTGCATTGAGCCATATAAGCATCTGGCACCGCTTGCTCGAGAGCAAACATGATGCTGCAGTGGTTTTCGAAGACGACATCCACATCAGTGACGTAATCGGATTCAGGCAGACCATGTTCGAATTACGCGATCGCCAGAATCCTGAATGGCTACGAATCCATCTGCACAAAAGGTTTCGAGATCAAGTGCTCAGCACAAGAGCGGGTGGCCTGTTTGCCGACGATCCGATGCCCTGGGGGTTTGCCACCTACTATGTCACCAGGTCTGGCGCCAGAAAGATGCTGGAGTGCTGTCGGCAAATGGATGGGCCGATCGACTGGCTGCCGCCCCTGTTGAAACAGCGTGGCCTTATGGCTACCAAGACCGTAACGGAGGTTGTAGTCGAACATCATGACTTTAACGGCGATAAAAGCGAGCTGAGCCAGCGCCACAAGATTGAATCTACTCCCGATACAATACAAAAGTTTTCCAGCACCATTTGGACCTCGCCATCCGTGTCCGGGAATATTGAGATGTTCCGTTTTCTATCACGCCTGGCCCGTACCGGCGAATCGCGATCGGGCGACTGGGGCTCTGCCTATACACCCAAAATGACGATTTGGCCGTTCAAGCGAAACTAGAAATATCGTGTCCTATTCACGTCTTGCCAATGTCATCGAATTGCGATCGGGCGGCATTACCGTTCTGCGAGGTATTTTTGACAAGACGAGTGTTCGGCATGCAAGGGCGAAGGTGCTCGACAATAGGTTCCTGTTCAAGAACACCAGACCCACGCCATCCGCCGGACATCTCGCAGGCTTTCATCGATTTCCCGCGCTCGAACCCTTGCACACCATGCTGTCTTGCAATTCCGCCATCATCGAGTTTCTCGATTTCAGATTGAATGGAGAGGGGGTCCGCAGCATTGGCCTAAGCGATATCACAATAAATCGCTCACAGGAGTGGCATAACGATTTATTGCGGGGCAAATTCCAGGACTATCTTGACGACGCACTCAACTGGGATGTCGACGGCGGTGGCGTATATAAAGTGCTTTTCTACCTTCAGGACGGCGCCAGCCTGAAATATATCAAGGGCTCTCACACCAAGCCGATTCCCCTGGAGAACGACAGGTACGCCGAGCCAGGCGACGGTACGGAAATCACCTCGGTTTGTGTCAACGCAGGAGATGTTGTCGTCATGGATATTCGGTGTTCGCACAGAGGCGCGGAGGAGTCTTTTTATGCGAACGGTCAGTTTGATGAAAACCCGCGAATACTGATTTCTACCGTGTTGGGCGGGGTGAACCACAAGCTGACCAATGCCATGGAAGCCGGCAACTTTCAACGGCTGCAAGACTGGATGCGGCGCCACCCTTGAGCCTTGATAACCGTCTAGGCGCGTAACGACGCGTCCACCTTCACTGGCCCGGTAATGGCTGCTCTGTGCGTTGCTTTTTCCTCGGCTACTGGCGCATCAATCAGGCCAGTTTGCTTGCCATCGCTGAGATTTTTGGATTTTTTTCGGACTTGCCTGGAAGTCCTGCTGGTGCCGGGAGGGGGACTCGAACCCCCACAGTGTTACCACCGGCGGATTTTGAATCCGCTGCGTCTACCGATTCCGCCATCCCGGCAAGGGGGCATGAAGCCGCGCATTATCGCCCAAGGCTCCGGGCTGGGGCAAGGCGCAGACCTTATAATGCCGGCTTTCCGACGCACCCAGGCTTGCCCGATGCGGCTTTCCGATTTCGATTACCACCTGCCCGAGGAACTGATCGCGCAGTTTCCGGCCGCCGAGCGCAGCGCCAGCCGGCTGCTGCATGTCGACGGCGCGGCACTGGCCGACCGCATGTTCGCCGAGCTGCCGGCATTGCTGAAGGCCGGCGACATCCTGGTGTTCAACGACACGCGCGTGATCAAGGCGCGGCTCTATGGCCAGAAACCCACGGGCGGCCAGGTCGAGGTGCTGGTCGAGCGGATTCTCAATGACCATGACGCGCTGGCCTTCGTGCGCGCCAGCAAGACGCCGAAGCCGGGTTCCCGCATCGTCATTGGCGACAGCGTCGAGTTCGAGATGCTGGCGCGCGAGGGCGACCTGTTCCGCCTGCGCTGCCACGGCGGCGACAGCCTCCTGGAAGTGCTCGACCGCTACGGCAGCCTGCCATTGCCGCCCTACATCACGCATGCGCCGGAAACGCTGGACGAGACCCGCTACCAGACGGTGTACGCCAGCCAGCCCGGCGCGGTGGCCGCACCCACCGCCGGGCTGCATTTCGACGAAGCCATGCTGGCGCGGCTGGATTCCATGGGTGTCACGCGCGCCACGGTGACCCTGCATGTGGGCGCCGGCACTTTCCAGCCGGTGCGGGTGGAAAACATCGCCGAACACAGGATGCACAGCGAGCGCTTTTTCATCCCCGAGGCCACGGTGGCGGCCATCCGCGAAGCGCGCGAAAACGGCGGCCGCATCATGGCGGTGGGCACCACCAGCCTGCGCGCGCTGGAATCCGCCGCGCGCGACGGCGAACTGCAGCCCGGCGAAGGCGACACCAACCTGTTCATCACCCCCGGCTACCGCTTCAGGGTGGTCGAGCGCCTGCTGACCAACTTCCACCTGCCCAAGTCCACCCTGCTGATGCTGGTGTCGGCCTTCGGCGGCTACGCTAATCTGCGCGCGGCCTATGCCCATGCGGTTGGGCAAGGCTACCGCTTCTTCAGCTATGGCGATGCCATGCTGATCGAACGCGCACCCGGGGCCTAATCGAGCGCGAAGGAAATCTTGGCGTTGACGCGGTAGCTGACGATCCTGCCGTCTTCCACCCGGGCCTGGAAATCCTGGATGTAGATCGAACGGATGCCGTGCAGCGACTCGGTCGCCTTCTGCACGGCGAGGTTGGCGGCGTCTTCCCAGCTTTTGCTCGACTCGGCCAGCACTTCGATGACTTTGATCACGCTCATGATGTTCTCCCGTCAATGAAGGGCCCGACGGCCGCCGGACCCTGTCTTCAAGTTAGCAGGTGAACGGCCTGCTTACAGCGGGGGGCCGGGCCGGACGGGTTATCATTGGCACTTTCGCCGGCTTCCCCGCCGGCGCCCCGCGCAAAGCCAGATGAAATACGAACTCCTCAAAACCGACGGCGCCGCCCGCCGCGGCCGCCTGAGCCTTGCCCACGGCACAGTGGAAACCCCGGTGTTCATGCCGGTGGGCACCTACGGCACGGTCAAGGCGATGTCGCCTGCCGAACTGAAGGAAATCGGCGCCGAGATCGTGCTCGGCAATACCTTCCATCTGTGGCTGCGGCCCGGCCTGGAAGTGGTCGAGGCCTTCGGCGGCCTGCACGAATTCATGGGCTGGGACGGCCCCATCCTGACCGATTCCGGCGGTTTTCAGGTGTTCAGCCTGGGCAAACTGCGCAAGATCAGCGAAGAAGGCGTCAAGTTCGCCTCGCCCATCAATGGCGACCGGCTCTTCCTCACCCCGGAAGAGTCGATGCACATCCAGAAGGTGCTGAATTCGGACATCGTCATGATTTTCGACGAATGCACGCCCTACCCGGCCGACCGCAAGGCCGCGGCCGATTCCATGCAGCTGTCGCTCAGATGGGCGGAACGCTCGAAAAAGGCGCACGAGGGCAACCCCAACGCGCTGTTCGGCATCGTCCAGGGCGGCATGTACGAGGACCTGCGCGACCAGTCGCTGGAAAGGCTCGCCGACATCGGCTTCGACGGCTACGCCATCGGCGGCTTAAGCGTGGGCGAGCCCAAGGAGGACATGCTGCGCATCCTCGCCCACACCGCGCCGCAGCTGCCGCAGGAGCGGCCGCGCTACCTGATGGGCGTCGGCACGCCGGAGGACATCGTCGAGGCGGTGTCACACGGCATCGACATGTTCGACTGCGTGATGCCCACGCGCAACGCCCGTCACGGCGTGCTGTTTACCCGGAACGGGGATTTGCGCATCAAGAACGCGGTGCACCGCAACGACCCCGCGCCCATCGACGCCGCCTGCCAGTGCTATGCCTGCCGGAACTTTTCCCGCGCCTACGTACACCATCTCATCCGTTGCGGCGAAATTCTCGGCGCGCGCCTCGCCACCCTCCATAACCTGACCTATTACCAGGACCTGATGCGCGAGATGCGCGCGGCCATCGCCGCCGGGGGCTTTGCCGGCTGGCGCACAGGCTTTCATGAAGGCCGCGCCGGCGGGTGTTAGAATCTACGGGTTTGAAAACCAGAGGACTACAGGAGAACTACATGATTTCCGCAGGAAAACTGCTGCCGGCCGCCTTCGCCGTCTTCGCATCCGCCGCCGCCCACGCCCAGGCCGCCCCCCAGCAGCCCGATCCGCTGATGAGCTTCTTGCCGCTCATCGTCATCTTCGTGCTGTTCTACTTCATGCTAATCCGCCCGCAGATGAAGCGCGCCAAGGAACAGCGCAAGATGCTGGAAACCCTGCAGAAGGGCGACGAAGTCGTGACCAGTTCCGGCCAGGTCGGCAAGGTCACCAAGGTCAGCGAGCAGTACGTCTCCCTGGAAATTGCCGACGGCGTCACCACCCACGTGCAGAAGCAGGCCGTGCAGACCCTGCTGCCCAAGGGCACGATCAAAGGCATCTAGTGACCCCGTGAAGGGGGAAGGGAGCGCGCCTTCAGCGCTAAAGGGAGAAGGGTAAATTCCATCCTCCTGCCTTCCAACCCTTCCCCCTTCTCCCTTCCCCCTTTACTTAAAAATGAATCGCTATCCGCTCTGGAAATATCTTCTCATCGGCCTGCTGCTGGTGGTGGCCTTTCTGTACACACTGCCCAATTTTTACGGCGAAGTGCCCGCAGTGCAGGTCTCGCCGCTGAAAACCACGCAACAGGCTGACGAAGCCCTGCTGAAGCAGGCTGAAGCCGCCGTGCTGGCGGCGGGAGTCAAATCCGACAGCGCCTTCATCGACGGCAACAGCGTCAAGCTGCGCTTTGCCAGCGCCGACGAGCAGATCAAGGCCAAGGACGCGCTGCAGGCTGCCCTCGGCGACCGCAACACGGTGGCGCTCAACCTGCTGTCGGCTTCGCCGCAGTGGCTGACTTCCATCCGCGCGCTGCCCATGTACCTGGGCCTCGACCTTCGCGGCGGCGTCCACTTCCTGCTGCAAGTGGACATGAAGGCTGCGCTGGACAAGGCCGCCATCCGCACCCAGGGCGACATCCGCACCGAACTGCGCAACGGGAAAATCCGCTACAGCCGCATCGCGCGCGAGGGCAATCAGGTCGAGGTCAAGTTCTCCACCCGCGACCAGCGCGATGCCGCCATCCAGGCCCTGTCCCGCGCCTACCCCGACCTGAACCTGACCGGCCGCGACGGCGCCGAGGAATTCAGCATCGCCGTGACGCTGAAACCCGAGGCCGAGCGCCGCATCCAGGAATTCGCCGTCAAGCAGAACATCCAGACCCTGAGAAATCGCGTCAACGAACTGGGCGTGGCCGAGCCGGTGATCCAGCAGCAGGGCGTCGACCGCGTGGTGGTGCAGCTGCCCGGCGTGCAGGACACCGCCAAGGCCAAGGACATCCTCGGCCGCACCGCGACCCTGGAAATCCGCCTGGTCGACGAGGAAGGCGACGTCAATGCCGCTGCCGCCGGCCAGATCCCCTTCGGCGACGAGCTCTACCAGAGCCGCGACGGCTATCCCATCCTGGTGAAAAAGGACGTGGTGCTGACCGGCGACTCCATCACCGACGCCTCGCCCGGCTTCGACAACAACAACCGGCCGGCCGTGCACATCAACCTCGACGGCAAGGGCGCGCGCATCTTCAAGGATGTCACGCGCGAGAACGTCGGCCGCCGCATGGCCATTCTGCTGATCGAGCACGGCCAGACCGAGGTCATCACCGCCCCCACCATCCAGGAAGAAATCGGCGGCGGCCGCGTGCAGATCACCGGCATGGATTCGCCGCAGGAGTCCTCCGACGTCGCCCTGCTGCTGCGCGCCGGCGCGCTCGCCGCGCCGATGACCATCGTCGAGGAGCGCACCGTCGGCCCCAGCATGGGCAAGGAGAACATCGCCAAGGGCTTCAATTCGAACAAGTGGGGCTTCGTCGCGGTCGTGCTGTTCATGATTTTCTATTACCGCGTGTTTGGCGTGTTCTCTTCGCTGGCGCTCGCCGCCAACGGCCTCTTCCTGATCGCGCTGCTGTCCATGCTGCAGGCCACCCTGACCCTGCCCGGCCTCGCCGGTATCGCGCTCACGCTGGGCATGGCAATCGACGCCAACGTGCTGATCAACGAACGCGTCCGCGAGGAACTGAGGAACGGCGCCAGCCCGCAGGCCGCGATCCACGCCGGTTATGAGCGCGCCTGGGCCACCATTCTCGACTCCAACCTGACCACGCTGATCGCCGGCATCGCCCTGTTCTGGCTCGGTTCCGGCCCGGTGCGCGGCTTTGCCGTGGTGCTGTGTCTCGGCATCCTGACCTCCATGTTCAGCGCAGTGACGGTGTCGCGCGCCATGGTCAACCTGACCTACGGCCGCAAGCCGCGCCTGTCGAAAGTCTCCATCTGAGGACCGCAAGATGATCCGTTTTTTCGATGTCGACCGCGTCATCCCGTTCATGCGCTACGGGAAGACCACCACGACCATTTCACTGGGCACCTTCATCTTCGCGGTGTGGGCGCTGTGGGCGTATGGCCTCAACCTGGGCGTGGACTTCACCGGCGGTACGGTGATGGAAGTCAGCTACAGCCAGCCCGCGCAGCTCGACCAGATCCGCGGCTCGCTGGAGAGTACCGGCTTCAAGGAAGTCTCGGTGCAGAACTTTGGCACCTCGCGCGACGTGCTGGTTCGCCTGCCGGTCAGCAAATCGGCCAACGCAGCGCAGATCAGCGAACAGGTCATGGCCACGCTCAGGGCCAACAACCCTGATGTGGTGCTGAAGAAAGTCGATTTCGTCGGCCCCCAGGTCGGCAAGGAACTCTACGACAACGGCGCGCTGGCGCTGTTCGTGGTGGCGGTCGGCATCATGATCTATCTGGCGATCCGCTTCGAGTGGCGCTTCGCCGTGTCCGGCATGATCGCCAACGCCCACGACGTGGTCATCATCCTCGGCATGTTCGCCTTCTTCCAGTGGGAGTTCACCCTCACCGTGCTGGCCGGCATCCTCGCCATCCTCGGCTATTCGGTGAACGAATCCGTGGTAGTGTTCGACCGCATCCGCGAGAACATCCGCAAGATGCGCAAGGCCAGCATCCCCGACATCATCGACGCCTCCATCACCCAGACCTTCAGCCGCACCATCATCACCCACCTCTCCACCCAGATTGTCGTGCTGGCGATGTTCTTCTTCGGCGGCGAGGCGCTGCACAACTTTGCCCTGGCGCTGACCATCGGCATCATGTTCGGCATCTATTCCTCGGTGCTGGTGGCCTCGCCCCTGCTGCTGATGCTCGGCGTCAAGCGCGAGCACTTCCTGCGCGAAGACAAGCCCAAGGAAGGCGTGACGGCGGACGGGGCGCAGGTCTGAACATCAGTGAAGGGGGAAGAGACCGCGCCGATGGCACTCAAGGGGGAAGGGTAAAACCTTCCGCCGCGCCGCTTCACACCCTTCCCCCATCTCCCTTCTCCCTTCACTAGGCCATGCTGCACCAATTCATCGACTGGATTCTCGCCACTGTCCACGACTGGGGCTACCTGGGGATTTTCATCCTCATGGGCCTCGAATCCACCGTGCTGCCGGTGCCGAGCGAGGCGGTGCTGATCCCCGCCGGCTACCTCGCCCACCAGGGCAAGATGAGCTTCGAACTGATCGTGCTCGCCTCCACCTTCGGCAGCCTCGCCGGCGCCACGCTCAACTACGTGTTCGCGCTGTGGGTGGGCCGTCCCTTCCTCGAGCGCTGGGGCAGGTACTTCTTCGTGCGCCCCGAACTGCTGCACAAGACCGACGCCTTCTTCGAGAAACACGGCGCGATTTCAACCTTCACCGGACGCCTGATTCCCGGCATCCGCCACCTGATCTCCCTGCCCGCCGGCCTCACCCGCATGCACTATGGCAAGTTCGCCTTCTACACCTGCCTGGGCGCGGGCATCTGGTCGATCATCCTCACCGCCATGGGCTGGTACATCGGCGGCAACGAGGACCTGATCCGGCAGTATCTCAAGCAGATCACCGTCGGACTGATACTGCTCATCGGCGCCGGCATCGCGCTCTACTGGTGGTGGCAAAGGAAAAGCTGAACCCCTGTCCCTGCGGCAGCGGCAAATCCCTGTACGACTGCTGCGGGCGCTTTCTCGACGGCGGCGAACGCCCCGCCACGGCCGAGGCGCTGATGCGCTCCCGCTATACCGCCTTCGCGCTGGGCAATGCCGCTTATCTGCTGGCCAGCTGGCATGCGGCGACGCGGCCCGAGCGGCTCGATTTCGACAGCCAGCCGGCGCCGAAATGGATCGGGCTGAAAGTGCTGCGCCATGAACAACAGGACGCGACCCACGCCATCGTGGAATTTGCCGCGCGCTACAAGGTCAACGGCCGCGCCTTCAGGATGCGGGAAACCAGCCGCTTCGTGCAGGAAGACGGACGCTGGTATTACGTGGACGGCGATACGGCGGACGCTTCGTCCTGATAGAATTCGACCGCTCTAGCTCCCTGACAAACCCCATCATGCAATCCGGACAAACCCGACTGAAACCCATTTCCACCCTGCTTTTCGGCAGCCGCTGGCTGCAACTGCCGCTATACCTCGGCCTCATCGTCGCGCAGGCCGTCTACGTCTACCTGTTCTGGGTGGAGCTTGGCCATCTGGTCATGGACACCCCGCACCTGACCGAAGAAAAGGTCATGCTCATGGTGCTGGGCCTGATCGACGTGGTGATGATTTCCAATCTGCTCATCATGGTCATCGTCGGCGGCTACGAGACTTTCGTTTCACGTCTCGGCCTCTCCGGCCACCCGGATGAGCCCGACTGGCTGTCCCACGTCAACGCCAACGTGCTCAAGGTCAAGCTCGCCACGGCCATCATCGGCATTTCCTCGATCCATCTGCTGAAGACCTTCATCAACGCCCACAACCTGGACGAGAAGACCATGCTCTGGCAGGTGGTCATCCACATGTCCTTCGTGCTGTCTGCCATCGGCATCGCCCTGATCGACAAGCTGATGGGCGGGCACGCCATCGTCGACGAAAAGCACTGATCTTTAGCCACGGTATTCGCAGAGAGCGCCGGGGAAAGCAGAGCAAAACTCCACGTCCTCAGCGAACTCTGCGGTCAGGTTTTTCTGGGTTCTGCTGCCGCCTGGGCGTCGACAGCAGAGGTGCTAGACCCGGCGCGCCGCCGCCTCCACCATCAGCCGCTTCATTTCCGCAACTGCCGGCTGCCAGCCGGTGAACAGCGCCTGCGCGACGATGGCATGGCCGATGTTGAGTTCGTGCACGCCGGAGATGGCGGCGATCGGCTGCACGTTGTGGTAGGTCAGGCCGTGGCCGGCGTTGACCGTCAGCCCCAGGCCGAGGCCGTAGGCGACCGCCTTGCGGATGCGGTCGAGTTCGTGATGCTTGGCGACGGGGTCTTCCAGATCGGCATAGTGGCCGGTGTGGATTTCCACCACCGGCGCCCCGCATTCGCGCGCGGCCTCCAGTTGCTTCTTGTCGGCATCGATGAACAGCGACACGCGGATGCCGGCTTCCTTCATCTGCGCGCAGGCGTCACGGATTTTCCCGATTTGCGCAGCGACGTCGAGCCCGCCCTCGGTGGTCAGTTCCTCGCGCTTTTCCGGCACCAGGCACACGTCCTGCGGCTTCACGCGGGCGGCGATCGCCAGCATCTCCGGCGTCACCGCCATTTCCAGGTTCATCTTGGTCTTCAGCACGCGGCGCAGGATGTCGACGTCCTCGTCCTGTATATGGCGGCGATCTTCGCGCAAGTGCAGGGTGATGCTGTCCGCGCCCGCGGTTTCCGCCTGCAATGCGGCTTCCACCACGCTGGGGTAGCGGGTCTTGCGCGCCTGGCGCAGGGTGGCGATATGGTCGATATTGACGCCGAGGTAAATCATGCAAGCAACCTGTCAGTTAAAAAAACAAATCAAACGCAATTCACAGGAAGGCAAGGGAGGAACGGGAGGAAATCCATAATCAATATCTGCTTTACTCCCTCACCTCCCTTACCTCCTTGTTATAAGGTTTTTTCTCCGCCCGCGTTCGATCTTCTTACTTCTCGATCAATTCCTTCAGCATCTGCCGAGTATAAAGCGGCTTGCCGCCCAGATGGTGGTTGATGAGGGCGCGCATGAGCTGCTTGGCTTCGGCGCGGGTCGATGGCGAATCGAAGCGGTCCTGGTCCATGTCCAGCAGGGTGCGTCCCGACACCGGGATGCCGATGCCGCCACTCTTGCCCGCGTAGGGCCCGCGCTCGGGCACGAAGTAGTAGGCCTGTTCTTCCCGTACCGGCTGCGCAGTCTCCGCCTCTTCGTGGAACGTGGCGGCATAGCCGATTTCCGACAGCAGGTGGCGCTCGAAACGACGCAGTATGCGTTCGAGGCTATTGTCGGCTGGCTGCGACAGCTCACCCAACGTGGCCTGGTAGTAGTCGAACAGGGCTTCGTGCGGATCGTCGCGCGCCAGCAATTTCAGCAGCAGCTCGTTGAGGTAGAAGCCGCACAACAATGGCATGCCTGAAAGCGGCGCCAGTCCGCCCTGCCACTCGGCACCGTGCAGGGTGCGCACCTCGCCCTTGCCGAACCAGGACAGCAGGAGCGGCGTGAACGGCTGCACCTGGCCACGCAGCGCGGAACGCGGGCGCCTAGCCCCGCGCGCAACCAGCGCCATGCGCCCGTGTTGGCGGGTGAACACCTCGACCACCAGCGAAGTCTCGCGGAAGGGATAGCTGTGCAGGACGAAGCCGGGTTCGTTGTCGATGCGGGCCTGGGCCATGAATCAGAATCGAATGCAGTGACGCGGAGGCGAAGAGAGAAATTCGGCAACAGGGAGGTTAAGAGAGGTAAGGGAGTAATGCCAGATTTCCTCTCTTATCCTCCCATTCCTCCCTGTAAGCACTTTAAGGTTTTCACTGCATCGCTGCGTCTCTGTGTTCATCGTCATTACTCGATACCGAGCGACTTCAGCGTCCTCACGTCGTCCGCCCAGCCGCCCTTGACCTTGACCCAGACCTCCAGATAAACCTTGGCGTCGAAGGCTTTTTCCATGTCCAGGCGCGCCTGGGTGGAAATGGCCTTGAGCTTCTCGCCGCTCTTGCCGATGACGATGGCCTTCTGGCTGTCGCGGTCGACCAGGATGGTGGCGAAGATGCGGCGCAGATTGCCCTCTTCCTCGAATTTGTCGATGACCACCGCGGTGGCATAGGGGATTTCGTCGCCGCACAGGCGGAACAGCTTTTCGCGCACGAGTTCCGCCGCCAGCACGCGCTCGCTCTGGTCGGTGACATCGTTCTCGCCGTAAAGCGCCTCGCCTTCCGGCAGGTGCCCGGCGAGGGTCTTCAGCAGTTGCTCCAGTCCCGTGCCGTGCTTGGCCGAAACCGGCACGATTTCGGTGAAGGCATGCTCGGCCGCGACTTTCTGCAGGTACTCCAGCATGGCGGCGGGGGCCTTGAGCTCGTCCTGCTTGTTCACCACCAGCAGCACCGGGCGGTCATCCGGCAGCAGCTTCATGACCTGGCGGTCGCCCTGGTTGAGGCGGCCGGCTTCCACCAGCATGAGCACGGCATCGACATCGGCCAGGGTCAGCCTCACGCTGCGATTGAGGGCGGTGTTCAGCTTGCCGCCGTGGCGCGTCTGGAAACCGGGCGTGTCGACGAAGACAAACTGCACCTCCGGGTCGGTGCGGATGCCGAGCACCCGGTGCCGCGTGGTCTGCGCCTTGCGCGAGGTAATGCTGACCTTCTGCCCGACCAGCTTGTTGAGCAGCGTGGACTTGCCGACGTTGGGCCGGCCGACGATGGCGATGAAGCCGGCGCGATGCGGGCCGCTCATTTGATCTCGCCCACCTGCTTGAGCACGGCAAGCGCGGCTTCCTGCTCGGCCGCGCGGCGGCTCCGGCCCTGGCCCTGGGTGGTGATGCCCAGCGCGGGGATATGGCAGGCGACCACGAAGATCTGGTCGTGCGCCTCGCCGCGGGTGCCGCTCAACTGGTAGTCGGGCAGCGCATGGCGCTTGCCCTGCAGCCATTCCTGCAGGCGGGTCTTGGCATCCTTGCCGGAAGCGTTGGGGTCGATGCCGGCGATGGCCGGTTCAAACTGGCGCAGCACCGCCGCCTGCGCCGCATCGAACCCGGCATCGAGAAAAACCGCGCCGAAAATCGACTCCAGGGTATCCGCCAGGATCGAGGGGCGACGGAAACCGCCACTTTTCAGTTCGCCCTCGCCCAGCCGCAGGTATTCGCCGAGCTTCAGGCGCACGGCGATTTCGGCCAGCGTGTCCTGCTTGACCAGATTGGCACGCATGCGCGACAGCGTGCCTTCGGGCAGATTGGGGAAAGTGTCGTAAAGCGCCTTGGCGATGGTGCAGTTGAGCACCGAGTCGCCGAGGAATTCCAGGCGCTCGTTGTGCTGCGCGCCGTAGCTTCGGTGCGTGAGAGCCTGCCTGAGCAGGCCTTCCTGGCGGAAGGCATGCCCCAGGGTGGTACTCAGGCGGGCAAGCGGATCGTTCGACAAGCTATTGCGCAACCTCGGTTTTGCTGCTGCCGGAGACGGCGGAAAAATCCGCCAGCAGGCTGAGATTTCCGGCCAGTGGCGCCTGGAACGAGTATTCGACGGACACCACCGTCCTGCCGTTTTCACGGCTGATCCTGAGATCGGAAGCACTCACTGCCGAGATGTTGTCGATCGTGGCCCTGCGCGTGAAGCGTTCGCGGATTTGCGCGTTGCTCATGCCATTGACGTTCGCTTCATCGCCGAGGTCATTGATGACTTTCTTGAGCGTCAGGAACTCGGTATAGGCCGGCACCAGCTTCATGGCCACCAGCGCCGCGAACACAATGACGATACCCCACAGCAGGATGCCTATCGTGGTCACCCCGCGCTGCTGCAAGCGGTCAATCATGCTGCCTCCTCATTTTATCGTCGTGCCTATGCGCTTGAAATCGCCAAAGTTCATCCAGATGAAGAAGGCCTTGCCGACGATGTTCCGGTCCGGCACGAAGCCCCAGTAACGACTGTCGTTGCTGCCGTCGCGGTTGTCGCCCATCATGAAGTAATGCCCTTCCGGCACGCGGCAGGCAAAGCCGTCTTCATTGTAGGTGCAGTTTTCCTGATATGGGAAGGTCTTGAGCTGATCCTGGAGGAAACCGGGTATGCCCGGGATGGTCATGGCAGTATGCTCGTGTTCGCCGAGTTTTTCCTGGTAGACGATGCCGGTGACGTAGTTGAGGCCGCCAGTCTCGAAGCTGAAGGTGCCATTCTCGCGATACGCCAGCGGCTGGCCATTGATGGACAGGCGCTTGTCGCGGTATTCGACCAGATCGCCGGGCACGCCGACGATACGCTTGATGTAGTCGATGGAGGGATCTTCCGGAAAATGGAACACCATCACCTCTCCGCGCTGCGGTTGGTTGACGTCAATGATCTTCCTGTCCGCCACCGGCAGGCGGATGCCGTAGGTGTACTTGTTGACCAGGATGAAGTCGCCGGCCAGCAGCGTCGGCATCATCGAGCCTGAGGGAATGCGGAAGGGCTCGACCAGGAATGATCGCAGCAGGAACACCAGCAGGATCACGGGGAACAGGCTGACCGAATACTCGACGCCGGGCGTGCGCGCCTCGTCCTTGCCGCGTTTCTTCGACAGCACGAACCTGTCCCACAGCCAGATGGCGCCGGTAATGACGGTAGCGAGCAGCAGCAGCAGCGGCAGGCTGACCACGCCGTTGAACACCAGCCCAATGCCCGCAATCAGCAGGGCGAGCAGGAAGATCGAGAGCGCGTCCATGTTACTTTTCCCCGACCTGCAGGATGGCGAGAAAGGCCTCCTGCGGGATTTCCACGTTGCCGACCTGTTTCATGCGCTTCTTGCCTTCCTTCTGTTTTTCCAGCAGTTTCTTCTTGCGGCTGATGTCGCCGCCGTAGCACTTGGCCAGCACGTTCTTCCTCAGCGCCTTGACGTTTTCGCGCGCGATGATCTGCGCGCCGATGGCCGCCTGCACCGCGACATCGAACATCTGGCGCGGGATCAGTTCGCGCATCTTGGCGGCCAGTTCGCGGCCGCGATAGACGGAATTCGAGCGGTGCACGATCAGCGACAGCGCATCGACCTTGTCGCCATTGACCAGGATGTCGAGCTTGACCAGGTCAGCCGGGCGAAACTCCTTGAACTCGTAATCCAGCGAGGCATAGCCGCGCGAGGTGGACTTGAGCCGGTCGAAGAAATCCATCACCACCTCGTTCATCGGCAGGTCGTATTTCAGCATGACCTGGTGGCCGACGTATTTCATGTCCAGTTGCATGCCACGCTTCTGGTTGCATAGCGTCATCACGTTGCCGAGGTAGTCCTCGGGCACGAAAATGGTGGCGGTGATGATGGGCTCGAGGATGGTCTCGATCTTGGACAGCTCCGGCAGCTTGGAGGGGTTTTCCACCTCGACCATGCTGCCGTCCTTCATCTGCACCTGGTACACCACGGTCGGCGCGGTGGTGATGAGGTTCTGGTCGAATTCCCGCTCCAGCCGCTCCTGCACGATGTCCATGTGCAGGAGGCCGAGGAAGCCGCAGCGGAAGCCGAAGCCGAGCGCCTGCGACACTTCCGGCTCGAACTGCAGGGCGGCGTCGTTCAGTTGCAGCTTTTCCAGCGCATCGCGCAGCGAATCGTAGTCGTGCGACTCCACCGGGTAGAGTCCGGCGAACACCTGCGACTGGATTTTCTTGAAACCGGGCAAGGCGCTGGCGGCAGGGCGGTCGGCCAGGGTCACGGTGTCGCCCACCTGGGCAGCCTTCAGTTCCTTGATGCCGGCGATGATGAAACCCACCTGGCCGGCGGAAAGCGCGTCCTTCTGCCGCGACTTGGGCGAGAACACGCCGACCTGCTCGCACAGATAGCTCCCGCCGGTGGCCATGAGCCGGATCCTGTCCTTGGGCTTCAGCACGCCGTCGACCACGCGCACCAGCATGACCACGCCGACGTAGTTGTCGAACCAGGAATCGATGATCAGTGCCTTCAGCGGCGCAGCCTCGTCGCCGCGCGGCGACGGCACCTTGGCCACGACGGCTTCGAGGATGTCGGGAACGCCCATGCCGGTTTTCGCCGAGCAGCGCACGGCGTCGGTGGCATCGATGCCGACGATGTCCTCGATTTCCTGCGCCGCGCGGTCGGGATCGGCCGAGGGCAGGTCGATCTTGTTCAGCACCGGCACCACTTCCACGCCGAGATCGATGGCGGTGTAGCAATTGGCGACGGTCTGCGCCTCCACTCCCTGGGAAGCGTCCACTACCAGCAGGGCGCCCTCGCAGGCCGACAGCGAGCGGGAAACCTCGTAGGAAAAGTCCACGTGCCCCGGGGTGTCGATGAGGTTGAGGAAGTAGGTCTTGCCGTCCTTCGCCTTGTATTCGAGCGCGGCGGTCTGCGCCTTGATGGTGATGCCGCGTTCTTTTTCCAGGTCCATGGAATCCAGCACCTGGGCCTCCATTTCACGATCGGACAGGCCGCCGCACAAATGAATGATGCGGTCGGCCAGGGTGGACTTGCCGTGGTCGATGTGGGCGATGATGGAGAAGTTGCGGATCAGATTTTGCGACACAAAAGAACGGGCACGTTTCCGTGCCCGCCTGGGATTAGATAACTGCCCGGATTTTAACGGATTTCAGGCCTGTCCGGTAACCCAGTCCTGCAGCGCGGCAGGATCGAAGAAATGCCGGCAGATCTCGGCCTCGCCCGCCAGCAGCACCGGGATGTCCCAGCCGTAGCGGGCCTCCAGTTCGGGCTTGCCGGCGATGTCGACCTCCTCGACGGCAAACTGGAAGCGGTCGGCCCAAGGGCTCAGGGCGGTCCGCATGTCCTCGCACAAGTGGCAGCCGTCCCGCCCCAGCAGGGTCAGCACGCGGCGGGGTTCAGTCATTGCTGCCGGTAATCTTGAGCGGGATGTACAGCGAGGAATCGCCGCGCCGTACCAGGATGGCGGCGCTCTTGCCGACCGCCACCGCGCCGATCAGCCTGCGGAACTGCTCGACCGTGCGCACCTCGGTATTGTTCACGGCGAGAATGAGGTCGCCCTCGCGGATGCCGGCACGCAGCGCGTCGCCGGTGGCCTCCTGCACCAGCAGGCCGCCGCTCAGCCTGAGTTCCTTGCGCTGCTCTGACGTCAGTTCGGACAGCACCAGACCGCCGCGCGAATAGGATTTCTGGTCGCCCGGCCCCAAGGCCACCTTGTCCTCGGCCGGCATTTCGCCGATGACGAGGCTCAGATCCTTGAGTCCGCCCTTGCGCCATACCTGCATCACGGCCTTGGTGCCCGGCTTGGTATTGCCGACGATGCGCGGCAGGTCGCCCGAGCTTTCGATCGGCTTGCCGTCGAACTTGAGCACCACGTCGGAAACCATCAGGCCGCCCTTGGCCGCCGGGCTGCCTTCCTGCACCTCGGCGATCAGCGCCCCGCGCGGCCGGTCGAGACCGAAGGATTCGGCGAGGTCGGAACTCACCTCCTGGATGACCACGCCCAGCCAGCCGCGCGAAACCTTGCCCGTGCTCTTGATCTGGGTGGCAACCTCCATGGCCAGGTCGATCGGGATGGCGAAGGAAAGCCCCTGGTAGCCGCCGCTGCGGCTGTAGATCTGCGAATTCACGCCGACCACCTCGCCTTTCAGGTTGAACAGCGGCCCGCCGGAATTGCCCGGATTGACGGCAACGTCGGTCTGGATGAAGGGTACGTAGCTCTCGGAGGGCAGTGCGCGGCCCTTGGCGGAAACGATGCCGGAAGTCACGCTGTTCTCGAAGCCGAAGGGCGAGCCGATCGCCACCACGGCCTCGCCCACGCGCAGCTTGTCGGGATCGCCGATGGTCACGGTGGGCAGCTTGCTGGCATTGATCTTGATCACGGCGATGTCGGTGCGCGTGTCGTAGCCAACCACCTTGGCGGTGAACTTGCGCTTGTCGATGAGCTTGACCGTCACTTCGTCGGCGCCCTGCACCACGTGCGCGTTGGTCATGATGTAGCCGTCGCCGCTGACGATGAAGCCGGATCCGGCGCCGCGCGCCGGGATCTCGCGCATCGGGCCGCCGGGCGGCATCGCGCCGGGCGGGAAGAAACGACGGAAGAAATCGTAGACATCGTCTTCCGGCAGTGGAAAGGCGCCCGGGGCGCGCTGCTGGACGATTTTCGTGGTGCTGATGTTGACCACCGCGGGGCCGTTCTTCTCGACCAGGTCGGCCACGTCCACCGCCGCGGCCCGCGCCGGCAATGCGAACAACGAGGCCGCCAACAGAAGAACAGCGCCGAACAGTCCGTTGGGAATGGATAGCTTCATGACCAACCTCTTCAACATGATTTGGCGACTAGGGAAAATTCGTTGTCACGCCGCAGCATGACCGGCCGCCAGCCCCGCGATCCGGGCCAGGCCTTCTGCGCCAGCGCTGACAGCAGCAGGCCGGCGGCGGCGGCGATGACCGCGCCCGGGTCCGCGTACAGATGCTGGCCCGCCAGGCCACCCGCGATCAGCAGCAGCAGCGGCAGGCCGTACAGCCTGAACGCGGACTTCCACAACGCGCCGCCCGGTATGCCGATGATCACCCGCTCGCCTTCCCTGGCCTGCAACAGGTTGTCCACGGGAAAGGCGCGCTCGCGCCGGCCGAACAGGTCGGCGAGTCTGCGGGTCGAACAGCCGCCGCCGCTGCAGCTGCCGCAGCTGCCGGACTCGCGCGCCTCCACCCAGGCTAGCGCGCCATCGGTTTTCAGGACGATTGCGTGCTGTTCCAGCATCCCGGCACCGTTACCTTTTCTGCACCGAATTCGCCGTTTCCAGCAGGGCGGCCGGAGGCACTTCGCCAATGGCAGTGATCTTGTGCCCTTCCACGCGCCGGCCATAGACGTTCATGGCGCCTTCGGTGGACAACCCCTCGATGCCGTCATGGCTGTCGAGTATCGGCTCGATGAACACGGACAGATTGCTCATGCCGTCGGAGTAGACGCTGTGCAGCACCGGCGTCTTGATGCCGGGCAGCGGGCGCATCGATTCGAGGATGCGCTCATAACCCGGCGGCGGGGTCAGCAGCCAGACATCGTCCAGCGCGCCCATGCCCAGACCGGCCTCCTGCGTGCGCTTGCCGGCCATTTGCACGTCGAACAGCGCCTTGTCCGGGCGCTTGCCGATATCGACTTCGGAGAAAACGAAGGAGGAAACGCGCGCGCCGCGATTGTTCACGGTCTGCGACTTCAAGGGCAGCATGGTGGCGCGGTCTATCCAGATCATGTGCGTGTAGCGGTACTGGTCGCGCGGCTCGAGGATGACGACCTGGCAATTGCGCCCGGCCACCTTTTCGCTGCCGCCCAGCCTGGGAATGTAGTGTTCGTTCAGCCGCGCCGGATTGTTGGGCACGACCGCCGGGAAGAAACGCTGCACGGCGCTCTTGTCGACGCGCACCGTCTTGCCGTCCGACAGATGGCAATAGACATCGTCGTTGATGCGGATGAATTCGCGATGCGGCCCGTCCAGCACCTCGATCTTCTGCGACTCCTTTTTGCCGTCGACACGATGCGATACACGCAGCACTTCGGCATGCTCGCCATGGCGATAAACGTAGGTGCCGGTGTAATTGAGCTGGTGCGCAGCCTTGTTGGCGCGATTGAGCCATTCGACCGCATCAGCGGCATGCGCAAGCTGGGCGCCCAGCACCAGGACCAGCAGCAGCGGGGTCAGCAATGCGGCCGGCAAGCTCATTGGGCCGGCTCGTCCTGGATCATCACTGCGTGCTGATAAGGCGAAGCCACCGCCATGGGCGAGAACTCCTGGTGCGCCACCAGATAGGGCGCCATCTGCGCCTCCATGCTGCGCGGACGCTCGTTTTGCGCCATTTGCTGGGTCCCGGACGGGTTGCCGCCCATGCCGGGCATCAGGGTCACGACCGAAACCACTGCCAGCGATGCCGCCAGCACCATGGCCGCAGGCGCGGCATAGCGCCGCAGGCGCGGCGCCAGCACCGTGGGCTCGGCACCGAGGCGCTCGTGGAGGCCACGCGCGAAATCGCCGGAGAGGGCTGGCGTACCGCGCATGGCATCGCCAATGCCGTGATAAAGCGCCCAGCGTGCCTGGGCGGCCTCGTCCTGGCACAGCCGTCTGATGGCGGCCTCCAGTTCCCGGGTGTCGGTTTCACCGTCCATCAGGCTGGATAGCCAGTCGGTTTGAGAGTCTTCGGCCAGCGTCTGTTTGTGCAGGATTTGCATCTTTACCACCTCTTGTCCTTGCTCGTGCCCAGCATGGGGCGAATTTTCTCCGCGATCGCCTCGCGCGCCCGGAAAATCCGCGAACGCACGGTGCCGATCGGGCAGTCCATCATTTGCGCGATCTCTTCATAGGACAGGCCCTCGATCTCGCGCAGGGTGATGGCCGTCCGCAATTCTTCCGGCAGCGCCTCGACTGCCTTGTTCACCGCAGCCGCGATCTGCTTGGTCTGCAGTTCGGCGTCCGGCGTGGCGATGTCGCGCAGCAGTTCGGCATCCTCGAAGCCCTCGGCTTCCTCGTTGCTGAACTCGGTCGTGGTCGGCGCCCGCCGCCCGCGCGCCACCAGATAATTCTTGGCCGTATTCACCGCAATGCGATACAGCCAGGTATAGAACGCACTCTCGCCGCGAAATTGGGGCAGCGCGCGATAGGCCTTGATGAAGGACTCCTGCGTGATGTCCTCGATCTCGGCCTGGTCGCGCACCATGCGCGACAGCAGGCGAGCGAGCTTGCGCTGGTATTTCATCACCAGCAGTTCAAAAGCCCGCTTGTCGCCTTTTTGCGCACGTTCGACCAGTTCCTGGTCAAGCTCGCGATCCACAATCCTCCCTGACAACGTCCTTGTTTTACTTATGTATTATGCGAGCGTATACCGCCTTTTCCGACCCCGTCCTGCAAAAAAAGTTCAGTCGGGCGAGGCCTGCGGCCTGTTCGCCTATATGATTAGCCTCCAATCATGCACAACTGCGAAGTCCTCATCATCGGCAGCGGTCTGGCCGCGCTTACCACCGCGCTTCATCTTGCCGAGCACAAACACGTCACCATTCTGACCAAGCGCGAACTGCTGGACAGCGCCAGCGCCTGGGCACAGGGCGGCATCGCCGCGGTACTGGACAGTCACGACTCGGTGGAGGCCCACATCCGCGACACCCTGGTCGCCGGCGCCGGCCTGTGCGACGAGCACGTCACCCGCTTCGTGGTCAGCCAGGGCAAGGAAATGATCGACTGGCTGGCGGCGCAGGGCGTGGTGTTCACCCACGAGCCCAGGTCCGCCAGCTACCACCTCACGCGCGAAGGCGGCCACAGCGAGCGCCGCGTGGTGCACGCCGCCGACGCCACCGGACGCGTGGTGCAGACTTCGCTCGCCGAACGCATCCGCAGCCACCCCAACATCACGCTGCTGGAAAACTACCTCGCCATCGACCTCATCACCGGGCGCCGCACCGGCGACGACGAGCGCCGCGTCTACGGCGTCTATGCGCTGAACAATGACACCGGACGGGTGGAAACCTTCGCCGCCGGCTTTGTGGTGCTGGCCAGCGGCGGCGCCGGCAAGGTCTATCTCTACACCACCAACCCCGACACCTCGACCGGCGACGGCATCGCCATGGCCTGGCGCGCGGGCTGCCGGGTAGGCAACATGGAATTCATCCAGTTCCATCCGACCTGCCTCTACCACCCGCAGACCAAGTCCTTCCTCATCACCGAGGCGGTGCGCGGCGAGGGTGGAGTGCTCAAGCTGCCGGACGGCACGCGCTTCATGCCCGAGCACGACCCGCGCGCCGAACTGGCGACGCGCGACGTGGTGGCGCGCGCCATCGACTACGAGATGAAAAAGCGCGGCCTCGACTGCGTCTACCTCGATATCTCGCACAAGCCCGCCAAATTCATCATCGAGCATTTCCCCAATATCTTCCGCCACCTGTCTGAACTGGGCATCGACATGACCCAGGAGCCGATCCCGGTGGTGCCGGCCGCGCACTTCAGCTGCGGCGGCGTGGTCACCGACATGTGGGGCTGCACCGACCTGTGCAACCTCTACGCCGTGGGCGAAGTCGCCTTCACCGGCCTGCACGGCGCCAACCGGCTGGCCTCGAACTCGTTGCTGGAATGCCTGGTGTTCGGCCGCGCCTGCGCGCGCCACATCCTGGAAAACAGCCCTTCGGAGTCCGACACCATCCCGGAATGGGACGAGTCGCGCGTCACCGATGCCGACGAGGAAATCGTCATTTCGCACAACTGGGCCGAACTCAGGCGCTTCATGTGGGACTACGTCGGCATCGTCCGCACCAACAAGCGCCTGGCGCGGGCGGCGCATCGCATCCGCCTGCTGCAGGACGAGATCGACGAGTTCTACCAGAACTTCCGCGTGACCCACGACCTCATCGAACTGAGGAACCTGGTGCTGACAGCGGACCTGATCGTGCGCTCGGCCATGCTGCGCCACGAAAGCCGCGGCCTGCACTACAGCCGAGACTATCCGGAAATGATGCCGGTGGGCGGCAACACCGTCATCAACCCGCGCCCCGGCCTGGTTTGCCCCGGCGTGTGCGAAGTGCTGATGCCTGAGCTGTAGGGCTCAGCCCGGCAGCGCAGCCCATCGCAGCCAGACGCGCAGTTTCCTCAGCCCGTCGCTGTCGGCGCTGTCCCGCAGCAGGGCCATCCGGCGCATCCGCCCGTCATCCAGTTCAAGCCGCAGGCTCACCAGCCACGGCAGCACCACCGGCCGCCCCCTCATCCGCGCAGGCATCCATTCCCGCTCCAGCAGTTCGACCTGGCCGGACTGGCTCACGCGCAAGCCGCGCGGGGCGCTTGAAATTTCCCGCCACGCCCAGATCAGACTGGATGCCAATGCGAGGCTCAGCGCCGATTGCAGCCAGAGCGGCAGCACGGCAAGCCAGAGCCCGAGCAGGGCGAAGCCATGCGCGCAGGCCATCGCCGCCATATAAATCCGGGACGGGCGCAGGGTCAGTTCCAGCGGCAGAAACATGTAGAATTTGCTGCATTCATACGAGGATTGCACCACCATGATCTCTACCTGGCAAGACTTCCTGGCCCAGCAAGGCGCACGCATCGCCGAAGGCCGCGTGCTCGATTTCGGCAATCCGGCCGGGGAACTGGCGGCAGCGCAAACCGGCACGGTCATGGCGGACTTGTCGCAGCTGGGCCTGCTGGCCTTTTCCGGCGAGGATACCGCCGAGTTCCTGCAAAGCCAGTTCACCAACGACGTGCGCGGTCTGCACGCCGATGCCGCGGCCTGGAACGGCTACTGCTCGGCCAAGGGCCGCATGCTGGCGAATTTCCTGATGTGGAAGGATGGCGCCGATACCTGCCTGCAGATGTCGGGCGACATCCGCGAGGCGGTGCTGAAGCGGCTGAAAATGTTCATCCTGCGCGCCAAGGTCGTCGCCCGCGACGCCACCGAAGAGAAGGTGCGCCTGGTGCTGGCCGGCCCGCAGGCCGCAGCTGCGCTGATCGACGCCGGGTTGGCCGCGCCTGCAGGCGCAATGAAAACAAAATCCAGTGAACAGGGGCTCAGCGTGCGCCTCGGCGCGGACAAGTTCGTGCTCGCGCTCCCCGCCGACAAGGCGTCCGCCATCTGGGCGGCGCTGGCGAAGCATGCCACCCCCGTGGGCACCGCGGTGTGGGACTGGCTCAGGCTTTCCAACGGCATCCCCATGATCGTCGCCAGGACCCAGGAGGAGTTCGTGCCGCAGATGGTGAACTGGGAGGTGCTCGGCGGCGTCAGCTTCCAGAAAGGCTGCTACCCCGGCCAGGAGATCGTCGCACGCACCCAGTATCTGGGCAAGCTCAAGCGCCGCATGTACCTCGCGCACCTGGACGGCGATGAGGCGCCCGCCGCCGGCGACAGTCTCTATACGCCGGACATGGACGGCCAGGCCTCGGGCATGGTGGTCAACGCCGCCCCCGCCCCGGGCGGCGGCTTCGACCTCCTGGCGGTGGCGCAGATCGAGTCCCTGGCGGCCGGCCAGCCCATCCACTGGAAAGCCGCGGACGGCCCGGTGCTCGCGCTCAAGGCCCAGCCCTACGCCCTGCCCTGATCCATTGCATCACTATTACATCTACTACCGCGTCAGCGCACGCAATGCGGACGAAGCGGAAACGCTCGTGCGCAGCATGCAGTCGCGCCTCGCCTGCCGCAGCGGCATCGCCGGCCGCCTGCTGAAAAAGCGCGACGAGCCGCTGCTGTGGATGGAGATATACGAACGCGTGGCCGATGCCGGGCGCTTCGAGCGCCTGCTCGATCAAGCGGTCGATGAGTTCGATCTTGCCATGTTCCTCGACGGCCCGCGCCTTGCCGAGTGTTTCCTCGGCGACAGCGTCCCGACGGCGGCTTGCGGCCGGGATTCCTCCCTGTCGCCTTAATGGTTTACACTTCCGGCGACTTTACCTACTGTCCCTTACCACGCGGAGGAAACAACAATGCATAAGAAGTTCGCCGCTGCGCTCGTCGCCAGCCTGTTCATGAGCCCGGCCCTGATCACCCCGGCGCACGCCCTGTTCGATTTCAAGCTGGGCGGCGGCCAGGAAGCCGGCCAGCCTTCCGGCTCCGCCGGCCCCGACGGCGCCCAAGGCGAAGCCAAGGAACTGGAGAAATGCGACAAGCCCTACGGCACGCTGGCCGTCGCCGAAGCGCAGGACGCCGTGATTTCACACCTGCTGCAGTATGGCCTGCCTTCTCCCACCGGCGTTATCCGCATGATGGTGCAGCAGTCCAACTGCTTCGTGCTGGTCGAGCGCGGCCGCGCCATGAACAACATCCTGCAGGAGCGCCAGCTCGCCGAATCCGGCCAGCTGCGCGCAGGCTCCAACATGGGCAAGGGCCAGATGGTCACCGCCGACTACGTGCTCACCCCTGACGCGGTATTCTCCAGCAAGGACTCTGGCGGCGTCGGCGCCGCGCTGGGCGGCTTCGGCGTGTTCGGCGCGGTCGCGGGCGTGGTCGCCGGCGGCCTCAAGTTCAAGTCCGCGCAAACCAGCATGATCCTCGCCGATGCGCGTTCCTCGCTGCAGATCGCCGCCGCGCAAGGCAATGCCGAGAAGACCGACTGGGGCATCGGCGGCCTCGCCGTGGGCGCCGGCGGAGCAGGCGCGGTCGGCGCCTACACCAACACCCCGGAAGGCAAGATGATCGCCGCCAGCTATCTCGACAACTGGAACAACATCGTGCGCTCCATCCGCAACAACCCGCAGCTCGCGCGCCAGGACATCAACCTCAAGCAGGAATCCGGCAAGGTGGTGAAGGCGGGGGCCGCGTTCGAGGCGGGCGACGTCGTCAGCGGCAAGATCGGCGGCCTCAAGATGTACAGCCAGCCCAGCAAGACCGCCAAGGTCGTGGCCAGCCTGGCCAGGGACGAGGAAGTCATCTTCACCGGCGAGGAGAAAAACGGCTTCATGGCAGTGCAGGGCAACGGCGGCGAAGGCTGGGTGGAGAAGATCCTGATCAGGAAATAAGCCGGCGTCCCGCACGGAAATGCCCCTGGAGCGCTCCGGGGGCATTTTCATTTGTGCATGGCCGAACTTGCCGATCAGGCACTATGGTCAGGATATGGCCGTCTTTCTCGATGCTAGGGGAACCGAGTGGAACATGCCGTCTCTCACTGAAAAGCTTTCCGCCTTCACAACATGAAAACCAAACTGGCCTGTTTCCTCCTTTCGCTCGGCCTGCTGGGCGGATGTGCCATGGTCGGGCCGGATTACCGGGCGCCTGTCGCAAATTCACCCGCTGACTGGTTCCAGCTCGGTGCGGCCGCGGAGGTGGTCCGCGCCGATCCTGCCGGCGACCTGGGCCGATGGTGGCAGACCCTCAACGACCCCCTGCTGTCGGCGCTGGTGGAGCAGGCCCTGCGCTCCAGCCCCGACATGCGCAGCGCGCAGGCCCGCCTGCGCGAATCGCGCGCGCGCCGAACCATTGCGGCTGCCGGCCTGTATCCAGAACTGAATGCATCCGCCGATGCACGCCGCAGCAAATCCAGCGAGGAGACCGGCGGCGGCACGGCGCGCAACAGCTTCAGTGCCGGCTTCGATGCCAGCTGGGAGGCCGACATGTTCGGCGGTACGCGGCGCGGCATCGAGGCAGCGGATGCCGATCTGCAGGCGAGCGAAGCCGGCCTGCACGGCACCGCAGTGACGCTTGCCGCCGAGGTCGCCCTCAACTACATCGAACTGCGTGCCTATCAGGCGCGGCTCGGCATCGCGCGCGCCAACCTCGCCAGCCAGGCGGAGACGCTGCAGCTCACCAGCTGGCGTGCACAGGCCGGACTGGTCGGCAGCCAGGACGTGGAACAGGCGCGCGCCAACTACGAGCAGACGCGTGCACAACTCCCCAGCCTGCAGAGAAGCTACGCCGAGGCTGCGCATCGCCTCGCCATCCTGCTGGGCGAAGCCCCCGGCAGCCTGCATGCGCGCATGGCCGCGGAGGCCGATTTGCCCGGGATGCCGGCCAGTGTCGCCATCGGCATTCCTGCCGACACGCTTCGCCAGCGCCCCGACGTGCGCGCCGCCGAACGCAGGCTGGCGGCGGAAACGGCACGCGTGGGCGCAGCCGAAGCGGCGCGCTATCCCGGCTTCAGGCTTTCCGGCAGCATCGGCCTGGAAGCCCTCACCTTCGGCGCACTGGGCAGCGGCGGCGCGGGCGCCTATTCCCTGCTCGCCGGCATCAGCGGGCCGCTCTTCAATGCCGGGCGCCTGCGCGCCCAGGCCGAGATCCAGGATGCCGTGCGCGAGCAGGCGCTGATCAGCTACGAGCAGGCCGTGCTCGCTGCACTGGGCGATGTGGAAAATGCCCTGGTCGCGCTGGCGCGCAGCCGCGAGCGCGAACAGGCTCTGGCCATCGCCGCCGAATCCGCGCGCAGCGCAGCGCTGCTGGCGCGCAACCAATACAGCGCCGGTCTCATCGACTTCCAGTCGGTGCTGGATACCGAACGCAGCGTGTTGTCCATCGAGGACAGCCTCGCCAGCACCCGAGCCGACGGCATTTCGGCGCTGATCCGCCTGTACAAGGCCCTGGGCGGCGGCTGGTCGCCATCCGAAAATGAAACACAGCGCACGGGCGGATCGCCCATGCCGCCCAGCACCAGCAAGGACGCCACATGACGACATCTAGCACTCCACCCGCCCGCCCGAAAGAATCCCTGAAAGGCCTGCTGCAGAAGGATTCCGGCATGTTTTCACGCCGCGGACTCTGGCTCGGCGCCGGCGCGCTGGCGGTCGCCGCGGCAATCGGCTTTTTCTTCGCGGGATCGGGTGACGAGACCGGGGCGCCGCGCTACGAAACGGCCACGGTCGAGCGGGGCCTGCTCGAAGTGAGCGTTTCCGCCACCGGCAACCTGCAGCCCACCAACCAGGTTGACGTGGGCAGCGAACTTTCGGGCATCATCGACACCGTTCTGGTCGACATCAATGACCAGGTGAAGAAAGGCCAGGTGCTCGCGCGTCTCGACGTCTCCAAGCTCGACGACCAGATCGCCCGATCGCGCGCGGCGCTCGTCGCGGCGGAGGCTGGCGTGCGCCAGGCCGAGGCTACCGTCATCGAAGCGCGCGCCAGCCTGCAGCGCCTGCAGGAAGTGTTCCGGCTCTCCGGCGGCAAAGTCCCCTCCCGGTCCGAGATGGAGAATGCCGAGGCTGCCATGGCTCGCGCCGAGGCCAATCTCGCCGCCGCCGCCGCCAGCGTCAGCCAGGCGCGCGCCACCCTGAGTTCCGACGAGACCAACCTGGCCAAGGCGAGCATCCGCTCGCCCATCAACGGCGTGGTGCTCGCGAGGAAAGTCGAGCCCGGCCAGACCGTGGCGGCCTCGCTGCAGGCGCCGGTGCTATTCACCCTGGCCGAGGACCTTTCGCAGATGGAACTGCAGGTCAATGTCGACGAGGCCGATGTCGGCCAGGTCAAGGCCGGGCAGCAGGCGAGCTTCAGCGTCGACGCCTATCCCGGCCGCAAGTACCCCGCCTCCATCAGCCGCGTGAGCTACGGCTCGCAGGTGAACGAAGGCGTGGTGTCCTACCCCACCGTGCTCAAGGTCAGCAACGACGACCTCAGCCTGCGCCCGGGCATGACTGCCACCGCGCAAATCCGCACCGCGTCGCGCGAAAACGCCCTGCTCGTGCCCAATGCGGCGCTGCGCTTCACGCCTGCCGCGGGCGGGGCGCGGAAAGCCGACTCGGGCGGCATCCTCGGCTCGCTGCTGCCGCGCATGCCGCGCACGGCCAGTTCACGCGCCCCTCGCGGCGATGACGAGAAGGGCGGCGGCAGGCGGATATGGGTGCTTCAGGATGGCCAGCCCGTGCCGCTGCCGATCAAGACCGGACTCAGCAACGGCCGCATGACCGAAGTGCTGGAAGGCGAACTCAGGCCCGGCATGCAGGTGATCACCGACACGGCCGCCCAGGCAGCGAAATGAGCGCGGCTGCCGGGGTGGAACCGCTGATCCGGCTGTCCGCCATCACCAAGACCTACGGCCAGGGTACGGCCGCCTTCCAGGCCCTGCGTGGCGTGGACCTGGAAATATCGGCCGGCGAGTTCGTCGCCATCATGGGCCCGAGCGGCTCGGGCAAATCGACGGCAATGAACATCCTCGGCTGCCTCGACACGCCCACCAGCGGCAGCTATCTGTATGACGGCGTGGCCGTCGAGAAGCTCACGCGCGACCAGCGCGCGCTGCTGCGCCGCAACTATCTTGGCTTCGTGTTCCAGGGCTTCAACCTGCTCTCGCGCACCACCGCGCTGGAAAACGTGGAACTGCCGCTGCTCTATCGCGGCGAAGCCGCCGCCGCCCGCCACGCCGCCTCGCGCGAGGCGCTGGAAGCCGTCGGCCTCAAGGGCTGGGAGCACCACACGCCGAACGAGCTTTCCGGCGGCCAGCAGCAGCGCGTGGCGATCGCGCGCGCCATCGTCACCCGCCCCGCCGTGCTGCTGGCCGACGAGCCCACCGGCAACCTCGACACCCGGACCAGCCACGAGATCATGGACCTCATCGGCGGCCTCAACCGCGATCGCGGCATCACCGTGCTAATGGTGACGCACGAGCATGACATCGCTGCCTGCGCCAGGCGCACCGTGCACTTCAAAGACGGCCAGGTGGAGAGCGACCAGGCCAATCCGGAGCCGGCGCGATGATCTGGAGCACTTTTCTGCTGGCGCTGCGCGCCATCCGCCGCAACCTGCTGCGCTCCTTTCTCACCATTCTCGGCATCGTCATCGGCGTGTCGGCGGTGATCACCATGGTCACGCTGGGCGATGGCGCCACCAAGGCGGTATCCGACCAGATTTCCAGCCTCGGCACCAACCTGCTGACGGTGCGCCCGGGCCAGCGGCTGGCCGGCTTCGGCTTCCTCGGCGCGCCGCCTTTCAAGCTGGGCGACGCCGAGGCGCTGAAGAACCAGATCAGCGGCATCCGCGTGGTGGCGCCGACCGTGAACCGTTCCGTCACCGTGGTCAATGGCGCCAACAACTGGGCGACCAGCATTACCGGCTCGACTTCCGACTACTTCATCGCCGGCAACTGGAAGCTGGCGGAGGGTCGTTATTTCAACGAAAGCGAAGAGCATGCCGGCACCGCGGTCTGCGTCATCGGCGAAACCATCCGCCGCGAACTATTCGGCAACCAGAATCCCGTCGGCGGCGAAATCCGCGTGCGGCAGTTCTCCTGTGAAGTCATCGGACTTCTGGCCAGCAAGGGGCAGTCGGCCATGGGCACCGACCAGGACGACACCATCGTCATGCCGCTGCGCACGGTGCAGCGCCGGCTCACCGGCAACCCCGACGTGCGCACGCTGATGGTGTCGGTGCGCGACGAGGCTTCCACCGACAAGGTCAAGAAGCAGGTCGAGCAGCTCATGCGCGAGCGGCGCAGGCTGGCGGACAGCGAGGACGACAACTTCACCGTGTTCGATACCCGCCAGATCGCGGAGACCCTGACCGGCACCATCAAGGTTATGACCATGCTGCTCGGCGCGGTGGCAGCGGTAAGCCTGCTGGTCGGCGGCATCGGCATCATGAACATCATGCTGGTATCGGTCACCGAGCGCACCCGGGAAATCGGCATCCGCCTCGCCATCGGCGCACTGGAACGGGAGGTCTTGCTGCAATTCCTGATCGAGGCCGTGGTGCTGTCGGCCTTCGGCGGCCTGATCGGCATCGCCGTCGCCATCGCGGCTTCGATGGGGCTCGCCTACCTCATGCAGGTGCCCTTCCTGTTCAATCCCGGCATCAACCTGCTCGCCTTCGTCTTCGCCGCCGCCATCGGCGTCATTTTCGGCTTTTTCCCGGCACGGCGCGCCGCGCGCCTCAATCCGATCGATGCGCTGCGCCACGAATGATCAGTCGGCATGCCTCAGCGGAGCCACCACCCAGCGGTGGGCGAGCCAGGCGCCGGCGCCGCAGACGCCCATCACCAGCATGAGCGGGCGCGCCGTGCCGTCGTGCCAGAACCCGACCATCGCACCCGTCACCGTGGCAATGCCGAACTGCAGGGCGCCCATCAATGCCGACGCGGTACCGGCCTGCTGGCCGTGGGTGGCAAGCGCCGCCGCCGTGGCATTAGGGCCAATGAAGCCGAGACTGGCCACGTAGGCGAAGAATCCCGTCAGAATCAGCGCCGACGACAGCCCGCCAGCGAGGCTTGCCAGGGCCAGCGCCAGTCCGGCCAGCGCCGGCAGCCAGATGGCATGATGCAGCAGCCAGGTGATGCTGCGGTTCGCCAGCAGCCGCGCATTGACCTGGCTGGCGGCGACAAAGCCCAGGGCATTGGCGCCGAACACCCAGCCGAAATGCTCGGCGGGGATGCCCTGCAACCGGATCAGCACGAAGGGCGAGCCGGCGATATAGGCGAACATGCCGGCGAAGGCCAGCCCGCCGACCAGGGTGTAGCCGAGGAAGCTGCGCGAACGCAGCAACCGCCCATAATCGCCGGCCACACGGGAAAGGCTGAGCGGCGGCTCATGACGGGTGTCATGCGTTTCCGGCAGACCGTAGTACACCGCCGCCAGGCCGATGGCGCCATACAGCGCCAGCAGCAGGAAAATCTCGCGCCAGCCCAGCCATGCCGCCACCACGCCGCCGATCAGCGGGGCGAGTATCGGCGCCAGACCCATGACCAGGATGAGCAGGGAGAAGGCACGCGCCGAATCACGCGCACCGCAGCGGTCGCGCACCACCGCGCGGGTGATGACCAGGCTGGCGCAGCCGCCCAGGGCCTCGAGGAAGCGCACCCCGGCCAGCAGATGCACATCGGGCGCATAGGCGCAGCCGAGGGAAGCCAGGGTGTAGAGGGCGAGGCCGGCGAGCAGGGGCGGACGCCGGCCGAAGCGGTCGCTGAGGGGGCCGTAGATCAGCTGTCCCAGCGCCATGCCGATGAAAAAGCTCGACAGCGTGTATTCCACCGAGCCCGGTGCCGCCTGCAGATCGCCCTCCATTGCCGGAAATGCGGGCAAATACATGTCGATGGACAAGGGCCCGATGGCGGTCAGCGCGCCGAGCAGGATCAGCCAGGATGGGGAAAGCTTGTTTTTCACAGTCAGGCGGCGCCGAAGTCGCCCGCCGGCGAAAAAAGCGCCGGGATACGACCTCTGCATCATACCCGAGCGCAACGATGCATGTGCCTGCGACCGGGGCCCGCTTGTGCAAACGACTGCAGCGCTGAACACGGTCCGTCCGAAAATGCGCGATAATCGCCGGACCGGGCCCGACCTGCCCAGGCAACAGCGACTCCCATGGAATTAAGCGGCAACATCCCCTTCAGCAGCGTGATGGATCTTCTGCTTGATGCAATCTGCATCGTCGACGCGGATGGGCGCTTTGTCTTTGTCAGCGCCGCCGCCGAACGGATATTCGGCTACCCGCCCGAAGAAATGGTGGGGCAGCCGATGATCGACTTCGTGTTCGCGGAGGACAGGGAAAGCACGCTGCAGGCCGCCGATCGGGTTTCGGCCGGCAACCCCCTGCCCTATTTCGAGAACCGCTACGTGCGCAAGGACGGCAGCATCGTCCACATCATGTGGTCCGCCCGCTGGTCGAACACCCACCAGATGCGGGTCGGCGTGGCGCGCGACATCACCGAGCGCAAGCGCGCCGAATCGCTGCAGGCGGCGGTTTATGCCATATCGGAAGCAGCCCACGCCGCCGAGGACCTGCACGCCCTGTTCCGCCAGATTCACAGCATCATCGGCAAGCTGCTGTCCGCCGGAAACTTCTCGGTCGCGCTGTATGATCGCGGCAAGGACAGGCTGAAATTCGCCTACCACGCGGCCGAGCACGATCCGGCAGCGGAGGCGCACAAAACCGAGGCCGGGGCCTTGTGCGCCAGGCTCGTCCGCGGCGATCCGGGCACGGCGCCCGGCGAGAGCGGCAGGGAGAACACGGCAAACTGCATAGGCGTTCCGCTGAGAACCAAGCAGGGCATCATCGGCGCACTCGCGGTAAGAGGCTCGCCGTCAGATCCTCGCTACGGAGAGGGGGACGTGGAGCTGCTGCAGTTCGTCTCCACGCAAATCGCCGCCGCAATCGAGCGCAAGCAGGCGGAAATCTCCCTGCAGCACAGCGTCAACCACGATCCCCTGACCGGCCTGCCCAATCGCGAGTTGTTCAACGACCGCCTGCAGTCAGCGTTGCGCCTTGCCATGCGCAACCGCATGCCGCTGTCGCTGCTCTATCTCGACCTCGACCATTTCAAGACAATCAACGACACGCTCGGCCATCACGTCGGCGACCGGCTGCTGCAGGAAGTCGCGCAGCGCCTGACGAAATGCGTGCGCAAGTCCGACACCGTGGCCCGCATCGGCGGGGACGAGTTCCTGGTGCTGCTGAACAACGCCATCCTGCCGGAACACACCTTGCTGATTGCGGAAAAAATCCGCACTGCCCTCGGCCAGCCCTTCGATCTCGCCGGCAGCCAGTTGCAGGTGACTCCCAGCATCGGCGTCGCGCGCTACCCGGAACACGGCTCCGACTACAAATACCTGATCCTGCACGCCGACGAGGCCATGTATGCCGCCAAAAGAAGTGGCGGCGACCGGGTCAGGATGGCCGGCCGGGAAGCGCCGCCGAACGCATGACACATCACCCGCCGGCCGTTCGCACGAACGAAAAAGGCGGGGCAAGCCCCGCCTTCATTTCTCCGGACGGAACCGTTACAGGGTCAGGATCCACTTGGCCAGCGCCGAAGCATCGGCTGTCGCATTGGGCTGGGCGGGCATGGGCACTGCACCGTACACGCCCTTGCTGCCATTCTTGATGGCGTTGACCAGCTTGGCTTCGGCAGCCTGGTCGCCCTTGTGTTTGGCGGCGATCTCATTGAAAGACGGCCCCATCATCTTCTTGTCGACCGAATGACACACCATGCAATTGTTCTTCTTGGCCAGCGCCGCATCGGCCATTGCTGGGCCAGCGCACAGGAGGGCAACGGTCGTCAGGGCTGCAGTCAGGGCTTTCATGGTATGTACCTTTCCTAAGTCTGTCGGGACGCAATGGAACCACGTTTCAATTAATACCATACAACAAACGAAAATTCGTTGTCCTTGATCTGGATCAACCCGTCCGAAAGGATGCGAAATACCGCCAGCGCTTTTTTCAGTCGCTGCGCATGCAAACAGGTACCCGCTCGCGCAGGCCCGACAGGTATCGCAAAATCCCTACCGTGCGGCGGACCTGCATCCTGATGCGTTTTTTTACGCTCAGTTTTTCCTGCAGATGGCTGAGCTGGTTGTCCGGGCGAATACCCTTCAGTTCGGAGAGCCAACCATCATCCTGCTCATAGCCCAGCGCGATGAGCTCGGCCGAAATGTCTCCATGCATGGCGAGTTGCGCAGCCAGGCGCGGCTTGTGCCTGCGCCAGGCACCGATGTTGCCTGCGCTTACCGGGCGCACGCCGCGCATCGCCTTGAGCGAGCCTGCGGAAGGGTTGGCAATCCTGTGGTACTCGCTGAAAGCGCACTGGCGGTCGAGGAAAGGCATTCTTCTCATCAATTCGGCCTGCACTGCATCCGGCTCGCGCACGAGATCCTCGTAACGAACGAGGATGCAGCGCGGATGCTGCAATATCCTGCCCGCCGCATGGTGGTACCACCTCCAGACGAACAGGTTCGACCAGTACTTGTCGGGGGCCTTCCCGTGCCTGCTCACGATCACGTCACGCGGGTCCCTCAGCACGTATATGACCCAGAGATTGCCATCGATGGCCAGCAGGGGCCTGACATGCAGGACATCCTGGGGATTTTTCGAGCAGAACAAGCCGACTGGCCGATCCGGTCGCATGAAGATGCTCATTTCGTGCGACGCATGACCATCGAACCTGAAACCGGCAATCATCAGTTCCGCCATCAGGGTTGTGCCGGAGCGCGGGGCGCCGACTATGTGAACGCGTCTTTTCATGACTGTCTTGGCTGCGCCAGGCGAAGATGACTTCACGGATCAAGCCTGATCGGCTGTTTCAGCAACAGCCTGCTCACCACTGTTTCGGTCCTGTCTGCTGCGATCACGCGCAGCAATTGACGTCCGCTGGTTTTGAAAAGCTCGCGTTTGCCTTCCAGGTTTGTCGAAACCGGTTTTTCGAGCATTGATGCAACAGGTAGTCCAGCAGCCGTTTCGGTAGTGTGTGCGGCAAGCCGGAAGCACCTTAACGCCCCCATGTTCTCGTGCCCCGGGCTTCACTGAAAATTTCCTCAACAGCCGCTTCATCGATAGCGTATGTGTGGCAGCACTGCGGTGGTGCCCGCCCAAAGCGGCACCCTCGGCTGTTCATTCCTCATGGAGCGCCACCCTGGGCGCCAGCGCGCACAGCAATTCATAGCTGATGGTTCCCGCGGCGCGGGCAACGTCTTCCACCGGCATGCCTTCGCCCCACAGCACCACCGGGCTGCCGATGCCGGCATCGGGAAGTCTGGTCAAATCCACCGCCAGCATGTCCATGGACACGCGGCCGAGGGTGCGGGTGCGCCTGCCGTTGACTAGAACGGGCGTGCCGGTGGGCGCGTGGCGCGGGTAGCCGTCGGCATAGCCGCAGGCGACGATGCCGACGCGCACGGCTTCGTCCGCCATGTAGGTGAGGCCGTAGCCGACCGCCTCGCCGGGCTTGAGGCTCTGCAGCGCGATGATCCGCGACTGCAGGGTCATGGCGGGCCTGAGTCCGACCTCCGCCGCGCTGACATCGGTGAAGGGCGAGGCGCCGTAAAGCATGATGCCGGCCCTCACCCAGTCGCGATGGGTTTCCGGGTAGCGCAGAATGGCGGCGGAGTTGGCCGCACTGATGGGCAGACCGGTGGGCAAGGCCTTTTCCAGGAAGCGCTGCCATTGCCAGTCGATGCCGAAATCCTCGTCGGCAGTGGCGAAATGGGTCATCAGCGCGACCTCAGCGACCTGAGGATGCGCGTTGACGCGCTCGACCACAGTCTCGAAATCCGCCAGCGCAAAACCCAGGCGATTCATGCCGCTGTTGATCTTGACGAAGACCTGCAGCGGTTTGCCGGCCTGCCCAAGCCATTCCAGCTGGTGCGGCGAATGCAGCACCGGCATCAGGTTGAATTCGGCACAGGCCGCCATCTCCTCGGCATCGAACGGCCCTTCGAGCATGAGGATGGGCTGCTCGATGCCCATCTGGCGCAGTTGCACCGCCTCATCGATGTTGAGCACGGCGAAACCGTCGCTGGCTACAAGCGCGCGCGCCGCGCGGGCGAGGCCATGGCCGTAGGCACTAGCCTTGACGACGGAGAGTATCCTGGCACTGCCGGCATGGCGGCGCGCGATTTCGAGATTGTGCGTCAGCGCATCCAGCGAGATGCGGGCCAGCAACGGACGCATTAGAAACTGCCCGCGAAGGCGAGGTTCTCGAAACGCGTGTGCTCGCCGAGGAAAGCCAGCGGCACCATGCCGATGGGGCCGTTGCGCTGCTTGCCGATGATGATTTCGGCGCGTCCCTTGTCCTGGCTTTCCGGGTTGTAGACCTCGTCGCGGTAGATGAACATGATGACGTCGGCATCCTGCTCGATGGCGCCGGATTCGCGCAGGTCGGACATGACCGGGCGCTTGTTGGGGCGCTGTTCCAGCGAGCGGTTCAGCTGCGACAGCGCGATCACCGGGCAGTTGAGTTCCTTGGCCAGCGCCTTCAGGGAACGGGAAATTTCCGAAATCTCGGTGGCGCGGTTTTCGCCCGAACTGGCGGACGACATCAGCTGCAGGTAGTCGACCACCACCAGGCCAAGCTTGCCGCCGCACTGGCGCATGAGCCTTCTTGCCCGCGCGCGCAGTTCCAGCGCGTTGAGCGCCGGGGTCTCGTCGATATAGAACGGCGCCTCGTTGAGCTTGCCGAGGGCATAGGTCAGGCGCTGCCAGTCGTCGTCCTTGAGCTGGCCGGTTCTGAGCTTGTGCTGGTCGAGCCGGCCGACCGAACCGATCATCCGCATCACCAGCTGCTGTGCGCCCATTTCCATGGAGAACACCGCCACCGGCAGGCCCGCGTCGAGCGCCACATGCTCGGCGATGTTCAAGGAGAACGCGGTCTTGCCCATGGACGGGCGCCCCGCCACGATGATGAGGTCGCCCGGCTGCAGGCCGGAAGTCATGCGGTCGATGTCGGTGTAGCCGGTCGGGATGCCAGTGACTTCGCTGGGATTGTCGCGGTGGTAAAGCTCGTCGATGCGCTCGACCGCGGCACGCAAAAGCGGCTGGATTTCCTGGAAACCCTGGTTGTTGCGCGCGCCGGATTCGGCGATTTCGAAAATCTTCGCTTCGGCCTCGTCGAGCAACTGGTCGGCGCTCTTGCCGGCGGGCGCATAGGCGGAGTCGGCAATGCTGGTTGCGGTTTCCACCAGCTTGCGCAGCACCGCGCGCTCGCGCACGATCTCGGCATAGCGGCGGATGTTGGCGGCGGACGGCGTGTTGCTGGTGAGCGAAACCAGATACGGCAATCCGCCCACATTGTCCAGCTCGCCCAGCGACTGCAGCAGTTCCGCCACCGTCACCACGTCGGCCGGCTTGTTCTCGGCGATGAGCCGGGTAATGGCGCGCAACAGCTGGCGATGATCCTGGCGGTAGAAATCGGACTCGCCGACCTGGTCGGCGATGCGGTCCCAGGCGCCGTTTTCCAGCAGCAAGCCGCCCAGCACGGCCTGCTCGGCCTCGGCCGAATGCGGCGGCAGCTTCATCGCCGCCAGCGCGTTGTCGGAGGAACTGTTCTGGTTCAGGGAATACACGGATGCCATGGATGCATTCTACCCCTGCGAGGCGTCGGGTCTAGGGGTAAGGCTGTGGAAAAGTAATGTATAGGTAGTGTAAATCGAAGGGGTTCTGAAACATTCAGGCAGGCCGACGAAAACCGTCGGGGGTTGCCCGACAGCAAGTTACTTTCTTTGCTTCGTCAAAGAAAGTAACCAAAGAAAGACGACCCGACTATGCCGGCCTTCGGCTTCCCTTAGCCTGGAGCTTGCGGGCGGGCGGCGCAGAACTCGCCCCGCTTTTGTTTGATTTCAGAAGTGAGCGGGGCTCAGACAGGCTGCGCCGCGTTGTTCCGCCCGCAAGCTCCAGGCTGCGGCGGCAAAGACGGGAAGAAACCCCAAAATCTTTCACCCTCCCCCTAGCCCCCTCCCGTCAAGGGAGGGGGTGGGTTTATTCCCTCTCCCCCTGCGGGAGAGGGCTAGGGTGAGGGGGACTTTGCTTTTGTCCCCCTCTGGGCTGCCTCGGACGGGGGCTTGAATTGGGGGAAGTTGAGGCGAGCATGCCTGAGCACGTGGACGCCCGGGTGATTTTTCCGGGCGGATCGTGCGAGTTTGCGAGCCGCCCAATTCAAGACACCGACCGAGGTTTACCCCGAAGGGGCAGCACAGCGGGGTGCCCTTTCTTTGGTTACTTTCTTTGGGCAAACAAAGAAAGTAACTAGCTGCCGGGCTACCCCCGGCCACCAACCTGTTAGCCATGTCCTCTGGCTAAATTAGCGAGTGCGACGCTCTTTGCCTGGCCCTATGGCTTCGCGCAGCAATGGAAACACAAAAATTCTCAGCACAAACAAGATGCCCGCCGCCAAAAGTCCAATTTCAAACCAGTGTTTCAAAAGCACTGTGAATGGTTGAGACAACAGAACCCCAATCAAGATAGCAATCATTGCCGCGGCAACTATGGCGCTTCCTATAAAATCAGGTGCAAGCAAGGCTTTAAGATTACGATGTGCCGTGATAGGAGTATCGCCCTGATTGCTCAGTACAGGGATTGTCGGCCCATCAGTACCGCATGCCGGGCAGAATAGATGATCTTCAATTTTGTGCTTATTAGGCGCGTACAGGAAGGCAATCAGCCCGGCCACGGGCCATAACCACCAATTACCCGCCAGATGATCCAGCGAGAATTTCTCCAATGGCGCAAGTTGCCTTGTGGTCGCTCGAATCACCATTCCAGTGCCACACTTTGGGCAAAGATGGGCAACATCAGGCTTGTGAGCTTCTTGCGTATTCAAACTTATTTTCATTGGCGCATGAACGGTCCACAGCAATGCTGAAGAAATTACCAGTTGAACATCTGCCTGTCGAGGCCAGTCAGCTGGCCTTTCAAGGCTCAATTTAACCAACATTCAACGCTTCGGATTATCTCTTTTCCAGCAACACGGGACATCAACAATAAAAAAGGCCGCTTGCGCGGCCTTTTTTACCATCAGGATATCCAGGGAGGAATCAATGCTCGCCCAGCACCGACACGGTGATGTTCGCCGTGACGTCGGTGTGCAGCGACAGCACCACCGGGTAGTCGCCGATGGTCTTGAACGGACCTTCGGGCAGGCGCACTTCGCTCTTGGCAACGTCGTGGCCCTGAGCCTTCAGCGCATCAGCGATGTCAGCGTTGCCGACGGAGCCGAACAGACGGCCGTCGACACCTGCCTTCTGGGTGATCTGCACCATCAAGCCTTCCAGCTTCTCGGCACGGGCCTGGGCGGCGGCGAATTTCTCGGCCTGCTCCTTTTCCAGTTCGGCGCGACGGGCTTCGAATTCAGCCACGTTCGCGGGGGTGGCGCGCTTGGCATGGCCGCCGGGAATCAGGTAGTTGCGGGCGTAGCCGTCCTTGACCTTGACCACGTCGCCGAGGTTGCCGAGGTTGACCACTTTTTCCATCAGAATGATTTGCATCGCGGTCTCCTTAGTGCAGGTCGGTATAGGGCAACAGCGCCAGGAAGCGCGCGCGCTTGATGGCGGCGGACAGCTGGCGCTGGAAATGGGTCTTGGTGCCGGTGATGCGGGCAGGAATGATCTTGCCGTTTTCGGTGATGAATTCCTTCAGCACTTCGACATCCTTGTAATCGACTTCCTTCACGCCGTCGGCGGTGAAGCGGCAGAACTTGCGGCGCTTGAAAAGACCACGGTTGCCGCTGTCGCGACGGGGCTTACCATCTTTTCCAACACCTTTTTTACCAGTAGGACGAGCCATTTTGCTTATTCCTCAATCAATTGTTCAATCCACATCAACAGGGTTCGGCTGTTTGCACCTGCGCGGGTAATCGAACCTGTCGCTTTCACCTGGCTGCCGGGTTTCAGGCCGGCGAGCCTGTTTGCGATATCCCCCTGGGCCGCTACGGACAGTTCGCACTGCATCAACTGTCCCGACTGTTTCGACTGATGCTTCAGCGTGGCGCGGGCGATGGGGACGCCAGCCGGGCTGTAGCGCAGGGGTTCCAGGTTTGCGATTTCTCCGCCAAGAACGAGCCGGTTATCCAACTCAGGCAGCGGCAGCGCCTTCGGCTTCAGGTTTGGCTTCGGCCTTGGCTTCGCCGCCTTCCAGCACGGAGCGCGCTTTTTCTTCCTTCATCATCGGCGAAGGCGTGGTCACGGCTTCGTCCTTGCTGATGATGAGGTGGCGCAGCACGGCGTCGTTGAACTTGAAGCCGTGCTCGAGCTCGGCCAGGGTTTCCTGGTCGCATTCGATGTTCATCAGCACGTAGTGGGCCTTGTGCATCTTGGCTATGGGGTAGGCCAGCTGGCGGCGACCCCAGTCTTCCAGGCGATGGATCTGCCCGTTGCGGCTGGTGATGTTGGAACGGTAGCGTTCGATCATGGCGGGCACCTGCTCGCTCTGATCGGGATGCACGATGAATACGATTTCGTAGTGGCGCATGGTTCTCCTTCCGGTTGATTGAGCCCCCCGTTGCGCGACGGTGGAGCAAGGAAAACGCGGGATTGTACGCGCGAAGCCTATAAAAATCAAGGGGCTAGGGACCTGGATTTAGGGGCCAGGGTGCGTGCTCCGCACCTTTGCAAAATCAAAGCGCGGCCCTCGGCCGTCCCCTGAATTCCGGATCCTAGCCCCTGATTCCCAACCTACGCCCTCACACAATCCACGTGGTACTTCACCCCGGTCGGCGTCTGCTCCTTGACCAGACCGTGGATATCGGTCTCGAAACCGGGAAACTTCTCGTTGAATTCGCGTGCGAACTGCAGGTAACGCACGATGGTCTTGTTGAAACGCTCACCCGGGATCAATAGCGGGATGCCGGGCGGATAGGGCGTCAGCAGCACGCTGGTCACGCGTCCTTCGAGCTGATCGACCTCGACGCGATCGATCTCGCGGTGCGCCATTTTCGCGAACGCATCCGAAGGCTTCATCGCCGGCTGCATTTCCGACAGATACATTTCCGTGGTCAGGTGGGCGATGTCGTGCGCCTTGTAGATGCCGTGGATCTGGTCGCACAGATCCTTCAAACCGATGCGCTCATAGCGCGGGAACTTGGCAACGAACTCCGGCAGTACGCGCCACAGCGGCTGGTTGTTGTCGTAGTCGTCCTTGAACTGCTGCAGTTCGGTGACCATGGTGTTCCAGCGGCCCTTGGTGATGCCGATGGTGAACATGATGAAGAACGAGTACAAGCCGGTCTTCTCGACGATGATGCCGTGCTCGGCCAGATACTTGGTGACGATGGATGCCGGCATGCCCCAGTCGGCAAAGTCGCCATCCACGTCCAGCCCGGGGGTGATCACCGTGGCCTTGATGGGATCAAGCATGTTGAAGCCTTCGGCGATATTGCCGAAGCCGTGCCAGCGCTCGCTGTCGCGGATCACCCAGTCTTGTGGCTCACCGATGCCCTCTTCCGCGAGCTTCTCCGGCCCCCACACCTTGAACCACCAGGATTCGCCCAGTTCCTCGTCGACCTTGCGCATGGCGCGGCGGAAATCGAGCGCCTCGGCGATGGACTCTTCCACCAGCGCCGTGCCGCCAGGCGGCTCCATCATCGCGACGGCCACGTCGCAGGAAGCGATGATGGCGTACTGCGGGCTGGTCGAGGTGTGCATGAGATACGCCTCGTTGAACACGTCGCGGTCGAGCTTGCGGGTCTGCGAGTCCTGGATCAGTATCTGCGAAGCCTGGCTCAGGCCCGCCAGCAGCTTGTGCGTGGACTGCGTGGAGAACACCATGGACTCCTGGCAGCGCGGGCGGTCGCGGCCGATGGCGTGCATGCCGCGATAGTAGTCATGGAAGGTGGCGTGCGGCAGCCAGGCTTCGTCGAAATGCAGGGTATCGATCCTGCCGTCGAGCATCTCCTTGATGGCGTCGACGTTGTAGAGGATGCCGTCGTAGGTGCTCTGGGTGATGGTGAGGATGCGCGGCTTGCCTTTGCTCTTGCTGGCGAAGGGATGGGCGGCGATCTTTTTCTCGATGTTTTCCCAGCGGAATTCTTCTTTCGGGATCGGACCGATGATGCCGTAGTGGTTGCGTGTCGGCGTCAGGAACACCGGAATCGCGCCGGTCATGGTGATGGCATGCAGGATGGACTTGTGGCAGTTGCGGTCCACCACCACCACGTCGCCGGGCGCCACTGCGGAATGCCACACCATCTTGTTCGAGGTGGAGGTGCCGTTGGTGACGAAGAACAGGTGATCGCAGTTGAAGATGCGCGCGGCGTTGAGTTCGGATGCCGCTACCGGCCCGGTGTGGTCGAGCAATTGGCCGAGCTCCTCGACCGCGTTGCAGACATCGGCGCGCAGCAGGTTTTCGCCGAAGAACTGGTGGAACATCTGCCCCACCGGGCTCTTCAGGAAGGCTACCCCGCCGGAGTGGCCGGGGCAATGCCAGGAATAGGAGCCATCGGCGGCGTAGTGCGTCAGCGCCCTGAAAAACGGCGGCGGCAGCGAATCGAGATAGGCGCGCGCCTCACGCACCACGTAGCGCGCGATGAATTCGGGCGTATCCTCGTACATGTGAATGAAGCCATGCAGTTCGCGCAGCACGTCATTGGGGATGTGACGCGAGGTGCGAGTTTCGCCGTAGAGGAAAATCGGAATGGCGGCGTTGCGAAAACGGATTTCCTCGACGAAGGTGCGCAGGGTCGCGACGGCTTCGTTGGCCAGGTCCGGGCTGGAGAACTGCTCGTCGTCGATCGACAGGATGAAGGTCGAGGCGCGGCTTTGCTGCTGCGCGAAAGAAGCCACGTCGCCGAAGCTGGTGACGCCCAGAACCTCGAGCCCCTCGCCCTCGATGGCGGTAGCCAGGGCGCGGATGCCGAGACCGCTGGCATTCTCGGAACGGAAGTCTTCGTCGATGACGACGACGGGAAAACGGAATCTCATATAGTGCTCCAGTGCTGAGGCAAAAGAGCCGGGGGCCGGGCGCCTGCTTCGGCGCCCGGCCCCCGGCACTTAGTTCTTTTATATCTTAGGCAAAGTCACGCCGGTCTGGCCCTGGTACTTGCCGCCGCGATCCTTGTATGAGGTCTCGCAGACTTCGTCGGACTCCAGGAACAGCATCTGCGCCACGCCTTCGTTGGCATAGATGCGCGCGGGCAGCGGCGTGGTGTTGGAGAATTCCAGGGTCACGTGGCCTTCCCACTCCGGTTCCAGGGGGGTGACATTGACGATGATGCCGCAGCGCGCGTAGGTGGACTTGCCCAGGCAAATGGTCAGGACATTCCTGGGAATGCGGAAATACTCGACGGTGCGCGCCAGCGCGAAGGAATTGGGCGGGATGATGCAGGACTCGCCGCTGATCTCGACGAAGGAATCCGGATCGAAGGCCTTGGGGTCGACCAGGGTATGGTTGAGGTTGGTGAAGACCTTGAATTCGTTCGAGCAGCGCACGTCGTAGCCGTAGGACGAGGTGCCGTAGGACACGATGCGGCGGCCGGCGACCTCCTTGACCTGGCCTGGCTCGAAAGGCTCGATCATGCCGTGGCTTTCTGCCATGCGGCGGATCCACTTGTCGGACTTTATGCTCATCCTGCTCTCTGGTTGGCGTGAAAAAAGGCAATTATCCACGAAGAAGGCGAGGAGTTTGCAAAAAAACAAAGGGGGCCACATGGCCCCCCTTTGTTGCCCGCATCGCGGGATATCAGGTGTTCTGGATCACGATATTGGGGAACTTGCTGGTGTGGTCCACCGCCGACTCGCCGATCTTCACCGCCACGCGGCGGGCGATCTGGCGGTAGATGTCGGCAATGCGCGACTCGGGCGCCGCCACCACGGTGGGCTTGCCTGCATCGGTTTCCTCGCGGATCTGGATGTCCAGCGGCAGCGCGCCGAGGAATTCGACGTTGTAATCCTTGCACATCCGCTCGCCGCCGCCCTCGCCGAAGATGCGCTCTTCGTGGCCGCACTTGGAGCAGATGTGCAGCGACATGTTCTCGACCACGCCCATGATCGGAATGCCGACCTTTTCGAACATTTTCAGGCCCTTGCGCGCGTCGATCAGCGCGATGTCCTGCGGGGTGGTGACGATTACGGCGCCGGTCACCGGCACGCGCTGGGCCAGGGTCAGCTGCACGTCGCCGGTGCCGGGGGGCATGTCGACCACCAGGTAGTCGACGTCCTTCCAGTTGGTGTCGTTCAGCAGCTGTTCCAGCGCCTGGGTCACCATGGGGCCGCGCCAGACCATGGGGGTGTCGGGGTCGATCATGAAACCGATGGACATGGCCTGGATGCCGTGGCCCATCATGGGCTCCAGGGTCTTGCCGTCGGCGGATTCGGGGCGGCCGCCGATGCCCAGCATCGTGGGCTGCGAAGGACCGTAGATGTCGGCGTCGAGCATGGCCACGCTAGCGCCCTCGGCCGCCAGAGCCAGCGCCAGGTTGACGGCGGTGGTGGACTTGCCCACGCCGCCCTTGCCGGAAGCGACGGCGATGATGTTCTTGATGCCGGGCACCAGCTTGACGCCCTTCTGCACGCTGTGGGAGACGATCTTGAAGCTCACGTTGGCAGCGGCGCTGGCGGCGCCGGCTGCCTTGAGCTTGTCCTCGACCATGGCCTTGATGCCGGCGAGCTGGCTCTTGGCCGGATAGCCCAGCACGATGTCCACAGAGACAGTGTCGCCGTCCACCTTGATGCCCTTAACGGACTTGGTGGAGACAAAATCCTTTTTGGTGTTGGGGTCAATCAGTTCCTTGAGGGCGGATTGAACCTGCTGTTCGGTCATTGCCATTTTAGCGTTTGCTCCAGAGAAAAATACCCGATTAATTTGCTCAAGTATATAGGCTTCGTATTGCCTAGGCAATATCAGGAAATATTCACGCGTTTCAAGGGGGTGCCAAAAGGGGAAAACGGCCTTGCGGGACAAGCTTGGGCCGCAAGGGGTTCAAGACGGGCCAGAGAATTCAGCGCGTGTTGTGCGCCACCAGTACCGCTTCGGGCAGTTGCGTCCGAATGGCGCTGATGATTTCCAGCATGAGGCCGGCGCGATAGCGGTGCGACACCCAAAGCAGGTTGAGCTTCAGGTCCATGTTGGCGAACACGACTTCCTGATGCCGATTGAGCACGCCGGCGATCCAGTTCTGGGCATCGCCGATATAGCCAGGCTGCTGTGTTTTCAGGCGCGGGATCAGCACCATGAAATCGCACAGCGGTTTTCCGGTTTCATCACGCGTCGGTGCAAGTTTCCACAAGGGCACACCGGGCTGCATGTACAGCCCGTTGCGGGGCAAGCCCTCAGACTGCGGGCTCCTTGGCAACCGGCGCCAGCCCATGCCCGGCAAGCTGCTGTTCGTTGCGCTCGGGGCGGCGGCGCAGGAAGCGCACGTCCCGATGCAGGAAATGCTCGAGTTCTTCAAGCGCCAGACGGTAGACGTCGCGCTTGAATTCGACCACCGATTCGAGTTCGATCCAGTATTCGCACCAGCGCCAGGCGTCGAACTCGGGGTGGCCGCTCGCGCGCAAGCTCACATCGCAGTCGCGCCCGGTCAGCCGCAACAGGAACCAGATCTGTTTCTGGCCGCGGTAGATGCCCCGGTTGTCGCGGCGCGTCCATTGGCTGGGCACATCGTAGCGCAGCCAGTTGCGCGTGCGCCCCAGGATGCGCACATGTTCGGGCAGCAGGCCGACTTCCTCGTTCAACTCGCGATACATGGCCTGCTCGGGCGATTCCCCGGGCTGAATGCCGCCCTGCGGGAACTGCCAGGCATGCTGGTTGATGCGCTTGGCCCAGAACACCTGGTTTCTGGCGTTGCACAAGATAATGCCGACGTTGGGGCGGTAGCCGTCGCGGTCGATCATCGCCGCCACCTTTCCATCAATTAGTCTCTACTCGCATTGTCCACACACGGGGACGAAAATGCAACCTTGCCAACCGCGCCGCCCGGCCGCCGGGCCTTGATTCTCAAGGTTTTTATTCGGCATTCAGCGATTTTTGTCGAGCAGCGGCGCCACTTCGCCAGCCCAGCGCAGTTCACGCCGGAACATGGCGAAATCAAGCCCCCACTTCTTCGCCAACTTGTCGATTTCTGCCCGCGCAAGTCTTTCCGGGCCGTCCTCGTCAACCAGGGCAAAGGCTATGACATTGCTCTTGCCCATTATCGGCAGCCAGGCGACCTGGCCATCGAAAGCAGCGACCAGGTGGGAAAACCAGGTGACAAACTCGGGATCGCGCCCCCACAGGTTGACCACCAGCACGCCGCCCGGCTTCAGCGCGCGGCGGCAAGCCTGGTAGAACCCGAGCGAAGCCAGCGCTTCCACCTGATTGCCGGCATCGAAGCCGTCCAGCAGGATGACGTCGGCGCTGGCCGGATGCGCCGGCACGTAGACGGCGCCGTCCTCGACGAGCACCTGCAGATGCTCGTCGTCCTCGGGCAGGAAGAAATGGCTGCGCGCGGCTGACACCACCTGGGGCGAAATCTCCACTGCCGTGATGCGCGTCTGCGGCCGATGTTTGCGCATGAACTTGGCCAGCGAGCCGCCGCCCAGGCCGATCATCAGCACCTCGTCAGGTCCGGCGCGAAACAGCAGGAAAGCCATCATCGCCCGGGTATAGGCGAGTTCCAGGTCCCATGGGCGGGAAATGCGCATGGCGCTCTGGATCGCCTGGGTACCCAGTTGCAACTGCCGGATACCGCGGGACTCGGTGACTTCGACGGTCTGTTCCGGGCTGACGGATTTGGCGAGACGTTTGGAGAACAGGCGCATATCGGGTGAGGCGTGAGTGGTGGGGCGTGGAGTAAAATCGCGGTTTTACGAATTTTACCCGACCCCACCATGCGCCTTTCGCAGTTTTTCCTCTCCACCAGCAAGGAAGCGCCCGCCGAGGCCGAACTGGTTTCCCACAAGCTGATGCTGCGCGCCGGCATGATCCGCCGCCTCGGCTCCGGGCTTTATTCCTGGATGCCGCTAGGCCTGCGCGTGCTGAGAAAAGTCGAAACCATCGTGCGCGAGGAAATGAATAAATCTGGCGCAGTGGAGCTCTTCATGCCCGCCGTGCAGCCAGCCGAACTGTGGCAGGAATCCGGGCGCTGGGCGGTATTCGGCCCGCAGATGCTGAAGATCAAGGACCGCCATGAGCGTGACTTCTGCTTCGGCCCCACCCACGAGGAAGTCATAACCGACATTGCGCGCAAGGAAATCCGCAGCTACCGCCAGTTGCCGGTTAACTTTTACCAGATCCAGACCAAGTTCCGCGACGAAATCCGCCCGCGCTTCGGCGTCATGCGCGCGCGCGAGTTCCTGATGAAGGATGCCTATTCCTTCCACAGCAGCTTTGAAGACCTGCAGCGCGAATACCGCGAGATGTACGACACCTACACGCGCATCTTCACCCGCCTGGGGCTGAAGTTCCGCGCCGTCGCCGCCGACACCGGCGCCATCGGCGGTTCGGGCTCGCACGAATTCCACGTGCTGGCCGATTCCGGCGAGGACGCACTCGCTTACTGTCCGGATTCCGACTACGCTGCCAACGTCGAATTGGCCGAGGCGCTGCCGCCGACCGCATCCCGCCCCGCACCCGGCGCCACGCTGGAAAAGGTCTACACCCCCGGCCAGCACAGCATCGAGGAAGTCTCCGTCTTCCTGAAAATCGAGCCCAGCCGCATGGTCAAGACCCTCATCGTCGAAGGCAACGACGGCCCCGTCGCCCTGCTCCTGCGCGGCGACCACCAACTGAACGAAATCAAGGCCGCCAAGCTCGAACAGTTGCCGGACGAAGTGCGCTTCGCCGCCGACACCGTGGTGCGCGACATCAGCGGGGCCGCCCCCGGCTCGGTCGGCCCGGTAGGTCTCAACATCCCGGTGCTGGCCGACCGCGCGCTGATGAACCTCGCCGACTTCGTTTGCGGCGCCAACGACACCGGCCATCACTACACCGGCGTCAATTTCGGCCGCGACCTGCCCGAGCCCGTGTTCGTCGACATCCGCAACGTGGTGGCGGGCGATCCCAGCCCCGACGGCAAGGGCAGCCTGGAACTGTGCCGCGGCATCGAGGTCGGCCACGTGTTCCAGCTGCGCACCAAGTATTCCGAAGCCCTGTCGGCGACCTTCCTCGACGAGAACGGCAAGAGCCAGGTCATGGAAATGGGCTGCTACGGCATCGGCGTTTCGCGCGTGGTGGCGGCCGCCATCGAGCAGAACCATGACGACCGCGGCATCATCTGGCCCGAATCCATGGCGCCCTTCGCCGTGGTCATCACCCCCATCGGCTACCACAAGAGCGAAGCCGCCAGACAGGCGGCGGACAAGCTATACCAAGAACTGGGCGCAGCCGGCGTGGAGGTGCTGCTGGATGATCGTGACGAAAGGCCGGGCGTGATGTTCGCCGACGCCGAACTGATCGGCATCCCCCACCGCGTCACCATCGGCGAACGCGGCCTCAAGGAAGGCATGGTGGAATATCTGCCGCGTCACGAAAGTTCGGCCCGGAATGTGCCGTTAAGCGAGATATCGAAACTTTTGCTGGATATACTGAAGGCTGCATGAAACGACTGACGACCGCCAGACTCACGCTCGCCGCCCTGTTGCTGGGTGCGGCAGGGACGGTTTTTGCCGGCGCGCAGATGTACGAGCCGATGTCGGCCTCGGCCCGTGCCTACCTGTCGAAATCCCTGGCCGACGTAGCCGTGACCCAGGTTTCGGTGCTGAAGGCAGCCGAAGCCCAGGCCTGGCTCGGCGAGATGTCGAAACGCCTGACGAGGCGTATCCCGGACGAGGCCGAGCGCCTCGAATTCCTGCAAACCCTGTATTACGAGGCCACCCGCGCCGGGCTGGACCCGGAACTCATGCTGGGGCTGATCCAGGTCGAAAGCGGCTTCAAGAAGTACGCCGTATCGCCGGTCGGTGCGCGCGGCTACACCCAGGTCATGCCGTTCTGGCTCAAGGTGATCGGCACGCCGGAGCACAACCTGTTCCACCTGCGCACCAACCTCAGATATGGCGCGCTCATCTTGCGCCACTACATCGACATCGAGAAGGGCGACCTCTTCCGCGCCCTGGGTCGCTACAACGGCAGCCTGGGCCGGGCGGAATACCCGACCCTGGTGGTCAACGCCTGGCAGAAGAACTGGCGCTACACCGCCCCCACCAAGACCGCCGGCCTGTAATCGCCTTGCAGGCCTTGCGCCTGCGCAAATCCTGATGAATCTTGCCCTTAGCGGATCTTGCCGAGAATGATAAGCGTCGGCGGATCGAGCTGTGCCGGCACGTACATGCCGGGTTCGGCTTCACGCACCCGCACGACGCCGTCGAACGGCGCCTTGAGCACGCTGTCATCGAGATTCTTCTGCGCGATGATGCGGCGCGCCTCGGCTTCCTGCGCATTGGCGACGGCACGCGCATGCCTGAGCTTCGCCGCGTCGAACTCGGTGGTGGAACTGACACCGCGGTCGTAGAGCTCCTGTGCACGCTTGAGCTCGCGCCCGGCTTCCTCGGCTTCCTGCCTGAAGCGCATCAGGCCCGCTTCAGCTTCCATGACGCGCGCCCTGAGACGGGTATCGTCGAGCGCCAGCAGCCTGTCGCCCTTCTTCACCTTTTGTCCGACCTGCACGTAGACTTCCTTCACCACGCCGGAGACCGGCGTGGTCAGCGGCACCCGGTCCGCAGCCCAGACCGCGGCAGCCAGCATCATGGCTGCCAGGAATGCCGAACCCCTGATCACGTTGTTGGCCTGGTTCATCAGTTCTCCGTAAGTTTGGTTTGGGTTGCAAACGCAGTCAGCGCTTGGCCGACCAAGGCCTCCAGCCTTGCCAAGGCGAGGGCCAGCCGATACTCGGCCTCACTAGCGCGAATCGCCGCCTGCTGCGTTTCTGCCATGGTCTCGCCAAGATTGGTGCGCATCTCCAGTTCGTACTCGGCGCGCGCCCGATCGAGCGCCTTGTCGCGATAGTCAATCTGGGCGCGCGCGGCGGGACGCGCGGAACTGCGCAGCCATTCAATCTCCTGCAGGGTTTCCAGCAGGCCTTCGGACAGTTCGCGGCGGGCCTGCTCGACCTGGGCCTCCAGGCGTGTACGCTCGGCCACCTGCCTGGCCAGCCGACTGTCGACGCGCTCACCCTGGTAAAGCGGCCAGTTGAGGACAAGGCCGCCGCTCAGGCGGTCGCGCGTGCTGGTGTCGCGGCTGTAATCGCCGGCGATCACTTCCACGTCGAGGGTCGGCGCGCGGCTGGCGCGGATCGCGTCACTGCGAGAAGCCACCGCGTTCAATTGCGCCTGCAGGGCTAGCAGCTTGCGGTTGGATTCGAGCGCCAGCGGCAGCAAATCCTCGTAAGTCGGCAACGACAAATCGTTGTGCCCGAGCTGCGGCAGGGCCAGCACACTCGGCAGCCTGCCCGGCTGGTTGAGCGCGTTGGCCAGTCTCTGGCGAGTCGCGCGCTGCGCCATCAAGCTGCGGTTGCGCCGCTCGCGCGCGTCCTGGAAACGCACCTCGAGCTCGGCCAGCTGGCTGTCGCTCATCTCGCCGAGTTCATGGCGCTTTTTCGAATCGTCCCACCTGACGTAATGCACCGCCATGAATTCGTTTTCCGCGCCATAGCGAGCATCCGCCAGCAGCACGTCGAAGAAGCGCGCCATGATGTCGATGCGCCGCGCATCGCGCGTATCCATCAGGGCGAGCTGGCGCGCATTCACTTCCTGGCGAGCCGCGGCCACCTGCCCGCTCTCGCGGCCAAAATCGAGCAGTGTCTTGCGCAACACCAGACGGCCAACGTTGTCATCCAGCCAGTCGTCATCGCCGACTGTCGGCCTGCCCCGGCGCAGGATGGCTTCTGCAGCCAAGGTCGCGTCGTTGACGCTGCCGGCGACTTTCTCGTCGGCCAGCGCCAGGTCAAGGTCTGCGCGCGCAGCTTGCATGACCGGGTGCGCGGCATCCGCGGTGGATAGCGCTGCTTCCAGGGTCAAAGGTGTTTCCGCCGCGAGCGCGGACACCGCTGCCAGCAGCAGGCTGGCCGATAGCACTCGCTTCATTTGCCGGCTTGGGTTTTCTTGTAGCGTTCGAAGGGCATCTGCCTGTACGCGCCTTCCACCACATAGCGACCCAGCATCAGGAAATCGTCCTTGTCCTTGCTCGGGCCGGTGTGGCGTGCGACAGGGCTGCCTTCGAGGTCGAAGAACATGATGACCGGGGTGGCGCGCACGCGCTGCTGCAAGGCAAAGGCTTTTTCCACGGTTTCATTGCCCTTGAAGTCGGTCATCGGCACATCTCCCTGGGTATCGATCGGGAAAACCAGAAAGTGCTTGCGATAGTAATCCTGTACCTCGGACTGGTTGAGGATGGTGACTTTCATACGCTCACAGAACGGGCAGTCGTCCATCTCGAAAAACAGCATGACGCCCTGCTTGCCCTGCTGCTTGGCGGCCGCCAGTTCTTCCTGAAAATCGCCGAGCTTGGGATCGAAGAAATGCTTGCCTGCATCGCGCACTTCGGCGACCGCGATGAGCGGAAGGCACAGCAACAAACTTACCAACCAACGTTTCATGTCGAATCCTTACTGTTTACGCGTCGTTTTCTCCGTGCCGCGGATGAAGCTCTCGATCTCCGCGCGCGTGATGGCGCCCACTTGGCGTGCCACCAGCCTGCCCTGTGGATTATAAAGGTAAGTCGTGGGCAATCCCTGCACCGGGCCGACCTGCGCCGCCAGCCTGCGGTCCCCGAGAATAACGGGATAGTTCACCAGCATACTGTCGGCAAAACGCTTCACATCCTCGCCATCGCGATAATCCATGGCCACGCCCAGCACCACGACATTGCCGCTCTCGTTTCCGTGCAGATCCACGAGCTCGGGAATTTCCTCAAGACAGGGAGGACACCAGGTCGCCCAGAAATTGATCAGCACCCACTTGCCCTGGTAGTGCGAGAGCGTGTGCGCCTTGCCGGCGGTATCGGTCATGCTGAATTCCGCGGCACGCAGGGGGGTGCCGGCAAACAGCAGCAAGCCGAGCGCGAGCAGGTAAAATGGACGTTTATTGAGCATGGTAAAAGCGTTATGGCCAATTTTCGTACCGAGAAAGACTCGCTGGGCGAGTACCAAGTTCCGCAGGATGCCTGGTATGGCATCCAGACCGCCCGTGCAATCGACAATTTCCCCATTTCCGGGCGTCGTCCCGATGCGGATTTCATCCGCGCCCACGTACTGATCAAGCTGGCGGCGGCGCGCGCCAACTGCCAGCCCGGCTGGTTGCCCGCGGAAAAGCGCGATGCCATCGTCGCTGCCTGCGAGCGCATCCTGCAGGGAGAATACCTGGATCAATTCGTGGTAGACCGCTTCCAGGCCGGCGCCGGCACCAGTCACAACATGAACACCAACGAGGTGGTGGCCAACCTGGCCAACGTTGCGCTGGGCAGTGAAAAGGGCGCCTACAGGCCGGTCAACCCCAATGACGACGTCAACATGGGGCAGTCGACCAACGACACCATCCCCACCGCCATCCGCCTCGCCTGCCTCGCCAAGCTGCCGCGCCTGGTCGATGCGGCAGAGAACATGGCCATTGAATTCGAGCGCCTGGCGGAGCGCGAGAAGGACACGGTGAAATCCGGGCGCACACATCTGCAGGACGCCGTGCCCACCACCCTCGGCATCGAATTCGCCGCCTATGCCTGGACGCTCAGGCGCGCCGCCGCCAACCTCGCCTCCTGTCGCGAGAAGCTGGGGGAAATCGGCCTCGGCGGCTCGGCCGCCGGCACCGCGCTCAACACCTCACCGGGGTATCCGGAAAAAGTCGCCGCCGAACTGGCCAAACTGACTGGCGAACCCATCAAGTCCAGCCAGTTGGCGGCACAGATGCAGTCCATGCTCGACCTGCAGGACCTGTCCGCGCGCATCCGCGGCCTCGCGCTGGAGCTCACGCGCATTGCCAACGACCTGCGCCTGCTCGCCTCCGGTCCGCGCACGGGCCTCGGCGAGATCACCCTGCCGGCAGTGCAGCCGGGGTCCAGCATCATGCCCGGCAAGGTCAATCCGGTGATGTTCGAAATGCTGAACCAGGTCTGCTTCCAGGTGCTGGGCCAGGATCACGCCGTGGCGCTGATGACCCAAGCCGGGCAGTTGGAGCTCAACGTGATGATGCCGGCCATGGGCTCGGCCCTGTTCGACGCCATGGACTGGCTCACCAACGCCATGAACGCGGCGACGGAGAAGAACCTCAAGGGCATCGTCGTCAACCGCGAGCGTTGCGCCTTCTTCATCCACCAGAGCGTCGGGCTCGCCACCCTGCTCAACACGCAGATCGGCTACATGCAGGCAGCCGAGATCGCCAAGGAATCGGAAAAGTCCGGGCGCCCGGTAAAGGACATCGTGGTGGAAAAGGGCCTGATGCAGGCCGACAGCTTCGACGCCCTCGTGCTCGCCGCCGCGCACGGCATCGGTTCGGGCGGTGGAGGCGGCTAGGCGTTCTCGCTACCCAGCCAGCGCCTGCGCAGTCGTGCGGACGCGTGGCGTGCGACGAGCACCGCCAGAGCGATGCCCAGCAGTGCGGCGAAAAAGCCTTTTTGCGCGTCTTCGCCCTGCAGGCCGGTGATGCCGACATCGATGCCGGCAAGCACTGCGCCGACGATCAGCACGGATACGCGCCTGAGGGCGGGATGCCATGCCGGCATGCAGCGTCCGGCCAACGCCAGCGCATATGCCGCAAGCATGGCATAGGCCAACACGTTCGCCGGCAGTGCAAAGTGGCCTCCTGCCTGCACATGCCAGACTAGAACCAGCGCCCAGGCGCCCAGGAAGCCCGCTGCCGCGGCCATACAGGAATACATGTTTTTGCTCCGCTACCCAGTAGAATTGGGGCCATTTTAATTCAACCCCGGAGCTGCGAGCCCCAGCCCATGTCCCTACTCACCCTGCATACCCCCAAACCCGGGCAGGCACTGAAACAGGCACCCGAGACCCGCCCTGCGGCGCTTGCCGAATGGCTCGATCAGTTGTCCGGCAAACCCGGCGAAGAAGCCGCGCAGAGACTCGTCGCCGAACTGGGCCGGCTGAACCGCAGCGAACTGGACGAAGACCTGCGGGCAAGGCTGACCCTGCTGCACGAGACCGCGGTGCAGCGGCTGATCGAGCAGCTTGTCGCCAGCCTGCCGGAAAACGGCACGCCGCAGAGCGTGGTGCACAGGCAGGCCGCCAATCTCGCCTGCGAACTCGCGATCGAACTCGCGCATGCATGGAAGCTGGTCAGCCTGGCGCTCCAGCACAGACGCTCGCTGTTCGGCGGCACGAAGGCCAGGCAGACGGCGCTGACCCATCTGCTGGCCGCGCTGTCGAATCAGATCTGCACCAGCTATCGCAGCTATACCTCGCCGCCCCTGCATGGCTGGCACGAACTGCACCAGTTGCACGCGGCAATCGGCGAAGAAGGCTGGGGCGATGTCGTGGCTGACGATGCCGGGCACTCCGCCGAAACCCTATACAGGCGCGCCCTGCTGCTGGCGCTGGCCGACCCGTACAGGTTCACCCGTCCGGAAATCGAAGTCACCCTCGCCTGCCTGAGCAAGTTCGGCCAGCTTGCCGAGCTCCGCCGAGGCGGCCAAGACAGGAAGGCGGCGTTCCTGATCAACCCCGGATCCGACAGCCCTGCTGTCAACGAAGATACCGAGGATGCTTCCGCATGCCTCGCACTGGATACGCAAGCGCTCTGCAAGCACCTGCGCAGCCTGCTCGCCAGGTTGCGCAACGGCGAGGACTTCCGCAGCCTTGGCCTGACCGAGATGGCGCACCGGATCAACGGCCCGCATCTCCTTGCCCGGCTGCACCAGGCCTGGCGCGGCGGAAACCGGCGCGGCTTCAAGCGCTACGCGCCGGGCCTCACCCACGTCGAAGTGATCAGCGGCATTTCGGCCATACATCGGCTGTTCGACCCCAAGCACAAGCCTGTCCCTTCGCCTCAGGCGACCGCAGGCCCGCCTGCCGATCAGGGGGAACCCGCCCGCTGGCAAGTGGCCAACGACAGCGCGAACGGCCTCGCGATTTCCGCGCACGCACAGGAAGTTGCCCAGGTGCGCATGGGCAATCCGCTCGCGTTGCGCGAGGAGAACACGGCAGATGCGGCCTGGCTGCTCGGCGTCATCCGCTGGGGAAAAATGTCCAAGGGCCAGGTCGTAGTGGCCGGCGTGGAAAAGCTTTCGCCCAACGCCGCCTCGGTCGTGCTGCGCTTTGCCGAAGGCAGCGCCGCCAACCTGGGGCAACCGGCCCTGCTGATTCCGGCCAACGCCGTCCTGCAGACCGAGGAACGCCTGCTGCTGCCGCAAGGCCATTACCAGCGCGGGCGCACCGCCGACCTGTGGCACCAGGGCGAACGCCGCCGCATCGCACTGGGCGGCCTGGTCGAGCAAACGCCGTTTTTTGATCTTGTCGAAGTGGAGCCCGCCTGATGGCCGAGATTCTTGTTCTTTACTACAGCCAGGGCGGCAGCGTCGCCGAAATGGCGCGTCTTGTCGCGCGCGGCATCGAGTCCGTTCCGGGTAGCGCAGCGCGCATCCGCAGCGTGCCCAAGGTCGCGCCCAGGACCGAAACCGCCGAGCCGGCAGTGCCGCCGGAAGGCGCACCCTACGCCGAACTGCGCGACTTCGAGGAATGCATCGGGCTCGCGCTTGGCAGCCCCACCCGCTTCGGCAACATGGCCGCCGCGCTGAAATATTTCCTCGACGGTACCGGCGGCCTGTGGATGCAGGGCACGCTCGCCGGCAAGCCTGCCTGCGTCTTTACCTCTACCGCCAGCATGCATGGCGGTCAGGAAACCACGCTGGTCTCGATGATGCTGCCGCTGCTGCATCACGGCATGATCGTGCTGGGCCTGCCCTACACCCACGACGAGCTCAACACCACCACGAGCGGCGGCACGCCCTACGGCGCGAGTCACGTTGCCGGCGCGCAGGACGACAGGCCGCTCACCGAGGAAGAGCGCAGGCTGTGCATCGCCCAGGGCAAGCGTCTCGCCGAAGTGGCCTTGAAGCTGGCCGCATGATGCCTACCGCACGCACCCTGATCCTCATCGCCAGCGCCAGCCTCATCGCGCTGATCCTGCTTTGTCTCGCCTGGGAACTGTGGCTCGCGCCCTTGCGGCCGGGCGGCTCCTGGCTGGTGCTGAAAGCCCTGCCGCTGCTGCTGCCGCTGATGGGCATCCTCAAGGGGCGCCGCTACACCTACCAGTGGGCCTCGATGTTCATCCTGCTCTACTTCACGGAAGGCGTCATGCGCGCCTGGTCGGATCGACAGCCTTCTGCCAGCCTGGCGGTAATCGAGATCGTCCTCTCGGTCGTGTTCTACCTGGCCGCAATCGCCTACGCAAAAAAAACCGCCCCGTCGAAAACCGGGGCGGTCTAGCCGGACCAGCGAAGCGAAGGCTTACTAAACCTGCGGGTGCGCCCGCTCCAGCTTGGAATGCAGTTTGTTCAGCGCGTGCAGGTAGGCCTTGGCCGAAGCCACCACGATGTCGGTGTCGGCGCCCTGGCCGTTGACGATACGCCCGCCCTTGGCGAGACGCACGGTCACCTCGCCCTGTGCATCGGTACCGCTGGTAATGTTGTTGACCGAGTACAGCAGCAGGTTGGCGCCGCTGTTGACCACCGACTCCAGCGCGCGGAAAGTGGCGTCGACCGGACCGGAACCATCGCCCTCGGCATTCCGCTCTACCCCCTCATCGGCGATGACCAGCCTGGCATGCGGCACTTCGCCGGTTTCGGAGCAGACTTTCAGCGCCACCAGCTTGAAACGTTCGTGTTCGGCGATATAGCCTTCATCGCTTACCAGCGCCTGCAGATCTTCGTCGAATATCTCGCGCTTCTTGTCGGCGAGATCCTTGAAGCGCTTGAATGCCGCGTTCAACGCTTCCTCGGAATCGAGCACGATGCCCAGATCGGCGAGCTTGGTCTTGAAGGCGTTGCGGCCGGAAAGCTTGCCCAGGGTCAGGCGGTTGGCGGTCCAGCCCACGTCCTCGGCGCGCATGATTTCGTAGGTCTCGCGGTGCTTGAGGACGCCGTCCTGGTGGATGCCAGACTCGTGCGCGAAGGCGTTGGCGCCGACGATCGCCTTGTTCGGCTGCACCGGATAGCCGGTAATGGTCGACACCAGCTTGGAGGCCGGCACGATCTGGGTAGCGTCGATGCGCGTGTCGCACTGGAACACGTCGCGGCGCGTGCGCACCGCCATGACGATCTCTTCCAGCGAGGCGTTGCCGGCGCGTTCGCCCAGCCCATTGATGGTGCACTCGACCTGGCGCGCGCCGTTCATCACTGCGGCGAGCGAGTTGGCCACGGCCATGCCGAGGTCATTGTGGCAGTGCGTGGACCAGATCACCTTGTCGGAGTTCGGTACGCGCTCGATCAACTGTTTCATGCGCTCGCCCCACAGGGCGGGAATGGAATAGCCCACGGTGTCGGGCACGTTGATGGTCCTGGCGCCGGCCTTGATGACTTCCTCGAAGATGCGGCAGAGGAAATCCATCTCCGAACGCACCGCATCCTCGGCCGAGAACTCCACATTGTCGGTATATTCAAGCGCGAGCCTGACGGCCTTGACCGCGGCTTCCACCACTTGGTCGGGCTGCATGCGCAGCTTTTTCTCCATGTGGATGGGGCTGGTGGCGATGAAGGTATGGATGCGCCCGGACTTCGCCGGCTTGATGGCCTCGCCGGCGGCGCGGATGTCGCGCTCGTTGGCACGCGCGAGCGAGCACACGGTGGAGTCCTGGATGGCCTCGGCGATGGCGTGGATGGCGTCGGCATCGCCCGGGCTCGCGGCGGCAAAGCCGGCCTCGATCACGTCCACGCCCAACTTCTCCAACTGGCGCGCGATGCGCAGCTTCTCGTCCTTGGTCATGGAGGCGCCGGGACTTTGCTCGCCGTCGCGCAAGGTGGTATCGAAAATGTACAAACGGTCAGTCATGCTGTTCTCCTGGCATACGCCGGGTTGACGAATTCAATCCCGCTCAAGCGGGGCTGGGATACGAATGGGGAGTAAAAAGCGGCGTCTACTGCTTGCGCAGCAGCAGGGTGCCGAACAGCATGTTCGACAGGCAGATGGCGTAAGAGGGGGAGGCCACATTAGACATGGTCTAAATTGTATTTATTTTTTCTCTTCTGGCAAGTGGGCAGCCGCTTTTTCCTTGCGATGCAGCCATCGCCATGTCGCATGAACGTAACCTGATAGCGCATACAGCGTGAACATGATCAGCAGCACTTCCGGCGGGCTGGTGGACACCAGGATGAAGAACAGCACGATCAACAGTACCACGAAAAACGGCACGCTCTTCCTGAGGTTGATTTCCTTGCCGCTGTAGAACTTGAGGTTGGTCACCATGCTGATGCCGGCAAAAAGGATGACTGCCGAAGCAAGCCAGGCCACCTCGGGGCCGGATATGCCATACTCGACCATGACCCAGACGAAACCGGCCACCAGCGCTGCTGCAGCCGGCGAGGGCAGGCCCTGGAAAAAGCGCTTGTCGGCGACCTCCAGTTGGGTATTGAAGCGGGCCAGGCGCAGGGCCGCGCCGGCACAGAAGACGAACGCCGCAATCCAGCCGAACTTGCCCAGCCCTTTGAGCGCAAAGACGTACATGACGAGCGCCGGCGCCACGCCAAAGGACACCATGTCGGACAGCGAGTCGAGCTCCGCGCCGAAGACGCTCTGCGTGCCGGTCATGCGCGCCACGCGTCCGTCGAGGCCGTCCAGCACCATGGCAATGAAGATTGCCACGGCCGCGTGCTCCCAACTGCTGTTCATGGCTTGCACGATGGAATAGAAACCCGCGAACAGCGCGCCGATGGTAAAAAGATTGGGCAGCACGTAAATACCGCGGTCACGCATCCGCGGCCTGGTCATTTCGCCCTTGCTGTGTTTGAAGTCAAGCATGTGCCGGTTCAGGCAGAGCCAGGAAAGATGCAGAAGGCATAGTTTCTCAAATTCTTGCCCCTGAAAACAATGAGGCACAGAGTTTCACAGAAAATTCTTTCTCTGTGTCTCTGTGCCTCATTCGGAAGCCGGAAGGCTTCGGATCAGTTCTTGGATTGGTCAACCAGCTTGTTCTTGCTGATCCACGGCATCATGCTGCGCAGCTTGGCGCCCACCACCTCGATCGGGTGCTCGGCGTTGAGACGGCGGCGCGCGGTCATTTCCGGATAGTTGGTGCGGCCTTCCAGGATGAACTGCTTGGCGTAGTTGCCGTTCTGGATATTTTCCAGGGCTTCCTGCATGGCCCAGCGCGACTCGTCGTTGATGACCTTGGGGCCGGTCACGTACTCGCCATACTCCGCGTTGTTGGAGATGGAGTAGTTCATGTTGGCTATGCCGCCCTCGTACATCAGGTCGACGATCAGCTTGAGTTCGTGCAGGCACTCGAAGTAGGCCATCTCGGGCGCGTAGCCGGCATCCACCAGGGTGTCGAAACCAGCCTTGACCAGCTCCACGCAGCCGCCGCACAGCACGGCCTGCTCGCCGAACAGGTCAGTTTCGGTCTCTTCGCGGAACGAAGTCTCGATCACGCCGCCCTTGGTGCCGCCGTTGGCCGCGGCATAGGACAGCGCAAGATCCTTGGCCTTCTTCGACACGTCCTGGTACACGGCAACGAGCGAAGGCACGCCGCCGCCCTGGGTGTAGGTGGAGCGCACCAGATGGCCGGGGCCCTTGGGCGCGACCATGATCACGTCGACGTCCTTGCGCGGCACGATCTGGTTGTAATGAATGTTGAAGCCGTGAGCGAAGGCGAGCGCAGCGCCCTTCTTCAAGTTGGGTTCGATCTCGTTCCTGTAGAGGTCGGCCTGCTGCTCGTCCGGCACCAGGATCATCACCACGTCGGCTTCCTTGACTGCCGCCGCGACTTCCTTGACAGCGAGGCCGGCCTTCTTGGCCTTGTCCCAGGAGGCGCCGCCCTTGCGCAGGCCGACGGTGACCTTGACGCCCGAATCCTGCAGGTTGTTGGCATGGGCGTGGCCTTGCGAGCCGTAGCCGATGATGGCGACCTTCTTCTTCTTGATGATGGAAAGGTCGGCGTCCTTGTCGTAATAAACTTTCATGTCTTTTCCTTTCAGCAATGTCTTTACGTGTTCGGTGATGTTCGTCAGTTGCCGGGAGCTGGCAACGGATGCTTTCAGACTTTCAATATGCGGTCGCCGCGGCCAATGCCGGAAGCGCCGGTGCGCACGGTTTCGAGGATCACGCTCTGGTCGATCGCCTCGAGGAAAGCATCCAGCTTGGTGCCGGTGCCGGTCAGTTCAATGGTGTAGGTGAGGTCGGCAACGTCGATGATGCGGCCGCGGAAGATGTCCGCCATGCGCTTGAGTTCCTCGCGCTCCTTGCCGGCCGCGCGCACCTTGACCAGCATGAGTTCGCGCTCGATGTGGCTGCCTTCGGTCAGATCCAGCACCTTGACCACGTCGATCAGCTTGTTCAGCTGCTTGATGATCTGCTCGATGACGTCCTCGGAGCCGACGGTGACGATGGTCATGCGCGACAGGGTGGCATCCTCGGTCGGCGCCACGGTCAGCGACTCGATGTTGTAGCCGCGCGCGGAGAACAGGCCGGCCACCCGCGACAGCGCACCGGCCTCGTTTTCCATCAGCAGGGAAATGATGTGGCGCATGTCAGAGTTCCTCGGCCAGGATCATTTCCGACAGGCCCTTGCCGCCTTCGACCATGGGGAACACGTTCTCGGTCTGATCGGTGATGAAGTCCATGAACACCAGGCGTTCCTTCATGGCCGGGGAAAATGCTTCTTTCAACGCGGCTTCGACATCGGCGGTCTTTTCGATGCGCATGCCGACGTGGCCATAGGCTTCAGCAAGCTTCACGAAGTCCGGCAGCGAATCCATGTAGGACTCGGCATAGCGGCTGCCGTAGAAAAATTCCTGCCACTGGCGCACCATGCCCATGTAGCGGTTGTTCAGGTTGACGATTTTCACCGGCATGCGGTACTGCTTGCAGGTGGAAAGCTCCTGGATGCACATCTGGATGCTGGACTCGCCGGTGATGCAGGCAACCGTCGACTCCGGATGCGCGAGCTGCGCGCCCATGGCATAGGGCAGGCCCACGCCCATGGTGCCGAGACCGCCGGAGTTGAGCCAGCGGCGCGGCTTGTCGAACTTGTAGAACTGCGCCGCCCACATCTGGTGCTGGCCGACGTCGGACGTCACGAAGGCGTCGCCCCTGGTCACTTCCCAGAGCTTTTCCACCACGTACTGCGGCTTGATGATCTCGGACTCGCGGTTGTACTTCAGGCAGTTGCGCGAGCGCCACAGCTCGATCTGGGTCCACCAGGTGTTGAGTGCGGCTTCGTCAGGCTTTTCCTTGCTGGCCTTGAGCAGCTTGAGCAATTCGTCCAGCACCTGCTGCACGTCGCCGACGATAGGCACATCGACCTTGACGCGCTTGGAAATGGAGGACGGATCCACGTCGACGTGGATGATGCGGCGCTGCTCGCGCGCGAAGTGAGCGGGGTTGCCGATCACGCGATCGTCGAAGCGCGCGCCCACCGCCAGCAGCACGTCGCAGTGCTGCATGGCCATGTTGGCTTCATAGGTGCCGTGCATGCCGAGCATGCCAAGGAACTGGCGATCGGTGGCGGGATAGCCGCCCAGCCCCATCAGGGTGTTGGTGACGGGATAGTGCAGCAGCTTGGCAAGTTCGGTGATCTGCTCGGATGCATTGCCAAGCACGACACCGCCCCCGGTGTAGATCATGGGCCGCCGCGCTTCCAGCAGCATCTGCGCCGCCTTCCGGATCTGGCCGCTGTGGCCCTTCAGCACCGGGTTGTAGGAACGCATGGAGACCGTGTCCGGATAGGCGAACTCGGTCTTGTGGTAGGTCACGTCCTTGGGGATGTCGACCAGCACCGGTCCCGGGCGGCCGGTGGCGGCGATATGGAAAGCCTTCTTGATGGTGCTCGCCAGTTCGCGCACATCCTTGACCAGGAAGTTGTGCTTCACGCAGGGGCGCGTGATGCCGACGGCATCGACTTCCTGGAAGGCATCGAGGCCGATCGCGGCCGTCGGCACCTGGCCGGAAAGGATCACCACGGGAATCGAGTCCATGTACGCCGTGGCGATGCCGGTAATCGCATTGGTCGCGCCGGGGCCGGACGTAACCAGCGCCACGCCGACCTTGCCGGAGGCGCGCGCGAAGGCGTCGGCCGCATGCACGGCCGCCTGCTCGTGGCGAACCAGCACGTGCTTGAACTTGCTCTGCTTGAAGATTTCGTCGTAGATGTTGAGCACCGCGCCGCCGGGATAGCCGAAAACGAATTCGACTCCTTCCTCGGCCAGGCAGCGCGTGACAATCTCGGCGCCGGTCAATTCCATAAAAAAACGCCTAAAAACAATGTTTTCCGTAAACCGCCAAGGGTATACGTTTTACCCTGCAACGGTCAAGGAAAGATCGGTCCCAGGCAGTTTGCGCAGCGCCGGCCCGGCCCTTTTATCCCGGAGAGCCTACTCGTGCGAGGCCTCCGTCAAGGCCTCCATGATGGCCTGCAGCGAACCCTGGCCGTGATGCACCATGCAAACCAGGTTGCCCATGGAACAGACGCTCATCTTGTCGCCATGCACGATCCAGCCCTGCGAGGGCGACCAGCCGGGCATCTGCGAGAACAACGAAAGCAGATCGGTATTGCCGGAAATCATGCGGCGGTACCACTGCGCGAACTTGGCCATGCGCTCTACCATGTCCGCCGGCATGGTGCCGGCAGCGTCCATGATGCTGCCGTCATCCTGGAAACGGCATACTGCAACCACGCCGTCCAAGATGAGTAATTTTCTCAGTGTCATGCAGCCCCCTGCATATGCTGCGCCGCCCCGCATGCCTCGATGGCATTGAATGCATCTTCATAATTGACGTCGCGGTTCTTCATGATGACCCCACAGCGGCCGGTGAGCACCACCGACCATTCGAGGCCGATCATGGAGAAGCCCTGCAGCGGTTCGAATCCCTTCTGCCCCGTCAGCGCCTCCCAGCCGCGCGCCTCCAGGGTGGCAATGGCGATGTTGGCAACACAGGAGTGCGCCAGCAGGTCCAGCACCTCCCTGGTGATCTCGCTCCCCTCGCGCACGACATGGTCGGTAAGGTCACCCTTGTCGGTATAGGTGAATGCAGCCAGCGCACCCGGCAAATTCATCAGTTGTTTCAGATCCATCTTGTCCTCGACTGTGGGATTAATACAGGGCTTCTTTTACATCGCCGCCGATCCTGGCATACAGGTTCACCAGAAGATCGTCGCCAATGTCACCGACCTTCGCACGCAGGATGGTCATGACGTCGTTGAGAAGTTCCGGGCGGTTTTCGATGAAAGCGAAATAATTGCCGATGTTGCAGATGGACATCTGGGCGCCGCGCATGATCCAGCCCTGCGCGGGCTTGTAGCCGCAATTCTCGGCGAACGAATCAAAGATCTCGGACTGCATGTTGACATTCACCGTGTTCGAACGGCAAAGGATTGACGCCATGCGGGCAAATTCCGCGGTCAACGCTCCCTCGTACTGGAAGCGATCCCCCCTGTAAGCGAACTCCCCCGCCGCAATCACGCCCGGAATGGCCATGAGTTGCTTTACGATATGCATCGTACCCCCCTCCTCGATGATGATTGTTATTGGCGGGGCACCTGGACATTGCCGGCACCCTAGCCGTGAATATAGAACCACCATGCAAGAAAACGCAACCACCCCGATACAAGCCGCAAGCCTGAGGCGGCGCCTGGCCTCCATGCTGTATGAATCCCTGCTGCTGTTTGCGCTGTGCCTCGTTGCAGGCTTTGCTTATATTCCAATTTTCGGAAGCATCCACGGGCCCTTCCAGAAGGCGGTTTTCCAGCTCTACCTGCTGGGCGTAATCATGCTGTATTTCCTGACGTTCTGGAAACGCGGCGGCCAGACCCTCGCCATGAAAACCTGGCGCATCCGCCTGGTCAGCGCGGACGGCACGCCGCCGACGACCGCCCAGTGCGTCGCTCGCTTCAGCCTGGCCGTGATCGGACTGCTGAGCGCCGGAGCCGGCTTTCTGTGGGCGCTGTTCGATCCTGAACGCCAGTTCCTGCACGACCGGCTGTGCAAAACCCGGCTGGCCAGATCCGGCTGATCGATGTGCTAGCGTCTTTCGAGGCGCTTGAGGACGAGCAGCGCTACCGCCAGGAACACCAGCGAAGGCATCGAGGCAGTAATGAAGGGCGGCCAGTCGTTGAGCAGGCCGACATGGGAAAACAGCCGGTTGCTGAGGTGAAATGCCAGACCGGCAAGAATGCCCAGAAACACCTTCAGCGCGATCCCTCCCGAACGCGGGGAATGAAACGCGAAGGGCAGCGCCAGCAGCATGATCACGGGAATGGCGAGCGGGTAGAAGAACTTCGACCACAGCGCGACTTCATAGCGCGTGGTTTTCTGCTTGTTCTCGCTGAGATGACGGATGTAATTGATCAGCGCCAGCGTGGACATTTTTTCCGGCGAAACCAGCAGCACGCTGAGGATGTCCGGGCCCAGGACGGATTCCCAGTCCATGGTTTTCTCGTTGCCGACCTTGATGCCTTCAGTTGAAAAACGCGTATCCACGACATCGCCGAGCTTCCATCTTTTTTCGCCTGCCCAGGTTCCGCTTTCGGCCGTCACGATCCGTTCCAGCTCCCAGTTCTGGTCGAACTCATAGACCTTGAGCCCGCGCAGCCCGGAATCTGGGAGCACTTCGCGGGCATTGATGAAGGCATTGCCGTCCTTGACCCAGAGCCCCGAGCGGAAAGCCTGCGCCACGACCGACTCGGTGGCTTGCAGCTTCAGCCGCTTGGCTGCCTGTTCCGACCAGGGTGACACCAGCTCACCAACCAGCAGCGCGATCAGCGCGAAGCCGACTCCGGCCAGCGCCAGCAGCATGGCGACGCGCCAGCTCGAAATGCCCGAGGCCAGCATCACCGTGAATTCGGAATTCATCACCAGGCGCGACAGCGCAAACAGGGCGCCGATCAGCGCCGCGATCGGAACGATCTCGTACACATGTCCCGGCACGTTGAGCGCCACGTACAAGGCCGCCTGCGCAAAGCCGTAGTCGGCGCGGCCGATGCTGTCGAGCTCACTGGCGAGATCGAAAAAAGAAAACAGCAGGACCAGCGCGACGAACACGAAACCGGCAGACGTCGCCACCTCCCTCAGCAGATAACGGGCAATCAGGTTCATTTGCGCCCCAGCCTGAAGTTGAATGGCCGCATTCGCATCCGGTAGGCGTAGAACGCCGCCAGCGCTGCAACCGCCGGCAGGTGCGCCAGCAGCATGCCCGCAATCAGCCCCAGCTTGTCCTGTGCCATCCAGGCCTGCGTCACGGAAATCAGGTTGTGATAGATGAAGAACACCAGCAGTGCGGCGATCAGTCCATACGAGCGCTTGGCGCGGTTGTTCACGTAACTGAGCGGGATCGCCAGCAGCGCCAGCACCAGCAGACCCAAAGGCACGTTGAAGCGCCCGGCGAGTTCGCCGCGGGCATCGGTGTCGGCGCTTCTCCACAGTTCAGCCGTGCTCTGCTGGCGGATGCTCTGCTGCCTTTCCCTGGCCTTGACCTCGACCGGATCGAGGCGTATCCAGTAGCGGTCGAACTGGATCATGCGGTATTCCGCCTGGCCGGGCTCGCCTTCGTAGCGGCGCCCCTTGGACAGCACCAGGAAACGCGTGCCGTCATCCATCCTCCGCTGCGCGCCTTCCGCCGCCACCACCACGCCCAGCTTGCCGCTGTCGCGCGATTGCATGAACACGTTGCGCACCGTGCCGGTAAGCGGATTGAGGCTCTCGACGAAGAACACGCGATCGCCGCCCTGCGATTCCGCAAATATTCCCGGCACCACCATGGACGTGTCATCGCGGCTGAGCAGTTCGGCCTTGTAGGCATCCTTCTTGTTGGCCGCCCACGGGATGATGCTGTTGGTAAGCAACAGCAGGATCAGCGCCATGGGCACGGCGAAGGTGAGCATGGGCCGGATCCAGTCGTTGAGCGACAGGCCTGAACTCAGCCAGATGGCCATTTCGTTGTCGCGCCAGTAACGCATGAGCGTCAGCATGGCGCCGATGAAGATCGCCACCGACAGCAGCACCGGCAGGAAATGCAGCAGGCTGAAGCCGAGATAGGCGAACACCGCCTCGTTCGCCAGCTCGCCGCGGGCGGCCTCTCCGAGCAGGCGCACGAAAAGCGTCACCAGCGCGATGGCGATAAGAATGACAAGCGAAGCGGCGCTCGAAAGACTCAGTTCCTGCAGCAACGCGCGCCTGTAAAGCATGGGGATTTTCAGGGAGGTTTTGACTATCTGGCCAGGGTTTGCAAAGATGAGCGCATTCTCAACATCCCGCAGAATGTCCCATGTCAGCAAAAGACAATGCCCCGAAATTTAGCATAAAAACCGGGTCGCCCGAGAAACTCAAAAGCGACTGTATCGCCGTAGGCGTATTCGAAGACGGCAGGCTTTCCGCCACTGCCCGCGTCCTCGACAAGGCAACCGGTGGCCGCATCACGGCCATTCTGAAAAGCGGCGACATGGACGGCAGCGCGAGCAGCACTCTGCTGCTGCGCGAGCTCCCCGGCATCGCTGCGGTGCGCGTGCTGCTCGTCGGCCTCGGCAAGCAGGGTGGACTTGCCGAAAAAGACTATCGCGACGCCATTGCCAGCGCGGTCAAGGCCGCGAGCAACACCGCGGCCAGGGACGTGATCCTTGCCCTCGGCGAGGTCAAGGTCGGCAAGCGCACGACGGACTGGAACCTCTCCCAGGCCGCCATCGTCGCGGGTGATGTGCTGTACCGCTTCGACCACATGAAGAGCAAGCCCGACACCCGCGCCCGGCTCGGCAGCATCGGCTTCCTGGCGGACAGCACCGCCGCTGCCGGATTGAAGCAAGGCGTCGCCATGGTGCGGGGCATGGCGCTCGCGCGCGATCTCGGCAACATGCCGTCCAATGTCTGCACGCCAAGCTACCTCGCCGGCCAGGCCAGGCAGCTCGCGAGATCCTACGGCTTCAAGTGCAAGGTCATGGACAAGACCGCCTGCGAGAAGCTCGGCATGGGCTCCTTCCTGTCGGTGGCCAAGGGCAGCGACAAGCCGCCGATGTTCATCGAACTGCGCCACGAGGGCGGCAAAAAGGGCGAACAGCCCGTCGTGCTGGTGGGCAAGGCCATCACTTTCGATGCCGGCGGAATCTCGCTGAAGCCGCCCGCCGACATGGACGAGATGAATTACGACATGAGCGGCGGCGGCGCCGTGCTCGGCGCCTTCCGCGCCATCGGCGAACTGGGCCTCAAGCTCAACGTCGTCGGCCTCGTGCCCGCCTGCGAGAACCTGCCTGACGCGCATGCCAACAAACCGGGCGATATCGTCACCTCGATGTCGGGACAGACCATCGAAATCCTCAATACCGACGCAGAAGGCCGTCTCATCCTGTGCGATGCGCTGACCTACGCCGAGCGCTTCAAGCCCGCTGCCGTGGTCGACCTCGCGACCCTGACCGGCGCCTGCGTGATCGCACTGGGCCATCACCCGAGCGCCCTGTATGCCAACGACGACAAGCTCGCGCAGGCCCTGGAACAGGCTGCCGACCAGGCCTGGGATCGCGTCTGGCGCATGCCGCTGTGGGATGAGTACCAGGAACAGCTGAAGAGCAACCTCGCCGACATGGCCAACATCGGCGGCCGCGCCGGCGGCTCGATCACTGCTGCCTGCTTCCTCGCGCGCTTCGCCAAGCGCTACGCCTGGGCGCACCTCGACATCGCCGGCACCGCCTACCGTGGCGGCCGCGACAAGAAAGGCTCGACCGGCCGGCCGGTGCCGCTGCTGGTGCAATACCTCATCGACCAGGCAGGCAAGTGACCGAGGTCAGCTTCTACAGCCATGCCACCGACAAGCTTGGCATTGCGCGCCAGCTTATCGCCAAGGCCTGGGCGCAGAAACTGAACGTGCTGATATACGCACCGGACGAAACCGTGGCTGCGGATATCGACCGACTGCTGTGGACGCAGCCGGCGCTGTCCTTCATCCCGCACTGCCGCGACAGCAGTCCCCTCGCCGCGTCCACGCCTGTTATCATCGGCATGAACGCGGATGCACTGCCGAGTGCCGACGTGCTGGTCAACCTGGGCGAAGAGCCGCCGCCGGTATTCAGTCGCTTCGAACGCCTGGTGGAAATCGTCACCGAAGAAGAAAGTGACGTGCTCAAAGGCAGGCAGCGCTATCGTTTCTACAGGGACCGCGGCTATGAACTGGTCAACCACGACTTGCGCAACAGGGGGCAACAATGAGTGATCCGCTGCTCGACAAGATGGACGCACTGCTGAAAAGGCACCAGGGCGGCGCCGAGCCCTCCGCACCCAGCAATGCAGCTCCCTCACCCAATGCCCCGCCACCGCTACCGGAGGACGCCTGGCTGCCGGTGCTGACCGACGTGGTCGCCGTAGGCGAGCCTGGCGCGGCGGCGTCCCCCACGCCCGCCGCCGAATCGGCTGAAATGCAGGCTTCGTCGCCGCCAACCCCGGCCATCGACCCCGAAGTGCTGGTGGAACGGGTCATGGGCGAACTCGAACCGCGCCTGACATCCCTGCTACGCGACCGTCTGCTCAGCGAAGTGCGTAACAGCCTCGACGACAGCCTGTCCGCCCTGCTTGCGCAGATGGACGTGCACATCCGCGAAATCGTGCGCGAGGCCGTTGCCGAGCAGCTCGGCAAATCCTGACAGCCGCTCCTGATACTGCCAGGCCAGCCGGTATAATGGCGGGTTTACGAATCCGCCGTTATCCCTAGATGGAACTCGCCAAAGCCTTCGAGCCCAAAGACATCGAATCCCGCTGGTATGCCCGGTGGGAATCCGCCGGCTATTTCAAGCCTTCCGGCGACACGAACAAACCCGCCTACTGCATCATGCTGCCGCCGCCCAACGTCACCGGCACGCTGCACATGGGCCACGCTTTCCAGCACACCCTGATGGATGCACTCATCCGCCTGCACCGCATGCAGGGCGACAACACCCTGTGGCAGCCCGGCACCGACCACGCCGGCATCGCCACGCAAATCGTGGTGGAGCGCCAACTCGACGCCAAGGGCATTTCGCGCCATGATCTCGGCCGGGAGAAATTCCTGGATAAAGTGTGGGAATGGAAGGAACATTCCGGCTCCACCATCACCGGACAGATGCGGCGGCTGGGCACCTCGCCGGACTGGAGCCGCGAACGCTTCACCATGGACGAAGGCCTGTCGCGTGCAGTCAGCGAAGTCTTCGTCAAGCTGTACAGGGAAGGCCTGATCTACCGCGGCAAACGCCTGGTCAACTGGGACCCGGTGCTGGGCACGGCGGTGTCGGACCTGGAAGTCGTCAGCCAGGAAGAAGACGGCTTCATGTGGCACATCCTCTATCCCATCGAGGGCGAGGATGGCCACCTGGAAGTCGCCACCACCCGCCCCGAAACCCTGCTCGGCGACGTCGCCGTGGCGGTGCATCCGGAGGACGAGCGCTACAAGCACCTCATCGGCCGGCAGGTGCGTCTGCCGATCGCCGAACGCAGCATCCCGGTCATTGCCGACGACTATGTCGATCCCGCCTTCGGTACCGGCGTGGTCAAGATCACGCCGGCGCACGACTTCAACGACTATGCCGTGGGCAGCCGCCACAAGCTCGCCCCCATCAGCATCTTCACCCTCGACGCAAAAATCAACGAACTCGGCCCGATCGAGTACCAGGGCCTCGACCGCTATGTCGCGCGCGAGAAAATCCTCGCCGACCTGAAAGACAAGGGCCTGCTCAAGGCCGCCAAGCCGCACAAGCTGATGGTCCCGCGCGGCGACCGCACCCATGCCGTGATCGAACCCATGCTCACCGACCAGTGGTTCATGGCCATGGAAGGCCTGGCCAGGCGCGGCCTCGATGTCGTCAAATCCGGCGAACTGAAATTCGTGCCGGAGAACTGGACCACCACCTACAACCAGTGGCTGGAGAACATCCAGGACTGGTGCATCTCGCGCCAGCTGTGGTGGGGGCACCGCATTCCCGCCTGGTACGACGAGGATGGCAATGTCTACGTCGCCTCAAGCGAAGACGAGGCGATGAAAATGGCCGGCGGCCGGCCGACCAGGCAGGACGAAGACGTGCTCGACACCTGGTTCTCCTCCGCGCTGTGGCCCTTCTCCACCCTGGGCTGGCCGGACGAGACGCCGGAACTGAAATCCTTCCTGCCCGGTTCGGTGCTGGTGACCGGCTTCGACATCATCTTCTTCTGGGTCGCGCGCATGGTGATGATGTCGCTGCACTTCACGGACAAGGTGCCGTTCCGCGAAGTCTACGTCACCGGTCTGGTGCGCGATGCCCACGGCAACAAGATGAGCAAGTCCAAGGGCAACATCATCGACCCCATCGATCTGATCGACGGCATCAGCCTGGACGAACTCATCGCCAAGCGCACTACCGGCCTGATGAATCCCAGGCAGGCCGAGTCGATTGCCAAGCAGACCCGCGCCGACTACCCGGCCGGCTTCAATGCCTTCGGCACCGATGCCGTGCGCTTCACTTTCGCCTCGCTCGCCACGCACGGCCGTGACATCAAGTTCGACCTGCAGCGCTGCGAGGGCTACCGAAATTTCTGCAACAAGCTGTGGAATGCCACGCGCTTCGTGCTGATGAACACCGAGGGCAAGGACTGCGGGCTGGATGCGAGCCTGCCGCGCGAACACTCCTTCGCCGACCGCTGGATCCTGAGCCGTCTGAACGAAGCGACCAACGCCGTGCAATCCGCCTTCGCCGACTACCGCTTCGACATGGCGAGCCGCGCCATCTATGAATTCGTCTGGGACGAGTATTGCGACTGGTATCTGGAACTGGCCAAGGTGCAATTGCAGACCGGCAACGAGGCACAGCAGCGCGCCACCCGCCACACCCTGGTTTCCGTACTGGAAACCGCGCTGCGCCTGGCACATCCCATCATTCCTTTCATCACCGAGGAACTCTGGCAGAAAGTTGCCCCCCTGGCCGCCAAGAATGGCGACAGCATCATGCTGCAGGCCTATCCGGCCGCAGACGACCAGGCTCAGGACGATGAGTCCACGGCCAGGGTTCTTGCACTCAAGGCGCTGGTCGATGCCGTGCGTGGCTTGCGCGGGGAAATGAAGCTCTCCCCTGCGGAGAAGGTGCCGCTGGCCATCGCCGGCGAAGCCGCACGCTATTCTGCCTTCACACCCTACCTCACCGCGCTGGCCAAGCTTGCCAGAGTCGACATCCAGCCGGAACTGCCCGCAGGCGACGCGCCGATCGCCATCGTTGGCGACTGCCGGCTCATGCTGGAAATCCAGATTGACAAGGATGCCGAGATCGCCCGCCTCAACAAGGAAATCGCGCGCATCGAGGGCGAGATCACCAAGTGCCAGGCCAAGCTTTCCAACCCCAATTTCGCCGACAAGGCGCCCGCCGCAGTGGTCGAGCAGGAAAAAAGGCGCCTGGCCGATTTCAGCGACACCCTGGAAAAACTCACTGGCCAGCTGGGCCGCCTGAGCAAATGAAAAAGGCCGCATGTTGCGGCCTTTTTCATTAATCAAATGCGTCTGCTTGCTATCCCCCGGATGGTGGTTGGCGCGGCTTCCCTATAAAAAAAACCGGGCCTTGCGGCCCGGTTTTACTCTGTAAGCTTCTACAGACGTCGGTATTACATCTTCCAGCTGTACTGGATGCCCAGGGAGTTCTGGTACATCTCGATCTTGTCGATGCCACCACCAAAACCGGGGCGCACGCCAGACGCTTCATTCTGGAAGGCATGCATGTATGCGACGGTAAGTTCGTTGCCCGATGCAAGAGTGTAAGTAAAGCCAAGGGTAGCGTGATTTTCGACCACAGCTGGTGCCAAGATGTTAAACATCACTTCACCACAGTTTGACATTGTGGAGCAGTTGCTGCCACTAATGGGGTTGTTAGCATGGCTGTAACCCGCACGGAGGGTCCAGGCTTTGTTGTACTTATACTCCACGCCCAGCTTCCATACGTCCACGTCATCCCAGCCGAAACCCGGGCCATTATCAGAACCCAAACCATTTGACAAATTGGGGAGGACAGGGTTGCCAACCGAATTCACATCGCTGTAATTGATACGCTGATAGTCGAACGCCAGGCGCAGGGCCGGGGTTGCTTGCCAGGAAACACCGAGGTTGTAGTTTTCGGGAATGTCGAAGTCGCCCTGTTCGGCGAACAGGCCTTTGTAGGCATCGAACTCTTCAAAATTCATCGTGCTGGCATAGGCTGCGCCAATGGTCACGGTCGGGGTAATCTTGCCGAGATAGCCCACACGCACACCATAGCCAAAAGCATCGTCATGGCCATTTTCGCTTACGTTGCTAGGTGACGTAGACATCCCGGCAAATGGCTGAATGCCTGTTGCAGCAAAACGTTGATAGCCCAGCAGAGGGGAAATACCGATGGAATGATTAGGAGCAACTTTGTACGCGACAGTTGGCGCAACGATCAACTGCATCAGGTCAACACCCAGCGAGCCAGTGCCGCCCAGCATGTTCGTGTTACCGAAAGCAGCCGCCCCGGGATAATCAGTGTTCATGCCGCCATTGCCATACACGGTGACACCCAGCGCCAGATTGTTGTTGACCATGCGGTTGTAACCGAACTCCGGTATCAGGAAGTATTCGGAATCGCTTTCTGCACTCGCAAAAGCCAATCCACCACCGGTGTTACTAGCTTCCCGAATCGGGCTGAACAGATCAGCGCCCAGTTCCATGCGGTTGCCGGCAAAGGCCGCGGCAGCCGGGTTGTTTGCGCCGAAGAAGGCGTCGTCGGTGCTGGTCGTGGCGACACCGGCCATGCCCTTGGCTTTCATGCCGTAACCGTGGGAGAAGTAGCCGTTGGTGGCGTGTGCGCCGATGGAAAGGCTGGCAAGTGCCACGGCCAGTGCGATGCGATTCAATTTCATGTTGCCTCCGGGAGCAGATTAATTATGTAGAAACGGGCGTTGTCATGCGAAATAACAAGCTTCGGTGATGTTACAAGTTAGATTGGCTGTCGGCACGCGGCTTGTTGCGCATATCAGACTCGGCTAATCAAGTATGTTGCGCGGAAACCACAATCACTCGTCAGTCCGACGAAAAAAGCGCCCCGTCCGGGGCGCTTTCAAACTGGTGCCGTTATCTCAGATGAACAGGCAGATGTCGGATTCGCCGGCAAACTCGAAAAAACTGGCCGCGCCGACATAATCGACGCCGTCGATGAAGTCGGCGTGGTCGAAGCCGAACAGTTCAACGGTCATCTGGCAGGCCAGGAACTTGACGTCGGCTTCCTGGCACAGGCTACGCAGTTCGGGGATGGTGGCCACGCCGTTGTTGGCGATGGTCATCTTCATCAGGCTGGTGGCGACATTCTCATAGCCGGGAATGATGGATTGCACGGCGTTGGGGATGTTCCAGTTGATGCCCTTGAACCATTTGGGGCCGAAAGGCATTTTCATCGGCATGCCGGGGTTGCCGAGCGGGCTCACCTTGAGGCCGGAGACATCCTTGCGCACCAGCTGCAGGCCGTAGAAGGTGAAGAAAATCTGCACGTCATAGCCCAGCGCAGCGGCCGTCGAAGCCAGGATGAAGGGAGGATAGGCCCAGTCCAGGGTGCCCTTGGTAGCGATGATCGCGAGTTTTTTGGTTTCCATCAGAAAATTGCCTCCATGTGATATAAAAAAAGGCGCCTAGCCTGCTGGCTGGCGCCTCGCTTACTTTTTTTTCTTATTTTTTCTTCATAAAGAAGGTGTACTCGCCGCCGGCTTCTGCGGAATTGATCAGATCGTTGCCGGTCTGCTTCGCGAAGGCCTGCATGTCCTTGACGGAACCCGGATCGGTGGCAAGCACTTTCAGGATCTCGCCGCTGGCCATCTCCGCAAGCGCCTTCTTGGTGCGCAGGATGGGCAGAGGGCAGTTCAGGCCGCGGGCGTCAAGTTCTTTGTTGAATTCCATTGTGTCTCTCCGAAACGGGTTAAAAAATCACGAGGCGGTAACGTTAACGCACACGTCGAATTTATGCAATACAGGGACTTTTCAGGCCGCGAGGGCCTTGCCGTCGCGTGCCCAGCCCATGATCCCGCCAGCGAGGTTGTAGACATTGTCCAGCCCTTGCGACATCACCCAGGCGCAGGCCTGCGCCGAGCGGGCGCCAGAACGGCAATAGAACACGATGGGCTGGCTGCCTTTCAGGTCCTGCAGTTTCAGCGGCAGCAGGTGCAGCGGAATATGGGTCGAGCCCTCGATCTTGGCTTGTGCGTGCTCGGCGTCGGTGCGCACATCGATCAACTGCGCGCCGGCCCGCAGCGCCTGCTCGAGCTGATGGGAATCAATTTCGCGGATACCAAACATGTGTTTTGCCCCCAAAACTTATAATAAGGAAACGCTAATATACCAAAATTCCCAGCAAAATCAATATTTAATCCCCACAAAACGTAGGGTTGCAACTAGCAGCGCTGGGCGCCGTGGTACAGGTTCACGACATGGCGCGCTTCTGCGAAGAACAGCCAGCGTTCCGCCACCAGGCCGGCAAAAACCGACACCAGCGCAGCGATGCCCAGCACGGGCGCATGGAACTCCAGCGCGAAATAAAGCAGCACCAGCGGCACGGCAAAGGCCAGGAACATGGAAATCAGGCGCAGGCTCACCGCAGTCAGCCTGGGCACGATGTAGCCGAATTCCTGGGTAAGGAAGGTGCCGTGCGTGTGGCCGGCATCCAGCAGCTTGACCTGCGCGCGGGTGAAGCCGGTGGCGGTGTTGATGGTGGAGCCCACCCCCAGTCGGCCGATCCAGTAGTAGTAGATCACTTTCACGAACGCGGCGACGAAGAGCTGGAACAGCGACAGCAGCACGAAGGGCAGCGCCTGCACCTCGGCCAGCATCGCCACCACCAACAGGATCATGCCGCCGGAGAAATGGCCCAGCGCGAGATACGCCGCCGGCACCAGCGGCGTGTTCCAGTGGCGGATAGTCTTGAGGCTGGCGTAGATCATGGCGGTGGAGAAGATCGTCAGCCAGGCCAGCAGCGTGGCGCAGGCGCCGGCGAAATGCCGTACCAGCGGCCACATGTCCAGCCAGTAGAGCGCGAGATACGCCAGCGCGAAGGGATAGAAGGCAACCGACAGCACGCCCTCGCGCGACAGCCAGGAGGTGCGCCAGCGCGAGAAGGCACGCCAGGCGTTCTTGGGATTGGCCAGATGGAAGGTCGAGGACAACAGGCCCACGCCAACCATGACGATGGCGAGCACGCCGGTCCAGAACACGTAGGCGCCCGGCAGGCCGCCGCCGAGCTTGAAGAGATCGGCCAGGTAAATCAGCGCGAACAGGCCGAAACCGGCGCCGGACAGCACGGTAAAGAAGATGACGGAGAAAGCTGGATGCATGGGGGACTCCTTAACGCTTGACCATGCGGTTGACGAACTGCTTGAGCTTGCCGGCCAGACCGGCCTTGTCCGCGCCGATGTCGGTAGGGATGGGCTTGTGCTTGCGTGGCGGCAGGTAATGGTTGGTGGGGTTGTAGCCCAGTTCGGGCATCAGCACATAGCCCTCACGCTCGCGCACCACCTTGCTGACCTCGGAGTTGGGGTCGTCGAAGTCGCCGAACATACGCGCGTGCGCCGGGCAGGTCAGCACGCAGGACGGCTGGCGCTCGGCTTCGGGGATGTTCTGGTCGTAGATGCGGTCCACGCACAGGGTGCACTTCTTCATGGTGCCGGACTCGCGGTCGAGTTCGCGCGCGCCGTAGGGGCAGGCCCACGAGCAGTAATTGCAGCCCATACACTTGTCCTGGTCCACCAGCACGATGCCATCTTCCGCGCGCTTGTAGGAAGCGCCGGTCGGGCACACGGTGACGCAGTCGGCGTCCTCGCAGTGCATGCACGACATTGGGAAGTTGACGGTCTTGTTGTTGGGATAGGTGCCCACTTCGAAGTGGCGGATGCGGTTGAACCACACGCCCGACGGCTCGGCGCCGAAGGGCTGGTAGTCCGTCAGCGGGCCGGTGGTGCCGGAGGCGTTCCACTGTTTGCAGGACACCGCGCAGGCATGGCAGCCTACGCACACGTCCAGGTCGATAACCAGTCCTAGTCTCATCTTGATTCTCTAATCAAATCCTTAACAAAGAGGACACGAGGACAAGAGGTCACGCAGCAGGAGTTTCCTCCCATCCTCTTGTCCTCCTTGTTCAATGCCTTTCAGTCTTTCTCGTGGCTCCGGCGCGCGTCGTAGCGCAGCACGTCCGGGCGGGAATAGTGGTCGGAAGGCAGCTTCTTCACTGTACCGAACTGCGGCCAGCTGCCAGTCTCGCCAGCTTCCGCCTTGGTGATCTTCACGCGCAGGTCGAACCACGCGGCCTGACCTGAGACCGGGTCGGAGTTGGTGAGGCGACGCTCGCCCTGCTTTTCCGGCAAGAGTTCGGAAATCAGGTGATTGAGCAGGAAGCCCTTGGTCGCCTCGGAGGCGTCTTCCTTGAGGCCCCAGGTGCCCTTCTGCTTGCCGATGGCGTTCCAGGTCCACACCGTGTCTTCCTGGGTGCCTTCCATGGTCTTCAACTGGCAGCGGATCTTGCCGTTGTGCGACTCCACCCACACCCAGTCGTAGTCCTTCAGCCCCATGTCGGCGGCCTTCTTGGCGTTCATGTACAAATAATTCTGCGCCATGATCTGGCGCAGCCAGACGTTCTGCGAATCCCATGAGTGGTACATGAACATCGGGCGCTGGGTGAGCGCGAAGAACGGATACTCTTCGGCGTCCACGCGCTGCTGCTCGAGCGGCTCGTACCACATGGGCAGAGGATCGAAGTACTTGGTCAGGCGCTCCTTGTCCGCGGGGTCCTTGGGCTGCGGGCCGTCGTACAGACCCTGGCCGGCCAAACGGAACTTCTGCAGCGGCTCGGAATAGAACTGCATGATGATGGGCTCGACCTTGCCGACGAAGCCGGCTTCCGCGGCGACTTCGAGGTAGTCGCGGTTCACGTAGCGCATGTATTTCTGGCTGTCCGGCCAGTGGTGCGCGAAGAAGCTCTGGTTGTCGATGTAGGCCTGCCACTGGTTCGGGTTGGGTTCGCCCTTGAGGAACTTGTCGCCGTTCTTGCCGCGCCAGCCGGAGAGGAAACCGACGCCGGGCGAGCGCTCGTAGTTGACGATGAAGTCGGGGTAATCCTTGAACTTGCGGCTGCCGTCCGGGTTGGTGAAGGCCGGGAACTTCAGGCGCGAAGCCAGTTCCACCATGACTTCCTGCCACGGGCGCACGTTGCGGTCGGGCGTCACTAGCGGATAGCGGATGGCGTCGGCCGCGGCGTCGGGCTCGGAAATCGGGCGGTCGAGCAGCGAAATGCAGTCATGGCGTTCGAGATAGGTGGTATCCGGCAGCACCAGATCGGCGAAGTTGACCATCTCCGAGTGGAAGGCATCGACCACGACCAGGAAGGGAATCTTGTACTGACCTGGCTCTTCCGGGTCCTTCTCGCGCAGCATGTCCTGCACATTCTTGGTGTTCATGGACGAATTCCACGCCATGTTGGCCATGAACAGGATCAGCGTGTCGAGCGCATACGGATCGTGGTTGACCGCATTGGTGATCACCATGTGCATCATGCCGTGCGAGGACATCGGCGCTTCCCACGAGAAGGCCTTGTCGATGCGCAGCGGATTGCCGTGCTCGTCGATCACCAGGTCTTCCGGCCGCGTGGGGAAGCCCAGCGGCGGGCGCGACAACGCGGTATTGGGCGCATTGATGATGTCGAGGTTGTTTTCCGGCAGCTGGTGCGGCGGGATCGGCTTCGGATACGGCGCGCGAGCGCGGAAGTTGCCGGGGCCGTCGAGCGCGCCCAAGAGCATCTGGATGAAGTGGATGGCGCGGCAGGAATGAAAGCCGTTGGAGTGCGCGGAAATGCCGCGCATGGCGTACATCGCCACCGGGCGGCCGATAACCTTGTCATGCTTGCGGCCCCACACGTCGGTCCACTCGATGGGCAGCTCGATGGCTTCCTTGAAGGCCACGTGCGCCATTTCCAGCGCGATGCGCTCGATGTTCTCCGCCGGCACACCGCACTCGGCGGCAACGTTGGCCGGGGCGTAGCGCTCGTCGAGATAGCGCTCGGCCATCAGGGTGAAGGCGGTCTTCAGCCTCCTGCCATCCTGCGCCACGAAATCACCGAACAGTGCCGGGGTGATGCCGACGTCGGCGCCGTTGACGAAGGTTTCCTTTTCCAGGTCCCACACCTGCGGATTGCCGTTCTCGTCGCGCAGGAACAGGCCGTCATCGGCATGGCCGGGATTCTGGATCACCAGCCAGGGGGCATTGGTGTAGTTGATGAGGAACTCGTAGTCGAACAGCTCGCGCGTGAGCAGCACGTGCACGATGGACATGGCGAACAGGCCATCCATGCCGGGCTTTATCGGCACCCACTCATCGGCAATGGCTGAATAGCCGGTGCGCACCGGGTTCACCGAGACGAACTTGCCGCCGCCGCGCTTGAGCTTTTCCAGGCCGATCTTGATCGGATTGGAAGAATGGTCCTCGGCTACGCCCCAGAGGATGAAGTACTTGGCGTAATCCCAGTCGGGCGCGCCGAACTCCCAGAACGAGAAGCCGATGGTGTAGAGGCCAGCCGCCGCCATGTTGACCGAGCAGAAGCCGCCGTGCGCCGCCCAGTTGGGGGTGCCGAACTGCTGCGCCCACAGGCCGGTGAGCGCCTGCATCTGGTCGCGGCCGGTGAAGAAGGCCAGCTTGGAGGGGTCGGTGGCGCGGATTTCAGCAAGACGCTCGGTGAGGATATCCAGGGCCTGATCCCACTCGATCGCCTCGAACTCGCCGGCGCCGCGCTCGGTGCCGGGCTTGCGGATCAGGGGCTGCGACAGGCGCGCCTTGGAATACTGCTTCATGATGCCCGCCGAGCCCTTGGCGCACAGCACGCCTTGGTTGGTGGGATGGTTCTTGTTGCCCTGGATGTAGCGGACCTTGCCCTCCTGCAGCGTCACCTTGATGCCGCAGCGGCAGGCGCACATGTAGCAGGTGGAATACTTGATTTCCTGTTTGGAATGATCTTCGACCGGTATGCGTGCGTTCATGGTTTTAAAGACAAATTAAGCGCATCCCCCGGAAAATTCCGCGGGAAAAACTCCAGCATAGTGGATCATCGCCTGAAAAGCTGTGTGGTTAACAGCCGGCCGTCCGATAAGCTGTGTGATTAACAGCCAGAAAGTCCCGGTAGCCACCCGGGGATGCGCCAAGCAATAAAAAAACCGCCCATATATATTAACGGTTTCGAATATATTGTTATTTTGCTTGAACGATCTGGTTTAGGCAATCAACGAATTAAATTCATACCCAAATAAATTAAATCACGACTGCTCCGGGATTTCAGTCCTGCTTGAGCAAGCCTTCGATCAGCGCCAGCGCCTCGCCCTGATCCCATTCAGTCACGCCGGTCAGGCTGTAGCGCACTTTCCCCTGGCGGTCGATCAGGAAGCTGGTAGGCAGGCCAAACACCTTCCAGCGCCGGGTCACCGCGCTGTCGCTGTCCAGCAGGATGTCGAAATCGACCTTGACCAGCTTCAGGAACTCGGCCAAATCTTCGGCCGGCTCGCCGGAGTTCACGCCCAGCATGACAAAGGCCCGGTCCGACATTTTTTCCTTGAGCCGCTGCATCGAGGGCATTTCCTCCCGACAAGGCGGACACCAGGTCGCCCAGAAATTCACCAGTACCACCTTGCCGCGGTAAGCCGCGAGCGCATGGCTGTTGCCGTTGCGGTCTTTCAGTTGCAATGGGGGCGGCGTCGCGCCATCCATCTCGACGAACCCTGCCGCCTGGGCGGACAAGGCAGCAAACGACAGGACCAGCCAGGCCAGGCATCGCAGGATCATTTGACGCGTGCTCTCCATTCATTGACAAGATCGGCCAGGCGCTCGCCCTCGGTGAGTTCGAACTCGGTCGCGCCCTCGCGTACCCAGAATCCCTCGCGCACGTTCTCCAGCATCAGCAGTTCCGCCCTGGCCCCCTGCTTGCGCAAGGCGGCAAGCTGGTCCTCGACCCAGGGCGTGGCCGCCGAACGGCGGGGCTGCAGAACGAGCGCATCGACACTGCTGAGGCTGCCGAAAGACAGGTAGTCGGCTCCCACCAGGGTATCCACGGCGGAATAGAAATGCGGATGCATGAGCAAGACCTTCGTATGCTCCGCTGCCCGGTCCGCCAGTCCCTTCAGCACGGGAACCGCGGCACGGTTGACCGCATAGACGACTACAGCGGCGCCGGTCTTGCGCGCGGCCCCGAATATGGCCCGCACATCCTCGGCGCGTATGCCATCCATGCTGCTGTTGGCTGGCGGCAGGAAAAACGCCGCAAGCAAGTCGAACTGCCAGACCTCGGTGCCGCGCGCAGCAAGCTCGCGGGCGGCCTGCACCTCGGCCGGCGCGAGCCCGTGCTCGGAAGCGAACCACAGCAGCAGTTCCTTGCCGTCGGCCGGATAGCGGGAAAAGGCCAGGGTTTCTCCAGAAGGCAGCGCGAGGCTCACTTCCTCCGCACGAACGGGAGCCAGCGCCATCACGGCCAAAATGCAGGCGAACAGGAATCTCATGACCGCCATTGTCGTGGCGGACGGGAAAAAGCGTAAGCGCACATTCATACTTGCGTCCTTCAGCTGACCGCCTCCCACAACCCCGACTTTCCGCCCTCCTTTCGCAACAGCCGCACACCGTCGATGACCATGCCTCGGTCGACTGCCTTGCACATGTCATATATGGTCAGCAAGCCCACGGCCACCGCGGTCAGCGCTTCCATTTCGACGCCGGTCTTGCCGGTGGTTTCAGCCGTCACGGTGCAACGAACGCAGCAATCCCCCGCATCCAGTTCGAAATCGGCGGTCAGCCGGGTCAGCGCAAGGGGATGGCACAGGGGAATCAGGTCGGAGGTACGCTTGGCAGCCTGGATGGCCGCAACCCGCGCCACGCCCAGCACATCACCCTTTTTCGCCCCGCCCGCCGCAATCATCTGCAGCGTTGCCTGGCTCATACGGATGACGCCGGCGGCGACAGCACACCGCGCCGTATCTTCCTTGGCGCCGATATCCACCATGATCGCGCGCCCCTGGTCGTCGAAATGGGTGAAGTCTCCGCTCATTGATAAACTCCATGCTGAACTCTTCGAGATTCGAGCCATCTTAGCATTGTGAAAAAAATCCCCAGCCTGCTGCTAGCCTTGCTCCTGGCCATGCCGCCCGGAATGGCCAGCAACCTGCCCGATCTGGGCGAGTCTTCCCGGCAGTTCCTTTCCGACAGGCAGGAACGCGACATCGCGCGCTCCATCATGCGCGACATATACGCCAGCCCCGCCTACCTCGCCGACCCCGAAACCGAGGCCTACCTCAACAACCTGGGCAGCCGTCTCGCCGCAGAAAGCACCGCCAGCACCCGCAGCCTGAGCTTTTTCGCCGTTCGCGAGCCCTCGATCAACGCCTTCGCCCTGCCCGGCGGCTACATCGGCGTACACACCGGCCTGATCCAGGCGGCAGAAAGCGAATCGGAACTGGCCGGCGTGTTGGCGCACGAAATCGCCCACATTTCGCAGGAGCACCTGTCGCGCATGATCGCCCAGCATGACCAGGGCTACCTGCCCACGCTCGCCGCCATCGCCGTTGCGGTGCTGGCGGCCCGTTCGAATGCACAGGTCGGCTCGGCCGCTCTCGCCACCAGCCAGGCCCTGAGCCTGCAGAACCAGCTCAACTTCACCCGCGAGCACGAACGCGAAGCGGACCGCATCGGCCTGGACATCCTGACCAGCGCCGATTTCGATCCGCGCGGCATGTCCGGGTTCTTCAACCGCCTGCAACGGGCCAACCGCCTGTACGACAACAACGCGCCGGAATACCTGCGCACCCACCCCATCAACAGCCAGCGCATCGCCGACATCGACAGCCGCGTGGAGCACATGCCCTACAGGCAGGTGCGCGACTCCAACGAATTCCATTTCGTGCGCGCCCGGCTCACGGCCATGGAAGGCACGCCCGAAGAAGCCGTGGCCCGCCTGCGCGACCAGGTGCAGAACAGGAAGACCCCGCTCGAAGCCGCCAGCCGCTACGGACTGGCCCTCGCTCTGGCCCGGCAGGACAAGCATGCCGAAGCCGAGAAGGAACTGGCGCCGGCGCTCAAGTCGGTCGATTCGCCCATGCTGCTAAATCTGCGCGCCGAACTCAGGGCCCGCGCGGGAGACTACAGGCAGGCGCTGGACTTGTACCGCTCGGGCATGGCGCGCTACCCTTTGCATCTTCCGCTGGTCTACGGCTATGGTGGCACGCTCATCCTGGCCGGCCAGGCGCAGCAGGCAGCCGACCTGGCTGCCGCACAGGCGGCCAGCCGGCCTGATGACGCAAGGCTCTGGCGGCTGCTGGCACAGGCCCGCGCAGCGCTCGGCCAGAAGCTTGCCAGCCACCGTGCGGAAGCCGAAGCGTTCGCCGTGCAAGGCAACCTGGCAGCCGCGCTGGAACAGATAAACCTCGGCCTCAAGGCGGGTGATGGCGACTTCTACGAACTTTCCGCTGCAGAAGCGCGGCGGCGTGAATGGCAGGAAACACTGACTGCGGAAAGCAGCAGGAAATAGGTGTCCGCAGCCCCTCGCCACGCCGGAAAACCGGCACCTGCATAGTATTAATTTACTTGCGCAAACGGCCGCAAAATACCGTCCGAACTATTGCACCTCGAAAGCAACCTGCTCTATGCTTGGCACATCCATAAAGGATGACCCGTCGCCTGATAGGGTTTCCGCACGATTTCCGGCGACGCGCTCGATACTTCATAAATAGCCAATACTTATACGGAGGAGGACTATGCGGATAATCAAGCTGCCAATGGCAGCAGGTATCGCCGGCATGATGGTAATGGCATCGAGCGCCCAGGCCCAGACTTCCCCGAAACAAGAGGAAACGGGCAAGGACATTGCTTTCAGCCTTGCCAAAGGCAATTGCCTGGCATGCCATGGCATGCCCACCCAGCCCGATGCCGAGTCCCCTGGCCTTTCCGGTCCGCCGCTCATCGCCATGAGCGCGCGTTACCCGGACAAGGCCAGACTGCGTGCCAAGATATGGGACGCTACCGCCTCCAGCCCGCACACCTCGATGCCGCCCTACGGCAAGCACAAGGTGCTGACGGAGCAGGAAATCGACAAGGTCACTGACTTTATTCACCGCCTCTAATTCAAGTAGGAGATATTGCATGAACGCTTTGCGCAGAAACGTCCTCAAAGGTGCCACCGGCGCCGGTGCGGTTGCCGTTGCGGTTGCCGCCGGCCTGATTACGCCCGCCCGTGTGCTCGCCGCCGCGCCTCGCGCCGCCTTCGACACCAAGGGCATGCCCGACACCCTGAAGGCCCTGGGAATTTCCTCCCCGGCAGATTCCAAGGACATCACCATCAAGGCGCCCGACATCGCCGAAAACGGCGCCGTGGTCCCCGTGGAAGTCACCAGCAGCATCGCCGGCACTTCCGCGATCACGATCCTGGCCGAAAAGAACAACACCCCGCTGGTTGCCGGCTTCGATTTCAAGGGCGGCGCCCAGGGTTTCATCTCCACCCGCATCAAGATGGCCAACACCTCGCTGGTGCGCGCTGTCGTGACCGCCGGCGGCAAGACCTACACCGCGGCCAAGGAAGTGAAAGTCACCATCGGCGGCTGCGGCGGCTAAGCTTTCCGCACGATCGATCGATACCCAATTGAGCAAAGGAAACGAAAATGGCTGAACCAATGAAAATCCGCGCCACCATGCAGGGCGACGTGGCCGACGTGAAAGTGCTGATGAACCATCCCATGGAAACCGGCCTGCGCAAGGACGCCAAGACCGGCCAGCTGGTCCCGGCGCACCACATCAATACCGTGACCGCCAAGGTCAACGGCAATGTCGTGCTCGAGGGCAGCATGGGCGGCGGCGTGTCCAAGAACCCCTTCCTGGGCTTCAAGGTCAAGGGCGCCAAATCCGGCGACACCGTCGAGGTGTCCTGGGAAGACAACAAGGGCGACAAGCGCACCGATACTGCCAAGATTGCCTGACCATCAGGCAGGGAACGGGAGGAGCTGGCGCCCCGTCCGTTCCCGTTGGCGGTAATTCGCAATTGATGATTGAGCGCCGCTGTTTGCAGTGTCGGGTTTTTCGAACAGCCAGGGGGATTTTGAGGTTGACCACACCAGATGCGGCACACGGATACACCAGACCAATATCAATTCAATACCGGTTCCGTCGACATGATTCTTTCATCGCTCTTCGCTGACTTCGCATCCCTTGACCGCCGCAGGCGGGCTTTCGGATGCCATAGAGGCGGCGTTGATTTTTCCATCCTTATCCTTTGCTAAAGGAGGCGTGTATGTTCAAAAAAGCCTTGCGTGCGTTGCCTATCGCGCTGGCTGTCGCGGCCATGGCCGGTCCCAGCATGGCCGAAGCGCCGGAGGACGTTCTTGACAAGCTGATCAAGAAAACCAACTCCCCGTATCTGACCCAGAGTCCCCAGAACATCATGATGATGCCGGACAACCCGGCGTGGCTGGTTGCCGAGGAAGGCGAAATCCTGTTCAAGACGCCGCGCGGCCCGAAGAACGCCTCGCTGGAAAAGTGTGATTTCGGCAAGGGCCCGGGCGTGCTGAAGGGCGCTCATGCCGAGTTGCCGCGCTATTTTGCCGACGCCGGCAAAGTCATGGACCTGGATAGCCGTCTTGTCTATTGCATGAAGACCCAGCAAGGCTTCACCGACAAGGACCCTGCGATCGCGAAGAAACACGGTTCGGACAGCGACATCATGAAGCTGCAAACCTACATCGCCAGCAAGTCCAGCGGCATGCCCTGGAATCCGCCGATGAAACACCCGATGGAGAAAGCCATGCGCGATGCCGGCGAGGTGATGTTCTACCGCCGCTCCGGCACCATGGATTTCAGCTGCGCGACCTGCCACACCCAGGACAACAAGCGCATTCGCGCCTCGGTGTTGCCCAACATCAACCGACCGGACGAGTGGACCAAGGCGATATCGTGGCCGGCCTACCGCACCACCCACGACCACGTCCGCAGCAGCCAGCACCGCGTTCTCGAATGCCTGTGGCAGATGCGCTACCCCAACATCAAGAACGGTTCCGATGCTTCGATTGCGCTGATTTCGTTCTGGACCGATGCCGCGCGCGGCACGCCGGCAATCGTGCCCGACCTGAAGCGCTGATCGCCGACACAAGAGGAGAGCCCTACAATGTTCAAGAAAACCTCCACTGCCGCGGCCGTTGCCGCCTCGACCACCCTACTCCTGGTCATCGGTGGCTGTTCCGCCACCAGCACCGGCAAGGCCGAAGCAGACAAGTCGAGCGTGGCCGCACCCAAGGCCAAGGCAGTCGATTACACCGCCATGAGCCCGAATGCCCTCGCCGAACATCTGATCTTCGAATCGGGCAGCTATGAACTCGACCAGCCTACCCAGGAGGGTACCACTGGCCGCGACCGCCTGACCCAGGACGAGATCCAGAAAACCTGTTCCCTCATGAAGGGCCAGGAGCTCAGCGACAAGAATCGGGAAAAGGTCATGGCGCTGGCCGCGGCCTCGATCAAGTATCCGGAAGGCGGCATCAAGCTCGGCGACTGGAAGAAAGGCCGCGAACTGGCCTGGTCTGGCTTCGGCTACCGCACCGCGCACAATCCGGACGTCCACAAGACGCGCGAAGCCGGCGGCAACTGCTACAACTGCCATCAGCTTGCCCCCGACCGCACCGGCGGCAATCTCGGCCCGAGCCTGACCGGCTATGGCAAGAATCGCGGCAGCAGCCCGGACATGCTGAAGTACACCTACGACGTGATCTACAACCCGCACGTCTACTTCGCCTGCACCAACATGCCGCGCATGGGCGCCAGCAATGTGCTGAACCAGCAGCAGATCGCCGACATCATGGCCTATCTGTTTGATCCCGAGTCGCCGGTCAACAAGTAAGCGTTTTCCGGCTACACGCGCAAGCACCGTGGGAAAAGCACCGGCGTCACTGCCGGTGTTTTTTTGTGCGCATCATCACGCGCCACATGCCGATGCACGTCTTTCCTGCGCGGGCTGTCACGCATGCGCCCCCCGAACCCGAGCAATTCGGGTGCCACTGCCGGCGTCGGAACCAAACGGCAGCCGAGACGCCAGCAAGGCTGTGGAGCGGTCACTTCGATATTCATACCCATAATCGAAGCGGGTAAGCTATAAGCCCGTATCATTGATTACGAATCACCTTACTTGACGTCATGTTTTCTGGAGGCGGCATGAAACCACCAATCGTGAAATCGCTGGCAGCGATGGCCAGCCTGGGCATCGCCCTCGGTGCGACCGGCGCCCAGGCATCCCCCGAACAGGACCGGCAGGATTTCATCAAGTACTACACGACCAAATATCCGAACATCAAGATCGAAGACTATGTCTACGGCACGCTCGCATTCGACACTGACAGCAAGGCCCGCGCCCAGTATGACGCGGTCATGCAATCCCCCCCCTACCAGGCCGTGCTGGAAAAGGGACGAAAAATGTGGGAAACGCCGCTGAAGAACGGCAAGACCTACGCCGACTGCCTGCCCAACGGCGGCAAGAACATTGCCGGCAACTACCCCTACTTCGACGACAGGGCCGGCCGGGTCGTGACCCTGGCTGACGCCATCAACGCCTGCCGCGTCGCCAGCGGCGAGGCTGCCTACAAATTGGGGGACGCCGCCACCATGGGCACACTGGCCGCCTACATGCGCAGCCTGTCCGACGGCATGCTGATGAACATCAAGGTTGATGGGCCGAGAGCCCTCGCCGCTTATGAAGACGGCAAGAAGACCTTCTTCAGCCGTGCCGGCCAGCTCAACTTTTCCTGTGCCAGTTGCCACGTGCAGAATGCCGGCGTCAAGCTGCGCGCCGAACTGATCTCGCCCGCAGTCGGCCAGGCCGTGCACTGGCCGGTGTTCCATGGCGGCGACCATCCGGTCGAGTTGCAGGCCCGCTATGCAAGCTGCTTCAAGAACATGCGTCACGTATCCGCGCCCATCGGCAGCGAAAAGCTGAACAATCTTGAATACTTCCACTCCTACCTGTCCAACGGCCTGCCGATGAAAGCCTCGGTTTTCCGCAAATAGCCGCGCGGGTGGCAAGCCTCAAGGGCGGTTCCACCCGGGCTTTCCGGCTGAAACCGCATGGACCATAGCTACTATTTACCCGGCCATTCGCTCGACAGACAATTGCCATCCAGCTGACCTGAACCCCAGGAGAACACCCTCATGATGAACCGTCGCGAATTCCTGCAGATTCTTGCCGTCGCCGCCGCCTCCGGCATGGCCATCGACAGCAAGAAAGCCCTGGCAGGCGATCTGGACATGTACAACCTGCCGCGCTTCGGCAACGTGTCGCTGATGCACATGACCGACTGCCATGCGCAGCTGCTGCCCATCTATTTCCGCGAGCCCAACGTCAACATCGGCATCGGCGGCGCCAGCGGCAAGCCCCCGCACCTGGTCGGCGAACATCTGCTCAGACACTACGGCATCAAGCCAGGCACGCGCGAGGCCCATGCCTTCACCTACATCGACTTCGTGCAGGCCGCCCGCACCTACGGCAAGGTCGGCGGCTTCGCCCACCTGAAGACCCTGGTCGACCGCGTGCGCGCTTCGCGCCCCGGCTCGCTGCTGCTCGACGGCGGCGACACCTGGCAGGGCTCCGCCACTTCGCTGTGGACCAACGCCCAGGACATGGTCGACGCCTGCATCGCGCTGGGCGTTAACGTCATGACCGCGCACTGGGAGATGACCTTCGGCGCCGAGCGGGTAATGGAAATCGTCAACAACGACTTCAAGAAAGCCGACATCGATTTCGTCGCGCAGAACGTCATCACCGCCGACTTCGGCGACCAGGTGTTCAAGCCCTACGTCGTCAAGAACATCAACGGCGTCAACGTTGCCATCATCGGACAGGCCTTCCCTTATACGCCCATTGCCAATCCGCGTCATTTCGTGCCGGACTGGAGCTTCGGCATCCAGGACGAGAACATGCAGAAGTGGGTCAACGACGCCCGCGCCAAGGGCGCCCAGGTCGTGGTCGTGCTGTCGCACAACGGCATGGACGTCGACATCAAGATGGCCAGCCGCGTAACCGGCATCGACGCCATCTTCGGCGGCCACACCCACGACGGCGTGCCGCAGCCGGTGCAGGTCAAGAACGCCAAGGGCACGACCCTGGTCACCAACGCCGGCTCCAATGGCAAGTTCCTCGGCGTCATGGACTTCGACGTCAGGAACGGCAAGATCGCCGGCTGGAAGTACAAATTGCTGCCGATATTCTCCAATCTGCTGCCCGAGGATGCCAAGATGGCGGCGCTCATCAGGAATGTCCGCGCTCCCTACGAAAGCAAGCTCAACGAGAAGCTGGCGGTCACCGAGGATTTCCTCTATCGCCGCGGCAACTTCAACGGCACCTTCGACCAGGTCATCCTCGACGCGCTGATGAAGGTGAAAGGCGCCGATGTCGCCTTCTCGCCGGGATTCCGCTGGGGCACTTCCCTGCTGCCGGGCGACATCATCACCATGGACCGCGTGATGGACCAGACCGCCATCACCTACCCGGCCACCACGTTGAACAACATGACGGGCGAAACCATCAAGACCATCCTGGAGGATGTCTGCGACAACCTGTTCAACGTCGACCCCTACTACCAGCAGGGCGGCGACATGGTGCGCGTGGGCGGCATCCAGTACACGGTCAACCCCAATGCCAGGATCGGCAACCGCATTTCCAACATGATGCTGAACGGCAAGCCGGTCTCTCCGACCAAAACTTACAAGGTGGCGGGCTGGGCCTCGGTGGGCGAAAACGTCACCGGCACGCCGATCTGGGAAGTCGTCGCCGAATATCTGCGCGACATCAAGACCATCAAGCCGGTCAAGCTCAACCTGCCGAAGATCGTCGGCCTCGGCAAGAATCCGGGCCTGGCCTGATTCCTGTATTTCGTGACTACGCAAACGGGGCCTGCGGGCCCCGTTTTTTATTGGGCCGCCCTCACTTTGCCTTGGGCCGGCTGATAAAATGGCGGGATTACGCTATCCAGCTTCCCATCCATGACCAGCAACGAAATCCGCAAGCGCTTCCTGGACTTTTTCGCGTCCAAGGGCCACACCATCGTTCCCTCCAGCCCGCTGGTGCCGGGCAACGATCCCACCCTGCTGTTCACCAACGCCGGCATGGTGCAGTTCAAGGACGTATTCCTGGGGCAGGAATCGCGCTCCTACGTGCGTGCGGCATCCTCGCAGCGCTGCGTGCGCGCCGGCGGCAAGCACAACGACCTGGAAAACGTCGGCTACACCGCGCGCCACCACACCTTTTTCGAAATGCTGGGCAATTTCAGCTTCGGCGACTATTTCAAGCGCAATGCCATCGAGTACGCCTGGGAATTCCTCACCGGAGAGCTCAAGCTGCCGGCGGCAAAGCTCTGGGTCACCGTCTACCAGGACGACAACGAAGCCTACGACATCTGGGCCAACGAAATCGGCGTGCCCAGGGAACGCATCGTGCGTATCGGCGACAACAAGGGCGCCAAGTACGCCTCCGACAATTTCTGGCAGATGGGCGACACCGGCCCCTGCGGCCCCTGCACGGAGATTTTCTACGACCACGGCCCCGAAGTCGCTGGCGGCCCGCCGGGCTCGCCCGACGAGGACGGCGACCGCTACATCGAAATCTGGAACAACGTGTTCATGCAGTTCAACCGCGATGAGGCCGGCGTGCTGCATCCGCTGCCCAAACCCTCGGTCGACACCGGCATGGGCCTCGAGCGCATCTCCGCGGTCATGCAGCACGTGCATTCCAATTACGACATCGACCTGTTCCAGGCGCTGATCAAGGCGGCGGCGCGCGAGACCGACTGTGCTGATCTGACGAGCCCGTCGCTGAAAGTCATCGCCGACCACATCCGCGCCTGTTCCTTCCTCATCGTCGACGGCGTCATCCCCGGCAACGAAGGCCGCGGCTACGTGCTGCGCCGCATCATCCGCCGCGCCCTGCGCCACGGCCACAAGCTCGGCCAGAACCAGCCCTTCTTCCACAAGCTGGTGGCCGATCTCGCCGCCGTGATGGGCGAGGCCTACCCGGAACTGAAACAGGCACAGTCGCGCGTCACCGAGACCCTGCTGCAGGAGGAGATTCGTTTCGGCGAAACCCTCAGCCACGGCATGAGCCTGCTGGAGCAGGCCCTGGCCGGCGGCGCCAGGACGCTGGACGGCGAGACCGCCTTCCGTCTTTACGACACCTATGGCTTCCCACTCGACCTCACCGCCGACGTCTGCCGTGAACGCGGCGTCAATGTGGACGAGGCCGGCTTCGACGCCGCCATGGAAAGACAGCGCGAGCAGGCGCGAGCAGCCGGCAAGTTCAAGGCGCACGGCACCCTGGAATACAGCGGCCAGCCCACCACTTTTTACGGCTACGACAGCCTCAACGTGGACGACGCCAGCATTACCGCGATCTATGTCGACGGAGCCGAGGTGAAGCAGATCAGCGCCGGCCAGTCCGGCGTCATCGTGCTCGACAACACCCCCTTCTATGCCGAATCCGGTGGCCAGGTCGGCGACACCGGCCTCTTGCTGGCGCACGGCGCACGCTTTGAAGTGAACGACACGCAGAAAATCCGTGCCGACGTATTCGGCCATCAGGGCCGCCTCGTCGAAGGTGCGCTCAAAGTGGGCGACAAACTCGCCGCGCGTGTCGACGGCCTCACCCGCGTCCGCACCATGCGCAACCATTCCGCCACCCATCTCATGCACAAGGCCCTGCGCCAGGTGCTGGGCGAGCATGTGCAACAGAAAGGCTCGCTGGTCGATCCCGACAAGACCCGTTTCGACTTCTCCCACACCGGCCCCATGACGGCGGAACAGATCCGCGAAGTGGAAAACCTGGTCAATGCCGAGATTCTGCAGAACGAATCCACCCAGGCGCGCGTGCTGCCCCTGGACGAAGCGCGCAAGCTCGGCGCCATGATGCTGTTCGGCGAAAAGTACGGCGACAGCGTGCGCGTGCTCGACATCGGCTCCTCGCGCGAACTCTGCGGCGGCACGCACGTTGCGCGCACTGGCGACATCGGCCTGTTCAAGATCGTCATGGAAGGCGGCGTCGCTGCCGGCGTGCGTCGCGTGGAGGCCGTCACCGGCGACAATGCGCTCGCCTATCTGCAAAATCTCGACAGCCAGCTGCACGAGGCCGCAGCTGCGCTGAAGGCACAGCCGGCCGAACTGCCGCAAAAAATCGCCCAGGTACAGGACCAGGTAAAAGCGCTGGAAAAAGAACTCTCCCGGCTGAAGGCGAAGATGGCCGCCAGCCAGGGCGAGGATCTGGCCAGCCAGGCCGTCGCAGTGGGCGACATCAGGGTGCTGGCGGTGCAGATCGAGGGCGATGCTCAAGCCCTGCGCGAAACCGCCGATAAATTGAAAGACAGGCTCAAGCCCTGCGCCATCGTGCTGGGCTCAGTGGCAGACGGCAAGGTCAGCCTGGTGGCCATGGTCAGTCCTGACCTCACGTCAAGAATCAAGGCGGGCGAACTGGTCAACTTCGTCGCCGGCCAGGTTGGCGGCAAGGGCGGCGGACGCCCGGACATGGCCCAGGCCGGCGGCACGGAACCCGACAAGCTGGCTTCCGCGCTTGCCTCGGTGCGCGACTGGACGGCGAAAAAAGCCGGAAACTGAACAGGAATTCGACGCTTAACGGATCATGGCTGGAATCAAACAGGCTCTCTCGGAACGCTTTGCCCGCATGATGCGGCTGCGCAACCCGGACGACCCGCTATCCAGCGTGCAGGCCACCACCCGCTGGGCCCAGAGCTTGCCCGTGGGCGATGCGCTGAAGGCGCAGAGCGAGATACTGATCGAGGTCAAGCGCTTCAACGACGAGAACGCCCCGCATAGCCGGGAGCGCCTGCTCATCCTGATGCTGCTGGACGAGAAAGGTCAGCACACCCAGGCCATCCTCAGCCGCCAGTACCTGCGCAACCCGCGCATGTCGCGCACCGTGGAAAGCCAGCTGTGGCACACCATCTACCACCTCAACTGGGAAATCCTGCGCGCCTACCACAGCTACCTCATCGAGTTCGCGCGCAACCCGGCCAAATCGCGCCTCAAGGCGATGATGCCCATCGTCACCCTGCGCGCGCTGCGCGGCTTCCGGCGCGTGATCAAATGGCGCACCATCCGCTACCTCCACCCCGGCACCAAGACCTGGGCCAGGCTGCACCAGCTCTACCAACTCGCTGAAACCCAGGGCTTCCACAAGACCCGCCTGCTGGCCTATCCCGATGACCCGCAGGAAAGCAGTTGCGAGGGCGAGTACCTGCATACCCTGATGCTGGAGCAGGCCAATTCCGGCTCGCTGTATCCGCGCCAGATCGATCTGATCGATACCTGGACTTCCGCCTGGCTGGACATGCTCAAGCTGGAAAAGACCCTCGACCCGGAACGCCATGTGCTGACCGTGGACATGACCAAAGACCGCGGCGCAAAACGCGTGCGCAACAGCACGCCCGATTTGTCGACGCGCTACTGGTCTACGCATGAGCTGCTGGAGCGCATCAAGGGCATGCAGTCGGAACTCCACGCCGGCACCGCCCCGGCGCGTTTGGGACTGGGGGAATACGTCAGGGTTTCGGAAAGCCTGGAACTGCTCGATCACCTCACCCGCCAGTGGGCGCCACTGACCGCTCGCGAACAGCGCCGCTCTCCGCGCAAACCCGTGAAGAAAATCGTCGAGATCGTGCATGGCCTGCCTTCGATCATCGCCCGGCTCGCCGAGGAACGCATCGACAGCGAGGCCGCCCCGCCAACAGAACAATTCGGCTTCGAAGAACACGAAGAACTGAGCGTCTACGGCTTCGTCACCAACCGCACGCTCAATCGCGGCCCCTATGGCGAAACCGCCAGGAACCGGATGGCTGACATCGAGCGCTGGGTCATGGAAGATGAAAGCGAGTTCGGTTTCGGCGCCACCATCGAGGCGCGCGACAAGGACTGGCTGCGCATCGGCGCCCTGGTCGGGCTGCGTGCCGACAAATCCGCCGGCTGGTCACTTGGCGTCATTCGCCGCCTGTCACGCATGAACGAGGCGGAGAGTTCCGTCGGTATCGAGATCGTCCCCGGCAAGCCCCTCGACATCCAGTTGTACGGCCTGCAGGCCTCCGCCTACACGGTCAACGGTCAGGCGGCGTACAACGCGAATGCCGCCATGCCCGGCCTGCTGTTCGACAACGAATATGCCCCCTCGATCGTGGTGGACCCCGCCTACTACCAGCGCAAGGGCATCATCGAATACCGCATGCGACAGCAAACCCGGACCATCCAGATGGACGACCCGGTCGACCACGGCGAAGGCTGGATACGGCTCGGCATCACGCCGCTGTCCTAAACGCCTGCGAGCACGCTGTCGAGCCAGTTCGAAAGATCGACAATCTCCTGCTGGCAAATCGTGTGCGGCATCGCATACTCGTGCCAGCACACCCTCAGCCCGCCGCCTTCCAGTGCTTCGCACCCTGCCTTGCCCAGTGCATGCGGCACCACCTCGTCCTGCCTGCCATGCGCCATGAACAGATGCAGGCCACGCAAACCCTGAAGCGAAGGCAGGACGCACTGCGGCAGGTAGCCGGACAGGGCAGCGACGCCAACGAGCCCGGGCACGCCCAGGGCGGCCGCGGCCAGGCTGATCACCGCTCCCTGTGAAAAGCCCGCCAGCACCACCGGCAAGCCTGATTCCCCGCGCAATGCCTGCGCCAGTTCGATGACCTGACGGGCCGAAACAAGCATGCCGTCGCCATCTTCCTGCCAGCGCAAGTCCGGTGCGGCGATGTCGAACCACGCCCGCATGGACATGCCGCGATTGATCGTCACCGGTCTCACCGGCGCATGCGGGAACACATGGCGCACATTGCGCGACGCCAGCATGTCGGCGGCCGGCTCCAGATCGTAGCCGTCGGCACCCAGCCCATGCAGCCACAGCATCAAGGCAACCGGGCGTTCCGGACAAGGCGATTCGTGGTAATCAAGCATGGCAACTCCAGTGTCAACACAGGCGAGTTTAGCCGATCCGCAAGGCCCGGAAACCCCGCTGCGAGCGTGCTAGTATCTCGCCATGCCCGGGCATATTCTCCCTCCCCTGCTGATCCCCCTGCTGAAGCGTCTGTCCGACGGCCGCTTCCATTCCGGCCAGGACATGGCCAGGCACTTCCAGGTGTCGCGTGCGACCATCTTCAACCTGCTGCAGGCCGCCGAACAGCATGGCGTACGGCTGCATGCCGTGCGCGGCCGCGGCTACCGGCTCGCAGAGCCGCTGTCCTGGCTGGACGCAGCCGCCCTGCAGGCCATGCTTGCCGCCTCGGCGCGGAATTTTGAGCTGAAAACCGTCGAGGCCGCCCATTCGACCAATACCCTGCTCGCACAAGAGGCGCTCGCCGGCGCCCCCCATCGCACCGTGCTGTACGCCGATTACCAGCATGCCGGGCGCGGGCGCCGCGGGCGCGAGTGGCAATCGCCCCTCGGCGGCGGCCTCGCCTTTTCCGTACTGTGGCGTTTCGAGCGCGGCATGGGCGAACTGTCGGGTTTGAGCATCGCCGTGGGGCTGGCGCTGGCGCGAGCATTGGCCGCCCATTGCCCCTTGCCCATCAGGCTGAAATGGCCCAACGACGTACTCGCCGGCTATCGCAAGCTCGCCGGCATCCTGGTCGAAGTCCAGGGCGAATTGTCCGGCCCCTCTTTCGCGGTCATCGGCATCGGCCTCAACGAGCACCTTCCCGCCAGGCACCGCCAGGAGATCGACCAGGCCGTGATCGACCTGGCCGAGATGGGAGTCAGGCTCAGTCGCGCGGAACTGCTTCACGCCATCCTGGCCGAGCTTGCCGACACCATGGCGACATTCGAGCAGCAGGGTATCGGCCCCATTCTCGCCGAATGGCCGCAATGGCATGCGCACGAAGGCCGCGCCGTGCAGTTGCGCACGCCTGACGGCCACCGCCATGCCGGCACCGCCAGCGGCCTCGACGAGGCCGGCAACCTGATGCTGACCCTGGCCAGCGGCGAATTGCGCAAGTTCAGCGCCGGCGAGGTCAGCCTGCGGCCGGCCACGGCGAAATGAGCGGTCCCATCCTGCTGGTCGACGTCGGTAACAGCCGAATCAAATGGGCTCTGGTGCAGCCGCCTCAGGAGTGGCTGGCCGAGGGAGCCTGTGCGCACGACGAAACCGCCAGGCTACTGGATGAGTGGGGACGTTTCCCGCAGCCGGCAAGCGTGGTTGCCTGCAACGTCGCCGGCGACGACCTGCAGCAACCGCTGTCGGCCTACTGGCAATCGCGCAAGGTGCCGCTGCACTGGGTGCAGGCAAGCGACCGTTCGCACGCCGGCGTCAGCAATCTCTACGAGCGTCCGCAACAACTCGGCAGCGATCGCTGGGCCGCCCTGATCGGCGCCTGGCAACGAGCGCGCAGCGCGTGCCTGGTGGTTTCCGCCGGGACTGCCGTCACCATCGACAGCCTGAACGAGCGGGGCGAATTCGTCGGCGGCATGATCCTGCCCGGCAGGCTGCTCATGCAGCAGAGCCTCGCCCGTGGCACCCATGCACTCAAGGATTTCGCCGGCAATCCAGTGGAATTCCCGCGCAACAGCGCCGATGCGGTGAGCAGCGGCATTGCCACGGCGCTGGCCTGCACCGTGCAGGCAGCCTACCAGCGTCTGACGGCAGCAGGCGCCACGCCGCCGACGTGCATCGTGACCGGCGGCGATGCTGAGTGGCTGTCCGGACAATTGCAATTTGGCGCTATCATCGCGCCCAGACTGATACTCGAAGGATTACTGATCATGGCTCAGGAGAACGCTGGCAAATGAAGTGGATCGCAGGCGCTTTGCTGCTGCTCAACCTGTTGGCAGGTGCGTATTCCTTCTGGTCGCAGAGCCAGTCAGGTGCGCAGGCCGTCGCCTATTCCCCCGTCAACGCCGAAAAAATCGTGCTGCTCTCCGCTCGCCTGGAAAACGGCGCAATGCCGGCTTCACCGCGCAGCGACGGCCAGGCATCGGGCGAGCCAATCTGCGTGGAGTGGCGCGGCCTCGGTGAAGCCGACCTCGAACGTGCCCGCCAGGCAATCAAGTCGCTGGCGGCGCAGCGCGTGCTGTCGGCGGAGGAACTGCCGGTCGACCGCATGTACTGGGTCATTTTCCCGCCCTTGCCGAGCGAGGCGGCGAGCCAGGTGAAACTCAAGGAGTTCATCGCGCTCAAGGTCAAGGATCCCTTCATCATCAAGGACGGCAACTGGAAGCACGGCATCTCGTTCGGGCTCTACTCCACCGAGGACACCGCGCGGCGTTACATGCGCGAACTGGAAGGGAAAGGCGTCTCCGGCCTGCGTCTGGAGACCAAGCCCAGGCAGGGAACCGCCTATTACTACCTGGTCAGGAGCGAGGATGCCGCCACCCTGCGCGATCTCGACGACATCCGCCAGTCGCTGCCGGCGACCACGCTGACGCGGGTAGCGTGCAAGAAATAAAATGGCGTCAAGGCACGGCCCGTCGATGACCGGCGGCTAGATGCCGAGATCGATCGCCAGGCCGGCGAATACCGCAAAGCCGAACCAGTTGTTGTGCAGGAATGCCTTGAAGCAGGCCGCACGATCGCGCCCGCGAATCAGCCACAGGTGGTAAAGGGCAATCCCCGCAGCAGCCAGCAGGCCGCCGTAAAACGCCGCTCCCAGCCCGGACAGCCTGCCAACCTGATCGAGCAAGGCCAGCGTCGCCGCATAGCACAAGGCGATCGCGGCGATCTCGAAGCGGCCGAAGGTAATGGCCGAGGTGCGGATGCCGATCTTGAGGTCGTCCGGACGGTCGACCATGGCATATTCCGTATCGTAGGCAACGGCCCAGAACACGTTCGCCAGCAGCAGCAGCCAGGCCTCCGCCGGCACCTCGCCGCGCACTGCCGCATAGGCCATGGGAATGCCGAACCCGAAGGCGACGCCGAGATAGGCCTGCGGAATCGCGAAGAAGCGCTTGGTGAACGGATAGCTTGCCGCCAGGAACAGGGCCGGGAACGACAGCAGGATCACCAGCCGGTCGAGCGGCAGGATCAGCAGAAAGGAAACCAGCGCGAGCCCCGCCGCCAGCAGCAGGGCTTCGCGACGGCTCACCTCGCCGGTCGCCAGCGGCCGCTGGCTGGTGCGCTCGACATGGGCGTCGAAATCGCGGTCGGCATAATCGTTGACGGCGCAGCCGGCCGAGCGCATGAGCACCACGCCCACGCAGAATATCAACAGGATGTGCAGCGGCGGCAAGCCGCCCGCGGCCAGCCACAGCCCCCAGAGTGTCGGCCACAGCAGCAGCAGGATGCCGATGGGCTTGTCCAGGCGCAGCAGACGCAGGTAAGGGTGGGTCATTTCAGTTCCCGATCGCCAGCACGGCGGGCAGGAACACTTCCGTCACCATCAGCGGATGCCCCTGCAGGTTGAACAGCGAGCGCCTTGCCCACAGCGATTTCCCGGCCAGGGGAATGCCCGCTCGCGCCGCCTGCCGGGCAAGCGCGTGACGCATGTCGATGCGGCGGTATTGCAGCCTGCCGCGAGTCACGCACGGGTCGCTGAACAGGGCCTCGCCCAGCGGGCGGGTGCCGAGACGCGTCACCGCCGCCCATGGTCCGCGCAGCGCGCTCGCCGCCACCACGCTGTGCGCGAATACCACCGCGCGCCCGTTGCAGTTCAGCACCACTTCGCGGACATAGGCCAGTTCATCGCCCCCGAGCTGCAGGACGGGGCTTTCATCGCGGTTGGGGCGCATGAAGCCGACGCGGACCGGACGGACGGAAAACGCCTCGCAACGCTGCCTGAGCCTGTGCGTGAGCGAACCCTGATCGGCGAGCCAGCTGCGCAATTCGCGCGGCAGGGAGAAAGGATGCGCAAGCCAGCCCTGTGCGGAAATCTCCAGTTGCGAACGCAATGCGGATTGCCCGAAAAAAAAACACACCCGCATTATCCCGGAAACCGCAGCAAGGCGCACCCGCAGGGCGGGCACCCCCGGACTATTTCCGGCTGTCTGTCAGCAGCTTCCTGACGCTTTCGTAGTCCTGCATGCTGGCTGCCTCGAAGTTGGGAAAACCGGTGCGCTTGAAGTAGCCGCCGGCCATGCCGGCATCCTTGTGTGCAGCCAGCAGCGCATCCCTGAGCCGGGCCTTGGTGTCGGCAGGCATGTCGCCACGCACGGCGAAAGTCAGGTGCGGGGCGCCCGCCGACTGCAGCACCAGATTGAGGTTGTAGCCCTGCGCGCCCCAGGCGTTGTAGAGACCGGAATTGGCCACGCCGACGTCGATCATGCCCAGCTTCAGCGCGCTGATCACGTCATTGGCGTCATTGAAGACCATGACGTTGGAAAAATACTTGCGCGGGTCGACTTTCATTTCGCGCAGCTTGGCGAAGGCCAGCATGGTCATGAGCGAGTTCTCCTCGGGCATGCCGATGCGCTTGCCCTTCATGTCCTCGGGGAAGGCGACCGGCCCGTCGGCCATGCTCATAAAGGCCGCCGAAAGCAGGCCCGGAACCTTGGCCACCGGCTCGTAGCCGGCCAGGGAATTGGCTTCCACCACCATGGAAGGCGGGCCGAACATGAAGTGATAACGTTTTTGCTTGGCCCGCTCCATGTAGCGCTGATAGCTCTGCACCGGCTCGACCATTACCGGCTGGCCCAGCTTGGCGCTCAAGTACTTGGACATGTCCTTGAACTCCAGCGAAATCATGCGCGGGCTCTTGCCGTAATCCTGCACGCCCAGTATCAGCTCGCCGGCAGCCATCGCGCCGCATGCCAGCAAGCCGCATGCGGAAAGAACGATGGCCCTGATGAATCCCGTGATTTTGTGCATGGCAGTACTCCGTTTGCAATGATTGGCCCATGATTCCGGGCATTTCAACTGATACGGCCACGCCACACGTTCACTGAATAGGCGCTGGTAGGAAAGAACTAGCCGGCGGCAAGCTTCGACCTTGCCCCCAGCCAACGCTCGAGATGTGCGGCCACCTGTTCGGCATGCTGTTCGATGAGGCGCGGGCCGAGTTGGGCGGCGCGTTCGAGCAGGTCGCGGTCGCGTTCCGGGTTGGCGAAGCGCAGCATCGGCACGCCGCTCTGGCGGGCGCCCAGCAGTTCGCCCGGACCGCGCAGCAGCAGGTCCTGGCGCGCGATTTCGAACCCGTCGCTCGATTCGTAGATGACCCTGAGCCGGGTGCGCGCATCCTCCGACAGCGGATTCTGGAAAAACAGGATGCATACCGATTCGCGCGCGCCGCGCCCGACCCGCCCGCGCAACTGGTGTAACTGCGAAAGACCGAAACGCTCGGCATGTTCGATGATCATCAGCGAAGCATTGGGCACGTCGACGCCGACCTCGATGACGGTGGTGGAAACCAGCAGGTTGATCTGGTTCGCCTGAAACGCGGCCATCACCGTCTGCTTCTCGGCCGGCTTCATGCGCCCGTGCACCAGACCGACGTTCAGCTCCGGCAATTGCGCCTGCAGCATGGCGTGGGTATCGAGCGCGGTCTGCAGATCGACCTTTTCCGATTCCTCGATCAGCGGGCATACCCAGTAGGCCTGGCCGCCTTCCAGGCAAACCGCGCGCACGCGCTGCAGCACCTCGTCGCGCCGCGTATCGGCGACCAGTTTGGTGGTGACCGGGCTGCGTCCGGGCGGCAGCTCGTTGATGGTCGACACGTCGAGGTCGGCGAAATAGCTCATGGCCAGCGTGCGCGGGATCGGCGTGGCCGAGAGCATCAACTGGTGCGGCTCGGCGCCCTTTTCGCTCAGTGCGAGCCGCTGCTTCACGCCGAAACGATGCTGCTCGTCGACGACGGCAAGGCCGAGGTTGTGAAACTTCACCCCTTTCTGGAACAGGGCATGGGTGCCGACAGCCACTCGTGCCGCGCCGCTCTCGATGCGGGCAAGCGCCTGCTTCTTCTGGGCCGGTGTCAGCGCAGAGGCCAGCCAGGCAAGCTCAATGCCGAGCGGTTCGAACCAGCTCCCGAGTTTCTGCAAGTGCTGTTCGGCGAGGATTTCGGTGGGCGCCATGATGGCAGCCTGCATGCCGCCCTCGATCGCCTGCAGGCAGGCCAGGGCGGCGATGACGGTCTTGCCGCTGCCGACATCGCCTTGCAGCAAACGGCGCATGGGGCGCGTGCCGGCGAGGTCGCGGCTGATCTCCTGCCAGGCTTGCGTCTGTGCCGCCGTCAGCTTGAAGGGCAGTCGGGCCAGGAGGGCGCGGGTAAGTTCGCCGGTCGGCGTCAGCGGCGGTGCACGCTTTTGCGCGCGCGCCTCGCGCGCCAGCCGCAGCGAGAACTGCTGGGCCAGCAGCTCGTCGAACGCCAGCCGCCGCAGGGCCGGGCTTTCGCCTGATTCCATGCTGGCCGGCGCCACACCGGGTTCCGGATAATGCAGCGCGCGCAAGGCCTCGGCGAAACCTGGCATGTCCATGCCGGCGTAGGTTTCCGCCGGCAAGGTTTCGGCGAGATCGGCCACTTGCATCGCCTTGTCGACCAGCTTGCGCAGGCTGGCCTGCGAGAGTCCTGCCGTGGTGGGATAGACCGGCGTGAGCCGCTCGGGCAATGGTGTGTCGGGCTGAATGGCCTGGCAGCGCGGGTGCACCATTTCCAGCCCGAAAAATCCGCCGCGCGCTTCCCCGGCAATGCGCAACAGGCGTCCCGGCTTGAGCGACTGCACCTGGCTGGGATAGAAATTCAGGAAGCGGATGATCAACTGGCCGCTGTCGTCGGCCACGCTAGCCACCAGCTGGCGGCGCGGACGGTACAACACCTCGGCCTCGATCACCTGGGCCTGTACCACCGCCGCCTGGCCGGGCAGCAAATCGCGTATGGCGGTGACGCGGGTTTCATCCTCCCAGCGCAGCGGCAGATGCAGCGCCAGGTCGGCGTCGCCATGCAGCCCCAGTTTCTCCAGCCTGGTCTTGACCGCAGGCGAAACGGGGAAGGAAAAACTCACCGTTACAGAACGAGCACGCCGTCGGCCTCGACCAGTGCCCCGCGCGGCAGGCTGGCCACGCCCACCGCGGCGCGCGCCGGGTAGGGCTGCTGGAAGTACTGGCCCATGATCTCGTTGACCTTGGCAAAGTTGCCAAGGTCGGTCAGGAAGACATTCAGCTTGACGATGTCCGCCAGCGACCCGCCCGCCGCTTCGCACACCGCCGAGAGGTTCTTGAACACCTGGTGAATTTGCGCCTCGATGCCGTCGACCAGCTGCATGGAAGCGGGATCGAGCCCGATCTGCCCGGAAAGATAGACGGTGCCGTCGACCTTGACGGCCTGGGAATAGGTACCGATGGCGGCAGGTGCGTTGGGGGTGGAGATGATGGTTTTCATGCCTGGCTTTCGAAAATACGCTGGCTTACTGGGACTGGGCGCGGCCTTCGCGCCGGCCTTTCATGCGGAATATCCGCACCACGTCCGGCAGCTGACGCAGGGCGCGCATGATGCGCGCAAGATGCATGCGATCCTCCACCTTCAGCGTGAAATAGAGCGCAGTGTAGGGGCTGCCGTCCTCTTCCTGCATGGCGACGTTGCCGATGTTGGAGCCCTGCTCGGAGATGGCCGCGGCGACGCGCGCCAGCACGCCGCGCTGGTTGGCCACCACCAGCTTGATCGACACGTCGAACAGGCTGCCCGGCGCGGCCTGCCATTCGACATCCAGCCATTTCTCCGGGTCGGCACGGAAATTGTGGATGGCCGGGCAATCATGGGTATGAATGATGAGGCCGCGGTCCTTGTGGATGAAGCCCAGGATCGGATCGCCGGGAATGGGATGGCAGCAGGACGCCAGTTCCACCGGCACGCCTTCGGTGCCGCGGATGGTGACCGTCATCGGATGCGGCGTCCGCCCGGTTTCGTCGCCCATGAGGTGCAGCAGCTGGTGCGCCACCACCATGGCCGGCTTGCGGCCCAGGCCGATCTCGGCGTACAGTTCGTCGGCGGACTTGCTGTTGGTTTCGCGCAGCAGCTTCTGCAGCAGGACGGGGGATGGCGGCGGCGCTTCCGGATTGAGCGCCTTGAGCGCATTCTCCAGCAGGCTCTGGCCGAGCTGGGCCGATTCCTCGGCCTTGGCGGTACGCAGAAACTGGCGGATGTGCGAGCGTGCCTTGCCGGTGACGGCAAAATTGAGCCAGGCCGCGTTGGGCGCGGCATTGGCGGCGGTGATGATCTCGACGTGGTCGCCGTTGCGCAATTCGGTCCTGAGCGGCATCAGCTCATGGTTGATCTTCACCGCCACGCAATGGTGGCCGACGTCGGTGTGCACGGCATAGGCGAAGTCCACCGCCGTCGCGCCTCTGGGCAGCGCCATGATCCTGCCCTTGGGCGTGAACACGTAGACGTCGTCGGGAAACAGGTCGACCTTGATGTGCTCGAGGAATTCGGGCGAATCCTTGTTGTCGGCCTGGATGTCCAGCAGCGACTGCAGCCAGCGGTGGGTACGCTGCTGCACGTCCGACAGCGCGGCGTCCGAACTCTTGTACATCCAGTGCGAGGCCACGCCGGTTTCGGCGAAGCGGTGCATGTCCTGGGTGCGAATCTGGATCTCGATCGGCGTGCCCTGCGGCCCGAACAGAATGGAGTGCAGCGACTGGTAGCCGTTGGCCTTGGGAATGGCGATGTAGTCCTTGAACTTGCCCGGAATCGGCTTGTACAGGCCGTGCAGCACGCCGAGCGCAAGGTAGCAGGAAGGGACATCCTTCACCACCACGCGGAAGCCGTAGATGTCGAACACCTCGGTAAAGCCGAGGTTCTTTTCCTGCATCTTCTTGTAGATGCTGTAGAGGTGCTTCTCGCGCCCGGTGACGGTGGCATCCACGCCGGCCTGGTCGAGCTTTTCCTGGATGGTTTCGCGGATCTTCTCCACCAGTTCGCGGCGATTGCCGCGCTCCGCCCTCACTGCCTTCATCACCACGCGGTGGCGCGTCGGGTAGAGGTAGCGAAAACCGAGATCGTCGAGTTCCTGGTAGACGGCATGCAGGCCCAGACGGTTGGCGATGGGCGCGTAGATTTCCAGGGTTTCGGCGGCGATGCGCTTGCGCTTTTCCGCCGACAGGTCGCCCAGCGTACGCATGTTGTGCAGGCGGTCGGCGAGCTTGATCAGGATGACGCGCACGTCACGCGCCATCGCCAGCAGCATCTTGCGGAAGTTTTCCGCCTGGGCATGCTCCTCGTTGGCAAAAGACAGCTTGTCCAGCTTGGACACGCCCTCGACCAGATGCGCGACCGCCTTGCCGAAACGCGCCTGAATGTCCTCGGTGGTGGCAGCGGTATCCTCCACCACGTCATGCAGCAGGGCCGCCGCCAGCGCCTGGGCATCGAGATGCCAGCCGGACAGGATGCCGGCTACGGCAAGCGGATGGGAAATATAGGGCTCGCCGCTTTTGCGGAACTGCCCGGCATGCGCATCGCGGCTGACGTAGAAGGCGTCCCGCACCAGCTCGATGTCGGCCGGCGGAAGATAGACAAGCTGCGGGGCGAGTGCAGAAAAATCAGCCGACGCATGGGCGCCGGCTGAATCATGTTGCGTGCGGATCGGCGGAGGACTAGGCCTTGCCCCGGTTGAGGATTTCAAGTCCCACCTTGCCCGCTGCAATTTCGCGCAATGCCGTTACGATCGGCTTGTCGCGGCTGTCCACCATGGGCTGCGAGCCCTGGGCCAGCTGGCGCGCGCGATAAGTCGCCGCCAGCGTCAGTTCAAAACGGTTGCCGATTCTTGCCATGCAGTCATCTACGGTAATGCGTGCCACGTTCAACTCCCCGGTTCACCCCTGGCTGAAGCGTTCGAACAGCGGCGTGAGCCTTTGCGCCTGGCGTTTGGTGACGAGGCGCGAAGCCCTCACCACTGCCAGAAAATCCAGCAGGGCTTGGTCAAAGTCATCATTGACAATTATATATTCGAACTCGGCGGCATGGCTGATATCGTCGCGCGCCGCCGCCATGCGCTTTTCGATGACATCCGCGCTGTCCTGGCCGCGATTGGAAAGCCGCTCGCGCAAGGCTTCGATCGAGGGCGGCAGGATGAACAGGGTCACCGCCTCGGGAAAATGCTTCTTGACCTGGGCCGCCCCCTGCCAGTCGATTTCCAGCAGGATGTCGCGGCCGGCGGCGATTTCGCCCGATATCCAGGCCTGCGAAGTGCCGTAGTAGTTGCCGTAGACCTCGGCGCTTTCCAGGAACTCCCCGCGCGCGGCCATCTGCCGGAATTCCTCCACGCTGACGAAATGGTAGTCGACGCCATGGGTTTCGCCGGGGCGCGGCGCCCGCGTGGTGTAGGACACCGACAACCGGATGGCCGCATCCTTCTGCAGCAGCGCCTTGACCAGGCTGGTTTTGCCTGCGCCCGACGGCGCGGCCACGACGTACAAGATCCCTTGGCTCATGATTTACTCGATATTCTGTATCTGTTCGCGCATCTGCTCGATCAAGACCTTGAGCTCGACCGAGATCCGTGTCGTTTCCGGCGACACCGATTTCGAGCCCAGGGTATTGGCTTCGCGGTTCAGTTCCTGCATGAGGAAGTCCAGGCGCTTGCCGACTGCACCGCCCTTGTCCAGGGTGCGGCGCACTTCCTTGATGTGCGCGGTGAAGCGCGACAACTCCTCGTCGACATCGATTTTCTGGGCAAACAGGGCGAATTCCTGGGCCAGGCGCTCATTCGCCGGCTCGCCCAGGGCTTCTTTCAGTCTGGCAGCGAGCTTTTCCTGATAGGCCGAGAGGACGCCGGGCAACAGCGCGGCAGCTTCCGCGACCAGCGTTTCCGCCCGGTCGAGCCGCTCGACGATATGTCCCTGCAACTTCTCGCCCTCGCGCTGGCGGCTGGCGGTCAGGTCGTCGAGGGCCGCGCCCAGCGCTTCCAGCAGTTCGCGCGTGGCATCCGCCGCGCCGGCCTCACCCGTGGCCAGCGCGCCGTTCCAGCGCAGGATGTCGGCAACGCTCAGCGGCGCGGCATCCGGGAAGCGCCTGCGCACATCTTCCTGCCAGCGCGCCAGGGACTCAAGAATCGTGCCGTTCAGGCCGATATCCTGTGCAGCCTCGGGCAATGCCATCTGGCTGATGCGGCATTCGACCTTGCCACGCGACAGGCGCTGTACAATGGCTTCACGGATGGCGGGTTCCTGCACGCGCAGTTCGTCGGGCAGACGGAAGCCGATCTCCAGGTAGCGCTGGTTGACGGAGCGCAGATCGATCGTGACCAGCACCTTGCCCACGGTGGCGGTATGGGTGGCATAACCGGTCATGCTGAAGATCATCGGGGGGGTTCCTGGGCTTGCAGTTAGGATTTGGCCAGCGCTTGGCGCCGCGACAGGATAATAACAGTTTTCATTTGACTTCATTTATGGCGACCCAACCCAACCAGGCCCTGCCCAACGGTTACCGACTGAACGAGTACACCATCGTGCGCAAGATCGGCGGTGGCGGCTTCAGCATGGTCTACCTCGCCACCGACGACCAGAACAACCTGTTCGCCATCAAGGAATATCTGCCCGGCGCCTTGGTGCTGCGCACTTCCGGCTCGGTAGTGGTCGAGGCCAGTTCCGACGACAACCGCAACATCTTCCGCCACGGCATGAAGTGCTTCTTCGAAGAAGGCCGCACGCTCGCCAAGATCAACCACTCGAATGTCATTCGCGTGACCAATTTCTTCCGCGCCAACGAGACCGTGTACATGGTCATGCAATACGAGCGCGGCCGCACCCTGCAGCAGTACATCCAGACCCATCGCGGCAACATCCGCGAAGGCTTCATCCGCCGCGTGTTCGCGCAGATGCTGACCGGGCTGCGCGAGGTGCACACGCACAAGCTGCTGCATCTGGACATCAAGCCCTCCAACATCTACATCCGCCAGGACGGCTCGCCGGTGCTGATCGATTTCGGCGCGGCGCGGCAGACCCTCAACCAGGAGGAGACCCGCCTGCAGCCCATGTACACCCCGGGCTTCGCCGCGCCCGAGCAGTACCACAACCGCGAGCGCCTCGGCCCCTGGACCGACATTTACAGCACCGGCGCCAGCATCTACGCCTGCCTCGCCGGCCTGCCGCCGCAGGCGGCGGACGCCCGCCTGTTGAATGACAAGCTGACGCCGGCGGCCCGCGCCTGGGCGGGTGAATACTCGAGCCAGTTGCTGGAGACCGTGGACTGGTGCATGCAGCTGAACTACATGGAGCGCCCGCAAAGCGTGTTCGCCCTGCAAAAGCGGCTGATGGACGACTCTACCCTTCAGCTGGGCAAGCCGTCTTTGCTAAGCTCCATCAAGCGCTCCCTGAACAAAGAGATTTTCTGAGCGACGCATCATGAAATTCACCATCTACCAGGCTTCCCGGCAAGGCGGACGCAAGAACAACCAGGACCGGGTCGGCTATTCCTACAGCCGCGACTCGCTGCTCATGGTCGTGGCCGACGGCATGGGCGGGCACATGCACGGCGAACTGGCCGCGCACATCTGCGTGCAAACGCTGACCGACTATTTCCAGCGCGTGGCCAATCCCCGCGTGGCCGATCCGCTGCGCTTCCTCGAGGACGTCATCCAGCGATCGCATTACGCCATCAACGACTACGCGGTCGAGCACGACCTGCTGGAAATCCCCCACACCACCTGCGTGGCCGCCATCGTGCAGGACAACACCGCCTACTGGGCGCATGTCGGCGACTCGCGCCTGTATTTCTTCAGCGACGGCAAGCTGATTTCGCGCACGCTCGACCACACCGCGGTGGCGCGCATGGTCAAGGACGGTCTCATCACCGAAGAGGAAAGCATTCACCATCCCAACCGCAACCGCGTCAGCAACTGCCTCGGCGGCTATGTCGCGCCCGAAGTGGAGTGCGCCCCGCCCATGCCGATCACCGACGGCGACACCCTGCTGATCTGCACCGATGGCATCTGGGGCTCGGTCAGCATCCCGGAAATCGCCGCCATCCTGCATTCCTACACCCTGGAAGACGGCGTGCGCCACCTCATGGACCATGCCGAGTTCCGCGGCGGCGAAAAGGGCGACAATCTGTCGCTGGTGGCCATGACCTGGGGAGAATCGCGCCGGCCCGGCGTGGAAGCGATCTCCACCCTGTCGCTGCCCGAATACGCCTTCACCACCGAGATCAAGAAGCCGGAACCCAGCCGCGCCCCGGCCATTTCCGACGACGAGATCGAGCGCGCCATCGCCGAGATCCAGGAAGCCATCAAGAAGATCAGCGGCGGCGGCACGCCCTGACCGGCCGTCAACCCGCGCAAATCCGTTAAAATCTCCTCTTTCCACGAGGAGTTCACAGTGAGCCATCGTCCGAGCGGGCGCAGCCCCGACGCCCTGCGCCAGATTCGCATCACCCGTTCCTATACCCGCCATGCCGAAGGCGCCGTGCTGATCGAATGCGGCGACACCAAGGTCATCTGCACTGCCAGCGTGCTGGAGAAGGTGCCGCCGCACAAGAAGGGCAGCGGCGAAGGCTGGGTTACCGCCGAATACGGCATGCTGCCGCGCTCGACCAATACCCGCACCGACCGCGAGGCCGCGCGCGGCAAGCAGTCCGGTCGCACCCAGGAAATCCAGCGCCTGATCGGCCGCAGCCTGCGCGCCGTGGTCGACCTCGCAAAACTCGGTGAGCGCACCATCCACATCGACTGCGACGTCATCCAGGCCGACGGCGGCACCCGCACTGCCAGCATCACCGGCGCCTGGGTCGCGCTGGCCGATGCGGTGAACTGGCTGCTGGCCCAGGGAAAAATCAGCGAATCCCCGCTCACCGGACAGGTGGCCGCCATTTCCGTCGGCATCTATCAAAGCGTGCCGGTGCTCGACCTCGACTACGCCGAGGACTCCGACTGCGACACCGACATGAACGTGGTGATGACCGGCAGCGGCGGCCTGATCGAAGTACAGGGCACCGCCGAAGGCGCCACCTTCTCGCGCCAGGAGCTGAATGCGCTGCTGGACCTGGCCGAGTCCGGCATCCGCCAGCTCGCCGCCGCGCAGCGATCTGCCTCGGAAAAAACCTGAACAGGGAGGTTAAGGGAGGCGCGGGAGAAAACCATTTTCACCCCCTCCCTGAACCTCCCCTCCTCCCTGTTGAAAGGATTCAAGATGCAAAAAATCGTCATCGCCTCCGGCAACCCCGGCAAGCTGCGGGAAATCCGCCGCATCCTCGAACCGCTGGATTTCAACGTGGTGCCGCAGTCTGACTTCGGCGTGCCCGAATGTCCCGAGCCGCACGTCACCTTCATCGAGAACTGCCTTGCCAAGGCGCGCCACGCTTCGCTGCATACCGGCCTGCCGGCGCTGGCCGACGATTCCGGCATCTGCGTCGACGCGCTCAACGGCGCGCCCGGGGTGTATTCCGCGCGCTATGCCGGCGAACCCAAGTCCGACCAGCGCAACAACGAGAAGCTGATTGCCGCGCTCGCCAACGAATCCAACCGCCGTGCGCACTACTACTGCGTCATCGTGCTGGTGCGCCACCCCGACGATCCGCAGCCGCTGATCGCCGAGGGCAGCTGGCACGGCGAGATCATCGACACCCCGCGCGGCGAAAACGGCTTCGGCTACGACCCGTATTTTTTCCTGCCGGAATTCGGCAAGACCGGCGCAGAACTCGACCCCGACCACAAGAACGCCATCAGCCACCGCGGCCAGGCGCTCGACATCCTGGTCAGCAAGCTGCGCAACATTTGAGCATGTGAGCGCCTGGCTGCTGGCAAATGCCCTCGTCCTGCTGCACCTGGCCTTCATCCTGTTCGTGGTGGCCGGCGGCCTGCTGGTGGCCCGGGATAAACGCCTCATCTGGCTGCACCTGCCCGCCGCCGCCTGGGGCGCGCTGATCGAGTTCATGGGCTGGATCTGCCCGCTGACGCCGCTGGAAAACCATTTCCGCAAGTTGTCCGGCAAGGCCGGCTACGAGGGCGGATTCATTGAACATTATCTGCTGCCGCTGATCTATCCGGAGACGCTGACGGCAACCGTGCAAACCGTGCTGGGCATCCTGGTGCTGGCAATCAACTTTCTGATCTATTCCTGGCTGTGGCGACGAGGCACATGGAAGGCAAAATCCTGATGCGCGCCGGCGCGGGGCTCACCGTGCCGCCGCCGCTTACGCTTTACATCCACCTGCCATGGTGTGTGAAGAAGTGCCCGTATTGCGACTTCAACTCGCATGCGCTGGACAATATTCCCGAAGACGCCTACATCGCTGCGCTCGCGCGCGATATCGAGCTCGCGCTGCCGGAAATCTGGGGCCGCAAGATTCACGCCGTGTTCTTCGGCGGCGGCACGCCCAGTCTGTTCTCGCCGGAAGGCATCGACCGCATCCTGGCCATGGTGCGTACGCTCACCCAGCTCGAGCCGCTGGCCGAAATCACCCTGGAAGCCAACCCCGGCACCGTGGAGGCCGGGCGTTTCAGGGGCTACCACGCGGCCGGCATTACACGTGTTTCTCTGGGCATCCAGAGCTTCGACGACGACATGCTGCAGCGCATCGGCCGCATCCACGGCGCCGCCGAAGCGAAACACGCCGCCGAACTGGCGGCAAAGACCTTCGACACCTTCAACCTCGATCTGATGTACGCGCTGCCCGGACAGAACCTCGGCATGCTGCAGGCCGACATTGAAACCGCGCTGGCGTTCGCGCCGCCGCACCTGTCCTGCTACCACCTCACGCTCGAGCCCAACACCGCCTTCGGCCACAGCCCGCCGCCCCGGCTGCCGGACGACGACGCCGCTGCCGCCATGCAGGAATGGCTCGAGGAGCGCCTCGGCACTGCCGGCCTTGAACACTACGAGACCTCCGCCTTCGCCAGGCCGGGCCACCGCTGCCGCCACAATCTCAATTACTGGAGTTTCGGCGATTACCTCGGCATCGGCGCCGGCGCCCACTCCAAGCTCTCGTTCCACGACCGCATCGTGCGCCAGATGCGGGTGAAGCATCCGATGCAATACATGCAGGGCGCCGAGCGCGGCGAACACATCGCCGAAACGCGGACGATCTCGCCCAGTGAACTCCCCTTCGAGTTCATGATGAATGCACTGCGTCTCAACGAGGGCTTTCCGACTCCGCTGTTCGCCCGGCACACCGGCCTGCCGCTGACGGCCTGCCTCGCCGGCCTGCAAGCGGCGGAAGCGAAAGGATTGATCGAACGCGACCTGGAGACGCTGCGCCCCACCGGCAAGGGCCGGCGCTTCCTGAACGAGCTGCTGATGCTGTTTCTGTGAGATAGGCAAGCCTCGCCGACTGGTGCTATCTTTCATAAACCAAGCGCATGAGGAGAAAATCGATGAAGTGGCTATTGTCCGTGTTCCTGCTGCTGCCCTTTGCGGCCTACGCCGCCGTGGTCGGCAAGACCGTCGAATATGTCGCCGACGGCGTGAAGATGAAGGGCTACATGGCCTACGACGACGCCATCAAGGGCAAGCGCCCCGGCGTGCTGGTGGTGCACGAATGGTGGGGGCTCAACGACTACGCCAGGAAGCGCGCCAACATGCTGGCCGAAGCCGGCTACGTGGCCCTGGCAGTGGACATGTACGGCGACGGCAAGATCGCCGACCACCCCAAGAACGCCGGCGAGCTGGCCGGCTCGGTGAACAAGAATCCGCCGCTCGCGCGCACCCGCTTCGCCGCCGCGCAGAAATTCCTCGACGTGCAGCCCATGGTCAAGCGCGGCCAGATCGCCGCCCTGGGCTACTGCTTCGGCGGCGCTGTCGTGCTCAACATGGCGCGCGCCGGCGAGCCGCTGAAGGGCGTGGTCAGCTACCACGGCATCCTCGCCACCGACGTTTCGGTGAAGCCCGGCGACATCAAGGCCAAGGTGCGCGTCTTCACCGGCGAGGCCGACCCCATGGTGCCGCCCGAGCACATCGAAGCCTTCAAGACCGAGATGAGCAATGCCAGGGCCGACTGGCAACTGGTGTCCTATCCCGGCGTAAAGCACACCTTCACCAATCCAGAAGCCGACGTGTACGCAGCGAAATTCAACCTGCCGCTGAAATACGACGCGCACGCCGACCACAGTTCCTGGGCGCATACCCTGGACTTCCTCAAATCGGTGCTCAAGTAATGGCCGACAACCCTGTCTGCGGCTGCGATGATGACCACCACGGCGGCGCCAAACCCACCGGGTACGGCATCGCGCAGACTGGCAGCTTCGATGCCGAAGCTTTCGAACGCGCCGTCAAGGACCTGCTCGCCGCCTGCGGCGTGCCTTCCGACACGGCGCATACCGGGCGCACCGCCCAGCGTGTGCGCGAGCTTTGGCAAAAGCGGCTGCTGGGCGGCTATGCGCTCGACCCCGGCGAAGCGCTGGGCGAGGGTTTCGAGGACAGCCGCCGCGACATGGTGGTGGTGCGCGGCATTGCCATTCACGGCGTGTGCCCGCACCATCTGGTGCCGTTTCGCGGCGTGGCGCATGTCGCCTACATTCCGGGCGGCCGCCTGCACGGCTTCGGCCGCATCGCCCGGCTGGTCGACGCCATCGGCCACCGCTTCACCTACCAGGAATGGATGACCCGCGACATCGCCGAGGCCATGATGGAACATGGCAAGGCGGCAGGCGCCGCCTGCATCATCGAGGCCGAACAATTGTGCCTGCTGCTGGGCGAGGACCGCCGCGGCGACGAACGTGTCGTGACCCAGGCTTTCTCCGGCTGCTTCGAGAGCAGCGACCAGTTACGCAACGAATTCCTGCGCGCCATCCAGGGTGCACGGATTTGAGAATCGCCAACATGCCCGGCGTGAAATGACCCGCGACAACCGCAGGCGCCCTGCCACCCTGCTGCCGCCGCCCCTGGTCTATGTGGCGGCATTGTGGGCAGCCTGGGAACTGCACAAGCTGTCGGGCCTCGGCTTCCCGAAACTGCCCGGCATCGGCTGGCTGCTGGTCGGGCTCGGCGGCGTGCTGATGCTGTGGGCAGCCTGGACCATGTTCCGCCATCGCACCACGGTCAACCCCTACAAGGGCGTCGAGCATCTGGTGCAAAGCGGCCCGTTCGCCTTTTCGCGCAACCCGATCTACCTCGCCGACAGCCTGGTCTATTTCGGTGTCATGCTGATCTGGGGCAGTCTGTGGCCGCTGCTGCTCTACCCGGTCGTGTGGGCGGCCATGCGCTACGGCGTGATCCGCAACGAGGAAGCCCATCTCGACGCCAGGTTCGGCGAAGCCTACGAAGAATATTGCCGGCGCGTCAGGCGCTGGATCTGAGTCCCAGTATCTCTTTTGCGTTCTCGGTAGTGCGGCAAGCCACTTCTTCGGCACTCACGCCGCGCAGTTCGGCCAGCACCCGGGCGATTCTCGGCAGTTCCGCCGGTTCGTTGCGCCGTTTCGCGATCCACTCCGGCGGAATATCCGGGCCGTCGGTTTCCAGCACGATGGCGGAGAGCGGCAGTTCGACCGCCAGCCTGCGCAGGCTGGTGGCGCGCGTGTAGGTCATCGCTCCGCCGAAGCCCAGCTTGAAACCGAGCTTGAGGTATTCCTGCGCCTGCTGCATGGAGCCGTTGAACGCGTGCGCGATGCCACCCGGCACTCTAATGCGCCGCAGTTGTTTCAGTATCTGGTCATTGGCGCGGCGGATGTGCAGCAACACCGGCAGATCGTATCTTGCCGCCAGCTTCAACTGCTCGACGAAAAAGAATTCCTGGCGTTCGAGGTCTTCGTCATGCACGCCGGGTCGGTCGATGCGCGACTGAAAGCGGTCGAGGCCGATTTCCCCGATCGCGATCGGACGCTCGCGCCGGAGCGCTTCGTCCAGCAGCGCCAGATGAGCTTCGCGATGCACGTGCACGTACATCGGATGCATGCCCAGCGCGATCTCCACGCCACCGTAGCGCCGGCATTCGGCCGTGGCCTGAAAGTTGAACGCAGCCACCGCCGGCACGACGATGCCGCCCACGCCGGCCTGCTGCGCGCGGGCGGCGACGGCATCGCGGTCGGCATCGTATTCCGCGGCATCGAGGTGGCAATGCGTGTCAATCAGCATCCCGTGATTATGCCGCGAGTTTTTCGAGGATGGATTTCACCGGCTTGGGGATGGCGGCCCCGATGGCCTCGGCGCAGTCCATCCAGATCGTGCCTGGCTCGGCTGCGGCTGTGAGGCGCGCATCGAGCGCCAGCACGAGCGGCAGGATGTCGAGACGGAAATGCGTGAATGTGTGGGTGAATCCCTGCAGTTCTTCAACCCTCACCGGCGCCTGGCCGGTCAACCGCAGGCAAGCGGCCATGCTGTCGCCCTCGGCTTCAGGCAGGCTCCAAAGGCCGCCCCAGATGCCGGAGGCGGGGCGCTTGACCAGCAGGACATCGCGCCCATGGCGAATCACCATCAGCGTGGCGCTGCGTTCGGGCAGCGTTTTTTTTGGGCGCGGCGCGGGCAGGCTGGCGGTGCGGCCCTGCCTGAAGGCGGCACAATCTTCTGCCAGCGGGCATTGCGCGCAGTGCGGCCTGCTGCGCGTACAGATCGTGGCGCCCAGATCCATCAGCGCCTGGGTATGGGTTTCGATGCCGGTTTCCGGCAACAGGCTTTCGCTCAACTGCCACAAGCGGGTTTCAACCTTCCTGTCGCCCGGCCAGCCGTCGATGCCGAACACGCGCGTCAGCACCCGCTTCACGTTCCCGTCCAGAATCGCACGCCGCGCCCCGAAGGCGAAGGCGCTGATGGCCGCAGCGGTCGAGCGACCAATGCCTGGCAAGGCCATGATGTCGTCGAACGCTCGCGGGAAAACCCCGCTGTGTCGCTCCATGACCTGCCGCGCGGCGCGATGCAGGTTGCGCCCGCGCGCATAGTAGCCAAGTCCCGCCCAGTGCGTGAGCACCTCTTCTTCGCTGGCGGCCGCGAGGCTGGCGATGTCCGGGAAACGCGCCATGAAACGCTCGAAATAGGGAATCACCGTGCCGACCTGCGTCTGCTGCAGCATGATTTCCGAAACCCAGATGCGATAAGGATCGCGTCCGCCCTGCCAGGGCAGATGATGGCGGCCATGGCTGCGCTGCCATTCGCTCAGCTTCATAGAAAAATCCATGTCGCGATGCTACCAAATGCCGTAGCCGCAAACAGCGTGTTCGGCGAATTCCGGCGAAATGGCCAAAAAAACGGGCCATGCCGGCCCGCTTTCTCGATCGGCGCGAAGCGCCTAGGCCCCCATGACACGCTGCCTGAAGAAGGCGATCAGCTTGCTGAATGCAGACTCGGTCACCGACTCGCGGCCCATCAGCACCGCCCGGCCTGAACGCATCTTGTCGGCGAGCCGCTGCGGGCTGATGGAAAACATGTTGTGGCCGTTCATGTCGGCAAACAGGTAGTTGCCCTTGAGCCCGCTCACCCAGACCACGTTCACCCAGTTGCTGCTGCCGTCGTCATGATGGAATTGCAGCCGGTCGCCCTTTTGCAGCGATTGCGCGCAGAGGCTGAACTCGTCCTCGATCTCGGGCAGCGGCTCCGTATAGCGCGGATCGTTGATGGCGGCGTGGTCGATCTCCTCTTCCTCCATGGGCAAATCGTCCAGCAGCGCCTCGGCTTCGGGCAGCGGCACGGTGAGCGAGCTGGGACGCACGGCATTGGCGTGCAGCGTGACCAGGCCGGCGAAGAATTTTTCCACCGCATCCCCCGGCATGCTGACCTTGTCCACCCCCTCGCGCAGGCGCTTGAGCAGGCCGGGAAGGATCCGCACCATCATCAGTCGGCTGTCCATGTCCGGCTTGCCCTGCACGCTCCACAGCAACTCGCGCATGGTTTCGATATGCGCGGAAAGATGCGGCGAGGTCTCGCCTTCGTCGATGTACTCGCGAATCAGCAAAGGCGCCCAATGGTCGCGCAGGAACAGGGCGATGGTTTCAGGCGCGGGCTGTTCGGCGAGCGCGCGGCGGATATGGTCGCGCACCACGGTTTCGGCCATTTCGCTACGCTCGGCGCGCTGCATCTCGGCAACGCTCCCGGCCATGCCAGTCTCGAGCTCCTGCTCGCGCCTGGCCTGGATTTCAGCCAGGGTGCTGCAGGCCTGTTCGAACACGCCGGCATCCTGATCGAACTCATCGATGATTTTCTCGATGACGGCTTCGACTTCCTCCTGCAGGGGGTCGAGCTTGCCTTCCTTGCCGGCCGGCTGCACCGCGAGCGAGGCGATCATGTCCAGCACGCGGCGGGCGGGGTGGTCGCGCTGGGTGAAGAAGCCGCGATCCAGGATGGCCACCTTGAGCACGGGCACCTGCAGCTTGGCGATCATCTGCTTGAGGTGCTCGGGGATGGCCTGATCCTCGAACAGGTAGTCGAACAGCATGGCCACCGCGTCGATCATCACGGTTTCGATCTGGCTCGCCGACAGCATGGCCGGGCTTTGCTGCAGCTCGCGCACCACGTTGGGGAAGCCGCCGCCGCCGGCAAGCGAACTGCGCAGATCGATCGTCACGCCACCGGGCAGGTTGAGCGCGCCGACCTGTAGCCGGTTGAGCGCTTCGAGCATGCTGATGCCCAAGAGTGCCGCACCCGCCCCCTGCCCGCCTGGCTGAGCACCGCCCATGCCGGCACCGCCGGCGCCCTGACCGGCAACCATCTTTTCGAACAATCCCAGCAATTCTGTCTGCTCTGGCTGGCGCGATTTCACGCGCCCGCTCTGGTCGGGCCGGCTACGTATGCCGGCCTTGAAATCGGGGAGAATGCCCTTGCCCAGCAGGAACCGGTTCATTTCCTGATAGATGACGGGCAGTTCCGGATACAGCACGAGGTCGAACTGGTTCAGCAGGACCAGTTGGACTTTCTGTTCGATCTTGACTCGCCCCATGCCATCGAGCAGTGCCTCGCACAGCAGCTTGGGACCAAAGGGATTGTCGTCGGCAGCCAGTTGCGGACGTCCAAGCAGAACACCCGTTCGCGCATCCAGCCCGACCAGTTCTTCCGCGCAATTGAAGCGCAGGCGCGAACTGGACTTGTTGACGGCCAGCGTGGCCTCGTAATCGGTGTCGTCCATCAGGGAGAGTTCGGCCAGTGTCGGCTGTTGGCTCTGGCCCTGGCCTTCACCCCAGTCCGCGCTGATCGCCTGCAGCAAAGTCTGCTTGCAGGCCTGGAAGAGTTCCGTGCCCTGACGGGTGAGCAGATTAAGCGCCTGGAAGTAATAGTCGCGCGTCTCCGCCAGCGGTGCATGGTCGGCCAGGCTCAGCAGACTGCTTTCCATGGCCTCGGTCTGGCCGGACAGTTCCCGAATCACGCCGGTTGCCAGCATGTCCCTGCTTTCATGCAGAAGCTTGAGATGCTCGACGCTGATCGAATTGCGCCGGCTTTTGCTGTAATCGCTCAAATTGACAATGCCACTGTCCGACATTTTATTCTCCTTGGCCTACTCCTTGGGTGCAGAGCCCCGGAAAGCCAAGAATCAAGAGCACAAGATGCTGGCGGGAATCCTGTCACGTCTGCCGTCATCCGGTCATCCCGCTATCTGGCGCATTCCAGACCGGAGATTTTGCGTCCCCGCCTCGCGACGGGTTTGCCCTTGTCAGATGCTTCCGGGAGGCTGAACAGCCCATTCCCCGATACTGCAATTACGGGTCGTGCGCAAAAAACTTGAGTTTTTCCGACACCTGCCCGCCTGATAGCCCGCACGATTTCGCCCGCACGATTTCGCCCGCCCATTTCGACCTGAAGCGGACCGTCGCGAGCGGGACATGGCCGCTCTGCCGGCAAAACTCGAATTGGAGCGGGCGAAGGGAGTCGAACCCTCTTCATCAGCTTGGGAAGCTGAGGTAATGCCGTTATACGACGCCCGCGTGGTAAAATTCGGCTCTTCACGTTTTGCTCGGAGCGAACTCGCATTTTAATGCTAAGTTCCTGCCACATGGAAGCATTTTGCCTGGTTATTAATGGCGAAAGCCGCACTTTTCCCGCCCCGCTTTCGGTCAGCGGGCTGATCGAGTCACTGGGCTACGCCGGCAAGCGCGTGGCCATTGAGCGCAATGGCGAGATCGTGCCGCGCAGTCGCCATGGCGAGGTCGTGCTCGAACACGGCGACCGGCTGGAAATCGTCGTTGCCGTCGGCGGCGGCTGAACTGGACACATTTATGGATCAACTGGTTATTGCAGGCAAACCCTATTCCTCGCGCTTGCTGGTGGGAACCGGCAAGTACAAGGATTTCGACGAAACCCGGCGCGCGGTGGAAGCCAGCGGCGCCGAAATTGTCACCGTCGCCATCCGCCGCACCAACATCGGCCAGGATGCCAGCCAGCCCTCGCTGCTCGACGCCCTGCCGCCATCCCGCTACACCTACCTGCCCAACACGGCCGGCTGCTACACGGCGGATGACGCCATCCGCACCCTGCGCCTCGCACGCGAACTGCTCGACGGCCACAGCCTGGTCAAGCTGGAAGTGCTGGGCGACCCGCAAAGCCTCTACCCTAATGTGGTGGAAACTCTCAAGGCGGCGGAAATCCTGGTCAAGGACGGTTTCCAGGTCATGGTCTACACCTCCGACGACCCCATCATCGCCAGGCAACTCGAAGACATCGGCTGCGTCGCCATCATGCCGCTGGCCTCGCTCATCGGTTCCGGCATGGGCATCCTCAATCCCTGGAACCTGCAGATCATCATCGACCGCATCAAGGTGCCGGTAGTGGTCGACGCCGGCGTCGGCACGGCCTCGGACGCCGCCATCGCCATGGAACTGGGCTGCGATGCGGTGCTGATGAACACCGCCATCGCCGGCGCGCAGAATCCGGTGTTGATGGCGCAGGCCATGAAAAAGGCCGTGGAAGCCGGACGCGAGGCCTTCCTGGCCGGACGCACGCCGAAGAAAATCTACACTGCCAGCCCCAGCAGCCCCACTTCCGGCCTGATCGGCTCCTGATCTTGGAAACGCCCGAACAGGACACGCGCCCGCGCCGCATCCGCAGCTATGTACTGCGCCAGGGCAGGATGTCCGAAGCCCAGCGCCGCGCCTACGAGGACGCCCTCGCGCACTGGGGCATCGCCTATGCGCCCGCGCCGCTCGATCTTGCCGCGGCTTTTGGTCGCAACGCGCCGACCATCCTGGAAATCGGCTTCGGCATGGGCCGCACCACCGCGGAAATCGCGGCAGCGCATCCGCAGAACAATTACCTCGGCGTTGAAGTGCATACGCCCGGGGTGGGTAGCCTGCTCAAGGAAATCCAGACGCGCGGATTGGACAACATCCGCCTCATCCAGCACGATGCCGTGGAAGTGCTGACGCACATGCTTGCCGACGGCACGCTGGCTGGCATCCACATCTATTTTCCCGACCCCTGGCCCAAGAAACGCCACCACAAGCGGCGCCTGATCCAGTCTGAACTCGTGGCCCTGCTGGTGCGGAAGCTTGCGCCCGGCGGCTATCTGCACTGCGCCACCGACTGGGAGGACTATGCCCTGCAGATGCTGGAAGTGCTGAACGCCGAGGCCGGCCTGAAGAACACCGCAGATGGTTTCGCGCCGCGCCCGCAATGGCGCCCGGTCACCAAGTTCGAGCAGCGCGGACTCAAGCTCGGCCACGGCGTATGGGACCTGTTGTTCGAAAAACCCTTGTCTGCCTGAAAGCTTTACGGCCCAAGGGCAAAGGGCAAAAACCAAAAAACGAATCAAGCGCAGAGCTCGCCAAGGGCGGCAAGAAGCCACTCCGTAGCAGACCACTTCTCTTGTTACGCGACTAGCGCCTTGATCGGGGCTGCCTAGTCGATCGCGCTGTAGCGCACTTCCAGGATTTCCAGTTCGCGCTTGCCGGCCGGCGTCATCAGCGTGACCGTGTCGCCCTCGCGCGCCTTCAGCAGCGTGCGCGCCATGGGCGAAACCCAGGAGATGCGGTTTTTCGACGGCTCCGCCTCGTCGATGCCGACAATCGAATATGTCGCTTCCTCACCCAGATCGTCGAGTACGGTAACGGTAGCGCCGAAGAATACCTGATCGGTTTCCTCGCGCACCGCCGGATCGACCACCTCTGCATTTTCCAGCCGCTTGCCGAGATAACGCAGGCGGCGGTCGATTTCGCGCAGACGCTTCTTGCCGTAGATGTAGTCGCCGTTCTCCGAGCGATCGCCATTGCTCGCCGCCCAGGCGATGGTTTCCACCAGCTTCGGGCGCTCCTGCTTCCACAGCTGATCGAACTCGGCTTTCATGCGTGCATAGCCGGCAGGCGTCATGTAGTTCTTGACGCCTCCCGGCAGGGCGTTGACGCTTTCTGCCTCGTCGTCTTCCGGTGCTGCGTCGTTTTCCCTGGTAAAGGCTTTGCTCATTGTTGGCTGTTCGATTCGATTGTGATCCTGACCATGGATCATGGACATCCGACCGCTTCCGCGCCGCGTGGTTCTGTGCCAGCAATATTGCGGGGAAACGTCAGAGGAAGAAAGGGGCCGCTATCTGGCGTTCTGGCGCAGGAACTGGTCGATGATGCGCAAGCGCGTGACGCTGTCGTTCATTTCCAGCAGGTCCTGCCTGACCTTGAGCTTGAACGGGAGCAGTTCCGACAGCCGGTAGCCGACCCAGACCGCGTCGTCGTAATGCGTTTGCGCCGGTTCGATCCGATTGTCCGTCAGCAGATGCTTCAGCACCTCGGCGCAGAGCCTGAGTTCACCCGGGATCGCACGGGGTTTTTCCGCACTGACGGTCTCGGTTTCGGCAACCAGCAGGCCGCCAGGCTGGGCTTCCCAGCTGCGTGCGATATAGCGCTGCAAGCCTTCGACGATGACATGAAATATCCCCGGCTGCGGCATGTCCCACTCGACAATGCGCGCCTCGGTGCCGACCTCGTAGGGCACTGCCGGCTCACCCACCTCGCCGCCTTCGCGAATGCCGCACACGCCGAAGGTGCTGTCGTCCTTGATGCAGGCCTTGGCGAGATCCAGATAACGCTGTTCGAAAATCTTCAGCGGCATGCGACCGCCCGGGAACAGGACCGTGGAAAGCGGAAACAGCGGCAGTGTCCGCGCCGCCGGCGTAAACAGATTGCTCAGTTTTTCAAACATTCAGGTCGTTATCGTGCTTCGCCCCAACGAGGAACCAGCTCGTTCTGCATGCCCAGTTGGTCAAGGATGCGCGCGACGATGAAATCGATCAGGTCTTCGATGCGCTGGGGGTGATGGTAAAAGCCCGGATTGGCAGCAAGAATAACGGCGCCGAGCCGGGAAAGCTTGAGCATGTTTTCCAGATGCAGGGCGGAAAACGGCGTTTCGCGCGGCACCAGGATGAGCTTGCGGCCTTCCTTGAGCGTCACGTCGGCGGCGCGCTCGATGAGATTGTCCGACAGCCCCTGCGCGATCGCAGCCAGGGTGCCCATGGAACAGGGACACACCACCATCGCCTCGCTGACGCCGCTGCCCGACGCGACCGGCGCGAACCAGTCTTCGCGCCCGAACACGCGCAGGTTCCCGGCATGCCCCGGATGACGTTCAAGCAGCCAGTGCTCCAGTTCTGCCGGACGCGACGGCAGGGTCTGCCCCAGTTCCTGGGCCGCGACGACGTGCGCCGCCTGCGACACCAGCAGGCGAACGTGCGTACCCTGTGCGAGCAGACACTCGAGCAGGCGCAGGCCGTAGGCGAGTCCGGAGGCGCCGGTCAGCGCGAGGGTAATGGTTTTTTCAGGCATGGGACGATTGTGCGCCCGTGACGCTGTCGTCTGCAATCAGCCGGGCGACGATCAGGCCGTTCACCGCGCCGAAGACCAGCGCCGCCAGCGCGAACACCGGCACCAGCATGCCGATATCGGCCGTCGTGAAAAGCCACAGCTTGGCGAGCACAAGCTGCCCGCCGACATGCGCGAATGCCATCAGCAGCGAAAATGCCACCGGCCCGAACAGCGCACGCGGCAAATAGCGAACGAAGTAAAGCACGCCCATGCTTGCTGCGGCACCCGCGGCCGCCAGCCAGAAACCCGGCGCCAGGAAGCTCCCCAGCAGGAGGCTGGCCGCCAGCAGGCGGATGGCCATGACCCAGGCGGCGGTGGCGAAGCCATGGCGCAGCATGACAAACAGGATGACGATGTTGGCGAGCCCCGGCTTGACCCCGGGAATCGGCGTGGGCAGGGCCGCCTCGGCCAGCGAGAGGCCGACGGCCAAGGCCGCCAGCCCCGCTACCTGGCGGTCCTCCGCGGTAACGGCAAGACGGATTTCACGCGTTGCCATCAATAGCTCACCGTATCGAACGGCCTGTCGGCGCCGCCGACTTCGAGACTGACCTGGTTGGCCAGGCACAGCGCCGCTTCGCCGGATCGGCTGACCCAGCCCTGTTTGACGCAAACCTGCCGCGGCCCCGGATCGGCAGCCACGCGCGCGCGGCCTTGCCGCACCTCGACTCTGCTGACGCCGAGCGTGCCGGGCACCGCATAGTCGGCATCCTGGCTGAGCGCCGCCCGCACCATGAGCTTGCCCTGGGCCCGCACCAGCACGGTGTCGCCGGCCGGCCTGGACCAGGCATGGGAAAAGGAAGCTGCGGTCAGAAGACCGCCAAGGAACAGCACCAGCAGATCGCCGGGCTTGAGCAGCCGCTTAAGTGAGCTCACGGTGGCGCACCAGCACCTGTTCGGTTTCGCGAAACGAGCGGCCGAGCGACTCGACGAAATACACCGAACGATGCTGCCCGCCGGTACAGCCGACGGCCACCGTCAGGTAGGCACGATTGTCGCGAATGAAGCAGGGCAGCCAGCTTTCGACGAAGCTGCGGATGTCATCCAGCATTTTCATGGCGTCCGGGCTGGCCTCGATATAGGCGCGCACGGCCTCGTCCCTTCCGGTCAGCGGCCGCAGCTCCGGCACGTAATGCGGATTGGGCAGGCAGCGCACGTCGAATACGATGTCGGCATCGAGCGGAATGCCGTGCTTGTAGCCGAAGGACTGAAACAGCAGGGTGATGCGCGAGCGGTCCTGCATGACCAGGTCCTTGATCCACAGGCACAGCGCGCTCGGTGCGAGGTCGCTGGTGTCGATGCGGTGCGCGCGGCGCATGACCTGGACCAGCCTTTCCCGCTCCAGGTCGATGGCTTCAGAAAGCGAAACCTTGTCAGAGGACAGCGGGTGCTTGCGCCGGGTCTCGGAAAAGCGCTTGACCAGGGTGGGCGTTTTCGCTTCCAGGAAGATCACGCGCACGTCGAAGCCCGCCGCCCTGAGCCGGTCGACCAGGGCCGGGAAATCGGCGAAGTCCTCGCCGCCGCGCGCATCCACGGCGATGCCGATTTTCTTCTGCCCGGCCTGCGACAAGTGCAGCACCACCTGTTCGACAAGCGACAGCGGCAGGTTGTCAATGCAGTAATAGCCGGCGTCTTCGAGCACGGCGCTGGCAATGCTCTTGCCCGAGCCCGACAGCCCGGATACCAGCACGAGCTGCATCATGACTCCTCTTGCATGAATGCGTGCTGGCGCGCAACCAACTCGGCAGTCGGGTCGATGCCACGGCTCTTGAGAATGTGATTGCGCACCGCAACCTCCACCAGCACCGCCAGGTTGCGGCCTGCCGCCACGGGGATGCGCACCGTCAGCACGTCCAGCCCCAGAATGTTGGTATTCGAAGCTTCCATGTCGAGGCGGTTCAGGGGTTCGCCGCCGGAACCGGGTTTCACCAGCTGGACGATGAGTTTGAGGTTTTTCTTGAACTTGACCGCGGTTTCACCGAACAGCGAACGGATATTGAGGATGCCAAGGCCACGCACTTCGAGGAAGTCGCGCAGCATCGGCGGACAGTTGCCTTCCAGCGTGTCCGGGGCGACGTGGCGGAGTTCGACAGCGTCGTCGGCAATCAGGCGATGGCCGCGCGTCACCAGCTCCAGCGCCAGTTCGCTCTTGCCGACCGCGGCTTCGCCCTGGATCAGAACACCGACGCCATTGACCTCCATGAACACGCCGTGCACGACCGTGGTTTCCGCCAGGTTCTGCATCAGGTAATGCCCCAGATGGGAAACAACCGCAGGGCTGGGGTGAGAGGAGATGAACAGGGGCGTATCGGTCCTGCTGGCGGTTTCCAGCAACACCTTGGGCGGTTCCTCGCCTTCCGCCACTACTACCGCGGCAAGCTCTTCGGAAAAAAGATGGTGCAGCGCCTCTTCCAGCGCATCCTCGCTGAGCTTGCGCAGATAGTCCATTTCGGCGCCACCGAGCACCTGCACGCGGTTGGGGTGGACGAGGTTCAGGTGGCCGATCGGCGCGAGGCTGGTGATGTGCAGCGCTTCCGAGGTCAGCGAGCGCCTGCCGCCGTCCTGTCCGGTGATCCAGACCAGATCCAGCGCATCGACATTTTCACGGAACAGCTTGTCTACCGTGACAATGCTCAGGCTGTCCATGTGGTCAACAGCCTTTGCAGTTCGGCCGGCTCTGCCGCAAGCAGCCGTTCGCGCATGGCGGCATCGCCCAGCATCTGGGCGAGTTCACCCAGAATCTGCAGGTGCAGTTCGTTCGCATTCTGCGGCACCAGCAGGATGAAACACAGATTGATGGGCAGGCCATCCGGCGAATCGAACTCCAGCGGCGGCTTGATGCGATAGAAGGCGCCGACCGCTTCCGTGAGGCTTTTGATGCGCCCATGGGGAATGGCCACACCATAGCCCAGCGCCGTCGAGCCAAGACGCTCGCGTTCGAACAGGCTGTCGAAAACCTCCTGGCGCTTGAGGCCGATCAGGCGCTCGAACAGCTCCGCTGCATGCTCGAGCAGTTTCTTCTTGCTGGAAAAGGCCTCGTCGGCAACGATGCCATCCTGGCTGATGAGTGGCGCAAACAGATTCATAAAAAGGTCCGGGCCGGTAATCCGGCCCGTTCGATTTTGCTATGCCTCCGAAACCTGGCGCTTCGCGGCGCTCTCGGGATGATGGTCAGCATTCTTTTCCTTGTGCTTCAGGATCTGGCGGTCAAGCTTGTCGGCCATGATGTCGATCGCAGCATACATGTTGCCGTCTTCGGCATGAGCATGGAAATCGCGTCCGCTGACGTGCAGGGTGACTTCCACCTTGTGCACGAGCTTCTCCACCTGCATGATCACTTTGGCGTCAATCACCTGATCGAAGTGGCGCTTCACGCGCTCTAGCTTCTCGGCGACATAGTCGCGAATGGCCGGTGTGACTTCGAGATGGTGGCCGGAAATGTTGAGGTTCATGGTGTCTCCAGTAAAACCGTGAAAAAACCGCCCTTCGCGAGGACGGGAAAAATTTAAGCCGGACATGGAATCAGACAAGGAAACCCACGCCCTGAAGGTATGTGAATTTTGCCGTATTTTCAAGCGCATGGCGAGTAGGGCTTTCAGCCCGACTTGCGCATGCTGGCAGTCGGGATGTGCAGGGATTCGCGATATTTGGCGACCGTGCGGCGCGCCACCACAATGCCCTGGCCGGCCAGGACTTCTGCTATTTGTCCGTCGGACAGCGGTGATTTCGGGTTTTCCGCGCCGATCAACTGCCTGATCAGGGCACGTATCGCCGTCGAAGAGCATACCCCGCCCGCCTCGGTCGCGACATGGCTGCCGAAGAAATATTTCAGCTCGTAAAGCCCCCGCGGCGTCATCATGTACTTTTGCGTGGTGACGCGCGAAATGGTCGATTCGTGCAGGTCGACCGCCTCGGCGATTTCCCTCAGCACCAGCGGGCGCATGGCGACCTCGCCGTGCTCGAAGAAGCTTCTCTGCCGTTCGACGATCGCCTGCGACACCCGCAGGATGGTGTCAAACCGCTGCTGCACGTTCTTGATCAGCCATTTCGCCTCCTGCAACTGGCTGGCGAGCTGGCCGGCATTGTCACGATGGCGGTTCAGGATATCCGCGTAAACGCGGTTGATCCGCAGTTTCGGCATGGCATCGGGATTGAGGCTGACGATCCAGTCCTCCCCGTGCCTCCTGACATGAACGTCGGGGATGACATACTGCGTGCCGCCCGCGCCGAACTGGGAACCCGGCTTTGGATCGAGCCTGAGGATGAGCTGCCTGGCCGCGCGCAGTTCCGTGTCATCGATGTTCAGCACCTTCTTCAGCTTGCCCACGTCGCGCGCCGCCAGGAGGTCGAGCAGGCCATCGACGATCCTCAGCGCGGTGGCGCGCGCCGGCGTCGATTCGGGCAATGCGCGCAGCTGCAAGCCCAGGCACTCGCCAAGGCCCCGGGCGCCAACCCCGGCCGGCTCCAGGTTCTGCAAGTGGCGCAGGGCAACATCCATTTCTTCCGGTTCGATCGGCGGCTCGGCTTCGAGACCTGCAGCGATCTCTTGCGGCGACTGCTCCAGGTAGCCATCTTCGTTGAGCGCCTCGACCAGGGTGCTCACCAGCGCACGGTCGCGAACGGACAGGGGCAGCAGCGCGACCTGGCCCAGCAGGTGCTCGCGCAGGGTGGCGGAAGCCGCCGGCGCCTGCAGGCCGAAGTCATCCTCGTCGTCGCCGCCTGCCGCAGCGTAATCGTTCCAGTCCAGCCCGTCCGTCTCGAACTGGACATCCGCAGGCTCTGCCGTCGCCTCGACGCCAGCGCCCGCTTCGGCGGGGATTTCCGCACCGCTGGATTGCGGCCCGGCCTCTTCGTCGTCGCTGTCAGCCTCGCGTTCGAGCAAGGGGTTTTCCTGCAGTATCTGCTCGATTTCCTGGTTAAGCTCCAGCGTGGACAGCTGCAGCAGGCGGATGGACTGCTGCAGCTGCGGGGTCAGCGTCAGGTGCTGGCCGAATTTGAGCTGGAGACGGGGTTTCATTCGGAAAATTCGCGATAAGCCTGTAGCCGGGCGCCTTTCAATATTTCATGTGCGTCCAGCGGGAAAGGAGACAATATAACCGGTAGCCCGCCTACAGCCTGAAGTGCTCGCCCAGATAGACCTTGCGGACGGTTTCATCGCGGATGATTTCGTCCGGGTGGCCGGAAGCCAGCACCCTGCCGTCGTTGATGATGTAGGCGCGATCGCAGATGCCAAGGGTTTCACGCACGTTGTGATCGGTGATCAGCACACCGATGCCGCGTCCGGTAAGGAAGCGAATCAGCTTCTGGATATCCAGTACCGCGATCGGGTCAATGCCGGCGAAGGGCTCGTCCAGCAGAATGAAGCGGGGGTTCATGGCGAGTGCACGTGCGATCTCGACTCGCCGGCGTTCGCCGCCGGAAAGACTCATCGCGGGCGCGTCGCGCAAATGGCCCACATGCAGGTCTTCAAGCAGATTGTTCAGATGCAGCTCAAGCTCCGATTCCTCGTACCCCTTGAGCTGCAGCACGGCGCGCACGTTGTCCGCCACCGTCATTTTGCGGAAGATCGAGGGCTCCTGCGGCAGGTAGGACAGCCCCAACTGCGCACGCTTGTAGATCGGCATGTGTGTTATGTCATGCCCGTCCAGGTGAATGTCGCCGCCGTCCGCGATGACCAGGCCCACGATCATGTAGAAGCAGGTCGTCTTGCCAGCGCCGTTGGGCCCCAGCAGGCCGACGATCTCGCCGCTGCCAACCTGCAGCGACACGTCGTGCACGACCGTCCGCTTCTTGTATCTCTTCTGCAGATGCTCTGCGGCCAGTTGCTTCATTGTTTTGTGTTCTGTTCCTGGCTGGTTTTCGGCTTCGGCCGTATGATGACCCTCACCCTGCTGCTCGGCCCCACCGCCCCCTCCTGGCCGACGACCTTGTAGAACTCGGTCCGGGCATCATAGGTAATCTGGTTGCCGCGGATCTCATCCCCCCCCTTGCGCAGGCGAGCATCGCCGATCAGGCGCAGGATGCTCTGCACGTTGTCGTATTCCATCTGGCTGGAAAAGCCTTCAATGTATTCATCCACGCCATCGCGCTTCTGGCGAAAGCTGACCGGCTTGCCCCGGGCCGTGACGCTCTGCAGCCCCTCGCCGTTCTGTTTCGCCTCTACGCGATCGGCACGCAGCATGAGCGTGCCCTGGACCAGCAGGACATTGCCTTCGAAGACACTGACCTTCCTGATGTCGTCCAGCGTGACATTGTCGGCCTCGAGGTGAACGGGTTTTTCCCGATCCGCCTTTTCGGCCATGGCCGGCAGCGACAGCACGGCAAGCAGCGGAACGAGCAGCAGTTTAAGCACGGTTGGCATTCTGGTATTGGGCCTTCACACGGCCCTTGAGTTTAAGCACCCGCGTGTCGGCATACAAGTGCAGGCCGCTGGCGGTAATCTGCAAACCCGGCTGGCGAATGATGACGGGCTGGCTGGTAAATGCCTCGTTCTTCTCCGTCTGGATTTCGAGGTAGGAAGTCTGCATCGACATGCCCTCCTTTCCGCCCGCGGCGGGGCGCTGGATGTTCACTTCGCCAGTGAACATCACTTTTTCGCCGTCCGGGGTAACGCTGGCGCTGTTCGAGGAAATCTGCATTTCACCCTGCTTTTCATGGAAATGCGTCAAGGTCGGCGTATCGAGCACGGTGAGTTTGTTGCCGGAGTAATGACTGAGTTTCCTGGCCGTCAAACGATATCGCGGCACGCCAGCCACGTCGGTACTGACGGCAAGAAAACTCTCGACAATCGAGTCGGGCTCGTCGAGATTGGCGCCATTGCGGGCGCCGCCTTCCCTGACGCTCTGGTCGATCCAGAACGTGAGCAAGGCCAGCATGGCCAGCAGCGCCATCGGCAGCCAGAGGGCAAAACGATCCCTCATGCCAGGTACAGCGCCATTTGCGCGTCGAACGTGCCCTGCGCGCGCATGATGAATTCACACGCCTCGCGCACGGCGCCGCGGCCGCCATCGCGCCGGGTAATGTAGTGCGAATGCGCCTTCACAAGGTCGGGCGCAGCCGGTACCGCAATGGCCAGACGGGCACGTCGCATCACCGGCAAGTCGACCACGTCATCCCCCATGAATGCAGTCTGCTCGGCGTCGAGACTGAGATCATCCAGCAGCTGGCGGTAGACCATGAGCTTGTCATGCGCACCCTGATGCAAATGCGTGATGCCGAGATTGCGCGCACGATGGGCAACCAGCCGGGAATCTCGGCCGGTAATGATGGCGAGTTCTACGCCCGTGCTTTTCAGCATCTTCAGGCCATGCCCGTCGAGCGAGTTGAAGCCCTTGTATTCCTGGCCGTCATCGGCGAGGAACAGCGTGCCGTCGGTCATGACGCCGTCCACGTCGAAAATGATGAGCTTGACGTCGCGTGCGCGCTCGATTGCATCCTGTGTCATACCACTCCAGCTTTCAGAAGATCGTGCATGTTCAGGGCGCCGACCAGTTTCCGGTCGGCATCGACGACAAGCAGTCCGTTGATTTTCAATTGCTGCATTCTTTCCACCGCCTCCACTGCCAGCTGGTCAGGGCCAATGCTCTTGGGGTTGCGCGTCATCAGGTCGGCAATCTTCGCCACGTGCACATCGACGGATTTTTCCAGGGTGCGTCGCAAGTCGCCATCGGTGAAGATGCCGGCCAGCCGGCCATCGCCGTCGACAACCGCCGTCATGCCCAGCCCCTTGCGCGTCATTTCCAGCAAAGCGTCCTTGAGGGAAGCCGACTCGCCGACGATGGGCAATTTCTCTCCGCCATGCATCACGTCGCGCACGCGCACCAGCAACCTGCGGCCCAGGCTGCCACCGGGGTGGGTGCGGGCAAAATCCTCGGGCGTGAACCCCCGTGCATCCAGCAGCGCAACTGCCAGCGCATCGCCCATTGCCAGCGCCGCGGTTGTGCTGGCGGTCGGGGCCAGGTTGTGCGGACAGGCTTCCTTGTCCACTGCCGCATTCAGGTGCGCGTCGGATTCGCGCGCCAGGGTCGAGGCCGGATTGCCGCTCATGCCGATCAGCTTGGCCCCCCTGCGCTTGATCAGCGGCAGGATCGTGATGACCTCCGCGCTCTCGCCGGAGTTGGACAGCGCGATCACCGCATCCTCCTGTGTGATCATGCCCAGATCGCCATGACTGGCCTCCCCGGGGTGCAGGAAGAAGGCCGGCGTACCGGTGCTCGCAAGCGTCGCGGCGATCTTGCGGGCAATGTGGCCGGACTTGCCCATGCCCGTCACCACCACCCTGCCCTTGCAGTTCAGAACGATGGTCAATGCCTGGTGGAACTGTTCGTCAAGACGCTCGGCAAGATTGCGCACCGCCTCCGCCTCGATAGTCAGGACCTGTCGAGCCAGCGCGATGGAGCGGGAAGAATCTGACGATTTCATGTAGTGTATAAGTATACAAGCTAAGCCCCTGCAGACCACGCGGATCTTGTCCACTGCATCTGCCTCGGCATGGCAACAGACCAGTTGACTGCCAGAATCGGCTCCAGCAACACCGCGCCGCTTAGATCGGCGCGACAACCGCCTGAGTTCGCCGCTTTCCAGAATGCGTCAAGCATGAGATGCCGGTCATTTGTCTGCCACTTGTTTTATCCCTTCAGCCGTTTCTGTCTTTGATTTATTGCCAATAAAAAAGCCCTCCATCAGGAGGGCTTTTTGGTGTAGATGTCTGACGATGACCTACTTTCGCAAGCGCAGTGCTCACTATCATTGGCGCGAAGGCGTTTCACGGTCCTGTTCGGGATGGGAAGGCGTGGTGCCACCTTGCTATGGTCGTCAGACGTAACGGTGATCAGGGGCTGGGGAGGCATTTGCCTGTTGTCCAGCCACTGACGCAATGGGTTAAGTCTGTGGCTTTAACTGTTGGAAGAAGGTTGGGTTGGTTGTTACCGAACTGCATACGAGCTGCAAGGTACAAGTTACAAGATGCAAGGAAACCTCGAATCTTGAGTCTTGAGCCTTGAATCTGCTCAAAATTATAGGATCAAGCCTGACGGGCAATTAGTATCGGTTAGCTTAACGCATTACTGCGCT
>WBSG01000007.1 GCA_008923285.1 Betaproteobacteria bacterium SCN2
ATTCTCCTTCTCGAAAACGGACTTTACTAAATTCCGGTTGGTACTGTTTATGGGGAGCACCTCAACCCAAACCCAGTCGCCCCCTGGGATTGGCGGCATGCCCGATATTGGGTCAACACACCCCACTCCAGGGTCTTAAACAACGCCTCCAGACTCAATGCTCGCAAGGACCCTGAGAACAGCTCTTTCCCCGTCTTCAGACACAACCAAAGAGACAGGTTTGTCGCCGAGCGCAAGATTGGGCGTATCCATCCATTCGCGGGCCTTGTCCGGGTCGCTGAAAACTTCCTTGGCACGCTGCAGTATGCGATTAATGCTTTGCTGATGGTTCATTCAAGTAGAGGTTTGTGTTGCGCTTAGCTGAAATATCCTTCATCCAGCCGCCCTAAAAGATCCTCGACTATTCGAGCGCCCTCCGCAGTGTCCAGCATGTCGATGGGCGCCTTTCCCTTCAGGACAACCAAAGGTTTATGCAGCCACCTTCTGCTTTTTTCTTGATTCGAAAACACTTTATCGCTTAGCTCTATGAGCCTGTCCCTTTGTTGGCTGATGTGTTCCGTAGTGTTCATATCTGCACCCCCAATAGAAGTTTACTGACTGTCTGATTCTGGTCTGCTAGGGTAGAAAACTTGATCAAAGTATAGGTGAACAGATGATTCAGTTGGTAGATGAGCTCTAGTGCCATGTAAAAATACCAGGCAGCAATTGACCTGAGGGGCCTGTCAGGGAGGAAGTCACGAATGGCCGGAGATCGGCCAAAGAGGCCGGTCAGGCTCTCCGCTCAATGTGTCCTGTTTTCGGCCCGAGGCAGACGTAGGGCCGTTCAACGTCGGCTCAAGGATTAGAGTTAGAATCGACAGATCAACGAGGAGTTACGATGCCTACTGCCACTATGACCAGCAAGGGCCAAATTACCATTCCTGCAGCCGTAAGAGCTTCGCTTGGTATCGAAGCTGGTGATCGTGTGGAATTCATACAGGTTGAGCCCGGCCGGTTCGAGCTTATCGCTGCCACCCAATCGGTGACGGCCTTGAAAGGGATGATTCGGAAACCGGGCAAGGTGGTTACCGTCAAAGCGATGAACGAAGCCATTGCCAACCAAGGAGCCAAGGCCAAATGATTGGCCTCAATATCAATACCTTGGTTCAACCCTTCTCGGCCATCTAACAAGATTGAATAAGGGGCTGCTTCTCGGCCATTACAGCCAGTGGCATTGGCTCAGCTGAATGACCGGTGTCTCACAGTTTGCCGACGTTTAAGGAGTACGCCACCTGCACGGCCGTCCACGGCTTGGGTAGCATTGGAGCCTTCCCTAAGTGCCACTTTCGAAGCACAACCAGCCGCGGCAACCAAGGGCAGGATTAGCATCAGTCGTTTCATTTCGATATCCTTTCAACAGAGAAGTAATGGTGGCTTTAACGCAGCACAAAACGCACGCTCACGGCGGGTTTGCCCGGAATTTCCACCAAAGCCACCGCCTTGGCCCCTGACACCTTGAACTGCCCGGCGGCTTCCAGCTTGTCACCAGATGGCTTGAGCGTGACGTCCTGTTTCACGTCACCGGCGAGCAGCGTCAGCTTGGCGCTGGCCTGGGTGACATCCACCGGCTTGCCGTGGTTGCGCACATAAAGTCGCAGGCTGTCTGGATTTGCAACCAGTTCAAAGTCGATGTCCTTGGCTTCGGCCACGATGCCGCCGTGCAGCGCTGCGTGTTCGTGGGCGTGATCGTGACCGCCGGCTGCGAAGACGGAACCGGCCAGGCCGATGGTCAGGGCAAAGAGAAAGTGAATCGGTTTCATGGTGCTTCCTTTCATTGATGTGAGTGAGCAAGGGTTTGGCATCAGAGCGCCTCGGCATCGCGATCTGTGAGCAGACGCTCGGCGTCCTCGCGTCCAAACAGCCAGAACAGGGCGGGCGTCAGGTAGGTGTCGAGCAGGGTGGAACTGATGAGGCCGGAGAAAATCACCACGGCCACCGGGTGCAGGATTTCCGTGCCGGGCCGTTCCGCCTCGAACAGCAGCGGCGCCAGCGCGAAGGCGGTGACCAGGGCGGTCATCAGAACCGGCGCCAGACGCTCCAGCGAACCGCGCACGATCATCTGGTGATCGAAGCTTTCGCCCTCCCGACGCATCAGGTTGATGTAATGGCTCACCTTCAGAATGCCGTTGCGCACCGAAATGCCGGCCAGTGTGATGAAGCCGACCAGTGCCGCCACCGACAGAGGCTGTCCGGATAGCCACAGCCCGATCACCGCGCCGACCAGGGCCAGAGGGATGTTGGCCATGATCAGCATCGACAATCGCACCGATTTGTAACGGCTGTAGAGCACCACGAACATCAGCGTGAGCGAGACCACGGAAAGCAACCCGACCAGTTTCGAGGCTTCTTCCTGAGCCTGGAACTGCCCCCCCAGGGTCACAAAATAGCCTTCAGGAAATTGGGTTGCAGCAACCGCCGCACGGATGTCGGCGACCACCTCGGAAAGCGCACGACCTTGGGCGTTGGCCGAGATCACGATGCGGCGCTTGCCATCGTCGCGGCTGATCTGGTTGGGACCGTCGCCGTCCTCGATGGTGGCGATGCGGGATAAGGGCACGCTGCCATGCGGGGTGGTGAACTGGATGCGCCCGAGCCCCTCTACAGTGCGCGAGGATTCCGGCAGACGCATGACCAGGGCGAAGCGCCGCCCACCTTCCACGATCTGGGCCGATTTCTCGCCTTCCACCAGACCTTGCAGCATGGCCAGGATTTGCGGTGTCGGCACGCCGTATTGCGCCGCCGCCGCGTAGTCGATGCGCACCTTGATCTGGGGGGCGAGCACCTGCTTTTCGATCTCCAGGTCGGCCAGCCCAGGAATGGCGGCGAGTTTGCCGCGCAGCAGGTCGGCCTGGGCGCGCAGGGTGTCGAGGTCATCTCCGAAGATCTTGACGGCGATCTGGGCGCGCACACCTGACAGCATGTGGTCGATGCGATGTGAGATGGGCTGTCCGATGGCGATGGCCGCTGGCAGGTTGACGAGGCGACTGCGGATGTCGGCCAGGATGTCGTCCATCGGTCGAGTCAGTTCAGTCGCGGGCTTGAGCCCGACATCCAGTTCGCTGACGTGCACCCCCTCGGCATGCTCGTCCAATTCGGCGCGCCCGCTGCGCCGTCCGACGTGGACGACCTCAGGCACCTGCCTGACCAGCACCTCGGCCTGTCGGGCCAGGTCGGACGACTCGGCCAGGGTCACCCCGGGATTGAGGCGCAGCCCGATGAGCAGCGTGCCTTCGTTGAACGGCGGCAGGAAGGTGGTGGGAAAGAACGGCACCGCAACCGCCGCCACCAGCACGGCCATGGCGCCTGCTGCCAGCGCCGCCTTGGGGCGGTTGAGCACGGTTTGCAAGCTGCCGCGATATTTCGCCTTGAGCCAGGCCAGCAGCTTCGTGTCGCCGTGGTCGAGAGACTTCATGCGCGGCAGCAGGTAGAACGCCAGCACCGGGGTCACCGTCACCGACACCACCAGCGAGGCCAAGGTCGAGACGATGAAGGCGATGCCGAGCGGCACGAACAGCCGCCCCTCCATACCCGGAAGGGCGAACAGCGGCAGGAACACCAGCACGATGATGAGGGTGGCGTAGAGTATGGCCGAGCGCACCTCCAGGGTGGCGCTGGCAACCAGTTCAATGGGATGCATGCGATGGTCGTGGTGCTTGGCCCGATCCTCCTTCAACCGCCTCAAGACGTTCTCGATGCCCACTACCGCGTCGTCCACCAGGCCGCCGATGGCAATGGCCAGTCCGCCCAAGGTCATGGTGTTGATGGACATGCCGAAATACTTGAACACCAGCGCGGTCATGAAGATCGACACCGGAATGGCGGTGAGCGCGATCACGGTCGGGCGCAGGGTTCCCAGGAAGAAGAACAGGATCACCGCTACGAACACCGAGGCGCCGATCAGCTTGCCTTGCAGGGTGTCGATGGAGGCTTCGATGAAACTGGCCTGGCGGAAAGTGACGCGAGGCTCCGCCATGCCCGCCGGCAGGCCCTGTTTCATTTCGCCCAGCGCACGCTCGATGGATCGGGTCAGCGCGATAGTGTCCGCCGTGGGCTGCTTCTGGATGCCCAGGATCACCGCCGGCCTGCCCTCGAAACCGGCATCGCCGCGCTTGATGGCCGGGGCGAAGGTCACTTCGGCGATCTGGCGCAGCAGAATGGGCTGACCATTGCGGCTGGTGAGCGCCAGATTCTTGAGATCGTCCAGGCGCGACGTGCGGCCCAGATTGCGGATCAGGTATTCCCGGCCGTTGAGTTCCAGAAAGCCGCCAGAGGTGTTGGCCGAGAAGCCGCGCAGGGCATCGTCGAGCTGGTCGTGAGCGATGCCCAGTTCCGCCATGCGGATGGTATCCGGCTGCACCTGGAACTGGCGCACCTCGCCGCCGATAGGGATGACCTGCGCCACGCCGGAAATCGCCATGAGGCGCGGCCGCAGCACCCAGTCCGCGTATTCGCGCACCTGCATGGGCGAAATCTTCGCCGTGTCGATGGGGATGGCGATCTGCATGATTTCGCCCATGATCGAGCTGATCGGCCCCATGCGCGGCGTCACGCCGTCCGGCAGTCCCTCCTCCATCGAAGACAGCCGCTCCGATACCATCTGCCGCGCCCGGAAGATATCGGTGCGCCAGTCGAAGGTGACGTAGATGAAGGACAGACCGGCGCTGGATACCGAGCGCACGCTCTCCACCCCAGGCAGGCCGTTCATGGTGGTTTCCAGCGGGAAGGTGATGAGCTGCTCCACCTCCTCGGGCGCCATGCCGCCGGCTTCGGTCATCAGGGTGACGGTGGGCTTGTTGAGGTCTGGAAATACGTCCACCGGGGTGCGCGTCAGCGTGAACGCACCATAGGCCATGAGTGCCAGGCTGGCAATGATCACCAGCAGCCGGTTGGACAGGCTGTTGTCGAGTAGTGATTTGAACATTTCAGCCTCCCGTCAGCGCACCTGGTTGACCAGGGTCGCCGCGCGCACCACCACCCGGTCACCGGCCCGCAGGCCGGAGGTCACCGCCACGTTTGCGCCGTCGAGCGGTTCCACCGTTACCGTGCGGGACTCGAAGCGCTCAGGGGCGGTTTTGACCCAGACGATGGTCTGGTTGGAGGGGTTTTTTACCAGTGCTGCCGCTGGCACGCGATAACCCTGCACGGTACTCCGGGTCGAGGCGAACACCTTGACCGGCTGGCCGACCGCCAGGCTGGACAAGGCATCGCCCTCGCCGCGAAACATCAGCGGCAGCGCCTGTTCGCGCAGACTGCGGGCGGCGCCAACGAAGGTCAGCGGCACCTGCGTATCGCCGACCCCGAGGCTGCCGGAAACCACGTCCAGTGCCTGTCCGGTGTCGTAGGCCAGCGCCTCGATACGCAGGCGGTTCGGATCGACCACTTCGAACACCGCTTCGCGTGCCTCGACCACCTGCCCTGCGACCGCATTGCTCATCGCCACGATGCCGGCCACCGGCGCGACAAGCGTGTCGCGGTTGGAAAGTCCGGCGCTCAAAGCGGCGATGCGCCCATCGAGGCTTTCGATTTCGCTCTCGGCGGACTCGATTTCCTTGCGCGGAATCGTATCGGCCAGGTCATTCAAGCGGGCCAGACGCTTCACGGCCAGGCCCTTGGACGCGCGCAGTTCCGCCAGCTGCGCGGATTGGTTGGAGCGTTCGATCATCCCCGCGGCCGGCACCACATAGGCCAGCACCTCGCCCTTTCGGACGCGTTGACCGATATTGGGGAAGCCGTGCGAGCCAGCCTCAAGTCGGCCCGCGATGAGGGCCTGCACCTTGCCGCCCGCATTGGGGTCCATGACAACTTTGCCGGCCAGTTCGAAGGCACGGGGCAACGCACCTTCCTCCACCGGCATGGTGCGCACGCTGATCTGGCGCTGCGCAGGCTTGGGCAGGAAGACGCCGCCATCCGGCAGGCGTTTGGGGCCGTTGCTGTTGACGGCCGGCGGGGCATCACCGTGGTCATGTCCCTCGCCGGCGTGCGCAACAGATATCAACGTCAGGAAAAGGACGGGTATCAGGGTGAGACGCTTCATGCGACACCTCCAATGCGCTGGGCACGCAAGCGACGTATCAGCCAGATCAGACCAACCAAACCTATGCCAGCAGCGGCTACCCAGTAGGCATACTCTTTCCATCCGTGCGAATGGGCGTCCTCTCCTTCCTTGTCTTCCGCCTCATGAACATCGAGTTCGCCGGCCAGCAGATCGGTTTCATCGCCAGCCATGACAGTGGCAGCGACCGGGATTTCCCCCGGCGCGGGCACCGCAGACAGGGTGGCTTCGAATAGTCCTTCGCCGTGCGCTTCGACGGGAACCTTGACGCCGCCGAGTTCAAGTTCGAGTTTGGCGTCCTTGACCGGGCTGTTGTCGGCGGCGCGGTCGAGATACAGCGTCAGGTGCTTGCCGTCGAGCACGCCGACCAGTTCGAACAGTTCAGAGACGGCGGTGAAGCGGGGCAAAGCCGGACCGGCCATGGCGGCTGGCGCCTCGCCGTGGTCGTGGCCTTCTCCGGCCCAGGCGGGCCACGCGACTGACAGAAGCAGAACTGCCAGGATGGGGGTCGATTTCATGTTCATTTTCCTCTTGTTTATTCGGGCAGCAGGCCCATGGCCTGGCGCAGGGCGGACACTGCAGCGGCTAATTCAATGCGGGCGCGGGCGGCTTCACGCTCGGACTCGGAGGCTTCCAGTTCAATGCGCAAACGGGTGGGCAGATCGGTCTCGCCGAGCCTGAAGGATTTCTCGAAGAATTGCCTTGACTCACCCGCAAGGCGAGCCCGCTGTTCAGCGGCGGCGAGCCGGATGCGGGCCGCCTCCTCGCGTATATGCGCCGCATCGATCTGGGCCGCGATGCGCTCCCCTTCGACAACCAGTTGGCCCTCTGCTTCGATCTCGTCCGCTGTGGCTGTGGCCAGACGGGCGCGCTGGCGGCTGTCCGAGCCGAAGGGTATGCGCATCCCCAGCGTGATGGTCTGGGAATAGTCCTCCCCTGCTGTGGGTCGTTCACGCGTGGTGGCGAGTTGCAATTCGGGATTGGCCCGGCTTTGCACGCCTGCCAAAGTCTTGGCACGCCGCGCCGTCTCGACACGGTCAGCGGTCTCGCGCAGCAGCGGGTGCATGGCTTCGACTGCGGTGATGGGTGTGGACTCAGGGTGCCCAAACGCCAAGCCATTTGCCGGCAGGCCAGTGAGCGAGCGCAGCAGCTGAGACGCTTCGGCGAGCGTGCCGCGTGCTCGCGCTACTTCAACGACCGCACCCGCCACGGCAGCGTCGGCCTGGTGGCCATCGGCGCGCGATAGGTCGCCTACGCTGACTCGCCGGGCGACATCGGCGGCCAGGCGTTCGGCATTTTGCCGACGGCTCTCGGCAGTCTCCAGGTCAATGCGAGCCATGGCCAAGGCCCACCAGGCTGCACGCATCTCACCCGCCGTGCGCAGACGTGCGGCAGTCAAACGACTGTTCAGCGCCGTGCTTTCGGCTTCGGCCAGGGTTCGGAGACCGGCTCGTTCTCCCGGTAGCCAAAGGGGCATGGCCAAGCCGGCTTCGTATTCGCGGCTTCCTCGATCGCTGTTAAGTTGATCGGTCTTGTAGGAGAGTTCCACACTGGGCGGTTCAGCCAGCCAGCTATCTGCGACCTCACGCCGTGCCGCCAGTGCGTCGTGCCGAGATCCGGCGGCGCGCGCCTCCGGCTGGCGTGCCCAGGCGGCCTCGAAGGCCTGTTTAAGGGTAATGGTTGCAGCCTGCCCATTCATGCCTGGCGTGGGCGGCTGAGCGGCAACGGCTGGAAGCTGGGTTGCCAACGTGAGCGCGAGGAGGGACATGCGACCTCCCGAGCGGGAAAAAACTTTCATACGATGCCTCGTCCTGATGCGGCCGCCAAAGTGAAAGGCGGCCGGGATTTACGAGAAATCCGGCGGGATCGTCAACTAGGGTGTTACGTTTGAAGCGTCAACCCGCCGGGGTCAGGTGAGGTCGGCGAGCGGAGGACGGAACAGGGAACCGGGCGGGGGCTCGGGAAGCGTGGTCCGATAGGGGGTGGCATTGTGGCCGCCACAAATCGGCGTGGCTGCATGGCCAACGGTAATGACAACCTGGACGTAATGTACGTGACAGCTTGGGCAATCCGCATCGAAGTCTGTATCGGCAGGATCGCTGCCACCAAGGTCTGCGCTGGCCTGATGCTCATGTGCATGATGGCCAACGTGCTGCTGCGCCTTGCTTTCTGTTTCATGCTGGCAATAGGCTGCCACCACCGCAGTGGACCACTGCAGCGGCAAAATGAGCAGAAAGAAGATAATCAGCTTGCGCATGCCGAGGATGCTAACTCAGCACGGGCCTGCCGCACAACCACGACCGAGGCGGTCAGCGCCAAAGTCGCCATCACGCCCGCCACGAACAGGTCGGGCCAGGCCGTGCCGGTGCCGAACACGCTCAAAGCGGCAATGGCCACCGCCACGTTGCCAATGGCGTCATTGCGGCTGCATAGCCACACAGAGCGCATGTTGGCGTCGCCGTTGCGGAAGGTATAGAGAAGAATCGCCACGCCAACGTTGACCGCCAAAGCCAAGAGCGCCACCAGACCCATGGTCATCGGCTCGGGCGGGACGCCCAGCGCGGCAGCCCAGGCCGTCTTGGCCAGCACCAGCACACCATAGATACCCATGGTGACTCCCTTGATCAAGGCCGCGCGGGCACGCCAGGCCAAGCCCATGGACAACACCGCCAGGGATATGCCGTAATTGGCGGCGTCACCTGCAAAATCCACTGCATCCGCCAACAGGGACACCGATCCCGATTTCAGGCCGCCGGCAATTTCTACGACGAACATCACGGCATTGAGAATCAGCGCCACCCACAGCGCACGCCGGTAACGCGGCGACACAGCGATATTTGAGGGTTTACAACTTTCGGTGCAAGAGCAACCTGGCATGGCCATGTCCTCAGTGAAAAGATGACTACATTTGAAACCATGGAGCCGCTACGGGGTCAAGAGGGTAAAGTCTTGCTGTTTATTGGAGTGAAACCATGCGCATCGGTGATCTGGCGAAAGCTACAGGGGTGGATATCGAGACCATCCGCTATTACGAGAAGGCCGGGCTGCTGCCCGAGCCCGGACGCGAGGCCAACGGCTACCGAGCCTACCGGCAGGAACATCTGGAACGACTTGCCTTCATCCGCCATTGCAGGGCATTGGACATGCCATTGGAATCGATCCGGCGCCTGCTGGATTTCGTCGCTCATCCCGAGGCGGAATGCGGTGACATCAACCGGCTGATCGATGAGAAGCTTGCACGGGTGCAGGCACGGCTCAACAGCTTGCGAGCACTGGAGAGCCAACTTGCCGCGTTGCGGGCGCAGTGTGGAGAAAATCACAGCGCACGGGAATGCGGCATCCTGCATGAACTGGTGGCTGCAGCACATGGGGAGGCGTGTGCATGCCACACTAAATAATCGGTTATGCGCTTCTCTATGTCAGGCTCAGACTGACCTCAGAATCCCACACAATTTTTGTCCGAGCCAAGATAGCGCCATTCGTCTCCACATACCAGTATTCGGCAAACAATCAGACTCCGATCAACAACCAAGGAGTCTGTCATGGAAAACATCCAAAAGCGCGAAGCGTGGAACAAAGGCAAGCTTGTCGGTCAGAAGCCACCCCTCAAGCCGAAGGAAATATGGGCGATCCGAATCCACTTGCAGAATGCTCGGGCAGTTCGGGATCTTGCCATGTTCAATCTGGCGATTGACAGCAAACTGCGTGGCTGCGATCTCGTATGTTTGCATGTGCGCGATGTGACCAATGGCAACCAGATTCTCCCCAGAGCCATGGTCATGCAGCGGAAGACGCAACGGCCAGTGCAGTTCGAGCTGACTGAGCCTACCAGATCAGCGGTGGCGGCCTGGATTGAAAGGGCGCATCTGCGGAGCGATCAGTACCTCTTCCCGAGTCGGATCGCAAAGTCACCCCATGTCTCCACACGGCAATATGCCCGAATCGTGCATGGCTGGGCAAAAGCAGCCGGGCTCGACTCCTCAGCCTATGGCACGCACTCCATGCGGCGTACCAAGGCAACGCTGATCTACAAGAGGACAAAGAACCTGAGGGCCGTTCAGCTATTGCTGGGCCATACTAAGCTGGAAAGCACGGTCAGGTACCTGGGCATTGAGGTGGATGACGCGCTGGAGATTTCCGAGCAAACTGAAATCTAGCCAAAATCGGGGCGGCCGCACGCATCTTGTTGTTTGGCCGCCGTCCCTCGCCACTGGCCAAAGCGGCCGTTCAAGCAGCCTACCGCGTCAACGTCGGCAACCTGCGCGACACCGGCCATTCAACTCAGCCAACGCCACCGGCAGCAAAGGCCGACTACGCGACGCTGGTACGCATCGTCAAAATCGGTTGGCCATCGGCCGAAGCCGACCTTAGACCTTGAGTCAACCTTGGTCCGTAATGCAACGGTTACCTGCCGCTCAGTCGCAAGTCGCGATGAACGGCAGCTTCTCTTGTCATTTCTAGAAATAAATGCAAAAAACTAGCTTTCCTTTGTGGCGTTAAGAAGGTTTGGTTAGCTTTCTCGCAAACGCCGAGCAGCCGACACCATATTCAGTAGCGCTGCTTCGATCTCTGGCCAACCACGGGTTTTAAGTCCGCAGTCCGGGTTAATCCAGAGGTTTTCCGGTGGAATAACTGCAGAGGCTTTTTTCATCAAATGCACTATTTCCTCGACTGCGGGCACCCGCGGGGAATGAATGTCCCATACGCCCGGGCCGATCTCGTTGGGGTATTTGAATTCACCAAAGCCACGTAACAGCTCCATGTCCGAGCGGCTGGTCTCAATGGTGATGACGTCGGCGTCCATCGCCGCGATGTCGGGCAGGATGTCGTTGAATTCCGAGTAGCACATGTGGGTGTGGATCTGGGTCTCGTCAGCCACGCCCGAGGCGCTGATGCGGAAGGCGCGTACCGCCCAGGCGAGATAATCCTTCCATTGCGCACGGCGCAGCGGCAACCCTTCCCGGATGGCGGGCTCGTCGATCTGGATGATGGGGATACCGGCTGCCTCCAGTCCGACGACTTCATCGCGGATCGCCAGCGCGATTTGCAGGCAGGTTTCCGATCTTGGCTGGTCGTCGCGCACGAAGGACCATTGCAGGATGGTCACCGGCCCGGTGAGCATGCCCTTCATCGGTTTATCTGTCAGCGATTGCGCATAGCGCGCCCATTCCACAGTCATTGGGCGCGGCCGCGACACGTCGCCGAAAATGATGGGCGGCTTGACGCAGCGCGAACCGTAGCTCTGCACCCAGCCGTTGCAGGTGAAGGCGAAGCCCTCGAGCTGCTCGCCGAAATATTCCACCATGTCGTTGCGCTCGACCTCGCCGTGCACCAGCACGTCCAGGCCCAGTTCCTCCTGGATTTTCACGGCGTGGGCGATCTCCCGTTTCATCGCGGCCTCGTATGCTTCCGCGCTCAGTTCGCCGCGCTTGAAGGCCGCCCTGGCGGCGCGAATCTCCGGCGTTTGCGGAAACGAGCCGATGGTCGTGGTCGGATAGGGCGGCAGCTTGAAGCGCGCGCGCTGCCTGGCCTGTCGGATGGGGAAGGGGGAATCGCGGCGGTCCACCCCGGGGCCGAGCGAGATCGCACGCTGCTTTACCGGCGCGCAATGCACCCTTGGGCTCGACCGGCGTGCGGCGAGCGCGCGGCGGGCATCTTCGTGTTTGCCCGCTACTGCCCCCTCGCCTTGCGAGAGCGCGGCTTTGAGCACGGCGATCTCGTCCAATTTCTGACGCGCGAACGCCAGCCAGGATTTGAGTTCAGGGTCGAGCGCGGTCTCCAGCTTCAGGTCCAGCGGCACGTGCAGCAGCGAGCAGGACGTCGCCAATGCCAGTTGGCGTTTCTCCGCCAGCGGCCTCAATACCGCCAACGCCGCGTCCAGGTCGGCGCGCCAGACATTGCGTCCATCGACGATGCCGACGCTGAGCAACTTGTGGATAGGCAACCAGTCGGCGACCTGCGCTAGTTCCTGCGGCGCGCGCACGGCGTCCACATGCAGCCCCGCCGCCGGCAGTTTGCAGGCCAGCGACAGGTTTTCCTGCAAGGGACTGAAGTAGGTAGTGAGCAGAAGTTTGGCCCCGGCGGCATTCAGGAGGTGGTAGGCCGGTTCGAAGGCATTGCGCCAAGTGTCCGGCAAATCCAGCCCCAGGATGGGCTCGTCGATCTGCACCCATTCAACGCCTTGTTGCCTGAGACGGGCAAGCAGTTCGCCATAGACCGGCAGCAGTTTCTCCAACAGCGACAACCTGTCGAAGTCGGCCGCTTTGGATTTGCCCAAATAGAGGAAGGTCAGCGGGCCGACCAGCACGGCCTTGACCGGGTGGCCCAGCGCCAGCGCTTCCGCCACTTCGCCGAACAGGCGTTCCGAGCCCAGCCTGAATGTGGTGTCCGGATGGAATTCCGGCACCTGGTAATGGTAATTGGTGTCGAACCACTTGGTCATTTCCAGCGCCAAGGCCCCCTGTGACTGGTGGCTGTGCGACCCGCAGCCGCAGCCCGCCCCGTGCGCGCCGATCTGCCCGCGCGCCATGGCGAAATAGCGCGTCAGTTCACCCTCATTGCCAAACCCGATGCGCGCCGGCTCGCAGCCCAGCATCTGGATGTGATTGAGCATGTGGTCGTAGAAGGCGAAGTCGCCGACGGTGACGAAATCCAGGCCAGCATCCCTTTGCGTCTGCCAGTTGCGGGCGCGCAACTCTTTGCCGGTTTGTTCAAGCTCGTCCTCACCGATTTCGCCGCGCCAGAACTTTTCCAGGGCGAATTTCAACTCGCGCGCCTCTCCCATGCGCGGATAACCCAGTACGTGGGTGATATTCATGATGTCGTGCTCCCGTAAAAAGATGTAGCGGAGCAGTATCCTTATGCCTCAGAATGAGCACAAACGATATTTTTTCAGGATTGGTTGAATATTTTTCATGATAGAACTGAGACACCTGCGCACCCTTTTGGCCCTGGTCGAGACCGGCAGCCTTACAGCGGCCTCGATCAGGCTGCACCTCACCCAGTCCGCCCTGTCGCATCAGGTCAAGGAACTGGAAGAACGGCTGGGCCTAGTCCTCATCAATCGGGGGGCGAGACCGCTCAAACTAACTTACGCAGGGCAGATGCTTGTCGATTTGGCGGACCAGGTCCTGCCCAAGGTGAATGAAACGCTAGCTGGCATGAATCGGCTCACGCGCGGCGCCACGGGAAGGCTCTACATTGCCGGGGAGTGCCACAGTTGTCTGGAATGGGTGCTGCCGCTCTTGGCCAGCTACCGGGAAAGTTTTCCGGGGATTGAACTCGACGTAGTGCTCTCAGCCAGCCTCGACCCCCTGCCGCGGCTGCTGGATGGCAGCCTGGATGTGGTACTCACCCCGGATCGCCGGGAACTGCCCGGCTTGGCCTGGCGTCACCTATTCGACTATGAACTGAAGCTCGTTGTGGCCGCAGGCCATCCACTGTCGCAACGTTCCCATGTAGCGCCGGGGGATCTGCGGGGAGAAACTCTGCTTGTCTACCCCGTGGAGCGCGCACGGCTGGATATTTTTACCCGGTTTCTTTGGCCAGCCGGCGTGGAGCCCGCGCGGATTCGTCAGGTTGAGGGCACGACCCTGCTCCTGGAACTTGCGGCTCTGAAGCAAGGTGTCGCGATATTACCGGACTGGGCCTGCAAAGTCGCACTCCGTGACGGCCGTATTTCCACGTTGACGCTGGGCAGCGATGGATTGTTCGGCAGCCTGTGGGCCTCTATGCGCGAAGCGGAGGCCGGGCTCACGCACATCAAGGGCTTCGTCGATGCCGCCATTCAGCGTGAGGATATCGTCACGACCTGACGGTATGAACATACACTTGGTAGATACGATTAATTCTGTAGAATTCGTTGCATGCGTCGCCTTATTGCCCTGATCATCATGCTTATTGTCCCGCTCCAGTCCGCCTGGTCGGTGGCGCTGGGGTTTCATGGGCATGCAGATGTGAACGCAGTGGGCGTGCATGTGCATGACCACGATCATCACAACACCGGACATTCTGCCCAGGATTCCACAGATGCCAGCAATTCCGACGGCCAGCAATACAGTGCAGATGGCCATCACGGCAATCACTGCCATCATGTTTTTTCTTTCATACTCCACCAGCCAGATACTTTGACAGGGCTGGAATTGAACAGCGAGCCGGTTTTGCACATCCCAGCCGCCTTCCTCAGCCGTATCCCTCCCCTGCTCGACCGCCCCCCGCTCGCGCGCGCCTAACCGGCGCGCTCTTTTGACCTGTATTGCGCGGCCTTGAGCCGTGGCCACATCGCGCGCCGGTGTTCTTCGTTCTTTTGTTCCTACACGAGGAAAACCATGCGACTCACGCTATACGTTTTTTTGCTCGCGCTGCCACTGGCAGCATGGGCGCAAACTTCATTGACCGAGGCCGAGGCTGTCCGCCTGGGCCTGGGGCGCTCCGAACTCATCGAGCTTGAGCGCAGCACCGTGCAGGCTGCGGAGGCCGATGTGCTGGCGGCCGGGCTTTTCTCCAACCCCACGCTCAGTTACAGCCGAGAAAACCTGAACGGTTCGCCCGACATGGTCGAGCAAAGCCTAGTGGTCGGTCAGACCTTCGATATTTCCGGCCGCCGCGGACTGTATCGCGAAGCGGCCAGCCGCCGGGTGTTGGCGGTTTCCGAGAACAATGCCGGCCGCCGGCTGGAAATTGCCGCCGAGATTCGCCGCAGCTTTCATGAATCCCTGTTCCGGCAGGAAACCGTCCGCGCAACCGATTATTGGGTGCGCCGTTTCGACCGGATTGCAGGCATGGTCGACAAGCTTGTGCGCGCCGGCGAAGCCTCCGGCTACGACCGGCGCCGCCTCGCCCGCGAGCGCCAGGCTGCGGAGGCCAAACTCGCCGTAGAGCGTACCCAATGGCAACGGGTGCTGGCGCGGCTCGCAGCACTCACCGGACAAACCGACGAACCGGTGTTGAGCGGCGATTTGATGCCGCCTCCGCTTGTACCAATCGAAGCCGCACTGAGCCAACTGGATCAGCGCCCCGACTTGCGAGAGTTGTCTTATCGCGCCGAAGCCGCCGATCTGGAAGGCCGCGCCGCGCAACGGGGAAGCATTCCCGATGTGACTGTCGGCATCGGTCCCAAACGCGTGGATACCGGCAGCACTCGCGAAAACGGCATGGCGCTGTCGCTTTCGATCCCGCTGCCGGTGTTCGACCGTCAGCAAGCCGGTCGCCAACGCGCGGAAGCCGAGGCCTTGCAGGCGCGCGCCGAATACCACCTCGCGCGCAGTCGCGCCGAGGGCGAATTGCGCGGTCTCTATCTGCAGGCCGAGCGGCTGCGCGCAACGGCAGCCGACTACCGCACGCACGCCTTGGCCGCCACGCCGGAACTGCTGCGCATCGCTGAAGCCGCCTACCGGGGCGGCGAGTCCACCCTGTTGGAACTGCTCGACGCCTATCGCGGCGCGCTGGAAACGGAAACTACCGCCCTCGAACTCGAACAACGCGCGCGTGAAGCCCGCATCGAATATGACCTCATCACCGGGAGTCCCGAATGAAATCTCTTTTATCCCTATGGACATCATCCCTGCTGTTTGCCGCATCCGCCGCCCAGGCGGGTGTGACCTTCGCCGTCCCTGACGCCCAGCTTCGCGCCCTCGGCATCCAGACCCAGCCGCTCAAGCCGGAGCAGAAAAGCGTCACGCTGACCCGCCCCGCCCAGGTCGTAGTGCCACCCTCGGCCGACGAGGTGGTGAGCGCGCCAGTGGCGGGCCTGGTGACTCAGGTGCTGGCCCAGCCTTACCAGAATGTGCGCGCCGGTGCGCCGCTGCTCCGCATTGTGAGCCCCGAGTTGGGCCAGATGCAGATGGTGCTCATCTCTGCTTCCGCGCGCGCCAAACTTGCGCGTCAGACCTTCGAACGCGAAGAGCGTTTGTATGCCGAGGAAGTCATTCCGCAACGCCGCGTGCAGGAAGCCCAAGCCGCCTTGGCCGAGGCCAATGCCCAACTGCTCCAAGCGCGCGCAGCCCTAAGGCTCACCGGCCTGTCCAAATCCGCCATCGATGGCATCGAAACCAATAGTCGGCCTGTTGGAGAGATCACGCTCAGCGCACGGCATGCCGGCGTGATGACCGAAATCGCTGTCAAGCCAGGCCAGCGCGTGGAAGCGGCCAGCGCGCTGTTGCACATCGCGCGCGCAGGTACGCTGGAGCTGGAGATTCAGGTGCCCGCGGCCGAGGCCGGACTCTGGCCGGCCGGTACCAAAATCGAAGTATCGGGAAGGGGCTTTACTGCGCGTATCACCGGCGCAAGTCCCGGCGTCTCGCCTGGCAGCCAGACCCTGGCCTTGCGCGCGCGCATCGAGGGCAAGACCGCAGGTCTGCGCCCCGGCGAACTGGTCGCGGTCGCCCTGCCCGCCGCCATGGATGGCTGGGACCTGCCCTTGTCCGCAGTGGCCTATGACGGCGATCAAGCGCATGTCTTCGTGCGCGTGCAAAACGGCTTCGAGGCCCGTCCGGTGCGTGTGCTCGCTGGCGGTGGCCAGCGCCTGCGCGTGGCCGGCGAGCTGAAGCCAGGTGAGGCGGTGGCCGTCACCGGCGTCGTCGTACTGAAAGGCGCCTGGCTCAAGGCCAAGGAAGGTGAATGATGCTGACCCGACTGATCCAGTTTTCCCTAGCGCAGCGCCTGTTCGTCCTGCTCGCCGTGTTGATCGTCGCGGGCGCCGGGTGGCAGGCTTTCCGCAATCTTCCCATCGACGCTTTCCCGGATGTGTCGAGCACCCAGGTCAAGGTCATCATGAAGGCCGCTGGCATGACGCCGGAAGAGGTGGAGATGCGCATCGCCGTCCCCATAGAGGTGGAGATGCTGGGCATCCCAAGAACACGCATCCTGCGCTCGGTCACCAAGTATGGGCTGACCGACGTCACCATCGACTTCGAGGACGGCACCGACATCTACTGGGCGCGCCAGCAAGTGAGCGAACGGCTGGGTGGGTTGATGGAAAGCCTGCCGCCCAACGTCGAGGGCGGTATGGCGCCCATCACCACGCCCTTGGGCGAGATGTTCATGTTCACCATCGAGGCGCCGCACCTGTCGCTCGCTGAGCGCCGCAGCCTGCTCGACTGGGTGATCCGGCCGGCGCTGCGCACTGTGCCGGGAGTAGCCGACATCAACGCGCTGGGCGGCGAAGCGCGGGCCTACGAGGTGGTGCCCGATCTGCCCCGCATGGCGGCCGCCGGCGTGACGCTCACCGCTCTCAGAGAAGCGATCGAGGCCAACAACCGCAATGACGGCGCAGGGCGTCTGGCCGAGGGCGAAGAAGTGCTGCTGGTGCGCAGCGAAGGTGCAGTTCAGAGTCTGGACGACTTGGCCGCGGCGGTCGTAACCATGCACAACGGTGCACCGGTCAGGGTAGGCGATCTCGCCACAGTCAGGATCGGCACGCTCACCCGCAACGGCGTGGTAACCAAGGATGGCCAGAGCGAAGCGGTGCAGGGATTGGTGCTGGGCCTGGCCGGCGCCAATGCGCGCCAAGTGGTCGAAGGCGTGCGCCAGAAACTGGCGGAACTGCAGCCCACCCTGCCCAAGGGTGTGACGGTCAAGGTGTTCTACGACCGCGCCTCGCTGGTGAGCCGCGCGGTGTCCACCGTCTCCACGGCGCTGCTGGAAGCCACCGTACTGGTCGTCGTGCTGCTGGTGCTGTTCCTCGGTAACCTGCGCGCCGCCGTGACCGTTGCACTGATCCTGCCGCTGGCGGCGCTCGTCACCTTCATCCTCATGCGCGTGGCCGGCATGTCCGCCAACCTCATGAGCCTGGGTGGGCTGGCAATCGCCATCGGCATGCTGGTGGACGCCGCCGTGGTGATGGTGGAGAACATCGTGCAGCGCCTCGCGCACGACCCCGCCGCGGGGCGGCTACCGCGCCAGCACATCGTGTATCGTGCGGCACGCGAGGTGGCGCTGCCGATCACCGCCGGCATCCTCATCATCATTACGGTATTCCTGCCGCTGCTTACGCTGGAAGGGTTGGAAGGCAAGCTCTTCGTGCCAGTGGCCATGACAATCGTCTTCGCGCTGGCCGGCTCGCTGGCGCTGTCGCTCACCGTGATCCCGGTGCTCTCCTCCTTCCTGCTGGGTAAAGTCGAGCACGAAGAGCCCTGGCTGCCACGCAAGCTGCTGGCGCTCTACGAGCCGACGCTGGCCTGGGCCTTACAGCACCAGAAGGTGGTGGCGTTTGGGGTGCTCGCGCTCCTCGTCGCGGCAGGCGCGATCTTTACCCAGGTGGGCAAGACCTTCATGCCGACCATGGATGAAGGTGACCTCATCGTCGGCATCGAAAAACAGCCCACCGTCAGCCTGGAACAGACCGCCGTGCTGGACCTGGCCATCCATCGCGCCATCATGGGCGCCGTGCCCGAAGTGATCGGGGTGGTGGCGCGCGCCGGCTCGGACGAAATCGGCCTCGATCCCATGGGCCTCAACCAGACCGACACCTACTTGCTGCTCAAGCCGCGCGACGAGTGGCGCATGGACAGCAAGGAGGCGCTGATGGACGAAGTGCGCAAGGTACTGGACCCCATGCCCGGCATCGACTACAGCTTCACCCAGCCCATCGAAATGCGGGTCTCCGAGATGATCATCGGCGTGCGCGGGGACGTGGCGGTCAAGGTCTTCGGCCCCGACCTCGACCGGCTCAATCAGTACGCCGCGACGATCGAGGCGCTGCTGAAGACCGTGCCTGGCAACCAGGATGTGTACACCATCCAGAACGACGGCGTGCAGTACCTGCGCGTGAATGTCGACAAGCTGGCGGCCGGCCGCCTGGGCCTCACGGTCGAGGAAGTGCAGGACGCGCTGCGCGTCGAGTTGCAAGGCCAGGACGCCGGCATGGTGATCGAAGGCAACCGCCGTACCCCCATCCTGTTGCGCGGCGCCGAGGACGTGCGCCTGTCGCCGGCCGACTTCACCGCCTTGCGCATCACCACAGCCGCGGGCGCCACCGTGCCGCTTGCCAGCGTGGCCCGCCTGGAACGCGCGACGGGACCGGTCAAGATCGACCGCGAAATGGGCGCGCGCTACAGCGTCGTGATCGCCAACGTCGCCGGCCGCGACCTGGTGGGCTTTGTCGAGGAGGCCCGCGCGCTCGTCGAGCGCGCGCTGAAACTGCCCACCGGCTACCGCATTGCCTGGGGCGGCCAGTTCGAGAACCAGCAACGGGCAGCGGCCAAGCTTGCGGTAGTGGTGCCGGTGGCGCTCGGGCTCATCTTCGTGATCCTGTTCGCCACCTTCCGTTCGGTGCGTCAGGCGCTCTTGATCCTCGCCAACATCCCCTTCGCCCTGATCGGCGGCATCGTCGCGCTGTGGCTGACCGGGGAATACCTCTCGGTGCCCGCCTCGGTGGGCTTCATCGCGCTGCTGGGCATTGCGGTGCTCAACGGCGTGGTGCTGGTGGGCCACTTCAATCAGCTGGCCGAGCGCGGCCTCACGCTGACCGAGGTGGTGGTGGCCGGCGCCAAGCGGCGTCTGCGGCCGGTGCTGATGACCGCCTCCATCACCGCCTTCGGCCTCATCCCGCTGCTCTTCGCCACGGGGCCGGGTTCTGAAATCCAGCGGCCGCTCGCCATCGTCGTCATCGGCGGGCTCATCACCGCCACGGCGCTGACCCTGCTCATCCTGCCCATGCTGTACCGGCGCTTCGCCTTCCCGAAACAGGAGACTCCCCATGCCTGAGATCTGTCTCACTCTCATCTGCCCGCCCGACCTCGAGGAGAGGCTGCTCGACTGGCTGCTGCTGAGGCCCGACCTGGAAATCTTTACCAGCCAGACCGCATTCGTCCACGGCCTTCCGCACTCGGCCATGAATTCGTCGGATAAGGTCATGGGCCGCGTGGCCGCCCCGCTCGTCCAGGCCATCTTCCCCGCCGCCTCCCAAACGCAGCTCATCGCCGACCTGCGCGCCGAGTTCGCCGGCATGCGTCTGCGTTATTGGCTGACGCCGGTCATCCATGTGGAGGAGATCGCATTTTGAACCGGGCCATCTGGCTAATGAGTCGGCCATTGGTTTATTTGAATTCGGGAGCTTGAAAATGAAATATCGGAAAATCGCCGGTCTGTTTGTTTTGGGCCTGTTGGTCGGCTGCAGCACGACCAATCTGGATTTGTCTTCGGCAGACAATCACAAGGCTTATGCAGGCAGTTTGACGCTCACCTGGCAGTATCCCAAGTCTGCTGAAATTTTGTTGAACGGAAAACGTTATGTTGGCGAGTGGAGCGACAGGCGCTGTATAACGCCAACATGCCGCGGCGAATATGAAAGTGTCCAGGGAATCCACAGGTCACACATTCGCAGAGGAGCAGCAAAACTGCTGGCTGATGACAACAGCGCCCTCAACTGCGAGTGGGTCAGCCATTTCAAGGAATACATCGGCATATGCAGCAGCAGTGACGGAATGCAATACCGGCTGCAATCCGAGCCGTCTCCTCCAGGGGAAAAATCGGATGCATAATTCCCTCGCTAAGAAATTAAAGATGAATGCACCCAATCCCGTCTGGCTTGCGCTGCTGGCAGCCGCAACGTTCGGCGCAAGCATGCCTTTCGTCAAGCTTCTGGCGGGTGAGCTTCCGCCGCTTGTGCTTGCAGGCCTGCTTTATGCTGGCTGCGGCCTTGGCCTGACAGCAATCCGAATTGTGCGAGATCGCGGATGGAAACCCAGCGGTCTGTCCAAGGGGGAATGGCGCTGGTTCGGCGGTGCCATCCTCTTCGGCGGGGTGCTTGGACCAGTTCTGCTGGTGATCGGCCTGACGCGAATCGAGGCAAGCATCGCTTCGCTCCTGCTCAACTTCGAGGCAGTTTTCACGGCGCTGCTGGCCTGGGTCATCTTCAAGGAAAATGCCGACCGGCGCATTGTGCTTGGCATGCTCCTCATCGTCGCCGGCGGCGCAGTACTGGCCTGGCCTGCCCACGGCAACGAAGCCCGCGACTGGATCGGCCCGCTTGCCATTACCGCGGCCTGCCTGTGCTGGGGCATCGACAACAATCTGACGCGTCGTGTATCCGCTTCTGATGCCATTTTCATCGCCGGAACCAAGGGCCTGGCTGCCGGCATCGTCAATACCACCCTCGCGCTTTCCCTGGGGGCCGCCCTGCCCGCCTGGGCTTCTGCAGGCGCTGCCATGGCAGTCGGCTTCATCGGCTATGGCCTGAGTCTGGTACTTTTTGTCATGGCCTTGCGCGGCCTGGGCTCGGCACGCACCGGGGCCTATTTTTCCACGGCGCCATTCGTCGGCGCCGCTATTGCCATCCTGCTACTGGGCGAATCTGCGCCTATGTCAATCTGGCTGGCAGCTTGCCTGATGGCCCTGGGGGTCTGGTTGCATCTGACCGAGCGCCATGCTCACGAACATACGCACGAACCGATGGAACACGCTCACAGCCATGTCCACGATTCGCATCACCAGCACGAGCACGATTTCGAGTGGGATGGCAGGGAGCCGCACAGCCATTCTCATCGGCATGCTTTCATCACGCACAAACACCCGCATTACCCCGATATCCACCATCGGCATGGACATTGAATCCATGACGGTGTATGCCTGCTAGTCACAACGGGGGTGTCGTTAACCCACCAGAAATCCCGCTGCTGCACAACGAAATGCGCCTGTCGCTCAACTTGTGCCAAGGCGCCAAGGCCGGCTGCCCCATCATCGAGTCGATGAACGAAGATGCCGGACCCAAAAAGAATAGGCTTGCACGCGGTTGAGTCGCTCCTGCATTGCAGGCGCGAACGCCACCAGCCTGTTCCCCGTTTGGTTTCTCTCTAAGGGCGCATCTTGGGGAAATCTGCGCCCCTGCGCGGAGATCGCATCAAGAAATATGCGACCGGAATCACGAACAGCGACAGCAAGGGCGCTGTCACCATGCCGCCCACCATGGGCGCGGCGATGCGGCTCATCACCTCGCTGCCGGTTCCGCTTCCCCACAGGATGGGCAGCAGGCCAGCAATAATGACCGCTACCGTCATCGCCTTGGGGCGCACGCGCAAAACAGCGCCCTCGCGTATAGCGTCGATCAGAGCGGCTTTTGTCTCCATTCCCATCTCAATGCGTTCTCGCCAGGCGTCTTTAAGATAGATCAGCATGATCACCCCGAATTCTGCGGACACTCCAGCGAGGGCGATAAAGCCGACGCCGGTGGCAATCGACAGGTTGAACCCCATCAAGTAAAGAAACCAGGCTCCGCCGGTCAGGGCGAAAGGCAGGGTCGCCATGATCAGCAAGGCCTCGTCGAAACGCGAAAAGGTGAGATACAGCAGCACGAATATGATCAGCAGCGTGGCCGGAACCACCACCTTCAGGCGCGCATTGGCGCGCTCCATGAATTCGAACTGGCCCGAATAGGCGAGACTCATCCCGGGTCCCAGCCTGACCTCTCGCATGACGGCTTCGCGCAGGTCGCTGACGGTCGAGGCAAGGTCGCGGCCGCGTACATCGACATATACCCAGCCGCTTGGCCTTGCATTCTCGCTCTTGAGCATAGGCGGCCCGTCCGTGACCTTGATGCGTGCGATCGTGCCCAGGGAGATTTGACTGCCCATCGGCGTATAGACGGGCAATTGGGCAAGCCTCTCCACCGTGTCGCGCCATTCCCGTGGGTAGCGCAGGTTTATAGGGTAGCGTGCCTGGCCCTCCACAGTTTCGCCGATGTTCTCACCGCCGATGAGACCGCTCACGACCGATTGCACGTCGGCAATGTTGAGGCCATAGCGCGCGGCGGCGGTACGGTCGATGTCGACCTGGACATAGCGGCCGCCGGTCAGTCGTTCAGCCAGTGCAGAGGACACGCCCGGCACGCCTTTGGCGATCTTCTCGACCTGTGATGCGATGCGGTCGATTTCTGCCAGATTGCTCCCGGATATCTTTACCCCGATCGGGCTCTTGATGCCCGTGGCCAGCATGTCGATGCGATTGCGGATCGGCGGAATCCAGATGTTGGCGAGGCCGGGCACCTTGACGGCACGATCCAGCTCCTCGATCAGTTTTTCCGGCGTCATGCCCGGCCGCCATTGTTCGCGCGGCTTGAACTGGATCGTCGTTTCGAACATCTCGAGCGGCGCTGGGTCGGTGGCGGTCTCGGCCCGGCCTGCCTTGCCGAACACGCGCGCCACCTCAGGCACGGTCTTGATCATCCTGTCGGTCTGCTGCAGCAACTCGCTGGCTTTTTGCGCCGACAGGCCGGGAAGCGCGCTGGGCATGTAGAGCAGATCGCCCTCATCGAGTGGCGGCAGAAATTCGCCGCCTAGCCTGCTGATCGGGAACCATGAGGTCAAAAAGATCAGCACAGCGGCAAGCAGCGTCAGCCTGGGACGGGCCAGCACCGCGTCGAGCATTGGACGGTAAGCGCGGATCAGCCAGCGATTGAGCGGATTACGCGATTCTTCCGGAAGCCTGCCGCGTATCCAGTAGCCCATCAGGACCGGGACCAGCGTGACGGAGAGACCGGCAGCGGCCGCCATCGCGTAAGTCTTGGTGAAGGCCAGCGGGCCGAACAGCCTCCCCTCCTGCGCTTCCAGCGTGAATACTGGAATGAAGGACAGGGTGATGATGAGCAGCGAGAAGAACAGCGCAGGCCCGACTTCGACGGCAGCCTCGGTCATCACGTGCCAATGCGCCTCGCCTTTGAGTGCCTCGCCCGGGTGCGCATGCTGCCAGGCCTCCACTTTCTTGTGCGCGTTCTCGATCATCACCACTGCCGCATCGACCATCGCCCCTACCGCTATGGCAATGCCGCCCAGCGACATGATGTTGGCGTTGATGCCCTGGTGGCGCATGACGATGAAGGCAACCAGCACACCCAGCGGCAGGGATACGATCGCCACCAGCGACGAGCGCAAATGCCAGAGGAAAAGTCCACACACCAGCGCGACCACGATGAACTCCTCGATCAGCTTATGGGTGAGATTCTCGACCGCGCGGTCGATGAGCTTGCTGCGGTCGTAGGTGGTGACGATTTCCACGCCCTGGGGCAGGCTTGCCTTGAGTTCTTCGAGCTTGGCATGCAGGGCGGCGATGGTCGCGCGCGCGTTCTTGCCCGAACGCAGGATTACCACCCCGCCGACAGCTTCGCCCTCGCCATCCAGCTCCGCAATGCCGCGGCGCATCTCCGGGCCGAGCTGGATGTGGGCGACCTCGCCGAGCGTCACCGGCACGCCGCCGGCCAGCTTGAGCGGAATCGCCCGAAAATCGGCGATCGACTCGAGATAACCGCTGGCGCGCACCATCAACTCGGCCTCGCCCAGTTCCAGTACCGAGCCGCCTGCTTCCTGATTGGCCAGATTGATGGCTGCTCTGACCTGTTCATGGGTGATGCCCAGGCTCGCCAGCTTCACCGGGTCGAGCACCACCTGGTATTGCTTGACCATGCCGCCGACTGTGGCGACTTCGGCCACATTGGGCAGGGTCTTCAACTCGAATTTCAGGAACCAGTCCTGCAGGGAACGCAATTGCGCCAGGTCGTGCCGACCGCTCCTGTCGATCAGCGCATACTGGTAAATCCAGCCCACGCCGGTGGCATCCGGACCCAAACTGGAACGTGCGCTTGCCGGCAAGCGGTTCTGCACCTGGTTGAGGTATTCCAGCACCCGCGAGCGCGCCCAGTACAGATCGGTGCCGTCCTCGAACAGCACATAGACGAAGCTGTCGCCGAAGAAGGAAAATCCGCGCACGGTCTTGGCGCCGGGCACGGAAAGCATGGTCGTGGACAAGGGATAAGTGACCTGGTTCTCGACAATCTGCGGCGCCTGGCCGGGATAGCTGGTGCGGATGATGACCTGCGTGTCGGATAGATCAGGCAGCGCGTCGATCGGCGTGGTCGCGATCGACCAGATGCCCCAGGCGGTGACGAATAGCGTCGCCAGCAGCACCAGAAAGCGGTTGGCGACCGACCAATGGATGAGTCTGGCAATCATTGGCGGCCTCCCCGCTTCTCAATGCGCTCGACGACCAATCCGTCCTCGGTCTCCTTCACGCCCACGCGCACCTGATCCCCGACTTTCAAGTCTTTGAGCAGACCCGGCTTGCCCACGGGAAAGGCCATGGTCATGCCCGGCATGGACAAGGTCTTGAACGGGCCATGGGCAAGCGTGACCTCATCGACGTCGATGCCCTTGATGACGGCGTCGGCTTCGTGCAGCGCCGGGGCCGACGGCACGTCGGCGGTTTCGGCCGCGCGCGCCGTCACGCCGCTCAGACTGGCCTCGGAATCGATCAGGAACTGGCCGCTCGCGACCACTTTTTGCCCTTCCGCAAGCCCGGATACAATCACCGTTCGCTCACCGATCTCCTGCCCCAGGCTTACCTCCACGGGCAGGAACTTCCCCTCCTCGCCGGCCACCATCACCAGCGCCCGTTTGCCGGTGCGGATGACGGCTTCGGTCGGCACGGCCAGCGCGGTTTCGCCGCTCCCGGCACCCAGTGAGACTTGCGCCGACAAGCCTGGCCGCAGGCGCCCGTCGTGATTCGGCAACTCGATCCGGACACGCAGACTGCGCGTAGCCTCGTTGAGCGCGGGCAGGATCGTCGTGACCCGTCCCTCGATCGCCTGCTCCGGGAAGCCGGCCAGACGCACTTGCGCGACGGCACCGTGGCGAACCGCTCCGGCAAGCGCCTCGGGCACGGCCACCTCCAGCCAGACCGTGCCCAGGCCGTTGATGCGGGCCAGCGTCTGCCCGGCCATCACGTTCATGCCCTGGCGCACGTCCAGTGATTGAAGCAGGCCGCCGATGGGCGCGGTGAGCGTATGGCGCGTGCGCGGCGCACCGCTTTGCTCGACCTCGCGGATGAGTGCTTCCGTCATGCCCAGCAGGCGCATGCGGTCGCGGGCGGCCGCCAGCAGCGCAGCATCGCCCGAGGATCGGATCGCCAGAAACTCATACTGCGCAGCGGCCCACTCGGGTACCAGGAACTCCGCCAGCGGCTGGCCCGCCCTCACCACGTCGCCGGGCGCCAATGGCCACACGCGTTCGACGAATCCGCCGGCGCGGCTTTGCACCACGGCAACGTCACGCTCGTTGAACCCCACAAGCCCGGTCGCCTCGAGCTGCGTGACCAGATCGACGCGCGCCACCGTAGCCAGACGCACGCCCAGGTTCTGCGCCACAGACGGGTCAATCTTCACGCCAGCGCCCTCGCCGCCTTCGTCAGCGTACTTGGGCACCAGATCCATATCCATGAAAGGAGATTTTCCGGGCTTGTCGAAGTGCTGCTGCGGATACATGGGGTCGTACCAGTAAAGAATCCTGCCCTCGACCTGCTGCTTTTCAGGCATGGCCGCCGGCGCCGATACAGAGGCGTGCCGCGACCACCACCAGCCGGCCGCAGCACCGAGCGCCAGCAGCGCTGAACCGCCGACGAGCAATGTCAGAATCCTGTTGGAATGTTTCATGGTTGTTCTCCAGCCTGTTCGGCATAGCTGTAGTGCAGACGGGCGGCCATCTGGAGGCGCGCACCGGCGAGTTGGATGGCCTTGAGCTCCGCATCGATGCGCTCGCGGCGAGCGGCGATCAGGTCGGCCAGGCTGCCCCTGCCGCCGCGCCAGTCGGCCATCGCCAAATCGACTTTCTCCCTGGCCAGCGGCACCAGCACTTCATTCTGGCGCCTGAGCACATTGCCAAGCCGCTCGTAATCCGCGAGTTCCGAATCGAGGGCGGCTGCCTGTTCGCGCAGGGCGGCTTCGCGTTCGGCATCGAGACCGGCACGCTCGGCAAGCCGGGCGGCGATCATCGGGTCCTGGCGCGAGCCGGGAAAGACAGGCAGGTCGAAACTGAATTGCAGCATGGCCATGTCACCGAACTGCTCGCCGCGCTTCTGATAGGCAAGCTCGATCGCCCAGTCCGGCCTCTTTTCGGCCTGGGCCTCGGCAATTTCCGCATCCAGCACTTTCCCTTTGGGATCGAAGGCCAGCAATTGCGGATGCCGGCGCAGCCCCTGAACCAGGGTGTCGCGCGCAATCGGCCAGTCGGGCGGATCGCCCTGCAACGGTGCTTCCGCCGCCTCGCCAACCCAGCGCCTGAGGGAAGCCATGGCCTGGCTGCGACTGGCGCGCAGTTCGTCGAGGCGGTCCTCGATCAAGGCGGCCTCCCGGCGCGGCATCACGATGTCCGCCGTCATGCCCTTCCCGCCCGCAAGCCGTGCCCGCACCGCGGCCTCGAACAGGCGATTCTCGTTGACGAGTTCGCCAAGGCGCGCAAGCTGATGTTCGATGCTGTGGCGGGCAATCCAGGCAATGGCGGTTCCCCTAGCCACATTCAGCCGGGCAAGATCCAGTTCGGCCTCTGCGACATCCACGCGCCAGCGTGCGGCCTGGGCCCGGGCTTTGCGCTTGGCAAGATTGGGAAACTCCTGCATCACGCCGACACGGGTCATGGTCATGGCCTCATCCGTCAGGCTGTATCGGTTTGGTCCTTCGACCGGCACGCTCTCCACGCCCAGCGTCAACCTCGGATCCGGCAATTCGGCAGCCGGTATGGCCGACTGGCGAGCTGCGTCAATCTGCGCGGCGTATGCAGTCAGGACCGGGGCATTGCGCAAGGCCAGGACCAGCGCATCATCGAAGGAAAGGGGATCGGCAAGAGCCGTTGCGGCCACGCCTACCAACAACGCAGGCGCAGCTGCATGGCAGGCCGCACGCGGCAATAGTGCAGCGAGTTCGGAAAAACTCATGTTCCAACTCCATTAGAGATTCGCGCCCTGCCCGAAGGCAGATCAAGGCGCAGGACATTCGTGCCCCGGCTACGATAGGCGGGGCACGGTTCTCTGTTTTTTCAGGGAGTCAGACGAGGGCTGGCGGTCGCCAGATGTGGGGAGGATCGAACGAAGGGATAAACTGGATTACAGGCAGGAACTGCGGCGGTGGCACAAATGCCACTGGATTGGTGATCGGCGTGTAAGCGGGGTATTGCAAAGCGGATTGGCATTGCTCTCCAGTTTTGCAGGTTTTACCGGTTTTTGCATAGGTTTCAGCATCGTTGCAGCAGCTATGCGACTCGGCTGACTCTACATCCATCTCATGATGCTCCATCGGACAAGTTGTCTCGAGCAGCAAAGTGCCTGCAATCCCTTGAACAGGAATCGCAATGCAGAGAAGAAAATAGAGCGGCCACCGCCAAGCATTCATGATCCAACTATACCAAAACTTTCCGGTCCAGATCACCGGTCTAATGATGGTGCCCGGAGTGGGGCTTGACCTCCAAGCTGTCCATTTCGGTTTCCTCGATAAAATGGATGAAGCCTCGTTGCAAGCGCCCGGCCCAACCGTCGCCGAGTTGAAGCCCGACTTGGCCGATGCGCGATTCGATCTGTTCAGCGGTCACCTGCAGCAGATCGTAACGGATAGTCACCGTATCGCCGCCAACCTCGATGTGCTTGATGCCCATCATGGCGCTCAATTCGTACTTGAGCATGGCGGCCTGGGAGTCGTTCAAAGCACGGCCCAGGCGAAAACGCCGCTGCTTGATGATTTCCAAGCCTTTCTGCTTGGGCGCCTTTTCTCCTGGTGTACCAATGTAGAGGTGCGGATTGTCCTTGAAGCGATCCTGGCATTGTCGGGAACAAAAGGCATAACGGATGCCGAGATGCTCCAGGCCAAACGAGCCGGAGTTGACCTGCATGCCGCAGACAGGGTCGATCATGCGCTCAGCCAAGGGGAGATCCAGTTCGGCATTATTTGCTCAGCGGCCAGCGAAACACCCGTTTGTTCACGTCCCCTATCCCATTGATCTGCAGTTCGATCTGTCGGGGCATGGCAGAAGGCGGCTGGAACCTGAGCACACCTTTTCTGTGGTGTCCGCCAGGCGGATCGCCTTCCCAGGACATGGGCGCTTGCGGTTTGCCTGAACCCGCAATCAGGACTGCAGCACGCGTCATGTCTTGATCGAGCGGGACAGTGTGTGTACTAAGAGTGACCTCGAAATCCCAACTCTTGGAGCCGGGCGAAATGTTTTTGGGAATCACCTTCACCGTGGCGGGCCCTTCGCGGTTCGTCTGGGTTTCAAGATCAGCAGCCTGGGCTGGGCCAAACAAGCCAAATAAAATCATCAAGGGGAATATGGTCGGTAATTGACTGATCTTGTTCATTTTTGCGCCTCCATAAGTGCCATGTGACGGCTGGCCTGCAGCGCCTTGCGCCCGATGTAGAAAACCCCGGCGAGATTGAACACAAGTCCGGCCCAAAAAAGCTCTATCTGGTATTGGGCCACGAGCGCAACGAAGCCAGTCGCGCCCAAAACCGGCAACACGTTGACAAGATAGTGCGTGCAGCAGGAGATCATCGCGCCCGTCGAGGTCGCGCCCGAGACCGCCATGACCTTGCCTGAGCCATCCGTGTGGCGCGTCACCTGCCTCAAGTGGGTGTAGAGGGCGATCTGCACACCAAAGCCGACGGCAAGCGCGACCACGAAATACCAGAAGTCACGAAACTGGTCCCGCGTGAAATCCCAGCCGGTGACCAGCGTCAGAATCATGAAATAGACAGCCAACAATGCAAGGCCGCCTGCAATTCCTGCTCGTGCGGGCTTGAACCATGTTTGCAACTGCATGACAACCTCCTTTTTGTTCCGCTTCCGCCTTTAAAGAGATACACGCCGCAAGCGCAACGCATTGGTAATCACCGACACCGAACTGAAACTCATTGCCGCCGCGGCGATCATGGGCGAGAGCAGCAGGCCGAAGAAGGGATACAGTACGCCTGCGGCGATGGGAACGCCTAGGCTGTTGTAGATGAACGCGAAGAACAGATTCTGGCGGATGTTGCGCATGGTCGCCCGCGACAGCCGCCGGGCGCGCACGATGCCGCGCAGGTCGCCCTTGACCAGGGTCACGCCGGCGCTTTCCATGGCCACGTCTGTGCCGGTACCCATGGCGATGCCGACCTGCGCCTGGGCCAGCGCGGGCGCATCGTTGATGCCGTCGCCGGCCATGGCGACGATGCGGCCTTCGGCCTGGAGTTGTTTGATGATGGTGGCCTTCTGGTCCGGCAGCACCTCGGCCTGCACCTGGTCGATGGCCAGTTTGGCGGCGACCGCCTCGGCGGTCTTGCGATTGTCGCCGGTGAGCATGACGATGCGGATGCCCTCCTCGTGCAGAAAACGGATTGCCTCTTCCGTGGTCGACTTGATCGGGTCGGCCACGCCGACGAGTCCGGCGGCGCGGCCATCGACGGCGAGGAACATGACCGTCTGCCCCTGGGCGCGCAAGGCATCGGCTTGCGCGGGCAGCGCGCCCGCATCGACGCCGATATCCTGCATCAATTTGATATTGCCCAGGGCGATCCTGCGCCCGGCCAGCACGCCGGTGACGCCCTTGCCGGTGACCGACTGGAAATCCTCAGCGGCGGCCACTTGCAGGCCGCGTTGCTCCGCCCCCCTCACGATGGCGGCGGCCAGCGGATGTTCGCTGGCGCGCTCGACGCCGGCGGCGAGGCGCACCACCTCGGCTTCATCGAAACCGGCGGCCGGGGCGACGCTCACCAGTTCGGGATGCCCTTCGGTGAGGGTGCCGGTCTTGTCCACCACTAGGGTATCCACCTTGCGCATCGCCTCCAACGCCTCGGCGTTCTTGAACAGCACCCCCATCAGGGCGCCGCGGCCGGTGCCGACCATGATGGACATGGGGGTAGCCAGACCCAGGGCGCAGGGGCAGGCGATGATGAGCACCGCGACGGCGTTGATCACGGCATGGGCCAAGCGCGGTTCCGGCCCCCACAGGCCCCAGACGATCAGGGTGATGACGGCGATGATCACCACCGCCGGCACGAAATAACCGGAGACGACATCCACCAGCTTCTGGATCGGGGCGCGCGAGCGCTGCGCCTCTGCCACCATGTGGACGATCTGGGCCAGCAGCGTGTCGGCGCCGACCTTTTCCGCCGTCATCAAGAGGCTGCCGGTCCCGTTCACCGTGGCGCCGATGACCTTGGTGCCGGCGCTTTTTTCCACCGGCACCGGTTCGCCAGTGACCATGGACTCGTCAACGAAGCTGGCGCCGTCGACCACCGTGCCGTCCACCGGCACCTTCTCGCCGGGGCGGATGCGCAGGCGGTCGCCGGGCTGGACATGCTCCAGCGGGATGTCTTCCTCGCTGCCGTCGTCACGGACGATGCGCGCCGTCTTGGGCGCGAGCCCCAGCAGCAAGCGGATGGCAGCATTGGTGCGGCTGCGCGCGCGCAGTTCCAGCACCTGCCCCAGCAGCACCAGGGCGGTAATCACCGCAGCCGCCTCGAAGTACACCGGCACCACCCCCATCTCGTTGAACACCGAGCGAGGGAATATGCTCGGCACAACGGTCGCCACCACGCTATAGGACCAGGCCACTGCTACACCTAGGCCGATGAGGGTGAACATGTTGAGATTGCGGTTGATCACCGACTGCACGGCACGCACATAGAAAATCCAGCCGCCCCACACCACCGCCGGCGTCGCCAGGGCCATTTCGAGCCATTGGCGCAGAGTGGGAGCAATGATTTCTGCCATGCGTTCGGGCCAGAATTCCGCCGCCATGGCGCTGAGAAAGACTGGGATGGCCAGCGCGGCGCTGACCCAGAAGCGGCGGCTCATGTCGCGCAGTTCGGCGTTCTCTTCCACTCCCGCCGCGGCCGTGCGCGGCTCCAGCGCCATGCCGCACTTGGGACAGTTGCCCGGATGATCCTGAACGATCTCCGGATGCATTGGGCAGGTGTATTCGATTTTGGCGGCGGGCGCCGGAACACCCAGCGATTCCAGGGCCATGCCGCACTTCGGGCAAGTGCCCGGCCCCTGTTGCCTGATTTCGGGATGCATGGGGCAGGTGTAGATCACCTCGGCCTTTTCAGCCGCCGTTGTCCGCGGCGCAGCCTCGGGCGCGCCGGCGTACCGGGTTGGTGCGGCGACGAAACTGTCGCGGCAGTGCGTGGAGCAAAAATAGTAGCTTGTCCCTTCGTGCTCGGCATGTGCCGTGGCTGTCTCAGGCTCCACGATCATGCCGCAGACAGGGTCACGCACCTTTTCCTGCTTTACCATGTCCATCCGATGTTCCTCCTGCTATTTTGGAACTGCTTCAAGCGGACAGCAGACCTCGGGTTCGCCAAACTCCTCGCCGCCAATCTCACCCTTTCGCCATCGGTAAAGGTTGGCGTCAAGAATATCCGCCAGATCGCGTGCATCGACAAACCCCTTGAATTTGGTCATCACGCGCCCTTCCGGGGTAAGCAATATCGTGGTCGGCACCATCGAAGCCCCGAGTTGTTTTGCCAACCCGGGCTGCACAGCCGAATTGACTGCCACCGGCAAATAGTCGGCCCGCAAACGCTTGAGAATCCGGTCGGTTTCGAGCGTTTCCCTTTCGTATTTCCGGCACCAGTGGCAGGTATCGAGGTAGACCAGCACGAATAGCGGACGCTTGAGTTCGCGCGCCGTTCGCAGCGTGCCGGGATCGTATGCGCGCCACTGCAGCGCACTGATCTGCATGTAGTCCCAATGGTCGTCGGCGGAAGCGCTCCTGGCCACTTGCGGAAACCACGCTGCCGCCAACACAAGCCACGACAGGAATATTGCGCGCATATCCGCTTCCCCCACATTAGACGGCCGATTCGTGTTTTGCACCGACCGCGAGATAAACGGCCCCGCCGAAAGAAACCCTCATGGGCACAAGGTCTAAGTGCTTCTTCATCGCCCTCCAAGGTCTTATGGCTGTCATATCCAGGGACACGCCGAACGACTTGTGATCAGCACTCTGAATCGCATGCAACGGGAAGCGGGGAAATTTTTCGGGTGACATCAAATGACCCCTTGCTCACCTTCAACCTTATCTCAACCATGTCGTTTCCTTCCGATCCTCACGCCTTGATCAGGAAATTCCGCATCATGCCCATGTCCTCGTGTTCCAGATTGTGGCAGTGATAGAGAAACATGCCGGGGTAATCGGCAAAGCGCATCAGCAGCCGCACGCGTTCGCCCGGCATCAGCAACACGGTATCCTTCCATCCTTCATCCACATAGCCTTCGCTGACGTCGCGCCAACCTGCCGTGGCATTCGGCAGAACCCGGCGCCCCACGACACGAAACTGCACGCCGTGCACGTGCATGGGATGGGGCATGCCACCCATCATGCCCATGAAGGCCTCGTTCACGAATTCCCAGACTTCGGTCGTCCCCAGTCGCACCACTTCATCCCGTGCCACATCCTGCATTTCAAACATGCGTCCGTTCAGGCCCAGCCGCATATGGCCCATGGTGACGCGAAAGACACGCGGACTGGCTTGATTGATCGCGTCTTTCAGGAGCAAGGGGGCAAATGTTGCAAGTTTTGACGGTAGTGATCCAGGTGCCGGTGCTCCTCGTCCAACCCGAGCCCTTAGTACAGTGATGGGCCTGGCACTTGTTGCCGGCCCGCTCCTGCCCATCATTCCCATGCCACCCATCATCATGTTGGCCTGGGGCTGGGAAAGCGGGAGGCTAAGCAGAGATAGGTCCTCACCCGCAGCACGCGAGGAGAAATCCACCCAGAGCTCCACTCGTTCAGCCGGGGCCAGCGTCACGTAGGATTTTTGTGTCGGCACTTCGAGCAAACCGCCATCGCTGCCAATGACCGTCATTGGGCTGCCGTCCTGCCAGGCCAGCTTGTAGATGCGGGAATTGGAGCCGTTGAGCAGACGCAGACGGTAGGGCTTGCGCTCCACTTCAAGTGCAAAATTCGGGCGGCCGTTGACTAGAATCTGATCACCGAGAAAACCCATCATCTGCGCCATCATTCCGGGCATGCCGGGCTCGTTTCCTATATAGCGCAACTGGTTATCGGGGGTAAAACTCCGGTCCTGAATCACGATGGGAACGTCACGTTCTCCATCCGGCAAGTTCAGCGCCTTTTCCTCGTCATCCGCAACAATGAAAATCCCGGCGAGCCCGCCGTATACCTGCATGCCAGTGAGCTGGTGGGGATGCGGATGAAACCAGTAGGTGCCGGCACGGTTGCGCACTTCGAATTCATAAACATAGCGGCCGCCTGCCGGAACAGCGCGACGGGGATGGCCATCCATCTCTTCCGGCACGATCAAGCCATGCCAGTGCACCACGCTGGGCTGAGGAAGCTGGTTTATGAAATGAATCCGCACGCGAGTGCCGCGGTGCACACGGATTATCGGGCCGAGATAGCCGGAGGTAGAGTTCGTCACGGCATGTGCATCGCCCCTCAACACATTTGCCCGGTAGCGCCATACGCTGGTCGGTGGCCCCGGCCAGATCGGCACCATGGCGGATTCAGCACGCAGTTCAAGCTCCAGATCGGGCTTGAAATCGCTCGGCACTGATGCTCCCGACGTACCCTTCCGGGTTTGCGCCAGTCCTGGAACGGCGCCAAGCAGAGCGGTCGTCCCCACTACGCTGAGGAAATGCCTGCGCTCGGCCTGCTTCAGAAAATTCATTTATTGCGCCCTCATCCAGCCGTACCCGTGCCAGGCGCGCGCCATCAGTTTGCGCTGCTCATCGGTTAACAGGCCATCGATTTTTTGCTGGAGTTCAATGGCCACATCCATCTGCTGGCGTTGAAGGGCGAACAAGGCCTGCGAGGCTGCGCGAATCGCATTCCAGTCCCGCTTGTCCGTACCATAGAGTTCGTTGAGCTGTGCCTGAGCTTGCCACGCTTGTTGCATCAGCGTACGGCTTCGCTCGAATTGCTCGGCCTGTAGTTGTTCGATTTGCTGGGATTGTTCGGGGGTGAGTTCGGGCAAGGCTCTCGGCATCATGCCGTAGCCCGGCATGCCGAAGGCCATCCCTGGCCCGGTGCCGCCGAATGGCCCCATCATCCCGTAATTGCGCTCAGCGTATCGCCCGTCATCCGGGGCCCAGCCGCCCATCCTGCCCGGTTGCATGCCTTGCCAAGTTCGCGAACGATACGCCGGATAGGGTGAATTTTCGTAGCTCAACCTGTCTCCCCAACCCCAGCCGTGCCAAGCCCCGTAGCCCATACCCATGGGGCCGCGGAAGAACGCGAAATAGCCGATAACGACGGTGAGCAGGACCCAGAGCCCAACCCAGATTGCGTAATTCATTTTCATGCTGCTCTCCGCGGTTATTGGGTTAGGTCCTGCTTCTTTTTCTGATATTCCTGCTCGTCAATTTCACCGCGTGCGTAGCGTTCCTTGAGAACGTCAAGTGCTCGGCTGCCGCTGGTGCCATGGCCTGGGTTTGCACCGAGCAGCCATTTGACCAGGGCGAAAATGCCGACAATGATCAGGATCCACCACAAGATCATGAAGATGCCACCGAATCCAAAACCGAACCCACCCATACCATATCCATCCATCATCGCAATTCCCCTAAAAGGTTTTATTCAAATCGAGAGAGCCGGCTATTCGTACAGCCAGCCAATGGCCAATCAATATCCCATCATGCCCCAGCCGTAACCACGGCGGACCTGCGCTTTCTGTTCCTTGGTAAGTAGTTCATAGAATTTGTTTTCCGCGTCGATGCGGGCTTCGATGGCCTCGCGCTGCAGTTTCGCGAGCTTGTCGTGAGCTTTTCCGATCACCGCAGCGTCACGCTTCTCGGCGTTATAGAGATCGGCGAGCCTCGCCTGTTCTTCCCACATCTGGCTCATGAGCTTGCGGTGCTTTTCCTGCAACTTGTCGTGGATCTTGTCCCCTTGCTCGAGTTGCGACTGGCTTAAATTGAGACCAGACCAGTTGCCCATCATGCCGGGACCCATGCCGTAGCCGGGGCCGTAACCACCCATCATGCCGGGACCCATGCCGTAGCCGGGGCCGTAACCACCCATCATGCCGGGACCCATGCCGTAGCCAGGGCCGTAACCACCCATCATGCCAGGACCCATGCCGTAGCCAGGGCCGTAGCCACCCACCATGCCGGGACCCATGCCATAGCCAGGGCCGTAGCCGCCGCGCTGCATGTTTTCCCACATTTGTTTTTGCTGTTCAGGCGTAAGCTGCTGTGGCATGCCATAAGCGGGGGATGGAGGCTGAGCCTGGACGGCAGTCAGTCCAAAGAAGGCGCTCATGCAGGCTGCTGCAAGAGTTAAACGAGAATGATTATTCATGTTCTTGCTCCTTAGTCGCGTAATTACAATAAATGTGCCTTTACCCCAATCTAGTCGAGGAAGTTCACTGTGAGGAATTGCTGGCAGCAACAATTGCTCGGGGACTACTTGATAATTTCCAGATTGGTTATGGTGATAACACCGTTAACTCGTTGGGCGAGAAAGCGAATGTTGTCGCCCTGTGCGACCTTATCCAGCATGGTCGGATCCTGAATCCGAAAAATCATGGTCATCGGTGGCATACCCAAGTTAGCCAATGGCCCGTGCTTGATAGTGAGTTTGCCTTGCTCCTTGTCGACCTTTCTGACCTGCCCTTCCGTCATGCCGGTAGACATGCCTGCATGGTTGCCTCCATTTTGCGACATGGAATCAGCACCTGCCCAAGCAGGAAGTACAAGAAAAACCGATAGGGCCGTGCCGGCAAAAAGTTTGTTCATCGCTATCTCCTTTCAGTAACGAGAGTAGATGTGGGTTTTGCTATCTGGCTTGACCGGCAGGATGTCGTAATCACGGCTTTGCTCCACTCACTTGGCGGTCTTGTCGATGCGCGTAATCACCATCCCCGTCGGCACCTTCTCCAGTTCGAAGCGCACCGCATCGCCTTGAACCACGCCTTCCAGCACGGCTGCATCCTTCACCCGGAAAAACATCGTCATCTTGGGCCAACCGAGCGCCTGGATGGGGTCATGGGCGATCTTCACCTTGCCCGCGGCTGCGTCTACCTGTTGCACCACACCGGTGGCCGGAATGATCTGCGCCTGGACGGCCTCTGCAGCGATGGCCACAAAGCCTGCACCCAGCCCCAGGCCAAGGGCAAGGGCAACCACCATCGCCAGCGACCATGTCATATTTCTCATCTTCATGCTCCTTTCCTTGTTTTACTATCGATTCACCCGGATGCTGCCCTTCATGCCGGCTTCGTAATGACCGGGCTCCAGACAGGCGAACTGCACGTTTCCGCCCTGGCTGAATTTCCAGACCAGTGTGCCGGTTTTGCCCGGTCCTACTTTCGCCATATTGGGGTCGGCATGCTCCATGTCCGGATATTTGCGCATCGCCTCGGCGTGCTCTTTGAGCGAGCTCTCATCGCCCAGCACGAACTCGTGCGACAGCTTGCCGGTGTTCTTGAGGATGAACTTCACGGTCTCGCCACGCTTTACCGCAATCACCTCCGGCTGGTAGCGCATGCTGTCCGCGGCCTCCACGATCACAGTGCGGGTAACCCGCGCAGGGTCGCCCGGCTCGCCATAAGCCGCGGCCTCCTCGTGGCCGTGCCCTCCTTCGTGCATGCCACCAGCCAGCGCCAGTGCCGGGGTCAGTGCGATCAGCGACAGGGTTCTCTTCATCATTGCTGTTTCCTCGTTGTCATTGGTTGAAAAAAACTGTATTAGAACCAGAACCGCAGTCCTGCGACATAGCGCGTCTCTTTGCTGTCCTCGCCGGCGGCGCGCGCGAAATCCGCAGTGTCGCCGAACAGAGCGACGCGTTCGATGCCGATGTAGGGAGCAAACTCACGGCGGATTTCGTAGCGCAGGCGCAGACCAAGGGTGAGGTCGGACAGGCCGGAGCCAATCTCGCGATCGGAGTCACTCTTGCCGTAGGCATTCGTTTCGACGCGTGGTTGCAGAATCAACTTCTGTGTCAGCAGCAATTCGTATTCAGCCGAGAGCCGCAGCGCCGAGCGTCCCTGCTCGCCGACATAGGCGGTGGCATCCACCTCGAACCAGTAGGGTGCCAGGCCCTGGACGCCAAAGGCGAGCCAGCTCCGATCCGGCCCGGTGCCGCTGTCGTAGCGCAATCCGACCTGCGTGTCCCAGTAGGCAGCCACCGCGTGGCCCCACAGCAGCTCGGTACGCGCTTCCTGAAGCTTCCCGGCATCGATGTCGCCTTCGGCCTTGAGCACGGCGCGGTCGTAGGTGCTGCCGTACCAGGCCTGCAGCTCGTATTCCGCCGAAGTGTTGCCATCTGCATTGACACCTTCAAGCCGGTTGATCAGCAGGGAACCGTAGCGGTGCTCGTCGCCGAGTTGCAGCGGACCCCGCTTGTAGCTGCCTGAATAGGCATGCGGGTCGCGGGCGTCGGGTGGGGCCGAACCACCCTGCATAGAAGCCATGTCCATTCCGCCGGCCTGGTTCATGTTGCCCATGTCTTGTCCGACATCCTGCGCCCAGGCGGGGGCAAGACCCAGCGCCAGGATCAGGGCGGCCAGCCTGGAAACGTGTTTGTTCGTCATGGTCTTGTTCTCTGTCCTTATTTTTGCGCGCATCACGCCACCACCACTTCTCGGAACATGCCCATGTCCATGTGCAGGATCAGGTGGCAATGCCACGCCCAGCGCCCGAGAGCATCGGCGGTGACGAGAAAGCTCACGCGCTGGGCCGGCTGCACTGGAATCGTGTGCCGGCGTACCTGGAATTTGCCTTCCGGGCCTTCCAGCTCCTGCCACATGCCATGCATGTGCATCGGATGAGTCATCATGGTGTCGTTGACGAAGACCACGCGCAGCCGTTCGTTGTGGCGGAAATGCACAGGCGTGGACTGGCCGAATTCGACCCCGTCGATCGACCAGGCATAGCGCTCCATGTTGCCGGTGAGGTGAAGCTCGATCTCGCGCCCCGCGTCGCGCGCATCGAGCGGCCCGCCGATGGTGCGCAAGTCGGCCTGGGTCAGCACGCGCCGACCGTTGTAGCGCAGGCCGACTCCGGGATCATCGAGATTGGTGCGAGGCGTGTCCACCCGCATGTCCGTAGTCGGGCCATATTCGGTGCGAGCATGGCGTGCGCGCGCCACCCCGGTCATGTCGCCCATCATGTCCTCCATCTCGAGCGGCTGGGGCTTGTCGGGCGCGGGAACCTCTGCCTGCATGCCGGGGCGCGGCGCCAGGGTGCCGCGAGCAAACCCGGAGCGATCCATGGACTGGGCAAATATCGTATAGGCCTCTTCCTTTGGCTCCACGATCACGTCGTAGGTCTCGCCCGGCCCTATGCGGAACTCATCCACCGTGACCGGCTCAACGTCCTGGCCGTCGACCTGGACCACGGTCAGCTTGAGCCCCGGTATGCGGACGTCGAAGAAACTCATAAAGGCGGAATCGATAAAGCGCAATCTGACCTTCTCGCCCGGCTTGAACAGCCCAGTCCAGTTGCCGGCGGGCGCGGTACCGTTCATGAGATAGGTGTAGGTATAGCCGGAGACGTCGGCAAAGTCGGTCGGGCTCATGCGCATCTGGTTCCACATCTCGCGCTTGTCGAGCGCGGCGCCGAATCCCTCGTTCGCCACGTCGCGGAAGAAATCGACGGCGGTGGGCTGGTTGAAGTTGTAGTAGTCACCCTGCATTTTGAGCTTGGCGAGCACACGCATCGGGTCTTCATCGGTCCAGTCAGAAAGCTGCACCACATAGTCGCGCTCGGTACGCGGCTTGCCAACTGCCGGGTCGATGATGATCGCGCCGTACAGGCCGGTCTGTTCCTGCATCCCTGAGTGTGAGTGGTACCAGTAGGTGCCCGTTTGCCGGACCTTGAAGCGGTAAGTGAAGGTCTCGCCGGGCGGAATGCCCTTGAAGCTGATGCCCGGTACGCCATCCATGTCGAAAGGCAGGAGGATGCCGTGCCAGTGGATCGAGGTGTCTTCGGCGAGCCGGTTGTGGACACGGATGGTCACGGTGTCGCCCTCGCGCAGGCGCAACGTGGGGCCTGGAATCGAACCGTTGATACTAGTGGCCATGCGTGGCGCACCCGTGAAGTTGACTGGTGTCTCCGCAATTGTCAAATCGAACTCGGTGCCGGTGAGCACAGGGGCGGCACCGGTTACCGTGTCCTGGGCGAGCGCCCAGGCCGGCCTGACGATTGACGACAGGCCTAGCAGAACTCCACCCGCCGCAAGCCCCTGAACGAACCTGCGCCTTGCTGAATCGGGCACGGCTAAAAAAGGTTGTGAGCGATGCCTTGGGATGTGTTTCATACGCCTCTAATCGAACGGAAAAACTTCAGTGCCAACCGTTAAAATAGGGATCGCATATAGATGAAGCCATGCGCCCCGTTTCTTCCAAGATGTTGACATCCTGCATGGGCATACCTGACACGAATCTTTCGCGAGCATTACAAATCTGTAATGCATGCCTCCCGGGGAGTCATCTGTGGCAGGATGGCTTAACCACTTTGACATGCCACATATGAAAATCCTGATCGTCGAAGACGAGCCCAAGACGGGCGACTATCTGAAACAGGGCCTTTTCGAGGCCGGCTTCGTCACGGATTTGGCACGGGATGGCTGGGAAGGTCTGGACCTCGCAAAGAATGGTCATTACGACTTGATGATCCTGGATGTAATGCTGCCGGGGATTAACGGCTGGCAAGTGCTCGAAGGCGTGCGCAGGGCCGGCGTGCAGATGCCCGTACTTTTCCTGACCGCGCGCGACCAGGTGGAGGACCGGGTCAAAGGCCTGGATCTCGGCTCCGACGATTACCTGGTCAAGCCATTTGCCTTTGCCGAACTGCTGGCCAGGGTGCGCTCCTTGGTAAGAAGAGGCCAAGGCGGCATGGAATCTTCCATTCTCAAGGCAGCCGACCTCGAACTGGATTTGCTGCGGAGGCGAGCAGTCCGCGCAAGGCGCAAGATCGATCTGACGGCCAAGGAATTTGCCCTGCTAGAGCTGTTTCTGCGCCGCAAGGGAGAAGTGCTCCCCCGTAGCCTGATCGCCTCCCAGGTATGGGACATGAATTTCGATTCCGACACCAATGTCATTGACGTGGCCGTGCGCAGGCTGCGCGCCAAGGTGGACGATGGCTTCGAGCTCAAGCTGATCCACACCGTACGCGGCATGGGCTATGTGCTGGAAGAAACCGCCCCGTGAAATCCCTCTCGATCACCGCCCGCATCAGCCTGCTCTTTTCTGCCTGCGCGGCGATCGTTCTGTTGGGGCTGGGCTGGGTAGTCGTACAGTCGATGGAAGCACATTTCCTCGAAATCGACCGCCACGAGATAGAAGGCAAACTTACCCTGGTGCGGAATCTTCTGGCCAAGGTCGATGCGTCCGTCGACCTGGACGCCCTGCCCGGCCAGCTGGACGATGCGCTGGTCGGCCATCATGGTCTGTCTGTCGCACTCATCGCCCAGGACGGGGCGATCTGGTTCACAAGCCAGGCACAGGATTTCCCGGTGGCGCCACTCCTGCAGGCCGAGCCCGGCCGCATCCTGACCTGGACAGAAAGCGGACGGACCTACCGCGGCCTGACGGCACCTGTCGCCATTGGGCTGCAGGGCTCCCCGCGTCTCACTGCAGCCATTTCCCTGGACATCACCCACCACCGGCAGTTCAGGAGCGAGTTCCTCGCCCTGCTGACGTTTACCACCATTCTGGCCGCCCTGATTACGGCTACCCTGGGATGGCTGGTCACCCATCTGGGCCTACGTCCACTGCGCAAAGTGACGGCACTGGCAACAACGCTATCCGCAAGCCAGTTGAACGAGCGCATTCCGGACACACACCTGCCGATCGAAATCAGAAGCCTCGCCATGGCATTCAACGCCATGCTGGCCCGCCTCGAATCATCCTTTCAAAGGCTGGCTGAATTTTCTTCGGATATTGCCCATGAGCTGCGCACTCCCGTCAGCAATCTCATGACACAAACACAGGTCGCCGTCTCCAAAGCGCGCACCGCGGAAGAATACCGGGAAGTGCTCTACTCGAACCTGGAGGAATATCAGCGCCTTGCGAAAATGATTGGGGACATGCTGTTTCTGGCCAAGGCTGACAACGGCCTCATCATCCCCTCGCGCGAGCCGGTCGACCTCGCCGCCGAAATTACTGACTTGTTTGCGTTCTATGAGGTCCTCGCGGAGGACAAAGGTATCACCCTCACCTCTCATGGCGCAGGCAAAGTTGCTGGCGACCGCCTCATGCTACGACGTGCAATATCCAACCTGCTCTCCAACGCTATTCGCCATACTCCACGTGGCGGCAGTGTATTGGTCAGCACTCGCGCTGAAGACGGTTTCGTGTCGGTCGCCGTTGAGAACCCGGGCGAGCCCATTCCTGCAGCGCATTTGCCGCGCATCTTCGACCGTTTCTATCGTGTCGACCCGTCTCGCCAGCGCATCAGCGAGGGAGCCGGACTGGGGCTTGCAATTACAAAATCCATTGTAGAAAGCCATGGCGGGAAAATAATTGCCCGTTCAGACAATACAACCTGTTTTGAAATGGTATTGCCAGCTCTAATTTACTAGCTATGCTTGTTTATCAAGTATGAGGGACACAGGGGATTGCCATGGCATCCAAGAAAACATTACCAAGATTCTCCGATTTTTGACGTCGACCAGGAATTTACCTTAACAGCGCTGCATACCGCGCTTGGCTAGCCGGTGGTCCATCTACGCCAAACCCAGAGGGTTGGCTTTTTAGCGCAGTTATTGGCTTGTTCTTGCTTATTGAGGGGCTGACTTCACTCGGCAAAGTGCTGTAGCGTTTCTTCTTTAGAGCGTTCTTGCTGCCTTCTCATATGGGTCGGGTGCTGTCCTCGCCACTGATTAAAGCGACCGTTCACGCAGCCGACCGGGTCAACGTCGGCAACCTACGCGACACCGGCCATTCAACTCAGCATATGCCACCGGCAGCAATGGCCGTGGAGCAGTTGTTCGCTGCGTCCTATCCGACCGTCTCTTACGGGTCGTTAGCGGTTGGCATGTTTCGAGCGTCGCCGTCAGGCCGCCGCCGTCGAAGGTCACTCTTAACTGATAGCGATATTCAAATTAGGCTAAAAGACATACCCTCAGCCTCTTATCGCATTACATAATTTTTATGGCGACTTAGAAAAACCAACAGGCGGTCCCTCAGGTTTCAAGGTCAAGCAGCCGTTCAATGGCATCTTCCAAAGCAACGGCGCTGAGAGATGACGGTTGCCGCGCATCAAGAGGCCCTTGCAGCTCGCTGGTCGGGCATAAGTGGCGCCCCCTTTCTGTCCATCATCTCGCGCATGTCAACAAGCCAGAGGTAGAACTTCTCCACCTTGTCGCCCGCGGCGCCCCGGCGATGGACTACATAATAGTTATGTTCCAGGTCATACGCTGTATGGAATGGACGCACCAGACGCCCCGCTGCCAAATCATCGGCAACCACGAAACTGCAACCCAGCGCGACCCCCTGCCCATTGATGGCCGCATCGATGGCGAGCACGGAATTGTTGAAGTGTAGGCCACGGTTAGCGGGTACCGAATCGACGCCGGCCGATGTCAGCCATGCTTTCCAGCTGGGCAGCACACCGGTTCCTGCCACGGTCTCGTCGTGCAATAGCGTGTGATAGCGCAAATCAGCCGGTTGTTTGAGCGGATGCTCTCCTTTCAATAAGCTAGGGCTACACACCGGCTGCACGTTCTCCGCGATACCGGGGCGCAGCGGCCTACTCTCGAGGCTAGGATAATCGCCCGTTCCGAAACGGATCGCTACGTCAACTTCTCCCCGCTCCAAATTCGCTACGTCGTTAGTCGCGTCGAGTCGCACGTCGATTTCCGGGTGACGTTCCCGAAAGAGGTGTATACGCGGTAAGAGCCATTTAGCGGCAAACGCGGGCGTCGCGCTCACGGTAAGCACGTCGCGCGATTCCGCCTTGGCTAGATTGGCCATGGCGCGCTCGATTAACACGAACGCCTGCTTGAGCTCGGGCAAAATCAACTGCCCCTGTTCGGTTAGGACCACACGCCGTTTCATGCGCTTGAACAGTGGCACCCGTAGATAGTCCTCGAGCCCCTTGATCTGGTGGCTGATCGCCGCGGGCGTCACACAAAGTTCGTCCGCCGCTCGGACCAGACTGAGGTGACGTGCCGCCACCTCGAATGCCCGCAATGCATTGAGCGGTGGAATGCGAATTTTTGCATTAATCATTTAGTTTTCCTCATCTGTTTGCTGAGAAAGTATCAATTTCGCACAATGTTAAAGCGTACTAGGATTGCTTCAGTTGGTAACGGCCAACTCAGATCATTTAGATAATCTAAACAATGGAGGCAAGCTATGCAAGCTGCTTATATGACCGACTTCGGCGGTCCTGAGGTATTTACCTTTGGTGAGCTAGATACCCCGCCAGTGCGTCCTGCCCATGTGCTGGTGCGCGTCGACGCCGCAGGGCTCAACTATTACGACACGCTGGTGCGCCGGGGCGCGGTCAGTCGGGAGATCCCGTTGCCCCATGTTCCAGGATCGGACATCGTGGGCCGGGTCGAGGCCGTCGGGGACGGCGTCGAGCGGTTCGCCCCAGGCGACGCGGTGATCGTCGCCCCGGGCTTCCCGGTTGACGAGGCGGACTGGTCGACGGGGAAGGAAAGTTTCGCCCGCAGCTACTACCCGGGCGGCACTTTCAATCAAGGCGGGTATGCGCAATACACGCTTATCCATCAGCGCTGGCTGGTGAAAAACGACACCGGTCTCCCGGCGGAGGAACTGGCTACTGTCCCGCTTGTGCTGGTGACCGCCATGCACACCGTGAGCACGCTGGGCCAGGCCGGCCCCGGCACCCGTGTACTGGTCCACGCTGGCGCCTCCGGCAGCGGCAGCATGGCCATCCAGGTGGCCAAGGCGCTTGGCGCCTCCGTCATTACCACTGTTAGCACGCCGCGGAAAGCCGAACTGGCGCGACGCCTCGGCGCCGACGAGGTGATCGACTACCGACAACGAAACTTCGCCGATGCCGTGATGGAATGGACGCGTGGTGACGGCGTGGACTTAGTGATCGACAACTTGGGCGGAACCGCTATGTCTGACAACCTGCGCGCTGCCCGCTGGGGCGGCCGCATCATCAACTACGGCCTGGTGGCGGGGCTGGAAACTACGCTGCCCAACATCTACGAATTCTTCCGCGGCCAATACCAGCTGCTGGGCTCTTTCATGGGCACGCTGGAAGAGCTAGAGCAGGGTCTGCAGCTCGTCAAAGCCCGCAAGGTGAAGCCTGTGCTGGACGAGGCCTTGCCCTTGGGCAAAGTGCGCGAAGCCCACGCGCGCATAGACAAGCATGAGGTCGCCGGCAGCTTGGTACTGCTGCCGTGGGCATGAGCGCGCAGGCAATGCACCCCATCGATATGCGCCTCAGAGCCTTGGGGGTCACGCTGCCGCAGCGAAGCAAGCCAGCTGGCAATTACTTGCCAGCGTGTCGCTGCGATCGGTTGCTGTTCATTTCCGGCCAGTTCCCCCTAGAAAACGGCCATCTCAAGTACGTAGGACAGATCGGGCGCGACCTGACGTCGGAAGACGGTTACCAGGCCGCCCGGCTGGCCGCACTCAATGTGCTCGCCCACTTGAGGCATGAAACGAACGAATGGCGTCAACTGGAAAGCATTCTGCGTATCGACGGTCACATCAGTTCCGCGCAACATTGTCACGACCTACCAAAGGTGCTCGATGGCGCCTCGGACCTGTTCCAGCAGGTGTTGCAAGGTCAGGCCGGGCATGCACGGGCGCTGTTCGCGCCCACGGCATTGCCCTTGAACAGCAGCATAGAGCTGGTCGTCATTGCGTCTCTACGGCCATCGCATGCTGATCAGGGGTAAACGCGCTAAGCACCATACCTGGATTGATGAAATATGAAACCCGAATTGACTGGACCAGAACTCGCGGAACATTTGGCTCGAGAGTTCTTGAGTCGCGTATGGGGTGCGAATCCCGACCTTGATGCGATCGATGAGCTTATGACCGAAGACTACCGGATCACTTCTGCGGGAACGGTGATATCTGGTCGTAGCGAGTTCAAGTCGTGGGTTTCAGAGTTTCAGTCGAGGATGCCTGGAGCTAGAAACGAAGTTCTCGACGTATTCGCAAACGCAAAAGGTGATCGCGTGGCCTCAAGATGGATATGCAGCGGCACGAACAATGGGATGTTCGGGTGCGGAGCCGATGGACGGCATTTCTCCTTCAGCGGGTTGAGCATCTGGGCGGTTCGCGACGACATGCTTTCCGAATGCTGGGTTGAGCGGAGTGGTCTCGAAGCATATCTTGAACTCTCAGGTGGGAAATGATTCAAGGCAGAGAAATCGTCTGGGTAGCCTTTCTCGTGCCAAGGTTAGTCAGTCACCCAGCAAGTCGCAGCAGGAGGCGTTTGAGGCGTTAGATGTCAGGGTGGAAAACCCTATAACTTGAGAGCGTTGACAGAAAGGAGAATGTATAAATGAGCAAAAGTTTGAGAATGGCCATGGGTGTACTTGGAGTGGCGGCAACCTTTGCCGCCTGCGCGGCCGGTGAGAATCAACACGAAGCGCAGGTGGATACGCGACCCGGGTTGCCACCCGAACCGGTGGTGACCTATTCTTTTACCGGCGCGCAGCCCGCTCAAAGGATCGAGCACGGTGAATGGATTGTCGATGTCGATGATGCGAAAAGACGGTTACACGCTCAGCACCATCCTCACAAGGTGCTAGAGACTCGAAGGGTGCCGGGGCACTTCCAGCAGCCGGCCATGACGTCGGTCAAAGATTTCGCCCTCTCGAAGAAGGATCTCACCGTCATCAACCCCGGTCCCGGCGAGTATGTGCATGTCATGGAGGGGCAGAGACACGGCTATCGCAACCTGACGATCGGGATCACCTACACGGCCCCGGGTGGCGCGCCACCGATGCACACCCACGAGGGCGAAGAGTCCCACGTGCTGCTCAAAGGGAAGATCCTCTACGCGCTGGGCGATAAAATCTTTACTATGGAGGGACCGTATATCGTCAACATACCGCCCATGGTCCCGCACTCTTTCCGGAACGAGGGAAATGAGCTCGCTGAACTCGTAGTAATTTTCCCCACTAACGTATGGGAGTATGACGTCTTGGATTACTTCCCCTTCAAGAATCTCTCTAATCAAGCTGATACGAAACGCAGCGACAGCAAATAGAAACATCCGCCCCAACACGAGTGAAAGTCGGACCCCGGTTGGAATCCTTGGGCCCGATGTCTAACTTCCGCGCCGAGCTGATCTCAAACCTTCGCTTCTCGGTTCTCATCCCGGCTTCACCGCTTCTGTGGCCAATGAACCAGCACGCTAGCCAACCCAAGAGCAATTGCTGTGAATTTACGCGAACTAGAAACCTACCTACATGAGCACATCCCCCTATCGTTGGCCATGCAAGTTTCTGTCCGCGAAGCAACGCCTGAACACGTCATCCTGGGTGCTCCACTGGCACCAAACATCAACCACCGAGAAACGGTATTCGGTGGTAGCGCCACGGCACTGACAATCCTTTCATCCTGGACGCTTCGACGTCCCCCCGGTTTTCAGTAGCACCCGGCTTTAGAGTCCGGGGTTAATGTAGCTGATCTCATGGCCAGTTGTCTGGCATAGGCCGAAGGCGTCAGCCCACCCAGGGATTTCTTCGGTCGTTCATCGTTGTATTCCCGTCGCCACGTCTCGATCACTGCCCTGGCATGCGCCAGGCTGACGAACCAGTGCTCGTTCAGGCACTCATCCCGCAGCCGTCCGTTGAACGATTCGATGTAGGCGTTCTGATTGGGCTTGCCCGGCTCGATCAGGAACAACCGCACACTGCGGGCATACGCCCAGGTCAGCATCGCCTTGCCGCAGAATTCCTTGCCGTTGTCGGTGCGGATCGCCTGTGGCAAGCCTCGTTCCACAGCCAGCCGGTCCAGGATGCGCGTCAGCGCATGCCCGCCGATAGCGCGCTCCGGCACAACAGCGACGGCTTCATGCGTGGCGTCGTCCACCACGGTCAGGCTCTTGATGACGCGCCCCTCGGCCGTCCGGTCAAACACGAAGTCCATCGACCACACCTGGTTGGCGGCCAGAGGGCGCCCCAGGGGCTGCCGATCCGACACCGGCACCTTTTTGCGTTTGCGCCGCTTCACTTGCAATCGGGCTTCGGCATACAGCCGCTCTACACGCTTGTGATTGACCTGCATACCGGACTGCCGCAGCTTCAGGTAGATCATGCCGGCCCCGTAGCGACGATGCCGGTGCGCCAGCGCCACGATCTGCGCCCGCAAGGCCTGGTTGCGATCCGGCGCCGTTTGGTAGCGGAAGGAACTCGCGCTCATGCCGATAACCTGCAAGGATCGTCGCTCACTCAGTCCGCGAGCGGTCATGTGGCGCACCAACTCGCGGCGTGACGGTGCGCTTACCACTTTTTTCTCAAGGCTTCGCGGGTGACTTCGTTCTCCAGCACCGACTCGGCCAGCAGCTTCTTCAGGCGGGTGTTCTCGGCTTCAAGCTCCTTCAGCCGGCGTGCGTCCGAAACGCTCATCCCGCCAAATTTGCTGCGCCACAGGTAGTAACTTGCCTCCGAGAATCCGTGCCGGCGGCACAGTTCCTTGATCGGCAGCCCCGCTTCAGCCTCCCGCAGGAAACCAATGATCTGTTCTTCCGTGAATCGCTTCTTCATGTCCAATCTCCTTCATGGTTGGGATTGGACTCTAAAACTACGTGCTACTCAAACCGGGGGGACGTCGGCTTCTCCATTCGAAACTGACTACCTCGGGTTTCAAGTGCACGCTGGTCATTCAGCGCAACACCATGAGTTACGAGAAAGCGGTCACTGGAAGCTTTTCGGCTAAAGCAACAGCACCATCTGCCGAAGCGTGGCAATCATTTACGCGCATTCTCCAGCGAAAGGGGCGCGCCCGAATCACTGTCTCTTCAGTTCTTCTTCAGGAAGGTGATGCGGCCGGCCATTTCAAAGGCGATTTCGTCGCACTGGAAGCCATGAGCAGTCGGGGAGGTGGGTAACAATAAGTCTGGGGGCATGTGTGACACCCTATTTGCGTTTCAGTCTGCTTCATGCCCCAACGCAGAAATTAGCTGTATGCCCCTGATCGTCTGCTACGGGGCGGTAGTGTGAGTTCGACGCCGCCGGATGCTGACTTTCGACGGCCCGAACTCCCCAAGGTCAGTTGCCCGTCACATTGCTGACGTAGAACCTGGTTAATTCCAAGGTCAGCAAAGGCCGAGAAGCGGTCGACGGGTCTTATTCAATCGAACTTCAGCTTCTGTCCGAAAGCTGCGCCACGATCAACTTCAAAAACTCGGCCTTTGCCAACCTTGAGACCTTTCCGCGCTCAACGGCAGCAATATGTTGTACTGCTGACTTTGGGGCAAATTAATTTACGGCAGAAGAACTTGCATGTCCTGCATATAGTTTCCATAGTCACTCCAACCAAGCACATCAATGATCTGTTTTGCTCTGTTCTGAACGGGGTGATTTACAAGTGAAAACTGAGGTCCCTGTTCCTGTTCAAGTTTCGTGAAAAGATCACAAACAGGTTTACCGAATGCGCCTTCCTCATAATGCATTGACTGGTTCCGCGCCTGCCAAATGACGTCACGCACCGGGAGAGAGCCTAACATTCGGCCTGTCGGCGCTGCTTCGCGTGATCCGTAAAACAGGGAGATACCTTGTTTTGCGATCTGGAGGATAGCGCCAGCGATTGCTTGCACCGCATGTTGATGGGTACCGATGCTTGCTTGGAGGGTGGCGACCTCACCTCTGAGTCGCTCAGCTTCCTGACTAGCCATTGCGGCACGGCCGAACGCGACCATCACATATGCATCTGAGAAATCGTCATTCAGATCGCTGGTCTGAAAGCCCCAATGATGGACCCGAAATTCAGCCTCTTTTAGCCTGAGATTTTCTGTCAGGGCCTGCAGTTGAAGCTCTTCGCTAGTGGCAAGCTCAAACAGATTTTGAACTGCAAACTCAGTGTCTATCAGGTACTGGTTCATGGGCGGTTATCTATCTAGCTGAGGCCAATAATGATTCAGAATGTACTTGGATTCAGGGCACTTTCAGCATGACTATATATAAAATTTGAAAGGCAACCTCGGCTCCGAAGTGAGAGGCGCTGCCACCAAGATATCCCCAATGGCATCGGCAAACCTGATTGTGACCGGCTCGCGATCATTGAACAGACACGTGTTGAAGTTGATCTTCGTGAGAGACAACACGTCAGACAGCACCGTTTCGATGTTGGCCTCACCGCGGCGAATAGAGACTTGTAGCGGATTGGGCGTTTCTGGCCCCATATAGGTGTCCAGCCTGGGCACATAACCTGAGGTCCATAAGAACGCAGACCTATCCGAAACGACGAGGGCGGTACCTCGGATAACCGGATAATTTCCCTGTCGAAATAGCTTGATCTGATCTTTGCCGTCAGCAATTTGCACACCCACAATACGGGTACATTTTCCAACAGACGCTTCCATGAAACCGGCCCACTCGTCGTCGCTGAAAGACGATTTTGCGTGGATGAAAAGCTCAGATGGTTCGGTCTGGTGCGTCAGCTTATATTCGCTGAGCACGGTCTCGATTAGTCGCCGAGCAGAGGTGCGATCTAGATGGTATTCCCTCTTTTCTGGATGGAACCACGGGCCGAGAGCGCCACGGAATACAACACCCTCGCCATCGGAAAGGAACATCTGGGCCGCGCAACAGGAGTAGCTTGGGTCAGCATGATCCGGCTGCTTCTTGTAGACGAGGCCGACGTAGCAGACTCCTGGTCGCATATCCCCCAACTGCCATGGCCTTCCGCCGCTCTTGTAGTAAGAGCCAGTCATGAGCTTCCAGGCGAGCGTGGCTGTGTCTTCGACGTTTCGCTTGAGATCCCTGTTATTCGATTTCAGGAACTCACTCGGCGTGAGCGTCGTTTCACGAACGATCTGGATAACAATCTGATGCTCCAGCAATCGAGCTTTTAGCTGGCGGCGAAAATCCTTTGAGTATTGGTAAATCTTAGCTTCTTTCTCTTCATCACCAAATAGACTCGGCTGGAGCCGAAGATCAGCGGCTTTCTTCGCCGAAATCGTTATGGCTCCTTTCTCCCGTACGTTTGCCGAGACCGTGGATTGAGGCCTGCCAAGTTCGTAAATGTATTCCGGGATAACGACGTACCAGAAAGCGGGAGGGCTTTCGGATCGCTTCTGTTCTGCGGCCAAACGCTCGACATACATGTCTACCGCAAGCTTCACTGCCTCATGCCGATTGCCGATATGGATACGGCGCCGCAATTCCTTCTCATCAATATCGGTGATGGCACGCGCAGGTTCGTTCGACCACTGAGCATAGAAGGCCTCGCTGACACCCGGAAAGGGGACATGCTGCGGTGAGGAGGCTTTGGCGTACTTTCCCGGTGGCGGAACATCAACGTACCGTGAAACCTTACCTGCCCATTCTTTGAAGCGGCGTAGTGACTCAGGTGTTCCAATAACACCATACCTGATGGGTCTTGGCGAACTACCAGCATCAACGGGTCCGAATAGGTATAAGCCATCTCGCGGGTATTCCGTCTTTTGGCCAAATCGGAACTCAAGCCTTGGTTCTGGTATGTGGATCAAGCTAGGCTGGTTCATTCCGTCACCTCATCAAAATATTCCTGATCATCATCGAACTCTAATGGCTCGATATCGGGATCATCATCGTCCTCCGGAACTTCTTCTTCCATCGGTACTGTCACGGGACATTTAAAGACGGATGGGGGTAGCTCCAAAGAAAAGAAACTCTGGGCCGATACCGGAATTTGTAGCTGGTTCTTGCCTTCTGACAGCCACCATAAAAAAGTGAGCAGCATGTCCCGCCATCTCGCGTTTCTCCATGCCTTCGCGAAGGATCGACGCAACAGATGAGCCCTCCTGTGGTCGTTCAGTCCATCCATGCCATTGCTCGTAAATATCAGGCTGGCGGAAATCCGTAAGTGATTGAACGGAGCGGTTCGCATTTTGCCGCTGATAGCGTAGTGCCAGAATACCCCACGATTGTCCGATCGCCCCATGATCTGCCGACGCCCCTTAAATATCTCTCCACTGGAAGATGTCCAGTTGTAAGGGATCATTCCTTGAGGAACAGCCTTGATGCCACCAAACCATCGTCTAGGGCCATGGCCGCTATCCTGCGAGGTTAGGCCCTTGCTATGGAGAAAGGCTTCGAATGCTGCGTTACCCAGATCGGCAAGCTTCTTCCAAGCATCATGGCGAGGAATTCCGATCGATTGCCAGCCTTCATCCAAGAAAGTCTTGGTGTCGATCTCTCTTACAACCTTGGCAGGGATATTCTCGGAGAGGAATCCGTTTTTAGGCGAAGCAAAAGTGAGAATGCCGCCTTGATGGGGTACAACAGGCCAGTTATGTAGCCCTCGGGTGACAAACCTCTCAAGCTGGAAGCCAACCGGCGGCTCGCAGTAGCAAAGTTTGATGGGCAATGAAGTGATGGGAAGCCAGTTCGAGATAAGCCACTCGTCCTTCTCGATGAGCTTTGCCGCACCTGCGCGTTGGCCATCAAGCCATGCGTCAACAGATCGGTTTTGCTCCCTGCGCAGCTCCGGGAAGTCGATCAGGCGCTCGGCCAGTTCTACGTAGCCGCTGCTCCAACTACGTTTGAAGTCGATGTACTGCAGTAGGGCAATGCGGAAAGTCTGTTCATAGTCATCCAGACGGAGAGGGATGATGAAGTGCTTGTCGCCAATCTTGTTCGCGACGACTGAGGCCATCTCGATTTCCCTTCGCACCCCGTCCTTCTGCAGCCCTCCTGAAGTGCATACAACGAGCACCTTGGCTGCTCGATGTAGCAACGCGTCATCCAACTCTCTTGACCAATCTGCGCCGCCTTTGAGTCTCATGACGTCTGCCCAGACCTCATAGCCAAGGGCGGTAAGCTTGGCCCCTAGCCATCGCACAAATGCGTTGTCCTCTGGGTTTGCATGAGATATGAAAATTGCGCTGCGCTCAGGCGTGGTGTCCAACGGCCGTCCCTTGGGTTTTGATGTGTATTAATACCATTCTACCCCGCCAAAAACACACAACTAAGCAGCCGATCGGACGAAGAAAGGTAAACCAGTAATGCCAGCGCCTCCTGCCCAAGAATCGGTTTGGCAATTGGCCGCAGTAACTTCGCAGACCCATGGAAGATTAGGCTGCCATCGCGGCGTTGTATTAGCGATGGATACGTGTCAAAGACGGGAACCTGCGCAACACAGGTCATTCAAAAAACCGCGAACGGCCCCTATGGCCGAGAAACGGTCTTGTTCAGTGCAGATCGGGTAGGTGGTCAGTCTGACAGGAATCCGTAGATGGATGCACAGGCCATTACTTCCTGTTCTTCTTGGCTGAATGAATGCTTGCGACTTGGCTGCATGATGGAGCCTTTCCTTTCAATTGCGCAAGAAGCGCATCGGTCGGCACCCAAGCGGCCTTCATCCTCTTCAGCACCGCCGAGGGGATCGGGTGAATAGACTTGCCCCTGCCAGTCGCCTCGATGATCTGGTAGTCGAATCCAAGGTCAATGTAAGGCTTTATTTCCTCGACCGTTGCAAAGACGTTGGCGACCACCACATGCCCACCAACCGCGAGCGCATCGTGGGCCTGCTGCAAGCACCAGGCATGAGCTTCGGGTAATTTCGACTCTTCGAATTGATATTTGCTGTCGATCTCAAAGAACATATCGGCCTCGACATGTTTGTACCCCTGATCCTTGTAGGTTTTTCCCATGGACGTCTTGCCACTCCCAGGCAACCCTCTGATCAGTATCAGACGGGGCAATTCTTTGGGTGCCTTGGCAGGCAGACTGACAGTCTTGTGAAGTTCGGTGATTTCACGCCGCAGATTCGCGGCAATCGCCGTGGCGCGCCTCGCTTCCTCTTCGGCGGTCTTTCGTGCAATGAAGTGGGCGGTAATCTGCGTCTGAAGCAGCTTGTTCTCGGCCTTCGCCTGTGCCAGGTCAGTACGGAGGTTCTGGATCAATTGGGTGTAGGTGCTCGGCACCTTGCTCTTTCCGTCCTGAGCGATCTGGATCGCCTCACGCACTTTTGGGTAGCGGCAATCTTCCAACGCGATGAGCGTTCTAGCCCGACGTGCTTCGATGGCAACGTTGGATACATTGATCTTCAGCTTGCCGGCCTTGACGCTGGCCTTGAGTTTCTTATTTTCCGGGGTGCCGTCGACCAGACGCTGCAAGGCATCCATGAAGTCCTGCTCGATGGTATCCCGCTCGGTCGGGGAGGAAGGGGAGCTAGGCAGCGACACCTTCCGCCTCCAATTCCTGTGCAATCTGGCGATCTAGATGCGTGACCTTGATACCGACTTTTGCAAGCAGTTTTTTGGCTTGCGACGCCCTTTCCTTGATCACGCGGAAATTACCCGCCATGCCCATCTTCTCGGCACGCTTGAAGGCGATCCAGTTTTCCAGGTACCGCTTCTCCCAGAAGTGGGCGTGCCGCTCATCCAGTATCCAGCAGTCACAGCCCGAACACATCGTCGGACTGCGCGTGGCATCGTTCGGAGCAAGGCGTAGAACCTGGGGTGTGCCGGCCCTGTTGTGACAGGCCATCTCCGATGTTTGCAGCGGCATGCACTGGCCGTAGGGGTTGAACCAGATTTGCAGCTCGTGCTTGTCCGCGAACTGGATCACGCGCTGCCACGCATCGGAGGTTGGCAGTCCTTTCACTTCCTTTGCCAGCTCACGGGTCTGAGCTTCGATCTGCGTGCCCATCTTCCCAGCCAGCGGTGCCCGTCCCATGACCGTCTCGAAGATCAGCAAGTTGCGCTGATGGGTGGCAACGGCCTTCAGGGTCGTACCGAGATTCGGATTGCTGCCGACATAGCCGACATCCGACATCGCCAAGGACAGGTGATGAAACTGCATCTGGATCGCCGGTGTCAGGCGCGGATCAACCGCGAACACGAACTGTGCCCAGCTCTTCCGCAGCATGTGGGAGGTGAAGTTGTCGCCCTTCTTTTCGCGCCACTTAACGAGGTCGTTGTCCTCGGTCTTATGGGCGCTCTCATCCGGCAAACTGGACAGATCAACCCAGGAAGTTATGAAGGATTTCATAGCCTCGCGAATGGCTGAGCTCTCAGCATCAGCAAGGGATGTTGTCTTGAGCGGAAGGAAACGGTTGCTACCCAGCGCGAGGAAGAGTCGGTCTGTTCTTGCATTTTCGCCCCATGGTTCAAAGAGCCGATTGAGGACACGCAACGCACGCACCGCTAACGGTTCGTTGGGTGCGCCAGTCGGTCGAATGCCGAGGACCCAGTCGGTTTCCTTTGGTTCGCCTTTCTTTGTCTTGGCGATGACAGTGCGCAGCAGGTAGATATCATAGAGGCCGGTGACGGATTTCTCGATGCGGACTCCACGTGGTAGTCCCGTTGCTGCATCAATCCCGGCCTTGATTCCCATAAGCTCGGAAATGCGGATGCCGCTGACACCCTGGACGGTGATCGCACAGGCATCACGAACCGCATTTAGGAGTTCGCGCACCCGGACATGGACCTCCTTGATCTTTCTACCGTCTCTACCTATTGTTCGAGTGATTTCTGGATCTAGCGGCTCATGCCATGGGCGGTCTTCGCCCCCTACGGTACTGAACTTGAACGAAGACAGAAACGACTCGGCTCGGCGGAGTCGGGCACTTTCTCCCTTTCTTATCGGTAACCGCCGAACCCCGTGTTTGTTCCTGGCTGATATTGGAACGCGGATCTCCTCATAGGCAGAATCCGCCAAGGGATCGCGAACAACATCCAGGAGTCGAATCACGTCCTCTGCCGGCTCACCGAGAAACCACGCCGCTTTGTTGAACAGTTGAATCGACACCTCATCGGGGAGCGGCTTGATCCAACCCATCGCCTTGGTGGCGATCTGCTTGGCGTAGGTATGGATGCGCTTGCCATAGAAGAAGTTGGTCTGGGGTACGGGGATGCCCCAGTTGGCGAGACCATGGCGCTCGCTCCAAAGGTAGGGGAGGATTTTTAGAGCGACTGATACTTCGCTGATGGAAATCTCCTCATCGCTGTCATCATCCCGATTGGAAAGAAGGAATCGCGGCAGATCGTCGATGTAATGCTCAATCACTTCGTGCGTAAATTCTCCCGGGCGGTGGTAACCGTTCTCCGCCATCCAAGACAGCAGGCGCTGGAATGCGATTCTATATATCGCCATGGTCGACGGGGAGGGGGGTATGCTATCGCTTGGCGCGTGCAACAGGAGGGCCATGAGTTTGCGCGCCCAGTCCAGACGCTGGGCATGTTGCGGCTCATCCAAGCGGCTGCCGTCAAACAGTTCCATGTTCCATTGGATGACGCCGCAGCTCGCCCCTGTGCCGGGCGTAGTTATCGGCCTTTTCCACTTGATGTCGGCGTACCGACTCAAGGGCGTGACCTGAAAGTTCCTCAGTTCCTCGTCCGTCAAGTCAAAGATCGGGCGATAGGTTGGCAGTGACTCATCGCCGCCTTGCGGCAGATTTAAGGGGGCATGCGCTTGGGTGGTCATGGGCGGGTCATCCTACGTCGGGAAGTTCAAGGTGAATCTTGCGCGATTCGGCGACCACTTGTGCAGGCACCAGGGCCAGCAGGTTCTTAAGGTCAGCAAGAACAGGTGCCCATTGGTCGGTCCACATCTCTGCCGTCATGTTGCGAACACTACGGTAGAGCGCTCGTTCCAGTGCCTCCCAATAGCGCACATCGTCTGGATTGAAGGGGCGAACTTTAGCGATGGGGCAGCTGGGGCACTCGCCGTAGGCCCGGCACAAGCGCTCCTTTTTCTGAGCCTTGCACGGTGAATCATACGGGTCCAGACACCCGAATCCGGGCGTCGCGCAGCCTTTGTCGGCATCGTCGCCGGCGCCTCTCGGATCTATGGTTCCCTCGGTGCCAATCCAGCGTTCCCGGAGCAGCATGGTTTCGCCAGTGACCTCCTTGAGCAGTTTCTTAATGAGGTCCGACGTGTAATGTGTCCACGTCGTGATCGCCTGATTATGGTTGCCGAGTTGCCGCGCCTTTTCAATATCACCACGATTCCCCAGTTGGGCAAAGTCGAGCAGTGTTTTGCGGAGCATGCTGAGATTGAAATTGGGCAGTTCGTGATCGGCCACAAACTCTCTCAGTGGCACCCCGATCCAATCACCCCTGGGAAAGCCCCCCGGAATCCTACTACCCTTCTTGTGACCCCTCCGGGCGACATAGAGATACAAGCGATCCACGTCGCTTGATTCGGCAAATGGTCGAATTCGAACCGTCATTTCATGCAACAGGTCGAGCACGAGATTCAGGCTGGGTTGAGATGGATCGGCGGCCTGCGGGTCGAGGAGCCGCACCTGGCGACGATTCATTTTTGCACGCGGTTTGTCGCCGGTGATTTTGACCAATGCGTTGGGCTCATGGTACCCACCACTATCTTCGCCAACATCATTTTCCTCGGTCACATCGAAGCGGATAACGGCACTCCCGAGCCGGTCGACAGTACGATCAACGTTCTTCCATTCCAACTTGAGGTTGGTTTCTGAGTTGAAGACCGTTGCCAAACCGATATAGAGGACGAACGGCACCAGGTCTCTGGGGGACGGGTAGAAGTATCCCGATACATGGGTAAGACCAAAGCCATTTATTACTGTGCGCCCGAGCAGGTCGTCACGAGCGTCTAGGTTCTTCTTGCTGGGCAGGACACCCGGATAGAGAGCATCCATCATGGCGAGGCATAGCGCAAGGTTCTCGTAAGAGCGATACGGCGCTTCTTTGTTATGCCCGATGGTCTCAACCAATTGCTGACCTGCCGCTAACCCCTCCCAGCCTTTGGCGAGCAATTCGCGCCCTCTTTTCCATCGATCCGCAACCGCGACAATGTCCTTCTCCACCGCCGACCAAATTGCAATGAGATCCGCAAAGTTGAGGACTTCGGTGGGGCGGGCTTCACGGCCTGCCCCACGCGGCCCTGCGGGGACTCGCTCGGATAGGATGCGTCCGCCCGGAGCATGGGTGGCAATCGAACGAAGAGCCCCTAGAGCAGATGATATGGTCTTCTTCGTGAGAGGCTTTCCGGTGGGTTTACCGGCTTCCGATTTGCCGATTGGCCCGTGCAGCCAAGCGTTGAACCCAGCCAAGACCTGTTCATCGATGTCGTCAAACGTAAGATGGTGGAGCCCCTTCATCGCTAGATATCCAAACCAAAACCGCCGAATCGTTTTTATCTTGACCTCCCTCGAATTCGGGGCCGAGGATCTCCCCCATACTAGGAAGCCGCTTGCAAAAGGCATCTTCAAGGCTGGAAATTCATGCAGGAAGCTCAAGTCGTGCTTGTCTGGATCGCCGATCTTCTCAGGGAAGATCGCGGTCAAGGTCGGATTTCCATCAGCCTCTTGGCCGTATTCCAACCGCGCGCCAGGAAGTTCAGGGAGCGCGCCCGTTGTGGCTGCTCGAGCTCGGGCCTGCTGAACCACTTTTTCGGCGGCTGACTTCCTCTTCGTCGTGCGACTGACTGGAGCCGTCGCTGACGGTGACAGATCAGTTGGCCTGTTCATCGCAGGCCAATCATCTTTCTGACATCCACTATGTTTTGTTTTTCGCCAAAGATAGTCACGTGCGCAAGATACGTATCCATCGTTACTTTGACGCTCTTGTGGCCGAGCTTGACCTGTACTACCTTCCACGGCTCGGGGTTGCCGGCATTAACCTCGGCGTGATACGTGAGGACAGCACAGTTGTGCCGAAGATCATGGAATGAGTGCTTTGGCACCACCTTGGCCTGCTTTTCGCCTGTCACATGATCGATCCAGGCGACGTTCTCAGTGATACCGCACTGGCGGCAGGCTAACTCGAACATTTTCTGAACCGCGCTGTTGGTGATGGGCCTTCCAGCAACCTTTGAGTTGGCGTGGCCAAGAAACAGCTGAATTGCTTTATGCCCCTTCGGCCCTCGTCTGACTGTATCTGCACGTTCCCCATCGATGTAGGCTTGAATATCCAAGATGAGCCAGCCAGGCAGCGTGGCTTGCCTTGTGACCTTGCCCTTGCTCTTTTCGATGATGATCGGAAACTCCTGAAGCTCTTGTCCCGGCTCAACGATGAGACTCAGGAACTTCAGTGTCGTCAGTTTCTGAACCACGTCATTCAGCCGCAAGCCCCCGTAGATTGCACAATCAACAATCAATCGATCCCGTACCCGACGCATGTCGCCACGCCGGTCTGCAGCATTGGGTCCCAAGTGGCTGCACAACTTGCGCAGTTCCTTGACCTGCATCGGCCTGACCACATCGCTGCGTCCAACCTTAAACAACAGTGGGTCCTTTTCCCGCACGTGCCAATTCGAGGATCGAATGTGCGCGAGCATGTCCTCATCAATCGGCAAGTTCCGCTGCTCGACCAACTCCACATCGCCCCCTATCATGCCGCTGTACCACTGCTGCTCCTGCGCGAAACGATAAAACGCGCGAATAGTCGATAGGCGACGGTTGATCGTGATCTCAGAATATTCAAAGCCGTTTGAAGAAACAGCCCCTGCATAGGCGTCTGCAAACATTCTGCGATGATCCTCAGTTGCCTCCCGCCAGTCCACGTGGATGGCGAGCAGAAACTGGAACCATGTTTTTAGGTCGTATGCGGCCGCATTCCATGTGTTAATGCTCGGGGTCGTGCCGCGCTGGACATACTTCTTGAAGAGGAACCAGGTAGGTTCTTCGAAAAGGCTGGCATGAGAATCCCCAACCAAGAAGAAGGAGGGGTGCCCCACGCGTACCGCCTCATTCTGTATTCCCGAAAAGCAGACAGAGACCGTTCGCCCCAAAAAAGTGTTCATAGGTTCTTTTTTCATTAACAGTCATCATACACACAATAATATTTGTATACATGCTAGATAATGATTTGAAAGCAAATTATTGTTATTACAAACATATCTAAAACGCACTACATATTTATTATTTTCAAAGAAGTATGTGGTCAAGCGCTAAGGAACTAGGGGGAACTGCTTTCAGGAGAAGAATTCCACATAACGCCGTAGTAGTCGCGCGGCATGCCCCTGAAGCGACAGGCCGCATCCAGCGCGAGGTTGATGGCGTTGAATTCGATGTGGGCGATGGCGTGCAGCAGCGCCGCGCGCCCGATGGCTGATGTGATCTTGCGCTGCGGCACCTGCTGCGGCGGCACCAGCACCGGTTTCGCCGGGCGGCCGGGCTCGGCGATGGGCAGCACCGGCACGGCTTCGTCGATGTCCGTCTCTTCGGCCCGCCAGGCCTGGTAAAGCGACTCCGCCAGCGCGCATTTCCGCGCCGGGTCGGGCTCGTTCAGGGCTTCGAGGCAGGCGGCGAACAATTCCAAATGCTGGGCCTTTCTTAAACTGGATCGCCACGGGCCTGCAGCCCTCGCGATGACGGTAGGGCTGTCATTGCGAGGAGGCGAGGTCGACGCGGCAATCCAGTGCAGAGGGCCTGGCCACTTGACCGGACTGCCGCCATGGCAGCGATGGTGACGCGCATGGTAACGCCGCGCGGGCTAAAATGCCTCATGCGCATCGAAAACCTCATCCTTGCCGAACTCAGGCAGCGCAAGCCCGCGAAACTCCTGGCCGAAGGCATGGCCGTACAGGCGCTGGCCCAGGACTATCTTTCCGCCGGTGAAGGGGCGCTGGCCGCCGCCAGCGAAATGGCCGACCTCGCTTTGGCCTTCATCGACACCGATCTCCAACGCGAGGCCGCCCTCGCCCTGCTCGGCCATCTCAAGCAGCGCGCCCCCGCCCTGCTCATCGCCGCGCGCGAGAGCCAGCCGCTGGCCTTCAACGACTTCCTCGCCTTCGGCATGCAGCGACTGGCCGAGGCCGATGACGGCCAGCTGCTGTATCTCTTCGACCTGCACACCTACAAACCGGCGCCGGATTGGCTCAATTCCAAATACTGGGCGCATCCGGAGTTGTGGAAGCCTTGAGGCCTGCATTGTCAGGCCCCAAACCCGGCGATTCGGTTTTGTGATGCCTTGCTTGACCTGGATTGCCGCGTCGGCGTTGCCTCCTCGCAATGACGAAGTGGGAACAGCCGTCATCGCGAGGGCCGCAGGCCCGTGGCGACCCAGTCAAGCATGGCCAAGCCTTATGAGCTGGATTGTCGGGCCGGGAAAGCCGTCACTGCGAGCCCCGCAGGGGCGCGGCAGTCCAGTCAGGCTCAGCCCAGCAAGCCCTCATACAAATCTGCCCAGTCCGGATTGACGGACTCGATCAGGGCAATCTTCCTGGCACGCGATCCTGACTTGATCTGCTTTTCCCGCTCGATGGCAGACAGCATGTCGTCCGCCAGTTCGTAATAAACCAGGGTGTGCGTCGCGTATTTCTGGCTGAAACCGCTGACGATATCGTTTTTGTGCTGCCAGATGCGCGCCACAAGGTCGCTGGTCACGCCGGTATAAAGCGTGCCGTTGCGTGCGCTGGCGAGGATATAGACGGCAGGCTGTCTGGCTGGGCGGGTCATGGTCCAATGCTAGGCTTTTCTTGACTGGATCGCCACGGGCTTTCAGCCCTCGCGATGACGGCTCTCACTCCTCCGTCATTGCAAGGAGGCGCAGCCGACGCGGCAATCCAGTCAAACAAGGCATGGTCAATCCCAACCGGACTGCCACGCTCGACTGACGACTCCGATGACCCTGGATCACCACGGCCTGCGGCCTCGCGATGACGGCTCTCACTCCTCCGTCATTGCGAGGAGGCGCAGCCGACGCGGCAATCCAGTCAAATAAGGCATGGCCAATTCCAACCGGACTGCCGCGCCCCTTCTGGGCTCGCAGTGACGCATACCTCGATCACCACGCCTGCCTCAAATCGCCCTCACCAGCTCGTCCATCCCGCGCCGGCGCCGCTCGCCTTGCGGCTGCAGGCAATGCCCCAGCGCCAGCACCAGTGCCGGGGCTTCGCCCCTGGCCAGGTCCAGCGCGGCAGTGAGCGCGGCCTCGTCAAAGCCGCCGATGGGGCAGGTGGCGAGGCTGCTGCCGGTGGCCTGCACCATCATCTGCGCGGCGGCGAAGTTGCACTGGGCGAGGGCCCAGCTTCTCGGCTCGATCTGGGCGTAAAACTCGCGGTACATGTCGCGTAATTCCCTGGACGGCGGGCTGCCGCCGGCCTCGGCCGTGAGCCGCGCCTCGACGAAGGCGGAATCCGGCTGCAACACCCCGTACTGCGCCACGATGGCGATCAGCACCGGCGCGCCGATCGCCGGCTCCTGGCCGAAGCAGGCGGCCGCGACCCTGGCCCGCGCCGCCGGCGAAGCGACCACGATGAAGCGCCACGGCTCCATGCCGAAGGCCGAAGGCGCGATGCGGCCGGCCTGCAAGACCAGGTCGAGCGCGTGGCTTTCGACCGGCCGGCCGTGGAACTTGCGGCAGGCGAAACGCCCGCCGATGGAAGACAGCAATTCAGCCATATTCACCCCCGCTGGGTTAGAATTTCACTCTCATTCAAGCACGTTTGCAGGCTGACAGAACCCCGCCATGGATCCCAACGCTTTCGTCCCCCACAACGACCTGGAAAAACTCCTCAACGACGTCACCCTCGGCACCGTCGCCGCCGAAGACTTCGTCGCCCGCCTGCTGGCCGGCGACCAGGTGTTCATGCCGGTCAAGGACGAAAAGCACGCCATCGCCGGCTTCCAGGCCTCGACCAAGGCCCAGCCCCTGGTCATCGAGGACGACGAAGGCACGCAGATCCTGGTGCTGTTCACCAGCCCCGAGCGCGCCAAGCCCTTCGCCGAGATGTTCCCCGACTTCACCGGCGGCCTGCTCACCGAGTTCACCTGGGTGCTGCGCCGCATCGGCGGCGGCTTCCCCATCTCGCTCAACCCGGGCTGGGACGTCGGCATGGACTTCGACGCCGACACCGTGGCGCAGCTCATCGCTGCGCTGCCGGAAGAAACCAAGAGTTAGTCATGCCCGCCGCCGTCATTGCGAGCCCACGCCCTCGTCATTGCGAGGAGGCAAGGCCGACGAAGCAATCCAGTCAAACAAGGCTCGGCCTTCCCAAACTGGATCGCCACGGTCCTGCAGGCCTCGCGATGACATTGCAGCCGTCACTGCGAGGGGCAGTGCGACGCGGCAGTCCAGTCCAACCAGGCTCAGCCTTCCCTAACTGGATCGCCACGGCCTCCGGCCTCGCGATGACAGCCTGCATCAGGACACTGTAATCATGTCCAGCAACGATATCCTCCAGGCACTGACCGCAGCGTTGGGGCCGGACCGTGTATTTGCCGACGCCGACACGCTCGCGCTCTACAGCGCCGACGAGACCCCCAGGCACGTCACCCCCGCCGCGGTGCTGTTCCCCGCCAGCCACGAGCATGTGGCGGCGCTGATGCAGATCGCCCACGCCCATAACATCCCGGTGGTGCCCAGAGGCGCCGGCTCCGGCAACGTGGGCGGCGCGCTGCCGGTCAAGAATGGTTTGGTGGTCAGCTTCGAGTGCATGAACCAGGTCCTCGAATTCGATCCCGCGAATAGATTGATGGTGGTGCAGCCCGGCGTGGTCACCGAAGACATCGGCAAGCTCGCCCGAACAAGAAACCTCTTCTACGCACCCGACCCCGGCAGCGGCGCCTATTCGCGCATCGGCGGCAACCTCGCCATGAACGCGGCCGGCCCGCGCGCCATCAAGTACGGCGTCACGCGCGACTTCGTGCTGGGGCTGAAGGCCGTCACCGGCGACGGCAAGACCCTCGTCACCGGCTGCCGCACGTCCAAGGGCGTTACCGGCTACGACTTCACCCGCCTCCTGGTCGGCTCGGAAGGCACGCTGGCGCTCATCACCGAGGCCACGCTGAGGCTCGTGCCCGCGCCCGAAACCGTGGCCACGCTGCGCCTGTGCTTTTCCAGCAACCGCGCCGCCTGCGAGGCGGTGGAGCGCGTGATGGCGCAAAGCGTGGTGCCCTGCGCGCTGGAAATCATGGACCGCCGCTCCATCGAGGCCATCAGGCCGACTGGCGCGGCCGACGACCTGCCCTCAGGCACCGAGGCCCTGCTGATGGTGGAAGCCGACGGCCCCGTGCGCGACGTGCCGCACCAGATCGCCGCGCTGAAAGACGCCCTCCAGGGCGACGGCCTCTTGGAAGTGCGCGAAGGCGTCACCCGCGAAGAAGCCCAGGCCTTGTGGGTTGCGAGAAAATCCCTGTCCCACGCCGTCAAGCAGTACGCCCCGCTCAAGATCAACGAAGACGTGGTGGTGCCGGTATCCAGACTCGCCGACTTCATCGACTTCCTCGACAGCCTCGGCCACCGCTACCCCTTCCCCATCGTCAGCTTCGGCCACGCCGGCAACGGCAACCTGCACGTCAACCTCATGGTGCACCCCGACGACGCCGAGGAAATGACCCAGGCCCGCGCCTGCCTGAAGGAACTCTTCGCCACCGTGCTGGCCTACGGCGGCACGCTGTCGGGCGAGCACGGCATCGGCACCGAAAAGCGCGCCTACGTCGGCCTCGAAATCGACCCCGACACCCTGGCCCTGATGCGCGCCGTAAAAAAACAGTTCGACCCCGCCGGCATCCTCAACCCCGGCAAGCTGTTCCCGGACGACTAAACCGCCCCCCGTCATTGCGAGGAGGCGAAGCCGACGCGGCAATCCGGCCAAACAAGACTCAGCCTTCCTTAACTGGATCGCCACGGCCTACGGCCTCGCGATGACGCCCACCCCACCGTCACTGCGAGGCGCGTATTTAGCCTTTAGCCGCGAGCGCAGCATGGTGGGACGTGGCAGCCCAGTCAAACCAGGCCAAGCCCCATCGTCACTGCGAGCGCAGCGCGGCAGTCCAGTTAAACAAGGCCTAGCAACACCCCTTGTATCTTGCAACTTGAAACTTGCCCCTTATTGTTTCGAAAAACATGCTTTACAAGAATTCCCCCCATCCCTATAATGCCGAGCTTCGTTGGGGGTATAGCTCAGCTGGGAGAGCGCTTGCATGGCATGCAAGAGGTCAGCGGTTCGATCCCGCTTACCTCCACCACGAATAAAGGCTGCAATGCATAAACTAGGCGTCATCAGTGTGCTGCTGGGCTTGGTCTTCAGCATTGTGGGATTGATAGTCGGGTTCACCCTGGCTATCGGTCGCGGAACCGGAGAAGAATGGTTTACACTGGTTCCGTTCGGTTTTGTTTTACTGCTGCTTGGCGTGACTCTGACGCAACTCAGCAAAAAATGACGATTACTGTCCCCATCGTCTAGAGGCCTAGGACACCGCCCTTTCACGGCGATAACCGGGGTTCGAATCCCCGTGGGGACGCCAACAAAAGAAAACGCCACCCAACCGGGTGGCGTTTTCTTTTGTTGTGGTTCTCATGGGTACTTAGAGGACCCCTCCGGGTTCGCGGAGCAAGCACTGCTTGCGACGGACAGCCGAAGGCTGGTCCCGAACGCAGTGAGGGACGAACTTTCGCGGAGGCAACGCGAAAGCGAGCAATCCCCGTGGGAAATAAAATCAAACGCCACCGCAAGGGTGGCGTTTGATTTTCTCAGTATGTGCAAATTTTGCACATTGCTTTCCCAATGGCCGACTCATGGAACCGTCAGGCCTCCTAGATATCTTCCAGTACGCGTTCAAGATTTCCGAGCACTTCACGATGCTTCACTGGTGACATCTGAGAAATATTCAGCAGCTTCCAACGTACCGCGGGCAATGTCTCCGCATGCTCCACACCAAGCAGGTTCCACTGCGGCTCACCGCGCTTGAAAGACAACAGGAAGTTCTTCTCGCTCTCGCCCAGCCGTCTGTGCAGCAAGGCAATCAAATCTTCGCGCGCCTGTTTAAGTTCGTCCAACGTCGCCGGCTCAGTAGTCATACCCACAAACTGCCGTTCGTACAGGTCTTCCAGCGGCTTACGGGCGGGGTTCAGCAGCCGGGCAATGGAATCGTCTCCGCTGATCAAATACACCAGGAAAGCACGAAACAAGTCGTCGCTGATTCCTTCATCAGCCAGCAGCAGTTTTACGTCGAACAAATCACGTGGGTGTTGTCGGTCGAGTGCCGCGACAAGTTTGCCGGCATACAAATCGGCAAATGAGACAACAGGCACCTCGGCAAAACCAAATTCTGCTTCTGCGCGGTCAACTATTCGCCGTGTTGCCTCCGGGTAAACCGTGCCGCGCAATACCGGGGACACCTCGATTTTTATTGTTGCTGCGCCATCGGTTACGAGCAGTCCATTAACGTTTTCATCCTGACGTTTGCCGGGATCGACGCGATAGCCCTGTCTGGTCAGGGCCTCAGTAATTCTGCCAAGTGCGGCGCCAATTTCCCGTAGTGCCGATTCGCGATCGCCAATTGGCAAAAAGGCCAGATCGATATCTACCGAAAGGCGCGGCATGTTGCGCACAAACAAGTTGATTGCCGTACCGCCTTTAAGAGCAAAACACGGCTCCTTTGCAACACTGGGGAGCACAGAAACCAGCAGCCGAACCTGCGCGAAATAAGGGCTATCGTGCGTAATCATCAAGGTCCGTCGGCAAAGTGATTTGATACCTGGGGTGCAGCTTCCCACCCGGAACCAGCATGCGCTTGCCTTTGCCAAGGTCCACGTCATTCAAATCGAGGTGTTTCAACCACTGATGCTGATGCCGCTCCGCCAGCGCCAGGAAAAGCCGTTTCACCTTCACGCTGGCGCATGCCTTTAAGAGCGCCGTTACACGATTCGGCCGCAGATTCACCAAGCCTTGCATCAGTACGTCGGCCTCATAGACCGATTCTTTCGCCGGTACGTCTTGCAACACTTCGAATATGGCCCGCTCGTTGGAGGAATACAGCAACCACCATTCCCACGGCCCCCAGGCTGTCTGCTGCAACCCGAATTCGGAATACTGACTTGGGCCAAGCGGCTTGCCCTGGAAATCAACATACGTGCCTTGTTCATCCAGGCGCGCGCGCAGAGTATTAAACATGGCATCGTTGCGCGCGACGAATCGCTCTTCCAAGCCCAGCTTGTTTACCCAGGCTGGCAGCACCTCCGGTCCATACAGATATATGGTCTCTGCCCCGCTCATGCGGACGTAATGGCCCATTCCATGGTGAACGAGCGCGGTTCGCCCGCCGACATGCAGGTAACACCCCGCCAGAAGCTGCAGGCTCGCCACCACGTGTTGCCACTTCAATGGCGGGCCGGGTCGGCGATAGACCCCACGCGCCGGAGAGACCAGCCAACCGCTTTCCGCATACTTTGCTATGAGGGCACGGGAATAGCCATGCTCTTCCAGCCACCACGTAGGCGCGAGCAGGCCTTCCTCCAGTAAATCGTGGAGAAGGTTTAATTTTCCTGATTTATGCTCACTCATGGTTTGCAAAATAGCACCTTTTTAAACCGATGACTAGTTTACATTTCGTTAAATTTGCTAACCATGGGTTAGCAAAATCAATAATTAATAAACCTTGGCCAAGAACCAAGGATTCCTTAGCAGTTACCTTTACCCGTCATTGCGAGCCCCGCAGGGGCGTGGCAATCCAGGGTTTTCGTCATCGCGAGCGTAGCGCGGCGATCCAGTCAAACCCGGTCCAGCCTCATCTCACTTCAACTTCCGAATAACACTCCTCACCACCCCCCAACCACCAACTCCTGCCCCTCCTTGAACTCGATCGGCGCATACGCCGGGTTCTCGGCAATCAGCCGCACCTTGCCGCGGCGCTTCTCCAGCCTTTTCACCGTCAGCTCGCCATCCACCACCGCAATCACGATGTCGTTGTGCCGCGGCTCCAGCGCGCGGTCCACCACCAACAGCGTGCCTTCCTGGATGCCGGCGTTAATCATCGAGTCGCCCGCCGCCTGCACAAAAAACGTCGCCTCGCGGTGCTCGATCAGGTGCTCGTTCAAATCCAGCAGGCCTCCACGCAGTCGTCCGCCGGCGAAGGAAAGCCCGCCCGTACCTTGTGGCCGAACAGCGGCAGCGCAAGCGGCACCGGCATGGGGGAAGGCAGCAGGACCCCGGCCGGCAGCTCGGCCAGGCAACTAAGCGATCAGCCGTTCAACCAGCGGCGACTGGTGGGAATATGTCAGGAAAGCCTCATGCGTCGCGCGCGTGATAGCAACGTAGCTCAGTCTCACATCGTCCTCGATATTGTCCGAAGACAGCGCGCCCAACCCACCCACAGCGACACAAGGGAACTCAAGGCCTTTCGAGGAATGCATGCTGAGGAATCTGACGGCATCCCGATCTGCCTGCACCCGATTCTTGTTGCTCTTTGCCACATCAATCGGAATGTCATGCTTGGCAAAGACCTTTTCGAAGCGCTCACCAATGTGATGCTGGGGATACAGCACCGCCATATGTCCCCACTGATAACCGGCTGCATGGCGTCCCTGGAGCCACTCAGCAATGGCATGCGCTTCGCCGTCGTAATTCACGCACTTGCGCACCTCCGGCTCCAGTCCCTGCCGGCCGGCATCCTCGGGCAACAGGATGGCATCCTCGTCATCCGCGCAAACGCCCGGCGCGCCCAGCACATCGGCAGCAACCTTGCGCGCAAAGCGCAGTATCTGCGCGGTGTTACGGTAATTGACCTTGAGCACGGTGGTTCGCCCCGCCGCCTCGATTCCAAGCTGCTTCCAAACCGGACGCGAACGCCCCTTGTAGATGGCCTGCGCATCGTCATACACGATCATCAGTGACTTTGTGTCCGGATTGACCATTCGAGCAGCAAGCGCAAACCATTGAGGTTCGAAGTCATGCGCCTCGTCGATCAAGACCGCGTCATACTGGCCTGCCGGTATTTGACCGCGCTCGACCGCCTTGACCACAGTCTCGATGACAGCCGCCAAATGCTCGCCGTCACTCGAGTAATCCCTTCTGTTGGGTGCGCCAATGTCATATTCGCGCAGCATGCGCCAGCACCAGGCATGAAAAGTGGAGACGATCACACGATCTTCCACGCCGCGATCCTGCATAGCGTTTTCCAGCCGGCCCGCAATCGCATTGGCATAGCACAACACCAGCACCGGCCGCGCCGCAACTCTCGCTAGATGCTCGGCCCGAAAAGCGAGGATCAGGGTCTTGCCTGAACCCGCCACGCCACGGATGATGCGATGCCCATCGCCCAAGCTGCGCGCAATCAATTCCTGCTGCATGTCCATCACGGCAAGCATGCGGTCGTCTGCCGGAGAATCGGGTTTTGCCTCTGGCTCGTCGAACGGCAACGCAATTTGCCTGATCCGCACTTCCGGGAACAGCATCGCACGCACCCGATCAAGCTGCGGCAAAGACAAACCTTGCCCAAGGCGACGTGACACCATTTTCCAGACCCGCTCCCGGAAGATTTCCGGGTCTGCGTTCTCAGACATCTCGTCACGAAAGATGCAGCGCTCGGGTGGAAAGACCTCATACAGGTTTGTTCCATCAAACTGCTTGCGCGTAATGTTGGCAAACACCACGCCATGACCGAACGGCATAATGGGCTGCCCTTTGAAAGCCCCTTCCTGAAAAACCAGAAGCGGGTCGCGCTTCAAGGTATTGACCACATTGAACATATAGCCGCGCACCTGTTCGAATGGGTTATCCGTTCCGACGATGCCTTGATCCGTCAGCAGCTGTACCTGCTGCTTGTTGGCTTCCGCAATCGTCTCAAGGCGCCAGTCCTTGACCTCCAGCACCACGATGCCTTGTTGTGGATGTAGTACGACAAAATCCGGATGCCTACCAAATGGCCCAACTGGCAAGTTATGCCATACCCAAGCATTATCTTCTAGGAAGTCTTTCAGCCGTTCTGCTAGGCGAAGTTCACCACGCGTGTCGAAGCGTGTGGTACCCAATGTCGGGATAAGGGTAGCCATTCTTTACTGTTTATTCGGCTTCATCTTCATAATCGTCTATCACCTTGTCGGACAGGTGCTCCAAATGCTTTAACTCGCCGATCTCCTTGATTTGGTCATAAGACAAGTAAGTGCACATCTCCGACAGCGCCCGCCCTTCAAGTAATGAAAAAACTGGGCGCCGGATTTCCTGTAACACCTTATCGCGCTTCTCAACGGGAGCAACAATGTGCAGCTTGATGTTTATATTGGGCTGCAAAGCAACCAGATCTGCCATCCTAAGAAGGCCAGAATAAACAGAAGTTGTATGTTCGACCTCAAAAGCGCGGACGATTGAACGCTTACGCAGCCAAAGCACATCTATCTGCTCGATTGTTTTGGTTGTTGTAGAGTCGTATCCAAGTGGCAATTCGTCTAAAAGTTCGCCCGGTTCAGGGTCCCATACTTTTAGCACGCGTGTTCGATCTGCTTTGGGCAGCCAGATTCTAAAGCCCATGATCGTTCCAATTTTGGCGATTAGACCCTGTATCTGCATGGACTCCCTGACCGAATCCACATCTTGAGCAACCTCATCTTCCTCATCAGGCGCTGTCGGCACTATTACGCTGACATCCTTGTCAGACCGTTTGACCGTGTGCTCACCCTTCCAGAGCGCTTTTACTGGCGCTGAGTAAAAGAACCTTGTGACCGTCATGGCCGACCCTACCAGGCCTTGGACTCGGATACCGTCAAGGATGATCCGGTTGGTAGTAACGATGCGGGTGCCAATGGATGCGCTTTCCCAATCAAATGGCACAGGCAAACCAAGAAACTCAATGACTGCTCGTCGGTCGTTCTGGGAAATCATCGCCAGGTTATTTACAGGATCATAAGCAGCCAGAAAATCACTGACAGTATTGCCACTTGGTCCGGTCAAATTGTTCTTCTGGCCAGCATTCTTCTTGTAAAGCTCATCGATTAGATTAGCTTTTCGAGAAGCATCCTTTTCCACAAGTATCTCGTTGACCAAAGCGCCCAGCTCTTTGTTGATGTGGAATTCATTGAGCATCCTCCGCCAAGCCCCCTGTGGCACCATCGCCTTGGCTATAGCCAGGCTATCCTTGGTATTTCCTTTCCCATTCCGGTCCAGGATTTTGATGATTTCGTCGCAGTCAGCATCCGATATTGGGTTCGCATCATCAGACAAGACACGCTCGTTCCAGAACTTACGAAAACGCCGGCTTAATTCCTCCCATTTTTGATCCATTGCCTTGGCATCGTATGTGGCAAGGAATTGTGTAATCAAACCAGGGATATCTTGGGTTGTACTCATAGCTGCTCCTCAGCTTCGGCCGACCCCAAATCCCCCAAAATCTCCCGAAATTGCTCCAACGCTGCCTCGAGGTCATCCACAATTTCCTGGGCGATCACCTCTGGTGCCGGAAGATTGTCGGAGTCGGATAGCGATTCATCCTTGAGCCAGAAGATATCCAAACTGGCCTTGTCGCGGTTGATGAGTTCGTCGTAGCTGTAGGCACGCCAGCGGCCGTCTGGTGATCTCTCAGACCAGGTTTCCTTGCGGGTGTGGCGATTCTCCGGGTTGTAGCACTTTACGAACTCATCCAGGTCTTCGCGCTTCAAGGGGTTGGTCTTGAGCGTGAAGTGCATGTTGGTGCGCAGGTCGTAGATCCAGAGCTTCTTGGTCCACGGGGTTTCGCTGGCGGGTTTCTTGTCGAAGAACAGCACGTTCGCCTTCACGCCCTGGGCGTAGAACAGGCCGGTGGGCAGGCGCAGCAGGGTGTGGACGTCGCATTCGTGCAGCAGCTTGCGGCGGATGGTTTCGCCGGCGCCGCCTTCGAAGAGCACGTTGTCGGGCAAAACCAGCGCAGCGCGGCCGTTTTGCTTGAGCAGGGTTTTGACGTGCTGGACGAAGTTGAGCTGCTTGTTCGAGGTGGTGGTCCAGAAGTCGCCGCGCTCGACGATGTCGCGCTCTTTGCTGACCTTGCCCTCTTCGCCAACAATCGTCGTGCTGCTCTTCTTGCCGAAAGGCGGATTGGTGAGGATCACGTCGAATCGGTCGCCGGGGTCGGCGGCCAGCGAGTCGTTCACCACGATGGGCTCGAAGTCCTGGCTGCCGATGCCATGCAGCAGCATGTTCATGGCGCACAGCCGCGCCGTGGCCTGCACCAGCTCCCAGCCCTTGAAGGTTTCCTCCTTGAGCTTGGTCTTTTGCGGCTTGGTGAGGTTGGGATTGTGCTTCACCACATAGTCGTGCGCCGCCAGCAGAAAGCCGCCGGTGCCGCAGGCCGGGTCGCTCACGGTCTCGCCGGGCTTCGGGGCCATCACATCCACAATCGCCTGGATCAGCGGGCGCGGGGTGAAGTACTGGCCGGCGCCGGACTTGGTGTCCTGGGCGTTCTTTTCCAACAGGCCTTCGTAGGCATCGCCCTTCACGTCGGCGCTCATCGACACCCACTGTTCCTTGTCGATGAGATCGACCACCAGCCGCCGCAGCTTGGCCGGGTCTTGGAACTTATTCTGCGACTTGTTGAAGATCAGCCCGAGCAAGCCCTTCTGATTGCCCAGCGCCTCAAGGGTGTGGCGGTAGTGATCGAACAGCTCGTCGCCGTCTTTCTTGATGAGGCTCGGCCAACCGTACTGATCCGGCACCGGGCTCTTCTGGTTGTACGGAGCCTTGGTGCGCTCGTCGGCCATCTTGAGGAACAGCAGATAGGTGAGCTGCTCGACGTAATCGCCATAGCTCATCCCGTCATCACGGAGAACGTTGCAGTAGTTCCAGAGCTTTTGGACGATGGTGGATGTATTCATGAATTCATCACTTCTATTACGGGGCCGCTTTTCGTCTTTTTGAAATATCAGCAGTACGCTTCTCCACACTAATGCGCCAATCATCTAACAAGTTGATATCAGCCAAGAGCTCATCAGGTTCTGGAATAGCAACGCCGCCTAGTAGTGCCTGGTCGTGCGGATAGTTTGAGCATTTGGTCATTGCCTGCTCGATTGTCTTGTAGTCTGAGTCTTCGACTACAACCCTCTCAAGCCTCTTCGTTTCGATTCCCTTTCGAAAGCGCAGAACTACGTTTTGCAATAAAACTTCCTCAACAGCACGTTCCCAAGCAATGCGAAGCTGTCTATAACAATCGACTGTTTGTTTTCTGAACTCCGGCTCATCGCCATCCTTGTAAAGCTTGGCGATCCGTTGCTGGATATCACGTAGCGCACCTACGCGAGACTTCGTTCCCATTGCCTCGAACGGAAGGCTCGGATCTGCTACGCCGAACCCTTCTGGTCGCCTTGACAAACTTTGCGTTGTGGTTGGGATGCCAATCCGAGATGCCTCTTCCATCAATACGCAAAGAAAATAGACATCATGGGTCAGAACAATAACTTGTCTCTTTGCCGCCTCTTGGACAAGGCGTGTAGCTACCCGCTCTCGGCGCTTATGGTCTAACGAAGAGACAGGGTCATCAAATATGACACCACCGGACCCTTTCCCAATATTTACTTCTGCCAGGAATGAACCAATAGCAATTGCACGCTGCTCTCCCTCGCTCAGGATTTCACCTGGATTTCGTGAGTGCGGCAGATCGATTTTCAGCTTGTGCAGTGTTTTCCCCTTGACCGCACGCGTGGCTAGAGTCACATGCAGATTTCCAGCCCCCAATGCTCTGAACTCACTGTTCAGTGCGTCCGCAAGTTCCTTGGAGATAACCTTTTCTGCAAGCTCGGTCGACTTCATTGTTATTGCATTCGTCTTAACCGCGCTAGCGCACTTCGATAGCTTCTCTGCCAGTAAATATTTTTCAACTGCAGATACTACTGCCGGCTTCAGCTTGCCTAGCTTCAGTCTGGCGTCCAGTTCATCGAATTCGCTTTGGAGTGCAGCGCGTGCCTTCTCGTCTGCTGCTTTTTCAAGGTCTTCCGCTTCCTTAGCCAAAGTTGCAGCCAAGATATTCAACTGCGCAGAGGGGCTCGCTGGTTCAGCGTCAACTTTCTCCCAAGCGCGGTCCTCACAAGCCTGTTTGATTGCTTTGTGTCGCGCCAGCAACGATTTTTCAAAGTCACGCGTTGCGTTGGCAAGCGCTGCATCCAAGCCTTCGATTTCCTTGAACAGAACATCGTCGTATCCAAGCGAAACGTTTGCCTGTTCAAAAGGCTTGTATTGGTCGGCAAGTGCCTTCCTACAGGCCCGCATATTCTTCTCGGCTTCTTGCTGAACAAACTCCTCAAAGCGTACCAAGCGTGCAGCTCCATCATTTAGGGGCTGTTGGCACAAGGGGCATGGAGTGCCGTCACCAAGCTTCGGAAAGTTCTTGTCTGGGTAGGCCTCTGCTGCAAATTTTCGCGCTGCCTCGAAGAGCTCCTTCCACGCTTCTCCACCGGTTCCTTGAAGCAACGTGGCATCTTTCTTAAAAGCATTTGCTGCCAACTCCGCAGCAGCTTTAGCCGTATGGTAGGCCTCCGCAAGCCCCCTTAGCTTTGTTAATGCTGCACCATCTACAAGACCCAATTTCTCGGCAGCACTTTTTGCGAGATGGGTAATTCTGGCAGCGCGCAACCGTAACTGGGTTGCCTTTTCTTTCGGATTATCCGCTTTGAGACTCTTATCCAGTTCATCTCGACGGGCACTCTCCTCTGGGCTGAGAGCTGCAAGCTTTTCGACTTCTCCAATGTTGGTTTTGGCATTCAAGGCAGCAACCAATTTACCGGCGGCTGTTTGTGTGGCGGCCAGTTCAGTAAATACTGTTTTGTCGACCGCGCACTGAGTCTGCTCCGTCTTAATTTGACTGTCGAATTGCCTGCAAATAACCGCCAATCCTTCGAGAATATCGAGACCATAAGGGACGTACGAAAAGTCATCCTCGTTGTCTAGGTACGCGCGTGCGCAGCGCGAATCGAAGATTGCGAGAGACGATAGTTCCTGTGCTGCAGGCTTACCATCTTCCCATGGCAATTCTTTCGCTAAGCCGTTAATCGTTATCTCAAAAGTGGCTCCTGCACGGCCCGCTTTGCCCGGAGGTATGTTCGCGTTCGGTAGTATCTGCTCGCTTTGATCCCGAGCCCGGCAAGCCTTCTTTAGAACTCGGGAGTATCCAGATTTACCAGAACCATTGTCACCATAGATTACGGTAAGACCTTTTGGTCCGAACTCCAGTCGTTGCTTCTCAGCTATGGCATTTACGTTGGTTAAGTTTTTCATTGCCACTAACTCAACGTGTTCGTTCGGCTGCGCCCCTGCCGGTATCTTGTCGTCCGCTAATGGATTGGCTTTCCTCCCTTTCGGATCAGGAATACCGTGCTCTGTTTTGAGAAGCGCATATAGATCGTCCAAATCCTCGGCCGTGAGCGATTCCTTCGCGAAAATGCGTCCAACGGCGTCACTTTGCCAAGGCGCTAAACTCTTCGCCCATCCGAGGATCTCTTGAAGTATCGACATCGCTACCCCCCTTTAGCCGCGAGACGCACTATTTGCGCGTTCACCGAATCCACCATCCCGAAGCAGCCGGCCGGAGAAAGCTCCTGCCAATATCGTTTGGCGGAGCCGATCAGAGCGACGGGAATTGGCATCGACCTGTATCTCAACTTCACGGACTAGAGACAATCGCCTATCCACTTCAGCTGCTATACGTAATTGCTCTTCTACAGGTGGTACCGGTACCGCGAAGGGGCAAAGCGCACCTTGGTTGATAGTGTTTTGCCCGGCGCTTGATACCTTGTTGAGATCGATATACCGACGAAAACGGTCCACATCCGTGTAAGCCCTTAGCCAAACGGCTAAGTCAGAAGACGTGCATCGCGCACGAATGAAGTGGTCGCAAAAAAGCGATGTTTCTGGAGTTTGTCGTGCCAGAACAAACCGGCCTACCAAATCCGGACTGCCGTTGACTCTGAGAATTAAAAGGTCGTTCTCGCCCAAGGCGTACTTATGCACCTCATCTTCGGTGCAGTTGATTCGCCTAACGTCTTGAAAGGAAATCTCGCCATTTACGATATCAGCAAGCCTAAGAACGATGTGCGGCTTACCAGCAGTTTGCGACCGCTTTCCGTAGCCGTTCATCATCTCCGTAGTCAGTTGCTCAATAGTTGCCCATGCCCACCCCTCTGGCAATTCAGGCAGGTCGGTGGTGTCGGGCGCGGCGGGTTCTTTGTATTTGCCCTTGCCTTGCCACTGGCTGCGGCGGGTTTCGAGGATGCGTTGCAGGAGTTGTTCGCCAGTTTCGTAGCTGCGGCCTTCGCGCAGGGCGAGTTCGGCTTCGGTTTCGACGAGGCGGCCTTCGACGGCGGCTTTGAGGACGGCGGCTTTGTAGCGCTTGAGGTTGGCCTTGACGCGCTTGAGGTTGGCGATGGCTTCGTCGAGGCGGGAGAATTGTTTTTCGATTTCCGCGACGATGCGTTTTTGTTGGTCTTCGGGCGCTCTCGGAAAATGGAACTTGCGCAGGAACTGAAAATGTCGGCTATATCCTCGGCTCGGAATCTGCAAAGAACGCAGCAGATAGTAGAAGTACTTTGGATCAAAGCCGACGGCCGGTTTGAGTATCTTCACGCCATCTGCGCCAACGGCAAATGGCCTATCCACGTACTTAATTGAACGCGTATGGTCACCGAAGAGGATGACGGGTAGCTCTCCTTCGAATGCCATGCCTTCATCATCGGTGTAGCCACCGATGAAATCCTGACCTTGATCGATTACCGCCAGCTTCCCGCTTGGCAAATAGTCGCGCTGTTTAACTCGCTTGCTCTTGTCCGAGACCACATCAGCAGTCTGGTCGAAAGGCAATACATCCCAGCCCTGCGGCACGATGGGGATTGCGGGCTCGAAGATGTCTTCCTTCTGTTCCTTCATGCCGCCAACGTCTCGTTCAATTCTTCAATGATTGCGTCCAACTTGTCACCGAACAGTTGATATACCTTGCCGAGCCCGCCCTTCTGATTGAACGGCGCAAACTCGAAGTCGTCTGGCTCGATTTGCAGGTTCGCGGCGATGTGTTTGTAGATTTCCGTTAACCACCAAAGTTGTTCGTCGCTGAAGGTCTGCCCGGCGCTCTGTTGGTGGCCAAGCCATGCTTTGAAGTTGGCCTCAACCCGCTCCGGGTAGGGAATGAGTTCATTACTTTGGTCGATCGCGTGCCGCACAACCGAGATGAGGTCGGTCAAGATCAAGTGTTCGCGTACGCCCGCTTGGCGTGATTCATCCAGCTTCGCGTACGCCTGCCAGAGGGCTGCTGTTACTTCGGTGTCCCACTCCTTGTCACCGCGGTACCAGCTCAGTTCCTGAATGTTTTGCGAAACGGCGTCGGCTAGCTCCCTAAGCTGCGACAACTCCAGGCGTGCCTTGTATGGCCGGCTGTAGAGAATTTGCAGCGCGGTGATTTCGTCTTTGTGCGTCTCGATGAAGTCCTTGAACGACTTCGTCAGGTCACGCGCCTTGGCTTCGGTGAAGCCTGCGAAGATAACGTGGTCGGGGCTGACGGTGTCGATGACGACTTCGTTTTTCTTTTTGATGGTGTCGATGGTTTCGCGCAGCTTGGGCTCAAAGAAGGGTTTGATGGCTTCCTGGATGACCTTGTGCCGGGCGGCGGCCAGGGTTGATTCCGGGATGGGCTGGTCGTCGCCGGGGGCAATGCCCAAGTCCACCTTGGCTTGTTCGATATGCCGGTCCGGGTCGAGGGCGGCGATGATGCGGTGGCTGAGTTGCTTGACGCCCAGGCCGCCGGATATGGCGCGGATTTGCTGGTCGTCTTCCGCGCTCATGCGGTGTTCCATGCGGGCCAATCTTCCTGCAAGCGACGAGAGCACGTCGTCTTCGGTGTTGCCAAAGGCGACGGCCTGCATGAGCTTTTCGAAGCTGACGGTGGGCTTCTGCTCCATGGGGCGGGAGTCGGTCTTGTCCTGCTCGCAGACGCCGACGGCATCGACGATGACGAAGTGGTCCTTGGCCTTGGCGTCGGGGGTGACGCTTTGCAGGTCGTCGGGCTTGATGACGCGCACGCCGCGGCCTTTCATCTGCTCGAAGAAGGCGCGGGATTTGACGGCGCGCATGAACATGACGACTTCCACCGCCTTGATGTCGGTGCCGGTGGCGATCATGTCCACGGTGACGGCAACCCTGGGCATGGGGCTGGTGCGGAATTCGTTGATGAGGTCCTTGGGCTTGGCGCCGGTGGTGCGGTAGGTGATCTTCTGGGCGAAGTCGTTACCCTTGCCGAATTCCTCGCGCACGATTTCGACGATGTTTTCGGCATGGGCGTCGTCCTTGGCGAAGATGAGGGTCTTGGGCACCCACTCGCGGCCGGGGAAGATTTCGGTGAACAGCTTGTCGCGGTAGGTCTGGATGATCTTGCGGATCTGGTCCGGGGCGACTACGTCGCGGTCGAGCTGGTTGGGGTCGTAGCTGAAGTCGTCGTCGAGCTGTTCCCAGCGCTTCTTGCGGGTGTCGCGCTCCATGACCTGCACGGCGTAGCCGGACTCCACCTTGGAGCCTTGTTCGGTGATGGCGGTGCGGATGCGGTAGACGTCATAGTTGACGTTGACGCCGTCGGCCACGGCCATTTCGTGGTTGTATTCCATCACCAGGTTCTGGTTGAAGAAGCCGAAGGTCTGCTTGCTGGGCGTGGCGGTGAGGCCGATGAGGTAGGCGTCGAAGTACTCCAGTACCTGCGCCCAGAGGTTGTAGATGGAGCGGTGACATTCGTCGGTGACGATAATGTCGAAGCTCTCGATGGGGATGGCCGGGTTGTATTCGATGGGCTCGGGCTGTTTGAACAGGCCGCCGAGTTGGTCGACGGATTCTTCTTCGAGTTCGGGGTCGAGGGGCTTGCCCTTGAGCATGGAGAACATGCGCTGGATGGTGCAGATGCAGACCCGCGCGGTGGTGTCGAGGGTATTACCTTGCAGGCGCTGGACGATGTATTCCTCGGTGAACTTGTAGTTGTTGTAGGGCGAGGCGTATTGCTGGAATTCCTTGAGCGTCTGATCGCCGAGGTTGCCGCGGTCGACCAGGAACAGCACACGCCGGGCGCCGGCGAACTTGATGAGTCGGTAGATGAAGCTGATGGCGGTGAAGGTCTTGCCCGAGCCGGTGGCCATTTGGATCAGAGCGCGGGGGCGGTTTTCCTTCAGGGATTGTTCGAGGTTGCGAATGGCCTGGACCTGGGCGGGCCAGAGGCCTTCTTCCTTGAGCGGCGGCATGGATTGCAGCTTGGCGAGGAAGGTGGCGGAGGGTTGGGCAGCTTCCTTCTCAGCTAGATCGCTAGCTTTGCTGTAGGCCAGCCACTCGGCCAGCAGATCGGGCTTGTGGAAGGCAAACACGGGGCGGGAACGCGGGTTTGGATCGAGGCCGTTGGTGAAGCGGGTTTCCACGCCGGTGGATTGGTAGGCGAACGGCAGCGGGTTGCTCCAGCGCGGAAGACCAGAAGGCAGACCTTTGGTGTATTTGTCAGACTGCGATTCGACGCCGGTGAGGGTGACGCCCTCTTTCTTGGCTTCGATCACGCCAGCAGCTTTGCCGTCGATGTAGAGCAGGTAATCGGCGAAGCCGTAGCCGGGGAGCGGGAATTCGCGAATCGCCACGCCGCGTGCCGCGTGGATGTTGGAATTAGATACGTCGCACACATGCCAGCCCGCCGCTTTTAGCAGCGCGTCAATATTTGATCTGGCTTGCTGTTCCGGCAATGGAACCAAGATGCCCCCTTATTGGTGTTATGAGCCGGATTTTCGCATGATCGGGTCGGATAGGGTACCCGTTGGGCACCAGATGAAGCTTGGTTAAAGAGTGGCGCGGCGGGGCCTGGTTTAACTGGATCGCCACGGGCCTGCGGTCCTCGCGATGACGGTAAACCTTGGATTGGCGCGCCGGCTATGCCTCCTCGCAATGACGGAGGATGGTTAGGCCTTATCTAACTGGATTGCTTCGTCACTGCGTTCCTCGCAATGACGCTAGAGCTTGCGAATATCCCTCCCCTTCTTCCCCATCTGCGCCTTCAGCAGCTTGTAAGTGTCGAGGTCGAAGGGTTTGCACTCTGTGGATTGCAGCAGCTGGTGCAGGTCGGTTTCGCTTTGGGCGGTGCCGAGGTAGCGCCAGGCGTCGATGAGGTGAATGTCTTCGCGGCCCTGGAATTCGTTTTTTTCGACGATGCCGACGGGGCCTTTGTAGGGCCAGGGCTTGATGCGCAGTTTGGACAGCGCGGTCATCAGGCGCGCGCTGTGGGCGCCGATGGCTTCCTTGCCGCAGCAGGCGCCCTTGCACTGCTTGAGCTGGCGGGCGAAGCAGGGCTGGCCTGGGCGGGCGGTCTTTTCCAGGCCGAGCACGGCGGGGCACAGCTGGTAGGCCTCGGCCAGGCTCTTCAGGGTGTTGGTGGCTTCGCGCTTGCTGGCGAAGAGGCCGTAGAGTTCCTGGGGCTTGCCGGGGTCGACACCCCCGCCGAAGGCGGCATCAAGCTCTTCGCCCATGACCAGGCGCGGGCGGTAGTCGCCGGGGGCATGTTCCATCAGTTGCCAGGAGCAGAGTTCTCCGGATTGGCGCAGGCGGCGGTTGTGCACGGGCTGGCGTTGCTTGACCAGGCGCGATTCCAGCAGCAGGGCGCCGAGTTCGCCGGCGGTTTCGATCCAGTCGATGCGGCGGATGTCGTGGGTGATGCGCAGCTCGCGGTTTTCGCTCTTGCCGGCGGCAAAGTAGGACAGTACGCGGCTCCTCAGGTTGACGCTTTTGCCCACGTAGAGCAGGGCGTTGTTTTCGCCATAAAAGAGGTAGACGCCTGGCGACTCGGGCACGTCATCGAGGGCGTCCGATGGCAGCTGAGGCGGCAGGCTGGGGCGTTTCAATTGTTGGGAGACGGCATCGAGCAGATGCTGGGCGTCGAGTTCGCGGCGCAGGGTCTGCCAGAACTGCCAGATGAGGTCGGCGTCGGCCAGCGCGCGGTGGCGGTCGTTGGCGACGAGGCTGTGGCGCGCGATCAGGCTGTCGAGGTTGTGCTTGGGGTGTTCGGGGAAGAGCGCGCGCGACAGGCGCACGGTGCATAGCACGTCGGCCTGGAAGCCGATGCCCAATCTTCTGAATTCCTGGCGCACGAAGCCGTAGTCGAAGCGCGCGTTGTGCGCCACGAAGAGCCGCCCCTTGAGGCGGGCTTTCAGCTCCTCGGCCACGGCCTCGAAGCTGGGGGCGCTGCTCACCATGTCGTTGCTGATGCCGGTCATGCGCTGGATGAACTCGGGAATGCTGCGCTGCGGGTTGACCAGGGTGCTCCAGCGGCTGACCTCGTCGCCGTCGATCTCGACGATGCCGATTTCGGTGATGCGGTCGTGCCCCGGGTTGGCGCCGGTGGTTTCGAGGTCGATGAAGGCGATGCGGGAGGGGAACGTCACGGCAGATTCAAGATGCAAGGTAAGGCAAGGATGGGACTCGGTTTCCGAGGGACAAGTTTCAGGATTCAAGGGGCAAGATGCAAGGGGTGGCTGGGCCTTGATTGACTGGATCGCCACGGGCCTGCGGCCCTCGCGATGACGGTCCTCCCCCCTCCGTCATTGCGAGGAGACGAAGACGACGTGGCAATCCAGTTAGTGAGGCTTAGCCTTGGTTGACTGGACTGCCGCGTCACTTCGTTCCTCGCAGTGACGGCAACGCTTATTCGGCCATATCCGCCAGCCGGATCAGGGTGGCGTGGCAATCCTCGGGCGGCGCGGTCTGGCCCAGGCGCTGGATGCGCCCGACTTCGTTCTCGTACCAGCCGTTGTGCATTTCGTTGGGGTGGGCTTCGTAGGCCCACCAGGTGCCGTCGGCGTCCTGGGCGAGGAACTCGACCCAGGGCGGGATGCGGTCCCTGGGCCAGGGCGGGGCCTCGCTCATTTGCCGGCGTAGATGTAGTCGCGCGAGTACGGATAGTTGGGCTGCTGGCCGCCGATGGCCTTGCCGGCCAGCACCTGCCACAGTTCCAGCCAGCCGTTGTCGAAGGCGTAGGCGGAGCCGGCCATGTAGATGCGCCAGATGCGGTATTTCTTCTCGCCGATGAGCTTGCGCGCGATTTCGTCATTGGCTTCCAGGCGGTTGACCCACTCCCACAGGGTGCGGCCGTAGTGCGGGCGCAGGTTCTCGGCGTCCAGGCATTCGAGCCCGCCGGCGCGGGCGTGGTGCAGCACTTCGGAGGAATGCGGCAGTTCGCCGCCGGGGAAGACGTAGTCGTCGACGAATTCGGAAATGCCGCTGCCGAGCCCCTGCGATTGCAGCGCGGCGGAGGTGATGCCGTGGTTCATGACCAGGCCGCCCGGCTTGAGAAGGTCGTGGATCTTGCCGAAATAGGCGGTGAGGTTGTTGCGCCCCACGTGCTCGAACATGCCGACGCTGGCGATCTTGTCGAACACGCCGGATTCGGGCACGTCGCGGTAGTCCATGAGCCGCACTTCGACGCGGCCTTCGAGCCCGCGCTTCCTGATTTCCTGCTGGACGTGGTCGTGCTGGTTGTCCGACAGCGTGATGCCGACGGCGTTGACGCCGTAGTGCTCGGCCGCCCACAGGACGAGGCCGCCCCAGCCGCAGCCGATGTCGAGGAAGCGCTCGCCGGGCTTGAGCGCGAGTTTCCTGCAGATATGGTCGAGCTTGGCTTCCTGGGCCTGCTCCAGGGTCATGGCCGGGTCGCGGAAATAGGCGCAGGAATACACGCGGCGCGCGTCCAGCCACAGGCCGTAGAACTCGTTGGAGACGTCGTAGTGGTACTGGATGTTCTTGCGGTCGCGGCTGCGCGTGTGGCGCCACCACTTCCAGGATTCCGAGCCCTTCCTGTCGCGGCAGGCATCGCCGTCGCACAGGCGGTCGCCCAGCGCGAGGATGTCCTGCGGATGGCCGTGGATGTCGAGGCCGCCCTCCACGTAGGCGCGGGCGAGCTTGCCGAGCGAGGGGTTGACGAGGGATTTGATGAGCCTGGGCTCGTTGATCCTGAGCCTGACCTTGGGCGCCGTCTGGTCGCCCGCCTCCAGGCCGTTCCACAGCGTGACATGAACCGGCAGGCCTTCGATGCGTGCCTGCAGCTGCTTGGTGAAAACCGACTCCAGCATGTGCTTCCCCCTATCATTCAGGCCGCTCTTCGCCGGCCAGGACGGCTGCAGCATTGCGCTGTCAGCCTGATATCAGGTACATCTGTCCATCAAGTTTTTTTAGTATAAGAAGGACTGCGCCGCCGGGGCAAGCGGATCGGGCTTGCCGCCGCGTCATCGCGAGGCCGCAGGCCGTGGCGATCTAGTTCAGCAGGCTGAGCCTGTTTAGACTGGACTGCCACGTCACTTCGCTCCTCGCAGTGACGGAACGTGGTCATCGCGAGGCCGCAGGCCGTGGCGATCCAGTCAAGCGAGGCCAAGCCTTGATTTGACTGAACTGCCGCGTCGGCTTCGCCTCCTCGCAGTGACGATCAAGCTTTCCTACTGCAGGTCGCCTGCCAGGCTGTCGCGCACGTTCTGCGGCACGACGGTTTCCTGCATGTACAGCGCATGGTCCACGCCCATGGAAATGGCGGTGCCGGACTTGGCGGCCTTGACCATCTCCGGCGTGAGTTCGAAGCGCAGGAAGTGCACGGAGGAGGTCTTCTCCTCGTTCTCGCGCTCGAGGTCCTCGTCAGCGATGGCGTGAACGCGGGCGAAATCCGCCACCTGTACCCACACGCGGTCCTCGATGCCCTTCAACTTGGCCAGCATGGCGCGGCGCTCGGCCTCGTCCGGGTACTCGATCATCATGGTCGCCTTCCAGTTGCTGCCGTCCGGCACCAGCGGGCCGTAGGCTTCCAGCTCGTCCAGGATGCCGGCTTCCTCGAAAGTCTTTTCGATGCGCAGCATTTCCTGGATCTGGTAGCGGATGGTGAGCTCGTCCTCGAACACCAGGGTCAGATGCCCGCCCAGGTGGACGAGGCGGTTCTTCTTGTGCGCCATGACCCTGGCGCGAAACTCCGGACGCGCCTTGGCGTAGGCTTCCAGCGACATGAGGGATTCGCGGGTGATCTGCGGCATTTCCTGTTACTCCTTGCTTAGTCGTGATGCTGGCCGGTGATGGGGCCTTGCTTGAACAAACTGTCCTTCAGCTCGTGGTCGAACACGGGGTCGCGGCGGCGGATCCATTCCAGCACCATGGCGGCGTGCTCCTTTTCCTCGTCGCGGTTGTGCGCGAGGATGGCTTTCAGCTCCGGGTCGGAACAGGCGTCGACACGCTGGTTGTACCAGTCCACGGCTTCGAGTTCTTCCATCAGGGAAACGATGGCGCGATGCATGTCCATGGTTTCCTTGCTGAGTTTTTCGACGGGTTCGTGATAGCCCTCGTTGGACATATTTTTCTCCTTAAAGTCCGTAAGCGATGCGCACGAGCGTGAGCGGGTGCTGCTTCTCGGCGGTGGCGCCCTCGCCCATGCCCTGCAGGATGTGGCGGCCGGCGATGGCGCAGTCCGAGCTGATGTATTTCGGCTGCGCTTCATTTGCCAGCCTTGCCACCGGCTTCACGATCTTCATGGAGTTGTCGAAGTATTCGCGCTTCACGCCCCAGGTGCCGTCATGGCCCGAGCAGCGCTCGATGTTGGTGACTTCGGCGCCGGCCAATTGCAAGGCCTCCTTGGTCTTGGGGCCGACGTTCTGCACGCGCTGGTGGCAGGGCGCGTGGTAGGCGACCTTGCCGAGCGGGGTCTTGAAGTCGGTCCTGAGCAGGCCGTCGGCGTTGCGCGCCATCAGGTATTCGAACGGGTCCCACATGGCGGCCTTCACGGCCTGCACGTCGGCGTCGTCGGGGAACATCAGCGGCAGTTCCTGCTTGTACATCAGGGTGCAGGACGGCACGGCGGTGAGGATGGCGTAGCCTTCGCGCGCCAGCTTGGCGAGGTGCGGGATGTTGACGTTCTTCAGCTTCTCGACCTGGTCGAGGTCGCCTAATTCAAGTTTCGGCATGCCGCAGCAGGCTTCCTTTTCCACCAGCACCGCGGGCACTTCGTTGTGCTTGAGGATGGCCAGCAGGTCGTGGCCGATGCCGGGCTCGTTGTAGTTGACGTAGCAGGTCGAGTAGATCGCCACCTTGCCGGGCGTGCGCTGGCCGTCCACCACCTTGAAGCTGCTGTCGGGGCGCGCGGTGGAACGGAACCTGGCGCTGTCGTAATGCGGCAGCTTGCGGTCCTGGTGGATGCCCATGACGCTGTCGATCATCTTGCGGATGGGCTTGACCTCGAGCGAGGCGTTCACCGCCTGCACCACGACGGGAATCGAGGCGAGCTTGCCCATGGCGTCGGTGGAGGACAGCAGCTTGTCGCGGAAGCCGACCTCGCCCTTCTTGAACTTGATGGCCTTGGCGCGCAGCATGGTGTGCGGGAAATCGAGGTTCCACGGGTGCGGCGGCACGTAGGGGCACTTGGTCATGTAGCACAGGTCGCACAGGTAGCACTGGTCGACCACCTTCCAGTAGTCCTTCTTGTCGACGCCGTCGACTTCCATGGTGGAGGATTCGTCGACCAGGTCGAACAGGGTCGGGAAGGCGGTGCACAGCGAGATGCAGCGGCGGCAGCCGTGGCAGATGTCGTAGATGCGCTCGAGTTCGTGTTCGAGCTTGGCTTCATCGTAGAAGTCGGGGTTCTTCCAGTCCAGCGCGTGACGGGTGGGGGCTTCCAGGCTGCCTTCGCGGGTGCTCATGTTTTCCTCTCTGTGTTATGGACGTTGCCAAGCGGTCTGCATGCCGGGCTGCAAGCAACCCGGCACACGCACAGCTCAGCGATTACGCGCCGAGGGTGTCCAGGGTCTTCTGGAACTTGTTGGCGTGGGAACGCTCGGCCTTGGCCAGGGTTTCGAACCAGTCGGCGATTTCGTCGAAGCCTTCGTCACGCGCGGTCTTGGCCATGCCCGGGTACATGTCGGTGTACTCGTGGGTCTCGCCGGCGATCGCGGTCTTCAGGTTGTCGGAAGTGGGGCCGAAGGTCATGCCGGTGGCGGGGTCGCCGCAGGTTTCCAGGTATTCCAGGTGGCCGTGGGCGTGGCCGGTTTCGCCTTCGGCGGTGGAACGGAACACGGCAGCCACGTCGTTGTAGCCTTCAACGTCGGCCTTGGCTGCGAAATACAGATAGCGGCGGTTGGCCTGGGACTCGCCGGCGAACGCGGCTTTCAGGTTGTCTTCGGTTTTGGAGCCTTTCAGTGCTGCCATGGTTTTCTCCTTTGTTCAAAGCAAGAAGGACAAAAAAATCGCGGGCGCCCGGTCCTTCTTCAGGCGCCGCAAGGGTCGATTTAGACTAAGTCTAAAACCTGTACGGACTATAGACCGGCTGAAATCGGGTGTCAACCTCCACCCCGCCGGACCGGTGCGATGCCAACGCCGAAACCGGCGCCAACTCACGCCCGGCGCAAAGCCACACTCTCATGATAGACATCGAGGCTGCGATTGCTGGCAGAATGCAGGGCTTCACCCCCTATGCAACGGCCGCCGCAACTGGAGCGAACCCGCATGTCACGCAAGATAAACAAGAGCGATGCCGAGTGGCAGGCCGAACTGCCGCCGGAGCAATACCGCATCTGCCGGATGAAGGGCACCGAGCGCGCCTTCACCGGCAAGTACTGGGACAACCACGAGCAGGGCCTCTACCGCTGCGCCTGCTGCGGCGAAGCGCTGTTCGAGTCCGGCACCAAGTTCGATTCCGGCACCGGCTGGCCGAGCTTCTTCCAGCCGCTTGACGGCGAGGCCATCGAGGAGGAAATCGACCGCAGCCACGGCATGGTGCGCACCGAAGTGATGTGCCGCGCCTGCGGCGCGCACCTGGGACACGTGTTTCCCGACGGTCCAAACCCGACCGGCCTGCGCTATTGCATCAACTCGGCCTCGCTGAACTTCGAAAAGAAAGACTAAATGTCGGTCAGGATTTACCCCGCGCGCATCACGCGCATCTGGCAAGCCACTCCCACCATCAAGGCTTTCGAACTTACCGTGGACGACCCCGGCTACAAGTACCTGCCGGGACAATGGGTCGAGGTGTCGGTGGTCATCGACGGCGACATCAAGACCAGCGGCTATTCCATCACCACCTCGCCCGCCCAGCCCGGCGTGGTGGGCCTCGCCATCAAGACCAGTTCCAGGCATCCGGTGACGCGCTGGCTGCACGAGGCGGCGGTCGGCGACACCATCAACATCACGCGCGGCCAGGGGCCTTTCGTGTTCCTGCCCGACATGGGCGAGGACGTCGTGCTGATCGGCGGCGGCGTGGGCGTGACGCCGCTGCTGTCGATTTTCCGCTACGTGCGCGACGCCTCGCCGGAAACCCATGCCACGCTCTACTACAGCGTGAGCGAACCGGACGAGATCCTGTTCCGCGAGGAACTGGAACAGGCGGTGCGCCAGCACAACAACCTCGGCCTGGAAATCACCGTGACCCAGCCCTGCGCCGGCTGGCAGGGCCAGACCGGGCGCATCAACAAGCACAAGCTGGCGGCCCTGAACGCCGCGCCGGACGCCCTCTTCTACCTGTGCGGGCCGCCCGGCATGGTCGACGACATGGAGAAATTCCTGCGCGACCTCGGCGTGCCGCCGAGCCGGGTCATTTTCGAGAAGTGGTGGTAGGCCCGGGCAGCGGGCTAAAGACTTTCGGATCGCACCCGTTAAAAGAATTGCGATTCCATTGTCTTAAATAAACACAAACATGAACAAACCGACCCTCGCTGCGCTGGCGGCGCTGTTGCTGCTGACATCCGCACATGCGGCCGACCCCAAACCCGCCGTCAACGATACCATCCTCAAGAACGGGCAGAAGAGTGCGCAGTTCTGCCGCCACTGCCACGGCGTGGGCGGCAGCAGCGTGCGCGACGACACGCCCAACCTGGCGGGCCAGAACGAAGCCTACCTGCTCGCGCAGATGAACAAGTTCGTTTCCGGCCAGCGCAAGAACGAATTCATGGAAGGGCTGATCAAGGCGCTGACGCCCGAGGAGCGCAAGAACATCGCAATGTATTTCTCGCGGCAGGAAGTCCTCGCCAGGCCGGCATCGAATGCCGCCCAGGCCGCGGCCGGCAAGCGCCTGTACGACAGTCTGTGCGTCAGCTGCCATGGCGCCAACGCCTATGGCACCGAGAAAGTGCCGCGCCTGGCCAGCCAGCAGGTGGGCTATCTGAAGGATTCGCTGACGCGCTACCGCAACGGCGGCGGCGAGCGCATCGACCCGCTGATGGCCGCCTACACCCGCAACCTCAAGGACGCCGACATCGCCAACCTGGCAGCCTATCTGGCCAGCATGCGGTAAGGGCCGTCGTCAGTCCGCCTTCTGGCTGACGGCTGACCATCAAAGACGATCACTCGACCAACCACAAGCGTGCGAGATTGACATCCTGCACGCGATTGCCGACAAGCCGCACCCTTCCCTGCTGGCGGTCGTCGCCGGTGGCGCTGAATTCGAAACGAAATTGGCGTTCCAGCGTGGCGCGGCCATCGGCATCGCGCGCGAGGCGCATGCCCGACTGGCTGACGGTGTCGTCGAGGAACTGCACGCCGGCTTCATCACAGGCCCTGCGGGCGGCCGCATGAGCGGTCTCGCGCGCCTTCAGGCCGTCTGCGACGAACCAGACGGCGAGCGCCAGCAGCAGGAAAACGATGAGTTCGATCATGAAAAAATCAGGCGCAAGATTCAAGTTGCAAGATACAAGGTTCTTCCTTGAAGGCGCCAAGCGCCGCTCTTGAAACTTGCATCCTGCAACTTGCCGAATTTATTCCTGCGGCGGTGGGGGCATGCGGAACAAGGCGGCGACCTGCTTGGTCGGCCGCTTCGACGGCGCGGAAGAAGTCACCGGCACCGGACGCGGGATAACCGGCGCCGGCGCGGCGGGCGGGCGGTAGTCCGGCACTTGCGCGGCGCCCGGCGAGTAGCCCGGTACCAGGATTTGTTCGATGGTCTTGCCGATGAGCTTCTCGATGTCCTTGAGGTAGCGCGCCTCGTCCTCGGTCATCAGCGAAATGGCTTCGCCGGATGCGCCGGCGCGGCCGGTGCGGCCGATGCGGTGCACGTAGTCTTCGGCGTTGTGCGGCAGGTCGAAGTTGATGACGTAGGGCAGCGCGGAGATGTCGAGGCCGCGCGCAGCGACGTCGGTCGCTACCAGCACGCCGACTTCGCCCGACTTGAAGTCGTCCAGCGCCTTGATGCGCTCGCCCTGGGTCTTGTCGCCGTGGATGGCGGCGGCGTGGATGCCGGATTTGTTGAGTTCGTTGGCGAGCCGGTTGGCGCCCAGCTTGGTGCCGGTAAACACCAGCACCTGGTTGAGCTTGCGGCTGCGGATGAGGTGGATCAGCAGCGAACGCTTTTTCTCGTGGTGCACCGGATGCAGCACCTGCGTGACGTTTTCCGCGGTGGCGTTGCGGCGCGCGACTTCGATGCGCTGCGGGTCCTTCAGGATCGTGCGCGCCAGCGACTCGATTTCCTGCGGGAAGGTGGCCGAGAACATCAGGTTCTGGCGCTGCGCCGGCAGCAGGCTGACGATGCGCTTCAAGTCGGGCATGAAGCCCATGTCGAGCATGCGGTCGGCTTCGTCCAGCACCAGCATGGAAACCTGCGACAGCTGCAGTGTCTTGTTCTGCACGTGGTCGAGCAGGCGACCGGGGGTGGCGACGAGGATTTCGACGCCGGTCTTCAGTATCGGGATCTGTGTGTCGATGTTGACGCCGCCGTACACGCACAGCGACCTGAGCGGCAGGTATTTGGTGTAGGCCTTGATGCTTTCCTCGACCTGGATCGCCAGTTCGCGCGTCGGCGCCAGGATCAATGCGCGGATGGGATGGCGCGCCGGCGAGGTGCTGGTGCTGGCCATGGGCGCCAGCTTTTCGATGATGGGCAGCGCGAAGCCGGCGGTCTTGCCGGTGCCGGTTTGCGCGGCGGCGAGCACGTCGTGCCCGGCGAGCGCCACGGGAATCACGGCCTCCTGGATCGGCGACGGCTCCTTGTAGCCGAGGTCGGTCAGCGCGTTGAGTATTTCGGGGCGCAGCCCCAGGTCGGTAAAAGCCATAGTCTCCTGTCGGCGCCTAGTCGATGTGGCGCCAGTCAAACCCGCCGTCCTGGCAGGCCACTTCAATCCAATCCGCCTCGCAGCCCAGCGCCTCGGCCAGCGCGCCACGCGCCAGCTCCGGGGTGTTGTTCTTCTGCGAAAGATGCGCCGCGATCACGTGGCGCAGCCCGGATACGTCGATTTGTTTGAGCAGCGCGGCCGCCTGGCGGTTCTCCAGATGGCCGTACTGCCCGCCCACCCGCCGTTTCAGGCTGGGCGGATACGGCCCCGCCGAAAGCATGCCGGCATCGTGGTTGCATTCCAGCACCAGCGCCTGCACGCCGCTCAGGCTGGCGGCGATGTGCGGGGTGACATGACCGGCATCGGTCAGCACGCCCAGCATGCGCGCACCCGCGCGGAACACGAACTGCACCGGCTCGCGCGCATCGTGCGGCACGGCAAAGGGCTGGATTTCCAGTTCGCCGACCGAAAACGGACGATGCGGATCGATCATTTCCAGCCACGGCAGCGCATCGGTCTGCGCTCGCCAGTTGATCCAGGTGCCGTGCGTGCACCAGACCGGCAGTTCGTACCTGGCGGCGAGGCGCGCCACGCCGCCGATGTGGTCGCTGTGCTCGTGGGTCACGACCACCGCGTCCAGGTCTTCCGGCGCGAGCCCCAGTTGCGCCAGACGCGCGCGGGTTTCCGTCAGCGAAAACCCGCAGTCCATCAGGACCCGCGTCGTGCCCGCCTCGACAACCAGGCCGTTGCCATCGCTGCCGCTGCCGATGCTGGCGAAACGCACCGGCCCGGCCTTACTTCAGTTCCTTGTGCAGCAGGTTGACGATGCGCTTCTGCGTGTTGGCATCGACCGGCTTGCCATCGCTGCCGACGACCGAAACGCGCGTCTTGTCGCCCTGCCCCAGGACCCGGATCTGCAACTGCGGCGAAGTCTGCTCCGGCTTGCCGCGCCAGAAGGCGAGCTTGGAGAACAGGCCCTCGTCGCGCTTGGTGGCGTTGTCGATCTGCGGGTCGATGTAACGCACGTAGTAGGTGCCGCGCGAACGGTCGCGGTCTTCCACGGCGAAGCCGACGCGGTCGAGGGCGAGGCCGACGCGGCGCCAGGCGCGGTCGAAGGCTTCGTCCATTTCCAGCTCGGCGCCGACGATGCGCGCCATTTCGGGCGCCTGCTGCCGGGCGATCAGGGTCTCGGCGCGGGCTTCCTCGACGCCGAAGCGCAGCATCAGGCGGCGCAGCATTTCAGCCTCGAGTTCGGGATCGGCCGGGCGCGGCTGCCATACCGTGCGGTCCTTGCCTTCGGTCGAGTACACCTCGTAGACGCCGCGATGGCTGATGTAGATCTCGGTGCCGGTTTCCGACTTCTCGACGCGGGTGCGGAACTTGTCGCGCTCGGGCGTGGAGTAGAGGCTGTCGGCAAATCTGCCGATGGTGCGGCGAATGACGTCCTGCGGGATGTTGGCGCGGTTCTCGGCCCAGTCGGTTTCCATCACGCCGGTTTCCTTGGATTCCAGGTTGACGATGAAGCCGAGCTCCTGCCAGAAATCCTTGATCACCGGCCACACCTGCTCGGGCGTGGCCGAAACCACCAGCCAGCGCTGGCTGCCGGAGCGCTCGATGCGGGCCTTTTCCTGTTCCGGCAGGATCGTGCTGGACGCGGGCTTCTCGCCGCGCTCCTTGGAATAGGCGGAATAGGTCGCGGCGCCCGCGCCGCCGATGTCCGGCACGCTGTAGCGGTTGTCGCCGGTGGGCGCGGTGAGGTCGGGCGGCACTTCCAGCGAGGGAGCCTTGCCTGCCGACTTGTAGTCGATTTTCTTCGGTTCCAGCAGTTCGCAGCCGCCCAGCACCAGCGCAGCGATCGTCACGGAAACCAGCAAACGCATGTTCAAACGCATCTTCATCCTCACAGAACGCCGGCCTGGGCCATCGCGGCGCGCAGGGTTTCATGGTGGGCCGCCGACAGCGGCGACAGCGGCAGTCTCAGGCCATGTTCGATTTTGCCCATTTCGGCCAGCGCCCACTTCACGGGAATCGGATTGGCCTCGACGAACAACCTGGTATGCAAGCCGAACAGTTGCAGGTTGATCTCGCGCGCACGCTGCAAGTTCCCGGCAAAGGCCGCCTGGCACATCTCGTGCATCAGTTTCGGCGCGACGTTGGTGGTCACCGAAATCACGCCGTGGCCGCCCAGCAGCAGGAAAGCCAGGCCGCTGGCATCGTCGCCGCTGTAAAGCGCGAAGTCCGCAGGCGCACGGCGCATGAGGTCGGTGCCGCGCTCGATGTTGCCGGTGGCGTCCTTGATGCCGGCGATGTTGGGAACCTCGGCCAGGCGCAGCACGGTGTCGTTGTTCATGTCGGCCACGGTGCGGCCAGGCACGTTGTAGAGGATGACCGGGATGTCGACGCCTTCGGCGATGGCCTTGAAGTGGCGGTAGAGGCCTTCCTGCGTGGGCTTGTTGTAGTAGGGCACCACCGACAGCACGGCATCGGCGCCGGAGGCCTTGGCGCAATGCGTGAGTTCGATGGCCTCGCGCGTGGAATTGCCGCCGGTGCCGGCGATCACCGGGATGCGCCCGGCGATCTGCTCCACCGTGACGCGGATGAGTTCGCAATGCTCGTCGTAGTCGACGGTCGGCGATTCGCCCGTGGTGCCGACCACGACGATGCCGTCGGTACCCTGCTCGACGTGCCAGTCGAGCAGCTTGCGCAGGCCGGGAAAGTCCAGGCTGCCGTCTTCATGCATGGGGGTGACGATCGCCACCAGACTGCCCTTGATCATTGATATCCAGGCTGAAAATAAAACGATGATTCTAAACCATTCAAGGCATCAACTGTGGCATGAAGCGGACAAACAGGCCGCTGAGCCCGGACACCAGCAGGGGCACGGCCAGGGCCAGGCCGCCCAGCAGCACGAAGGCGCCCAGGGTGAGCCCCACGGAGAAACTGTCCACTCCGGGCAGGGTGCGGCTGAGGATGGCAAAGGCGAAATGCGCGAGCAGCACCAGCACCAGCAGCGGCAAACCCAGTTGCAGCGCCGCCGCCAGCAGCAGGCCGCCGGCTTCGGCCAGTTCGCGCGCCGAGGCTGCGTCCGGCAACGCCGCCAGCGGCACGGCGGCGAAGCTTGCATCGATGGCCTGCACCACCAGCAGGTGGCCGTTGGCGGAGAAAAAGGCCAGCAGCGCCAGCCACCAGGCCAGCGCCAGCAGCACCGCGTCGAGGCCGCCCTTCTGCCCGGGCTCGAGCTGGGTCAGCCCCTGGCTGGCGGCAAGCCCGGCCATGGCCAGCGCGGTTTCCGCCGCCGCCACCAGCAGGCGGGCGGCAAAGCCCAGCACAGCGCCGGTGAGAAACGCCGTCGCCAGACCAAGGAGGCCGGTGCCCGAGAAAGGCTCGACCTGCGCCGGGGCGAGGCCGGGAACCCACACCCAGGCCAGCGCACCCGCCACCAGCAGGCGCAGGCTCCACGGCAGGCGGCCGACGAGCGGATCGACCGCCGCCCAGCCGAGCAGGCGGGCGAACACGAACAGCCATACTTCAAGCTGCGACTGGGTGACGAGCAGGTCCATCGGAGAGGGCTGAGTGCATCATTGTCTGCCCGCCGAGCATACCATTGCGGCGCCGCGCGGCGGCCGGATTCGGCGCGCCGCGACCGATAAAAAAAGGCAGCCGAAGCTGCCCTGAAAATCTCCACGAGGGAGGAGGAGTTCCGATCGCTCAGCCGAAGGTGTCCTGGGTGATGCCTTGGTACCAGCCCTGGGCATAACCCGCCTCCTGCACGCGCTGCAGGTGCGGCGCGTCTTTCGGGCTGAGGCCGCCTGCGCCCTTGACGCCTTCCAGCACGCCTTTCTCGTTGATGCGGTACACCGCCGCGATGCTGATGCCGTACTCCGGGCTGACCAGGCTGTAGCAGGTGTTGACGTGCGAGGGCGAGGGCGGCCTCACGCCGCGGAACAGCGAAACGATGGAGGCCGCGGTCATCTTGGCGATGTTGTTCGCGGTGTGGCCGGACTTGGGCATGGCGCCGGCGACGGCGGAGTCGCCGATGACGTGGACGTTCGGCACCCGCGTCGACTCGAAAGTGTGCTGGTTGACCGGACACCAGCCCGTCTCGTTGGCGAGCCCGCCGGCTACCGCGATATTCCCTGCCCGCTGCGGCGGGATGATGTTGATGACATCGCCCTTGTGCGTGGTCAGGCCCTCGTCGGTGTAGACGGTGCGCGTTTTCACGTCGACGCGCTGCACCTTGCCGCCCTTGGACGCGGGCACGAACTCGATCATGCCGGGATAGAGCTCCTCCCAGGCATCCATGAACAGGCCCTGCTTGGAAAACTCTTCCTTGGCGTCGAGGATGAGTATCTTCGAGCGCGGCTTGTGGGCCTTGAAGTAATGGGCGACCATGCTCACGCGCTCCGGCGGCCCCGGCGGGCAACGGAAAGGCATGGGCGGCGGGCAGATGATGAAGGTGCCGCCGTCGCGCATGGCGTGCAGTTGCTTCTGCAGCAGGACCGTCTGCGCGCCGGCCTTCCAGGCATGAGGCATTAGTTCGCTGGCCGCCTCGTCATACCCTTCGATGGCGTTCCAGCGGAAATCGATGCCCGGCGACACCACCAGCCGGTCGTATTCGACGGTCTTGCCGCTGGCGAGGCCGACGGTGCGTTTGGCCGCGTCGATCGAGGTGACGCGATCGTGCACCACGTTCACGCCATGCTTGCTGCGCAGGGCGTCGTAGCTGTGCGTGATGTCCTGCATGGCGCGCATGCCGCCCAGCACCCAGTTGCTGCCCGGGCAGGTGACGAAATTGGCGTTCTGCTCGATCATGGTGACGTTGAGCGCCGGATCGTAGATGCGCAGATACTTGGCGCAGGTCGCGCCGCCGAAGCCGCCGCCGACCACCACCACTCGCGGCGCGGCCTTGGCCGATTTGGGAACGGTTTCGCAGCCGGCGCCCAGGCCCAGCGCGGTTGCCGCCCCGCTGGCGCCGAGCAGTTTTACAAAATCCCTACGTGTCATGCCTGCCATGATTCATTTCCCCCGCTTCTGAAGTTTGCCGAAGTACTGCGCCACTTCCCTGATCTCTTCGTCGGTGTAGCCGCTGGCGTGACGGCCCATGACCGTGGCGACGCGCTGGCCGGAGCGGTAGGCCTGCAGGATGGCGGCCATGCGGTCGGCGGAGATTTCGTTGATGGAAGGGATGGCGCCGGGGCTCACGCCATAGGTGCCGTGACAGGTGTAGCAGGTGGTGGCGATGACCTCTCCGCGGGAAATCTCCTGCGCCTGGGTTGTCGCGGCGCCTGCCAGCGCCAGGGTGCCAGCCAGGCAGGACAGGGCCGCCTTGCCGGTTTTGCCGAGTAAAAACATAAGCGTTGTCTCCAAATATTTGAGCGTGCGTTGCATTCCCTCACGCAGGGTGAAGCTCCTTGCCGCCGGGCAAGTGCCCCGGCCGGCGCCGAACTCCGGATCGCAACGGCCATCTGCAATGGATGGCTTTCTCGTTGTTGCCTCAATCCGTCATAACAAGTGTGTGCATTCAGGCCATAGGCACGCCTCCTGTGGAAAACAATGAATCCGGGAAAACGCCTGCGCCGCTTACAGGTCGACGCCGAACTGCATTTCGCCGCCGAGCTTGCCGCCGCCCGTGGCCTTGGGCTTCGCCTTTTCCCTGGCTGCCTCCTGTTCCAGCCGGGCCCTGACCTCGGCCAGCGCCGCCTCCCGCTCCTGCAGCTTCGCCAGGGCAGCCTGGCGCTCGCGCTCTGCCTGTTCGGCGCGTGCCGCGGCCTCGCGCCTGGCTTTCTCCTGTGCGGCTTCGCGCGCCTTGCGTTCCTGTTCGTTTATTGCAGCCGCGCGCTCGGATGCATCGCGGGCGGCCTGCCGGCGCTTTTCCTCTTCTTCCCGCTTGCGCTCCTCCGCCTGTCGCGCCAGCAGCTGCTTGCGTTCTTCGCGCAGGCGCGCGTACTCCTCGCGCCACGCCTCGCTTTGTTGCCTGACGCGTTCGCCCGCTTCCTTCATCGCCTGGTAATGCGCATCCTCGTCGCCGGGGGCAGCCACGACCGGCTGCGACAGGAACAGCAGGCCGGCTGATACCGCCAGCACAGGCACAAGCGCGATTTTCATGAATGCCTCCACTACATTAGCAATTAAAGGAATTACGATGTATTTAATATTTTTTTATCCTTTATCTTGGGTATATCGACCGATCTCGCACGAGCTTTAGGGGTTTTTTATCGCGGTGCGACAACCGGCCGCAGGGGGGCGTGAGGACGGGCGCCGGGGATTCGCGCCGTGCATGCGGCGAACTGGCGAAACGGGGCTGTTGCCCGTAAGGGGGATGCCTCGGCCGGCTGGCGTTACTCGATCATGCCGGGAAACCCGCCCAGCACTTCGCGCGCGAATTCGACCAGGCTGCCGCTCATCCAGGCGCCGAGCAGCGCCAGCACCAGCACCAGCACCAGCAGCTTGGGCACGAAGGACAGGGTCGGCTCGAGGATCTGGGTGGCGGCCTGGAACACGCTCATCAGCAGCGCCGCCAGCAGCAGCGCGCCCAGGATCGGCAGCGCGATCCAGAACGCGAGCCACAGGCTTTGCGAGAGCAGGCCGTCCATCAGAAGCTCGCCACCAGCGAGCCGACCAGCAGGTGCCAGCCGTCGGCCATGACGAACAGCAGCAGCTTCAGCGGCAGCGACACCATCTGCGGCGGCACCATGATCATGCCCATGCCGGTGAGCACGCTCGCCACCACCAGGTCGATGATGAGGAAGGGCAGAATGACCATGAAGCCGATCTGGAACGCGGTCTTCAGTTCGCTGGTGACGAAGGCCGGCGCCAGCGCATGTAAAGGCACGGCCTCGGGTTTATTCAGCTCGACCTTGCTGCCTTCGGGCATGAAGATGGCGAGGTCGTCGGCGCGCGTCTGCCGGAACATGAAGCCCTTCAGCGCATCGCCCGCCTTTTCGCGTGCAGCCTCGGCGGCGATCTCTCCCTTGCCGTAGGGCTCGAAGGCCTCGGCCTGCATTTTCTGCACTACCGGCTGCATGATGAAATAGGTCAGCAGCATGGCCAGGCCGACCAGCACCAGGTTGGGCGGCGCGTACTGGTTGCCGAGGCCCTGGCGCAGCAGGAAGAAAACCACCGCCACGCGGGTGAAGGCCGACAGGCTCAGCAGCAGCGCGGGCAGGAAGGGCAGCAGCAGCACGTAGGGCAGGCTGTCGGCGGGAATCGAGTAAGTCTGCCCGCCCGGCGCCGGCGCGGTCTGCAGCAGCGTCAGCCCCTGCGCGGAAGCGTATGCGTCTGTGCTGGCCAGGAGCCCAATCGCCGCCAGTGCGCCAAGCAGCATCAAGAAGACATGGCAGGCACGGGGAAAGCCAAGCCGGCGATTAACCGCAGCGTTCGCGGAGGCCGCGGAGCCTCTTGCCGGATTCCTCTGCGCACTGCGCGCCTGATTCTGCATGGGCCTTGCCCCGTGTCCCCGGAGGTACCCGCTCATGCCTCATCTCCCGGCTTGGGCAGGGTGTGCAGCGTGCGCACCTGTCCGCCGCCCACGCCCAGCACCAGCCAAGTGCCCTCCACTTCCACCACCACCACGCGCTCGCGCGGGCCGACCATGGTGGCGCCGACCACCTTGACCGGTCCGGATTTGCCGGCCTGCGGCAGATAGCGCTTGAACAGCCAGGCCGCGAGGACGAACAGGCCGAGGATCAGCAGCAGCGACAGCAGCATGCCGGCGACCCCTGCGGTGCCGGCCGCCCACGCCGACGGGCTGGCCGCCAGCAGCAGTCCGCTCCAGATTGTCTTCATGCCTTCTCCCTGAGGGCACGGCGTGCCCAGTCTTTGGCGTGCGCGCCGTCCCAGAAAATTTCCACCCTGCCATGCCGGCCGCCCAGGCTCACGTCCAGGCGCATCCTGTGCGGCCAGTCGACGGCGCCGGCATTGACCACGCTTTCGGCCAGGGCGCGGCGGATCGCCGCCGTAAAAGGCCGCAGCCGTTCTTCATCCATGCGCGCTACCCAGACTGCGCCCGGCCTGCCGCCGAAACGCGATGCCAGCCAGGCCTCCGCCAGTTCCGGCGCGATCGCGATTGCCGGTTCCGCCCTGCTGCCGGATGGGTCGAGCCCGCCGCATTCCGACGCGCTGACGCTGGCCGGCACGCCGAGGCTGGCGACCAGGCGCTGGCGCAGGCGGGCGGCAAACGCCTCGACTGCGGCGTCAGACTGTGGCGCCCGCAGGTAGGCGCGTTCCGCTTCATCCAGCGCAGGCAGGGGCATCATCTCGTCCGCCTCGCGTGCACATAACGCATGGCGGCTTCACCTTCCTCGTCCGCGTAGCGCTGCGCATGGGCGCTGCGCGTGGAAAGCTCGTCGTGCAGGCGGCGTTCGCGCTGCTCTTCCAGCTTGCGCCGTTCAAGCGCATGGCGCCGCGCCAGCAGTTGCAGGGCTTCCACGCGCTTCCGCTCGGTCTGCCAGTCGTCCAGCGCCTGCTGCCATTCGCGCCGTGCAGCCTCCAGCCGCTGCACGGCGGATTTCGTATCGGCCTGCCACTGCTGCAGCGCGGCGCCTGCCGCCTGCGCCACGGCGGCGGAACAGCCCTGGCGCAGTTTCGCATCGAGTTTGCCGGCGTAAAGCTGGCGGCGCTGCTCCAGCCTGACCTGGTGCGTGCGCGCATTGAGCCAGGCGACGTAGGCTGCCTTGACTGCGCGCGACTTCGCTTCCGCCCTGCGTTCGGCGACATCCAGCGCGGGCTGCAGGGCAAAAGTCATGGCAGCACCCCGGCGAGCTCGGCACGGGCTTCGGCCAGGTTCACGCGCGTCGACATTTCCTGCGCCATGAAGGCCTGCATCGCCGGCTGCAGCTTCATGGCCTCGTCGAGCACGGCGTCGGCGCCCGGCACGTAGGCGCCCACCGAGATCAGGTCGCGGCTGCGGCGGTAGCGCGAGTAGAGGTACCTGAAGCGGCGGATGCGCTCCATGTCCTCGGCTCCGTTCAGATCCTGCAGGGTGCGGCTGATCGAGGATTCGATGTCGATGGCCGGGTACAGCCCGGCATCGGCGAGGTCGCGGGTGAGCACGATATGGCCGTCGAGGATGGAGCGCGCGGCATCGGCGATCGGGTCCTGCTGGTCGTCCTGTTCCATGAACACGGTGAAGAACGCGGTGATCGAACCGCCGCCGCTCCTGGCGTTGCCGGCGCGCTCGCACAGCTGTGGCAGCCTGGAAAACACCGAGGGCGGATAGCCCTTGGTCGCGGGCGGCTCGCCGATGGCCAGCGCCACTTCGCGCTGGGCCATGGCAAAGCGTGTGAGCGAGTCCATGATGAGCAGCACGTGCTTGCCCTGGTCGCGAAAATATTCGGCGATGGCCATGGTGTAGGCGGCGCCGTTCAGGCGCATCAGCGGCGGCGAGTCGGACGGCGCCGCCACCACCACGGCGCGCGCCATGCCCTCGGCGCCGAGATTGTTTTCGATGAAGTCCTTGACCTCGCGCCCGCGCTCGCCGATCAGGCCCACCACCACGACGTCGGCATCGGTGTAGCGCGCCATCATGCCTAACAGCAGGCTCTTGCCGACGCCGCTGCCGGCGAACAGGCCGAGACGCTGGCCGCGCCCGACGGTGAGCAGGGCATTGATCGAGCGCACGCCGACATCGAGCGGTTCGCGGATCGGCGCGCGCGTCAGCGGATTGAGCGAGCGCGCATACAGCGGCACGCGGCGCTCGGCCACCAGCGGCGCCAGGCTGTCGAGCGCACGCCCTGCGCCGTCGAGCACGCGTCCCAGCAGCTGCGGGCCGACGGCGACCTGGCGCACGCGGTCCTGCGCGCGGCGCTTGGGCGTGTAGCGGCTGCCCATGCGCGGCGGCTGCGCGGCGAGCGGGTTTTCCGGCACCACGCGCGCGCCCGGCATCACGCCGTAGACATCGGTCGACGGCATCAGCAGCAGGCGCTCGCCGGAAAACCCCACCACTTCGGCATCGACGCTGGGGCCGCCGGGGACCTGCACCAGGCACTGGCTGCCGATGGGCAGGCGCAGGCCCACGGCTTCCATCACCAGGCCCGCCACGCGCGTGAGCCGTCCGCTTTCCGCCCACGGCTGGGCGAAGCCCACCGCGCGCCGGCAGTCGGCCAGGTATTCGCGGAAGCGCACCGTGCGGTCCATGCCTATTCGAGCCAGTTCCTGTTCGAGCCGAGCACGGAAATCACCTGGCGCCAGCGCGTCTGCAGGGTGGCGTCGAGGTCGCCCTGCGGCGTCTCGACGAGGCAGCCGCCGCGCACGATGCGCGCGTCCTCGACGATGCGCAGGCGACTCTTGTCCAACTGCTCGTTGAGGATCGGCCGCACCAGTTGCGCATCCTCCGGGTTCAGCAGCAGGCGGGCCTCGCGCGTGCTTTCCGCCATCTGCCGCAGCGCCAGCCTGACCACGTCGAGGATGCGTTCCGGGCGTGCGGCGAGTTCGCCGGCGATCACCTGTTTCGCCACATCCAGCGCCAGGCTCAGCACCTCGTCGGCCAGCCGGAAATCGAGCGAATCCAGCGCGCCGTCGAGACTTTCCGCCAGCTGGCGCAGGCGCAGCGTTTCCTGCTCCCGCTCGCTGCGCCCCTGTTCGAGGCCGGCCTCGTAGCCCTGACTGCGGGCTTCCTCGAAGGCCTGCTGGAGGCGCTGCTGCGTTGCCGCCTCGCGGTCGGCCTCCGGCGCGACCTCCAGGCCTTCCCAGCGCTCGAACGCGCTGCGCGTATCGGGGGCGTCTTCGTTCATGATTCGATTTCCGCTTTGTCCAGTTCCAGCTGCCCCTGCGCGGCCATGTCCCGCAACAGCCTGAGCGTTTCCGCCTGCGCCGACTCGATGTCGGCGAGTCTCGCCGCCCCCAGCGCATCGAGGTCATCGCGCAGGCGGCGCGCGGCCGCGTCCGGCATGCGCACCAGCAGTTCATCGACGAGGTCGGGGCCGGCGCCCTTCAGCGCCAGCAGCAGCGTATGTCCGGGCACGGCCTTGAAAAAGCGCGTGCGCGACTCGCCCGACAGGCGCGCGAGGTCTTCGAGGGCAAGCTGCTGCGCCTTGAGCTGCCCCAGCAGCCCGGGCGCGCTCTGCGCCAGGCCGGATTCGATCTCCTCACGCGCGGCCGGCGAAACACGCGCCAGCAGTTCGGCCGCGAGCTGCGTGCCGGACGACGGCGCTTGCTCCTGCAACTGGCGCCCAAGCCATTCTTCCATTTCGCGCATGGCCTCGGCAGGCGCGCCGCGCCATTCCGCCAGCCGGCGCACGACTTCCTCGCGCCGGCTTTCCGGCAGCCATTCGAGCGTGGCGGCGGCATGCGCGCGGTCCAGTTGCGCGAGCACCGCAGCCGCCAACTGCGGGTGCTCGTCCTGCAGCAGCGCCGCCACTTCGGCGGGCTCGCGGTATGCCAGTTCGCGAATGCCGCTGCCCGTGCCGGCGATGCGCGCGAGCAAGCTGCGGGCGCGCTCCTCGCCCAGCGCACGGGTGAGCGCGGCATCGAGGAACTGGTCGGCGTCGGTGCCGATGCCGGTCTGCTGCGAGGCGGCGGCTTCGTAATCGTCGAGCAGCGCTTCCACGCGCTCGCGCGGCAGGGCGCCCAGTTCGCGCATGGCGCGCCCGATCTCGCCGACCTCGTAGGGCGACAGATAGCGGAATACCTGGGCCGCCGCGTCCTCGCCCAGGGCGAGCAGCAGCGCCGCCGCCTTGTCCACGCCCGCGCGGTTCATGAATTGCCCATCCACAGCTTCACCACGCTGGCGGCGACCCGGGGATCGCCGAGCACGCGCTGGCGCAGGCTGTCGAGCCGCGCATCCAGCAGTTCGCCGGGCGCGGCCGTCCGCGCCGCGCGCGCCGCCTCCTCCGAGCGCCGCCGGCGCTGGCGCGCGCGCAAAAACATGAACAGGAACATGAACAGCAATGCCAGCGCCAGGCCGGCATAGACGGGCAGCAGTTCGTCATCGAGAATCGAACGCGGTGCCTGCTCCGGCGCGGCAATCGGAATCCTGCGCGGCAAGGGCAACGGCGGCGCGGCAACGGCGGCTGGCGCCTGTGCATCGGCGAACGGCAGCATGATCACCTGCAGGCTGTCGCCGCGCCTGCCGTCGAAACCGGCCGCCTGCCGCGCCAGCGTCGCCAGCCTGGCGAGTTCCGCTGGCGCGAAGCCTGCACGTTCGTCCACCACGATCAGGCTGGCGACCTGCTCGATGCCGCCGCGCGGCTCGCGCACGTGGCGCACGCTGCGGTTCACGGTGCCGGCCACCGTGCCGGTGCGGCGCGAGCTTTCGACGGTTTCCTCGCGTTCGCTGAAATCGATTCTGGCGGTGACCTGCACCCTGAAGGCGGCATCGCCCAGCACCGGCGCCAGCACGCGCCCGATGCGCGCGGCGAGATCGCCTTCGACGCGGCGTGCATATTCGATCTGGCTGGAGCTGAGCCCGCGATAGAAGCCGGCCAGACCGGCGGCAAGCAGCGCGCCGCGCTGGTCGACGACGCTAACCTGGCCCGGGTTCATGCCGGGAACGCTGCCCGCCACGATCTGGCGCAGGGATTCGACGGTTTCCTCGTCGATGCCGGCGCCCGGCTTGAGTTCCACCAGCACCGAGGCGGCAGGCGGCACCTGCTCGCGCAGGAACGTCGACTGCCTGGGCAGCGCGAGATGCACGCGCGCCGACTGGATCGCATCGATGCTTTCGACCGAGCGCGCCAGCGCCGCTTCCAGGCTGCGCTGGTAGCCGAGTTGCTCCTGAAAGGGGGATACGCCGAAGCGCGGGCCGCTGTCGTCGACCGGCTTGTCGCCGCGCGGCAGGCCCTGGGCGGCGAGCTTGTAACGGGCGACATGCAGCTGATCGACAGGCACCTGGATCGAGCCATCGGCCGCGGCCAGGCGATAGGGAATGTTCAGGCGCTCCAGCGTCTCGACCACCTCGCCGCCGTCGCGGTCGGACAATTCGGCGAACAGCACGCGATATTCGCGCGGGGCCTGGGCGTCCTTCCAGAAAAGCGCCGCCGGCAAGGCCAGCAAAAGCAGGATGATCACGCCCCACACCAGCTTTCTTGCGGGGCTGGCCGCGGCGAATGCGTCGCGCAATCCGGTAAAGGTCAGTCCATCGGCCATTGGGGTGCTTTTATGGTTTCCTCCATCGTCGCGGTGGTGTCCTGCTTCAGCCACGCGAGCGTGATGGGCCGATTATATCCGGCTCACAGCAGCTCGGGGGCGGTCACCGCGCGCAGCACGACATCGTTGCCGCCCGCCCGCTCGCGGCCCGAGAACCACCATACGCCGCCCTTCCTGATCGAGAGCGAAGCGCGCGCGCCCAGCAATTGCGCCGCCGCCTCGCCCAGGTCGGGCTGGTGGCCGGCGATCAGCACGCATGCGTCGTTGCCGCCCGGCCAGCCTGCGGCTTGCAGGATGTCTGCGGCGCTGGCGCCGGGCGCGAGCACGGCGAGGGTTTCGATGTTCCGGTTCAAGGCCTGCGCGGTTTGCTGCGCGCGCGCTGCCGGGCTGGCCAGCACCCTGCACTTCCCGGGCAGCCGGGTGTTCAGCCAGGCGGCCATGCGCGCTGCCTGCTTGCGGCCCTTGGGCGTGAGCTCGCGCGCGAGGTCGTCGAGTCCGTCCTCTGCCTCGGCATGGCGCCACAGGATCAATTCCACGGTCATTCCTCCTTTTTGTTCCGTTCCCGCACTTTTCCGATTACCGCCATGGCGGCGCCAGGCGGGAAAAGCTTTCCAGCATGCGGCCGATCTCGGGCGCGTGCGCCTGCATGCGCGCTTCGAGGCCGTCCGCGAGTTGTGCCGTCAGTTCATCGAGGCGGCCATCGCGATTGAGCCGGCCGAGCAGGCCCAGGGCGGTGGCGGCGTCGTTGAGCGCGCCGAGCTCGTCCTGCAGCCCGGCGAAACAGGCGCCGAATTTCTTGTGCTTGCCGAACAGGCCGCCGAGGTAATCGAGGGCATAGCGCAGGCGCTTGATCCGGATGCGCAGGGCATGGCGCTGCGCCGCCGTCTGCCCGGCGAAGTCCTCGGCCGCGGCAAGCGCGGCGGCATGCAGGCGCGCGAGCTTCCGCGCTGCCAGCTTGTGCAGCGCGGGCTTGCCCGGCGAAGCGGCCTGCGCATGCAGCCAGCGATGCAGGGCGATGAGATCGGCCCCGGTTTGCGGGCATGCCGCTGCCGCCAGCGCAGCCGCGCGCGCCTTGCGCCGGGCGGCCTGCGCGCGCCTGACCAGCAGGGTCTTTTGCGCGGCCGGGACGGACTCGCGCAGCGCCGGCAAGGTTTCGAGCACGAACACGTCCCAGTCGCGCGCCGCGCCCAGCGCGCGCCCCAGTTCCGCCAGGCGCGCCATCGGCTCGGGCGGCGGCGGGCAGGCTTTTCCGAACAGGCCGGCGGCCGAGCGCAGGCGCCTGAGCGCAACGCGCGCCTGGTGCAGGTATTCCGGATCCTCCTCCTGCAGCAGGCCGGGCAGGTTGGCCTGCAGTTGGGCGAGGCAGGCACGCGCGATCTGCACGAAGCCGGCGCAGGCCGGCGTGTCGCCTGCGAGGTCGGGCAGCGCCGCCCCTGCGGGCCTGCGCGGTTTGCCCGCGGCAAGCCGCGCGCCGCGCTCGGCCTTGCTGGCATCGAAGGGAATCAGCAGGACCCGTTGCGCCAGCGCCTGCGCCAGCCCGTAGAGCGCATCCGCCGAACCGGACTTGAGTTCCAGTTCGACCTCGCACAGCGCTTCGGACAGCCTGCCCGCAACGATCTCGCCGACATCGAGCGCCACCTCCACGCGGCTGCCGTCGGGGGCACGCAGATTCCAGGCAGTGCGAAGAAAGCGGGTCTCGTACACGGGAACCAGGCGGGTACGCCATTTGCGCCGGATCAGCCTGTCCACCGTTTCCGCCGGCAGGCGCGAAAAATCCGGCAGCGGACCGCCGACCGGCGTTTCCAGCTCCAGCCTCCGCGACAGGCCGCCGCTTTTCTCGCCCTCGGTCTTCAGCGTCTGCACCCAGCGCCGTCCGATCCTGCGCACGCGCAGCGCGATGCCGTGCCTGGCGAGCGCCAGGCCCGGGGTGTCGAAATAGAGAGTGTGCAAGGCTTCTCGGCGCGGGCGCGCACGGGCGAGCCTGGCCAGCGCGCGGAATGCCGCGACGTCGCCGGGTGACAACCAGAGCTTGAGTTCGGTTTCGAATGACACGATAGTTGCAGCGCGCGATAGATGGCAGGGAACCGTTTTGCTAGCATCGACTCACTATAGTCGTCCAATTGCCCGCACAGCTCAATACAGATCATGCCCCTGCCCCTGCCGGAACAACTCATCAACCGCGAACTCGGCATTCTCGAATTCCAGCGCCGCGTGCTGGCCCAGGCCGAGGACGAAGAGACTCCGCTGCTCGAGCGCCTGCGCTTTCTGTGCATCGTGTCGAGCAACATGGACGAATTCTTCGAGGTGCGCGTGGCCGGGCTGAAGGAACAGATCAAGGCCGGCATTTCCGCGCCATCCCCCGACGGTCTCACGCCGCGCCAGTCCTATGCCGAAGTGCAGCGCATGGCGCACGAGCTGGTGGCGAAGCAGTACCAGCTGTTCAACCAGACCCTGCTGCCTGCGCTGGGCGCGCGCGGCATCCGCTTCATCCGGCGCACGCAGTGGAACGAGGAACAGGCCGCCTGGATACGCGACTATTTCTTCCGCGAGCTGATGCCGGTGCTGACGCCGATCGGGCTCGATCCTGCGCACCCGTTTCCGCGCGTGCTCAACAAGAGTCTCAACTTCGCCGTGGAACTCAAGGGCAAGGACGCCTTCGGCCGCAATTCGGGCGCCGCCGTGGTGCAGGCGCCGCGCTCGCTGCCGCGCGTGATCCAGTTGCCCGAACACATAGCCGGCTGCGAATACGGCTTCGTGTTCCTGTCCTCCATCCTGCACGCGCATGTCGGCGAGCTGTTCACGGGCATGACGGTGGAAGGCTGCTACCAGTTCCGCGTCACGCGCAACTCCGACCTCTTCGTCGACGACGAGGAAACCAAGAACCTGCGCCACGCCCTGCAGGGCGAGCTGCCGCACCGCCACTTCGGCGCCGCCGTCCGCCTCGAAGTCGCCGACAACTGCTCCGACACCATGGCGGACTTCCTGCTCGCCCAGTTCGAACTCGACCGTTCCGACCTCTACCAGGTGCACGGCCCGGTCAACCTGGTGCGCCTGATGCAGGTGCCCGACTGGGTGGATCGCCCCGAACTGAAGTTCCCGCCCTTCACCCCGAGCCTGCCGGCGCGCATCGGCAAGGCGGCCAACATGTTCGAGGTGATCGCCAGGGGCGACGTGCTGCTGCACCATCCGTTCGAGTCCTTCCAGCCGGTAACCGATTTCATCGAGCAGGCCGCCTCCGATCCGCAGGTGGTCGCCATCCGCCAGACCGTGTACCGCACCGGCACCGACTCGCAGCTGATGAACGCGCTGATCCGCGCGGCGCAGAGCGGCAAGGAAGTCACCGTGGTGGTGGAGCTGCTGGCGCGCTTCGACGAGGAAGCCAACATCAACTGGGCCGCGCGCCTGGAGGAGGCCGGCGCCCATGTGGTCTACGGCGTGGTCGGACACAAGACCCACGCCAAGCTCGCCCTGGTCATCCGCCGCGAGGAAGGCGGGCTGCGCCGCTACGCGCACCTCGGCACCGGCAACTATCACGCGCGCACCGCGCGCCTGTACACCGACTTCGGCCTGATGACGGCAAACGAGGAGATCACCGCCGACGTCAACCAGATTTTCACCCAGCTGACCGGGCTGGGGCGTGCCGGCAGGCTGCGCCAGTTGCTGCAGTCGCCGTTCACCCTGCACCCGGAGATCATCGCCGCCATCGAGCGCGAGGCCGTCGCCGCCAGGGCCGGGCAGCCGGCCGCGATCATCGCCAAGATGAACGCACTGCTGGAACCGCGGGTGATCGCCGCGCTGTACGAGGCCTCGCAGGCCGGCGTGAGGATCGACCTCATCGTGCGCGGCGTGTGCGCGCTGCGTCCGGGCGTGCCGGGGCTTTCGGACAACATCCGCGTGCGCTCGGTGGTCGGCCGCTTCCTCGAGCATTCGCGCATTTTCTATTTCAGGAACCTCGGCGAGGAGCAGGTCTACCTCTCCAGCGCCGACTGGATGGACCGCAACTTTTTCCGCCGCATCGAGAGCTGTTTCCCGATTCTCGACCCGAAGCTGAAGAAACGCGTGATCCAGGAAGGCCTCCGGCCCTACCTGCGCGACAACCTGCAGGCCTGGGAAATGCAGCCGGACGGCAGCTTCCGCCGGCGCGGCAGGAAAGGCGCCAAGCCCTATTGCGCGCAGTCGATGCTGCTGGCGCTGCACGCGAAAAAATAAGCTTCACATTCCGGTCACGGCCGCGTCATGCGGCTGTGGCTTCATGCGCACATGCTCACTCGTGTCATGGGCCTGTTGCGCTCCTCCACCCCGCCCGCCATCTCCGTTTTCACACGGCAGGAAACCGTTTCCTTCCTGGTTTCATCGCTCGATCCCGGCGGCGAGCCGCCGCCGGAAAAGACCCGCCGCTACCGCACGCTCTGGATTTCCGACATCCATCTCGGCACGCCGGGCTGCCAGGCGCAGTATCTGCTGGACTTCCTCAGGCACAACGATTCCGACACGCTCTACCTCGTCGGCGACATCATCGACGGCTGGCAGCTGCGCCGCGGCTGGTACTGGCCGCAGGCGCACAACGACGTGGTGCAGAAGATACTGAGGAAGGCGCGCAAGGGCACGCGCGTGGTCTACGTGCCCGGCAACCACGACGAGATGGCGCGCCAGTTCGCCGGCCTCGCCTTCGGCGAGATCGAGGTGGCCGAGGACATCGTGCATGTCACCGCCGACGGCCGGAAACTGCTGGTGACCCACGGCGACCTGTTCGACGGCGTCATGCAGCACGCGCGCTGGCTGGCCTACGTCGGCGACTCGCTCTACACCCTGACCCTGGTGCTCAACCGCTGGTTCAACTGGGCGCGCGCGCACTTCGGCTATTCCTACTGGTCGCTGTCGCAGTACCTCAAGCACAAGGTGAAGAACGCGGTCAGCTTCATCACCGCCTTCGAGCGGGTGATGACCGAGGAGGCCCGGCGCCGGAACTGCGATGGCGTGGTCTGCGGCCACATCCACAAGGCCGAGATCCGCACCATCGACGACATCGTCTACTGCAACGACGGCGACTGGGTGGAAAGCCTGTCGGCGCTGGCGGAAACCTTCGACGGCGAACTGCAGATCATCTACTGGACCAAGCGCCTCGACAGTCCGGCAAGAAAACGGCGCAGCGCCGTCACTGTCGACTAGGCCCGCGAAAGGAATCCCATGAAAGTCATGATCGTCACCGATGCCTGGCAGCCGCAGGTCAACGGCGTGGTGCGCACCCTCACCACGACGCGGCGCGAACTGCAGGCCATGGGCCATGAGGTCGAGCTGCTGTCGCCGCTGGAGTTTGCCACCCTGCCCTGCCCGACCTATCCCGACATCCGCCTGTCCCTGCTGCCCGGCAAGGGCGTCGAGAAACGCATTCGCGACTTCGCGCCGAACGCGCTGCACATCGCCACCGAAGGCCCGCTCGGCCTGGCCGCACGGCGTTATGCGCTGAAGCACGGCCTGCCCTTCACCACCGCCTACCACACGCGCTTTCCGGAATACGTCGAGGCGCGCTTCAGGCTGCCGCTGTCCTGGACCTATCGCTTCCTGCGCTGGTTCCACGGCCCTTCGCGCGCGGTGATGGCGCCCACCCCAAAGGTCAAGGCCGACCTCGAGACCTGGGGTTTCGGCAATGTGGTGCTGTGGTCGCGCGGCGTCGACCTCGACGTGTTCAGGCTGCAGGACGTCCACCGGCTCGACAGCGCGCCGCCGATTTTCCTCTACGTCGGCCGCGTGGCGGTGGAAAAGAACATCGAGGCCTTCCTCGAACTCGACCTGCCCGGTTCCAAGTGGGTGGCGGGCGACGGCCCGGCGCTGGCCGGCCTGCGCGCGAAATACCCGGAGGTGAACTACCTCGGCGTGCTCAATCAGCAGGAACTGGCCGAGGTCTACGCCTCGGCGAACGTGTTCGTGTTCCCCAGCAGGACCGACACCTTCGGCCTGGTATTGCTGGAAGCGCTGGCCTGCGGCCTGCCGGTGGCCGCCTATCCGGTCACCGGGCCCATCGACGTGCTGGGCGATTCGAACGCCGGGGCCATGCACGAGGATTTGCGGGAAGCCTGCCTGGCCGCGCTCGATATCGAGCGGAGCGCGGCGCGCGCCCACGCAGAGAAGTTCTCCTGGCGCGCCGCGACCGAGCAGTTTCTCGGCCACCTGCGGGTTTCGGAAAAGCCGCTCGAAGCCGCTGCGCGCTCAGGCGCGGCCGCGGTTTGAGGCGGGCGGGCGCCGCGCCGTTCTCTCGAGATATTGCTTGAGCACCACGGCCTGGTTGTGCCGCTCGTCCTTCGCGCCATAGACCAGCGTGACCGTGCCGCGGCGGGCGTGCGCCGCCAGCTTTTCGACTTCGGCAGGATTGTTGTCCAGTTCTTCGGCATAGCGCCTGCGGAATTCCTGCCACTTCGCCGGATCGTGGGCGAACCACTTGCGCAGTTCCGCGCTGGGCGCGATCTCCTTGTGCCACAGGTCGATGCAGGCGGCTTCGCGCGAGAGTCCGCGCGGCCACAGCCGGTCCACCAGGATCCTGTATCCGTCTTCGGGCGCGCACGCTTCATATGCGCGTTTCAGATGCATGGCCATGGATCAGTCGTATTGCACGCGCACGCCGACGCTGGCCCAGTAGACCGCCTCTTCCTCCAGCGCACGCCAGGTGAGCGCGTTGTCTTCCAGCCAGGTCCTGGCAAGCCGCAGGCGGTAGCCCTTGGCCGTCGTTTCCGGCTGCACCTCGGGCAGGCTCGGTTCGGCGCGGTTGCGGCACAGGATCACCGCCTGGCGCAGCAGCCAAGCCAGGGTGCGGTCGATGCCGGCAAGTTCGCCGCCAGCCGCGAGCGGGGGCAACTTGGCCACTGCGCCGCGCTGGGCGCGCACCAGCAGCGCCAGGCGTTCCTGATCGGTGCGCGAGAAGCCGGGCATGTCGGCGTTTTCCAGGATATAGGCGCCGTGCTTGTGGTAACCGGAATGGGCGATGGAAATGCCGATCTCGTGCAGGTGCGCGGCCCACGACAGGAAGCGGCGCGCCTCCTGTTTTTCCTCCTTGTCCGCAGGCGCCACGCTCTTGAACAGACGCAGCGCCAGCTTTTCGACGCGCGCCGCCTGCCTGGGGTCGACGTGATAGCGGCGCATGAATTCGGCCACGGTTTCCTCGCGCATGTCGTTCCTCGACATGCGGCCAAGCAGATCGTAGAGGATGCCCTCGCGCAGCGCGCCGGATGCGGGATTCATCTGCCCGATGCCGAGTTCGGCGAACAAGCCGGAAAGGATGGCGAAGCCGCCAGCCAGCACCGGGCGGCGGTCGGCGCGCAGGCCGGGGATGTCCAGCTTGTCGACATGGCCGGCCTTGAGCATGGCCTCGCGCAGCCAGGCCATGCCCTCGGCATTAACGCCCTGGCCCCAGCCGTTGGCTTCGAGGATGTCGGCCACGGCACGGATGCTGCCGGAGGAGCCCACCGCCTCGTCCCAGTGGGACTTGCCGAAATCCGCTTCGATGCCCTGGGCGACGAGGCGCGCCTCCAGTTCGGCCTCCTTCATCGCCGCCTTGTCCAGCTTGCCGTTGGCAAAGAAACGCAGGGAGAAATTGACGCAGCCCATCTGCAGGCTCTCGCGGCGCTCCTGTGCAACGCCGCTGCCGATGATGCATTCGGTGGAACCGCCGCCGATGTCGACCACCAGGCGCCGACCGCTCGAAGGCGGCAGGCTGTGGGTCACGCCCAGATAAATCAGGCGCGCTTCCTCGCGGCCGGCGATGATTTCGATGGGAAAGCCGAGTGCCGCCTCGGCCTGTTCAAGAAACTGCTCGGCATTCTTGGCCACGCGCAATGCGCTGGTGCCGACGCAGCGCACCGCGCCTTCCGGCAGGCCGCGCAGGCGCTCGCTGAAACGCCTGAGGCAGTCGAGCGCGCGCTGCTGCGAATCGGCATCGAGGCGCTTGTTCTTGTCGAGGCCGGCGGCGAGCCGCACCGGTTCCTTGAGTGCGTCGAGCAGGTAGAGCTGCTCGCCCTGCACCCGCGCCACCTGCAGCTTGAAGCTGTTGGAGCCGAGGTCGACCGCGGCCAGCGTTTGATAACCCATTATTCAAGACTCAAGATTCAAGTTACAAGTCGCAAGGTTTTTTCTTGAAGGCGCGCAGCGCTGCTCTTGCAGCTTGCCTCTTGCATCCGGTCTCTCAGGCCGCCAAGCCCGCGACCATGAACAGCAAGGCCAGCACCATCCACACCATCAGGCCACGCCAGATCATGCTGTTGGCGCTATCGATCTGGTCGGCGTCGGGCTCGTCGCCGAGGCCGATTTCACCGCGTTCCTGCCATTGCCCGCCCACCATCAGCGGCTGGCCGAGCTTCACGCCCATGGCGCCGGCGCCAGCCGTCATGGCGACAGCCTCCTCGGCATTGGGCCAGGCCTGCGCCTGGGTGCGCCAGCAGTACAGGGCGTCCTCGAAATTGCCCGCCACCGCGTAGGTCAGCGCAGTGAGCCGCACCGGCACCCAGTTGAGCACATGGAACAGTTTCACGGCCGCGCCGGAAAACGGCGGGCTGGCTTCGTTCCAGCGCAGCGACAGCACCGAGGCCAGGCGGAACAGCACCGCGCCGGCCGGCCCCAGCAGGATGAACCAGAACAGCACGCCGAAGGTCTGCCGGTGGCTGTGCGCGAACAGCTGCTCGATGGTGGCCGAGGCGATTTCACGCGGCCCGAATTCCTCCGCATCGCCGCCGCGCCATGCCTGCAGTTCGGCGCGCGCCTCCTCCATGCGCGCGGTGCGCAGTCTGTCGGCAATGCCTTCCGCGATGCGGCTGTAATACTTGAGGCCCATGGTGAGGTACAGCACGCCCACGCCCCAGGCCCAGCCGAGCAGGAAATTCACCCCGGCCAGCCAGTCACCCACCAGCCAGACGAGAAAGACAAGCGGCAGCACGCCGAGGCACCAGGCGACGACGCCGTGGAACGCTTCTCCGCCGTCGAGCCTTTCGCGCAGCAGGGCGGCCAGGCGCGCGAAATATTCGAAATGCGGCAGCGGCCGCGCCAGCGGACGGTAGTGTTCGAGCGCGAGCGCGGCAAGCAGGCTGAAGAAGATCATGGCGCCGCGATCTCCACGGTGAGTTCGCCCACGCGCGACGCGGTGCCCGAGGGCCGGTAGATTTCCACCGCCGGCAGGGTAATGTCGTGCCCGCTCGGGGCGAGTTGGTCGGCCAGCGCCTGGTAGGCCTTGCTCGGCGCCAGCGCCACCGCAGCCTGCACCGTGGCCGCCATCACCCTGCGCCGCGGGATGGCTTCGCTCATCAACTCCCTGGGCAGCTTCGCATCCAGCGGCACGCGGTAGCCGGTCTTGGCGCGCTGTGCGTCCTTGGCAGTCTTGCGCGGGTCGGTGAGCAGCACGGTGATGGTGTCGCCGGGGGTGATGCCGGCCTGCTCCAGCAGCGCGAACACCCTGGCCTGGGTCTTCGGCAGCTTGCCAAGCTCGCCCTCGTGCTCGAGATAGGCGTAGAAATGCGGCCCCGACTCCAGCTCAGCCACCGTCACCTTGTTGAATCCGCCCCACCACCAATACACCGCCAGCAGGGGCAGCACGAACGCCAGAACGAATACCGGCCACTGTTTCCTGATCAAACCGCATCTCCCGTTTAGGGCGAAGATAACATACGCGCCTTATAATTTGTTCGCGTCCGCCCGGCGCAGCAACCGGAGAAAGCCATGCCGAGAATCCTCGCGCTGATCGTGCTGCTTGGCCTTGCCAGCCTGAGCCACGCGATCGATACCGACGCCAGCGTGCCGATGAAAGCGGTGAAGGTCGGCACGCACAGTTATTACATTGAAGGCCTGGCCGGCCAGGCCTCCAGCGAGAATCAGGGCTTCATGTCGAATGCTGGCTTCGTCGTCACCCGCGATGGCGTGGTGGTGTTCGACAGCCTGGGCACGGTGCCGCTCGCCAGGAAAATGCTCGGCCTCATCCGCAGCACCACCTCCAAACCGGTCAGGCGCGTGATCGTCAGCCATTATCACGCCGACCATTTCTATGGCCTGCAGGTGTTCAAGGAGGCTGGCGCGGAAATCTGGGCGCATCGCAACGCACGGGGCCTCACCACGACCGAGCAGGCCCGCGAGCGCTTCGCGCAGCGCAAGCAGGACTTGTTCCCGTGGGTGGACGAAAACACCCGCCTCCTCGAAGCAGACGTTTATCTGGATGGCGATACCGATTTCAGCATGGGCGGCGTGCACTTCGCCATCCGCCATGTCGGGCCGGCGCACAGCGCCGAGGATCTGGCGATGTTCGTCAAGGAAGACGGCGTGCTGTATGCGGGCGACCTGGTGTTCAAGGGCCGCGTGCCCTTTGTCGGCGATGCCGACTCCAGGGCCTGGCTCGATTCGCTCGACAAGCTCACGGCCATGAAGCCGCGCGTGATGGTGCCGGGCCACGGCGCGGTCAGCCGTTCCCCGGCAAGGGATCTGGCGCTGACACGCGACTATCTAACTTATCTGCGCAGCGAAATCGGCAAGGCGGTGGCGGAGATGGAGCCGTTCGAGGAGGCCTATGCGCGCATAGACTGGTCGCGCTTCAGCGGGCTGCCGGCGTTCGAGGCGGCCAACCGGTCGAACGCCTACAACACCTATCTGCTAATGGAACGCGAGCTGCTGGCCCAGTGACGGTTCACCGCCAGCCTGCTAGCTGAGCCGCAGCGCGGTGTTGCCGAAGGACATCTCGCCCTGCGCGCCGCCGATGGCGAAGGCCTTGCCGAACTGGTCCTTGACCGCGTCCGGCGGCATGGGCTTGCCGACCAGGTAGCCCTGGATCTCGTCGCAGCCCATCTCCTTGAGGAACATGGCGACCTCCATGTCTTCCACGCCTTCCGCAACCACCCGCAGATCGAGCAGATGCGCGAGGCGGACGATGGCATTGGCGATCTCCGCGTCCTCCTTGTCGACCAGCACATCCTTCACGAAGCTCTTGTCGATTTTCACGATGTCGATCGGCAGCCGCTTCAACTGGCGCAGGTTGGAATGGCCGGTGCCGAAGTCGTCGATCATGACCTGGATGCCGTGCTGGGAGAGCTCCGTCAGCACCTGCAGGGTGGTCTGGGGGTTTTCCATGGCCGTGCTTTCGGTGATCTCGAGGCCGAGATAGGCCGGGTTCATGCCGGTATCCTCGATGGTCAGCAGGATTTCGCGCGCCAGCCCGCCGTGGGTGAACTGGCGCGGCGACAGGTTGACCGAAACCGTGGGCGGTGCGAGTCCCGCCTGCTGCCATGCAACCCATTGCCGGCATGCGGTACGCAACACCCAGTGGCCCAGCGGCACGATGAGGCCGGTGTCTTCCGCCACCGGAATGAACTTGTCGGGGCCGATGAGGCCGCCGCTGCCCGGCGTCATCCAGCGGACCAGCGCCTCCATGCCGACCATGCGCCCCGTGGCCAGGTCGACCTTGGGCTGGTAGAGCAGGGCAAAATCATCGTTGCGCAGCGCTCGGCGGATGCCGTTCTCGATCACCAGCTGCTCTTGCGCCGCGGCATTCATGTCGTCGCTGAAGTACTCGAAACCGCAGCGCTTGAGCTTGGCCTTGTACATGGCCATGTCGGCCTGGCGCAGCAGCGTGTTGGCATCGCTGGCATCGTCGGGATACACGCTGATGCCGACACTGGCCGACACCGTGTAGGTATGGCGGTTGACCTTGAACGGCTCGGTCAGCGTCTCGGTCAGCTTGCGCGCCACGCGGCTCGCGGCGCGCAGGGTCTTGGGGTGGCTCATCACCACGGCGAACTCGTCGCCGCCCAGTCGCGCAACGAAATCGTCGCCGCGCAGGACGGCGCCGAAGCGTTCGGCCACGACACGCAGCACTTCGTCGCCGACTTCATGCCCGCGCGAATCGTTGATGTGCTTGAAACGGTCGAGATCGATGAACAGCAGCGAAACCTGCCCGCCCTTGCGCGCACACTGGCTGATGGCATGCTCCAGATAGACCTGGAAATAGGTGCGGTTTGGCAGCCCGGTGAGCGGGTCGTGGTTGGCCAGCCTGTCCAGGCGCATTTCCGACTCGTGCCTCTCCGCCAGCGCCGCCGCCACCAGCAGCCCGCAGATGGCCAGGCTCAGGGTCGTCACCTGGACGTTGAGCACTTCCAGGAATGGCGCATGCACTTCCGCCGGGCTGAATTCGTTCAGGTCGCTGGCGATGCGCACGATGCTGAGAACCAGCACCAGCGCGGTCGTCGCGCCGGCGGAAAAGCGCAACGCCACCCACAGCACCAGCGGAAACAGCAGGTATTCGCCGATTTTCCGCGCCGGTTCGCTGCCCGCCCACAGCATGAGCCAGGCCAGCAGCAGGCTGGCCGCAAGCACGGCGACCCACTCCAGGCGCAGCGCGTTCCTTTGCACACGCCAGTCGTACAGGTTGGCGGAAAGCAGCACCGGCGCAAGCAGGATCGCGCCCGCCATGTCGGCCGACCACAGCGACCAGACGCCGAGCCAGAACTGCTCCTGCGGCAGCACGTCGTACCTGACCCGGGCCGCTGCCGCGATCAGCGCGGACACGACGGTGCCGGCGGGGATGGCGAGCAGGCAGAAGCGGGCGATGCTGCCTACGGAGCCGAAGGACAGTCCCTGACCCGGACGCTCGACTATCCAGAAAACGACCCAGGCGCCCAGGGACGCGCCGACAGACAGGAACGGCAGGAGGTCGGCATCCACGCGCCCCCAGTTCATCGCCAGCGCGCCGAGAAAGACCCCCGCGACGCCGGCCAGGCCGTAGCGCACGGCCGCGGCCGCGGCCACGCCAGCGGCCAGCCACACCACCGACATCACGTCCAGACGGTTTTCCAGAAGCAAGCCCAGCCAGCCCGCCAGAAAATAAGCCAGCGCCGTCGCCAGGACAATCAGGGCAAAACGCGGGAGTCGGGAAAGAGTCGACAGCAGGGGCAGGGTCATGCAGCCAGTTCAGGCGACGGCGATGTGCGTCACTCAGGCCTGCGGTCTGTCATCCATTTCGGCACGCACGGATTCGAGCGCATCCTTGAGCGTTTCCTCTGCCAGCGAATTGAGCTGCTCGGCAAGCATCTCGGCGGCATCGATGGTGTCCTCATCGTCCGGCAGGGTGTCGCTGTCGAGATTGGCGACCAGGACGGCGGCAGCACCCACCACCTGGAGGAGGCGCTGGCGCTCGCCCATGAGCATCTCGATTTCCTTGCGCAGCAGATGGATTTCCTCATCCTTCAACGCATGCACGGTCATGGCACCCCCTGTTCAAAAATCCTGCCTGAAGTGTAACCACAAGCGGCACATGGCGGAATACCCAATAAGTAATAGGTACGTATTCGCGCGTCGGGGGGATAATGTGGGCTTTCAGCAGCTCTTGTTCAGCATGTCCGTTCCATCCTGCCTGTTTCCCGACATCCTCCCGCACCGCCACGGTTTCCTCGAAACCGGCGGCGTGCATCGCATCTATTGGGAGGAGAGCGGCAATCCTGCGGGCGTGCCGGTGCTGTTCCTGCATGGCGGCCCCGGCTCGGGCACCTCGCCGCTGCAGAGGCGGTTCTTCGACCCGGCCCATTACCGCATCGTGCTGTTCGACCAGCGCGGCGCCGGCAGATCCACGCCCTACGCCGAACTCACCGACAACACCACGCCGCACCTCATCGACGATATCGAACTGCTGCGGCGCACCCTGGACATCGACAAGTGGCTGGTGTTCGGCGGCTCCTGGGGGTCGACGCTGGCGCTGGCCTATGGCGAGGCGCACCCCGAGGCCTGCCTGGGCTTCGTGCTGCGCGGCATTTTCCTGTGCCGCAAGAGCGAAATCGACTGGTTCCTGTACGGCATGCGCACGCTGTTTCCCGAAGCCTGGCAGGATTTCGCCGGCATGATTCCGGACGCCGAGCGCGGCGATCTGCTCGCCGCCTACCACGCCCGACTCACCGACCCCGATCCCGCCGTGCACCTGCCGGCGGCGCGCGCCTGGGGCCGCTACGAGGGCGCCTGCTCGACCCTGCTGCCGAACGAGGCGCTGGTCCACAGCTTCGAATCCGACGCGGTCGCGCTGTCGCTCGCGCGCATCGAGGCGCATTATTTCCGCCACGACATTTTCCTGCCGGACAACAGCCTGCTCGACAATCTGCACAAGATCCGCCATCTGCCCGCGGTCATCGTGCAGGGGCGCTACGACGCGGTCTGCCCCATCGTCACCGCCGACGAGCTGGCGCGCGCCTGGCCGGAAGCGTTCTATGAAGTGATCCCGGATGCCGGGCACTCCGCCTTCGAGCCCGGCATTGCGCACGCGCTGGTGGAAGCGACCGAGGCGTTCAAGGACATGCTGGCGCCCGCCGCTGCAGCCACCTCCGTCGAAGTCGAAGCCGCGCCGATGAAACCGCGGCGCCGGCGTTCGCCGAAAAAAGCGGTGCAGGCCTGATGGCGCTGTCGCCCTACGTCTACGACGCCACGGCGGAAAACTTCCCGCGCCTAGTGCTGGAAAACTCGCAGCGCGGCCTGGTGCTGGTGCATTTCTGGACGCCCAAAGCCGGCCCCTGCATGATCCTGATGCCGCGCCTGGTCAAGCTCGCTTCCGAATACGGCGGCAAGTTCCTGCTGGTGATGCTGAATACCGACGAACTGGGCGCACTGGCGCGCCGCCTCGGCGTCACCAGCGTGCCCACGGTCAAGTTCTTCCGCCGCGGCGAGGTGGTGGAAACCGTGCACGGCGCCGAGTCCGACAACCATTTCCGCCAGCTGCTCGACCGCTTCATCATGCGCGACAGCGTCAATCTCTACGCGCAGGGCCTCGCCGCCTGGCAGAGGCGGCAAACCGGGGAAGCCCGGCGCATGCTCGCAGCCGCGGCAGTGGAGGAACCCGGCAATCCGGTCATCCCGCGCGACCTCGCCAAGCTGCTGTGGGCCGACGGCGAACACGATCAGGCCATGCAATTGCTGGAAAGCCTGCCGGCGGAACTGCGTGCGCATGCCGACATCGCCAGGCTCTACGCCCATTTCGCGCTGGCGAGCGCGGCCGAGCATGCGCCGGCCGATGTCGAGGCGCGCGCCGCCGACGCCGGCAATGCCGACGCCCGTTTCCAGCTCGCCGCCCTGCAGCTGGCGAAGGACGATCTCGAATCGGCGCTCGGCGCGCTCGACGCGCTGGATGCCGAGCATCCGCAATACCGCCAGGGCCTGCCGCGCCAGGCGCTACTCGCCCTGTTCGACCTGCTCGGCCCCGAGCATCCCCTCACCCGCGAATACCGCGCCAGGCTCTCGCAGCGACTGAGTTGAGCGGCTACGCGCATCCTGCCTTCGATCCCTACCGCGGGCTGCTGTCCCGCCTGCAGCCCGACACCGGCCTGCAAGCGCTGAACGACCTGGCGGTGCGCCTTGACGTGCGCCATGCGCACAGCGGCAAGGCCCTGCGCTTTGCCAGCCTGTCGGGATCCTGCCCGGCGGCGCAATACGAGCAGGGCATCGCCGCTTCCGGCGTCGTGCCCACGCGCGAGGGCAACCTGCACGATTTCCTCAACGCCCTGGTCTGGCTGCGCTTTCCGCGACTGAAGTCCATGCTCAACCTGCGCCATTGCCAGGCGCTGGCGCTGCGGCCGGCAGAGGAAAAACAACGCGGCCGCCTGCGCGACCGACTCACGCTGCTCGACGAAAGCGGCATGCTGGTCGCGTCCTCCGATCCTGCGCTGCTGGAGCTGCTGCGCGCGAAACAATGGGCCCGGCTGTTCTGGGAGGCCCGCGCAGAAGCGGTACGGCAGATGCGCTTCGTCGTCGTCGGACACGGCCTGCTGGAAAAATGCCTGGCGCCGTTTCCCGGCATGACGGCGAAATGCCTGTTCCTGGACACACAGGAAACCGCGCCTGCCATACTCGACTCGCTTGCCGCATCGGCATTGCAGGCGGCGGAAACGCTGGAACTGCCCCCCCTGCCGGTGCAAGGCGTGCCCGGCTGGGACGACAACGAAAGCCTGGCCTACTACCAGGATGAGGAAATATTCAGGCCCGCGCGGCTGCGCAGCCTGCCAGCTGAAACCGGCCGTTCAGGCTGACTGGGCGCTGCCTGCGGTCTCGCGCAGCCAGGACTCGGCGCTTTCGATTTCGTCGAACAGCCGGATCTCGGCATCGACGAAGATGCGGTTGATCCACGTGCTCCAGGCGACCCACTCATTGCTGGTGAGAATGGCGACACGGTCGAAATCGTTGGCATGCTCGCGCGAGAACCTGAGTTCTTCCCAGGCCACGTCGAGGCTGAAGGAAAGCATGTCGCGCAGGTCGATGAGCAGGTTCACCACGCCCTGGAACTTGATGCCATAGAGCACGGCCGCCTCGAATTCCTTGTAGTCCTCGAGGGTAAAACGGCCCAGCACCGACATGCTGATGATGTTGTCCTTGACGTTGATTGCGATCATTGAAGCTGCTCCGGATGTGTGTATCGATACCGTAAATATAGCGTCATTCGGGTGCAGCGACACTGCGGCTCGCCCATACGCCGATCAGTCCGGCCAGCACGATCAGCAGCATGCCCACCCAGGCAATCATGGGCGGTCGGTCGCCGAGCAAGAGCACGCCATGCAGCGCCGCGAAACCGACGGTCGAATAGGCCAGCGCACCCACCGCCAGCGTGTTGCCCATCCGGTAGGCGCGGGTCATGGCCAGTTGCGCCAGCGTGGCGGTCGCGCCCATGGCAAGCAACAAGGGGATGTCCGTGAGCTGCGGCACCACGAATCCCGCGCCAGCCATCCAGATTCCTCCGCCCACTGTCGAGAGCAGGGTGAAATAGAACACCACGCGCCAATCCGGTTCGCCCTCCCTGCCCAGGGTGCGCACATTGAGATAAGCCACCGCCGCCAGCGCGCCGGACAGCAGGCAGATCAGTCTCGCCATCATGTCCTGCCCGCCCCAGCCCGGCTGCAGAAGCAGCACCACCCCGGCAAAACCGATCATCACCGCCGCGGCCAGCCCCTTGCCATGACGCTCTTTCATCCCCCATACGAGGATCGCGGCCAGGAACAGCGGCGAAGTATAGTTGAGCGTGATTGCCGTGGGCAGCGGCAGGTGGGCAATGCCGTAGAAAAACATCACCAGCGCCAGAAAACCTGAGAGGCCGCGCCTGACATGGCTGGCACCATGTCTCGTTGCCAGCGGCGCCAGCCATTGCCGCGTGGTAAAGACAATCACGGCATAGATGGCCAGCAGCCCGAACAGCGAGCGGTAGAACACCAGTTCCGGCGAGCTGAAGCGCACCGAGGCGAGCTTGACCAGCACCCCCATGAGCGCGAACAGGAAACCGGCGACCAGCATCCAGGTGGATTTCATCTAGAAAAAATTGTGGCGCGAAGAAATTCTCAATAACAGAGAGGTTAAGGGAGGGAGGGGAGGAAATCCAAACTTCCCTCTCTGATCCTCCCGCACCTCCCTGCAATGCCTTGCTTTTTCTGCGTCAGGCTTTTTTCAGTTGCGGCCCGATCTGCTTGCGCAGGAACTCGTGGAAATGCACCATGCCGTCTTCCATCGGCGACTGGTACGGCCCTTCCTCGCTGATGCCCTGCTTGAACAGCGCACGGCGTCCGTCATGCATGCGCTGGGCGATCTCGTGGTCCTCGACCGCGGTTTCCATGTAGGCGGCCTGCTCGGCCTCCACGTACTCACGCTCGAACAGCGCGATGTCTTCCGGATAGTAGAATTCGACGATGTTGGCCATGGATTCGATGCCGGTCGGCCACACCGAGGACACCACCAGCACGTGCGGATACCACTCGACCATGATGTTGGGGTAGTAGGTGAGCCAGATCGCGCCGTGCTTCGGCTTCTGTCCCTCGCCGTAGCGCAGCACCTGTTCCTGCCACTTCTGGTAGGTCGGCGAGCCGAACTTCTTGCCGAAAGCATTGGCCAGGCCGACGGTCTGCACCGAATACCAGTCGCCGTACTGCCACTTGAGATCGTCGCAGGTGACGAAATTGCCGAGGCCCGGATGGAAGGGCTCGACGTGGTAGTCCTCGAGGTAGACCTCGATGAAAGTCTTCCAGTTGTAGGGCACATGGTCGACCGTGACCTTGTCCAGCATGTAGCCGGAGAAGTCGAGATCGGCCGCCACGCCCATGCCGGCGAGGTCGGCGCGCACGTCGCGCGGGCCGTTGAACAGCAGGCCGTTCCAGTTCTGCAGCACGGAGCGCGACAGGTTCATGCAGGGATTGCCGGGGAAATGCGGCGCGCCGAGCAGGGTGCCCTGCGCGTCATAGGTCCAGCGGTGCACCGGGCAGACAATGTTGTCGGCCGGCAGCTTGCCGCGGCCGTTGAGCATGATGGCCTGGCGGTGGCGGCAGACGTTGGACAGCATCTCGATGCCGCTGGCGTTGTTGACCAGCACCCTGGCGCCCTCGAAGCGCTCGAGCGCATGGTAGTCGCCGCGCTCGGGCACCATCAGCGCGTGGCCGACATAGCCGGGGCCGTTGTCGAACAGCAGCCTTTTTTCGAGCTCGAAAATTTCCGGGTCGAAATACCACGACACCGGCAGTTGAGGCGTTGTTGTTGACAGCGCCGAAACAGAATCAGCGAGATTGGACATCCCTACCCACCCTATTCCAGTGCCACACTGAGGAACCCCTGATCAAGTCGTCCATGAGCCGCATTTGCACGAAAAATGCTTAGCTGCAAGACGCGCAACGCCGCAGACGGGCATTTTTCGTGCAAACCCTCCGGGGCGTGGTTTTCCGGGCGGGCTGCCTTGTCGCGCATCCCATCCCGAAAAGCCGCGCCGCGGCCATGTGGGACTTGATCAGAGGTTCCCGAGAGCAGGCAAATAAAACAAAAACCCCCGCCACCTGACGGACCGTAGCTTGGTCCGCCCAATGAACCGGAGGTTCCCTGAATTCCCACTGGGGGATGTGGAAGATATCACGGCGCCCCTGCCAAGGCAAAGACTTTCGCCGCCCGTGCCCATGATCGGCCCGGGTGGTTTGCAGACTCGCCGCCCGGCTTTTGTTAAAGTTACGCGTTTCTTGCATTGCAATTTCGCCAATGGCCAAAGCCACCGCCCCCAAGGACTTCGAGTCCGCCCTCGCCGAACTGGAAAAAATCGTCGCACAGATGGAATCCGGCAAGCTGAGCTTGGAAGACTCCCTTGCCGCCTACGAGCGCGGCGCCTCCCTGCTCAATTTCTGCCGTGAGGCGATCTCGCGTGCCGAACAGCAGGTCGAGGCGCTGGAAAACGGCGTGATGAAACCTTTTTCAAGCAATACCGATGAATGATTTCCAGGCCTGGATGGCCGAACGCCAGGCGCGCGTCGAATCCGCCCTCTCCACCGCCCTTCCCGACACGAGCCACGCGCCGCAGCGCCTGCACGACGCCATGCGCTACGCCGTGCTTGGCGGCGGCAAGCGCGTCAGGCCCCTGCTTGCCTTCGCTGCCGGCGAGCTCACCCGTGCCGATGCCGACCGCGTGGCCCAAGCTGCGATCGCAGTCGAGATGATCCACGCCTATTCGCTGGTGCACGACGACCTGCCGGCCATGGACAATGACGTGCTGCGGCGCGGCAAGCCCACGGTACACGTGGAATTCGACGAAGCCACCGCCCTGCTGGTGGGCGATGCGCTGCAAAGCATGGCCTTCGAGGTGCTGGCCCAGCCCGGGCTCGCCGATGATGCCGCAACCCAGCTGCGCATGCTCGGCATCCTCGCCGCGGCCTCCGGCTCGCGCGGCATGGCCGGCGGCCAGGCCATCGACCTCGACAGCGTCGGCCGCCCGCTGGAACTGCCGCAACTGGAATTCATGCACATACTCAAGACCGGCGCGCTGATCCGCGCATCGGTCAATCTCGGCGCGCTGTGCGGCCGGCATGACGAGACCGCCATGCACAAGCTCGACCACTATGCAAAATGCGTGGGCCTGGCTTTCCAGGTGGTGGACGACGTGCTCGACGCCGATGCCTCGACCGCCACCCTGGGCAAGACCGCGGGCAAGGATGCCGCCGCCAACAAGCCGACCTACGTGAGCCTGCTCGGCCTGGCGCGTGCGCGCGAACTGGCCGATGATCTGCGCGCCGATGCGCATGCCGCGCTGGCCGGTTTCGGCAGCGAGGCGGATCGCCTGCGCCAGCTGGCCGACTACATCGTGCGGCGCGAATTTTGATGGGGAGCCCTGACTTGACCCTGCTCGATTCGATCCTCTCCCCCGCCGACCTGCGCAGCCTCGACGGCAGGCAGCTGAAACAGCTGGCCGACGAGGTCCGCGCCTTCCTGCTCGACTCGGTGGCGCATACCGGCGGCCATCTCGCTTCCAACCTGGGCGCGGTGGAACTCACCATCGCCCTGCATTACGTGTACGACACGCCAGGCGACCGCATCGTCTGGGACGTGGGCCACCAGACCTACGCGCACAAGATCCTCACCGGACGCAAGGACGCCATGGCCAGCCTGCGCCGCGGCGGCGGCCTCGCCGGTTTCCCGCGCCGCGAGGAAAGCGAGTACGACGCCTTCGGCGCCGGACATTCCAGCACCTCGATCTCGGCCGCGCTGGGCATGGCCGAGGCTTTCCGCCAGACCGGCGCCGAACGCCGCGCCATCGCCGTCATCGGCGACGGCGCCATGACCGCCGGCATGGCCTTCGAGGCGCTCAACAACGCTGGCGCCACCGAACTGCCCCTGCTGGTCGTGCTGAACGACAACGACATGTCGATCTCGCCGCCGGTGGGCGCATTGAACAATTATTTCGCCAAGCTCATGTCCGGCCAGTTCTACGCCAGGGCGAAGAAGGCCTCCGACATCGTGCTGTCGAAGGTGCCGCCGATCAAGGAACTGGCCAAGCGCGCCGAGGAGCACATGAAGGGCATGCTCACGCCCGGCACGCTGTTCGAGGAAATGGGCTTCAACTACATCGGCCCCATCGACGGCCACGACCTCGACGTGCTGGTGGAAACCCTGAAAAACATCCGCAGGCTGGACGGCCCGCAGTTCCTGCACGTGGTCACCAAGAAGGGCAAGGGCTACGAACCGGCCGAGGCCAACCCCTGCCTGTACCACGGCGTATCCGCCTTCGACCCGGCTGTCGGCATCGTCGAGAAGCCCGCCGGCAGCCCGCCCGCCAGGCCCACCTACACCCAGGTCTTCGGCGACTGGCTGTGCGACATGGCGGCAGCGGATGCCCGACTGGTCGGCATCACCCCGGCCATGCGCGAAGGCTCCGGCCTGGTGAAGTTTTCCGAGCTATACCCTGAACGCTACTTCGACGTCGGCATCGCCGAGCAGCACGCGCTCACCTTCGCCGCCGGCCTCGCCTGCGAGGGCGAAAAACCGGTGGTGGCGATTTATTCGACCTTCCTGCAACGCGCCTACGACCAGTTGATCCACGATGTCGCCCTGCAGAACCTCGACGTCACCCTGGCGATCGACCGTGCCGGCCCAGTGGGCGCGGACGGCGCCACCCACGCCGGCAGCTTCGATCTTTCCTACCTGCGCTGCGTGCCCAACCTGCTGATCGCGGTGCCCTCCGATGAGAACGAATGCCGCCGCCTGCTGACCACCGCCTACCAGCACAAGGGGCCGGCAGCAGTGCGCTACCCGCGCGGGGGCGGGCCGGGGGCGATCCTCGAAACCGGGCTTGAACCCCTGCCCGTCGGCCAGAGCGCAATCCGGCGCGAGGGCGGCAGGGTCGCCTTCCTCGCCTTCGGCACGGTGCTTGCCGAATGCCTCAGGGCCGCCGAGGAACTCGATGCCACCGTGGTCGACATGCGCTTCGTCAAGCCGCTCGACGAAGCACGCATCCTGGAACTCGCCGGCACGCACGATTTGCTGGTCACGGTGGAAGAGAATGTCGCCATGGGCGGCGCCGGTTCGGCTGTTTCCGAATGCCTGGCGGCAAACAATGTTCTGCTCAAGGTGCTGCATTGCGGCCTGCCGGACCGCTTCATCGAGCAGGATACGCAGGAAAATCAAAGAGTTCAGAGCAAACTGGATACCGCGAGCCTGGTCGAACGGACACGGAAAAAATTATCCGAGTAGTTTACTCAAGTATTCTGACAGTTTATACTCAGTCTAAATTGCCTGTCCGGGACAGGCCAGTTCCGACCGCACCCAAGGAATCGCCATGAATGAATGCACCGATGCCGTCTGCATGCCGGACGTGCAAAGCTCCAAAGATACCCGCCAGATCGCCATCGACAAGGTCGGCATCAAGTCCATCCGCCACCCGGTAAAGGTCGCGGACAAGGCCGAAGGCGTGCAGCACACCATCGCCAGCTTCAACATGTACGTCTACCTGCCGCAGCACTTCAAGGGCACGCACATGTCGCGCTTCGTCGAGATTCTCAACACGCGCGAGCGCGAGATTTCGGTGGAAAACTTCGAGTCCATGCTGCGCCACATGGTCGAGCGCCTGGAAGCCGAATCCGGCCACATCGAGATGAGCTTCCCCTATTTCATCAACAAGGCCGCGCCGGTTTCCGGCGTGAACAGCCTGATGGACTATGAAGTCACCCTGATCGGCGAAATCGACAAGGGCGAGTATCGCCATACCACCAAGGTCGTGGTTCCGGTGACCTCGCTGTGCCCCTGTTCCAAGAAGATTTCAGAGTACGGCGCCCACAACCAGCGCTCGCACGTCACCGTGACCGCCCGTACCAACGGCTTCCTGTGGATCGAGGACCTGGTGCGGAAAATCGAGGAGCAGGCCTCCTGCGAACTCTTCGGTCTGCTGAAGCGCCCCGACGAGAAATACGTCACCGAGCGCGCCTACGACAACCCCAAGTTCGTCGAAGACATCGTGCGCGACGTCGCCGCCGCCATGAACGCCGAGCCGCTGATCGACGCGTACATCGTGGAGGCGGAGAATTTCGAGAGCATCCACAATCATTCGGCCTACGCGCTCATCGAGCGGGACAAGGCCAGGCAGTAACCGTCCCGGGCCGGCCACGACAAAAAAGGCGGGGGTACCTGCCTTCTTTTTTCATCCCGGCCTGGGAACCGCGCAGCCAACGGGCACGATCGCCGCGCAATTGCGCCCGCCGTGCTTGGCCTGATACAGCGCGCGGTCGGCATCGCCGAGCAGCTTGTGCAGATCGGACTGGCATCTTTCGCAGTTTGCCAGGCACACCGTCACGCCGATGCTGATCGTGACCGAAACGGACTTCGACTTCACGCGGCAGCGCATCGCCTCCACCGCCTTGCGAAGCTTTTCCGCCACCACCAGCGCGCCCGCCTGATCCGTCGCAGGCAGCAGCACCCCGAACTCCTCGCCGCCGTAGCGGCCGAGCGTGTCCTGCTTGCGTATGTTGCTGCCGATGACCCGCGCGATTTCGACCAGCACCGAATCGCCGGCGGCATGGCCATGCTCGTCGTTGATCTGCTTGAAATGGTCGACATCGATCATCAGCAAGGCCAGCGGCTGGCCGGTCCGTTGGGCCAGGGCCATTTGCTGTTCGGCGCGCTCGGTGAAAGCGCGGCGATTGAGGGCCCTGGTCAGGAAATCGGTCATCGCCAGCGAACGCAACTCGAGATCGCTGCGTTCCTTCTCCATCAGCACGAAACCCAGGGAACCGAGGAGATTCAGCGCCATCAGGCACACGAAAACCAGCAGCTGGATCGTGTTGGGCGCGACCGCCCCCTCCACCGTGGCGAAGTGATCGACGCCGAAGAACGCCGCCAGCGAGCGCAGCGCCAGGATGGGCACCATGGCCGCCGTGACGCCGCCAAGCAGCCACCAGGCCCGGCCTTTGCGCAATTCCGCGTCCGCATGCAGCGCGTGCACGATCAGCAGCATCTGTGCGGCATAGATCAGGCCGCCGTAGACGAGCCGCCCGCGGAAATCGTCGTATTCGAGCAAGACCATGAGCGCCAGCATCAGGGCGACAGGCAGCAGGCACTTCCATCGCGGCCAGGACCGTCCCTGAAATTCATGGATTGCAGCGAGCTTCATTGCCAAGGCAGCGGCCAGCAGCAGATTGGGCATCAGAATGGACATCGCGTCCGGGATGCCTCCGCGCTGCGAAATCAGCGCCCAGGCAAGCGACTCCAGCCCCATCGACAACGCCCAGGTTCGCAGGCCGTCGCGCGCACCGCTGCGCGAAACCACGGCGAGACTCACGGCCATGAGACCGCTGATCAACACGAGGGAAAACAGAAGGGTCTTGTTGTCTAACAGCATGTGGGTTCAGGGCTGCAGGGGCAGCCTGCCGCGCAAGTGTACCTGATTGCCCTGCCTAGTAGCGCTGCGTCAGGGTCATGCTCTGCCCTTCGCGGCGCATGTCCATGCGGTTGAGGAAAGACATGCCCAGCAGCACCGCCGGCATGCTGCTCTCCACGACCAGCCCTTCCACCTGGCTGAGATTGATGTTGCCGACCCTGACGCTGCCGAGGCTCACGCGCCAGGCGGGAATCACGCCGTTGGCCGTGCTCGCCCCCATCACCTGCCCGGCCTTGTAATCGATGCCCATGCGCTTCGCTTCGCTGGCCGGCAGCACGACGCTGGATGCGCCGGTATCGAGCAGGAACACGACGCTGGAACCATTGATCGAGCCGGGCGTGATGAAATGCCCGCTCGGGTCGGCGGACAACGTGATGCTCGGCTTGCCGCCGCCCCCGACCGAGGAGGCGAAGGACTGGCCCATGGCCAGGGTGCGCTGCTTGCCGTCGATTTCGAAAGTGGCCGAGTCCGAACTCGACGACAGCAGCCTGACCCCCTGCACGGTCTGCCCCGCAGCGATCAGCCGGGGCGGGCTGCCGTCGATGCTGACCATGGCCTTGTCGCGGAACAGGCCCACCACGCCGACCGAGGTCGCGAATGACGGCGCCGACAACGGCAGGAGCAGGCATGCCATACAATAGGCGTGAAGCTTGTTTCGAACGGTGTATTGCATATGCATCCTGTCGTGGTATTGCGTTTTTTCCAGATCGAAGGCCCCGGTTACCTGGGCGAATTCCTCACCCGCGAGGGCATCCTCTGGGACCAGATCAATGTCGATGCCGGCGATCGTGTGCCAGGAGACATCAACGGCTATTCCGGCCTGGTCTTGATGGGCGGGCCGATGAGCGCAAACGACGATCTGCCCTGGATACCGCCGCTGCTTGGCCTCATCCGCCAGGCGGTCGAACGGGGCATCCCGGTGCTCGGCCACTGCCTCGGCAGCCAGCTGATGAGCAAGGCCCTGGGCGGCAGGATCGGCCCCAATCCGGTGAAGGAAATCGGCTGGGGCGGCGTATCCAAGGTCGGGCACAATCCGGCGCCGGACTGGCTGGGCGAACTGCCTGCCTCGTTCGAGGTGTTCCAGTGGCACGGCGAGACTTTTTCCATTCCTGATGGCGCCGAGCGCCTGCTGGAAAGCCCGTTTTGCGCCAACCAGGCCTTCCTGCTGAACAACCTGCATCTCGGCCTGCAGTGCCACATCGAGATGACCGCCGCAATGATCAAGGCCTGGTGCGAAGCGGGGGCCGGCGAAATCGCCGAGGCGTCGGACAGCCCCGCCGTGCAGCAACCCGTCGCCATCGAGGAAAACCTTGCCGCCAGGCTGCAAGACCTCCACGGTGTCGCCGACGTGCTGTACGCGAAATGGGCCCGGGGGCTGCGCGACTGAAATTCCGCGCACGCGGGAACCAGCCCGGTACATTCATGTCAGTTGGTGACATTCCGCCTTTTGGCTAAACTGTCCGCGTGCGCACCCGACTCAGACGCTTCCTGCTGATTTTCATGATGCTGGCCCTGCCGCTGCAGGCGTTCGCGTCCGCGGCGCTGCTCGGCTGCGAGTTCGCGCACGACGATGCCGCGATGCAGGCCATCATCGACATGAGCAGTGCAAGCCATGCCATGCACGGCTCCCACGGCGCGCCCGGGGAACAGCCCGTCCCATCCGTCGGCGAACACCAGTGCAGCCACTGCACGGCCTGTTACCTGGCCGCGGCATTCCCGATTCCGGCCGCCATCGGCACGGCGGTAGCGCCGATCCCCTATTCCCCCCACTTGTCGATCGCCGAGACTTTCAGCGGCTTTATTCCCGAAGGGCCTGAACGGCCGCCACGAACCCCCTGCGTCTGAGAACACGCCCTGACCGGGCGTGAGATACGTGCTGGCCGCGACATACGCATCGCGCCAATCGAGCTTCAAGCGAGGGTTCAACATGTTGAAATTTTCCTTACGCCATGCCGCGCCGTTTCTGTGCAGCTGGCTCATCGTTTCCCCTGCCTCCCTGGCGGCGGAACAACAATCATCCGCCGAGCCTGCGCGTCCCGCGCTGGCGCCGCCCTTCGATGAATACCGGAACTTCCGCGACGAACCGCTGGCCGACTGGCGCCAGGCCAACGAGCGCGTCAACGAAGTCGGCGGCTGGCGCACCTATCTGCGCGAGTCCAACCCGGACGGCGGCAGCGCCGGCCATGATCGCCACGGGCACTGAAGGAGATCGCCATGAGGAAACCTGTCCCCATCGCACTCGCCATGCTGTCCGCGCTGGCGCTGGGCGGCTGTGCGAGCTTTTCCGAGGACGGCGGCTTCGGCGCCGTCGCATCGGACACGCGCGCGCAAATCCAGAAGGACGTGGTGTGGGCGCGCGACGACGCCAGCCGCGAACGCGTGCAGGCACGCGTCGACGCACTGCTGGAAAAGCCCCTGTCCGCCGACGACGCGGTGCAGATCGCGCTGCTGAACAACCCCGGCCTGCAGGCCGCATTCAACGCGCTGGGCATCGCCGAGGCCGACCGCGTGGCGGCGAGCCGCCTGTCCAACCCCGGCTTCTCTATCGGCCGCTCCACGCGCGGCAGCGAAATCGAGTGGGAACGCAGCCTGCACTTCAACCTGGCGCGGCTGCTGACCCTGCCGATGCGCGCCGACATCGAGCAGCGCCTGTTCGAGCAGACCCGCCGCAGCCTCACCCTGGAAGTGCTGCGGCTGGCTGCCGACACGCGCAAGGCCTGGATCGCCGCCGTGGCCGCGAACGAAACCGCGCAGGTCCAGCGCGACGCCATACAAGCCGCCGAAGCCGGCGCCGAACTCGCGCGCCGCATGGCCGCAGTCGGCAACTGGAGCAAGCTGAAGCAGGCGCGCGAGCAGAGCTTCTATGCCGACACCGCGCTGGCCGTGGCGCGCGCGGAACAGGCCAGAACGCAAGCCCATGAGCGTCTCGTGCGGCTGCTCGGCGTCGCTGACACCGGGAAAGTGCAGTTGCCGTCGCGCCTGCCCGAGTTGCCGGCAAGCCTGCCGCCGCTGCCGAATGTCGAACAGCAGGCCATGGACTCGCGCCTCGACCTGCAAATGGTGAGGCTGGAAAGCGAGGCGCTGGCGAAGAGCCTCGACCTCAGCCGCCGCACGCGCTTCATCAACGTGCTGGAACTGGGGGCCAGCCTCAACAGCTCGAACGAGGAACCGGTGCAGCGCGGCTACGAGATCAGTTTCGAACTGCCGCTGTTCGACTGGGGCCAAAGTCGCGTGGCCGCGGCGGAATCGCGCTATCGGCAGGCGCTGGAAAACGCACGCAAAACCGCCATCGATGCCCGCTCGGAAGTGCGCGAGGCCCACGCCCTGCTGCACAGCCAGTATGCCGTGGCGCGCCATGTGCGCGACGAAGTGCTGCCGCTGAAAAAGCGCATCTCCGAAGAAAACCTGCTGCGCTACAACGGCATGCTGGTCGGCGTGTTCGAACTCCTGGCCGACGCACGTTCGCAGTTGGCCGCCGTCAACACCGCCATCGAATCGAGCCGCGACTTCTGGCTGGCCGAGGCCGACCTGCAAATGGCGCTCGTCGGCACGCCCGGCAAGACCCTGGTCACCAACACCGCTGCCGCGCCCGCCGATGCGGGCGGCGGCCACTGACAAGGACAACCCGATGACTACCAGAAGAGATTTTTTCAAACTCGGCGGCGCAGTGGCTGCGGCCAGCGTGAGCGCCGCATCAATCAGCAGCGCCGCCATGGCGGCGCTGCCCGAGATCGTGAGCACGGACAAAGCCGACACCCAGCCGCCGCTGCTGCCGCCCAATGGCCGCCCCTACAACCCGGTGGTGACGCTGAACGGCTGGACCCTGCCCTGGCGCATGAAGGACGGCGTGAAGGAATTCCACCTCGTCGCCGAGCCGGTGGTGCGGGAGATCGCGCCCGGCATGAAGGCGCATCTGTGGGGCTACAACGGGCAAAGCCCCGGGCCGACGATCGAGGTCGTCGAAGGTGACCGTGTGCGCCTCTACGTGACCAACCGCTTGCCCGAGCACACCAGCATCCACTGGCACGGCCAGCGCCTGCCCAACGGCATGGATGGCGTCGGCGGTCTGACCCAGCCGCAGATTCCGCCGGGCAAGACCTTCGTCTACGAATTCACGGCGCGCCGCCCCGGCACCTTCATGTACCACCCGCACGCCGACGAGATGGTGCAGATGGCCATGGGCATGATGGGCTTCTGGGTCACGCACCCGAAAGGCCGGCATCCGCTCATCGACCCGGTCGACCGCGATTTCTGCTTTCTGCTCAATGCCTACGACATCGAGCCCGGCGCGTATACGCCGAATGTGAACACCATGCTCGACTTCAACCTGTGGACCTGGAACAGCCGCGCCTTCCCCGGCATCGACAGCCTCAACGTCAGGCTCAACGACAAGGTCCGCATCCGCATCGGCAACCTCACCATGACCAACCACCCCATCCACCTGCACGGGGTCGAATTCGAGGTTACCGGCACCGACGGCGGCCCGGTGCCGAGATCCGCGCGCTGGCCGGAAGTGACCACCGACATCGCCGTCGGCCAGATGCGCCAGATCGAGTTCGTGGCGAACGAGGAAGGCGACTGGGCCTTCCACTGCCACAAGAGCCACCACGTGATGAACCCGATGGGTCACGGCGTGCCGACCATGATCGGCGTCGATCACACGGGACTGGCGAAAAAGATCACCCGCGTGATCCCCGACTACATGGTGATGGGCGAGCGCGGCATGGCCGACATGGCCGAGATGGAGATGCCGCTGCCCGACAACACCCTGCCCATGATGATGGGCCAGGGCCAGTACGGCCCGCTGGAAATGGGCGGCATGTTCACGGTGATGAAGGTGCGCCGCGAGCAGAAGCGCGGCGACTACTCCGACCCCGGCTGGTTCAGGCATCCGCCCGGCACGGTGGCGCACGAAGTCGGCGCGCCGGCCGAGCCGATGCGCGCGCCGCCAGCCGCGGCACCGCAAGGCAAGGCCGGCGATGTCGAGCTGGTCGTGCGCAAGCCCGGCGGCCATGGCGGCCATCACTGATCACGGAAAGCAACCATGAGAAGAAGGCAGATTCTGGCCGCGCTGCTTGCACTGGGCGCCGCGGCTGCACACGCACACAGTGACAAGAAGCACGCGCCCGCCGTAGCCCATCAGGCCGAGCAGAAGGACTGGGGCATCCTGGGGGAAAGACGCGCCGTCACGCGCGCCGTCACCGTCGACATGACCGACAACATGCGCTTTAGGCCCGACAGCATCACGGTACGCGAAGGCGACACCGTGCGCTTCATCGTGCGCAACAAGGGGCGCATGTTGCATGAAATGGTCATCGGCACGGCCAGCGAGTTGAAGGAGCATGCCGCGCTGATGGCGAAGTATCCGAACATGGAACACGACGAGCCCTGGATGCTGCACGTCGACCCCGGCAAGACCGGCGAAATCGTGTGGAACTTCAACCGTCCCGGCGCATTCGAATTTGCATGCCTGATCGCAGGCCACTACGAAGCCGGCATGCGCGGCACCATTACTGTCACCCCGAAACAAAGGTAACGCAAAATGATGAAACCGATCACCCTGCTCGCCGTGCTGGCGCTCGCAACCCCGCTCCATGCCCAGACAGTCGCACCGCCTGCCGCACCAGCCGCCGCCGAAACCCCGATGAGCGATGCCGTGGTGCGCAGGATCGACGCTGCCGCCGGCAAGATCACGCTCAAGCACGGCCCCATCGCCAATCTCGACATGCCGCCCATGACCATGGTGTTCCGGGTACAGCCGCCCGAGCTACTGCACAAGGTGAAGGTGGGCGACAGCGTGAAATTCCACGCCGTGGACATCGGCGGCACCTATACCGTCACGGCCATCGAAGCAGCGCAGTGAAAGCCCGTCGTCGCGCTGTCTGCCCAGGCGGAAAGACGAGCCGTTGCCCGGGCCGGAAGAGCCGAAACTCACGGGTACATTAGAATTGCCGAATGGACTGTTGGACATTTCCGCGCCCTGGGTGCAGGATATGCCCATAAGAAAGCCGCAAGGCACCTATAAATTTCTTATGTCACGCAGTACATGTTGAGAAGTACAGGAGATGTGAAATGCAAGCAGTGGATTACAGCAACTATGATTTTGGCCAGCGCCTGGACGATTTCATTCACGAAGTGATGAACCTGGGCGGCTCGCCGCGCAAGGAATCCGATCTGACCGAAGGCCAGAAAGTCTTTCTGCGCGCGCTCAAGCGCGAGAAAATCAAGTATGTCGACCCGCAGCGGCAGGGCTATCCGCACAACCAGCTCGAACAGCTGGAATCCTTCGCCCGCACCATCGGTGACCTGCACAACTCCTACTTCGATGCCGGCATGCACAAGGTCAGCGACTGCCTCTACAACCGCTGGAAATTCCTCTACGAGGAGACCAGAAAGCTGGCAGCCGCGGGCGGCGCCAACAAGCCTTGCTGGGTGGACGTGATCGAAGTCGAGAAATCCGACATGCCGGCCTTCTTCGACGCCTGAGATACAACCCACCCCCGGCGAGCCCGGTCATCCGGGCTTTCTTGTTTTTTGCGGGCTGTTAATGTACAAACGCAGCCTGTTCAATGCCATTTCAGGCATTTTTCGCAAATAAGACCGGTCTATCAAAAATCCCTTATCTGCGAATAAAAACAAACAATTTTTCAGCCCCGCTAGGGGTTGCTATGCTTCGGCGCTCCAAATACAAGCCCTGATTTCGTAGGAGATAGCATGTCCAAGTTAGTCCGGCCCCATGGCGGCGGCGACCTCAAACCCCTGCTGCTGGAAGGCGCAGCCCGCGAGGCCGAACTGGCCCGCGCCCAGTCACTGCCCAAGCTCAAGATGTCCTCGCGCGAAACCGGCGACCTCATCATGATGGGCATCGGCGGCTTCACCCCGCTGGACGGCTTCATGACCAAGTCCGACTGGCAGGGCGTGTGCGACGGCTACAAGATGGCTTCGGGCCTGTTCTGGCCCATCCCCATCACCCTCTCCACCGACGACGAATCCATCAAGGAAGGCGACGACCTCGCCCTCGTCGACGGCGAGACCGGCGAAATCATGGGCACCATGAAGGTGACCGACAAGTACACCATCGACAAGGCCCACGAGTGCATGATGGTCTACAAGACCACCGACATGGAACACCCCGGCGTCAAGATGGTCATGGCCCAGGGCAAGTACAACCTGGCCGGCCCGGTCAAGGCCCTGTCCACCGGCAGCTTCAAGGAAGAGTACGGCGACCAGTTCATGACGCCGGCCGAGACCCGCGCCAAGTTCGAATCCATGGGCTGGAGCCGCGTTGCCGCCTTCCAGACCCGCAACCCCATGCACCGCAGCCACGAGTACCTGGCCAAGATCGCCATCGAGACCATGGACGGCGTGCTGGTCCATTCGCTGCTGGGCGCGCTCAAGCCGGGCGACATTCCCGCCGAGGTGCGCAGCGAGGCGATCGCCACCCTGATCGACAACTACTTCGCCCCCAATACCGTTATCCAGGCCGGCTACCCGCTCGACATGCGCTACGCCGGCCCGCGCGAGGCCCTGCTGCACGCACTGTTCCGCCAGAACTACGGCTGTTCGCACCTCATCGTCGGCCGCGACCACGCCGGCGTGGGCGACTACTACGGCCCGTTCGACGCGCAGAAGATCTTCGACGAGATCCCCAAGGGTTCGCTCGAAACCGTGAACATGAACATCGACTGGACCTTCTGGTGCAACAAGTGCGGCGGCATGGCCTCGCAGCGCACCTGCCCGCACACCAAGGACGACCGCATCCTGCTGTCCGGAACCAAGGTGCGCGCCATGCTGTCGGAAGGCAAGGATTTGCCGGTCGAATTCAGCCGTCCGGAAGTGGCCGCAGTGCTGAAGAAGTACTACCAGGGCCTGTCCGCCGAGCAGAACGTGAAGATCGAGCTGAAGGGCCACTCGGCCGCTTGAGTTTTTGAGGACTTAAACCTGCCGGAAGCGGATTCGCGATACGCCCCGGCCAAGGTCAGGTAGAAGTTCGAAATACGGACCGCGACGATCGCGGATTTTAGCTAGCTAGGAGACTTACTAATGCCAACCTACGTTCGTACCGACAAGTGCGATGGCTGCAAGGGTCAGGACAAGACCGCCTGCATGTACATCTGCCCGCACGACCTGATGAAGCTGGACAAGGACGGTTCCGAGACCGGCCACGCCATGAAGGCGTTCAACCAGGAACCCGAGCAGTGCTGGGAGTGCTATTCCTGCGTGAAGATCTGCCCGCAGCAGGCCATCGAAGCCCGTCACTACGCCGACATCGTGCCCCTGGGCGGTTCCGTCCAGCCCCTGCGCGGCACCGACTCCATCATGTGGACCATCAAGTTCCGCAATGGCACCCTGAAGCGCTTCAAGTTCCCGATCCGCACCACCCCGGAAGGCTCCATCGATCCTTACGGCGGCAAGCCCACCGCTGCCATGGCCAACATCACCGCTTCCGGTTTCTTCACCGGCACCGCTGATGGCGGCGTGACCAAGGGCTATCGTGCCGGCAACCCTGCCGAACTGATCCGCAAGTAATCCGAATTTAGAAAAGAGGTATAGAAATGGCTGGTGAATTTGGAAATCCAGAAATCATTCAGGAAGAAGTTGACATCCTGATGATCGGCGGCGGCATGGCCAACTGCGGCGCCGCTTATGAAATCGTTCAGTGGGCCGATGCGGCCGCCGCCGAATCCGGCGTGAACCTGAAAATCAAGCTGGTCGACAAGGCTGCCATGGACCGCTCCGGCGCCGTGGCTCAAGGCCTGTCCGCCATCAACACCTACATCGGCACCGAGCAGGATCCCGCCGACTACGCGCGCATGGTCTCCAACGACCTTATGGGCATCACCCGCGACGACCTGGCCTACGACCTGGGCCGCCACGTCGACGACTCCGTGCACCTGTTCGAAGAGTGGGGCCTGCCCATCTGGAAAACCGACGAGAACGGCGAGCGCCACGACGGCTCCAAAGGCCTGCCCGCGCTGAAGGACGGCGGCAAGCCCGTGCGTTCCGGCAAGTGGCAGATCATGATCAACGGCGAATCCTACAAGTGGATCGTCGCTGAAGCCGCCAAGAAGGCCCTGGGCATGGACCGCATCGACGAGCGCATCTTCATCGTCAAGCTGGTCAACGACAAGAACGACAAGAACCGCATCGCCGGTGCTGTCGGCTTCTCCACCCGCGAACACAAGGTCGTGGTGTACAAGGCCAAGGCCATCCTGCTGGCTGCCGGCGGCTGCGTGAACATCTTCCGTCCGCGTTCCGTGGGTGAAGGTACCGGCCGCGCCTGGTACCCGGTGTGGAACGCCGGTTCCACCTACGCCATGGCTGCCGAAGCCGGCGCCGAGCTGACCATGATGGAAAACCGCTTCGTGCCCGCCCGCTTCAAGGACGGCTACGGCCCGGTCGGCGCCTGGTTCCTGCTGTTCAAGGCCCAGGCCACCAACGCCTACGGCGAAGTCTACATGCAGAAGAACAAGGAACTGCTGAACGACTACCCTCCCTACGGCCAGGCTGCCGTGCCGGCTTCCTGCCTGCGCAACCACCTGATGCTCAAGGAGATGAAGGAAGGCCGCGGCCCGATCTACATGGACACCGTGACCGCGCTGGCCAAGCTGCGCGAAACCCTGTCCCCGCGCGAAGTGAAGCACCTTGAAGCCGAAGCCTGGGAAGACTTCCTCGACATGTGCGTCGGCCAGTGCGGCATCTGGGTTGGCGAGAACATCGAGCCCGAGAAGAAGAACTCCGAGCTGATGCCGACCGAGCCCTACCTGCTGGGTTCGCACTCCGGCTGCTGCGGCATCTGGACCTCCGGCCCGACCGACGTCGGCGCCCCCACCACCGAAGATCATGCCGAGAAGGACAAGATCCCCGCGCACCTGCCGCAAGGCTGGAACTGGGGCTACCGCGGCATGACCACGGTGAAGGGACTGTTCACCGCCGGTGACGGCGTGGGCGCTTCCGGCCACAAGTTCTCCTCCGGCTCGCACGCCGAAGGTCGCATGGCCGCCAAGGCGATGGTCAAGTACTGCATCGACAACAAGGACATGAAGCCCGAGCTGGACACCGATCCGGCCCAGCTGGTGGAAGACATCTACCGTCCGGTGCGTACCTACCTGGAGTTCAAGGACTACACCACCGCGATCGACGTCAACCCCAACTACATCACCCCCAAGATGCTGCAGTTCCGTCTGCAGAAGATCATGGACGAGTACGTTGCGGGCGTGGCCACCTACTACACCACCAACGAGAACATGCTCAAAGTGGCGCAGGACAAGCTGGACATGCTGAAGGAAGACGCGATGAAGATGCGTGCGAAGGACCTGCACGAGCTGCTGCGCGCCTGGGAAAACTACCACCGCATCCTGACGGCGGAAGCCCACCTGCAGCACATCCTGTTCCGCCAGGAGAGCCGCTACCCCGGCTTCTACTACCGCATGGACAAGAACTTCGTGGACGAGGAAAACTGGAAGTGCTTCGTCAACTCGATCTACGACAAGGAAACCAAGAAGTGGACCTGCTTCAAGCGCAAGCACTACGACCTGGTCGACAAGTCCAAGCTGTTCAAGACCGCTGCCCACTAAGCAGTTGACTTCGCAGTAATTGAAAGGGCGCCTTCGGGCGCCCTTTTTTATTGGCAAAGCGTGCGCCGCCACGGGGGAAAGCCGCAACATGATTAACCGCGGCGTACGCGGAGTTCGCAGCGGCATGCAAGAAAGCTCGGCGAGCCCTGCGGCAAATCGACTTGAATTGCTGCCTGGTGTTTTCCCCATGCCCCGGCTGTCGGCCTTTTCCTAGTGCGGGCTGAAATTAGGTGTTAAGTTATCGCCCTGACAGCCGTTTCTGGCGGCGGGCTGCCATAAAACAACGAAAATTCGACAATCAGGAGAAACCATGCCTAAGCCGGTAAAAATCCGCCTAGGTGAAGTACTGACCCAGCAAAAGCTCATTTCCCAGGAACAGCTCAAGTTCGCGCTGGACGAACAGAAGCGCACCGGCCGCAAGCTGGGGCGGGTGCTGATGGAAAACGGCCTCGTCACCGAAGACGACATCTGCGGCGCGCTGGCAAGACAGCTGGCCATCCCCTACGTCAACCTCAAGTACTACAACGTCGACCCCAACACCGTGCGCCTGCTGCCGGAAAGCCAGGCGCGCCGCTTCCGCGCAATCGTGCTGGAGCGCCGCGACAGCAGCAATTCGCTGCTGGTCGGCATGGCCGATCCGGTCGATCTGTTCGCCTACGACGAGCTATCCCGCGCGCTAAAAAAGAACATCGATCTCGCCGTGGTGAACGAGGGCGCGCTGCTGCAGGCCATCGACCGCATCTACCGCAAGACCGAGGAAATCACCGATTTCGCGCGCGAACTGGAGCAGGATCTCGGCGATGTCCATGTCGACTTCGGCGCCATCGGCGCGGCAACCGGGCTGGAGGAAGCGCCGATCGTCAAGCTGCTGCAGTCGGTGTTCGACGACGCCGTGCAGGCGCGCGCCTCCGACATCCACATCGAGCCGCAGGAAGAGCGCCTGCAGATCCGTTTCCGCATCGACGGCATGCTGCACCTGCAGACCGAAGCCGACATCAAGATCGCCTCTTCGCTGGCCCTGCGCCTCAAGCTCATGTCCGGCCTCGACATCGCGGAAAAGCGCCTGCCGCAGGACGGCCGCTTCAACATCAAGGTCAGGCAGCAGCAGATCGACGTGCGCATTTCCACCATGCCCACGCAATACGGCGAATCGGTGGTCATGCGCCTCCTGAACCAGAGCGGCGACATCCTCAAGCTCGATTCCATCGGCATGCCGGCCGACATGCTGGAGCGCTTCCGCGCCATCATCCGCCGCCCCAACGGCCTGGTGCTGGTCACCGGCCCCACCGGCAGCGGCAAGACCACCACGCTGTACGGCGCGCTGGCTGAACTCAACACCCAGGCCTCCAAGCTCATCACCGTCGAGGATCCGGTCGAATACCGCCTGCCCGGCGTCAACCAGGTGCAGGTCAACGAGAAGATCGACCTCAGCTTCGCCCGTGTGCTGCGCTCCGCCCTGCGCCAGGACCCGGACGTGGTGCTGGTGGGCGAGATGCGCGACCAGGAAACCGCGCAGATCGGCATGCGCGCCGCCATGACCGGCCACCTGGTACTGTCCACCCTGCACACCAACGATGTGGTCAGCACGCCCATCCGCCTGCTCGACATGGCTGTGCCGCGCTATCTCGTCGCCACCTCGCTGCAGGTGGTGGTGGCCCAGCGCCTGGTGCGCATGGTCTGCGAAAGCTGCGCCGAACCCCAGGAACTGAGACCCACCGAACGCGAATGGCTGAAGGCCGAACTCGGCGACACCGCCGCCGCGCGCACCTTCGTGCACGGGCGCGGCTGCATGCACTGCAACGGCACCGGCTTCCTCGGCCGCACCGGCGTGTACGAAATGCTGGAAATGACCGAGGCGCTCACCGATGCCGTCAGCCGCCACGAGCCGGCCCATTTCGTCAAGGCCGCCCAGGCGCAGATGGGCGGACGCACCCTGCGCCGCCACGCCGTCGCCCTCGCCGTCGGCGGCAAGACCACCGTATCCGAGGCGATGCGCGTGAGCAGCCAGTTCGAGGACTGAGAAGAACAGAAAATCAAAAGGCAAAAGTCAAAAAGCAAAAATGAAAGGCGAGATGAGTGGGAAGCGCGACCTGGATGAACGATTGCTTGCGTACGGCGCTGCTGTCATAAAACTGGTCGAAACCCTCCCGCCATCCATCGCGGGCAGGCGCATAGGCGACCAGCTCTTGCGCAGCGGCACTTCTGTAGGCGCCAACTTTGAGGAAGCGCAGGGCGCGGAATCCAGGAGTGATTTTGCACACAAATTGCAGATAGCCCTGAAGGAATTGCGCGAATCCTGTTATTGGCTTCGTCTGCTGGCAAAAACAGAAATGCTTCCGCAGGAAATGCTTGCCGATCTGATTGATGAGTCTTTACAGTTAAGGGCGATACTTTCCAAGTCGGTAGCCACCGTCAAAGGAACGGCTAAATGATAGATAGCAACGAGATGGGCGAAAACTTCAGGGCTTGTACCCTATTTTTGCCTTTTAATTTTTGCCTTTTGCCTTTTGCCTTGCATCAATAATGGCCTACTTCGCCTACAAAGCCCGCAATGCGCGCGGCGAACTGATCCAGGGCGTGCTCGAAAGCGCCGACAGCGGCGCCGTTGCCGACCAGTTGTTCAACACCGGCGTGACGCCGGTCGAGATCAGGGAAACGCAGAAGCCCTCCGCTGGCGACTCGGGCGGCTGGTGGCAGCGCCTGACCGAGCAGAAGGTGCGCCCGCTCGACGTGCAACTGTTCAGCCGCCAGATGTACACCCTGCTCAAGGCCGGCGTGCCGATCATGCGCGGCCTCGCCGGACTGCAGGAATCCGCCGGCAACCAGGCCTTCGGCCGCGTGCTGCAGGACACGCGCGAATCGCTCGATTCGGGCCGCGAGCTTTCGGCCAGCCTGCGCCGCCACCCGGACGTCTTCAATCCCTTCTACGTCAGCATGGTGCGCGTGGGCGAAACCACGGGCCGCCTCGACGAGGTGTTCCTGCATCTGTTCGACCACCTCGAATTCGAGCGCGACATGAAAAGCCGCGTGCGCACGGCCATGCGCTATCCGCTGTTCGTCATCATCGCCATGCTCGCGGCCATCGCCGTGATCAACCTGTTCGTCATCCCCGCCTTCGCCAGGGTCTATGCCGGCTTCAACGCCGAGCTGCCGCTGGTCACCCGTATGCTCATCGCCGCTTCCGAGTTCAGCGTGCGCTTCTGGCCGGTTATTCTCGCCGCCATCGCCGCAGCCGTCCTCGCCTTCCGCATGTACATCGCCACCGCCAACGGCAGGTATCGCTGGGACAAGGCCAAGCTGCGCCTGCCGATCATGGGCAAGATCCTGCTGAAAAGCGCGCTGGCGCGTTTCGCGCGCAGCTTCTCGCTGGCCGGCCGCAGCGGCGTGCCGGTGCTGCAAAGCCTCAACGTGGTGGCGCAGACCGTGGACAACAAATACATCGAAAGCCGCATCGAGCAGATGCGCGACGGCGTCGAGCGCGGCGAAAGCATTCTGCGCACCGCCGCCACCACCGGCGTGTTCACCCCCGTGGTGCTGCAGATGATCGCCGTGGGCGAGGAAACCGGCGAGCTCGACAGCCTCATGGGCGAAGTCGCCGACATGTACGAGCGCGAAGTCGACTACGAGTTGAAGACCCTTTCCGCCCAGATCGAGCCCATCCTCATCCTCATGCTCGGCGTGCTGGTGCTGATCCTCGCGCTCGGCGTGTTCCTGCCGATCTGGGACCTGGGCAGTGTCGTCCTGAAGAAGTGAGCGCGAAGGCAAAACTTGACCACGGAGGACACGGGGCAGACAAGCTGCGAAAGCAAGCTTTCGCTTGCCCCGATTTCCCCCGTGCACCCCGTGGCTGAACGCTTTGCATCCTCATGACCGCACTTGAAAGGCAAACCGGCTCCACCCTGCTGGAACTGGCCGTGGCGGGCGCCATCATCGGCGTGCTGGTGGCGGTCCTGCTGGACCAGTTGATGCGCTACCAGGAAATCGCCGAAAAGACGGTCATGGAAACCACGGTCATCAACATGCGCACCGGGCTCAAGTGGCGCATGGCCGAACTGATGGCCAGTGACAGGATGCAGGACCTCGGCGCCGTGGCGCAGGAAAACCCCGTCGACTGGCTGGCCGCGCCACCGCCCAACTACCTGGGGCCGCTGACCGCCCCGGCCCCGGACACGATCCCGCCGGGCAGCTGGTATTACGACACCGAAAGCCGGCAGCTCGTCTATCGCCCCGACCGCGCCCGCCACCTCAAGCCGGGGCCGGACGGGGAAAAGCTCATCCGCTTCCGTGTCACCGCCACGACACACCCGGCCGAAAAAGGCCGCCCTCCGCGGGTGGAAGGCGTGACTTTGTCTCCGGTTGTCCCGTATGATTGGCCGGTATTCTGATGCAAGGGTTCGGCGACAGGCCCGGCCTGCACGGGGAGAAAAAGATAATGAACAGGCAACAATCCGGCTTCACCCTCATCGAACTGGTCGTCGTCATCGCCATCATCGGCATCCTGGCGGCCACCGCCCTGCCGCGCTACGTCAACATGCAGTCGCAGGCGCGCGCCGCCAAGGCCCAGGCCATCTACGGCTCCATCAAGTCGGCCGCCGCACTGGCGCGCGCCAACTGCATGGTCGACCTCGCTGGCCTCACCAACCCCAGCACCTGCACGACGACCGGCGGCACCACCAACATGGACGGCATCGCGGTGGAAATGGTCAACCAGTACCCGGCCGCGACCGTCGGCGGCATCATCGCCGCCGCCCAGCTCAACGCCGGTGCCGACGGCCTCAGCATCACCGCCGGCAACCCCACCGTGGTCGGCATCAACGGCGGCACCAGCTGCAGCATCTCCTACGCTGCGGCGACCGCAGGCCCGACGGCCCCCGTCATCACCCTGGACATCAGCGCCTGCTAGTGGGAAAAGACTAAAAAAAGACCCTATCCCCCCCTAAAGAATTAGCGTCCCGAGACGATAAAATGACCGAGGCAATGGGCGCAGCGCCCAGTGTCGAGCGAATACAGATTTTTTTACCTGGAGAAAACAATGCGGAGCACTCAAAAAGGTTTCACCTTGATCGAACTGGTCGTGGTGATCGTCATTCTCGGCATCCTGGCGGCCACCGCCCTGCCCAAGTTCATCGATCTGTCCGGTGAAGCCTCCCAGGCGGCGACCGAAGGCGTCGCCGGCGCGGTCAGCTCCGCCTCGTCCATCAACTACGCCGCCAAGAAGGCCGGCAATAGCGGCGCAGTGGTCGTCGACGACTGCGCCGACGGCCTCGGCCTGGTGTCCGGTGTCGATGCCGCTGTCTACAGCATCGCAGGCGGCGCCATCGGTGACGGCGCGACTGTTTCCTGCACCGTCACCAGCACCGAAGGCGGCAGCGCCACTGCCTACGTCATCGGCGCCGGCAGCTGATAGAGCCTGAAGCCGCGCCGGTTCCGCCGGTGCCATCCTCAAAGAACACGGGGCGCGGCAGCGCCCCGTTTCTTGTTCGGATCCCGCGCAATCCTGGACGGCAGACATCGATGCGAAGCCCGGCATTTGCCAGAACCTCCGGCTTTACCCTGCTCGAGCTCATCGTGATCATCGGCATCATCGGCATTCTGGCCGTGGTCGCCCTGCCGCGCCTGCAGCAGGACGAAGGCTTCAAGCAACGCGCCTTCCACGACCAGACCCTGGCCGCGCTGCGCTACGCGCAGAAGGCCGCCATCGCCCAGCGCCGCACGGTGTGCGTGACGGCCGGCGCCAGCGGACTCACGCTGAGCATCGCCAGCGCGGCCGGCAGCGCCAGCTGCAACACCAGCCTCGCCGGCCCCGGCGGCGGCAGCCCGTATGCGCTGACGGCGCCTGCCGGGGTGAGCTACGCCGCCGCCGCCAGCTTCAGCTTCAACGCCCTCGGCCAGCCCGGCGCCGCGCAGACCTTCCAGGTCGATGGCATGGCGGAGATCATCACGGTGGAGGCGGGGACGGGCTATGTCCATTAGGCGGCAGGCCGGCATCAGCCTGGTCGAACTGATCCTCTTCATCGTCATCGTCAGCATCGGGCTCGCCGGCATCCTGTCGGTGATGAACCTCACCACCCGCCACAGCGCCGATCCCATGGTGCGCAAGCAGGCGCTCGCCGCCGCCGAATCGCTGATGGAGGAAATCGCCCTCAAGAACTTCAGCGATCCGGACGGTTCCGAAGCCGGCGAAACCCGCCCCAGCTTCGACGACATCGACGACTATCACGGCTACAGTTCGAACGGCATCCGGGACATCAACGAAACGCCGATCGGCGCGCTCGCCGACTACCAGGTCAGCGTTGCCGTGACGGCTGCGGCCCTCGGCGGCATCGCCGCCGGTGAGGCCCTGCGCATCACCGTCACCGTCAGCGGCCCGGGCGGCGAGTCGATCACGCTTGACGGCTATCGCACCAACTATGCGCCATAAGCCCGCGCGCCCCTTCGCGATGAAGCAGTCCGCCGGGTTCACCCTGCTGGAACTGATCGTCGTCATCACCATCACCGCCATCATCGCGGCCGTGGTGGCGGTATTCATCCGCGCGCCGGTGGACAGCTATGTCGACAGCGCGCGCCGGGCCGAGCTCAGCGACACCGCCGACACTGCGCTGCGCCGCATGGCGCGCGACTTGCGCCTGGCGCTGCCGAACAGCGTGCGCGTCAGCGGCAGCGCCGTCGAATTCCTGCAAACCCGCACCGGCGGGCGCTACCGTGCCGAAGGCGACGGCGGCGCCACGCCAGCCGATGTGCTGGATTTCGCCACCGCCGACACCGCCTTCGACGTGCTCGGCACGCTCAGCAACACGCCCGTGGCGGGCGACCTGGTGGTGGTCTACAACCTCGGCATCAACGGCTCGGACGCCTATGCCGACGACAACACCGCGCAGGTGGCCGGCGTCACCGGCAACACGATCTCGATCGCCGCCAAGCGCTTCCCCTTCGAGTCGCCCGCCAGCCGCTTTCATGTCGTCAGCGGCCCGGTCAGCTATGTCTGCTCCGGCGTCGGCCTGGTCAATGGCAACGGCACCGGCACCCTGCGCCTGCACTGGGGCTACGTCAAGACCGCTGCACAAAACGTCCCGCCCGCCGGCGGCAGCAGCGCCCTGCTGGCGCAGCATGTCAGCGCCTGCGGCTTCGTCTACCAGCAGGGCGTCACCGCGCGCAGCGGCCTGGTCTCCATGCAACTGCAGATCACCGAGGGCGGCGAGTCGGTATCGCTTTATCATGAGGTGCATGTGCCCAATGTGCCCTAGAACGCCCGCCCTGCCCGGCCTCCAGCGCGGCTTCGCGCTGGGAACGGCGATTTTCCTGCTGCTGGTGCTGACCGCCCTCGGCGCGGCCATGCTGACCTTCTCTTCCGCCCAGCACGCCGGCTCCGCCATGGACGTGCAGGGCGCGCGTGCGCTCCAGGCCGCCCGCGCCGGCATCGAATGGGGCGCCTACCAGGCGCTGCGCGGCGCCGGTTGCACGGGCGGCAGCCTGACGCTGGGCGATTTCAGCGTAACCGTGACGGCCAGCGCGACGGCCAGCGGCGCGCTGACCGCCTGCCAGATCACCTCGACTGCGGCCACCGGCGTCACCGGCCAGATCAGCCGGGTGGAGCGCCAGTTGCAGGCGACGGTGGTGAAATGAGCATGACGCGATTCCACCGCTGGCTGCCGGCCTGCATCGCCCTGCTCCTGCTGGCGCTGGCAGCAACAGCCCGCGCCGACATCGTTCTGGTCGGCGCCACCTCGGCAGGCTCGGCCAACACCACCAGCCAGGCGCTGAATGTTCCCGCCGGGGTGGCCGCGGGCAATATCCTGATCGCACAGATCGCCGTGCGCGGCGGCTCGGGCACCACCATCACTCCGCCCGCCGGCTGGACGACGATACTGGTCAACAACAGCGGCACCATCATCCGCCAGGGCATCTACTACCGCATCGCCGATGGAACCGAGCCGGCCAGCTACAGCTTCGACATCAGTCCGCAGCAGCGGGCGGCGGCGGCCATGGTCGCCTACAGTGGCGTCGACGGCACCAACCCGATCAATGCCTCCTCCACCCGCACCAATGCCAGGTCCACCTCGGTAATCGCCAACGGCGTCACCACCACCGTGGCCGATGCGATGCTCGTCGGCCTGTTCGCCGCATCTCATGCCACTTCCTTCACCCCGCCAGGCGGCATGACCGAGCAGGCCGACCAGAACGGCGGCGCAGGACCGAATGGTGCAGCGGTACATATCGCCGATCAACTTCTGGCCGCCACAGGCGCTTCGGGCACTAGGACCGCCACCGCGGCCAACGCCGCCGTCAACATCGGCTCGCTCATCGCGCTGAAGCCCGCCACCGATCTCGACCACGTCCGCATCGAACACAGCGGCTCCGGCCTCACCTGCACGCCTTCCTCGATCACGATCAAGGCCTGTTCCGATGCCGCCTGCACCACGCTCTACACTGGCGGCGTCACCGGCAACCTCACCTGGGCAGGCGCGCCCGGCGGCAGCGTGGCATTCGCGACCGGCGCCACCGGCCAGGCCACGGTCAACCTCAGCGTGCTCACGCCGCAGACTGTCACCCTCGGCACCAGCTCGGTTTCGATCACACCTTCCGGCACCAGCCCGCAGTGCTACGTCGGCGCCTCGGCGAACTGCAGCCATGTCTTCGCCGACACCGGCTTCATTTTTTCCAGCATCCCCACGCAGACGGCAGGCGTGACTTCGGGCAGCCTGACCATCCGGGCAGTGAAGAAGGCCGACAATTCCGCCGCCTGCACCGGCCTGTTCAGCGGCAACGTGGCGCTCGACATGGCCTCGCAGTGCGTCAACCCGACCACTTGCGCCGGCAGGCAGGTGACGATCAACGCCACCGCCATCGCCAGCAACCCGGCCTCGGGCATTGTCGGCTACACGCCGGTGACGCTCAACTTTGGCGCCAACTCGACCGCGACGTTCACGCTCAACTATCCCGACGTGGGCGCGATGAGTCTGTCCGCGCGCTACCTCCTGGGCGGCAGCAGCTACATGACCGGCAGCAGCAACAGCTTCGTGGTCAAGCCTTACGGTTTTGCGGTATCGGACATCAAGCGCACGGCAGACGGTTTCGCCAACCCGGCTGCAGCCGATGCCACCGGACCAGCGTTCATCAAGGCCGGCGCAGGCTTCAGTGCCACGGTAAGCGCGCTCGCCTACAACGCGTCGGGGAACATGACCGCCCCCAACTACGGCCGCGAAATCGTGCCGGAAGGCGTGCTGCTGACGTCGGCGCCGGTCGCCGGCCTGGGGCTCACCAACAATCCAGCGCTTGCCAACGGCACCATCGCCGGCAGCGAATTCGGCAGCGGCGGCATGGTCGGCAGCGACGTCAATGGCGTGGCGACCGTGACCAATCTGGCCTGGAACGAAGTCGGCATCATCACGCTCACGCCCAGCGTGGCCGACGGCGACTATCTCGGCACCGGCAATGTCACGGGCGCGTCCTCGGCCAACGTGGGGCGCTTCCATCCCGACCATTTCGCGCTTTCGGCGGGAACGATCGCGAACCGCACCGACATCTCGCCGGCGTGCTCGCCCGCCTCCGCCTTCACCTACATGGACGAGCCCTTCCAGGCCGGTTTCACGCTGACGGCGAAAGGCCCGTCGCCGGGCAACCTCACGCTGCAGAACTATGCGAATGGCGGAACCGCGGCAAGCAACTTCGCCAAGCTCGCCACCGGCGCGCCGATTCCGGCCGCATTCGGCATGGCCCTGCTCGACGGCAGCACGGACCTGAGTTCCCGACTGGACGGCAGCCTCGGCATCAGCGGCAGCTGGACGGCTGGCGTGCTGAACGCAACCGCCACGCTGGGCCTTGTCCGCGGCAGCACGCCCGACGGCCCCTACGATGCGATGAAAGTCGGCATCGCGCCGACAGATGACGATGGCGTGACGCTGAGCGCCTACGACATCGATGTGACCGCGCCGGCAGGCAACGACCATGCCGCAGTCGGCGAGACGCAGATTCGCTTCGGCCGCCTGCGCCTTGGCAACGCGCACGGCTCGGAACTGCTCGATCTGCCGATTCCGCTTTCCGTCCAGTACTGGAACGGCAGCCAGTTCGCCACCCATGCTGCCGACAACTGCACCCGCCTCAGCAGTTCCAGCATCGGCCTTGGCAACTACACCGGCAGCCTGGCAAGCGGCGAGACCAGCGTGAGCCCGGCCACGATCAGTTTCGCCGCCGGCGTCGGCGCCCTGACACTGACCAGGCCGGGCAGCGGCAACAGCGGCAGCGTCGATGTCTGCGTCGACCTCGGCAGCGACCCCGCCGGTGGCACCACCTGCTCGGCGGCCAGCGCCAGCATGTCCTACCTGCAGGGCAAGTGGGCGCCCGGCACGAACTGGGACAACGATCCGCGGGCGCGCGCCACCTTCGGCGTCTACAAAAACGCCAACGAATTCATTTATCTGCGGGAGATGTATTGATGAGCCATCTTTTTCGGTCGATTGCAGGCATGGCTAAAAAGTGACAGGCACCGATATCGGCAGGGCATTTCCTTTTAAAATCAATTGACAGCGATATTTTATTGAATTAGTTTCAAAAAAATTTATAAAGACTGCGGGCATGGGGCTATTCACTAGAACAAAAAAATCCGACGGCTGGCTGGCAATCGCGCTGTCGGGCGATGCGGCGTGCGCGGTGCACGTGCGCCGCGTGTCGTCCGGCACCCCCGTGGTGACGCTGGCGACATGCCACGCGGCCGCCGCCGATTCCGTCGAAGCCGCGCTGGAAAAGCTCGCCCGCGAATGCCATGCGGACCGCCATCAGTGCACCACGCTGCTGTCCTCGCGCGAATACCAGATCCTTTCGGTCGATTCGCCGAGCGTGCCACCCGCTGAACTGAAGACTGCGATCCGCTGGCGGCTCAAGGACCTGCTGGACTATCACGTCGACGACGCGACCATCGACGTGCTCGACATCCCCCAGGAAAAGAACGCACCGCCGCGCAGCCATCCCATGTATGCCATCGCGGCCCGCTCCGCCATCATCGAACAGCGCCAGGCCCTGTTCGGCCAGGCTAGGATTCCCCTCAGCGTGATCGACATCCCGGAAATGGCGCAACGCAACATCGCTGCGCTGCTGGAGCCGCCGGGACGCGGCATCGCCCTGCTGTCCTTCGATGCCGAAGGCGGCCTGCTCACCTTCAGCGCCGGCGGCGAACTCTACCTCGCACGCCACATCGACGTACCGCTCGCCGGCCAGTCCGGCGCCGAGCAAAGGGATGCGGCGTTCGACAGGATCACGCTCGAACTGCAGCGCTCGCTCGACCACTTCGATCGCCAGTACCACTACGTCACGCTGGCCAAGCTCGTGCTGGCGCCGCTCGGCCCGGACGGCGCCGGGCTGCGCGAACACCTGTCGGAAAACCTCTACACCCCGGTGGAAGCCCTCGACCTCGACGGCGTGCTCGACCTCTCCGCCGCCCCGGCGCTGAGACAAGCGGAACAGCAGCAGCGCTATTTCCTCGCGCTCGGCGCCGCCCTGCGCATCGAGGAGAAGGTGCTATGAGCCAGCAGATCAATCTCTACAACCCGCTCCTGCTCCAGCAGCAGAAGCTGTTCTCGTTCAACACCATGGCGCAGGCGCTCGGCCTCATCCTGCTCGGCTCGCTGCTGTTTTACGCCTATGCCTGGTATGCCACTTCCAGTCTCAGGCAGCAGGACGAGGAAGCCCGGCGCCTGCATGCATCGAGCCTCGCACGCCTCCAGCAACTGTCCGCTGCAGCGGGCGAGCGGCCGGCCAGCAAGATGCTGCAGGATGAAGTCGCGCGCATGGAGGCGCATCTGGGCGCGCGCCAGCGCGTGGTGGACCTGCTCGAAAGCGGCGAGCTCGGCAACAAGCAGGGGTTCTCGGAATATTTTCGCGCGCTTTCGCGGCAGACCACCGAGGGCGTGTGGCTGACTTCCTTCGAAGTGACGGGTGCAGGCGAAGTGGCGATCAGCGGCCGCTCGCTCAAGCCCGAGCTGGTGCCGGCCTTCATCAGCCGTCTCAAGCGCGAAACGGCCATGACCGGCAAGACCTTCGACACGCTCGAAATGCGCCTGCCCGAGCCGGCGCCCGCCGCCGACGGCAAGCCGGCACAGGCCGCCTACGTGGAGTTCAACCTGCACAATGCACAAGCAGGAGCCGCCCGATGAACAAGCTCAAACAGCACTGGCACAACCTGGCCGAGCGCGTCGATGCCATGAGCCTGCGCGAACGCGCGCTCATCTTCCTCGCCGCCGCGCTGGTGCTGATCACCCTAGTGAATTCCCTCTTCATCGATCCCCTGCTGACACGGCAGAGCGAGCTTTCCAGGCAGATCGTGCAGACCCAGGCCCAGACCAAGGCCCTGGAGTCGCAAATCCAGGTGCTGGCAACCGCCCAGAACGCCGACCCCGACGAGGCCCTGCGCGCGCGCCTGCAGCAGATGCAGGAGGCGCTCGCCAGCGCCGACAGCGCCCTGCTCGATTTCCAGAGCGGCCTGGTATCGCCGCAGCAGATGCCCGCCATGCTGGAGGACCTCCTGCTGCGCAACCGCGCGCTGCGCCTGCTCTCGCTCAAGACCCTGCCGACGCAGAATCTCGCCGCCGCGGTCGCGCAATCGACAGCGCAAGCCGCCGATGAACAGGCCGCAACGCCGGGGCCTGCGATGGCGCAGGCGGGCGTGTTCCGGCATGGCGTGGAAATCACCGTGCAGGGCAGTTATGCCGACCTGCAGCGCTACCTGACGGCGATGGAGTCTTCGCCCTATCGCATGTTCTGGGGCAAGGCCGCACTGAAGGCGGACAGCTATCCCAGGGCGACGCTCACCCTGACCCTGTATACCCTGAGCCTGGACAAGGCATGGCTGAGCATATGAAAGATCACCGCACGAACCGCCGGTATGAGCAAGGCTGTGCGCAGCGCGCTGTGCGCAGCCTTGCCGGATCGCCCTTCGCCTGGCTGCGGGCCTGCGCCGTCTGCGGTTTTTGCTTGCTGGCGGCTGCGCCGGCCGCGGCCGCCGACGCCCTGCGCGACCCCACGCGGCCGCCGCCGGGGGTGTACGCGGCCGAAGACGGTGCGGAAATCGAGACCGGGCCCGTCCTGCAATCCGTGCGCGTTGCCCAGGGCCGGTATACTGCCGTCATCAGCGGCGAAACCGTCAGGGTAGGCAGCAGGTATGGCGACGCCCGGGTCGTCAGAATCCGGGAAACCGAAGTGGTGCTGAAAACCGGGAACAGCTTGCAGACATTGAAGCTTTTCCCCGATGTGGAGAAACGCCCCGCCGCAGACAACAAGCGCAGCAAGCGCTGACCGCGGCAGCGAAAAGGAAAACGAGCCATGCGAGAACAAAGACTCTTCTGCCAGCCGCGCCTTGCCGTAGCGGCCCTGATCGGGCTGGCCACGCTGACCCTGGCCGGTTGCGCGGAACTGGACAAGAGAAAGGACACCGCTGCGCGGGACCAGATCAACAGCGAACTCGCCAAGGCGGCAGAAAGCCAGGTCAGGCCGGTACAGCCGGCCGCGGTCGAAGCCGCCCTGCTGCCACCGCTCAAGGTCGACATGCCCAAGGCCCGGAAAGTGCTGGAGGAGCGCTTCGACCTGTCGATCAACAATGCTCCCGCCAGCCAGGTGTTCATGAGCGTGGTCTCCGGTACCCGCTACAGCATGCTGGTGCACCCCGACGTGCGCGGCAACCTCTCGGTCAACCTCAAGGACGTCACCGTGTTCGAGGCGCTCGACGCGATCCGCGAACTCTATGGCTACAGCTACAAGGTCGACGGCACCCGCATCTTCATCCATCCGCTGACCATGCAGTCCATGGTGTTCCAGGTGAACTACCTCAGCGCCAGCCGCAAGGGCACCTCCGACGTGCGCGTGGTGTCCGGCTCTGTGAGCGACAGCCCGATCGGCACGCAGCCGGGCTCCGGCATGTCGCCCACCACCACCCAGGGCGGCGGCCAGTCGCAGGCCATCCAGAGCACGCGCATCTCGACTTCGTCCGAGGTCAACTTCTGGAACGAACTCGCCACCGCGGTGCGCACCATCGTCGGCGCCGAGGAAGGCCGCAGCGTGGTGATCAGCCCGCAGTCCGGCGTCATCGTGGTGCGCGCCCTGCCCAACGAATTGCGCGCGGTGGAAAACTACCTCAAGGCCACCCAGTTGTCCGTCGACCGCCAGGTCATCCTCGAAGCCAAGATCATCGAGGTCGAGCTCAACAACAATTTCCAGGCCGGCATCAACTGGTCGGCCTTCTCCAGCGGCAAGAACCATGGCCTGTCGGTCGGTTCCGCCGCGCCGGGAACCATCCTGCAGACGAGCGGCCCGCTGGCGACCGGGGTGACCGCGATCGACTACGCCGCCAAGACCTTCACCGGCTCCTCGCTTTCCTCATCCCCGGGCAGCGACCTGATCACGGATCCCTCGGTCATCGGCGGACTGTTCGGCCTCGCCTTCCAGACCAGCAACTTCGCGGCGCTGATGCAATTCCTCGAAACCCAGGGCGACGTGCAGGTGCTGTCCAGCCCGCGCATCGCCACGCTCAACAACCAGAAGGCTGTGCTCAAGGTCGGCACCGACGACTTCTTCGTCACCAACATCAGCAGCACCACCACCACGGGCACCGCCACCACCACCACGCCGAACGTGACCCTGCAGCCGTTCTTCTCCGGCATCGTGCTCGACGTCACGCCGCAGATCGACGAGAACGACAACATCACCCTGCACATCCACCCCGCCATCAGCGACGTCAAGACCAGGACCAGCGAAATCAACCTGGGCGAAGTGGGCACCCTGCGCCTGCCGCTCGCCTCCAGCACGGTCAGCGAAACCGACAGCATCGTGCGCGCGCGCGACGGCCAGGTCGTGGCCATCGGCGGCCTGATGAAGTCAGCGTCGGTCAACGACAAGTCGCAGATGCCGGTGCTCGGCGAGATCCCCCTGCTCGGCAACCTGTTCAAGCAGACCGCCCGCGGCACCGTGAAAAAGGAGCTGGTCATCCTGCTCAAGCCGACCATCGTCAGGAACGGCGACTGGAGCCAGGACATCCTGCAGAGCCAGCAGCGCATCCAGGCCATGCAGCGCAGCGAAGGCGGCAGCGCATCGGCCCGCTAGCGTCGGCAGAGAAGGCGCGGCCATGTACCTAGCCCATTTCGGCCTGCGCGAACCGCCGTTCTCCATCACGCCAGACACCAGCTTCTTCTTTTCCTGCGCCAGTCACCAGGAAGCGCTCAATACCCTGCTGGTCGCGGCCAGGAACGGCGAAGGCTTCATCAAGATCACCGGCGAGGTGGGCACCGGCAAGACCCTGCTGTGTCGCCAGTTCCTCGCCAGCATCAACCGCGGCGCCGGCGACGGCCAGGGCCGTTTCGTCACCGCCTACATCCCCAATCCCTACCTCGAGCCGCGCACCCTGCTGCTGGCGCTGGCCGAGGAAATCGGCGTCGAGCTGGAGCGTGACGCCGACCAGTACCACCTGCTCAAGTCGCTGACCGTCGCGCTGCTCGATTTCGCCCGCGCCGGCAAGCGCGTGGTGCTGTGCCTGGACGAGGCCCAGGCCATGCCGCTGGAAAGCCTGGAAGCGATCCGCCTGCTCTCCAACCTGGAAACCGAAAAACGCAAGCTGCTGCAGATCATCCTGTTCGGCCAGCCCGAGCTCAACCAGAAGCTGCAACAGGATTCGATCCGCCAGCTGAATCAGCGCATCATGTTCCACTACCACCTGGGCGCACTCGACCGCGACGACCTCGAGTACTACCTCGCGCATCGCCTCAACGTGGCGCGCTACAGCGGCGAGCGGCTGTTCAGCCATGCCGCGGTCCGGCAACTGCACGCAGCCAGCGCCGGCATCCCCCGCCTGGTGAACATCCTCGCGCACAAGGCCATGATGCTGGCCTACGGCGAGGGCGTGCAGCGCATCGAGGCGCGTCATGTGCGCGCGGCGGCGCAGGATACGGAGGCCGCCAGCAAGGCCCGGTGGCGCTGGTGGGGCATGGCGGCTTCCCTGTTGATCGTTGCCGGCGCCGGACTGGGGTGGATGGGTTTGCGATGAGCCTGATCAATCAAATGCTGCAGGACCTGGAAAAGCGCCAGCCGGGAGGCGACTCCCGGCCTCTGGCCGCGGTGCGCGCAGTGCCCAGGCCGCGCAGGCTGAAACTCTTCTGGCCGCTGATGCTGGTGCTGGCCGTGGCGGCAGCCGTCCTGTCCTGGCAACTCTGGCAGGCCTCCTCGCCGCGACCGGCCGCGCCATTGCCGGCCATCACCGCCGCCCCGGCCGCGACGTCGGCAGTGGCGCCGCCAGACGCCCACGAATCCGCGGCCGACGTCGTGCCCGCCCCGCTCCAGACCGCGGCACCACCTCCCGCGCCGCCGACTGCCAGCGCGCCCATCGAGCCGGCCTTGAAGGAGTCCGTCGAACTGAGCCGGCTGCCGAAGGATGCACCGGCGGCAAAGCCGGTCGCCGCCAAACCCGTGGCCGCCGCGCCGGCCGTCCCGGCGCCGGCCGCAGCCACCGCGCCATCCACGGTCGCCAAGCAGTTCCGGGAACTCACCCCCCAGCAGCGCGCCGAGTCCGAGTACCGCAAGGCGCTGGCCCTGGTGCAGCAAGGCCGGGTCAGCGAAGCAGTCGACAGCCTCAACCAGACCTTGCAGATGGATGCCCAGCACGGCGCCGCACGCCAGGCCCTGATCGGCCTGCTGGTGGAATCGCGGCGCTTCGTCGAGGCCGAGCGCCGGCTGCAGGAAGGCCTGAACCAGGATCGCGCCCAGCCCGAACTGGCCATGACCCTGGCGCGCCTGCAGGTCGAGCGCGGCGATGCCGGCGCCGCCATTGCGACGCTGGAGCGTTCACAGTCCGCTGCGGCCGACCGCGCCGACTACCACGGCTTCATGGCCGCCCTGCTGCAGCGTGACGGACGCCACGCCGAGGCGATCGAGCATTACCGTCTTGCCCTGCGCCGCACCCCTTCCGCGATCTGGCAGATGGGCCTGGGCATCTCGCTGCAGGCGGAAAACCGCGCGCAGGAGGCGCGCGAAGCCTTCAGCCGCGCCAGGGCGACCAACACCCTCAGCCCTGAACTGCAGGCCTTCGTCGAGCAGCGCCTCAGGCAGTTGGGACAGTAAAAACCCTTTAATCACGGGGGCACTGGGAGAAGACGAAAGCAGAATAAACCGCGGAGGACGCGGAGTGCGCTGGTGGAAATCATTCGACCTTACTCCGCGAACGCTGGGTTAAACGGTTTCTTTCGATTGGCCTTCCCGTGCTGCCCATGCCCCCGCGGCTATCAAGGGTTTTCGCATTTTTCGCAAATCCCGCCTAAAGGAGTAAAATGTTCGGCCCAGCAAGTTCGGCGAGTCTCCGGCCGTTCTGCTTGCAGACTCCCCGGAAACCCCAAAGGCAGGTTCAACATGAGCAGTGACAAGATCGACATCTCCGAATCCCCCTTCACGCCAAGCCCGGTGCTGCCGACCAGCTTCGAAGGCGACAAGGTCATCCAGTTCCAGTGTCGCAAGGGCATCGAGTGCTGGAACGCCTGCTGTTCCAACATCGACATCATGCTCACGCCCTACGACATCATCCGCCTGAAAAAGCGGCTGGGCATGACGTCCACCGAATTCCTGCAGACGTACACCTACCCGTTCGAGTTCGGCCGCAACGACATCGCCGGCGTCAAGTACAAGCCGGTCGAAGGCGGCACCGCCTGCCAGTTCATGCGCCCCGAGGGCTGCAGCGTGTACGAAGACCGGCCGACCGCGTGCAGGTATTACCCCGTTGCGCTGCTGTCATTGCGCCGCGCCGACGAGTTCACCGACCGCCAGCAATATGCCCTGGTACAGGAATCGCACTGCAAGGGCCATTTCGAACCGCGCAGCCTCACCGTCGACGAATACCGCAAGGAACAGGGGCTGGACGAATACGACGAGCATGGCCGCGCCTGGCGCCAGCTCATCCTCAAGAAGAAATCCGCCGGCCCCACCGTGGGCAACGCTTCGCAGCGCAGCCTGCAGCTCTTCTTCATGGCCTGCTACGACGTCGACCAGTTCCGCGAGTTCGTCATGTCGCCGGCATTCCAGGACGTCTACGACATCCCTGCCGAAGAACAGGCCAAATGGTCGGACGACCTCGACATGATGAACTTCGGCTTCCGCCTGATCCGCCAGGTGCTGTTCAACGAAATGACCATCGCCATGCGTCCCGACGCCATGGAGCGCCGCCTTGCCCGCAAGAAGGAGCGCGAGGCCGAACTCGACCGGATCGTCGAGAAGCTGCCCACGGAAGAATTTGTCAAACCCATCCCCGAAGAAGAAAAGTACGACAAGTACAAGTTCTCCGACTCCTGATCCAGCACCGCCCCAAGATCTTGGGGCGGCGCGACAGGTTCCCGATCGCCGCTGCGGCGCAAGCGCAGGACGCGCGGCCGCAGCCCCGACAAACGGCTTCAAGTTCGCGGCAGTTTCGTCCGATGCAGTAGGCCCAAGGTTCAGAAAGGGATGTCATGCCCCTGCTTGCCATTTACCTGCTGCTCTTTCCGCTGGCTGCCCAGGCAGACTTGTACAAGTGCACGGACCACGCCGGCAAAATCACTTATACCAATTCGCCCTGCGCTAAAACCGGGCTCAAGCAGGCCAAGGTCATTCCGCCTCCGCCGCCGCCGGCCATCGACAAGCCCGTGAAAGCCGTGGAGTCCCCCAGACCGTCAGCGGCACAGAACGCCGAGACCACCAGGAAGAACGAAAACGCGGCTGCCGTGAAGATGCTGCCCGCCTCGTCTGGCAGTCAGGCCAGGTGCGCCGGGCTCAACAGCGACATGGGCCGGATCATGGACAAGATGGATGCCGCCAACCGCAGCGGCCACCCGCTCGACGAAGGCTGGGGCGTAGCCTTGAAAAAACTCCAGGGCGAAAAAAACCGGCTCGGCTGTTTCTGAGCAAGAGGCAAGGGACAAGATGCAAGCGCGGCGCGGCGCACCCTCAAGAAAAAACTTGTGTCTTGTAACTTGAATCCTGAATCACTCCCACACAACAACCTTGCCCGGCGCATGGAATAAGAAAACGGGGACAAAGGTACAATTGGCAGGCACTTTGCCAATAACCTACACCCCGCTTCATGGACAGCGCCCAGTCTCCCACCGAATCGCATTTCATCACCAACGAACCCTATTACGAGCCCGTCGGCAACGAGGTGTCCCTGTTCGAGGCCGCCTACGCCAACCGGCTGCCGGTACTGCTGAAAGGCCCCACCGGCTGCGGCAAGACCCGCTTCATGGAATACATGGCGTGGCGGCTGAAACGCCCGCTGATCACGGTGTCCTGCCACGACGACCTCACCACTTCCGATCTCGTCGGCCGCTACCTGGTGAAGGGCGGCGAGACCACCTGGGTCGACGGCCCGCTCACCCGCGCCGTGCGCGCCGGCGGCATCTGCTATCTCGACGAAATCGTCGAGGCGCGCAAGGACACCATGGTGGTGATCCATCCGCTGGCGGATGATCGCCGCATGATGCCGATCGAAAAGCTCGGCCAGCTGCTGGAAGCGCCGCCGGAGTTCTGCCTCGCCATTTCCTACAACCCCGGCTACCAGAGCGTGCTGAAGGAATTGAAGCAGTCCACGCGCCAGCGCTTCGTCGCGCTGTCTTTCGACTATCCCAAGCCCGAGCTCGAAGCCAGGATCATCCGCCACGAAACCGGGCTCGACGAATCCGCCACCGCCAAGCTCCTCAAGCTCGCGGAAATGACGCGCAACCTCAAGGGCAACGGTCTCGAGGAAGGCGCCTCGACGCGCCTGCTGGTACATGCCGGCAAGCTCATCGCCCAGGGCGTGGAGGCGCGCGCCGCCTGTCAGGGCGCAGTCTCGCTGGCGCTGACCGACGACGACGACATGGTGGCCGCGGTCAACGAACTCATCGCCGCCTTGTTCTGATGGCGATCGAACTGAGGCAGGGCCACTACTACAGCAACGGCGCCTACGGCCGCAACTGGGGCGTGCGCATGGTCATGTCGCTCGGCCAGGACCCGGACTCCGGTGAAGACATGGTCAATTTCAAGGGCGTGGCCGGCTCCTCGCGCCGCCAGAGCGGCAGCATGCAGACGGGTGAATTCCTGCGCTGGGTGCGCTACGAGGTACGCCTGGTGGAAAACGACTGGAAACGCGTCAACGAGGAAAATGATTCCCTACACCCCTGAGCAGCTCGCGCTCAGGCTGGAAACCGCCTTCGATGTCGAGTTCACCTTCCACAAGGTGGACAAGCTGGTCGACATCCTCGCGCCGCTCGATCGCGACAGCCAGGACTTCATCCTCGGCTGGGTCGACCGCATCGCCAGCACCAACATCCAGATCAGCTACGAGTTCACCCGCCGCGTGGTGGAAGCGCTCGACCGCCTCGATCGCCGCGTGATCGAGGCCTGGGCCGTGCACGCCATGGACACCTACGACAGCAAGGGCCTGCACCCGGCGCTGGAGGTGCTGCGCAAGGTGGACGATTTCCTCGCCCATGCGCACGCCCATGCCGCCGGCGCCTTCTTCGACGAAGTGAAGACCGTGCTGTCCAATTTCCTTTGCGGCCTCTCCGGGCGGCGTCTGGCATTGAAGCAGGGCGAACAGGTCCACACCGACAGCGAGCGCCTGTTCCTGCCCAACGTCTCGGCCAGCATGGAGACCGAGGCCGACAATTTCCTGCTGTGCAAGGCGCGCGTCGCCTTCATGTGGGCGCAGACCCGCTTCGGCAGTTGCCGCGTGGATTTCGCTGCCGAGTTCGCCGGCTACGACGATCCCGCGCGCGCGCTGGCGGCGTTCCAGGCGCTCGACAACCTGCGCCTGGAAGCCTGCCTCGCGCGCGAACTGCCCGGCTTGTGGCGCGACATGCAAGGCCTGTCCGCACGTCACCGCGATGCGGCTCTCGCGCCTGGCTGGCAGGCATTCGAACAGGCACTTGCCCGCGACCCCGACAAGCCCGAGGCCGTGCTCGCACTGCTGCGCGAGGCCTACACACTGGAGCCGCCGGCGCCGCGCGTCTACCACGCCGCGCTCGATCCGCAGGCAATCGCCGGCATACGCAACGCGCGCATGGCGCGCGAAAAAATGCTGCTGCGGGTCAAGCTCGCCCAGCTCGCGCAGGAGCAGCGCGAAGAGGCCGCGCCGCAGACGAGCGACAAGCCCGCCGAGGAGCAGGCGCCCGCACAGTTCGAAGCCCGGCAGGACGGCCAGGCCTGGGAACTCACGCTCGACGACCAGCCCGTCGCGCCGCCCGAGGACGTGAAGCAGTTGCTGACATCAGTTTCGCTCGACTGGGGCGAGATTCCGCCGGAGATGCTGACCGCGGCCGGCGACGGCGAATACGACCCGGCGCTGTACGAGGATAAGGAGAAAGACCCCAACGAAGTCTGGCAGGGCACCTACCATGAGGAGGGCGCGCACATTTACCCGGAGTGGGACTTCGCGCGCCAGCACTACCGCAAGAACTGGTGCGTGCTGCGCGAAATCGACCTCAAGCCCGGCGACGCCGGCTATGTCGACGAGGTCATCGACAGGCACCATGGCCTGGTCAAGCACCTGCGCCGCACCTTCGAGGCCATGCGCGACGAAAGCAAGTTGCTGAAGCGCCAGGTGCAGGGCGACGACGTCGACATCGATGCGCTGGTCGAGGCGCTCGCCGACTCAATGGACGGTCGCGAGATGAGCGACCAGCTGTTCATGCACATGCACCGCGCCGACCGCAGCATGGCGGTGATGTTCATGGTCGACATGAGCGGCAGCACGCGGGGCTGGATCAACGACGCCGAGCGCGAGGCGCTGATCATGCTGTGCGAATCGCTGGAAACCCTGGGCGACCGTTACGCCATCTACGGCTTTTCGGGACAGACGCGCAAGCGCTGCGAAATCTATCGCATCAAGACTTTCGACCAGCCCTACGACGACGCCACCCGCGCACGCATCGCCGGCATCGTGCCAAGGGACTACACGCGCATGGGCGCAGCCATTCGCCACCTGTCGAAACTGCTGAACGAAGTCGACGCCAAGACCAAGCTGCTGATCACCCTGTCCGACGGCAAGCCGGACGACTATTTCGACATCTACCGCGGTCAGTACGGCATCGAGGACACGCGCCAGGCGCTGTTCGAGGCGCGCCGCAGCGGCATCCATCCCTTCTGCATCACCATCGACCGCGAAGGCAAGGAATACCTGCCGCACATGTACGGCCACGCCAACTGGGTGGAAATCGACGAGGTCAGGAAACTGCCGCTCAAGGTGGCGGACATCTACCGCAGACTGACTACCTAGGAACGGCCGCGCTGCATCCGTGCCAGCTTGATGGCGAGCAATGCCACCGGCAGCAGATGCCAGAACACGTCGAAAATGTCGATCGGCCGAGTCAGCGTGCCCTCGGACAGCATGCGCATTTTCTCGATCAGGTGCGGTTCGGGCACGAAGGGCGCGCCCAGCATGAACAGCGTCAAGGCAATCAGCAGCCAGAGGGGAAAGCGATCGATGAACTGCATCAGGCGGCAAACCTCGCCTTGGCCGCGCCGCAGTCGAGCGCCTTCCTCGCCATGTCGGCACCTGCCGCGATGCTGTCGGCCTTCTTCAGCCCGTGCAGCATGATGGCCGCGCCCAGCACCAGGCTGTCGTAGGCCGCGCCCTTCTCGCCATTCAGCGCAGCGAGGCCGGCTTCGGCCGCCAGCGCTGAGACCCTGCCGGCATCGAAGGCCTCGACATGCGCCTCGAGTTCGCTCGCCTCGTCCATGCCGGGAATCAGCGGCGCGCGCACTTCCTGCTCGATGCCTAGCGCCTTTGGGCTGATCTCGACCTGCTGCTCGGCGCCCCTGTCGTGCACCACGAACATGCGCGAATCCTGGCGCAGCGAGGGAATCACGCCGCCTTCGGTGCCGCGGATGATGAGACTGTCATCGAAGCCGGCGTGGCGCGCGAGCAGCGCATAGACGCGCGGGTAAGGCTTGTGCACGTAGCCGGTGATGAAATGCGTCTTCTTCGCACCCTTCACCGGCGCCAGCAGCACTTCCACCGTGGTCAGCACCGGCCGCTTGATGATGGTGGTGCGCAGGCCGGTCAGGTCATGAAGCTTGGGCGCGAAGCGGCTCTGGTCGCAATAGGCCCAGCCGGCGCCGTTCATGCGCGCTGCCGCTTCGGCCGGCGTGAGGTCGACATTGATGCCGGCGGCACGCAGGATCTGCCTGTGGGTGGCGCCGTACTTGGGTCCCATGCTTTCCACGCCGGTGGATACCGTGGGCAGGCCACAGGCAGCCAGCAGCGCGGGCAGGAAGGGCGCCGCCGTCAGGCTGCGGTTGTAGCCGTCGTAGGGATCGGCAAGCAGCGCGACTTCATCGGCCTGGGCCGTGGCGCTTTGCGTCACTTCCATGATGGCGTCGAGCACGCCGATGTTTTCGTCGTCGGTTTCGCGCTTCATGCGCAGGGCGATGAAGAAAATGCCTGCCTGCACCGGGTCGGCGTGGTTGTCGAGAATGGCGCGCATGGCGTCGCGCGCCTCTTCGGCGGAAATGTCCTTGGAATACTCGGGGCCGGTGGCGATGCGGGCGATGACCGAACGCATGTGGGCGCGGGGTTCAAGTGCGGCGGCAGTGTTCATGGCTGTAGAGACTCAGTTTTCGAAACCAATGTAGACCTTATCGTTTTCCACCCTGACCGGATATACCCTGATCGGGCTATCCGCCGGCTCGTCGGTGGGCTCGCCGGTGCGCAGGGAAAAATGGCTGCCGTGGTAGGAACATTTGATGTGGTCGCCCTTGATGCAGCCGAGCGAGAGCGGCACATCCTCGTGGCTGCAGCGGTCGATGCAGCAGAACACCTCGCCGTTGACGCGCGTCAGGATGAGCGGCTCGCCCTTCAGTTTCAGTTTGTGGATGCCCGACTCGGGTATCTCCGAAAGCCTGGCTGCTTCAATATATTCGAGTGTCATGGTGCTCAACAGATAAGGCCTGATGTCGCCCCGACAAGGCCTGCCCCGTTATTTATTCGGCGAGTTCGGCTTCGGGTTCGTCCGGATTCTGGCTGTCCGCGGCTTTCCGGGCTTCGTCCAGATGGGCCTGGATGGCGTGCACCAGCGGCTGGCAGCCCTCGCCGTTGATGGCGGAGATCACGAACACCGGGCCGCTCCAGCCGTAGTCGCGGATGAAGTCTTGCACATTTTTTTCCCTGTCCTCAACCGGGACAAGGTCGAGCTTGTTCAGCACCAGCCAGCGCGGCTTGTCGTAGAGCGACTCGTCGTACTTGCGCAATTCCTCGACGATGGCGCGCGCATCCTTCACCGGGTCGGCGCCTTCCCAGTTCGGCGAAATATCCACCAAATGCAGCAGCAGGCGGGTGCGCGCCAGGTGGCGCAGGAACTGGTGGCCAAGGCCCGCGCCTTCGGCCGCGCCCTCGATCAGCCCGGGAATGTCGGCGATGACGAAGCTCTTGTCGGTGCCCGCGCGCACCACGCCGAGATTGGGATGCAGCGTGGTGAAGGGATAGTCCGCCACCTTGGGGCGCGCGGCCGACACCGCGCGGATGAAGGTGGACTTGCCGGCATTGGGCATGCCCAGGAGCCCCACATCGGCCAGCACTTTCAGTTCCAGGTGCAGTTCGCGTTCCTCGCCTGGCTCGCCATGCGTGAACTGGCGCGGCGCGCGATTGACGCTGGACTTGAAGTGCACGTTGCCGAGCCCGCCCTTGCCGCCGCGCGCCAGCAGGGCACGCACACCGTCGCGGTCAAGATCGGCCAGCGGCGTGCCGGTTTCGGCATCCGAGATGACAGTACCCACGGGGACACGGATCAGCACGTCGTCCGCGCTCTTGCCGTAGCACTGCGCGCCACGGCCGGGCTCGCCGTTCCTGGCCTTGAAGATGCGGGTGTACCTGAACTCAATGAGCGTGTTGATGTTGCGGTCGGCCACGGCGTAGACGCTGCCGCCATGGCCACCGTCGCCCCCGTCCGGGCCACCCTTGGGAATGAACTTCTCGCGCCGGAACGAGGCCGAGCCGTCGCCGCCCTTGCCGGCCAGCACGCTGATCTTGGCTTCATCGACGAATTTCATTCATTCAACCCAAAGTGACACAGAGAAATCGACAAATCTGGTTTGCCGCGGCGGCTGCGCCACCTCGCAATGGCGTCATCGCGAGGCCCGCAGGGCCCGTGGCGATCCAGTCTAAACAAAAGGCCCGCTGGAATAAACAAAGCCCTGCCGAAGCAGGGCTTTATTGTCAGGGCCGCAGACCAGCTTAGGCAGCGATCGGCTCGATGCTGACGGTACGGCGCTTCATCGCGCCCTTGACCGTGAACTTGACCACGCCGTCCACCTTGGCGAACAGGGTGTGGTCCTTGCCCATGCCGACATTGTCGCCGGGATGATATTCGGTGCCGCGCTGGCGCACGATGATGTTGCCGGCCAGCACTTCCTGGCCGCCGTAGCGCTTGACGCCCAGACGTTTGGATTCCGAGTCGCGGCCGTTGCGGGAACTGCCGCCTGCTTTCTTGTGTGCCATGTTCTAACTCTCCTGCTTGTTAGGCGGAAATGCCGGAAATCTGCACTTCCGTGTAATGCTGGCGATGACCCTGGGTCTTGCGGTAATGCTTGCGGCGCTTCATCTTGAAGATGCGCACCTTGTCGCCACGACCATGGGAAACCACGGTCGCCTTGACCGCCGCACCGGACAGAACGGGCGCGCCAACCTTGACGTTGTCGCCGTCGGCAACCATCAGCACCTGGTCGAAGGTGATCTCGGCGCCGACATCGGCTTCCAGCTTCTCTACTTTGAACTTATCGCCCGAGGCTACGCGATACTGCTTGCCACCGGTTTTAATGACCGCATACATCGTGGTCTCCAACAGGGTTATTGGGAAAACGCGAAATTGTAGTGAAAATCGGCACTTAGGTCAAACGCTTTGTTGGACGGCCCGGAAGCCGGGAAAACGCCCCGTTCTGTTAATATGGCGGCCTTTTCCAGCACAGCACCGACCCAGAAGTGTCCTTCGAAGCCCTGCAAACCTTCCTTGCCGACGACATGAAAGCGGTGGACGCGGTGATCCGCGCCCGCCTGCACTCGGAAGTGGTGCTGGTACGCCAGGTCTCCGAATACATCATCAACAGCGGCGGCAAGCGCCTGCGCCCGGTGCTGGTGATCCTGTCCTCGGGCTGCTTCGGCTACCGTGGTCAGGCGCATCACGAACTGGCGGCCGTGGTCGAATTCATCCACACCGCCACCCTGCTGCACGACGACGTAGTCGACGAATCCGACCTGCGTCGCGGCAAGGAAACCGCCAATGCACTGTTCGGCAACGCCGCCAGCGTGCTGGTGGGCGATTTCCTCTATTCGCGCGCCTTCCAGATGATGGTGTCGGTGGACAACATGCGCGTCATGCGGATCCTGTCCGACGCCACCAACGTCATCGCCGAGGGCGAGGTGCTGCAGCTGCTCAACTGTCATGACGCCAACATCGGCGAAGAGGATTACCTCAGGGTCATCCGCTACAAGACCGCCAAGCTGTTCGAAGCTGCCGCCCGCCTGGGCGCCGTCATCGGCAACGGCAACCCGGCGCAGGAAGAAGCCATGGCGCAGTATGGCATGCATCTTGGCACCGCATTCCAGCTGATCGACGACGTGCTCGATTATTCGGGCAACTCCACGGAAACCGGCAAGAACATCGGTGACGATCTCGCCGAGGGCAAGCCCACCCTGCCGCTTCTGCATGCCATGAAACACGGCAGTCCCGAGCAGGCCGCCGCCGTCCGCCATGCCATCGAGCACGGCGGCCTGGAGGACTTCCAGACCGTGCTGCAGGCCATCGAGGAAACCGGCGCCCTGCAGTACACCCGGGAACAGGCAATGCGGGAAATCGACATCGCCAAGGCTGCACTCGATGCATTGCCGGATACCCAACACAAATCAGCTTTGATACAATTGGCAGACTTTGCAGTCGACAGAAGTTTCTGACCGACAAAAATCACACCGCGGGGTGTAGCTTAGCCTGGTAGAGCGCTACGTTCGGGACGTAGAGGCCGGAGGTTCGAATCCTCTCACCCCGACCAGACATTCAAATACGGCACTCATCCGCGGCACAGCGCGAACGATACAAGTGACCGAACTCTTCGACCCCGACCACGCCATTGATTTCGAGCGCCGCTTCGGCGGGGTGCGCCGTCTTTACGGCCCGGCAGCATTCGCGCGCTTCCAGCAGGCGCACGTCTGCATCATCGGCATCGGCGGCGTCGGCTCATGGGTGGCCGAGGCGCTCGCGCGCAGCGCAGTCGGCGAGCTGACCCTGATCGACCCCGACCACATCGCCGAATCCAACATCAACCGTCAGCTGCATGCCTTGACCGGCGAGGAAGGCAAGGCCAAGGTGCAGGCCATGCGCGAGCGCATCCGCGCCATCAATCCGCGCTGCCGCGTACACGGCGTGGAAGAATTCCTCGGCGAGGCAAACCTCGATGCGCTGATCGGCAACGGCTACGACTACGTGATCGACGCCATCGACAGCGCGCGCGCGAAAGCCGCGCTCATCGCCCATTGCCGGCACCGCAAGATCAAGCTGGTCTGCGTGGGCGGCGCCGGCGGCCAGCGCGATCCTGCCCAGGTGCGTATCGACGATCTCGCGCGCACCAGCCAGGATCCCCTGCTCGCCAAGGTGCGCACGCGGCTGCGCCGGGATTACGGCTTTCCGCGCGATCCAAAGAAGAAGTTCGGCGTCGACTGCGTGTATTCGCTCGAGCCGCTCGCCTACCCCGCGGCCGAAGGCGGCGCATGTTTCGAAAAGCCCGCGGATGCCCACATCCAGGGCCTCAACTGTGCCGGCTTCGGCTCCTCGGCCTGCGTCACCTCGACCTTCGGCATGCTGGCGGCGGCGACCGCCCTCAACCGGCTGGCCGAAGATGCGGCGCTGGCAGCGATTTGACTAGCGGCGGCCGGCGCGGCTTGTGTACTATTGGATTTTGCACCGTGGCGCCGAGCCCGCATAAATCAGGAACAAAACCATCTTGAGCAAGCTTCTCCTTCTCATCGGCCTTGGCCTCGTCGTCTATCTGCTGATCAAGAGCTACCAGCGCAAGCTCAACCAGCCCGGCAACTCCGCGCCAGCGGAACGCGGCCCCGAGGACATGGTGAAATGCGCCCACTGCGGCGTCAACACGCCGCGTTCCGAGGCGGTTTTTTCGCGGGGAGAGTTCTTCTGTACACAGGAACACCAGCGCCTGGGCCAGAAGTAAGCCCGTCGTCACGCTCCGGCCAGCCCGGATTCCATTCGTCGCACTGGCGGTCGCTCGACTACTTCAACCTCTATAGGCTGACCGTTGCCGCAATCCTGGCGATCGTATCCCTGTTCGTCACCCGCGACTGGCCGCTCGGCGCGGAAAACCCGGTGTTCTTCCGCATTGCCGCCTTCGCTTATCTGGTGTCGTCGGCGTTGTTCATCATTGGCATACGCGCGCGCTGGCCATCATTCCCGGTGCAGCTTTCGCTGCACATTTTCACCGACATCGTGCTGGTGACCGCGATGGCCAACGCCAGCGGCGGCGTGTCGAGCGGCCTGGGCCTGCTGCTGCTGGCCTCGCTGGCTTCGGCGGGACTGGTCGGCCAGGGACGGCTCGCGCTGATGTATGCCTCCATGGCCACCATCGCCATGCTCGGCATGCATACCTTGCGCGTGCTGAACGAGCAGGCGCAGCCGCAGGAATACCTGCAGACCGGTCTGCTCTCGCTCAGCTATTTCGCCGTTGCCTGGCTGGCGCACATCCTGACCCGGCGCGCCCTCCTGCTGGAACGGGAAGCCGCCGAGAAAGCCCGTGCGCTGGCCTTGCTCAACCGCATTCACGCGCTGGCGGCAGGCGACTCGATCAACGGCATCATCGCCTTCGACCACAACGGCGCCATCACCTATTGCAACGCCCGCGCCAGCAGCATGCTGGGCTTGGGAGACCCGCAGGACAAGTCCGAAACCCTGCGCGGCCTGTTCGAACGGGCCAGCGCGACTACCGAAGCCGGCGGCGAATCCGAGGTCGACCTTCCGGGAGGGCGCGCCCGCCTGCGCTACCTGCCGGTCGAGGACAGCGCGCACACTGTCCTGCTGCTGGAAGACGTTTCTCGCGCCGAGAAGCTCGCGCAGCAGATCAAACTGGCTTCGCTAGGGCGGCTCACCCTCAACATCGCGCATGAGATCCGCAACCCGCTGTCCGCCATCGGCCATGCCGCGCAGCTGCTGGATGAGGGTGCAGGCAGCGGCAAGCTGACCGGCATCATACGCAACAATGTCCAGCGTCTGGATTCGATGGTGCAGGACATCCTGATGCTCAATCGCCGCGACCGGCTGGAACGCACGAGCCTGAAGCCCGACAGCTTCATCCTGGGCTGGCTGCAGGAATGGCGCCAGACTGAAGAAATGCCGGAAAACGCCGTCAAAGTGGACATGGATATCGATGCGGCCATCTGTTTTGCACCCGACCATCTGCGCCAGATTCTCTGGAACCTGGCGCGCAACGCCTGGCGTCACGGCCGCAAGCAGCCCGGCAGCGTGAAGCTCGTGCTGCGCGACGGCGGCAGCGACCTCGCGCTGCAAATCTGCGACGACGGTGCCGGCATCAGCCCGGAAAACCAGACCCATCTGTTCGAACCCTTCTTCACTACCGATGCCGACGGCACCGGCCTGGGGCTGTTCATCGCCCGCGAACTGGCCGAAGCGAATGGCGCGCGCCTCGAATTCGCCGGCAACCGTCCGGGCGCCTGTTTCCGTCTGAGCATCCCCAAGGAATCCTGCTAACCATGCCGCGCGTGCTCATCGTAGACGACGAACCCGATCTTCTCGACCTGATGGAAATCACTTTGACGAAGATGGGGCTCGACACCCGCTGCGCCGCCAGTGTTGCGGATGCGCGCCGCCTGCTGGAAGAGGATCGCTTCGATCTGTGCCTGACCGACATGCGGCTCGCCGATGGCAGCGGCCTCGACGTGTTGCAGTACATCGGCGAGCGCCATCCGGCCATGCCAGTCGCGGTCGTCACCGCCTATGGCAACACCTCGAACGCCGTGGATGCACTCAAGGCCGGCGCCTTCGACTATCTGTCCAAGCCGGTCGCGCTCGACCAGTTGCGCACGCTGGTCAAGACCGCACTCAAGGTGCCGGAGAAGACGGGGGCCGCAGTCGAATCTCGGCTTGGCGAGCTGCTCGGCGAGTCCGCCGCCATGCAGGAAATCCGCCGTCAGATCGACAAGCTCGCGCGCACCCAGGCGCCGGTGCACATCAGCGGCGAATCAGGCAGCGGCAAGGAACTCGCCGCGCGCCGCATCCACGCGCTCGGCTCGCGCGCCGACCGTCCCTTCGTGCCGGTCAACTGCGGCGCCATTCCCGAATCGCTGATGGAAAGCGAGTTTTTCGGCTACAGGAAGGGGGCGTTCACCGGCGCACAGGCCGACCACGAAGGCTTCTTTCAGGCCGCCAGCGGCGGCACGCTGTTCCTCGACGAAGTCGCCGACCTGCCGCTGGCCATGCAGGTCAAGCTGCTGCGCGCCATCCAGGAAAAGAAAGTGCGCCGCATCGGCGCCACCCAGGAAGAGCCGGTCGACGTGCGCATCATCAGCGCCACGCACCAGAAGCTCGCGCAGATGGTGGAAAACGGGCGCTTCCGCCAGGACCTGTACTACCGGCTCAATGTCATCGAATTGAACATGCCCAGCCTGCGCGAACGCCCCGAGGACATCCCGTCGCTTGCCCAGGCCCTGCTGACAAGGCTGAGCAAGGGCCGTGCGATTAGGCTCGACGCCGAAGCGCTCAGCCGGCTGAAGCGCTATGCCTTCCCCGGCAACGTGCGCGAACTGGAGAACGTCATCGAGCGCGCACTGGCGATGGCCGATGGCGAGCTCATCCGCGCGGACGACCTCAACCTGGCGCCTGCACCGGCATTCCAGCCCGGCGAAAACGCGGATGCTGTGCCCGGCAACCTGCAGGACTACCTCGACAAGGTGGAGCGCGAGGCGCTGCTGAAGGCGCTGGAACAGACCCGCCACAACAAGACCGCCGCCGCGCGCCTGCTCGGCGTCACCTTCCGCTCGCTGCGCTACCGGCTGGAGCGGCTCGGAATCGAATAAGCAAACCGAAAGCCAGACCTGGAACGCAAATCACGCTAAAGAGGGCATGAGGAACTCAATTTCAGACATGAAGGACGTCGAAGGTTTTCCTCCTGCCCTCCTGTCCTCCTTGTTCAAAACGATTCTGCTTACGCCAGCGCGATGGTCAGATAGGTCACGTACAGCGCGCCGTTGATCCACAGGTGCCACACGCGCAAGCCGCCGTGCAGCAGCTTCCAGCGCAGCCAGAAGGCCGCGACCAGGGTGATCGCCACGCCCGCCAGCACTTCCTTGACCGGTATCCACGGCGTCAGTGAAATGCCGATCGCTGGCAGCAGGGTGCCCTGGAACACCATGGCGCCGCTGATGTTGCCGAAGGCCAGGGTATCCTTGTGCTTGCGTATCCAGAGGATGGAATTCACCTTCTCCGGCAGTTCGGTGGCGATCGGCACAATCATCAGGGACAGCATGAGGGCGGAAATGCCGATGACGGGCGCAGCCTGCTCCACGCCGTGGATGAAGCCCTTGGCGCCCGCCACCAGCAGGCTGAGACCGATGGCCAACTGGACGATGATGACCGCCATGTTCTGTGGCAGGCCCAGCCTGGCAAGCCACATGGGCTCCTGCGCCTCGGTGGCGTGGCCGTTCGCAACCAGCTTGCTGGAAGCGCGCAGCGTCAGCATCACGTAGATGAAATAGATCATCACCATGACGAAGGCGATCACCGCGCGCACCCAGCCCTCGCCGTGCGGAATGAACATCGCCACGAAGGCGAGCGAGAACGCCATCAGGAAGAAATCCAGGTCGCGCTTGAGGCCGCTGCGCTCCGGGACGAGATGCCCTGTGCGCCCGCGCTTTTTCAGCACCGCCAGGCTCATCAGGAACAGCGACAGCGTTGACAGCATGAGTGGCGCGCCGAGAATGGCGCCGACGCCGATTTCCTCGTTGACCTGGGTATTCTGCGTGCCGGCGAAGATCGCCAGCAGCGGCACCAGCGTCTCAGGCAGCGCGGTGCCGACCGCGGCGAACAGCGAGCCGGTCACGCCTTCGGAAATCTTCAGTTTCTCGCCCAGGTGTTCAAGCGCATTCACGAACACCTCCGCCGCCACCAGGATGAGCAGCAGGAAACCCATAATTTCCAGAAACAGCAGCATGATCAGCCCCTGAGTAGTATGCAGGGCGGATTCTAGCAGTCTTGCCGGGTGCACGACTTGCGGATATGTTTGGCACATGCATTTTCAGGAACTGAGCGAATTCGACTTCCACCCCCGCCTTGCGGCCTCGCCCGGTGTCGCGCTGGTCATGTTCTCCGGGCCGGATTGCGGCGCCTGCAGGCGCCTGGAAAAAAACCTGCCTGACTGGCTGGGCGGCCATGTGGATCACCTGTACAAGGTCGATGTCCAGAAGAGCACCGCGCTGGCGCGCGCCTATGATGTGTTCCACCTGCCCGGCCTGTTCGTGTTCGTGGACGGCCGCTACCACGCGCCGCTGTCCGCCGAGGCCGTCCCTTCCATCCTGCAGTCCGCCCTGGACCGGCTGCTCGCCCTGCCCGCCCACGAGGAGCCGTAATGCAATTCGACGCTCAGGGCTGGTTCGACGAGGCGAGGCAGTTGCCCTCGCCCAACTGCGATCAGCGTCCCGGCGACGAGCCGCCGTCGCTCATCGTGATCCACAACATCAGCCTGCCGCCGGGCGAGTTCGGCGGCAGCGCGGTCGAGGAACTGTTCACCAACCGGCTCGACTGGGATGCGCATCCCTATTACCAGGGCATCCGCGGCCTCGAAGTGTCCGCGCACTTTTTCATCCGCCGCGACGGCGAACTGATCCAGTTCGTGCCGTGCTCGATGCGCGCCTGGCATGCCGGAGCGTCCAACTGGTGCGGGCGCGAGCGCTGCAACGATTTCTCCATCGGCATCGAACTCGAGGGGAGTGACGAACTGCCGTTCACCGAAGCGCAGTACGCCAGCCTGGCCGAACTCACCCGGACGTTGAAAGAGACCTACCCGATCACCAGCATCGTCGGCCATGCCGACATCGCCCCCGGGCGCAAGACCGACCCGGGCCCGCATTTCGACTGGGCACGCTGTCGTCGGGACTGTGCATAAGCTGCCCTGCCCGCCGCAGCACGGCTTCCCCCCGCCCTGGAAAGGGTTTCTTGTATAAGCCCATAAGTTGCCTATATTGGGTGTCACACGCCTGCCACCGGCAAGCCGACGATAACTATCCGGGCCCAGAGTCGTTTCTCAGGGCTTCCATTCATCGAAATGTGTATGGAGGGGGTTATGCAAGTCACCAGACGCCAGTTCTTCAAGATCTGCACGGCGGGAGTGGGCGGCTCCAGCCTGGCCATGCTGGGGTTCTCCCCGACGGCGGCCCTGGCCGAAGTCCGCGCCTTCAAGCTCACGCGCACCACGGAAACCCGCAGCACCTGTCCTTACTGCTCGGTGAGCTGCGGCCTTCTGGTCTACAGCCTCGGCGACAAGGCCAAGAACGCGAAATCCGAGATCATCCACATCGAGGGCGACCCCGACCACCCGGTGAACCGCGGCACGCTGTGCCCCAAGGGCGCCGGCCTGCTCGACTTCGTGCACAGCGAAAACCGCCTCAAGTACCCCGAGTACCGCGCGGCCGGCTCCAAGGAATGGAAGCGCATCTCCTGGGATGAAGCCTTCACCCGCATCGCCAAGCACATGAAAGCGGACCGCGATGCCAACTTCATCGCCACCAATGACCAGGGCGTGACGGTCAACCGCTGGACCACCACCGGCCTGCTCGCAAGCAGCGCCGCCAGCAACGAGACCGGCTACCTCACCGTCAAGGTCGCACGCGGACTCGGAATCGTCGCGCTCGATACCCAGGCACGGATCTGACACGCGCCAACGGTGGCAAGTCTTGCCCCGACGTTTGGCCGCGGTGCCATGACCAATCACTGGGTCGACATCAAGAACGCCGATTTCATCCTCATCATGGGCGGCAACGCCGCCGAGGCCCACCCCTGCGGCTTCAAGTGGGTGACCGAGGCCAAGGCGCAGCGCAAAGCCAGGCTGGCCGTGGTCGATCCGCGCTTCACCCGCTCGGCGGCGGTAGCGGATTTCTATGCGCCCATCCGGCCGGGATCGGACATCGCCTTCCTTGGCGGCGTGATCAATTACCTGCTCGCCAACGACAGGGTCCACCACGAGTACGTGAAGCACTACACCAACGCCACCTATCTGGTGCGCGAGGACTACGGCTTCGAGGACGGCATCTTCTCCGGCTACGACGCCGGCTCGCGCAAGTACGACCGCGAATCCTGGAATTACCAGATCGGGGCGGACGGTTATGTCATGGTCGACGAGACCATGCAAAACCCGCGCTGCGTGTATCAGATGATGAAACAGCACTACGCCCGCTACACCCCGGAAATGGTGGAGCGCGTCTGCGGCACCCCGAAGGACGCCTTCCTCAAGGTGGCCGAGATGATCGGCGCCACCGCCGCGCCAGACAAGGTAATGACCATCATGTACGCGCTGGGCTGGACCCAGCACACGGTGGGCTCGCAGAATATCCGCGCGATGGCCATGATCCAATTGCTGCTGGGCAACATCGGGCGGGCGGGCGGCGGCGTGAACGCCCTGCGCGGCCATGCCAACGTCCAGGGCATCACCGACATGTGCCTATATTCGGACGTGCTGCCGGGCTACCTGGGCGCGCCCACCGACGCCGACACGACGCGCGAGGACTATCTCGCCAAGCGCAGCCTGAAGCCATTGCGGCCCAACCAGATGAGCTACTGGCAGAATTTTCCCAAGTTCCACACCAGCCTGATGAAGTCCTTCTACGGCAAGGCGGCGACGGCGGAAAACGGCTTCCGCTACGACTGGCTGCCGAAGAAGGACGCGCCCTACGACGTGCTGCACATCTTCGAACTCATGCACCAGGGCAAGATGAACGGCTTCATCTGCCAGGGCTTCAACCCGCTGGCCGCGGTGTCGTGCGTGAAGAAGGTGCGTGAAAGCCTGGCCAAACTCAAGTATCTGGTGGTGATCGACCCGCTCGCCACGGAAACCTCCGAGTTCTGGCAGGACTATGGCGAGTACAACGAGTCGGACCCGGCCAAGGTCGCGACCGAAGTGTTCCGCCTGCCCTCCACCTGCTTCGCCGAGGAAACCGGTTCCTTCACCAACTCGGGGCGGGTGCTGCAATGGCACTGGGCCGCAGCCGACCCGCCCGGCGAGGCCAAGGGCGACCTGGAAATCGTCGGCACGCTGTTCTACAGGCTGCGCGAGCTCTACCAGAAAGAGGGCGGCACCTTCCCCGATCCCGTCCTCAACCTCGACTGGAGTTACGCCATCCCGCAGGTGCCGCAGCCCGAAGAAGTAGCGCGCGAGTTCAACGGCAAGGCCATCGCCGACGTGACCGACCCCAAGGATCCGGCCAAGGTGCTGGCCAAGGCCGGCGAGCAACTCGCCACCTTCGGCCATCTGCGGGACGACGGCTCCACCTCCAGCGGCAACTGGCTCTACTGCGGAGCCTGGTCGCAGGCCGGCAACCTGATGGCGCGGCGCGATACCGCCGACCCCTCGGGCCTGGGCTTCTATCCCAACTGGGGCTTCTCCTGGCCAGCCAACCGGCGCATCCTCTACAATCGTGCCAATGCCGATCCCTCGGGCAAACCCTGGGATCCCAAGCGCAAGACCATCGCCTGGGACGGCAGCAAGTGGAGCGGCTACGACGTGCCCGACATGCGCCCGGACGCTGCGCCCGAGGAGAACGTCGGCCCCTTCATCATGCACCCGGACGGCGTCGCGCATCTGTTCGCGCTCAAGGGCCTGTCCGACGGCCCCTTCCCCGAGCACTACGAGCCTTTCGAAACCCCGCTCGCGGCCAACCCCATGCACCCGAAGAACCCGCTCGCCCTGCAGAACCCGGCGGCGCGAATCTTCAAGGGCGACCAGGCCGACCTGGGCAAGGCCGACAAGTACCCGTATGTCGCGACCACCTACCGGCTCACCGAGCACCAGCACTACTGGACCAAGAACGTGCTGTCCAACGCCATCGTGCAGCCCTCCCAGTTCGTGGAACTGGACGAGGACCTGGCGAAGCAAAAGGGCATCGCCAGCGGCGACCTGGTCAAGGTTTCCTCCCAGCGCGGTTACGTTCGCGGCACGGCCGTCGTCACCCGGCGCCTGAAGCCGCTCCAGGTTGACGGCAAGAAGGTGCACACGGTGGGCATTCCCATCCACTGGGGCTTCGTCGGCGTGGCCAAGCAGGGCTTCCTGGCCAACCGGCTGACGCCGTACGTGGGCGATGCGAATTCGCAGACGCCGGAGTACAAGGCGTTCCTGGTGAACATCGAGAAGGCGTGAGGAGGCAACCATGGCACTGCAATCACTCGACATCAAGGCCCGCTCCGCCACCACCACGCCTTCGCCGTCCGCGCGCGGCGAGGCGGTCAAGGTCGCCAAGCTCATCGACATCTCCAAGTGCATCGGCTGCAAGGCCTGCCAGGTCGCCTGCATGGAGTGGAATGACCTGCGCGACGAGGTGGGCGACAACTTCGGCGTCTACGACAACCCGCGCGACCTCACCGACCAGTCATGGACGCTGATGCGCTTCTCCGAAGTGGAGGTCCAGGCCGGCAAGCTGGAATGGCTGATCCGCAAGGACGGCTGCATGCACTGCGCCGACCCTGGCTGCCTCAAGGCCTGCCCCTCGCCCGGCGCGATCGTGCAGTACGCCAACGGCATCGTCGATTTCCATCAGGAAAACTGCATCGGCTGCGGCTACTGCATCACCGGCTGCCCGTTCGACATTCCGCGCATCTCCAAGAAAGACAGCAAGGTCTACAAGTGCACGCTGTGCTCGGACCGCGTCGCCGTCGGCATGGCGCCCGCATGCGTGAAGACCTGTCCCACCGGCGCCATCGTGTTCGGCTCCAAGGAGGACATGATCCATCATGCCGAAGGACGCATCGCCGACCTCAAGGAGCGCGGCTACCAGAATGCCGGCCTGTACGACCCGGCGGGCGTGGGCGGCACACATGTCATGTACGTGCTGCAGCATGCCGACCAGCCCGAAATCTACGCTGGCCTGCCCAAGGACCCGAGCATCAGCCCCATGGTCGCGCTGTGGAAGGGCATCACCAAGCCGCTCGCCAGCTTCGGCCTCGGCCTCGCGGTGCTGGCCGGCTTCTTCCACTACATGACGGCCGGGCCGAACGAGGTGGAAGATGATGAAGAGGAGCACACATCATGAGCGAACTGGTCAAGCGTTACACCTCGCGCGAGCGCGCCAACCACTGGTTCATCGCCATCTGCTTCATCCTTCTGGCGGTATCCGGCCTGGCGCTGTTCCATCCCGCCTTCTTCTTCCTGAGCCACCTGCTCGGCGGCGGCACCTGGTCGCGCATCCTGCACCCCTTCATCGGCGTGGTGCTGGCGCTCGCCTTCTTCTTCTTCGCCATCGGCATGTGGGGACAGAACAAAATCACCGCGGCCGACAGGGAATGGCAGAAGCGGCTGGGCGACATCCTCTGCAACAAGACCCAGGGGCTGCCCGAGATCGGCAAGTACAACATCGGCCAGAAGTACCTGTTCTGGACGCTGGTGCTGAGCATCGCCCTGCTGCTGGTCTCCGGCATCGCCATCTGGCAGCCGTGGTTCACGCCCGCCTTCCCGATCGGCATCGTCCGCGCGGCCGCGCTGCTGCATGCGGTGGCAGGCTTCGTCGCCATCCTCGCCATCATCATCCACATCTACTCCGCCATCTGGGTCAAGGGTTCCATCCGCGGCATGACCCGCGGCACCGTCAGCGCCGCGTGGGCCAGGCACCACCATCCCGGCTGGTACAATGACGTCAAGAAGCGAAACTGAATAAAGGAAATCCATGACGTCAACCATCCTGCAGCCGGGGCAGATCGAGGCCCCGGCTGGCGACATCCCTTTCCTGCGCCTGCCTGCGCGCGACAGTTTCTTCAGGGACCGGGCGGCACGCTTCCGCCAGCTCGCCGCCAATCACAAGATGGGCGATTTCCTCGAATTCATGGCCTGCCTCGCCGAGGCGCAGCAGGCGGCACTGGAGCATTTTCCGCAAGCGCCCCTGCCCGACGCGAGCCAGCTCTCCCTGTCGCGCGCACACGGCATGCCGGCGCTCGCCGCCAGTTCCTGGCCGCGCGACCCCGCCTGGCGCACTGCCCTGCGCGACATCGTCGCTGCCGTGTCGGCTGCCGTGTTGGCCACTGCGCCGCAGCCGGTGCGTGACACCATCGCGCATTTCGCCACGCTGGACGAAACCGACCTGGAGGAAATGGCCGACGCAATTCTCGATGGCCATTTCCACGACATCGACCTCGCGCTTTCGCCCTTTATCGCTGCCGCACTGCAGGTATACTGGGTGCACATGAGCACCGCGCTGGGCGAATCCGCCTTCGGCCGCATCGGCCTGCCCAGCATGTGCCCGGTATGCGCCTCGCCGCCGGTCGCCAGCGTCGTGCACATCGGCGCCGAACAGGGCCTGCGCTACCTGCACTGCTCGCTGTGCGGCTCGGAATGGCACATGGTGCGGGCAAAGTGCAGCAACTGCGAATCGACCAGGGGCATCACCTATTACGCCATCGAGGGCGACCAGGGCGCGGTCAAGGCAGAAGCCTGCGGAGACTGCGGCTCCTATCTGAAAATCCTCTACCTCGACAAGGACCCGCTGCTCGACCCGACGGCGGACGACCTCGCCAGCCTCGCCCTCGACCTCCTCATGGACGGGACCGGCGTGCAGCGCAGCGGGCCCAATCTGTTCCTGCTTTCGGCATAGATTCCCGGCGCAAGCCGCCGCGACGGCATCCCGTTTTTGCCCGCGGCGGGCATCGGACAGGCCAGGCCGGCAGCCCCGCTATGGCGGCCTTCACGTCGAAACCATGCCGGCGATTTCTTGTATAGTTCGCGCATGGCCATCCGCTGTCCAATCCGCGCAGGCAAGGCATATTGAAGCCCCTGCACCTGATCGCCTTCTGCGCCGCGATGCTCGCCGGCCTGCATGGCTGCGCCAGCATCAACACCGACCGTGCCGCCATGCGCCCGCCGTCGCAGGCCATCTCCCGGGACACGCCCAGTCAGTTGCAAATGCTGGCGCACAAGCCTGATCCGGCCACGCCCGCGGAATCGAGCTTCGTGCTGCTCGACTCCGGCCTTGACGCACTGGCGGCGCGCCTGTGGCTCGCGCAAAAGGCCGAGAAAACCCTGGACGTGCAGTACTACATCTTCCATGGCGACAAGACCGGTGCCCTGGTCGCGCAGGCGCTGATGGAAGCCGCCGAGCGCGGAGTGCGCGTGCGCATCCTGCTCGACGACATCTATACCCACAGGCACGAAGCCGACATCATGGCCTTGTACTCGCATCCGAACATCGAGGTTCGCCTGTTCAACCCGTTCCATTTCCGCGGCGGCAATCCGCTGCTGCAACTCGGCCAGTACCTGCGCGACGAGCGGGTCAACCGGCGCATGCACAACAAGCTGTTCGCCGCCGACAACCAGTTCGCCATCACCGGCGGCCGCAACGTCGGCGACGAATACTTCGTCGCACACGACGATTTTTCCTTCGTCGACCTCGACGTGCTGGCGTCCGGCCCGGTAGTCGGCGAGCTGTCCCGCAGCTTCGACGCCTATTGGGCCAGCGAGGCCGTCATACCGGCGCGCGCGCTGCCCGGCTACAAGCTGGCGCGCCACCGACTGCCCGCGCTGAAGGTGGCGCTGCAAAACAAAAAAGACGAACTCGAACAAACCGACTATGGACGCGAACTCCAATCCGTCCGCTTCGAACAGCGCCTGCTGTCGGGCGAACTGCCCGCCTACCTCGCCACCGCCAGGGTGGTTGCCGACCCGCCCGAAAAAGTCGAGGGCAATACGCCAGCCAGCCAACTGCTAGTGGGGCAGCTGTCCGGGCTGGGGACCGACACAAGGCAGGAAGTCATCGTCGTCTCGCCCTATTTCGTGCCGGGCAAGATGGGGGTGGGCTGGATGGGTTACATGCGCGCACGCGGCATCAGGGTGCGCGTGCTGACCAATTCGCTCGCCGCCAGCGACGTGCCGGTGGTGCACGCGGGCTATGCCAAATACCGCAAGGCCCTGCTGGAACTGGGCGTGGAACTGTACGAACTGAAGCCACTGCCCAATGCCTCGCCGCGCAAGACCCGCATCATCGGCAGCGGCTCGTCGCGTTCCAGCCTGCACACCAAGTCGCTGGTATTCGACCGCGAGAAGGTCTTCATCGGCTCATTCAATTTCGACCCGCGCTCGGCCTGGCTCAACACCGAACTGGGGCTCGTCATCGAAAGCCGCGAGATCGCCGGCAAGGTCGCCGAAATGGCCGAGCGGGCCATGGGTCCGGATTTCAGCCACCAGCTGTCGCTGAAAAACAGCGGCGACAAAACCGCCATCGTCTGGCGCAGCCGCACCGATCGCCGCGAGTTCGTTACCGACACCGAGCCCAACACCAGCTGGTGGAAACGGCGCTGGGTGGATTTCCTGACCCTGCTGCCGATCGAGTCACACCTCTAGCACCCTGGCCAGCCGCTCAATTCATTACCAGCGCCCGGCAGCCCCGATCTCGCGGGCTATCCGTGGCGCCATTTCAGCCACAGCACCAGGCCCGCCGCGCCAGCGTGCTGCCGTTGGCCGCGATCACCGGCCAGCTTTCGATGGCGATGCCGTAGGCCAGCCACAGTCCCACGCCGAGCGTGAACAGCGCATACATCGGCAGCGAGATGCCCGACAGGTCGCGCGTGCGCCACGATTTCCAGGCCTGGGGCACGAAAGCCGCCGTGGTCAGGATGGCGGCCGGATAACCGATCAATTCACTGAATCCCATCATTTCACAATCAACATAATTGTCAGGAAGCGCGGCATGCAGGGCCACGCAGAAGGCCAACGCGGTCCGCACCGAGAAGTGCGGTCTGACGAAACGCTACGTCAAGCATCGCAGGTGCGAAATTCGTTCGCGCAGCAGCTTTACGGCTCGCCGCTAGTCGAACACCACCGTCTTGTTGGCATAGACCAGCACGCGGTTGTCGATGTGCCACTTCACCGCACGCGACAGCACGATCTTCTCCAGGTCGGCGCCCTTGTTGATCAGGTCCTCCAGCGAATCGCGGTGGCTGATGCGGGCGACGTCCTGCTCGATGATGGGGCCGTCGTCGAGCACCTCGGTGACGTAGTGCGAAGTCGCGCCGATCAGCTTGACCCCGCGCTCGAAGGCGCGGTGGTAGGGCTTGGCGCCATGGAAAGCGGGCAGGAAGGAATGGTGGATGTTGATGATGCGGTTTTCGTAATGGTGCAGGAAGCGCGGCGACAGCACCTGCATGTAGCGCGCCAGCACGATGAAATCGATCTTCTCGCGGTGCAGGATGGCCTGCTGCGTCTTTTCCGCTTCGTCCTTGGCATCCTTGCTCACCGCGATGTACTGGTAGGGAATGCGGTAGGTTTCCGCCAGCCAGCGCGTGTCCTCGTGGTTACTGAGGATGATGGGAATTTCGCAGTGCAGCTCGCCGCTCTGGTAGCGATAGAGCAGGTCGGCGAGACAATGGTCGAATCTGGACACGAAGACCGCCATGCGCGGTTTTTTCGCCGACTCCGCCAGGCGCCAGTTCATCTGGTGCTTGCTGGCGATGGGCGCGAAGGCGGCGGCGAAGTCCTCCAGCGGCAGGGTGAAATTGTGCAGGTCCCACTCCACCCGCATCAGGAACAGCTTGAGTTCGGCATCCTGGTGCTGGTCGGCATGCAGGATGTTGGCGTTGTAGGTGAGCAGGAAGTTGGCGATGGCCGCGACCAGGCCTTTCTGGTCGGGGCAGGACAGCAGCAGTACGGCGGTGTTTTTCATGGGGCTTGTTCGGACCGGACAACCCGAATGATAGCCGCTAAACCACGACCGCGTGTCGGATTCGCCAGTCCTGCAGCCGTTGCAGGCAGTCCGTGAGTTCGGGCGTCCACAGCACGCCCGGCAGCTTGTGCCTGAGCAGGCCGCGGGTCATGCCTCCGCCCGCCCAGATTTCGATGCGCTCGGGGATGGCGGCGCGCATGCGCTGCAATTCCGCCAGCCCGCGGCGCGGCGGGAAGGCAACGCTGAAGGACAGCACCAGCACGTCGATTTCGTGCGCGCTGGCGGCCATGGCGATTTCCTCGATCGGCGTCTGCAGTCCCAGGCTGATGCAACGCGCGCCCTCGGGCGCCAGCATGCCCTCCACCATCAGCAGGCCGAGGCCATGCTCCTCGCCTGACAGCGTCGTCAACAGGACGCAGGGCGGCTGGTTGCCGGCCGGCAGGTTGCCGATGGCCGAGCGCAGCAGACGGCTGATTTCTTCCGAGTACAGGTGTTCCTGATGCACGGCGAGCCTGCCGCTGGCCCAGCTGTTGCCGATCTGTTCGTTCAGCACCGGCACGGTGTCCTGGACAAATCGCTGCAAACCCTGCTTTGCCAGCAACTGGTTCAAGCTCTGCCGCAGGCCCAGGTTGTCGTCCGACAGGATGCACTCGATGGCGGCCTTGCAAGCCTTGTCCAGGGCCATGGCCGGCCCTCCGGCAGCCGGTGCGCTGGCCAGCGCCTCGAACGCCTCGGGCGACATGGCGAATAGCCGGCCGGGGCGGAAACCCCGGTCCATCAAGCGCTTGATCGTGCGCAGTCGCTCGACCTGGGCCGCGTCATACAGCCGGTCGCCCGCCTCGTCGCGGCTGGGCACGGGAAAGCCATAGCGGCGTTCCCATACCCGCAGCACGTCCTTGGACAGGCCGGTTTCGCGTTCTACCTGGGCAATCGTGAGCATGGCCGGATTATTCTCAATTTTTCATACTTTGTCCAGGACAATGTGTTGACAAGACCCGGAAGTGCGATTAGATTCAACACATCAACCCAGTTTGTCTAGGACATTTCATGAAAACCCTCGCACGCCTGTCCATGCTTGCCCTGCTTTGCCTGCCCCTCGCCAGCCAGGCGGCGGATGCATGCCCGGACCTGCTCAAGCACGAATTCAAGCGCTTGCCCTCGGGCAAGGCCGAAAACCTCTGCCAGTACCAGGGCAAGGTCATCCTGGTGGTCAACACCGCCTCGCGCTGCGGCTTCACCCCCCAGTTCGACGGCCTGCAGAAAATCTACGACGCCTACAAGGCGAAGGGCTTCGTCGTGCTGGGCTTCCCCTCCAACGACTTCAACCAGGAGTTGGCCGAAGGCCAGAAGATCGCCGATTTCTGCCGCATCAACTACGGCGTCGATTTCCCCATGTATGAGAAGAGCAGCGTGAAAGGGGCGAACGCCAACGCCTTCTACAAGGGCCTGATCAAGTCCTCGGGTGCCGAACCCGCGTGGAACTTCCATAAATACCTGATCACGCGCGATGGCAAGACGGTGCTGCCGATGCACAGCCGCATCGAGCCCGACAGCCGCGAAATGCGCACCAAGATCAAGTCCATGCTCGAGCAGAAGGGCTGACATGGAAACCATCCATCACGTCGCGCTGCAGGTTGACGATATCGGCGAAGCCGTGGCGTGGTATCGCCAGCAGTTCGTCTGCGAGGTCAAGCACCAGGAAGCGACGTGGGCGCTGCTCAGTTTCGACAACACCAATATCGCCCTGGTCCTGCCCGGGCAGCATCCGCCGCACATCCGCATGCCTCGCGTCGACGCGAACCACATCGGCCCACTGGCCGCGCATCGCGACGGAACCGCCCACATCAAGGACCCGAGCGGCAACTCGCCGCATACCCTCGACCCTCAAAGCCGCAAGGAGCCCGCATGAACGCCCCCGAAAGATTCCTCCTGCCCGACACCCAGTCGGAAATCGACGCGCGCAATCTGCCGATCCAGCGCGTGGGCGTGAAGGGCCTGCGCTACCCCATGCTGATCACCAACGAGCATGGCCGCGACGTGCCCACCGTCGGCAGCTTCTCCATGTATGTCGGCCTGCCGGGTGACCAGAAGGGCACGCACATGTCGCGCTTCGTCGAGATCCTCGAACGCCTGCCCGAACGCATGGGCGTCGAGGCGTTCCGTGCCATGGAGGCGGCCATGCGCCAGCGCCTGGAAGCGGCGAGCGGCCACCTCGAAGCATCCTTCCCCTACTTCATCAGGAAGGCCGCGCCGGTCTCCGGCGTGGAAAGCCTGCTCGACTACGACGCCCGCATCGTCATCGAAGGCGACGCCGTGCACGGCCAGCAGACCACGCTCGAACTGACCGTGGCGGCCACCAGCCTGTGCCCGTGCTCGAAGAACATCTCCGAATACGGCGCGCACAACCAGCGCTCGCACCTCACCGTCAGCGTCGAGGCCGATGATCTCTCCCTCGAGGAACTCGCGCGGCTCGTCGAGGCCCAGGCCTCGTGCGAGGTCTACGGCCTCCTCAAGCGCCCCGATGAAAAGTTCGTCACCGAGCGCGCCTACGACAATCCCAAGTTCGTCGAAGACCTGGTGCGCGACCTCGCGCTCGCCCTGGCCGCGCATCCGCAGGTCCGCGAGTACCGCGTGCGAGCCGAGAACTTCGAGTCCATCCACAACCATTCCGCCTACGCCGAGCTGTGGGGCCGCGGCAAGGCAGCACACTGAAAGGCCGGCCATGAACGCACTCGCCGCTTCTCTCAACTGGGTCGAGCAGGGCAAGGTGCCCGACGCGCTGGTGCGCGCCGGCATCCGCCGGCTGTGCCGCCAGCGCCTGGCCGAAACCGGCGGCGGCGACTGCGAGCATGCCGCCGAACTGACCCGTGCATTCGCCGCGCAGCTCGGCGCAAGCCCCATCGCGCTTGCCACCGACAAGGCCAACGAGCAGCACTACGAACTGCCGCCGCGCTTCTTCGAACTGGCGCTGGGCCCGCACCGCAAATACAGCGCCTGCCATTGGGACGAGAACACCCATACCCTCGGCGAGGCCGAGGCGCGCGCGCTGGAACTCAGTTGCGAGCATGCCGGGCTCGCCAATGGCCAGGACATCCTCGAGCTCGGCTGCGGCTGGGGCTCGCTCACCCTGTGGATGGCGGCGCGCTATCCCGATGCGCGCATCACCGCCGTGTCCAATTCGGCGCCGCAACGGCAATTCATCGAGGAACAGGCGCGCCAGCGCAAGCTCGGCAACCTTCGCATCATCACCGCCGACATGAACGCCTTCTCCATCGGCGAGCAGTTCGACCGCGTGGTGTCGGTGGAGATGTTCGAACACATGCGCAACTGGCCCGAGCTGTTCGCGCGCGTGGCCGGCTGGCTCAAGCCCGGCGGCCGCTTCTTCATGCACGTGTTCGTGCACCGCCACGCGCCCTACCTGTTCGAGGCGCGCGATGAAAGCGACTGGATGAGCCGCTATTTCTTCACCGGCGGCATGATGCCCTCGGACGACCTTGCCCTGCACTTCCAGGAACAGCTCAGGCTGGTCAGCCGCTGGCGCTGGGACGGCACCCACTACGAGAAGACCGCCAACGCCTGGCTGGCGGAAATGGACGCCAAGCGCGCCCTCGTCACGCCGGTGCTGGAAGAGACCTACGGCAGGGAAAACGCCGAACTCTGGCGCCAGCGCTGGCGCATCTTCTTCATGGCCTGCGCCGAGCTGTTCGGCTACGACCGCGGCCAGACCTGGTGGGTATCGCATTACCTGTTCGAGCGCCCGTGATGGACCGGCCCCTGCCCGCCCTGCTCAGACCCGTCAGCCCCGACTGGCGCCTGCTCGCGCCCAACCTGCTGCTGTTCCAGGCCGGCTGGTTCGCCGCCGTGCTGGGCGCGGCCAATGGCATGCCGTGGCTGGGCCACTTCGCCATCGCCGCCATCCTCGCTTTTCATCTTTACCGCGCCGCCGATCCGGCAAAGGAAGCCGGCCTGATTCTGGGTGTGCTGCTCGTCGGCCTAGTCTTCGAATCGATGCTGGCGGCGAGCGGCTGGGTCGCCTACACCGACCACGCGGCGGCAACCCCGCCCTTGTGGATGATCATGCTGTGGGCCAACTTCGCCGCCACGCTCAACGTCGCCTTGCGCAGCCTGCGCAATCGCGGCTGGCTGCTCGCCCTGCTGGGGTTTGTCGGCGGGCCGCTCGCCTACTGGGGCGGCACCGGCCTCGGCGCCATGACCTGGCTCGAACCCGAAGCAGTCCTGTTCTATCTGGCGCTGGGCTGGGCCGTGCTCACCCCGCTGCTGGGCCGCCTCGCCCTGCGTTTCGACGGATACCGCCATGGCCTTTGACTGGCACGCAGCCTTCTCCGCGCTGCTGTGGATGCTGGCCCTGGGCGGCGCGGTCTGGCTGCTGAGCCTGCCGCTGAGGAACGCCAGCATCGTCGACAGCTTCTGGGCGCTGTTTTTCGTCGCCGGCGCCGCGGTCCATGCTGCTGTCGCCGACGCAGCGGGCGAGCGCATCCTGCTCGTCGCGCTGCTGCTTGGCGCGTGGGCGCTGCGGCTTAGCGGCTACATCACCTGGCGCAACCGGGGCCACGGCGAAGACCGCCGCTACCAGGCCATCCGTGCGCGCAACCAGCCGCACTACGCAATCAAGAGCCTGGTCTACGTCTTCGGCTTCCAGGCGGTGCTGGCGTGGCTCGTCGCCATGCCGCTGTTCGCCGCGCTCGACTCGCAAGCCCCGCTCGGCTGGCTCGACGCCGCGGGGATCGCGCTGTGGCTCGCCGGCTTCCTGTTCGAGAGCATCGGCGACTGGCAGCTCGCACGCTTCAAGGCCAATCCGGCCAATGCCGGCCAGGTCATGGACAGCGGCCTGTGGCGCTACACCCGCCATCCCAACTACTTCGGCGAGTCGCTGGTGTGGTGGGGCTTCTGGCTCATCGCCGCCTCCGCCGGCCATGCGTGGACGGTCTTCGCCCCCGCGCTCATGACCTTGATGCTGCTCAAGGTCTCCGGCGTCGCTCTGCTGGAGAAGGACCTGCAGGTTCGCCGCCCGGCCTATGCCGCCTACATGAACCGCACCAACGCCTTCCTGCCAGGGCCGCCGCGCCGGCCCGCCGCCAAAGGAGAAAGCGCATGACCTTCCGCCCTGCCGCCCTGCTGCTGGCGGCCACCTTCGCAACAGCGGCCCACGCCTACCCGCCGCAGGAATGGCGCTTCAACGTGCTGCTCGACAGCAAGCCCATCGGCCAGCACAGCTTCGTGCTCAGCCTCGACGAGCGCCAGCAGGTGCTGAAAAGCGAGGCCGACTACCGGGTGAAACTGCTCGGCTTCAGCGCCTACCGCTACCAGCACCGGGCGCTCGAGCGCTGGGAAGGCGGCTGCCTCAGGGAAATCGAGGCGCGCACCAACGACAACGGCAAGACCCTGACCGTCAAGGGCCGCAATACCGAACGCGGCTTCAGCCTCGACGCGCCCGCCGGCGCGCAGCAACTCCCCGGCTGCGTGATGAGCTTCGCCTACTGGAACCCGGCCATCCTCGCCCAGTCGCGCCTGCTCAACGCGCAGAACGGCGAGTACCACACGGTCAAGGTGCAACCCCTGGGCGCGGAAACGCTCGCCCTCGGCGGCGCCGAGATCGCCGCCCGCCGCTACCGGCTGGTCACGGACAAATTCAGCATCGACCTCTGGTACGGCACGCGCAACCAGTGGCTGGCGCTGGAAACCCGCACCGAGAACGGACGCCTGCTGCGCTACGAGCTCGCCGCGCCGCCGCGGCTGTCAGGCGGGAGCAGACATCGTGCGTAAAAGCCTCATCGCCTCCCTCCTGCTGCTCGCCGGCTGCGCCAGCCACCCGCCCATGCCCACCGTGGAAAGCGTCGACCTCGAACGCTTCATGGGCGACTGGTACGTCATCGCCAACATCCCCACCTTCATCGAGAAGGGCGCGCACAACGCCATCGAGTCCTACGCGCTCGATCCCGACGGCAGCATCACCACTACCTTCACCTTCCGCGCGGGCGCCTTCGACGGCGAGGAAAAGCGCTACACGCCGCGCGGCTTCGTCGTGCCCGGCAGCGGCAACGCGGTTTGGGGCATGCAGTTCGTGTGGCCGATCAAGGCCGACTTCCGCATCGTCCATCTCACGCCCGACTACGGCCAGACGGTGATCGGCCGCAATGCGCGCGACTACGTGTGGATCATGGCGCGCACGCCCGCCATTGCCGATGCCGACTACGCCGACATCCTCGCGCGCCTCGCCACGCTCGGCTACGACGTCGGCAAGATCCAGAAAGTCCCGCAGCGCTGGGAGGCGGGCAAATGAGCGCACGCCTGCTCAGCCTGCGGCAGTGGGTCGACAGCGATGCCGCCGCCCCCGCGCGCGGCGACATCGACTGGCTGCGGGTGCTGCCCTTCGTGCTGCTGCACCTGGCCGTTCTCGCGGTGTTCTGGGTGGGCGCGAGCCCGGTCGCCGTGGCTGCCGCCGTGATCATGTACGCGCTGCGCATGTTCGCCATCACCGGCTTCTACCACCGCTACTTCGCGCACCGCACCTTCAAGACCGGCCGCCTGCTGCAGTTCCTGTTCGCCTTCCTCGCCGCCGCTTCGGCGCAGCGCGGCCCGCTGTGGTGGGCCTCGCACCATCGCCATCACCATCGCCATTCGGACACCGCCGAGGACGCGCACAGCCCGCAGCAGGGATTCTGGTGGAGCCACCTCGGCTGGTTCCTGCACGGCGAAAACTTTGCCGCGCGCAAGGAACTGATCCGCGACTTCTCGCGCTATCCGGAACTGCGCCTGCTCGACCGCTTCGACTTCCTCGCCCCGGTCCTGGCCATGCTCGCGCTGTTCGGCCTCGGCGCGCTGCTCGAAGCGCGCATGCCGGAACTCGGCACCAGCGGCTGGCAGATGCTGGTGTGGGGCTTCGTCGTTTCCACCGTCGTGCTCTACCACGCCACCTTCACCATCAACTCGCTCGCGCACCGCTTCGGCGCGCGCCGCTACGCCACGCGCGACGACAGCCGCAACAACGCCTGGCTCGCTCTCATCACCTTCGGCGAAGGCTGGCACAACAACCACCACCACTTCGCCGGCAGCGCGCGTCAGGGCTTCTACTGGTGGGAGATCGACCTCACCTGGTACGGCCTCAGGCTGCTGTCCTGGCTCGGCCTGGTGTGGGACATGAAGCCGGTACCCGCGCACATCCGCGACGCGCGCCGCGAAAGGGGCAACACATGAAAATCGCCATCGTCGGCAGCGGCATCGCCGGCCTCACCGCGGCCTGGCACCTGTATCGCGACGGCCATCACATCACCCTGTACGAGGCCGACAGCCGCATCGGCGGCCATACCCACACCCACGACATCGACTGGGCAGGGCGGCATTACGCCATCGACAGCGGCTTCATCGTCTTCAACGACTGGACCTACCCCAGCTTCATCGGCCTGCTCGACGAACTGGGCGTCGCCTCGCAGCCGAGCAGCATGAGCTTCTCGGTGCAGGACGAAGCCAGCGGGCTGGAATACAACGGCACCACGCTCAACACCCTGTTCGCGCAGCGCCGCAATCTGCTGAACCCGCGCTTCTACCGCATGATCGCCGACATCCTGCGCTTCAACCGCGAAGCCGCCGAGTGGATCCGCGGCCACGACGGCAGCGAGCCCAGCCTCGGCGAGTACCTCGAGCAGAACCGCTACAGCGAGCAGTTCAGGCAGCACTACGTCCTGCCCATGGGCGCGGCGATCTGGTCGGCGAGCCCGCGCCAGATGCTGGACATGCCGGCGCGCTTCTTCATCCGCTTCTTCGCCAACCACGGCATGCTGTCGGTGGACGAACGCCCGCAGTGGCGCGTCATCGAGGGCGGCTCGGCACGCTATGCGGAAAAGCTCGCCGCGCCGTTCGCGGGCAGGATCCGCCTGTCCACGCCGGTCGAATACGTGCGGCGCACGCCCATGGGCGCCGTGGTCCACACCGCGCGGCTCGGCGCCGAGCTGTACGACGCCATCTTCCTCGCCTGCCACAGCGACCAGGCGCTCGCACTGCTCGCCGACCCCAGCGCCGAGGAGGGGGAAATCCTCTCCGCTCTGCCCTACCAGCGCAACGTCGCCGTGCTGCACACCGATGCACGCATGCTGCCGAAGCGCAAACTGGCCCATGCCGCCTGGAACTATCACCTGTCGCGCGACGCCTCGCGGCCCGTCTCGGTCACCTACTGCATGAACATCCTGCAGAACCTGGACGCACCGGTGCCCTTCCTCGTCACGCTCAACCGCGAGCACGACATCGACCCCGCGAAAGTCCTCGCGCGCATGGAATACGACCATCCGCTGTTCACCGAGCGCGGCGTCGCCGCGCAGGCACGCCAGGCCGAGATCAACGGCGTGCGCCGCACCTATTTCTGCGGCGCGTACTGGCGCAACGGCTTCCACGAGGACGGCGTGGTGAGCAGCCTCAACGCCCTCAAGCACTTTCAGCAACGCAACCGCCATGATGCAGAGCTGCCTCTACGCCGGGTGGGTTAGGCACCGCCGCCATGCCCCGCAGCCGCATGCGTTCCGCTACCGGCTGTTCATGGCCTGCCTCGACCTCGACGAACTCGACACCGTGTTCAAGGGGCGCTGGCTGTGGTCGGCGCGCCGCCCCAGCCTGGCCTGGCTGCGTCGCGCCGATTACCTCGGCCCGCCCGATCAGCCGCTGAAGCAGTCCGTGCTCGACCTGGTGCAGGGCGAGCACGGCTTCCGCCCTGCGGGGCCGGTGTTCCTCGTCACCCACCTGCGCTACTTCGGCCACAACTTCAATCCGGTGAGCTTCTACTATTGCCACGGCGCCGACGGGGACAGCATCGACGCCATCGTCGCCGAAATCACCAACACGCCGTGGGGCGAACGCTTCTGCTACGTGCTCGATGCGCGCCAGCAGCCGGAAAAGCGCGTGCACGCCTTCCGCATGGAAAAGCGCTTCCACGTCTCGCCCTTCATGCCCATGGCGCAAACCTACGACTGGCGCTTCGCCAGGCCCGAACACTTCCTGCTGGTGCACATGGTCAACGAGCAGGGCGGCCGGCCCGTGTTCGACGCCACCCTGCACCTTGAGCGCCAGCCGATCACCGGCCGCAACCTGGCGCGCGCGCTGGCGCTGTACCCGCTGATGACGGTGAAGGTCGTCGTCGCCATTTACTGGCAGGCGCTGCGGCTGCGGCTCAAGCGCACGCCCTTCCATCCCCATCCGCGCAAAACCCGCAAGGAGCTCGCCTCGTGAAAGCCGCCTTCATCGCCCCCGTCCATGCCGCCGCCGGCCGGCCCTTGCCGCTGCTGATCGGCGTGGCGAAAAGCATACTGCACAAACTGCTCGCGCGCCTGCACAGCGGACGCCTCAGCCTCGTCGACGGCCGCGAGCGCCGCGACTTCGGCCCCGGCGGCGGCGATGCGCCCCATGCCACGATCGAAGTCCGCCATCCCGCCTTCTACGCCGACGCCGTGTTCGGCGGTTCCATCGGCGTGGCCGAAAGCTACATGCTGGGCAACTGGGACACCGACCAGCTCACCGACCTCATCCGCCTGATGGTGCTGAACCGCGAAGTCGTCGACGGCATGGACGAGCGCGGCCTCGCGCGGCTGGCCACGCCGGCGCGCAAACTGCTGCACTGGCTGAACCGCAATACCCAGGCCGGCAGCCGCCGCAACATCGCCGCGCACTACGACCTCGGCAACGACTTCTTCGCCACCTTCCTCGACGAGACCTGGATGTATTCGAGCGCGATCTTCGAACGCCCCGACATGACGCTGGCCGAGGCCTCCACCGCCAAGCTCGACCGCATCTGCAGGAAGCTCGATCTCGGCCCCGACGACCACGTGCTGGAAATCGGCACCGGCTGGGGCGGCTTCGCCCTGCACGCGGCGGCGCACTACGGCTGCCGCGTCACCACCACCACGATCTCGTCCGAGCAGCACGCCCTCGCCAGGTCACGCATCGAGGCCGCCGGTCTTGCCGACCGCATCACGCTCCTGAAGCAGGACTATCGCGACCTCACCGGCCAGTACGACAAGCTGGTGTCGATCGAGATGATCGAGGCGGTCGGCCACCAGTATTACGATGCCTATTTCCGCCAGTGCGCGCACCTGCTGAAACCGCACGGACAGTTCCTGCTGCAGGGCATCACCATCGCCGACCAGCGCTTCGCGGCGGCGGCCAGCAGCGTCGACTTCATCCAGCGCTACATCTTCCCCGGCTCCACCATCCCCTCGGTCACCGCCCTGCTCGACAGCGCCACGCGCGCCTCCGACCTGCGCCTGTTCCACCTCGAGGACATCGGCCCGCACTACGCCACCACGCTGGCGCGCTGGCGCGAGAACTTCTTCGCCAAGCTCGATGAAGTGCGCGCGCTCGGCTACAGCGAGGAATTCATCCGCATGTGGGCGTTCTACCTGTGCTACTGCGAAGGCGGCTTCACCGAGCGCGCCCTCGGCGACGTGCAGATGCTGCTGGTCAAGCCCGGCGCGCGGCCCGCGCCGATCCTGCCGGCGCTCACCCCGCCATGAACAGGCTCGCCCGCCATGCCACGCGACTCGGCCTGCTCGGACTGCTGATGTCCCCGCCCAGCCTGCAGGCCAGCGCCGGCATGCTGCCGATCGACGACTTCGCGCGCAGCAGCGGCCCGGCGAGCCAGGCCTTGTCCAACTTCGGCACCTCCTGGCGCGTGGTCACCGACACCGTCATGGGCGGCGCATCCAGCGCCGGCATGGATTTCACGACCCTCGCCGAGCGGCGCTGCCTGCGGCTCGCCGGCACGGTCAGCCTGGAGAACAACGGTGGCTTCGTGCAGGCCAGCCTCGACCTCGCCGCCGACGGCGGCAGCTTCGACGCCAGCCAGTACGCCGGCATCGAACTCGACGTGTACGGCAACGGCGAGTCCTACAACCTCCACCTGCGCACCGCCGACACCTGGATCGTGTGGCAGTCCTACCGCGCCTCGTTCCAGGCGCCGCCCGGCTGGCGCACCCTGCGGCTGCCGTTCGGCGGCTTCGAAGCCTATCGCACCCGCGCGCCGCTCGACCTGCGGCAACTCAAGCGCATCGGCCTCGTCGCGATCGGGCGCGAAATGCAGGCCGACCTGTGTCTCGGCCGCATCGCTTTCTACCGATGAAATCGCATCCTTCCACCTCGCCTCAACAGGAGCACACCATGTCCAAGCCCACCCTTCTCATCGTCGCCCACGGCAGCCGCCGCCAGGCCTCCAACGATGAAGTCCGCACCCTCGCCAGCAACCTGAGCGCCGTCCGCCACGCGGACATCGGCGAGGTCGAGGTCGCCTTCCTCGAACTGGCCGAGCCCTCCATCGCCGAAGGCCTCGCCAACTGCGTGGGGAAGGGCGCACGCGAAATCGTGGTGTTCCCCTATTTCCTCGCCGCCGGCACCCACGTGGCGCAGGACATCCCCGAGGAAATCGAGGCTTTCCGCGCGCAGCATCCGCATATCAGGGTCTTGGTCACGCCCCACCTCGGCGCCGCCCCCAGCCTGCCCCACGCCATCCTCGGCCTGGTGGCGCCCGGCGAAGCGCTCGCGGCATGAAACAGGCGCGCAGCCCGGCCGACCTGACCGTGCTGTACGACGGCGACTGCCCCCTGTGCAGCCGCGAAATCGGCTGGTACCAAGGCCTGAATGCCAGTGCGCGCATCCGCTGGATAGACCTGCGCGATGCGTCCGCGCCCTTGCCGGACGGCATCGATCGCGACACCGCGCTCGCGCGCTTTCACGTCGTTGCCGCGGACGGCACCGCCGCCAGCGGCGCGGCGGGCTTCCTGCGCCTGTGGCAAGCCTATCCCGGCCTGCGCCTGGCCGCGCACGTGCTGTCGCGGCCCTTGCCGCTGGCGCTGCTGGAGCGCGGCTACCGCCTGTTCCTGCCGATTCGCCCCGCGCTGGCGCGGCGGCTGCCGCGGCGGACCGCCGCCCGTCCCCCATCCGACGGAGACACCCCATGACCGAAACCCTCGCCTTCACCGCCCTCACCTCCAGCGGCCTGGCCTACGACATCGACTTCCCCCTGCACCCGGGCACGCGTTCCGCCGACGGCGTTTCCGGCCTGCTCACCGCCCTGCTCGACTGCCTGAGCCAGCAGTTAGACGGCCGCCACCCGGTCAGCGACGGCGACGTGCTGCAGGCGCTGACGATGACCCTCGCCATCCGCGCGCGCATGACCGGCCCCGACGCCGAGGCGACCGAACGGCTGGTCGTCGACCTGTTCCGCGAGGCGCACGCCGCCGCCCGCACCGCCCGCAGCTATGCCATGGGCCGGGCCTGAAACGCACACTCATAATATAAGGAGCCCGCATGGAAACCCTCACTCTCAAGCTGCGCGGTACCGACGAGGCCGGCAACGAGCGCTACCGCAGCTACTACCTCATCACCGACGGCGGCCGCAATGTCGGACGCGGCCGCGCCTCGGTCGTGCCGATGTCGCGCGGCGCGCCCATGCCGGAGTCCGACCACGTCGAAGTCAAGGCCGGCGGCGAGGAAGAGGCCGTGGTGAAGATGATCGAAATCCTGCTCGCCCTGCCGGGCAACCTTGGCCTCAGCGCCGAACTCAACGACGCCCCCGACTAGCTGTGTAAACCCACCAGGTTGTTCATTGAGGGAAGCCGGCTGATTGGAGGCAGGTAGCCGA
>WBSG01000005.1 GCA_008923285.1 Betaproteobacteria bacterium SCN2
TCCAACTCGATCAGGCAGGCAACCAAGATACCCACACCTATCGGCTGTTAAGTTTTTAAAGAGCAGCTCGATTCGCGTTGCGTTTGTCGCTGTGCGTTTCGAGAAAGCGCGCATTCTACAGAGCCATAGAATTTCGTCAACACTTCATTCGAAAAATTTCTAAATTATTTTCACCCGGGCGAATTTGCGCTTGCCAATCTGCAGCACGAAACTGGCGCCAGCCGGCAGTTGCAGCGCTTTGTCGCCGACTTTTTCACCATCGAGTTTGACCCCGCCCTGCTGGATCATGCGCAGCGCTTCGGAGGTGGTGGCGGTCAATCCCGCCTCCTTGATCACGTTGGCGATGGGCAAACTGCCGCCCGGTGCCGGGACGCTGATCTCGGGCATATCCTCGGGCAACGCGCCCTGACGGAAGCGCGCCTCGAAATCGGCCAGCGCCGCTTCGGCGGCAGCCTTGCCATGGAAACGCGCGACGATTTCCTGGGCAAAGCCCACCTTGATGTCGCGCGGGTTGCGCCCCTCGGCAACTTCCTGCTTCCACTTCTCCATGGTCGCCAGCGATTCGAAAGACAGCAACTCGATGTAACGCCACATCAGCGTGTCCGACACCGACATCAGCTTGCCGAAAATTTCGTTGGGCGGCTCGTTGATACCAACATAATTGCCCAGCGACTTGGACATCTTGTTCACGCCATCCAGCCCCTCTAGGAGCGGCATGGTCAGGATGCACTGGCGCGGCTGGCCGAAGTGGCCCTGCAATTCACGGCCCATAAGCAGATTGAATTTCTGGTCGGTGCCGCCGAGTTCCATGTCCGCCTTCAGCGCCACCGAATCGTAGCCCTGGACGAGGGGATACAGAAACTCGTGGATGGCAATGGGCTGGCCGCCGGTATAACGCTTGTGGAAGTCATCCCGCTCCAGCATGCGCGCCACGGTATGGGTGGCCGCCAGACGGATCATGTCGGTGGCGTCCATCTTGCCCATCCAGGTCGAGTTGAACACCACCTCGGTCCGGTCCGGATCCAGTATCTTGAACACCTGCTCGGTATAGGTCTTGGCGTTTTCCGCCACCGCCTCCCTGGTCAAGGGCGGTCGCGTCGCGTTCTTGCCGGTAGGGTCGCCGATCATGCCGGTAAAGTCGCCGATCAGGAACAGGATATGGTGCCCCATGTCCTGCAGGCTGCGCATCTTGTTGATGAGCACGGTGTGCCCGAGGTGCAGATCGGGAGCGGTCGGGTCGAAACCGGCCTTCACCCGCAAAGGCTTGCCGGAGGCAAGTTTCTGCTTCAGTTCGGCCTCGACCAGGAGTTCGTCCGCCCCGCGTTTGATTTCTTTCAGCACATTTTCCATATCGACACTCAAGAAAGGGCCTTATTCCGCCGTATTGCTGCATAACGGCCGGAATCCACCCGACACGCACCCGTAAGCTGCTGTTCTATTTAACATTTTTTATTCCGCGAAACTTTTGCTACACTTACCGACTAATTTCACCGGGGAGCGGAGCGTTCCATGCAGCAACAAAAGCTCAAAAGTTTAACCCATCCCACCCCCCTGCTGAAGCGGAAATTGCCTACTCGCGGCCTGCTGTTGGCCGCCCTGCTGCCGCTGTTCGGGATGGTCACCGCCTACGGTATTGCACCGGATACCGACACCAGGGACATTCCGGTCCAGACCCTCATCGAGAATCTGCCGCTGCCCCAACTGGCGCCCGTCGAGGCAGACCAGGCCGCCCAGGTATTCCATCTTGAAGAGCGCGTGCTGTCCGGTGAAACGCTGGGAGCGCTGCTGAGCAGGCTTGGCGTCTCGACACAGGACAGCGCCCTGCTAATGAGCCAGTCCGCCGCCCAAATCGGCCGCAGCCTGCGCTCCGGGCAGCGCGTACAGGTCGAGGTCAGCGAACAGGGCGAACTGCTGCAACTGCGCCTGACCGGCGCCGATGGCACCCTGAACCGCATTTCGCGCCAGGCCGACGGTTTCGTGCTGGATCAGCCTGAAGTCGCCCTGGAGACTCGCGTCATCATGCGCTCGGGGCGCATCGAAAGCTCGCTGTTCGCCGCCACTGACGCCGCCAGCCTGCCCGACAGCGTCGCCGTCAAAATGGCCGACATTTTCGGCACCCAGCTGGATTTCCGCACCGACCTGCGCAAGGGCGACACTTTCTCGATCATCTACGAAATGGCCTACCGCAACGGCGAGCCCACCGGTGAAGGGAAAATTCTCTCCGCCGAATACGTCAACGCCGGCAAGGCTCACCGCGCCGTGCTCTACCGCAGCCCTTCCGGAAAGGATGAGTATTACAGCCCCAGCGGCGAATCGCTGAGCAAAGGCTTCCTCCGCTCGCCGCTGGAGTTTTCACGGATCACCTCGGGTTTCAGCAATTCGCGCAAACACCCTGTCTATGGTTTCCACCGCGCCCACACCGGCACCGACTTCGGCGCCCCCACCGGCACCCGCGTCAAGGCCGTGGGCGATGCCGTCGTCACCTTCGCCGGGCGCAAGGGCGGCTATGGCAATCTGGTCATCCTCCGGCACCAGAACGGCTACGAAACCTACTATGCCCACCTGAACGGCTTTGCCAAGGGCATCCGTCGCGGCGCCAGTGTCGGACAGGGCGAGATCATCGGCTACGTCGGCGCCACCGGCACGGCCACCGGACCGCACCTGCATTATGAAGTCCGCATCGGCGGCCAGCCGCGCAACCCCGTCACCGTCAAGCTGCCGGGCTCGCCGCCCCTGCCCGTCGCGCAGCGGGCGCGTTTCCAGCAGCAGACTGCAATCTGGACCCAACGTCTCGACCAACTGCGCGGCACCAATCTCGCCGCGCTCGATTGAACGACGCAACACCTCATGAGGCCGATTTCTACATCGGTCTCATGTCTGGCACCAGCCTGGACGGCGTGGATGCCGTACTCACCGACTTCGCGTCGGGCCTGCCTCCCCGAACCGTCGGCACCCACTATCTCCCTTATCCTGCCGACCTGAGAGCACGACTGCTCGCGCTGCACACCTCGCAGGCAGACGAACTTCATCAGGCCAGCCTGCTCGCCCGGGAACTCTCCCAACTCTATGCCCGAGCCGTGCTCGAACTGCTGCAGAAAACCGCCACGCCTCCAGCGCGAATCCAGGCCATCGGCTGTCACGGCCAGACCATACGCCATCGTCCCGAATCCGGTTACACCATACAACTGGCCAACGGCGCACTGCTGGCCGAACTCACCGGCATCACCAGCATTATCGATTTCCGCAGCCGCGACATCGCCGCCGGCGGCCAGGGCGCACCGCTGGTCCCGGCTTTCCATGCGGCCACGCTATCCAGCACGAGCGAGCATCGAGTCATCGTCAACATCGGCGGCATCGCCAATCTCACCGATCTGCCGCCCGGGGGAAAAGTCACCGGCTTCGACTGCGGCCCCGGCAACCTGCTGCTGGATGCCTGGGCCGAACTGCATCTGGGCAGACCGATCGATGAGAGCGGCGCGTGGGCGGCAAGCGGGAATGTTCTGCCGGCACTGCTGGAAAAAATGCTCAGCCATGCCTTTTTCGCCGCGCCGATACCGAAAAGCGCAGGGCGCGAGCAATTCAACCCTGGCTGGCTGCAGCAACAACTGAACGGCGGAGAGGCCCCGCAGGATGTACAGGCGACCTTGCTGGAACTGACCGCGCACGGCATCGTCGATGCCGCGCGCGCGCATTGCCGCGGGTTCGACGCACTATATGTATGCGGCGGCGGCGTGCACAACAGCGCGCTGATGCGGCGCCTCGACGTGCTTTCCGGGAAGCCGGTCCGCTCGACAGCCGCACTGGGCATCGACCCGGACTGGATGGAAGCGATCGCCTTCGCCTGGCTTGCCCGGCAATGCCTGCAAGGCAGGGCCGGCAACCTGCCGGCGGTTACCGGGGCAAGCGGTCCGCGTGTGTTGGGGGCGATCTACCCTGCATAAGCTGGCCTTGCAAAAAAGCCGGCCCGTAGCGCTACCGGCCTCAGCCTCTGGCTTTAACGGTCTGGTAGAAACGCAGCATCATCTCTTTGGCCGCCAAACGAATCGCATTGATTTGCGGCTCTAGATAATCGCGGCCCGACCGCCTGAACGCAGCCATGCAGGCGTTGGCTTCAAATACGACCAGTGTTCCATCCGGCCGCAGGTTCGCGTCCAGTCCGAAATAATCCAGTTCCATGGCGGCGCAGAAGCGGCTTAGTTTCGCCATCAGCTCCGGCCCCAGATAGGACTCGAAGTTTTCCACGAAGTGCTTTTCCTCGTCGAGATACTTCTGTTCGGTGAACTTGGTCTTTCCGTCAACGCACCAGTCATCGCTCACGAAGAAATGACGCGGATACATTTTCCCGTCTATGCAGACCACGCGGAATTTCCTGTAGAGCCCGTCATTGTCACGGCAGTCGTGCAACTCGCTGACGTAGTAGTCGCGGCCGTCAAACGCGAAACGTTCCAGTTCGTACGCATCGCTTGGCTGCCTGAGCAATGAAACGCCGCGGCTGTTGTGGCCGCCTGCCGGCCGGAAAACGCAGGGCAGGCTCACCTCGCCCTTTCCAAGAAATTCTTCCACTTCTCTGCAATAGCGTGGCGTGATGCGAACCGTTTTGGGAATGACGATTTTTTCATCGAAGCCGGCAAACCGCTGATAGAAAACATCCCTGCGGGTGGCCAAAATGTTTTCGGGAGAATTGAGCACCGGAATATTGTGCTGCTCGATGATCTGCCGGGCAAGTTCCAGGCCCTTCTGGTTCGAATCGGGATCGCATATCCGCACAAACGCAAAATCCGGCCTGGAAAACTGCGGAATCTCTGCCTTCACGCCGCCCAATACGATGTCTTCGCGATCAATCGAACCCGCATACAGCGGCAACTCAAAATTTCCGGTCTTGTTGAACAGAATCCCTCTCTGATCAACGTAATCAATGACCACGGTGTTGTCGTCGGGAACGGAAGCAATGCTCAGCACTTTCGGCTTTGCCTGTGTCTGCCGAGACCTGCCGCCGACGTTGTACTTGATCGAATGGTTGAACGAAAGCGGGGGAACCTTGTTTGACATTAATCTTCCTTGACGCATCGGCAACGCATGACGGGCGCCGCACAAATTTTGATCATTTTAATCCCTGGGCCGCATTTCAGGAATCCGCACCCGCGTACTATCCCTCGGCAAGCACTGCTGCAATACGCCTTATTTCCAAAACCAGCTCATCCATGTGGCGCGCGCTGGTGGTGTGGCTGCACACACAAACACGCAGGACCGGGCGTTCATTCACGAGCGTGGAGGAAAGCAGGAAATTGCCGCCAAGTGCGAGCCTTTCGACAATCCTCGCATTAACCCAGTCGACATGACTGGCATCATCCTTCGATGCCGGCGGCAGGTACCTGAAGCAGCAGATCGACAGCATGGGCTCGGTCACGAGTTCAAAATCGGCGGACGCCTTCACCAGTTCCGCCAAGTATTGCGCGCACTCCGCATTGTGCTGGATGTTGCGCCCCAGCACATCCAGCCCGTAGTGGCGCCATGCGAGATAGGCGGGCAGTGCGCGGCTCCGCCGCGAGACTTCCGGAGACAGATCGAAGCATGTGCGGGTTTCCGCCGTCTGGTCGTTACCATACCGGGCGTAGTCCGCCTCGAATGCGAACAACTCGCGCGCTGACTCAGGGTCGCGATAAAGCAGCACGCTGCCATCGAACGCCAGATAACACCACTTGTGCAGATCGACGGTGAGGCTGTCCGCCAGCTCGATACCGCACAAGCGTTCACGTAGGGCATCCGACAGCAGCGCAGCGCCGCCATAGGCGGCGTCCACATGCAGCCAGACGCCATGCTGGCGGCACAATGCCGCAATCTCTGGCAGCGGATCGACCACGCCCATGGCGGTAGTGCCTGCCGAGGCCACCACGCAGCAAACCCGCCGCCCGGGATCGTCCGCCGCCTCGTCAAGCTTCCGCGCCAGCGCTTCAACATCCATGCGGTGAGTCTCGTCGCACTCCACCACCTCGACACCGGCGCGCCCCAGCCCGAGCAGGATCGCCGCACGCTGAACCGAGAAATGCGCGGACTCGGCCGCCAGAATGACGGGGTGCGGGCCGCCCTGAATGCCCTGCTCGCGCGCAACAGGCCCCAACCCGCGATGCACGGCAGCGGCAATCGCGGAAAAATTCGCAATCGAGCCTCCGCTGACCACCAGGCCATCGCTGCCCTCAGGCAGGCCGGCCAGTGCGCACAACCAGCGGATCAAGGTACGCTCGACCAGCGTGGCGCCAGGCGCGCCCATGTAGCCGGTGAGGTTCTGGTTCAATGCTGCGGTCAGCGCATGGCCGAGGGGGTCCGTCGGCAGCCCTGGCGAGGCCACGTAGGAAAACATGCCCGGGTGGGCATTCTTGCGATAGTAGGTCCCCGCCACGCTCATGATTTCGTCGACGGCAGCCTGCAACGGTATCCCCGTGTCAGGCAGTTCTATAGTCAACGCCGCGCCAACACTTTGCACCGCGCCGGTCCGCAGGACCGGAGAGTCCGTGGCGTGCGCAAGAATGCCATCGACCAGAGCATCGATCGACACCGTCCCGGCCTCCAGCGGAATGCGATATCGCTCTTCCAGCGCTGGCGGGTTCGGCGCTCCGGATGCAGCGCCCATCTGGCCTTCGCCGTCGCCCACGATTTGCTATGCCGGGACGGGGGCGAGATGATTGAAGCGCAGCCTGTCCTCGCCGCTGATCAGGATGGGCTTGTCGTCCGGGTCGAGCACCCGGACCAGCGTGGGAATGTAGCGCATGGCCATGCCCAGCCTGCGCTTTGCCGTCGTGTTGGGTTTGGAGCGATGCAGGGTGCGCTCGTTGAACAGGAAAAACTGCCCCGGCTTCAGCTCCATGGCGATCGAGTTTGCCTCGTCGAAGGCGCCCGGATCCGCCATCTGCGGGAAGCCGTCCATCACGTCAGGCATGGACGGCACCAGCGGATAGATTTTCCGATGCGAGCCCGGGATGAGTTCGACGCAGCCATTTGCGCGGGTTGTCTCGTCGATCGCCAGCCAGGCCGACGTCACCAACATGGGCTCGATCAGCCAGCCATCGTAGTCCTGATGCCAGGGAATCAGCTTGCCGCCGGGATCCTTGCTGAAAAACATGGTCCGCCACAGCAGCAGGTCGTCGCCCATGATACTCGCCACCCGCTCCGTGATGGCCGGACTGTTGGCCACATCGAACAGGAAGGGATGGTCGTGATGACGGCCGAAACCCCTGCGCATGGCCGGATTCAGCGCGCTGATCATGCCCGGCAGCCGCCCGGCATCGCGGTCCGGGTGCAAGGCGTAATCGATGCGCGCGCCGAGTTCGGTCATTTCCTCGGGCGAACACAAGGTATAAGGCCCGAGGTAGCCGTCAAGGTGATAGCGCTCCACATCCTCGGCGGACAGCCTGAAAGATCCGGTTTCGGCATGCTGCTGCATCGGTTGGCTCTCCGGGTGTATCAATTGCATATCACTCGAACTCGAAATCCAGTCCGGTTCCGGCCATGCGCTCGCGGTAAAGCCGGTCGAATGCTTCGCTCTGCGCAACCGTAAACTGGTCCTTCCATGAGCCGATCTCGCCCTTGCGAAAAAAACCCTCAAGCTGGGGGATTTCCCTGTGATTGCTGAACTGCTCGGTCTTCATGCGCGAGAAGCTGGTAGCCGATTTGATCCTGTCGATGACCTCCTCGGACAAGTCATAGCCGAGATAGGATGCTATCCGGCGCAGCTGGCCGTCGAAATCGCGCTTCATGTCCTCGTATTTGAGAAACAGCAGGTTGCCTGCATCCCTGTGGCCCCACCAGCTGAGCACATGCTCGAACCAGTCGCCGCGCTGCACCCGTCCTTCCATGAACAGCTTGAGCCAGTGCTCCCAGGGGCCGCTGTAACCACCCGACCAGGCCTTGCCGCTCTCGAAATGAAAATAGGAAACGCAGACGTCCTTGGGGTTGCGCGCGATGTAGATATACTTGCACGGGCTCTGCTCCGGCCCGCCCGCCAGGGCCATGCGATAAGGCATGTGGCTCTTGAAAATGCGCGGCGAGGGCAGCGCACCGACCTCTTCGCGGCTGCGCGGATACGGCCAGGAGCTTTCCATCCAGTGCAGGCAACTGCGCAGGGTCTTGCCCTCGGGCACTTCACCGTTGTGCAGGATCAGATACAGCACATTGGACAGCCAGGTCGAGCCGGACTTGGGAAAGGAACAGTAGCAGACATCGTTCGGACGCGTCTCGACACTGCGCGACACGGCATAGCGGTCGGGCGTCACGTAGGGCGGCAGCATCACGCCCTCGATCGTGCGGTACTTGTAGCCGTACTCGCCCACCTGGATGTCGTCCAGATTCTCGGCGTGCAACTCGTCGCGGTATTCGCCGATCCTGGCGACTCCGCCCGAGGCCGTCTGTGTTTCTTTCTGATTCATCTGCCGGCCGCTCCTTCAGCCCGGCATGCGGCCGGACACTTCCAGATATCGATCGCCCACCGCCTGAACCTGCAGGCCGTAAAGCCCGGCCGCCTCCAGCTGGCCCTTCACTTCATCCACCTCGAACGCGGCCAGCAGCGAATTGTAGAAATCCTGACGCAGGATTTCCGGCGCGCCGCGCGCGTAGGTGTCGACGATCTGCTGTGCACCAGCCGCGGTCTCCGGCCTGCGCAAATCCACGATCAGCACCGCGGCGTTGCGCGCGGCCACCTGCCTGAGCGTGATCCACAAGCCGGCCGGCTCATGCAAGTGATGCAACAGGCTGTTGCTCACCACGGCGGTCGCCCGGCCCATTGGCAGCACGGCGCTCGGCAGCACGGTTTCCACGAAACGGGCTCTTGAAGCGGCGCCTCCCATGGCCACCGCGCGTGCGCGCGCAATGTCCAGCATCGCCGCTGCGCCATCGACCCCGGTGACCATGCATCCCGGAAACGCCTGCGCCATGCGCAGCGCGATGTTGCCGGGGCCGCAGCCCAGGTCGATGATCTCGCCGGAATCGAGCGCACCAAACAGCTCCTTGAAGCGCTCCACAAAACGGTCATCCGATGCGGAAAAATCGGCCTCGGCGTAGGCAATGGCCTGATCCTGATCGAGCATCAATTCGGGCTCAGGTATTCTCAACATCTGCGGTTTCCTCGACGTCTGTTTCTCCGGGCGTCACAAGCGCAAGCGTGCGTTTGCGAAAGGCCTCGATGTTTTCCAGTGCGGTGCGCGTGCATTTGCTGGTTTCCGAGCGCATCGCCAGGCTGGGGCCATCGCCGACGAAGTACTCGCACACGAGGGCATGCGCCGCATAGACCCTGTCGATGGCGCCATGCCAGATTTTCAGCTCGGCTTCCAGGGCATCCCAATTGTTGTCCAGCTGCTTTCGCAGCGATTTCATCCCATCAATCATTGCGCAGTGATCGATGGACCAGAGTCCGGAGAATTTGGCCGGCACATTGGGCGGCGTCATGCTTTCACGCACGGACACGTAGCGCTCGGCCGGCATGTCCCCGGCAAAGCGCATGGCGGCGGCCGAGCCGTCGAGCATGCGCGTCGCCTGCCCCAGCGCGCGTCTGGCCGCAGGCATGTCGCCGGCAATCATGGCCGTTTCCAGGCGGCGATGCGCAAGGATGATGCCCTGCAGCAGCACGAAGAAGGCATGGTGTCCCGCACGCCAGCGCGACATGGCCTGCCCAACATTCACTGGCTGCCTCCATTACGGCAGCCAGCCCATCGAGCAGGCGACTCATCTCTCGTTCATCCAGGGTGGAGCCCAACTGCAGCTCGCGGGAAATTTCCGCCAGTACCTGGCCGAGTGCGAAAGTGAGCGAAGCCGATGATCCGCCATGACGGACAAGGTCGAAGTAGCGATCGTAGATCTTCTGCCTCGGCGAGAGCTTCTCTTCCCCGCTCAACCGCGGCAATTCCGCCATGACGGCAGCCCCTTGCCTGACCCAGGCCTCAATGGCCGCCGTGTCCTTGGCCCCCTGCGCCAGGAAGCCTGCCAGGGCTTCATCACGCAGCGCGCCGCCAGCAGGCATTTCAACGCCGAGGGCCAGCCGCCCCGGCACCGGCAAGTGCAACTTCTGGGTATCCAATTGCTTGCTCATCGTATCTGATTGACGCCAATTTCCCGGCCAGAGGGGGAAATTATACGCACTATGCGGGCCAAGCCCAGCAGGGTCGGCCATTCCGACTCGTCCAGCCCACGCCGGCAATAAAAAAAGGACTCGCAAGGAGTCCTTTTTTGGCAGGGCCGGATTCGCCGCTCAGACCGAGAACGAGGAACCGCAGCCGCAGGTGGTCTGGGCGTTCGGGTTCTTGATCACGAACTGCGCGCCTTCGAGGCCTTCGCTGTAGTCGATTTCCGCGCCCACCAGGTACTGGAAGCTCATGGAATCGATCAGCAGGGTGACGCCGTTCTTCTGCATCACGGTGTCGTCGTCGTTCTGCACTTCGTCGAAGGTGAAGCCGTACTGGAAGCCGGAGCAGCCGCCGCCGGTGACGAACACGCGCAGCTTGAGGTCGGGATTGCCTTCCTCGTCGATCAGGTTCTTCACTTTGTTGGCCGCGCTGTCGGTGAAGTTCAGCGGGGTTTCGGTCATGGCATTCATTCGGGATACTCCTTGAGTAAATTAGCGCTTCATTATCCGCAAAGCGCGGGGCCAGTCAAGCAAAGACCTTGTTTCCGTTAAGGAAGTTCCGCAGTCACTCCCGGGGCACCAGCAAGTGGCAAGGAATTTTGCTGGGCCTTGAGTTAACTGGATCGCCGCGTTAAATGCGTTGGGGGCCAGCGTTTGCCCCCTCCCTCCGGGAGAGGGCTGGCGTGAGGGCGCATATCTCGCGATGACAGCGTTTCAAGCCAGCTCTAGGGCAGCAGGCCGATATCGTCGATCGCCGTCGTTTCCGCGAAGCCGAACAAGAGGTTCATGTTCTGAACCGCCTGTCCGGCCGCGCCCTTGACCAGGTTGTCAATCACCGACAGCACCACCACTACGTCGCCGCCCTGCGGTCGGTGCAGCGCAATGCGGCAGACATTGGCGCCGCGCACCGAGCGGGTTTCCGGGTGCGAGCCGGCCGGCAGCACGTCGACGAAGGGCTCGCTGGCGTAGCGCTGCTCGTACAGCGCCTGCAGGTCCGCGTCCTTGGTCAGCCTGGCATACAGCGTGGCATGAATGCCGCGGATCAGCGGGGTCAGATGGGGAACAAAGGTCAGGCCCACCGTGTGGCCGGCCGCCAGCGACAGTCCCTGGCGAATTTCCGGCAGGTGGCGGTGGCCCGGCACCGCGTAGGCCTTGAAATTGTCGCCGGCCTCGGCGAACAGGATGTGGGTTTCCGCCTTGCGACCGGCGCCGGACACCCCTGACTTGCAATCCGCCACCAGATGCGAAGTGTCCACCAGGCCGTTCTCGATCAGCGGCAGGAAACCGAGTTGGGTCGCGGTCGGGTAGCAGCCGGGATTGGCGATGAGGCGCGCTTTTTTGATGGCCTCGCGGTTGACTTCAGGCAAGCCGTACACCGCCTCGCCGACGAGGTCGGGGCAGGCATGCTCCAACTTGTACCAGGACTCCCATTCCTTGATGTCCTTGATACGGAAATCCGCTGCCAAGTCGATCACCTTGACGCCGGCATCGAGCAGCGCGCGGGTCTGCTGCATGGCCACGCCGTTGGGGGTAGCGAAGAACACCACGTCGCATTTTTCAAGGCCGGCCTCTTCCGGGGCGGAAAACGCCAGGCCCACGCGGCCGCGCAGGTTGGGGAACATGTCCGCCACCTTCATGCCCGCTTCCTTGCGCGATGTGATGGCGGTCAACTCGACCCGGGGATGGCGGGCCAGCAGGCGCAGCAACTCCACGCCCGTGTAGCCTGTACCGCCGACGATGCCTACCTTGATCATTTTTGTCGCTCCAAATCCGAAGGCTGAATTATGGCAAGAAATGCTTTTGCGGTCGTAAAAAAAGCCACCCGCAGGTGGCTTTTTTCGACCCAAGGCGAATTAACGCTTGGAGAACTGCTTGCGACGGCGCGCCTTGTGCAGGCCGACTTTCTTCCGTTCCACCGCACGGGCGTCGCGGGTCACCAGGCCGGCGGCCTTGAGCGCGGGCTTGAGGCTGGCGTCATAGTCGATCAGCGCACGGGTGATGCCGTGGCGCACCGCGCCGGCCTGGCCGGATTCGCCGCCGCCGGTCACGTTGACCATGATGTCGAACTTGTCGGCGCTCTCGGTCAGCACCAGGGGCTGGCGCACGATCATGCGGCCGGTCTCACGCGAGAAGAAGGTGTCCACGGGCTTGCCGTTGACGACGATGTTGCCGGAACCGGCCTTGATGAACACACGGGCCACTGCTTCCTTGCGGCGGCCGGTACCGTAGTTGTAGTTACCGATCATGGTTGTTTAACCCTTGATTTCGAGAGTTTGCGGCTGCTGCGCAACGTGGGGATGCTCGGCGCCGGCATAGACCTTCATTTTCTTGATCATGGCGTAGCCCAGCGGACCCTTGGGCAGCATGCCCTTGACCGCCTTCTCCAGCGCACGGCCGGGGAAACGGGCCTGCATCTTGCCGAAGGTGGTTTCGTAAATGCCGCCCGGGTAGCCGGAGTGGCGGTAATACTTCTTGTCCTGCTCCTTGTTGCCGGTGACGCGTATCTTGTCGGCGTTGACCACGACGATGTAGTCGCCCGTGTCCACGTGCGGCGTGTAGATGGCTTTGTGCTTGCCGCGCAGACGGCGGGCGATTTCAGCGGCCAGCCGGCCCAGCACGGCGTCCGTGGCATCCACCACGAACCAATCGCGCTTTACTTCATGCGGTTTTGCGGAAAAGGTTTTCATCGCAACCTCTGGTCCCAAGTCTATGGCGCCGCCAACAGGGCAGCACTCGAAAAGAGCGAGATTTTAAGGGCCCAACCGGGGATGTGTCAATGCCGGCCTGAAGTCAGCCGAAAATCCCGGGGGCCTATGGTATAAGAGCCGGGATCAATTTCGACTGGAGACCCCATGAAAGCCCGCATCAAGTGGATAGAAGGCGTCAGCTTCGCCGGCCAGAGCGAATCCGGCCACACCGTGGTCATGGACGGTCCGCCCGACGCCGGCGGCCAGAACCTGGGCGTGCGCCCCATGGAAATGCTGCTGCTGGGCATGGGCGGCTGCACCGCCTTCGACGTCATGCACATCCTGAGGAAAGGCCGCCAGCAGGTGACCGACTGCGTGGCAGAAATCGACGCCGATCGCGCCGAAACCGACCCCAAGGTCTTCACACGCATACACGTCCATTTCGTCATTACCGGCAAGGGGCTCGACCCCAAGCGGGTGGACCAGGCGGTGAAGCTGTCGGCGGAAAAATATTGCTCGGCCAGCATCATGCTGGGGAAGGTCGCCGAGGTAAGCCACGATTTCGAGATCGTGGAAGGCTGAGATAACTGTACCGCCACTGCGAGGAGGCAAGGCCGACGCGGCAATCCAGTCATGTAAAGTGGCCCTGCTCAACTGGATGGGCACGACCTGCAGCCTCGCGATGGCGCTTTTTGCCAGAGGCTATTCCACGGCTACGCGCAGTGCTGCCCCGGTTTTTATTACCTCGAACAGCCGGTCGATATTGGGATGCTTGCCCGGATTCAGGCGCGCGTCCTCGGTGTGCTCGGCATAGATGACCAGCCCCTCTTCCGCCGCCGCCGCATCGATCGGGCCATGTTTCGCGGCCAGGGCAGCGTACACGCGAAACGAACCGGCGGTGCCGGGGGCGTTTTCGATCACCGCCTTTTCCACACCCTGCTCATCGAGCAGTCTGAGTCGTTTGCCCTGCGTTTCCGGCAGGGCGGCAAGATTTTCCGCAAATGTCATGATTGATTGTATGTTGATCAGGGTTGTTTCAAGCCGCACCAAAGACGCATATCCGGACAAAGCACAGGCGTCCCCCACAACTGGCGAATCCCCAATGGCCACGTCTAAGGCTCGTAGCCCATCTGCTTCATCATCTCGCCGTTGATCTCGTCGAAGCGCTGGAGCAGTTCGTCGGTGAACGCATCCCTCCAGTCGCTTTTGTTCCGGACCCAGCGCCCGTCCACCCCGGCGATTTCGCCGCGATCGGGCACCTGCCGGCTGACGATGTCGCGCTGCAGAAACTTGCTGAGTTTTTCCAGGGCAAGCGGCAGGTTGCCGCGCAACTCCTCATACTCCAGCAGCAAGGTATCCTTGCGTTCCCAGGGTTTCCATGCAGCCAGGTGATTGGCCCATGTGCCGAAACGGTGCTGGCCCTCGATGATTTCGAGCAGGGAGGCGCTGCGGTTGTAGAAATTCCACAGGCTCACGCTTGCCGCCCTGCCGTCCCTGACCACGTAGATAGCTGGCTTGGCATTCACCGGATATTCGTGCGTCTTGACCAGGGCGGGATTGTTCGGCGGGAACAGTACCCGCCCGCCGGGCGAATGCTCCACATGGCCGACATACTTCTCCAGTTCCTGGTTGCCGCCGAGGTCGCGCGCATAGATGCTGCCCGAGCGCAGTCCGAAGCAGTGCCAGAGGATGGTTCTGAGGAAGGTGTTGCCGCTGCGCGGGTAGGACGCGAGCCAGATCATGTCCATGTCAGTTCACCCCGCCCTTGCACAAGCGACAGCCTGCCGCTCCCATGCATCCCGCCCACTCTTCATCGGCGTGACGGTCATTTTTCCGGATAGAACTCATAGCCGAAAAACTCGATGTCTTCCGCAAAGCGGTCCGCGATGATCTTGCGGGTCGTGTCGTTGTAGTACTCGGTGTAATGCTTCTTCCGCGGATTGGGGTTGGCATGCGGCAGGGGCTTGTCGATTCCCAGCCTGCCGGCAACCTTCCGCCAGTCGGCATCCAGGTTCTCGAACTTGCCGATGAAATCGACAATGACGTTGCCATGCGGGTCCACGAACCAGTCGAGCTGGTAGCGGTGGGGCACCGGATGCAGGCAGGTCGAGCTTGCGTACTTCATCCAGCCGACGAATTCGTCGAAACTCATCTTGTCCCTGAGTTGCAGGCCTTCCTTGCGTTCGTACAGCGAGACCGCGCGATCCCAAGGATTGCGCACGAAACCGAACTTGAAATAGGTGAAGAACTTTTTCTCCCCGGCCTCGTTGGCGATCTGCCAGATGTTCATGTGCGGCTTGCGGGGGTTGCCGATGATGGTCCTGATACTGGTCGAGCCGGTCTTCGGAACCTCGACGAAAATGCACTTGTAAACATCCGAGATCACAACACTATTCTCCAGTCGGAAGCCGGGCAACGGTCATTCCGGGCAAGCAACAAGACAAAACGGAAACGGGCAAAGGCGCGATCAGACCCTGTGCGCGATGCGCTTCATCACCAGGGACATGCCACGCATGGCAAATTTCACCGGCGGCGGCAGTTCCGCCGCGCCGTAATGCACCGCGGTCTGCGCGTGGCGGATCTCATCCTGCTTCATCTGCTCGACGATGGCGCGGCTTTTCGCGTCCTGCCCGGGCAATTGGCGCAAATGCTCGTCGAGGTGCGCCTCCACCTGTCGCTCGGTCTCGGCCAGGAAACCCAGGTTCCATTTGTCACCGAGCGCACCGGCGGTCGCGCCCAGCGCGAAGGAGCCGGCATACCACAGTGGGTTCAGCAGGCTCTTGCGCCCGCCCAGTTCGTTGATGCGCGCCTCGCACCAGGCGAGGTGGTCGGTTTCCTCGCGTGCCGCTTCCTCCAGCGCCGCGCGCGCCTCGGGGTTACGCGCCGTCAGCGCCTGCCCCTGGTACAGCGCTTGCGCGCACACCTCGCCCACGTGGTTCACTCGCATCAGCGCCTCGGCCTCGCGCTTTTCGGTCTCGCTCAAGCCCGCCTCGGGCAGGTCTTCGGCCGGGTTCGCGCGGGCGGCGCGCGCGGGCGCGAAAACCGTACGCAGGCTGTTGTCGAAAGCGGTAATCAAGTGGTCCAGATTCATTCAGGCTCTCCATGCATCAATAGCCGGGGGGACGCCCGCAAGCAGGTTCGTCCGGCGCAAGCGCCAGCACCCCCAGCCCCCGGCCGGATTGCTGCCGAGTATATCGCAGACCCGATTTCAAGCGTTCTGCCGATTGCACCAGGCACGCCACATGCCGCGGAAGGCCGCCTCCAGGTTGCGCGCAAAGCCCGGCGCATCGCAGATGGGCGAAGCCAGCAAACGGCCGCGCAGTTGCGCGCGCACGGCGGCAAGCCCAGCACGATCTCCGGCAAACGCCGCCGCCTTCGCCACATATTCCGCCTCGTCCTGCGCAATCCATTCCGGCATGCCCAAGGCATACAGGATGCTCTCGCCCATGTGCGCGACCAGCCGGTCGCCGCGCAGCGCCACCAGCGGCACCCCCATCCACAGCCCTTCCACGCTGGTCGTCGTGCCGTTATACGGAAACGGGTCCAGCGCAATATCCACCCGGTTGTATATCTCGATGTGCTCGCGCCAACCCAGCCGGCCGACCAGTTCGATGCGCTTGCTCTCTACCCCGGCCGCGGCAAAGCGCCGGCGCATGTCCGCCACCACCGCCGCTTCGTCGTAGGCGCGGTTCTGCAGCAGGAGACAACTCTCGGGCACCGACTGCAGGATCTGCGCCCACAGGCGGATGACGCTGTCGTTGATCTTGTCCTGCCGGTTCAGGCAGCCGAACGTGACCGGCCCCGCCTCGCCCGCCGGCAGGGGGCCGACCTCGACTGGCAAGTCCGGCGGCATGAAGCACAGCGAGGTGTCCGGCAGACGCCAGGGCTTTTCGGCATATAGGCCCTCTTCCGACTCCGGAAACATCCTGGTATCGCCGATGATGTAGTCCATCGCATCAAGCCCAGTCGTGTCCGGATAGCCAAGATATGTCACCTGCACCGGCGCAGGCTTGCGCGCAAACACCAGCAGCCGGTTGCCCACCGTGTGCCCGGCAAGATCAACCAGTATGTCAATTCCGTCCAAACGGATCTGCTCCGCCAGCGCGTCGTCGCTCATGCGGCATTCGCGCCAGACGTCAAATCCCGCCTTGATGCGCTCGGTAAGGTCATCGCCTGTCCAGTGCACGGCGTAGGCATACAGGTCGAGGCTGCGCCCCTTCAGCGCGGCCAGCAGGTCGGTCATGAAATAGCCAACCGAATGGCGGCGGAAGTCGGGCGAGACGAAGCCCACGCGCAGGCGCCGTTCGGGCTCGGGCGCATTGGCGTGCGGCCGCCACGACGCCTGCAGCGGCGCCTCGAAACGCTCGGCGAACGCGCGGTGGCGCGCCGCCATGTCATGCGCGCTGATGGTGGGATCGTAGTGCAGATAAAAGAGCTGGACCGACCAGTACTTGCTGCTATCGGGATCGAGCGCCAGCGCCTTGTCGCCGTGGGCGCGCGCCTCGGCGTGCCGGCCCCAGCCATGCAGGGCCGCGCCCAGTTCATTGTGCGCCGCCGCGGATTCCGGCTGCAGCGCGAGCGCGCGTTCGAATTCGGCCAGCGAACGGCCCTGCTGGCCGAGTTCGGCCAGTGCCTGGCCCAGCACCACATGCGCCACGGCGTCATCGGGCCCGATCCGTACCGCCTGCTCGGCGCATTCGGCCGCTACTTCGCCCTGCCCCAGAATGCGCAGTACATCGCTCAAGCCGGTATGGGCCTCGACATAGACAGGCTTGAGCTGGATGGCCCGGCGATACTGTGCCGCCGCTTCTTCCAGCCGGCCCAGACCACACAGCGCCGTGCCCAGGCCGTTGTGCGCCTCGGCAAGATCGGGACGCAGGCTAAGGGCTTTTTCGAAATGCGGCAGCGCGGCCTCGTAGCGGCCCAGTTCGTTGAAGACGCTGGCCAGGGCATGGTGCGCTTCGGCCAGCCCCGGCTGCAGGGCGATGGCGTGCTGCAGCCGCGGCAGCGCGGCCTCTGCCCGCCCCACGCTGGCAAGGCTCATGCCGAGATAGAACTGCACTTCGGCCAGGTTCGGCTGCAGCAGCGCGGCGCGCTCGAAACAGGGCAAGGCCTCGGCATGCCTGCCAAGCTCGCTGTAGGCACGGCCGAGGTTGTACAGCACGTCGATGTGCGGGGGCCCTGACTCGTAGAGCGGCCTCAGGGCCTCGATGCCGCCTTGCAGGTTGCCGCGCTGCAGCCGGGCCAGGCCCAGGTGGTAGCGCGCCGCGAAATTGCCCGGCTCCCTGGCGAGTATCCGTCCATAGCGAACCTCGGCATCCTTCAGGCGGCCCTGGCGGTGCAGGGCAAGGGCCTCGGCAAGCGCGGTCGATGTCGGTTGGGATGCGGGCATTGAAAGGGGGATAACGGGCAAAGCCGAATTATCGCCGGGCCGCGCGGCCCAGGCAAAACATCAAAAAAAACGGGCTCCCGAAGGAGCCCGTTCAATACCGCTAATTTGACCTAAGTCAGATTAGAAGCTGTGGCGCACGCCCAGACCGAAGCCGCTGACGGTGTCACCGGCGGAGTCGTTGGTCACGCGAGGACCTTGGCCCAGATCCCAGTTGCCGTTGTCGTCGTTGTCCAGACGGGCGTAGGTCAGCTGGATGGTGGTGCGCTTGCTCAGAGCGTAGTCCATGCCCAGGGCCCACATGCTGGCGCCGGAGTCATTGGTTGCGTCGAGTTCGCTGGCCTTCAGGTACTCGGCCTTGAAGGTCATGGCGCCCATGGTGTAAGCGGCGTTCAGCATCCAGGAGTAGTGGCCGATGTTGTCGGCATTGTCGTCCATGTTTTCGTACATGGCGCCGACCTTCAGGTCGCCGAACTTGTAGCTGGCGCCGATCTTCCAGGCGTCACGATCGTAGCCCTCACCAGCACCCAGGCAGACTGCACCGTGACGGCAGGAGGAGTTCCAATCAACATCGTTATGCTTCTCGTAGGCGGCGGTCACGAACAGCGGGCCATTCGAGTAGGTGCCGGACAGGGAGTAGGCGTTGGCAGTGTCGTAGCCGCTGCCGCTGAGGTTGCCTTCATAGCCCATGACGTAGGCAGCCTTGAAGTTGAAGCCGCTGAAGTCGGGGGAGATGTAGGCGATGGTGTTGCCGGTGCGCAGGTCGAAGGTGCTGGACGGATTGCTGGCGGCGGCGCCCATGATGGCGTTGTAGTCACCCAGGGTGCCCACGAACAGGTCCAGGGGGCCGGTGGCCATTTTGTAGGGGGTGTCGTGCACGCCGGCCAGGACGGTACCGAAGTTCTTGCTGGACAGGCCGACGAAGGTGTTGCGGGTGCCGGAGATGGCGCCAGCGTCGGACCAGTCGCCACCAGCGGTGGCCCAACCGTCGGTATTGTTGACGTTGCCGTCGGTGTTCAGGTTCATTTCGATCTGCCACACGGCGGACAGGCCGCCGCCCAGGTCTTCAGAGCCCTTGAAGCCGAAGAAAGAGTTGTTGTTGGAAACCATGCGGGTCCAACGGTCGTCGCCGTCGTTGACGCTTTCCACGGACATGTTGATCTGGCCGTAGACGTCGACGTTGGAGGTGGCTGCGAAGGCGGGGGCGGCGAACATGCCGGCCACGGCCAGGGCAATCAGTTTCTTTTGCATTACATTCTCCTTTTACAGAATTTTTTGAAAGCTCTGCAGAGCTGTCCGAAATTGGACAGAGCAATTATGGGCGGGGGGTGAGAGCCGGTTCAAGGAAATGCCCAACACAGTCCGAAAATAAGCGCAGCGCATGTGGGTAAAAAGCCACGCTCAACTCTTTTTTCAAAAAAAGCCCTTTTTAATCAACATGTTGTTATTTTGTCGCATTCAATGAAAATTGTTGCACATAAACAACAAGGCGCGGTCACGAGGGCAGATTGGCTCGCCGGGGGTGGCCGGTGGCGCCCATTAATTAAGCACTCACTTCGGGAATTGGCCCGGTCTGGTCAGTTTCCGGCGAACAGCCGGGGCAGTTCGGCGCCCGGATCCTCCGCACGCATGAAGGCTTCGCCGACGAGGAAGGCATGCACATCGTGCGCACGCATGCGGGCAACGTCCGCCGGGGCAAGAATGCCCGATTCGGTAACGACGATGCGCTCGGGTCCGATTTTCGGCAGCAGGCCCAGGGTGGTGTCGAGGCTGACCTCGAAAGTGCGCAGATTGCGGTTGTTGATGCCTTGCAACGGGGTTTTCAGCTGCAGGGCGGCATCGAGCTCTTCGGCGTCGTGCGACTCCACCAGCACCGCCGGTTCGGGCTTCAGCCAGGCATGGCCAGCCAAGTGCCCGCCTGGAGGTCCGGATAAAACCTGTCCAGCGCATTGACAGCCTGTCCTGCTCGCCGCACCCAGCCTTTCCCGCGCGACAACAGATCGGTCCACGCTTCGTCGATATCCAATTTTCCGTGTTCGCGGTAATACGCCAGCAGCGAGGCGGCCTGATGCAGGTCTTTTCCGGTCTTCGCCGCGAAAGAACCCTCCCGCTCTCCATAAACCAGCAGCTTGTGCAGCGCATATCTCGCGGGGTGAGGAACGTTAACCAAAACAGCGCCCACCGAATTGAACAGGACTGCTTGCTGGACGTTTTCCAGCGAGAACTCCATGAACTTGAGCGGTTGCAGGGGAACATGCAATTGCGGATGCGTGAAGATCTCCTCACCCTTGCGGTGCGATACGGTCAGGAAATCCAGCCTGAACTCAGGCTCCTTCGGGTTCAGGTAGGTCGCACCCGATTTGCCTGACAGTCCGGACACCGGCAGGAATCCCATTTGCAGGGACTCTATCGCGCCGTGTGTCTTGACCTCGATATTGGATGGCAAGGCGAGCGATACGCGCTTTCCCGCGTGGGCGAAGTCGATGTCCTGCGTCTGCGAGGAATCCCCCCAGCGCAATCCAAGCATGTTCCCATAGGCAAGGAATGCATGTGTTCCAACCAGCACACCCCCGGCGCGGAAAAAACCGTATTCTGCCAACCGGGCGACAACCTTGAGTTGCCTAGGAAACACAGGCGTACAACCGAGAGCCAGCGCAGACCTGGACAGCGGGATCAGGGATTGAGCAACGCCTTGCTGGTCCAAACGGCCAATCAGGTTGCGCACCGCCGCATTGTCGGGCCCCACATACACCTGCCGCAACTTGCCGGAAGGCTCTGTGTACTGATAATACCAATATGCCCTAGCCTTGACAGTTTTCCGGGCAAAAGAGCCGGGAAGATCAGCTACCGAGCGCAGATGGTCTGCGGACAATGCGGCATCCAGCAATTGCGCATATGCAGTTTGGGCGGCGAGCGGCAACTCTTCAAAGTAGCGCATTTGTATTTGGTTATACTAGAAATTATTTCATCTTAGTATAACTGCTTGTGGCAAGTTATACTAGGATTTACAAAAAACTAGTATAACCAATACTAAGCTGCGGACGGACAAACGAAAAGCCTCGTCGGCCGGCCGTTGCCGAACCCCTTAATCCTGAAACAGCCGGGCCAGCTCGGCGCCCGGATCCTCCGCACGCATGAAGGCTTCGCCGACGAGGAAGGCATGCACATCGTGCGCACGCATGCGGGCAACGTCCGCCGGGGCAAGAATGCCCGATTCGGTAACGACGATGCGCTCGGGTCCGATTTTCGGCAGCAGGCCCAGGGTGGTGTCGAGGCTGACCTCGAAAGTGCGCAGATTGCGGTTGTTGATGCCTTGCAACGGGGTTTTCAACTGCAGGGCGGCATCGAGTTCTTCGGCGTCGTGCGACTCCACCAGCACCGCCATGCCCAGCTCGTGCGCCAGCGCCTCCAGCGCCTGCATTTCGTCCAGATTGAGCGCCGCCACGATGAGCAGGATGCAATCCGCCCCCATGGCGCGGGCCTCGTAGACCTGGAAGGGGTCGATGATGAAGTCCTTGCGCAGCACCGGCAGCGTGCAGGCGGCGCGGGCCGCCCTCAGGTATTCGGGGCTGCCCTGGAAATACTGGACATCGGTCAGCACCGACAGACAGGCCGCCCCGCCCTTTTCATAGCTGGCGGCGATCTCGGCCGGACGGAAGTCCGCGCGCAAGACACCCTTGCTGGGGCTGGCCTTCTTGATTTCGGCGATGACGGCAGGCTTGCCGGCCTCGATCCTTGCGCGGATGGCGCCGACGAAATCGCGCGCCGGCGGCTGCACCCAGGCCAGCGCCTGCATCTCGACGAAGGAAACCTGCTTCTGAACGGCAGCGATTTCCTCGCGCTTGGTTGCGAGGATTTTATTGAGAATGTCTGACATAAATAATTGACCGCGGAGTTCGCAGAGGGCGCGGAGTAAACCTTTTAGAGATTGTTAGCCACACGCTTGATGCCATCGCGCATGGAAAGTACGTGAAAATTAAGCAAATAACCCAGTTTATAGTTCCCCAACCGCAGATAGCTCAACAGTTGGGCCGTATGGATGGGCTGCAATTTATCAACCGTCTTCAATTCCAGCACTACACGATTCACAACCAAATCAAGCCGGTATCCTGCATCCAGTTTGACGCCGTCATAAACAATCGGCAATGGCAGCTGCCGCTGCACATCCAAGCCCAGTTTCGACAGTTCATGGTGAAGGCAGATTTCATATGCGCTTTCCAGAAGTCCGGGGCCCAAAGAGCTATGCACCCTGATGGCAGCTCCGATTGCCTGTTCCCCCACTTCATTCAAGCCATTATTCAACTCTGCGTCCTCCGCGAACTCTGCGGTTAGCCTGCTTTTTTGCTGAATTCAATGTATTCGGTCAACCTCGCCCGTGCCGCGCCGCTGTCGATGGCGTGGCGGGCCTTTTCGATGCCTTCGCCGAGGGTGGCGGCGCAGTCGGCTACATAAATGGCGGCGCCGGCGTTGAGCAGGACGATGTCGCGCGCCGGGCCGGGCAGGCCGTCGAGCACGCCGAGCAGCATGTCCTTGGACTGGGCGGCGTCCCACACCTTGAGCGGTTCGATGCTGCCGGCCTCGATGCCGAACTCGCGCGGATGGATGGCGTATTCGCTGACTTCGCCGTCCTTCAGCTCGCCGACTAGGGTTTCGCCGGTGAGGGTGATCTCGTCCATGCCGTCGGAACCGTGCACGACCATGACGTGGCGGCTGCCGAGGCGCTGCAGCACGCGCACCAGGATGCCGACAAGGTCGGCATGGAACACGCCCAGCAGCTGATGCGGCGCGCCGGCCGGGTTGGTCAGGGGCCCCAGGATGTTGAACAGCGTGCGCACGCCCATTTCCTTGCGCACCGGCGCGGCGTGCTTCATGGCCGAATGGAAATTGGGCGCGAACATGAAGCCGATGCCGACGCCGTCGAGACTTTGGCCGACCTGCTCCGGCGTGAGGTTGAGGTTGGCCCCCAGCGCTTCCAGCACGTCGGCGCTGCCGGTGGTGGAAGACACCGAGCGCCCGCCGTGCTTGGCGACGCGGGCGCCCGCTGCGGCGGCAACGAAGGCGGACGTGGTCGAGATGTTGAAGGTATGGCTGGCATCGCCGCCGGTGCCGCAGGTATCGACCAGGTTGGCGTCGCTCGCCACCGGCACCCGGGCGGCGAACTCGCGCATGACCTGGGCCGAGGCGGCAATTTCGCCCACGGTTTCCTTCTTCACCCTGAGACCCATGATGATGGCGGCGATCTGCGCCGGCGTCAGTTCGCCGCCCATGATCTGTCGCATCAGCGACAGCATTTCGTCGTGGAAGATTTCGCGCTGCTCGACCAGACGGGCGAGCGCCTGCTGCACGGTAATCATCGCGTTCCCTTCAGGAAATTGGCCAGCAGGGCGTGGCCGTGTTCGGTGAGTATGGATTCGGGATGGAACTGCACGCCCTCCACCGCCAGGTCCTTGTGGCGCACGCCCATGATCTCGCCGTCATCGGTCCAGGCGGTGATCTCCAGGCAGTCGGGCAGCGACTCGCGCTCGATCACCAGCGAGTGGTAGCGCGTGGCGCGGAAGGGGTTGGGCAGGCCGTGGAACACGCCGACGTCTTTGTGACGGATCATCGAGGTCTTGCCGTGCATGAGTTCCTTGGCGTGCACGATTTTGCCGCCATAGGCCTGGCCGATGCTCTGGTGGCCGAGGCACACGCCCAGCAGCGGCACCTTGCCGGCGAATGCCTTGATCAGCGGCACCGAAATGCCCGCCTCGTTGGGCGTGCAGGGCCCGGGCGAGATGACAATGCGATCGGGCTTCATGGCAGTCACGCCGTCGAGGTCGATCTCGTCGTTGCGGATCACCTTCACGTCTTCGCCCAGCTCGCCGAAGTACTGCACGAGGTTGTAGGTAAAACTGTCGTAGTTGTCGATCATCAATAGCATGATTATTCAGCCTCGCCCTGCAAGCGCGCCTGCACCATCTCCGCCGCACGGACTACGGCGCGCGCCTTGTTGCGGGTTTCTTCCCATTCGTTCTGTGGCACGGAATCGGCGACGATGCCGGCGCCGGCCTGGACAAACAGTGTACCGTCCTTGACCACCGCGGTGCGGATGGCGATGGCGAGGTCCATGTCGCCATTGAAGCCCATGTAGCCGACGGCGCCGGCATAGATGCCGCGCTTGGAAGGTTCCAGTTCGTCGATGATTTCCATGGCGCGCACCTTGGCCGCGCCGGACACGGTACCCGCGGGGAAGGTGGCGCGCAGCACGTCCATTGAGCTGAGATCGGGCTTGAGCCTGCCTTCGACATTGGAAACGATGTGCATGACGTGCGAGTAGCGCTCGATGCTCATGTTCTCGGTAACACTCACGCTGCCGGTTTGCGCGACGCGACCCAGATCGTTGCGGCCGAGGTCGAGCAGTTGCAGGTGCTCGGCGCATTCCTTGGGATCGGCGAGCAGTTCCTGCTCCAGCGCGAGGTCATGTTCGCGGTCGTGGCCGCGCGGGCGGGTGCCGGCGATCGGGCGCACGGTGACGGTCTCGCCTTCGCGCCGCACCAGGATTTCGGGCGAGGAGCCGACCACGTGGTGGTTGCCCATGTCGTAATAGAACATGTAGGGCGAAGGGTTGAGCGAGCGCAGCGCGCGGTAGAGCGTGAGCGGGCTCGCTGCGAACGGGCGGCGCATGCGCTGCGAAAGCACCACCTGCATGATGTCGCCGTCGGTGATGTACTGCTTGGCCTTGAGCACGGCGGCCTTGAAGGCTTCCTCGCCGAACTCCGACACCGCCTCGGCTTGCGCGACCGATTCGACCCTGGGCGGCGTGAACGGCGCCTGCAGGCGCTGGCGATGGCCTTGCAGGCGGCCGAGCGCTTCCTCGTAAGCGCCGGCCTGCATGGGGTCGGCATAGACGATCAGAGTCAGGCGCCCGGACAGGTTGTCCACCACCGCCAGCTCGTCGGTGAGCATGAGCAGGATGTCCGGCACGTTGATCTCGTCGGGCTTGGCGGTTTTGGCCAGGCGCTTTTCGATGTAGCGGATGGTGTCGTAGCCGAAATAGCCGGCCAGGCCGCCGGCGAAGCGCGGGCCGCCAGCAAGCGGCGCGGCCTTGAAGCGCGCGAGGTATTGCTCGATGAAGCCGAGCGGATCGGCGGTCTCGTGCTCCTCCACTATCCTGCCGTCCTGCTCCACGGTCAGGGTGTGGGCGCGCACGCGGATCAGGGTGCGCGCCGGCAGGCCGATGATGGAGTAGCGGCCGAAGCGCTCGCCACCCTGCACCGATTCCAGCAAGTAGGTGTAGGGGGCGTTGCCGAGCTTGAGGTAGAGCGCGAGCGGCGTGTCGAGGTCGGCCGGCAGTTCCTGCGTAAGCGGAATGCGGTTGTAGCCCTGGCGGGCGAGTTCGTTGAATTCGGTTTCAGTCATGGCAAGTCCGTGAAAAAAGATGGTTGAAAGGCAAAACGTCGGTCAGGGCGTTCAGTTCCACCATCGGAAATTTTTCACGGCGCCTCGCATGATCAGGCGGCTTTCTTCAACAGCTGGGCGGCATCGGCCAGGCTCGGCACCACGGCGTCGAGGTCGAGCTCTTGCACCGGACGGCCGCGGTTGTAGCCGTAAGGCACGCAGAACACCGGGCTGCCGGCGGCGCGCGCGGCCTGGGTGTCGTTGAGCGAATCGCCGATCAGCAAAAGTTCAGCCGGCTGCACGCCGAACACCTTGCAGGCGTGCTGCAGCGGCAGCGGGTCGGGCTTGCGGCGGGGCAGCGTGTCGCCGGACAGGATCAGTTCAAAGTAGTCGAACAGGCCGGTGGCCTTCAACAAAGGATGGGTGAACTGTTCGGCCTTGTTGGTGATGACGGCGATGTGCAGGCCCATTTTCCGGAAGGCTTGCAGGCCTTCGACCACGCCGGGGAAGGGGTGCGACTGGTCGGCCACGTGCTCGCCGTAATGCTTCTGGTAGCTGGGCAGCGCGCGGGCGAACAGTTCTGCATCGGGCTCGGCATCCATCTCGCCGGTAAGCACGCGCTTGACCAGGCGCGAGACGCCGTTGCCGATGTAGGTCTTGATGACCTCGCGCGAGGGGCAGGTCATGCCCAGCTCATTCATCATCAGTTCGGCCGCCAGCGCGAGGTCCGGCGCGGTGTCCAGCAGTGTGCCGTCGAGGTCGATGACGACGGCCTTGATATTGATCGGAAATTGCACGGTATTTTTCATCACTTCTTGAACAGGAAGGACATGAAGTCAGGAGTTGGCCTCCTTGTTTTTCTCCTCTTGTCCTCCTGCCCTGTTGTCCTCTGTTGTATTGGTGGGATTCAGGCCTTGGCCAGTTCCGCGCGCATGGCGGCGATGATGCTGTCGTAGCGGTGCGGGTCGCTGTCCTTGGCGGCGCCGAACACGGCGGAGCCGGCGACGAAGGTGTCGACGCCGGCGCGGGCGACTTCGGCGATGTTGGCCGGGCCGACGCCGCCGTCGATTTCGAGGCTGACGTCGAGGCCGCGCTCATCGATCATCTTGCGCACTTTCTTCGCCTTGTCGAGCACGTAGGGAATGAACTTCTGGCCGCCGAAGCCGGGGTTGACCGACATCAGCAGCACCATGTCGATCTTGTCGAGGGTGTATTCCAGCACGTCGAGCGGAGTGGCGGGATTGAACACCAGGCCGGGCTTGCAGCCATTTTCGCGGATGAGGCCGATGGTACGGTCGATGTGCTCGGAGGCTTCCGGATGGAAGGTGATGTAGCTGGCGCCAGCCTTGGCGAAGTCGGGAATGATGCGGTCCACCGGCTTGACCATCAGGTGCACGTCGATGGGCGCGGTGACGCCATGCTTGCGCAGCGCCTCGCACACCAGCGGACCGATGGTGAGGTTGGGCACGTAATGGTTATCCATCACGTCGAAGTGCACGACGTCGGCGCCGGCGGCGAGAACGTTGTCCACCTCTTCGCCCAGCTTGGCGAAGTTGGCCGACAGGATGGAGGGGGCGATACGGTAAGCCATGGCTGCTCCGGTAAATTTTGCAAAACCGGGATTTTAACATTCATCCGCCGGCGGCTTTAGATACAATCGTACAACCCGCCACTCCTGAAAATACCCATGGCAGAAAGCAAGAAATACGACATCCAGGTCAACGTTCGCACGGCCTACATCCCCGAACAGAGCGACCCCGGCAGCGACCGCTACGTGTTCGCCTACACCGTGACCATCGCCAACGAAGGCACCGCCTCGGCGCAACTGATTTCACGCCACTGGGTGATCACCGACGCCGAGAACCAGGTGCAGGAGGTGCGCGGACTGGGCGTGGTGGGCGAACAGCCGTTCCTGCGGCCGGGCGAGAGCTTCGAGTACACCAGCGGCACTTCCCTGGCCACGCCGGTAGGCACCATGCGCGGCAGCTACCAGATGGTGGCGGAAGACGGCCAGAAATTCGAGGCGGAGATTCCGGAATTCACCCTGACCATGCCGCGGGTATTGCATTGATTCGGGGATAGGGAATAGGGACCGGCCCAAATCACCAGTCCTTCGCCCCTGTACACCCTTATTTTTTCATCGTCCACCAGACGATGAACAGCAGTATCGCCAAGGCGAGGCCGGCTTCCAGCAACAGCCACAAAGTTCCCTGATCCACGGTTTATACTCCTCGTCCATGAGACGTTTTCTGTTTTTCCGGCACCCATTTTACGCAAGCCTGCTCGCCGCGCTGCTGGCGGTCGGCTGTGCCACGCCAAAACCCGAGCCCAAGCCCGAGCCCGCGCCGCCGGTCGCCATCCCCGCGCCACCCCCTACACCCGCGCCGACTCCGCCTGCCCCGCCGCTGCTTCCGCAGCCCCCCCTGCCGCTGCAGCAACTGCGCGCGGTCGAGTGGAGTGCCGTACCAACCTGGCAGGACGACAGACTGGCCGAAACCTGGCCGGCCTTCCTGCAATCCTGCGCCGGGCTGCGGAGCCAGCCGGCCTGGCAGGGCGTGTGCAGCGAGGCGCAAGGCATGAACGGCGCCAGCGAGGCTGCGGTGCGCGCCTTCTTCGAACGGCGCTTCCGGCCGCACGAGGTGTTCAACACCGACAATACCCTGGAAGGCACGGTCACCGGCTATTACGAGCCGCTCATCAAGGGCGACCGCAAGCGCACGGCGAAAGCCCGCTTTCCGGTTTACGCCGCGCCGGACGACCTCATCGTGGTGGACCTCTCCAGCGTCTATCCGGAACTGAAAAGCCTGCGCCTCAGAGGGCAGCTGCAGGGCAACAAGGTGGTGCCTTATCCGACGCGCGCCGAGATTGAAAACGGCAGCTTCAAGGGCAAACCCATCGCCTGGGCGGATGACGCGGTGGAACTCTTCTTCCTGCAGATCCAGGGGTCGGGCCGCATCGAGCTGCCCGACGGCACCCATCTGCGCATCGGCTACGCCGACCAGAACGGCCATCCCTACAAGTCCATCGGCAAGCTGCTGGTCGAGCGCGGCGAACTCAAGCTGGAAGAAGCCTCGATGCAGCGCATCAAGGCCTGGGGTGAGGCCAATCCCGACAAGCTCTCGGAGCTGCTGAACAGCAACCCGAGCTACGTGTTCTTCCGCGAGCTGCCCAATGGCCTCTCCGGCCCGCTGGGCGCGCTGGGCGTGCCGCTGACGGCCGGGCGCTCCATCGCCATCGATCCGAAATACATCCCGCTGGGCGCCCCCGTGTTCCTCTCCACCACCTGGCCCAACTCGCCGCAGCCGCTCAACCGCCTGATGATGGCGCAGGATACCGGCGGCGCCATCCGCGGCGCGGTGCGCGCGGATTTCTACTGGGGCTTCGGCGCTGCGGCCGGCGAGCAGGCTGGCAGGATGAAGCAATCCGGCCGCATGTGGGTGCTGCTGCCCCGGGACTACGTCGCGCAGCCGCTGGCGGCAAAATAAGCAGCGCCCAAGCCCCGGTTTAGGTTGGGGCCGACCTGAGCCTGTTTTTGCTGGCAACGGATGGCCGGCGTTGAGGACTATTCATCCGGCTCGAACACCACCGGGATTTCCACCACTGCGCGCACCGGCTGCCCGTTTCTCAGCGCGGGCCTGAAACGGGCATCGCGCAAGGCATAGAGCGTTGCCTTCCTGAACATTTCGCCATACACGCCGGCAGGCGCGACCGACATCACCTCGGTGCGGCTGATGCTGCCGTCGGCCTCCAGATGCAGCCGCACTACCACGCGCCCTGCCACCCCCTGCTCCTCGGCACGTGCAGGGTAAGCCGGCTGCGGCTTGCGCAGGGCGGCCGGCTGCACATCCAGTTCCCTGGCCGGGTAGTAGCGCATATCCGCCAGCAGCGGGACATCGAGCACCGGCCCGGGCGCTTCGCGGGCCGGTGCGACAGCCGGTGCGGATGGCGCGGGCAATGCGGCATGCGGCGGCGGCGGCAAGGCTGTGGGCGCCGCCGGTTGCGGCAGTGATTCGGACAAGACAGCCGAGGGAACCGGACCCTGTCGCGGCAGCGGCGGTCGTATCGCCTGGACAGCCGGGCCGGCCTCGCGCATCGGCACGGCAGGCGATTCCGCCGGCACTGGTTGAGACAGCTCCACGCGCAGGTCCCGCGGCTGCGGCACCTGTACCGGCGGCGGCAGTTGCGTGAGCCCGATCACCAGCGCATGCAGGGCGAGCGACAACCACAGCATGACGAGAAAACGGCGCCGCACGGATGACGGCATGGTCGGACCAGTCATTGAATACCAGAGATGGGGCAAGGCATATCCTCTAGAATCCATTTTCCCATACAACCAAGCGGAGGCCGCTCATGCGCCATACCTGGTTTTTCCTGCTGGCCCTGGCTGCCGGCGCCGCACATGCCGCCGGCGAAGTCAGCGTCTCCCAGGCCGCGATCAAGTCCGCCGACGGCACCGAAGTGCCTGTGAGCATCGCCACCCCCGCGGGCAAGGGACCCTTCCCGCCGGTGCTGTTCATCCACGCCAAGCGCGGCATCGACGAGAACGAGCAGAAGCACATTGCCGAACTCGCCGGCCAGGGCTTTCTGGTAGTAATGCCGGACTGGCAGAGCGGGCGCATGATCGAGCGCTGGCCGTCGGAGCACAATCCGGAAACCGAAACGGACGTCGAGGCCGGGATGGACTACCTGATGAAGCTGCCCAATGCCTGCAAGGGACCGGTCGGCATCGTCGGCCAGTCGCGCGGTCCCTACTACGCCCTGCGCCTCGCTGCCAAGCGCGGCAAGGACATCGCCGCCATCGTCAGCTACTACGGCCACATGCAGAACCCGAACGCGCCCGAGCCCGACCAGCTGTTCCGCGTGGCGCCCGAGGTCATGCAGATCGACACGCCCATGCTGTTCCTGATCGGCGACGATGACTTCGAACTGCGCCGCATCAACGCCGGCCGCGCCTTCTACGCCCTGTGGGAACGCGGCGTGCCGGCGGAATTCCAGGAATACCCCATGGCCCGCCGCGCCTTCGATTTCCGCGCCGACCAGACGCCGGAAGAAAAAATCGCCACGCGCCACGCGCGCCAGCGCGCCAAGGACTGGCTGGTGAAGTGGATGAAGCTCGACAGCCAGATGCGCTGCGCGAAGTCCTGAAAGCGAAAACCTATTGACACAGAGGAAACAGAGGTAAGGGAGGAAGGCAAAAACCAGGCATGCCTAACAGAAGGATTTCCTCTGTTCCCTCTGTTCCCTCTGTGTAAACAATCAGCCCGGCTTTCGCGCCACCAGGTCGATCAGCGCCGACATGCCGCTGTGGCCGCTGCCTTCTTCGATGACGTCGTCGTGCTCGGCGAGATGAAGGATGTCCCAGTCGCCGAAGGCCTCACGTAACAGTTCCTGCGTGTACATGTTCTCGGCATGCGGCGGGCCGCCGGTGCCGTATTCGAGCTGACGCGGGGTGTAGCCCTGCAGGATGAGCAGGCCACCCGGCTTCAGCGCCTGGCGCATGCCGGCGAACTGCCGCGCCCGGCCTTCAGGACCGACGAACTGGGTGAAGATGGCCACCACGGCATCGTAGACGGCATGCGGCCAGGCCCAGGCTTGCAGGTCGACTTCTTCCCACTGCAGGCTGACGCCACGTCGTGCCGCGAACTGGCGGGATTTTTCCAGCGCCACCGCCGATGCATCGACGGCATGCACCTGCAGGCCCTGCTCCGCGAGCCACACGCCGTTGCGCCCCTCGCCGTCGGCGACCGCCAGCACGGACATCCCCGGTTTCAGCAGATGCGCCTGACTTTTGAGGAAGGCGTTGGGCGCCTCGCCGAACAGGAAACCGGGTCTGGCGAAGCGCTCGTCCCAGAAGGGGGCCGCGCTCACTTCCTGCTGGCCGCCGTCAACAGCTGGTCGAGCTTGTCCGCCGGCATGTAGCCGGGAATGCGCTGGCCGTTTTCCAGGATGATCGTCGGCGTGCCGCTGACCCTCAGCTTCGCCCCCAGTTCGATGGTCGCGTCCACGGGGTTGGCGCAATCCCCTTTGGACTTCGGTTCCTCGCCCTTGAGCATGTAGGCTTTCCAGGCCTTGAGGCGATCCTTCTCGCACCAGATCTTCTTGGAAGTGGGCACTGCTTCGGGGTGCAAGCCCTCGATCGGATAGAGGAAAGTGTAGATGGTCACGTTGGTGAGCTTTTCCAGTTCAGGCTCCAGCTTGCGGCAGTAGGGGCAATCGGCGTCGGAAAAGATCGCCAGCTTGCGGCTGCCGTTGCCCTTCACTTCCTTGATGGCGTTGGCCAGCGGGAGGGCGCTCCATTTCACTTCCATCAGCTTGGCATTGCGCGCGGCCGTGAGATTGCGCTTGCTGGCGAGTTCGATGACATTGCCCAGCACCAGGTATTTGCCGTCGCTGGTCGAGTAGACCACCTGCCCGTCGACCACCACTTCGTACAGCCCGCCATAGGGCGTCTTGCTGATCGAGGTGACTTCCATGCCGGCGAAATTCTTCTGCAGCGCCTGGCGGACTTCCTTCTCGCCAGCCTGAACGGCGGCGCTCGCGAACAGAAGCAGGGAAAGGGACAGGGGGAGCAAGCGCATCGTGTTTCCTTAATTGAAAAAAGCTTCGTGGATGAGAGCCGACTTGGCCGGCCCCAGTTTGTTCAGCAGCGACATTCCCGTGTTGCGGGTCATGCCGGCCAGTTTCTCTTCGCAACCGAAAAGGCGCCAGAGGCTGTCGGTCACGAACTGCATGCGCGCCACCGGTTCGGCGCGGCGGCGGGCGTAACGCTCCAGCAGCGCCAGGTCGCCGCAGCCCGACTTGCCGCGCTGTGCGATCACGTCGGCCAGGGCGGCAACATCGCCAAAGCCCAGGTTCACGCCCTGGCCCGCGAGCGGGTGCACGCCGTGCGCCGCATCGCCCACCAGCACACAGCCGGCGCGCACCGGGCTATCCGTCTGCATCAGTCTGAGCGGGAAGGCTGCCGGCCGGGTGAGCAGGGCCAGTTTGCCGAGGCGCGACTCGCCGGCCCGTTCGACCTGCGCGCAGAATTCCTGCTCGTCCAGCGCGAGCAAGGCCTGCGCGTGTTCCGTAGCGGTTGACCACACCAGCGACATGCGGTTCCCGGGCAGCGGCAAATAGGCGACGATGTCGCCGCAGCCGCGCATGAATGGGCGGAACCACTGGAAGGCCGTGCCGCGGTGCGGTTTCTCGACTTCGAAGTTGGCCACCACGCCGGACTGGTCATAGGGTGTCGCCTTCGCCTCGATGTCGGCGCGCTGGCGGGTCATGGAATTGGCGCCATCCGCACCCACCACCAGCTCGACATCCAGCCTCGAGCCCGTGTCGAGCACGACCGTCGAGCGCGGGTTGCCCCAGACGATGTCGGTGACGCCAGCCGGGCACATGACATCGATGTTGTCATGCGCATTCACGGCCTGCCACAGCGCATGCTGCAGGCGCGAGCTTTCGAGAATGGTGGCGAGCCTGGGCACGCCGGCCGCGTAGGCATCGAGCAGCAATGCGCCGCCGGCGTCGCCGTGCACGTCCATGCGGTAAACCGTCTGCATGCGCGTGGCGTCCAGCCTTGCCCATGCGCCCAGCGTGTCCAGCAGCGCCTCGCTGTCGGGGCCGATGGCATAGACGCGGACGTCCCATCCGTCGTCCGGCACGGCAGCCTCGCGCGGTTCGATGAGCGCGACGCCGAGGCCGGCGCGGGCGAGCGCCAGGGCGGTCGCCGAGCCGACGAGACCGGCGCCGATAACGGCAGCATGGTAGCGCGGGCGCATCAGCCGTTCTTCCCGAACAGCATGCGGCGGGCGACGAAATGCCGCGCCGGCGGCAGCATCTGCAGCGCCATCAGGCCGAAGCCGCGCAGGTGGTGCGCGACCGGGTTGGTGGTGGAGAAGGTGCGCACCAGGAAATCGGTGAAGCCGATGCCGGGCAGCGCATCACGGCGGCGGCCGGCGGCATAGCGCGCAAGCTGCGTGCTGCTGCCGATCATATCGGGCCCGGCTTCGAGACACGACTGCGCCAGTTCCCAGGCATCGCGCAGGCCGAGGTTGAAGCCCTGGCCCGCCACCGGGTGCAGGGTCTGCGAAGCATTGCCGATGCGCACCACGTGCGGCCCGGCCCGGGTACCGCGATAGTCGAGCTTGAGCGGAAACTGGCCGCGCGAATGCACGGCGAGAAAGCGTCCCTGGCGGTTGCCGAATTGCCGGTGCAGTTCGGCAAGGAATTCCGCGTCGTCGAGTTGCGCGATGCGCGCGGCCTCGTCCGGCGCGTTCACCCACACCAGGGCATAGCCGTCGCCGCGCGGCAGGAGCGCGATGGGGCCGTTGGGCGTGAAACGCTCGTAGGCAAGATTGCGGTGCGGCAATTCGCTCTTCACTTCGGCCACCACCGCGACCTGCGCGTAGTCGTGCGACCACCTGGCAGGCGGCGCATCCTTGCCGCGGCCGCCGTCGGCGATCACCGCAAGCCTGGCATGCAGGGTTTCGGGGGCATCGCCTTCCAGCGTCAATTCCGCCGCCGCATTTTGCGCTTCGGCTTGCCGCACCTGCGCATCGAAGCGCACGCGCACGCCGGCTTGCCTGAGTTCGCCCATCAAGGCCTGCGCCAGTTCGCCGTAGGACAGCACATAGCCCAGCGCCGGCAGCTTCTCTTCCTGCGCGCTGAGGCAGGCACGACCGAGGCCGCCGCGATGGGAAATGTGGATGCGGGTAATCGGCGTGGCCTCTTCGATCCGCGCCCAGATGCCGAGCCGTTCCAGCAGCAGGCGCGAGCCGTAGGACAGCGCCAGCGTGCGGCGGTCGTTGACCGGCGCGTTTTCCGGACGCGCCTCCAGCACCAGCGGATCGAGGCCGCCCTGCTTCAGCGCCAGCGCGCACACCGCCCCCACGGGGCCGGCGCCGGCAATGACGATTTGCTCTGGCTGGTTCATGGACACTTCATAAAGAGGACAGGAGGGAAAGAGGGTAAACCAAAACAGCGCTCGTGGCGGGGGATACGCATTTTCTCAGGCAAACGACACAGAGGCAGCAGCGGGAACAGAAGAAGTCATTACTTTTGCAAGGAGGAAAACGACTCGTTGCGCTTCCTCCTGTTCTCCTTGTTCAAGCAGTTTTCCCCCACGCTGTTACCCCTGCTTCCTCTGTGTCAATGATTTGCCCTTGCGTCTTTTGCGAACGCCGCATGATTCCCGTCATTCCCGGCCCGCCATGCAGGCCTCGATCTCGGCCACGGTCTTGGGCGGATCGGTCAGCACTTCGCAGCCGTTCTGCGTCACCAGCACGTCGTCCTCGATGCGGATGCCGATGTTCCAGAATGCCTCGGGCACGTCGTCGGCCGGACGGATGTAGAGGCCGGGCTCGACCGTGAAGGTCATGCCGGACACGAGCGGCCGCCATTCGCCCTTGAGCTTGTATTCGCCGGCATCGTGCACATCCATGCCCAGCCAGTGCCCAGTGCGGTGCATGTAGAAGCGCTTGTAGGCCTCCGTTTCGATCAAGCCGTCGACCTCGCCCTTGAGCAGGCCGAGATCGACCAGGCCACGCGTCAGCACGCGCACGGCGGCGTCATGCGGGTCATTCCAGCGGCTGCCCGGGCGCACCGTATCGATCGCCGCCGCCTGAGAGGCCAGCACCAGTTCGTAGGCGTCCTTCTGCGCCGCCGAGAAGCGGCCATTCACCGGGAAGGTGCGGGTGATGTCGGCGGCATAGCTGCCGTATTCGGCGGCCGCGTCGATGAGCAGCAGGTCGCCGTCCCGAAGCGGCTTGTTGTTGAACACGTAATGCAGCACACAGGCGTTGGCGCCGCTGGCGACGATGGAGGTATAGGCCGGCGCCTCGGCGCCGCCGCGGCGGAACGACGACAGGAGTTCGGCCTCGATCTCGTATTCGTGCAGCCCAGGCCGGGTCGTGCGCATGGCAGCGATGTGCGCGCCGGCGGAAATCTCGGCGGCGCGGCGCATCAGGGCCAGTTCGTGCGCATCCTTGACGAGGCGCATCTCGTCCAGCCAGATGCGCGCGTCGACCATCCTGTTCGGCGCGTGCACGCCACTGCGAGCCCTGGCGCGCACGGCGTTGAGCCAACCCATGACCTGATTGTCCCAGGCCAGGTCGCGGCCGATGAGGTAGGCGAGCTGCGGCTGGTTTTCCAGCAATCCGGGCAATTCGGCATCGAGCGCGTCGTAGGCATGGGTCTCGTCGAAGGCGAAGGCCTCGCGCGCAGCCTCCGGTCCAAAGCGGAATCCGTCCCAGATTTCGCGCTCTTCGTTCTTCTCGCGGCAGAACAGGATGTGGCGCGGCCGGTCGCCGCCGATCAGCACCACCACCGCCTCGGGCTCGTTGAATCCGGTCAGCCAGTAGAAATAGCTGTCGTGGCGATAGGGATAATGGGTGTCGCGGTTGCGCGCCACTTCCGGCGCGGTGGCGACGACCATCACTCCCTCGCCCATTTCATCGAGGATCCGCTGGCGGCGCTGGCGATAAACAATGTTGTCCATATCAGCAGCTTTGGTTGCAGATTTCACGGTCAAGTTCCTTCAGCCTTTCCGGCGTGCCCACGTCCAGCCAGCGGCCGCGGAAATGCTCGCCGGTCACCCGGCCCTGCTGCATGGCCTGCCTGAGCAGCGGCGCCAGCGGGGCCTTTTGCCAGGGATCGGTGAAAGCGAACAGTTCGCGGCGGTAAACGCCGAGGCCGGAAAACGTCAGCGAATGCGTGGAAACCCTGTCCAGCACCTTCTCGCCCTCCAGCTCGAAATCCCCCTTGGGATGATGCAGCGGATTGTCGACCAGCACCAGGTGCGCCAGGGTGTTGTCGCCATGCATGCGCGCCATGATGCCGCCCAGGCGGGCAAAATCATAATCGCAGAACACGTCCCCGTTCACCACCGGGAATATCTCGGCATCAATCAGCGGCAAGGCGGTGGCGATGCCGCCGGCGGTTTCCAGCGGCTCGCCCTCGCGCGAGTAGCGCAGCTCGACGCCGAAGGCTTCGCCGTCGCCGAGAATTTCCTCGATCTGGTCGCCGAGGTGCGCGTGGTTGATGACGATGCGCTGAAACCCCGCCTTGGCGAGCTTTTCCAGGTGCCACAGGATGAGCGGCTTGCCGCCCACCGGCAGCAGCGGCTTGGGCGTGTGGTCGGTCAGCGGCCGCATGCGCTCGCCTTTGCCGGCCGCCAAAATCATCGCTGTTTTCATGACGTTCACCATAACGAACAAAGAGGGCAGGAGGACAAGGGGGCGGACTTGCTCCCATCCTCTTGTCCTCTTTGTGACAGCGGGTTCAAAACGTGTACCCCACCTGAGCTTGCCTGTTCTCCAGTTCGTCCAGCAGGCGCGCCATGGGCACGAGTTCGGTATAGCGCCCGCAGGCCTTGCGCAGGTAGTCCATGACCAGCGGCATGTCCTTGAGGTAGCCGTCCTTGCCGTCGCGATGGCAGAGCCTGGCGAAAATGCCCAGCACCTTGATGTGGCGCTGCACGCCCATCCACTCGAAGTCGCGGTAGAACTCGTAGAAGTCCAGGCTCACCGGCAGGCGCGCTTTCCTCGCTGCCTCCCAGTAACGAATGGTCCAGTCCAGCACGCGCTCCTCGTCCCAGCGGATGTAGGCATCCTTGTACAGCGAAACCAGGTCATAGGTAATGGGGCCGTAGACGGCATCCTGGAAATCGAGCACGCCGGGATTGGGCTCGGACACCATGAGGTTGCGCGAGTGGTAGTCACGGTGCACGAAGACCTGCGGCTGCGCCAGGTTGTTGGCGAGCACGCGCTCGAACACGCCGTGCAGGGCTTCCTGCTGGGACGTGTTCAGTTCGGCATTGAGATGCCTGGCGACATACCACTCGGGAAACAGCTCGAGTTCGCGCATCAGCAGGGCGCGGTCATAGTCCGGCAGCACCCCAGGCCTGCTGGCCAGCTGGATTTTCACCAGGGCTGCGTTGGCGGCGAGATACAGCGCGTGGGCATTTTCCTCGTTCAGCACCGACAGATAGGTGCTGTTGCCGAGGTCGGTCAGCAGCAAAAAACCCTGCTCCAGGTCTTGCGCCAGCACCTTCGGCACATGCACGCCCGCCTCGCCGAACACCTCGGACACGTGGACAAATGGCCGGCAATCCTCGTGCGCCGGAGGGGCGTCCATGACGATATAATGGCTGCCATTGAAGGTGGCGCGAAAATAGCGGCGGAAGCTCGCATCGCTCGAAGCCGGGGCGAGGTCGAAGGATTCCGTCCCTAGTTGCTTGCCCAGCCATAGCCGCAGGGCCTGTAAACGCTCCATGCCGATCAACTTGAATAAAAACTGGGATTTTACAGCTTGCCACTGACCTTGGCGCGGCTGGCCCTGGTGCCCGCCTTTTTCGTCCTGTTTGCATGGCTTCCCGCACATGCCGACGAGCCTCCGCTCGCCCTCAAGCAGGACACGGGCCTGCTCGGCTCGCGGGCTGCCGGCGAGGCCGGACCCCTGTTCCTTTCCGCCGACCAGATCCAGTCGGTCGGCCCGACCGTGATCGAGGCCAGCGGCAAGGTCGAGGCGCGCAAGGCCGGACAGAACTTCTACGCCGACAGGCTGCGCTACGACCACGGCGCTGAACAGGTCGAGGCCGAGGGGAACATCCGCCTGGAACAGCCTGGCCTGATCGTCACCGGCAGCGCGCTCAAGCTGAAGCTCGATGACAGCACCGGCCTGCTGAACGACCCCCGCTATCGCATACTGCCGACCGAAGAGCGGCGCACGGCCGCGCGCGGGGAAGCCGAAACGCTGGAACTGCTCGGCCAGAACCGATTCACGGCAAAGGATGCCACCTACACCACCTGCGCGCCCGGCAACGACGACTGGCAGCTCAAGGTGGCCAACCTCGACATCGACCAGGGCAGACAGATCGGCACCGCGCGCAACGTGCTGCTGAAATTCAAGGACATGCCGCTGCTGTACACGCCGTGGGCCGACTTCCCGCTGAACAATGCGCGCAAGTCGGGCTTTCTCCCGCCCACCATCGGCTTCACCGGCAAGAGCGGCCTTGATGTCACCCTGCCCTACTACTTCAACCTCGCGCCCAATTACGACGCCACGCTGTATCCGCGCTTCCTGGCCACGCGCGGCCTGCAACTCGGCGGCGAGTTCCGCTACCTGATGCCGTCCTTCCATGGCGAAGCCGCGCTGGAATACCTGCACAAGGACCAGACCGAGGAGCGCACGCGCTGGCTGGCTTCGCTCAGCCACACGCAGAACTTCACCTCCCGCCTGAAGGGCGAGGTCACCTTCCAGAAAGTCTCGGATGACGAGTATTTCCGTGACCTGTCCAACCAGATCGACGTGACCTCGCGTTCGATCCTGCCGCAGGAAGGCTTGCTGAGCTACGACGGTGACTGGTGGCAGGCTGGCTTGCGCGTCCAGCAACTGCAGGTCCTGCAGGACCCCAACAAGCCCATCCTGCAAACGCCCTACTACCGATTGCCGCAATTCACCCTGACGGCGAGCCGCGTGCTGGGCGGCCGCATCGAGGCTGGCATCGAGAGCGAGTACAGCCTGTTCCACCACCCCGATCCCAACCCGCTTAGCCAGGTCGAGGGCGGCAGCCGCTTCACCGTGTATCCGAGCATCAAGCTGCCCTACAGCACCAGCGCCTTCTTCGTCACGCCGAAAGTCGGCTACCACTACACGCACTACAGCATCGAACAGCCGCTGCCGGGCATGGAAGAAAAACAGTCGCGCTCGCTGCCCATCGCAAGCCTGGACAGCGGCTTCATCCTCGAACGCGACTTCAGCTTCCGCGGCAAGCGCTATCTGCAAACCCTGGAACCGCGCGCCTACTACGTGTACGCGCCCTACCGCGACCAGAGCACGCTGCCGGTATTCGACACCGCGCTGCTCGACCTCAGCTTTGCGCAGATATTCACCGAGAACCAGTTCATCGGCGGCGACCGCGTCAACGACGCCAACCAGCTCACCCTGGCCATGACCAGCCGCTTCATCGACGAAACCAGCGGCCTGGAACGGCTGAAGGTGGCGCTGGGCCAGCGTTACTACTTTTCCAGCCAGCAGGTCACCCTGCTGCCGACGGACCCGCCGCGCGACAGCAAGGCTACCGACCTGCTCGCGCTTTTGTCCGGCCAGATCAGTTCCGCCTGGCGGGTGGACAGCGGCTGGCAGTACGACACCGACCTGGGCAAGACCATCAAGACCACCATCTCGACCAGTTACCATCCTTCCCCGGGCAAAGCGGCCAGCATCGGCTACCGCTTCCTCGACGGCTCGGTTGAGCAACTGGACACGGGGCTGCAATGGCCGATCACGCGCAACGTGTACGGCCTGCTGCGGGCGAACTATTCGTTCCGCGACAACAATCTGGTCGAAGGGCTTGCCGGACTTGAATATAATGGCGGCTGCTGGGTGCTGCGCGCCGTGGCTCAGCGCATCACCACCGCGGAGAAGGACGTCAACAACGCGTTCTTCCTGCAGCTTGAACTGAACGGCATGGGCCGCCTCGGCGCCAGCCCCATGAGCGCGCTTAAACAGAGCATTCCAGGATACACACCGACCAATGAATTTCTTTTCCAATAAGTTTCTGGCCGGCTTCGTGCTGGCCTGCTGTGCCGGCCTGGCGCAGGCCGCGCCGTCAATTATCGAGGTCGACCAGATCGCCGCCGTCGTCAATGACGAGGTCATCACCCGCAGCGAACTGGAGCAGCGTTACCAGACGGCAATGCAGCAGTTGCGCCGGCAGAACATCCAGATGCCGCCGCGCAACCTGCTGCTGGCCCAGACCCTCGAGCGCATGATCACCGAGCGCGCCCTGCTGCAGCATGCGAAAAGCACGGGCATCCGCGTGGACCCGCTCCAGATCGATCGCGCGATTCAGCGCATCGCATCGCAGAACGGCATGAACGTGGACGAACTCAGGGCTGCCCTGGCCCGTGACGGCATCAGCTTCGAACGCTTCCGCGAGAACATCGTCAACGAAATTCTTGTCACGCGCGCGCGAGAGCGCCAGGTCGAGAGCAAGCTCAATGTCAGCGACGCCGAGATTGACAGCTACCTGCAAACCCAGAGCAGCCTCGACCAGGGCGATGAATTCAACATCTCGCACATCCTGGTCGCCGTTCCGGAGAACGCCTCCCCGGAGCAGATCCAGGAACGCCGCGCGCGCGCGCAGAACATCATCGACGAACTGAACAAGGGCGCCGACTTCGCGCAACTGTCCGCCACCTACTCCGATGCACCCAACGCCCTCGACGGCGGCGGGCTCGGCTGGCGCAATGCCGGGCAGATTCCCGAACTGTTCATGAACGCGCTGCGTGGCATGCAGGCCGGCGCGGTCAGCGAACCGGTCAAGAGCCCCAACGGCTTCCATATCCTCAGGCTCAACGACCGGCGCGGCATGAACACCACTACCGTCGTCACCCAGACCCGTGTCCGTCACATCCTGATCAAGCCCAGCGAGATCACCTCCGAGGCGGACGCCATCAACCGTCTGAACCAGGTCCGCGAACGCATCGAGCATGGCGGCGAGAAATTCGAGACCCTGGCGCGCCAGTTCTCCGAGGACACGGGCAGTGCAGCCAAGGGCGGCGAGCTCAGCTGGGTCAACCCCGGCGACACGGTGCCCGAGTTCGAACGCGCCATGAATGCGCTCAAGCCCGGCGAGTTGAGCCAGATCGTGCAAAGCCCGTTCGGCTGGCACCTGATCGAGGTAATGGAGCGGCGCCAGCAGGATGTCACCACGGAAAGGCAGCGCCTGCTCGCCCGCCAGGCCATCCGCGAGCGCAAACTGGATGAAGCGGTCGAAGACTGGGTGCGCCAGGTGCGCGATCAGGCCTATGTCGAACTGCGTCCGCTAGATTAGAAACCTCTGATCAAATCCCGGAAAGACCAAACAAAGAGGACAAGAGGAAACCAGATTTAAGGACCTACTCTTGTCCTCCTGTTCACGTTCCATTTGCCTCGTCGCCATGAGCAATATTCCCGTCATTGCCTACACCTGCGGCGAACCAGCCGGCATCGGCCCCGATCTCGCCATCGCCCTTGCGGGCATGGAACTGCCATGCCGCCTGCGCGTGCTGGGCAACATGGAGGTTCTGTCGGCGCGGGCAAGGCAATTGGGGCAGACGGTGCAGTTCGTCGAACTCCGGCAGGCCGATGCCACCCCCGCGCACCAGCCTGGACGGCTCGCGGTGCAATCGTTCCCGCTCGCCTCTCCGGTGTCTGCCGGCACGCTCGACGTCCGCAACAGCGCACACGTGCTGGCCCTGCTCGATGTCGCCCTGCAAGGCTGCATGGACGGCAGCCTCGACGCCATGGTCACCGGTCCGGTGCACAAGGGCATCATCAACGATGCCGGCATGCCGTTTACCGGCCATACCGAATATCTGGCGGAAAAATCCGGCACGGAAAAGGTCGTGATGATGCTAACCGGCGGCGGCCTGCGCGTGGCGCTCGCCACCACGCACCTGCCATTGAAGGAGGTGGCAGCGGCCATCACCCGCGAATCGCTCGCGCAAGTGCTGGCCATCCTGCATCGTGACCTGGTGGAAAAATTCGGCATTGCCAGACCGCGCATCGCCGTATGCGGACTCAATCCCCATGCCGGCGAGTCGGGGCATCTGGGTCGCGAGGAAATCGAGGTGATCGAACCCGTGCTCGACGCCCTGCGCAAACGGGGCATGGACCTGTCCGGGCCGCTGCCCGCCGACACCCTGTTCGCGCAGCTGAGAAAACAGCCGGCCGATGCGGTACTCGCCATGTACCACGACCAGGGCCTGCCGGTGCTGAAGTACGCGAGCTTCGGCGAGGGCATCAATGTCACCCTGGGCCTGCCCTTCATCCGCACCTCGGTCGACCACGGCACCGCGCTGGAACTGGCGGGCAGCGGACAGGCCGAAACCGGCAGCCTGCTCGCGGCAACCAAGCTGGCCATCGAGCTCGCAACATCACGAACCAAACCATGATGAACAAAGAGGACAGAGGGACAAAAGGGAAACCCGTTTGCCGCCCTGCCCCTGTTCTCTTGCCCTCCCTGTTCAAATTCAAGCCATGAAACACATTCCGCGCAAACGCTTCGGCCAGCACTTTCTGGTGGATCAAGGCATCATCCATGCCATCGTCAATGTCATCCATCCGCGCGCCGATGAACTGCTGGTGGAGATCGGCCCCGGTCTTGGCGCATTGACCCGGCCGCTGCTGGAGCGGATTCCGCACCTGCACGTGGTCGAACTCGACCGCGACATCATCGCGCGGCTGAAAAAGCAGTTCCCGCCGCAGCGCCTGAGCATTCACGAGGGCGATGCGCTGAAGTTCGATTTCTCCAGCCTGGGCAGCAGGATCCACGTATGCGGCAACCTGCCCTACAACATCTCCAGCCCGCTGCTGTTTCATCTGATGGAGTCGGCAGACTCGATCGTCGACATGACCTTCATGCTGCAGAAGGAAGTGGTCGATCGCATGGTGGCAGAACCCTCCACTCCGGCCTACGGGCGGCTGTCGGTGATGCTGCAGCGGCGCTTCCACATGGAGTGGCTGCTGGACGTGCCGCCAGAAGCTTTCGACCCGCCGCCCAAGGTCGACTCGGCCGTGGTGCGCCTGATTCCGAAGACGCCGGGCGACTATCCCCCGCTCGATGAGCAGCGCTTCGCCGAAGTCGTCGCCGCCGCTTTTTCACAACGCAGGAAAACCCTGCGCAACACCCTGGGCAAGCTGATCGGCGAAGAGGCCTTCAAGACAACCGGCATCGACCCGGGGCTGCGCGCGGAGAACCTCGGTGTCGCCGAATTCGAAAAACTGGCGGCGCTGCCGCAGCCCTAGTCGGACAATTCGCAGTTGATCGAGTCGGCGCTCGCGGTGCTGCGGCCGCCGTTGTTGAGGTCGAACTGCCAGCCATGGCGCGGGCACACCAGGAAACCATCCTCGGTGATGTGCGCATTGCCGAGGTCCGCCCCCTGGTGCGGACAATAGCGGTCGATCCTGCATTTTTTCCCGTTCCAGCTGCGCTCGATGCGCTCCTTGGGAATGTGCAAGGTGGACAGCAAGGCATCGCGCACGTTGGAGGGGTCGCTGAACACGAACACGTTGGCGATGGAGTTGAACACGTCGGGCTGGCGCTCCACTTCCGCCTGCAGGCTGAGATAGACATCCTGCCAGCGCTCGCCGCTGTGCATGAGCCAGAAATACTTCTCGCTGGCGATCAGTTTGAGGCAGGCGCCGCTGCCGGTCAGGCCGCGCTCCACGCGCTTGTTGACGAGATCGATGGTGAGGCAGTCCTGTCCGCCTGCACCCCAGCTGAAAACGATGCGCGGCGTGTCTTCCGGAATGTCGAGGTCCCAGATCTGGTCGAGGCGCGCGTCGACCGCGGCCAGCAGCGCATCGGCATCGAAAGCCGGCACGAGCCCGGCCCAGACATCGGGCTTGCCGGCGCGCAGTTGCAAAAGGTCACTGTGCGACGGACGCGGAATCGGCACGCTGGTGGTGGCAGGTGACACTTCGTCGCCAGGGCGCGGGCATAGCACCTTGTCCACGCCATGGCTGCCGAGGAATTCGACCAGTTCTGGCTGGTGAGTGAAGATGCTGCCAGGCTCGGTGCTGAGCTTCTCGTCCAGAAAGGGGAACACCGCAGGACCCGCGGCCGGCACGTAGAAATCGGGCTGCAGATGGCGGATTGCGCCGAGCACGTTGTTGAACTTGATGGCGACCTTCTTTTCAGAGATGTGCCGCTTGTCTTCCTCGGGCATGCGAAAGCAGACCGGATGCCAGGTCGCGCCGGAGAACTGCACGCTGTAGTAGTTGATCTTCGGCAATGCCACCGTCTGCAGGCGGTCGAAAATCTTGCAGTCGTTCTGGTTGAGCAGGGTGAATCCGGGCGTCGTCACCAGCACCGCACTGTCGTGATTGACGCCGACGTCGCTCACGAATACCTGGATGGATATGCCGTCGGACACCGCCTGGCTGTCGCTGTCGGCCACTTCCGTCACCGGCTTGCCGTAGGCTTCGAGGTGCTCGCGCAGGTAGGAATCGTGGAACTTGGGGATGAAGAAGCCGTGAAAGCGCGGTGCGGCCACGAGCATGGCCAGTGTTTCCGGGTCCGTAGTGGTCGCGGTGCTCGTGGGTCAGGTAGACCCAGGTGTCCTTTGCCGCCGCCTTTTCGACCAGTGGCTGCCTGAGGTGGCTGTTGTCCGGATACTGGTGCCAGCTGCCGAAGAACGCGCCTTGCGGCGTGAGCCAGGGATCGATGACCAGAAGCGCTGCGTCGCTTTCTGCCACGAAGCAGTTATGCCCGTAGAAATACAGTTTGTTCATGTCGAGGATGCGCCGGCCGGAACCGGGAGAGTCAGTTCTATGACTGAATGGAATCAGTCGCCATTGCGGGTCCAGCCTGCCGTGCCCTGCTGGATGAATTCGATCTTGTAGCCGTCGGGGTCCTGCACGAAGGCGATCACGCTGGAGCCGTGCTTCATCGGTCCGGCCTCGCGCGTCACCGTGCCGCCGCTGGCCTTGACGTCGGCGCAGGCCTTGTAGGCATCTTCCACTTCGATGGCGATGTGGCCGTAGGCCGTGCCGAGTTCGTAGCGGTCCACGCCCCAGTTGTAGGTGAGTTCGATCACCGCGGTCTTGTCCTCGGTATCGTAGCCGAGGAAGGCCAGGGTGAACTTGCCGTCCGGGTAGTCCTTGCGGCGCAGCAGTTTCATGCCGAGGACTCTCGTATAGAAGTCGATCGACTTGTCCAGATCGCCAACTCTGAGCATTGTGTGAAGAATCCGCATTCCCAACTCCTAAATCATTAATTTGTGGCCATGCCTGTTCAACCACTCACGCGCGGTATCCGCCTCGGGATAAAGCTGCTCGACCTGGCGCCAGAAGCGCGTCGAATGGTCGGCGTGCAGCAGATGCGCGACTTCGTGCGCCGCCACGTAATCGACGATGGACAGCGGCGCCTGTACCAGCCGCCAGTTCAGGCGAATGCGGCCGTCAGGGTGGCAGATGCCCCACTGGGTCCTGGCATCTGACAAATCGAACTGGGGGATGCGGCCGCCCTGCCTGAGCGCATGGATCATGAGCCGGCGTTTCAACAGGGGCACGGCGCGTTCGCGCAACCAGCCGCGCACGAGTTCGGGCACGGAGGCATCATCCGGGCTGGATACCCAGAGCATACGGCCATTGCGGCGCACGTCCGGGAACAGGCAGGGGGCGACGCGAATCTGCAGCGGCACGCCCAGGTAGAACACGGTCTCGCCGTGGCTCAGCACCGGCTGCTCGCGCCGTTGCTGCTCGATTTTTTCCAGGTTGCGCAACAGCCACTGGATGCGCTCCTGCAGGAATTGGTCGATTTCAGCCTGGCTGACCCATTTGGGCACATTGACGCGTACGCCGGCTTCGGTGACGGCAAGTCCCAGGGTGCGGCGGCGGGAACGGGTGAGACGGTAGGGAATTTCCTGGCCGTTGATGCGGATGACGTCGTCTTTAACGTGCTCTGGCATGGGGCAGCTGCTTCATCTCGGATTCGATCCAGGCCTTGACTTCATCGTTCAGCGCATCGGCCTTCTTGCCCTGCGAGGATATCACCGGACCGATGGAAACGGTAATGGTGCCGGGGTGCTTGATGAAGGAGTGGCGCGGCCAGACCTCGCCCGCATTGTGCGCCACCGGCAGCACCGGCGTGCCGGTGTGCGTGGCGAGCCAGGCCCCGCCAATGGCATAGCGGCCGGCCTCGCCGGGCTTGACGCGCGTGCCCTCGGGAAAAATCGTCACCCAGAATCCCTGCTTCATCCGGTGCCTGCCCTGGGCCACGATCTGCCTGAGCGCTTCCTTGCCGGCCTTGCGATCGATGGCGATGGGTGAAGTCAGCGCCAGGCCCCAGCCGAAGAAAGGTATTCTCAGCAATTCCTTCTTCAGCACCATGGATTGCGGCGGGAACAGGATGGGCAGCGCGATGGTTTCCCAGGCCGACTGGTGCTTGGCCATGACGATGACCGGTTGATCCGGCAGGTTCTCCATGCCCCTGATTTCGTAGCGGATGCCGAGTAGGCCGCGCGCAGCGGCAACCACCAGGCGGTTCCAGAGGGTGATGATGCGGTAGCGGACAAACGGGCTGAAGGGAAAACTCAGCAGTGCAATGAACGAAAAGACGATCGTGGCCAGGCCTTGCACCAGCGCGAACAGGGTCGAACGCAACAGGGTCATGCGTCGCCCAGAATGGCGTCGACGGCCTTCGCCAGATCGGCATATACCTGTGTACCTTCCGGCAGCCCGCCTGTCTGCATGGTTTTCTTGCCCTTGCCGGTCTCGACCAGCACGGGCTGGCAGCCGACCTCGGCCGCCGCCTGCAGGTCACGCAGCGAATCGCCGACCGCCGGCACGCCGGTGAGATCGACATGGAAGCGTTCGCCGATCTGCTGGAACAGGCCGGCCCGGGGCTTGCGGCAACCGCACTGGCTGTCGGCTGCATGCGGGCAGTAGAACACCGCGTCGATACGGCCGCCGAACTGCGCCAGCGCCTTGTGCATCTTGGCGTGGATGGCGTTGAGCGTGGCCATGTCGAAGAGGCCGCGGCCGACGCCAGACTGGTTGCTTGCTACCACCACGCGATAGCCGTTCTGGTTCAGGCGCGCAACCGCCTCCAGGCTGCCTGGAATCGGCTGCCATTCGTCCGGACTCTTGATGAACTTGTCCGAATCGAAATTGATGACACCGTCACGGTCGAGAATGATCAATTTCATCCCGCTATCTTACGCCGCTAATTTCGCCAAATCAGCCACCCGGTTCATGGTCTGGTGCAACTGATTGAGCAGCGCCAGGCGGTTGGCCTTCAGCGCCGGATCCTCGGCATTGACCATGACGCCGTCGAAGAAGCTATCCACCGGGGTTTTCAGTGCAGCCAGCGCGGTGAGCGAGCCGGTGTAATCGCCGGATTCCAAGGCCGCGTCGGCCACGGGCCTGATCTTGTCCAGCGCCCGGGAAAGCGCCGTTTCCGCGGTTTCCTTGAACAGCGCGGCATCGATGGCCGTCGGCACCCCGCCTTCCACCTTCTTGAGGATGTTACCCACGCGCTTGTTGGCGGCGGCCAGGCTTTCCGCCTCCGGCAGTTTGGAAAAGGCGCGCACCGCCAGCAACTGCAGCGGCACCTTGTCGATGCGCACCGGGCGCAGGGACAGCACCGCCTCGACTTCGTTGGCGGTATAGCCCTGCTCGCGCATCATGCCGCCCAGGCGCTCGAACATGAAGGTCTCGACGTCGGTGTGCGCATCAGCTACCAGGCCTTTGGGGAATGCGGCGAAGGCGATGTTGACCAGCTCGGCCAGGCTCAAGGGCAGCGACTTCTCGACCAGGATGCGCAGCACGCCCAGCGCGTGGCGGCGCAATGCGAACGGATCCTTGTCGCCGGTGGGAACCTGGCCGATGCCGAACAGCCCCGCCAGGGTTTCCAGCTTGTCGGCCAGCGCCACGCACACGCCGACGTCGTTGCGCGGCAGTTCGTCGCCGGCGAAGCGCGGCTTGTAATGGTCCTCGATGGCGAAGGCGATGGCATCGCCGAGGCCGTCGTGGAGGGCGTAGTAGCGGCCCATGATGCCCTGCAGTTCGGGGAACTCGCCGACCATATCGGTCAAGAGATCGGCCTTGGCCAGCAGCGCGGCGCGGTCGGCCTGCAGAGCCAGTTCTTCGCTGCCCAGTTTTTCGCCGATGGCGCGCGCGATCGCCATCACCCGCTCCACGCGCTCGCCCTGGGTGCCGAGCTTGCTGTGGTACACCACCTTGGCCAGTCCCGGCACGCGCGATTCCAGCGGCTTCTTGCGGTCCTGGTCGAAGAAGAACTTAGCATCGGCCAGGCGCGGGCGCACCACACGCTCGTTGCCGCCGATCACCGCAGACGCATCGGCCGGACTGATGTTGGAGACGATCAGGAATCTGTTGGTCAGCTTTCTGTTCGCATCCAGCAGCGGGAAATACTTCTGATTGGCCTTCATGGTCAGGATCAGGCATTCCTGCGGCACTTCCAGGAAAGCTTCCTCGAACTGGCCGGCCAGCACATTGGGGCGCTCCACCAGTGCAGTCACTTCGTCCAAGAGCGCCTCGTCCTCGATCGGCTTCAGACCATCCTTGGCGGCGGCCGCCGCAAGCTGTCGTTCGATTTCCGCACGTCGCTCGGCAAAGCTCGCGATCACCGCGCCTTCGTCGCGCAGCTGCGCTGCGTAGCTGTCGGCGTCTGTGATCGATACCACCGGGTTTTTCGCCTCAAAGCGGTGGCCGCCAGTCTCACGGCCCGCATCAAGCCCCAGCACCGACACCGGCACCATTTCACTGCCGTGCAAAGCGACGAGGCCATGCGCCGGTCGCACGAAATTCACATCGCTCCAGCCATCCGCCAGTTGGTAGGTCATCACCTTGGGGATAGGGAGCTTGTCCAGCATATCTTCAAGCGCACTTTGCAATCCCACTTGCAGGCTCGAGCCCTTTGCCATAGAGCGCAGAAATATGGCTTCAGCCTTGCCATCGCTGGCGACATACAGCTTGTCCGGGCCATCGACTGCGTTAGGCCACAAATCGGCCAAATCTGCTCGACCAACCTTTGCTAACCTTTTCCGCAGGGCATCAGTAGGTTTGCCATCAGCATTGAGTGCTACTGAAACCGGCATAAGTTTCTCTTTGACCTCTTGGTCAGGCGCAGTCGTCATGACATTACTGACATGCACGGCAAGTCGACGTGGCGATGCATAAGCTACGAATTTATCGTCACCACTAACCAGGCTTCTGGACTTGAGGCCATCAAAAATTAGCTCGGCAAAGCTTTCGCCCAGCTTCTTCAATGCCTTGGGCGGCAGTTCTTCAACGAAGAGCTCAACGAGAAGGTTCTTGGTCGTCATGTTCAGGCCACCTTCTTCTCGATCTGTGCCAGCACTTCATCCGCCCATGCCTTGGGCGCCATCGGGAAGCCGAGGCGTGCGCGTGAATCCAGATAGCTCCTGGCCACGGCCCTAGCGAGGTTGCGGATGCGGCCGATGTAGGCCGCACGCTCGGTCACTGAAATCGCGCCGCGCGCATCCAGCAGGTTGAAGGTGTGCGCGGCCTTCAAGACTTGTTCATAGGCCGGCAGCGCCAGCTGCTGCTCCATCAGGTGCTGCGCCTGCTTCTCGTGCGCACCGAAAGCGGTGAGCAGGAAATCGACGTCGCTGTGCTCGAAGTTGTAGGTGGACTGCTCGACTTCGTTCTGGTGATAGACATCGCGGTAAGTAATGCCTTCCGTCCACTGGAGGTCGAACACGTTTTCCACGCCCTGCAGGTACATGGCCAGGCGCTCGAGGCCGTAGGTGATCTCGCCGGTAATGGGTTTGCAGTCGATGCCGCCGACCTGCTGGAAATAGGTGAACTGGGTGACTTCCATGCCGTTCAGCCACACTTCCCAGCCCAGGCCCCAGGCGCCGAGGGTGGGGTTTTCCCAGTCGTCTTCGACGAAGCGCACGTCGTTCTGCTTGAGGTCGAAGCCCAGTGCCTCCAGCGAGCCGAGATAGAGTTCGAGGATATTCGCCGGCGCCGGCTTCAACACCACCTGGAACTGGTAGTAATGCTGCAGGCGGTTGGGGTTTTCGCCATAGCGGCCGTCCTTGGGGCGGCGCGAGGGCTGCACGTAGGCGGCCTTCCACGGCTCGGGGCCCAAGGCGCGCAAAAAGGTGGCAGTGTGCGAGGTGCCCGCCCCGACTTCCATGTCATAGGGCTGCAGCAGCGCGCAGCCCTGTTTGGCCCAGTAGGTCTGCAGGGCCAGGATCAATTCCTGAAAGCTTTGCATCGACAGATTCTTCAACGCTCAAAACGTCGATTTTACCCGCAATGGGGCGGTTTCCGGCTGTCTCGGCGCAATCAGCCGGCAAGAATCAGCCGGGCTTCGAGCCCTCCCTCCGCACGGTTGGCAAGCCTGATTTCCCAGCCATTGATTTCAGCCAGCTGCTTGACGATGGCAAGGCCCAGTCCTGTTCCCCCTGTGGCGGCGGCACGCGAGGCTTCCAGACGGTAGAAGGGGCGCAGCACCTTGTCCAGCTCGGACTCTGGAATGCCGGGGCCGTAATCCAGCACGCTGATTTCTGCTTGTTTTACACCGCATTTGAGATGCAATTCCGGCCGGCGCTCCCCGCCATAGCGAAGGGCGTTCTGCAGCAGGTTGTCGAGGATGCGGGCGAGTGCGCCCCGGCCGACACGAACACGGCAGGCTTCGCCGGCCCGGTAATGTGCGCCATGCCTCTCGGCAAATTTTTGCAGAAATTCGTCCAGGTCGATTTCCTGCGCCATTTCCGGCTGCGTGCTGCGGGCGAGCTCGAGGTAGCCGCCGATCATGGCGTTCATCTCGGCCAGATCCTTTTCCATGCTGGAAAGCTTGGCCGGGTCGAACTTCGTCTGCAGCAGTTCAAGCTTGAGCTGCAGCCGGGTAAGCGGGGTGCGCAGATCGTGGGAAATGCCACCCAGCAATGTGGTGCGGTTTTCCAGCAGTTCCCGCACCTCGCGCGCCATCTGGTTGAAGCGGCGCGCGAGGTCGGCCAGCTCTTGCGGCCCGGTTTCCGGCAGGGGTTCGGGCATGCCGCCCTTGCCCACCACACCTGCCGCGCGCGACGCGCGCGCCAGCGGCACGGTGATGCGCCGCACCAGGAACAGGGCCGTGAACAGCACCAGGAACGTGCCGATGGACAGCAGCGTCACCGCCGCAAGCGGCGGCCTCATGGCATAGCGGTCCGGGAAGAATCCGGCCTGCAACTGCCGGCCGCCGATGGCCATCACCACCCAGGCAGTCCGGCTTTGCTCGCCGCCTTCGAGCAGGATGTGCGTGCCCAGCCGCTTGGACAAGGCCCGCTCAATCTCACCCTTGAAGGGAAACTTTGCCGCGGGCGGCCTCAAGCTGCCGGTTGCCGCCTGCAGGCGCAAGCCGTGGCGTTCGGCCAGTTCCCGCTCGAACGCCGGCCGCACTTCCGGCGGCAATTCCACCCAGGTCTGCCCGGACAGCACGATCAGCCCGGCAAGGTCGTCCGCCGAACGCTCCGCCACCGGCTTGACCACCGTGCGGTATACCACCAGTGTAGCCGTCGCCTGGAACAGCAGGAATACCGCCGCCAGGATCAGCGCTGTACGGGCAAACAGGGAACGAATCATGGGCCCGATGAGGCCTTGCCCTGCGGGGCGAACAGGTAGCCCTGCCCCCACACCGTCTTGATATAGCGAGGATTGGAAGGATCCTCCTCGATTTTCTTGCGCAGGCGATTGACGCGCACGTCGATGCTGCGGTCGAAGGGGTCGCGTTCGAAGCCGCGCAACTGGTCCATCAGCCAGTCGCGCGACAATGCGCGATTGGGATGCGTCACGAAGATTTCCAGCAGGCTGAATTCGCCGCTGGTGAGTTCGACCTCCTGCTCCCCACGGCTCAGCAGACGGGCATCCAGATTGATCCTGAAGGGGCCGAATTCGGCCGTCTTCAGCGCTTCCGCCGCTTCGCCGGCAGCCGCCGCACCTCGCCGCAAGACGGCACGAATGCGCGCGAGCAATTCCCTCGGATTGAACGGCTTGGGCAGATAGTCATCGGCACCGACTTCGAGGCCGATGATGCGGTCGATGTCCTCGCCCTTGGCCGAAAGCATGATGACCGGCAACGTAGCCGCCTGACCCTTGAGCCGGCGCGCGATGGACAGACCGTCCTCGCCCGGCATCATCAAGTCAAGCACCAGAAGATCGGGGCGGGACTTTTCCAGCAACGCATCCAGCGCCACTGCCCCCTCGGCGCAAGCGACATCAAAACCCTGTCCAGCCAGATATTCGGACAGCAGCTCACGAATGCCTGGGTCGTCGTCCACTACATAGATCATGGGTTTGCGCTCATCCATGCCCGCAATATATCAGCCCGCTGTCACGACTGTTAATCGCCAAGTTACATCTTGTTACAAAATCACGCCTGCGGGAAACCGCATGGTTACCACTCCCTCCCATACTGCGAAGCGTGGAAGACGGCAACGCCTTCCCACAAATGGAGAAATACATGAACACACGCCTTTCTGCACTGCTGATCGCGAGCCTGGCCGGCCTGACCCTTTCCGGCCCGGTATTGGCCGAGCCGAATTTCATGGACAGAAGTTTCCGGGATTTATCCGTCCGCGAAGACCGGGCGGCAGACCGTGATTTCGGCAGATGGGAGGAACGCGAGTCACGCCAGTCCCAGAAACGGCAGGAAAGGAAGAATGAACGCAAGGCCAACCAGGAACAGGAACGCGGTTACGGCTATGGCTATGAACGCCGCAATCCGCCCCCCGCCCACGACGGCCGCGGACGTCGCTGAGTTTCGCTGAAATTGAAAGGAAGGAGCACAACCATGCAAACCCGCATCACCCCCCTCGTCACCGGACTTGCCGCCCTGCTGGCGCTGTCCTCCGGTGCGGCGATGGCCGACTACGGGCATCAGTTCCGCGATCGCGCGAAGGTGGTTTCCTCGACACCGGTGTACGAACAGATCAACGAGCCCAGGCGCGAATGCTGGACCGAATATGAAAGCCGCGAGGTTTACCGCAACGGCAACAGCACCGGCGGCGCCATCCTTGGCGCGGTAGTCGGCGGCCTGGTCGGTTCCACCGTCGGCAAGGGCAACGGCAAGGTCGCCGCGGCCGCGGTAGGCGCCGCCACCGGCGCGGTGGTGGGCGACCGCTGGAACGATCGTGGCGGAAGCTACGCCCATGAAGAGCGCCCGGTCGAACGCTGCCGGGTAACCGACAACTACCGCAGGGACATCGTCGGCTACGACATCGTTTATCGCTACAACGGCAGGGACTACACCACTCGCCTGCCCCATGATCCCGGCAAATGGCTGGACCTCGATGTGAACCTTTCGGTCGCCGGCCATCCGCGTGATGACCGCTGGCACGAGAGTCGCAGCCGCTGGTAACACAAGGGAGCAAACCATTCTTGAAAGGAGAATTGCCATGTTACGCAAAAGCCTGATTGCCGTTGCCATGCTGGTTGCCTCGACCGGCGCCATGGCTGGCAGCGATTATGTCTATGGCCGTGTCGTTTCGGTCGAGCCCCACTTTTCCGTTTCCTTCGGCAGCGGGCGTCATCACGACGGCTTCCGCATCATGTACGAGGTGGGCGGATATCATTACTGGACGCACAGTCGCTACCGGCCCAGCCACGTCATCTGGGTGCCGCGCCCGGTGGTCCACCACGTGCACCACTACAAGCACAAGCATCATTACCGGCACGACTGGAACGACCGGCACCGCGACCGCTGGGATGACAGGCGCGACCACCGGCGCGGCGGGCGCGACGACTGGAAAGGCCGTCATCACCGCTAGCTGCTGACGCGACCGCATCACGGGCGAACACGGGTTCGCCCGTTTTTTTGCGCGCAATCCAGTGCGCAAGCAGCCAACCTGGGCTAAGCTCAACCAGGACTGCCAACCCGACCGAAAAGCCGTTGAAGCATTCATGGCCAACACTCGCATACATCCTGGCCCCCGCGCTGGCGGGCTGCTACCCGATGCATGCCTCGTTCGGGCATCTGGACCTGATGGCCAAACGGCAATCGTTCGCACAGGCCGTGTCCGATGCAAACGCGACGGCCGAGCTCAGGGCGCATCTGCAGCGGGTCGCCGACATGCGCGAGTTCGCCAGCCGCGAACTGGGCCTGCCTGACAACGACTCCTATCGCAATTATGCGCAGCTCGACCGCGACTACCCGGTGTGGAACGTCTGGGTCACACCCGAGTTCGATTTGCATCCGCGCCAGTCTTGCTTTCCCATAGTCGGCTGCGTGCCTTATCGCGGCTATTACTCGATGCAGCTGGCCGACGGGTACGCAGCAGGATTCAAGGCAAGCGGCGACGATGTACTGGTTGGCGGCGTCACGGCCTACTCCACCTTGGGCTACTTCGACGACCCCGTCACTTCGGCCATGCTGCGCCTGCCCGAGGAGAGGCTGGCGGGACTCATATTCCACGAGCTCGCGCACCAGGTGGTGTACGTGAAAGGCCATGCCACGTTCAACGAGTCCTTCGCCCGCGTCGTCGAAATCGAAGGCACTTTGCGCTGGCTGCAAAGCCGCGATGATGAAGCCGGGCTTGCGCGTTACCGTGCCGCGCTGCAACGGACCGATGTGTTTTTCGATGAAGTGAAGGCAGTGCGCGTACAGTTGGCTTCGCTGTATGCGTCGACAGCCAGCGCTGAACAAAAACGCCAGGCAAAGAAGCAGGTTTTTGAGGCCCTGCGCGAGGCACATCGGGCGCGCAAGACGCTCGATCCTGCCTGGTCTGCATTTGACCCCTGGTTTGCAGGCGACCTCAACAACGCCAAACTGGCGGCCGTTTCGACTTATTTCGACGACGTGGAAATGTTTCGCAGGCTGTTCGGTATGGCCGGCAAGGATTTCGGCGCGTTTTATGCCGCCGTGCTGCTGAAGGCTGCCGAACTCGACAATGCCGGCGCCAGCCCGGCCAGCTAGGCCAGACTCTGCCGCCACTCGGCAACGGCCGCTGCACGCGCCTGGAAAACTGCTTGCCTGATCTTTGCCGGTTCGGCGCTTTTCGCCACCGCGCCGGCATCGACAGCCTGCGCTGCATGCAAGGCCTGCCTGAGATGGCCAACGGCAGGAAAAGGCCGTGTTTCATAGCCGGGACGGCCACGGAAATCGCACTCGCAGGCCTGCAGAAACTCCTCGAAGCGTTCAGGCCTGCGAAAGGCATCGACCCGCTCCAGCAGCTCGACCACCGTCGCCGGACGCAGTTCGAGCGCGCGGTGCACGTTGCCATGTTCGCGCGCCACCGCCACGGCCAAGTCGCGGCAGTCCGCAGGCACGCGCAGGCGCTCGCTCACGCCGCGCACCCGCTCGACGCCTTTCGCCTCGTGGCCGATATGCCGAGGCCAGAGTGCCGGCGACGTTGCGCCTTTGCCCAGGTCGTGCACAAGCGCGGCAAAGCGTACCGGCAGGCTGAAGCGCTGCTGCGCCGACCAGTCGACCACGAGCATGACGTGCACACCGGTATCGACTTCCGGATGATGCGCCGGCGGCTGGGGGACGCCGAACAGGCAGTCCAGTTCCGGCAGCAGCTTCGCCAGCGCGCCGCATTCGCGCAGCACCTGGAACATGCGCGAAGGCTGCTTTTCCATGAGGCCGCGCGACAGCTCCTGCCACACGCGTTCCGGCACCAGCGCATCGACCTCGCCGGCATCGACGATCTCCCGCATCAGGGTCAGGGTCTCGGGCGCAACGGAAAAATCAGTGAAGCGCGCGGCAAAGCGGGCCACCCTGAGAATGCGCACAGGATCCTCGGCGAAGGCATCGCTGACGTGGCGAAAAACCCTGGCCTGCAAGTCCGCCTGACCGCCATAGGGGTCGATGATCGTGCCCGTCTCGTCGAGGGCCATGGCATTGACGGTCAGGTCGCGCCGGCGCAGGTCTTCCTCCAGCGTGACCTCGGGCGCGGCATACACGGTAAAGCCCTTGTAGCCGTGGCCGGACTTGCGTTCGGTGCGAGCCAGCGCGTATTCCTCGTGGGTCTGCGGATGCAGAAAAACCGGGAAATCCTGGCCGACCGGGGTAAAGCCCCTGGCGACCATTTCCTCGGGCGTGGCGCCGACCACGACATGGTCGCGATCCTTCACCGGCAGGCCGAGCAATTCATCCCTGACTGCACCGCCCACTATGTAGGTTTTCATGCTGTCTAGCGGTGTGCCTGGTTGCGATATGTCCCGTAATGGCCGCGCGCCTGCGCGTCGCCGAGCCAGGCCGGGGCCAGCGCTTCAAGTGCCTGCGGCTGCCAGCCGGGTGGCGCATCGCTGCCGGCGCCACAGACATTCGGGGTCTGCATGGCAAAGTAATTGTCGCGCGTCATCAGCTTCGCGCCCGGCTTCAACTCCAGCATCCACGCATTGAGGTAGGACAACCGATCAGGCAATGGAATCAGCAGGCCGCCGCGATTCAGCGTCTTTTGCAGGAACTGCATCAGTTCGATGAGGGTGTACTCGTCCGGGCCGCACAGGTCATAGCTGCGGCCGAAGCTGTGCGGATCATCCAGGCTGTCGGCAAAAGCCTTGGCGACATCGCCCACGTAGACGGGCTGGAAGCGCGCTTGCGGGCAGGCCAGCGGAACCGCCGGCAGCAACTTGAGCAGGCGCGCAAACAGGTTGAGAAAGCTGTCGCCGGGGCCGAAGATGACCGAGGGACGGAATATCGTCACTTGCATGCCGCGGCGGGCGGTCAGCTTGGCGCCGCCCAGGGTGCCGGGATTGGGATTCGCCTGCCAGCCGGCTTCACGCACCAGCGCCTCGCCTACGCCCTTGGAGCGCTGATAAGTGGAACGCGAAGTCGGGTCGGCACCCAGCGCACTCATGTGCAGGAAGCGCGCGATGCCGGCCTCGGCACAGGCGTTGATGGCCTTGCGCGGCAGCTCGACGTGGTTTTCATGGAAATCGCCGCGTCGTGCCTGGGGATTGTCGACCCGGCCTGGCCTGGTTTCATGCAGCACGCCGACCAGGTTGACGACGGCGTCGCAGCCGCTGAATTCGCGCGCCAGCACGCGCGGATCGTGGATGTTCGCCTCGACCACTTCGACGGTCGGCAGCAGGATCAGGCCCTTGGCATGTTCGCGCCTGCGCGTGAGCACCTTCACATGCCTGCCGCGAGCGGCCAGTTCAGATACCAGGGCGGTGCCGACAAAGCCCGACCCGCCCAGCACACAAATTTTATTGAAGCTCATGTTGTTTGGCCTGTTCGCAGAATGCAGAGAATTTTAGCTTTCGCCCTCGCCTGATTCCAGACCGGGCTGCCTGTCGTTTGCCCCTTCCGGCCGGGCAGGCAATGAACGGCCGGGAATCGTGCCCAGCCGATCGACCAGCAGGACGGAGGGCTGGCCGAAGCGCAGCGCGTAATACATGGCGTTGCTCATGACTTTCTTCACGTAGTCGCGCGTTTCGCTGAAGGGGATGCTCTCGATGTAGATCGCGCCCTCCATCGGCTTGCTGTCGCGCCAGCGCTGGGCCCGGCCGGGGCCGGCGTTGTAGGCGGCCGTCGCCAGCACCGGCTGCCCGTCCAGGCTTTCCAGCACGTAGCGCAGGTAATAGGTGCCGAACCTGATGTTGGTTTCGGGTTCGTTGAGGCTGCGGGTATCGAAGCCCTTGATGCCCAGCCGTTGCGCGATCCAGCGCCCGGTCGCGGGCATGATCTGCATCAGGCCCGCCGCCCCCACCCCCGACTTCGCAACATTGACGAAGCGGCTTTCCTGACGCATCAGTCCGTACACCCAGGCCTCGTCCAGCCTGTTCTCCTTCGCCTCGCGGGACGCGAGTTCGCGGTAGGGAGCGATGAAGCGCAAATCGAAATCGTGCTGCTCGCGGGTTCTTTCGGCGGTATTGATGGCGCGGTCGTGCCAGTCGCGGTTTCTTGCCAGTTCGGCGGCGGCCAGCAGTTGGCGGTCGTTGAAATTCCGTACCGCCCAGATCCACTCGTTGGCCGCCTCGGTGCGCAACCCGAGCCGGTACAGCGTCAGCGCGCGCACGATGCCGGCATCGCGAGCGACGGCGCCGATTTCCTCGCCTGAAACCTTGATATTGACGGGCTGCGCGCCCATCACCGCGCCCAGTTCCTCGCTCGCCAGCAAGCCGTAATAATGGTGCTCGCGCGACAGCGGCGCAAAGATCCGGTTGGCGCCAGGCACCTGACCCAGTGCCTTCAGGGCCCGGCCTTGCCAGTACTGCCACGCCGGCTGATTCCGACTGTCTTCGTCCATGCCGCTGATCGCCCACAGCACCGAACGCCAGTCACCCGCACGCAGGGCCGCGCGCACCCACCATTCGCGCTGGAATTGCGACAGCCCGAGGCCGCCGGTCCTCGGGAACCACTGCGTGGCCTGAGGCTCGTGGCGGCGCGCCGCCTCCACCGCCAGCAACCCCCACGCATACTGCTGATCGACCTCGGACAACTGCGGCAGCAAGGGTTGCAGTATCCGGGCAGCGGCAACCGAATCGGTTTTCGCCAGGCGCGACAAGGCAAACAAGCCTGGTTCGCGCTGTGCCCGTTTGCTCCAGTCCAGCCTGCCCGCGAGGTATTTCGACGGCTCCCGGTAGGCGCGGTCAATCTCGACCGATACCGGGCGCCCTCCCTCCGGAATCGAGACCAGCAGCGATTTCGCCACGCCCGGATTGCCCGCCTCGAAAGCCAGCCGCAGGCGCTTCCATACGTCTTCCTCGGTCAGCCATCCCTGGGACAGCAGCGAAGCGAAGAGCGGCGTGCAGGCGGACGGCATGTCCTTGCCGGTATACCAGAGCGCGATGGCCTGCCCCAGCGCACTGCGATCGCCCTGCGCCAATTCCGCCCGGCGCGCGAAGCAGGCATGGGTCACTTCCGGCCTGGCAAGACGGGGAAATTCCGCGAGATAAGCCGTCCAGTTTTCGCGCCGCCCCAGGTCCTTGAGCCACTCGCCGCGCAAGCGTTCGCCCAGCCAGCTGTCCGGATAGAGAGCCAGGAAATCCGTGACCCTGGAGTCATCCGTCAGTTGCCGCGCCACCCCCCAGTATTCGATGTACGGCCGCAGCGCGTAGTCGCGCGGGATTTTCTCGGCAAGCCGCTCGAAGCCGCGCATGTCCCCCTTGGCCCATGCTTCACGCGCAGCGAGGAAATCATCGCCGGCATCGGCGCGCGTCGGCGGGGCTGCAAGCAAAACGAGCAGGACAAGCAGGGATTTGAATATACTGTTGCCGTGCTGGCGCGCAGTGCTGAACCAAGGCGGCCAGACAACCCATCTTTTCAACACACGGAGGACAGCATGACAGCAAACGTTGGAGACACCGACCGCTACATCCGCATTGCCGCAGGATGCGCGCTCATCGTCTGGGGATTGGCAGGCGGTCCTTTCTGGGCGGTCATCGCCGGCGCCCTTCCGCTGGCCACGGCCCTGTTCCGTTATTGCCCCGCCTACAGCATTCTCGGAATGAACACCTGCGACACGAAAAAAGATTGAGTCACACAGCCCCATCCGCTCAGGCCAGGAACAGCTTGTAGGCCGGATTGCGGGTTTCGTCCCAGTAACGGTAGCCCAGCTTGTCCAGGAATTTCTGGAAGCTGGGTTTTTCTTTCGGCGGCACCTGGATACCCACCAGGATTCGACCGTAATCCGTGCCGTGGTTGCGGTAATGGAACAGGCTGATGTTCCAGTCGTGGCTCATGCTGTTGAGGAAATTCATCAGCGCGCCCGGACGCTCGGGAAACTCGAAACGATAAATCAGCTCGTTGCTGGCCATCGGCGCATGCCCGCCAACCATATGGCGCACGTGCAGCTTGGCCATCTCGTTGTCGGTGAGGTCGATCGCCTCCAGCCTGTGCTTCTTCAACTGCGCGACCAGTTTCTGGATCTCGCCCGTGCCCTGGATCTGCAGACCGACGAACACCCGCGCCTGTCTGGGATCGTCATAGCGGTAATTGAATTCGGTGATGTTGCGCGCACCAAGGAGCGAACAGAATGCCTTGAAACTGCCGGGAGTTTCCGGAATGGTCACGGCGAGGATGGCTTCGCGCTTTTCGCCCAGTTCGGCACGCTCGGCCACATGGCGCAGGCGGTCGAAGTTCATGTTCGCGCCGGAGGCAATCGCGATCAGCGTCTTGTTCCTGAGCCGGTCACCGGCCACCGCCGCCTTGAGTCCGGCCACCGAGAGGGCGCCGGCCGGCTCCAGGATCGAGCGCGTGTCCTCGAACACGTCCTTGATCGCCGCACAGATGGCATCGTTGCCTACGCGGATCACCTCGTCGACATAGAGCTGGGCCAGCCGGAAGGTTTCCTTGCCGACCTGCTTCACCGCCACGCCGTCGGCGAAGATGCCCACCTGCGCGAGCTTCACGCGTTCGCTGCGGCACAGCGAACGCGCCATGGCATCGGCATCCTCAGGTTCCACGCCGATTACCCTGATCTCGGGGCGCAGGCGCTTGATGTAGGCTGCCACGCCCGCGATCAGCCCACCGCCGCCCACCGGCACATAGACGGCATGGATCGGTCCCTGGTGCTGGTGCAGGATTTCCATGGCGATGGTGCCCTGGCCCGCGATGACATCCGGGTCGTCGTAGGGGTGAACGAAGGTGCCCTTGAGCTTCTTGGTCAACTCCATGGCATGCTCATAGGCCTCGTCGTAGGAGTCGCCGTGCAACACCACTTTTGCGCCACGCGCGGCCACGGCATCGATCTTGATCTGCGGGGTCGTGGCAGGCATCACGATGACGGCCTTGGCGCCAAGCTTCTGCGCCGCCAGCGCCACCCCCTGGGCGTGGTTGCCGGCCGATGCGGCCACCACGCCGCGCTTGAGCTGGGCCGGCGTCAGCCGGGCCATTCTGTTGTAGGCGCCGCGCAGCTTGAAGGAGAATACCGGTTGCAGATCCTCGCGCTTGAGGTAGACCTGATTGTCCAGGCGGCGAGAAAGATTGCCGGCCAGATCCAGCGGCGACTCGACCGCCACGTCGTACACCCGTGCGGTCAGAATGCGTTCAAGGTAATCGTTTACTTGCAATGTCATGATGATGCAAAGATTAACAGGATTCCCGCGCATTTTGGTTGCATCGGGTTTGTGAAAAACCCGCTTTGCGGCTAATCTTCGGGAAAATTTGATGCAGAGAACAATGAAATGACACAAGACGAAATGAAACAGGCGGTCGCGCGTGCGGCCGTCGAATATGTGAAGGGCGGCATCATCGGCGTCGGCACCGGCTCGACCGCCAACTACTTCATCGACGAACTGGCCAAGGTGAAGGGGCGCATCGATGGCGCCGTGGCAAGTTCGGAAGCCACTGCCAAGCGCCTGAAGAGCCATGGCATCGATGTGCTGGACCTGAACAGCGTGGGCGGCATGGAGATTTATGTCGACGGCGCCGACGAAATCACGCGCAATTTTCACATGATCAAGGGCGGCGGCGGCGCGCTCACGCGCGAAAAGATCGTCGCGGCCTGCGCCAAGCACTTCATTTGCGTGGCCGACCAGACCAAGCTGGTGGACGTGCTGGGCAAGTTCCCGCTGCCGGTCGAGGTCATCCCCATGGCGAGGAGCTATGTCGCGCGCGAACTGGTCAAGTTGGGCGGACAGCCCAAGTTGCGCGAGGGCTTCACCACCGACAACGGCAATGTGATCCTCGATGTGCACGGCCTCAGCATTCTTGACCCGGTGGTGCTGGAAAGCGAAATCAACCAGTTGACCGGCGTGGTGACCAACGGTCTGTTCGCGCGCCGGCCCGCCGATGTGCTGCTGCTCGGCACCGAGCACGGCGTGGAAACCTACAAGTAGGGCCTATTCGTCCTTGCCGGCCGCAACGTCGGCTGGTTCCTGCTCGACCGGCTCGCCTGCCACGCGGTAGCGCTCTGCCGCCCACTGGCCAAGATCCATCAGCCTGCAGCGCTCGCTGCAGAACGGCCGGTACTTGTTGCGCGCCTCCCAGACCACTTCCGCCCCGCAGCCCGGACATGCGACTCGCAGCTGTTTGTCTGACGCGCGCTTCATAAGGTGCAGAACGCAAGCTCAAAAGGCATGGAGTCAACGCACACCTTGGACTCGCCGGGCTGGCTGCGCACGAAGCGAATGTTGAGCATGTACTTGTTGGCGGAGATTTCCGGCACGCAGCAGAACTCCTCGTCCACGCCGACCCGGATCATCTGCGGCGGGCGGGCACTGGACTCCAGCATCTGCTGATACACGCCGTTGATCGCCTGCTGCATGCCCGGCCTGCAGCTATCGCGCATCAAACGCAGCACGATGTCCAGGCCCGAACGCACCGGCAGCATGGGGGCCAGCCACAACCGCAGATTGCCGCGCCGCAATTCCGCCGGCTCGTGCTGCCAGCGGTGATACGCCGGGAGGTCGAACTCGCAGAGTCCGCCGGGGATGATGGCGCGCTGCCTTACCGCAGTGAGCCACTCGTCTTCCTTCAGGTGCTGGCCGATACGGCCGGCCATGCGGTAGATGCCGGCATGCGCAGTATCGATTTCCTGCAGCACGCCATCGAGGCGGGCCTGCTGCACATCCGGATTACCGCGCAGCACGGTCAGCGCTGAACGCTGGCGTTCCAGTTCCTGCAGCAGGTCGGTCTTCAGGTCCCCCCGGGCGGCGACATCCGCGATTTCAAACAGCGTCACCAGCGCGGCGTGGTGGCTGTATGGATGCTCGCCATCTACATGCCAGTCCAGCCGGTCGAACAGGTCCTCCAGTCGCAACAGGGTGCGGACACGTTCGTTGAGGGGGTATTCGTAGCGGATCACGCGCGGCCCGAAAAAGGATTTGCCCCGATTTTCCCCGATTGACGTGGAAAATCAAAGTGCCTGGTCCGCCAGGCGCCGGTATTTTTGATCCAGCGCTGCCACGCGCACATTCAGTTCGGTCAGATCGCAGTCCGTGTCGAGAACGTCATCGGCGCGTGCGCGCCTCTGCGCGCGGCTGGCCTGCCTCGCCATCATGGCGCGGACCTCCGTCTCGCTCCAGCCGCCGCGTGCGAGCGCCCTCTGCAACTGCGTCTCCTCGCTGCAATCCACCGCCAGCACAAGATCGAGCAGCCTGTCGTATGCGCCGGTCTCCACCAGCAGGGGGATGATGACCAGCACATAAGGGGCCTGCGCCAGGGCCAGCCGGCGCTCGACCTCGCCATGGATGCGCGGGTGCAGGATGTCTTCCAGACAGCGCTTGGCGGCCGCGTCGGCCAGTATGCGGGCGCGCAACGCCGCCCGGTCCAGCCGTCCGTCCGGCAGAAAAAACTCGTCGCCGAAACCCTCGCGTATGGCCGGCAAGGCCGCCCCTCCGATCGAAGTCAGTTCGCGCGAGATTTCATCCGTATCGATCACGGGCGCGCCGAGGCGGGCAAAGGCCTCGCTCACCGTGGTCTTGCCGCAAGCCAGGCCGCCGGTGACGCCGATTTTCAGCATCAGAAACTGCCCAGATAGGCCCGCGTGATCGGCGCGCCATAGAACAGCGCGACCACCCCGCCACCGGCAAGGTAGGGGCCGAAGGGAATCGGAACCTGGCGGTCGTGCTTGATGAAGACCACCATGGCAATGCCCACGGCAGCACCGACCGCGGCGGACAGGAGTATGGTCACCGGCAGCATTTCCCAGCCCAGCCAGGCGCCGATGGCGGCCAGCAGCTTGAAATCGCCGTAGCCCATGCCTTCCTTGCCGGTAACCAGCTTGAACAGCCAGTAGATGCTCCACAGCGTGAGATAGCCGGCCATGGCTCCGATCACGGCCGACTCCAGGCTGGTGTAGACGCCAAACAGGTTGAACAACAGGCCCAGCCACAACAGCGGCAAGGTGAGGTCATCGGGCAGCAGGGTAGTGTCGAAGTCGATGAAAGCCAGGACGATCAGTGTCCAGACGAACAGGATCGCCCCTGCCGTCAGCATCCCGAAGCCGAACTTCCAGGCGATCAGCGCGGACAAGGTCGCCGTCAGCAGTTCGACCAGCGGGTAACGTGCGCTGATGCGGCTGCCGCAGGCAGAGCAGCGGCCACGTAGCCCGAGCCAGGACAGCACCGGAATGTTTTCCAGCGCGGTGATCCGGTGGCCGCAGGACGGGCAGGCCGAACGCGGTGTCGAAAGGTTGTAGCGGGACGCCGCCGGCCCGGGCTCACCCCTGAGTTCGGCACACTGTTCCTGCCACTCCGTCTCCAGCATGCGCGGCAGGCGGTGGACCACCACGTTCAGGAAGCTGCCGACCGCCAACCCCAGCAGAAAAACCAGCCCGGTGAACAGGGCTGGCTCGTTCGCGAGGGCAATCATCCGCCGACTGCTTCGCCCATCTTGAAGATGGGCAGATACATGGCGATCACCAGGCCGCCGATCAGGGTGCCCAGCACGACCATGATCATGGGCTCGATCAGGCTGGAAATCGCTTCTACCGCATCATCGACCTCACGTTCGTAAAAGTCCGCCACCTTGGCGAGCATGGAATCGAGCGCGCCCGACTCTTCGCCGATCGACGTCATCTGCAGAACCATGTTCGGAAAGCGGTTGGTGCCCTGCATCGCGACGGTAAGCGAACTGCCGGTGGCGACCTCGGCACGGATTTTCTCCGTGGCCTCGACATACAGTTGGTTGCCGGCAGCGCCGCCGACAGAGTCGAGCGCTTCGACCAGCGGCACGCCTGCGGCGAACATGGTGGAGAGCGTGCGCGTCCAGCGCGCGATAGTGGCTTTTTCAATCACCGGGCCGAAAATGGGCAGCCTCAGCATGAGCCTGTCCATGATGCGCTGCACTTTTCGCGACCGCTTCCATAACTGCATGAAGCCATAGATGGCTGCACCGATTCCGCCGAAGATGAGATACCAGTATTCGACGAAGAAGTCGGACATTTTCATAACCAGCAGGGTCGGCCCCGGCAGGTCCGCGCCGAAGCCGGTAAACAGTTCCTTGAACGCGGGAATGACAAAAATCATGATTGCCGCCGTGACGATGAACGCCACCACGAGCACCGCGGCCGGATAGAACAGGGCGGACTTGATCTTGCCCTTGATGGCGAGAATCTTTTCCTTGTAGGTCGCCAGCCGGTCCAGCACGTCTTCCAGAATGCCCGCTGCCTCGCCGGCCTCGACCAGGTTGACGAACAGCTTGTCGAAATGCTTGGGATGCTTGGAGAAGGCCACGTGCATGCTGTTGCCCTTCTCGATGTCTGCCTTCACTTCGGCCAGCAGGCGCTGCACCGCCGGGTTGGCCGCGCCTCGGCCAACGATGTCGAACGCCTGCAGCAAGGGCACGCCTGCCTTCATCATCACCGCCAGCTGGCGGGTGAACAGGGTGATGTCCTTTTCCCTGATCTTGCCGGTCTTGGCAAACAGCGCACTCTGCTTGCGCACCTTGGTCACGGTGATTCCCTGGCGGCGAAGCTGCGCCGACACCAGGGCCTCGCCCGGGGCCAGCATCTGGCCGCTCAGCTTCTTGCCCTTCTTGTCCTTCCCCTCCCAGATATAAGTGGCATCCTTGGTCGCTGCGACTGCCATATTCCTCTCCCCAATTGTTTACATCACATGTTCGTGACCGCTTCCACTTCCTCGAGCGAAGTGATGCCGGCCTTGACCTTGAGCAGGCCGGCCTGGCGCAGGTCCAGCACGCCTTCCCGCCGCGCCTGCTCGGCGATATCCATGGAAGTGCCGTTCTTCAGGATGATGCGCTGCATCTCTTCCGTGATCGCCATGACCTGGTAAATGCCGGTACGCCCCTTGTATCCCGAACCCTGGCAGATTTCGCAACCGACCGCATGATAAGGCTGCCAGCTGCCGTCCAGTTCCTGCTCCTTGAAGCCGGCGCGCAGCAGCGCCTCTCGGGGAATGTCGATCGGCTTTTTGCATGCGCAAAGCTTTCTCGCCAGACGCTGTGCGGTAATGCAGATCACCGAGGAGGCGACGTTGAACGGTGCCACCCCCATGTTCAGCAAGCGGGTCAGGGTGCCCGGCGCATCGTTGGTATGCAGGGTGGACAGCACCATGTGGCCCGTTTGCGCAGCCTTGATGGCGATGTCCGCCGTTTCCAGGTCGCGAATCTCGCCCACCATGATCACGTCCGGATCCTGGCGCAGGAAGGACTTGAGCGCGGCGGCAAAGGTCAGCCCCGCCTTGTCGTTGACGTTGACCTGGTTGACGCCCGGAAGCTGGATTTCGGCCGGGTCTTCCGCTGTCGAAATATTGACGCCCGGCTGATTGAGGATATTGAGGCAGGTATACAGCGACACCGTCTTGCCCGAACCGGTCGGTCCGGTTACCAGCACCATGCCGTAGGGCCGCTGCACCGCATTCAGCAGGATTTCCTTCTGCCACGTCTCGTAGCCAAGCGCCTCGATGCCCAGCTGCGCGCTGGTCGGATCGAGAATACGCATGACGATTTTCTCGCCGTACAGGGTCGGCAGCGTACTGACCCGGAAGTCGATGGCACGGTTCTTGGTCAGCACCATCTTCAACCGGCCATCCTGGGGGATGCGCTTCTCGGAAATGTCGAGGCGCGAAATCACCTTGATGCGCGAGGCGATCTTTTCCTTGATGGCCAGTGGCGGCTGGGCAACCTCGTACAGCACGCCATCCCGGCGGTAGCGAATGCGGTAGAACTTTTCGTAGGGCTCGAAGTGGATGTCGGAGGCACCGGTATTGATCGCATCCAGCATGATTTTCTGCAGATAGCGCACCACCGGCGCATCGTCGATCTCGATTCCACCCGTGGTTTCGGTCGAGTCAGCCGCCTCTTCATCGGCGAATTCGAGATTGAGGTCCTCGGCCTGCAGCACCGCCATGGTGTTGTCCGCAGCATCGGCCACCTTGTCGACCAGCCTGCCCAGCTTGTCGTCCTCGACCACCACCGGCTCAACGGTGAGCCCGGTCTGGAACTTGATTTCATCCAGCGCCTGCAGGTTGGTGGGGTCGGAAGTGCCAACGAACAGCTTGTTGCCGCGCTTGTAGAGCGCCACCATGCGTCGCTTCTGGGCCAGTTTGGCATCCACCACCCCTTGCGGGAGGGATTCCGGGTCGACTGCATTCAGATCGAACAAGGGGTAACCGAAAGCGCTGGCGGCGAACTCGGCAATCTGGATTGCCCTGAAGCGGCGCCCCTTCAGCAACTCGGTCACGAAGCTTTCACCGCTGCTGCTCGCCTTGCTCCATATGCTTTCCGCGTCCGGCTCGCTCAGCAGCCCCTGCGCGACCAGGGTTCTGGCCAGGCCGGTGAGGGGTGAGTGGGTGGGATTGGTAACGGCAGCCATGGTTGTTTATCTGTTCAGACAGGCTGTTATCGGCTTCAGCCTGCAAAAATTAAGGATACGGGCCTGCATCGCCCGCCGCCGGCGCCGCAAGCGCCCCGATGCGGGCAACCTTGACCGCCCGATCCTGCGTTTGCACGATTTCGATCGGGATGTTGCCGATTTTAACGCTCACGCCGGCTTCTGGAATGTCTTCCAGGTATTCAAGCAGCAGGCCATTGAGCGTTTTGGGCCCGTCCAGGGGAAAGTCCAGTCCCAGCTTGCGGTTGACATGCCTTACCAGGGCCGAGCCTTCGACCAGCCAGCTGCCGTCTTCCATCTGCCGCAGCCAGCCGGTCTGGGCAGGCGCCTGGGTGGTGAATTCGCCGACCATTTCCTCCAGCAGATCTTCCATGGTGACCAGCCCCTGCAACTCGCCGTATTCATCCACCACCAGGGCAAGACGCTTCTGGTTCTCCTGAAACTGGCGCAACTGCTTGAACAGCGGCGTGCCGGCCGGCACGAAATAGGGTTCCTGCAGGATCTCGCGCACGGCCTCGTGGGTGAACTCATCGCTGGCCATGGCATGCAATATCCGCCGCACGTGCAGGATGCCGGTGATCCGGTCGAGCGAGTCCTCGTACACCAGCAGACGGGTGTGATGGCTGGTGGCAATCTGCCGGCTGATTTTTTCCGGCTCGTCGGCAAGATCGATGGTCTCGATCTGATTGCGCGGCGTCATCACGTCATCTACCGTGATGCTTTCCAGCCCGAGGATGTTGAGGAGGATGCGGCGGTGCTCCCTGGGCAACAGCTTGGCCGACTCCAGCACGACGGTGCGCAGTTCCTCCAGTCCGAGCATGTTGCCGCCCTCATCCTGGCGCGGCTTGATGCGCAGCAGCTTCAGCAGGCCCTGCACGAACAGATTGACGAACCACACCAGCGGATAGGCCAGCCTGAGCAGGGGCGTCAGCACGAAACTCGCCGGATAGGCGATCCGTTCCGGATAGGAGGCGCCGATCACCTTGGGCGTCACTTCGCTGAACACGAGAATGAAGAAAGTCAGCAGCGAGGTGGCGGCAAACAGGATGATCTCGCCCTGGCCGAACAGGCGGATGGCGATGAGGGTGGACAACGTGGCCGCCCCCGTGTTGACCAGATTGTTGCCCAGCAGGATCACCCCCAAGAGCTTGTCGGTCTGACTCAGCAGGGCAAGTGTCAGCCGCGCCCCCCTGAACCCCTGCTCTGCCTGGTGCTTGAGCCGGTAGCGGTTGATGGCCATCATGGCCGTCTCGCTGGCCGAGAAGAACCCCGAAAGCAGCAACAGGACGGCCAGAATGGAAAACAGCGTGCTTGTCGAGATCGAATCCAAAGGAAATGCGCCCTATCTTCGGCCGGAAACGAATCAGCGCTGCAGCAGGATTTCGAGCACGAACTTGCTGCCCACGTAGGCCAGCAGCAGCATCACGAAACCGATGATGGTCCAGCGCACGGCCAGCCGCCCGCGCCAGCCCCAGATCGTCCGCCCGGCCAGCAGGGCACCGAAGACCAGCCATGACAGCAGCGCGAAGAAGGTCTTGTGGGTGAGGCTCATGGCCATGCCGAAGATCTCCTCGGAAAACAGCACGCCGCTGGCCAGGGCCAGGCTGAGCAGGATGAAGCCGGCCCAGATCAGCTTGAACAGCAGCGACTCCAGCGTCAGCAGCGGCGGCATGCCCTGCATGCTCGCCGCCGCAGCGCCTTTGTGCAGCCTCTTCTCGAACGCCGACATCAAGACCGCCTGCAGCGCGGCGATGAACAGCAGGCAATAGGCCAGCAGCGACAGCACCAGGTGCACGCGAAAGCCGAAGGTGTGCGAAAAGGGCACGGCACGGGCATCCGGCAAAACCAGGGGAAACAGGACACCGACAGCGGCAGCGGCAGCCACCCAGCCCTGAATGCCGGGCAGCGGCACCTTGAGCGCAGTCAGGGCGTAAACCGATACGGACAGCCAGGCAATCAGGGAGACGGCGTTGGCGAAGCCCAGATGCACGGCATCCTGCTGAAACACGCTTGCCCCCAGCAGCGCCGCATGGATCACGATGCCAGCCAGCAGCAGGGCCGAGGCCCACAGCGGGCCGCGCGGCCGCGCAGCGGGCCGCAGGAACTGCCAGGCGGAAACTGCATAGAGCCCCGCGACCAAAAAGGATGAGAGCACGAAAACCGGCATTGGTAGAATAGTCGTTTAGTTAAGTTCCATTTCGCGGATCGGCTGATCATGCGAGGGCGGGCCGCAAACAGTATGCACTATACGACTAGGCGACGCCGCCCAAGTCAGCCTGAACTACGAAACGGGATTATGGATTATCCATGCCTGCCGGCGTGGTAACAAGGAATGCCATGTTTGAAAGCCTCTCCGGCCGCCTTGGCGGCATCGTCAAGACCCTGCGCGGCCAGGCCCGCATCACCGAAGAAAATGTCCAGGACACCCTGCGCCAGGTACGCATGGCGCTGCTGGAAGCCGACGTCGCCCTGCCCGTGGTCAAGCAGTTCACCGAGGACGTCAAGGGCAAGGCCGTGGGCGCGGAGGTGCTGCAAAGCCTGACCCCCGGCCAGGCGCTGATCGGCATCGTCCACGACGAACTCGCCAAGCTGATGGGCGGGGCGGCCGCCGAACTCAATCTCGCCGCGCAGCCCCCGGCCGTCATCCTCATGGCCGGCCTGCAGGGCTCGGGCAAGACCACCAGCAGCGGCAAACTCGCACGCCTGCTGAAATCGCGCAAGAAAAAGGTCCTGCTCGCCTCCTGCGACGTCTACCGTCCTGCCGCCATCGACCAGTTGCGGCAACTGGGCAGGCAACTGGAAGTGGATTTCTTCGAAGCCGACGCCAATGACCCGGTCACCATCGCCAGGACCGCGCAGGAACACGCGCGCAAGCAGTTCTACGACGTGCTGATCGTCGACACTGCCGGCCGGCTCGCCATCGACGAAGCCATGATGGCGGAGATCCAGGCCCTGCACGCCGCCGTGAAGCCGGTGGAAACCCTGTTCGTGGTCGATGCCATGCAGGGCCAGGACGCCGTCAATACCGCCAAGGCTTTCAACGAGGCGCTGCCGCTCACCGGCGTCATCCTCACCAAACTGGACGGTGACGCCCGCGGCGGCGCGGCGCTGTCGGTGCGCCACATTACCGGCAAGCCGATCAAGTTCGTCGGCGTCGGCGAGAAGCCCGACGGCCTCGAAGCCTTCCACCCCGAGCGCATGGCCTCGCGCATCCTCGGCATGGGCGATGTGCTGTCGCTGATCGAGCAGGCGCAGACTTCGGTCGACATCGCCGAGGCCAAGAAACTGGCGGAAAAGGTCAAGAAGGGCAAGAACTTCGACCTCGAGGATTTCAAGTCGCAAATCACGCAAATGCGCAAGATGGGCGGACTCTCCGCCCTCATGGACAAGCTGCCGGGCATGGGCCAGATGCCGCAGATGACCGGCCAGGAAGACAAGGCCATCAACCGCGTGGAAGGCATCATCAACTCCATGACCCCGCAGGAGCGGCGCCACCCGGAGCTCCTCAAGGCCTCCAGGAAGCGCCGCATCGCCGCCGGCGCCGGGGTCCAGGTCCAGGAAGTCAACCGCCTGCTGAACCAGTTCGAACAGGCTCAGAAAATGATGAAAATGATGGGCAAGGGCGGCCTCGGCAAGCTGATGCGCGGCATGAAAGGCGGCCTGCCGGGAATGAAATGAGCCCAGGCCGCCTCCCGGGCGGCCCCGCCGCGCCGGCGCCGCGTCCGCGCACTAAACCCTTGGCAAACAACCTGTTTTCGGCATAGAATTCGCGGTTTTCCGATTTCCAAACTGGATAGAGACCATGGTAGTCATTCGTCTTTCCCGTGGCGGCTCCAAGAACCGCCCCTATTACAACGTGGTGGTGGCCGATTCCCGCAGCCGCCGCGACGGCCGTTTCATCGAGCGCCTTGGCTTCCATAACCCCGTCGCCCCCGAAGGCGTCGAAGCCACCCGCATCGACATGGCCCGCGTGGAACACTGGGTGAAGAACGGCGCCAAGCTGTCCGACACCGTGTCGCGCCTGGTCAAGCAGGGCAAAGCCGCTGCCTAAGCAAGTTGTCATGGGGCGTATCAACGCCCCGTTCGGCGTAAAGGGCTGGGTCAAGATCAAGCCTTTTACCGAAACCCTGGACGCCCTGCTCGATTACCCCGAGTGGCAGATCGGCAAAGACGGCCAGTGGCGCAAGGCTGAGGTGGAAGATGCCACCCTGCACGGCGACTTCGTCGTCGCCAAGCTGGCCGGCTGCGATGACAGGGACGCGGCCTTTGCCCTGCGCGGTCAGGAAATCGCGGTTTACCGCGAGGAATTGCCCGACACCGAGGAAGGCGAGTTCTACTGGGAAGACCTCATCGGTCTTGCCGTCGTCAACCGCGACGGCGTGGAACTGGGCAAGGTGGCCTCACTGATGGAAACCGGCGCGCACGACGTGCTGGTAGTGAAGGGCGAGAAGGAAATCAGTAAAGAAATACTGATCCCCTTCGTTGAGGTCTATGTGCTGAACGTGGATTTGGCGCAGGGCCGCATCGAAGTGGATTGGGGTCTGGATTACCAGGATTGATGATGCGTTTCGACGTTGTCACCCTGTTTCCGGGCCTGTTCGATGCACTGCTGGATTTCGGCATTTCCGGGCGGGCCTTGGACCGTGGACTGTTCCGCTTCAAGGCCTGGAACCCGCGCGACTTCGCCACGGACAACTACCGCACCGTGGACGACCGACCCTACGGCGGCGGCCCCGGCATGGTGATGCTGGCCGAGCCGCTGGATGCGGCGATGGACGCCATCGAAGCCGAACTGCAGCAGGACAATATCGAAGCGCACGTGATTTATTTCACGCCGCGCGGCCGCGCGCTCGATCACGCAAAAGTCGTCGAGCTGGCGAAGCGACCGCAGCTGACCCTGATCGCAGGGCGCTACGAAGGCGTGGACGAGCGTTTTTTGCAGCGCCGGGTGCACGAGGAAATTTCGCTGGGCGATTTCGTCCTCTCCGGAGGAGAAATCCCGGCGCTGGCGGTGATGGATGCGGTGATCCGGCAATTGCCGGGCAGTTTGAACAATGCCGAATCGGCGCTGCAGGAATCGTTTGTCGACGGCCTGCTGGATGCGCCCTGCTACACCCGGCCCGAGGTTTACCGGGGCGAGACGGTGCCGGACGTGCTGATGTCCGGCAACCACAAGGCGATCGAGCGCTGGCGGCTGCAGCAGCGTTTGAAACTGACCGCGAAGCGGCGGCCGGACTTGCTGGACAAACGCGGCATGAGCCGCGCAGAAAAGGATTTGCTCGACGGCAAGGATTGAAACCCGCCGTCGGGACGAAAAGGAAGCCCGCAAGGGCTGTTTTTAACCGCGCAATGTTCGCTATCAGAACGAACCAATTCGCGAATTAGCAAGGAAGATGACATGAACATCATCGAACAACTGGAACAGGAAGAAATCGCCCGCCTGGGCAAGACCATCCCCGACTTCGCCCCCGGCGACACCGTGGTGGTGCAGGTCAAGGTCAAGGAAGGCGACAAGGAACGTCTGCAGGCCTACGAAGGCGTGGTGATCGGCAAGCGCAATCGCGGCCTCAACTCCGCGTTCACGGTGCGCAAGATTTCCGCCGGCGAAGGCGTCGAGCGCACTTTCCAGACCTACTCCCCGCTGGTCGCCAAAATCGAAGTCAAGCGCCGCGGCGACGTACGTCGCGCCAAGCTGTACTACCTGCGCGAGCGTTCCGGCAAGTCCGCCCGCATCAAGGAAAAGCTGCCCAACCGCGCCAAGGCCTCTGCCCAATAAGCAAAGGCTTTCGCCAAACAAAAAGCCCTCCTCGCGAGGGCTTTTTTGTTGTTCCCGTTACGGCGTTAGAATGACTTCATGGAACACGCCGTCATCGATGCCCCTTTCGGCCAACTGAGATTGATCGCCGATCACGATATCCTCGCCGGAATCGATTTTCTGCTCGAACCCGAACCGGCAAAGCAGCCGGCCACCCCGGTGCTCAAGGAGACCGTGGCACAACTCGCCGCCTATTTCAAAGACCCGCATTTCCGCTTCGACCTGCCCATGCGCCTCGATGGCACGCCCTTCCAGCTGAAGGTGTGGCAGGCCTTGTGCGACATTCCGCCCGGCGCGCCGCTGACCTATGGACAACTGGCGAAGAAACTCGCCACCGCCCCGCGCGCGGTGGGCGGCGCCTGCGGCGCCAATCCCATCCCCGTGATCGTGCCCTGCCATCGCGTGGTGTCGGCGGGCGGGCTCGGCGGCTTCATGGGCACCCGCTACCTCGGCCCGCTCAACATCAAATCCTGGCTGCTCGCGCATGAGCGGCAATGAGGACGTGATCGACCGCTTCTGCGACCGACTGTGGCTGGAGGACGGGCTGTCGCAGAACACGCTGGCAGCCTACCGCCGCGACCTTGCCGGCTTCGCCGCCTGGCTGAAGGAGGCACGCAGCCGCGAACTGACGCAGGCAGAGTCCCCCGACATCGACGCCTACCTCGCCCATCGCTTCGCCACCCGCGCCAAGCCGCGCACGGCCGCACGTTACACCGCGAGCCTCAGGCGCTTTTACCGCTTCCTCGCGCGCGATAACCTGATCGGCGCAGACCCCACGCTCTATCTCGACACCCCCAAGCTGCCGCGGCCGCTACCCAAGGTGCTGTCGGAGGCCGACGTGGAATCCCTGCTCGCCGCGCCCGACATCGACACCGTGGCTGGCCTGCGCGACCGCGCCATGATCGAGACCTTGTACGCCACCGGCCTGCGTGTCTCCGAACTGGTCGGGCTGAAATTATTGAACCTGGATTTGAACGCCGCCGTGCTGCGCGTCACCGGCAAGGGCGGCAAGGACCGCCTGGTGCCGCTGGGCGAGGAAGCGCTTCACTGGCTGTCGCGCTATCTGAAGGAATCGCGCCCGCGCATGCTGGACGGCAGGCAGTGCGCCGAGGTCTTCGTCACTGCGCGCGGCGCCGGCATGACGCGGCAGGCCTTCTGGCATCTGCTCAAGCGCGGCGCACTGAAAGCCGGCATCGACAAGCCGCTGTCGCCGCATACGCTCAGGCATGCTTTTGCCACGCATCTTCTGGCCCATGGCGCCGACCTGCGCGCGGTGCAGATGCTGCTGGGACATGCCGACATTTCCACCACGCAGATCTACACCCACGTCGCGCGCGAGCGACTGAAGCAGTTGCACAGCCGCCACCACCCAAGGGGCTAGGCAGGGGGTCTCTGATTAAGTCCCGCATGGCCGCGCCGCAGCTCATGGAGGTCTTAATCAGAGACCCCCAAGGCCTTCACGAAGACCGAAAGACCGCTCAACAGCAGCAGGGTGCCGATCACCCGCACCATCTGCGCCTGGCTGAGTCCCGTATGCACGTGGCTTCCGCCGTAAAGCCCTGCAAACACGATCGGCAGACCGAGCAGAAAGCCCAGCCAGACCTCAGACTGCACCAGCAATCCTGCGGCGACGAAGCTGCCGATACGAAACAGGCCTTCGAGGAAAAACACGCCGGACAAGGTCGCACGCAATTCGCCCTTGTCCTGCAAGCGATGTTGCAGATAGATGACGTATGGCGGTCCGCCGGTGCCGAACATGCCGCCGACGGTGCCGCCGGCGAGACTGGCCGGCGCCGCCCATTTGCGCGACACCGGCTTGTCGCCATGCAGGTTGAGCAGGCTGCGCAGCGCGAAAATGAGGATGAAGATGCCGAGGGCGATCAGCAGCGGCTCCCTGGGCAGGCTGACCAGCAGCGTGGTGCCGAGCGCCACGCCGATCATGCCGAAGGGCACCAGCGGCTTCACCTCGTCCCAGCGCACCTGCCTGAAGTTGACCCCGCCCAGCACCAGCGAGGCGGTGAAATCGAGCAGCAGGATCGCGGGCACGACCAGCGACAGCGGAAACACCAGCGCCAGCAATGGTACCGATACCAACCCCGAACCAAAACCGCTGATGCCGCGGATAAAATACGCCAGCAGCAGCACGCCAACGGCGTAGATGATCTCGAAAGCGGTCAAGCTCTCTTGCCGCGCTCGATGGTGATGCCGAGTTCCTTCACCCCGCGCACGATGGCGAACTTGGTGACGCTGACCTTGACCCAGGGCGCGCCGAACTCGCCGAGGATGATCTGCGCCACGTGTTCGGCCACCGCCTCCACCAGGGCGATCGGCTGCGGGCGGTTGACGAGGCTGTCCTTGACCCTGAGTGCAACGGCGCCGTAGTCGATGGTGTCCGCCACGTCATCGCTCGCACCCGCCTTGTGCTCAGGCAGGCCGATTTCCAGGTCGAGCCTCACCGACTGCGGGATTTTGCGTTCCCACTCGTATATGCCGATAATGAGTTCGAGGCGGAAGTCCCGCAAAAACAAGATATCCATAGGGGAAGTCCCCGTACGCAAAAGGAAGCGATTTTAATGCAAAGCCTCATCCCCGCCCTCATGATTGCGCTGGGCGCCTATCTCATCGGTTCGCTGTCGTTCGCCGTCATCGTCGCGCGCGCCATGGGCCTGCCCGATCCGCGCACTTTCGGTTCGGGCAACCCCGGCGCCACCAACGTACTGCGCACCGGCAAGAAAGCCGCCGCCGCACTGACACTTCTGGGCGATGCCGCCAAGGGCTGGCTGGCGGTGTGGCTCGCCGGCATCGTCGGCGCGCATTTCGGCGCGCAGATCCTGGCCGTGCATCTCGCCGCCATCGCCGTGTTCCTCGGCCACCTGTTCCCGGTGTTCTTCGGCTTCAAGGGCGGCAAGGGCGTAGCCACCGCGCTCGGCATCATGCTTGCGCTCGACCCCTGGATGGGCCTCGCGGTATTCGCCACCTGGCTGATTGTTTTCGTGGTTTCGCGCATTTCCTCGCTGTCCGCACTGACCGCCGCCGTGCTCGCGCCGGTTTATGGCGCCTATTTCACCGCCAGCCGCGCTACCGTCATCACGCTTTGCGTCCTCACTGTCTTGCTGCTTTGGCGTCACCGGGCCAACATCCAGCGCCTGCTGGCTGGCGAGGAAGGGCGTTTCGCCAAACCCAAGCAATAGGAAGGGTATCCGATGGCCTGGTTCGAAAAGGAAATGAATTACGCCAAGGACAGCCTGGCGCAGGTCTCCGAGCAGGCCATCGACCGCGCCGGCGAGCGTCTTTCCGACGTGGTCAAAGACGGCGTTTCCGAGGCCGGCAAGGAACTGCGCGACGTCATCCTGCACGCCAGCGAGGAAATCGACGCCAAGCTCGACAAGATTTCGCAGGAATTGCACAACCAGCGCCAGTTCACCAAGGACGACGTCAAGGAAATGGTGGATTACGCTGCCGACAAACTGTCCGTCGTGCTGGACGAGCGCGTGGCCGTGGCCAAGCGCGAAATCTCCAGCCTGGTGCAGGAAAAGGTCGAATACTTCAAGCTGGAGATCGACGACTTCTTCATCCGCCGCCAGCAGGACCTGGCGCGCGAACGCCGCCGCCTGTTCATCAACGTGCTGATCGCGGTCGGCGCCTCGCTGCTGCTGGGCGCGGTATCCTGGATGTACCACCGCTGGATGGGCGGTGTGCTCGACATCTTCGGCGTGTTCCGCATCCTGTTCGCCTCGCTGACCGGCGGCTACCTGGTGTACCTCGCCATCTCGCTGGTGCGCCGCTGGCTCACCATGAGCGAGCACAAGAAGGACGCCATGTATCTCACCATGCGCTACTGGGGCGCGTTGCGGCCGGAAAGCGTGTTCTTCAACCTGGTGCTGATCTGCGTGCTGGCCCTGCTGCTCGGCCTGCTGCTGTTCCCGGACGTGCTGGCGGTTCTGCCCGGCGGCAAGGCGCTGCTCGAACTGGTGCGCGGCGCGCTGCCCGGGCTATAAAGCCAAACTTCTTTCACAAAGAGGCCAGGAGGGCAAGAGCAAACAGAGAACTCCTGTCCTTCTGTCCTCCTTGTTCAGGTTTTATTCCGTCTCCGGGATTCTAGAACCGCTCGTTCTCGCCCAAAAAGCGCCATTTGCCCACCGGCAAGTCGCCCAGCCTCACCCCGCCCATGCGCACGCGCTTCAACGCAGTCACTTTCAGCCCGACCAGTTCGCACATGCGGCGGATCTGGCGCTTCTTGCCTTCCTTCAGCACGAAACGCAACTGCTCGGGATTTTGCCAGTCGACCCCGGCCGGTTTGAGCGGCTTGCCATCGAGACTCAATCCGTGCCGCAGCCGGGCCAACTGCGCAGCAGGAAAGGCGTCGCGCACATTCGCCGTGATCTTGCCGTAGCTCACCCGGACGAGATACTCCTTCTCGATGTCGCTATCCTCGCCAATCAGCTGACGCGCGATGCGACCATCCTGGGTTAGCACCAGCAGGCCGGTGGAGTCGATGTCGAGGCGTCCGGCCGGCGCCAGTCCGCGCAGCATGGCCGGTGAAAAACGACGGCCGCTGGCGTCGCCAATCCACTGGCTTGCCGCCTGCATGAGGGTGATCGCAGGCTGGTAGCCATCCTCGGCCTGGCCGGAGACATAGCCGATTGGCTTGTTGAGCAGGATGGTGGCCAGTTTTTGCTGGCTGGCTTGCGCTTGTCTGTCCAGCGTGATTTCTGCGTCCGGCCCGACCTTGCTGCCGAGTACATTCACTACCACGCCATTGACCTTGACCCAGCCCCTGGCGATGAACTCATCGGCTTCGCGGCGTGAGCACAGGCCGAGTTCGGCCATGCGTTTGGAAAGACGAACGGGTTCGGTCATGCGTGCGGCAGCGATTGAAGATCCCAGCGCGGCTTCACGCTGAAGGGCTGCGCCCCGCCCTGCGCCTGCTGCAGGCGCAGGGCGCCGGCAAAGGCGATCATGGCGCCGTTGTCGGTACAAAGGTCCAGCGGCGGGAAATACACCTGCGCGCCCAGCTTCGCCGTTTCTGCCAAAAGTCGCTGGCGCAGCTGCTTGTTGGCACCCACCCCGCCCGCTACCACCAGTCGCTGGCTGCCCGTCTGCTTCAGCGCCTGCATGGATTTTTCCGAGAGCACCTCGGCCATCACGCCCTGGAAGGCGGCGGCGATGTCGGCGCGCGCAGCGTCCTCGGGATGCTTGTTGCGCAGGGTCAGCACCGCGGTCTTGAGACCGCTGAAACTGAAATTGAGATCGCCCGAATTGAGCATGGGCCGCGGCAATTTGAAACGCGCAGGATCGCCGCTTTCGGCGAGCTTCGACACCGCCGGCCCGCCCGGATATCCCAGGCCCAGGAGTTGCGCGGTCTTGTCGAAAGCCTCGCCGGCGGCATCGTCCAGGGTGTCGCCCAGGGTTTCGTAAACGCCGACCCGAGTCACATGCATGAGTTGGGTGTGACCACCGGACACCAGCAGGGCCACGAAGGGGAATTCAGGTCGCGGCTCAGCCAGCAACGGCGACAGCAGATGGCCCTCCAGATGGTGCACGCCCACGGCCGGGATGCCCAGCGCATAGGCCAGCGAGCGCGCGAAGCCGGCACCCACCAGCAATGCGCCGGCAAGGCCCGGACCCTGGGTATAGGCAATGCCATCCAGCGATCCAAGCGTAAGCGAACGCTCACTTAAAGTCTCGCGCACGAGCGGCAGCACACGCTGGATATGATCGCGCGAAGCCAGTTCCGGCACCACGCCGCCGTAGTCGCGGTGCATGGCGACCTGGGAATGCAGGCGGTGGGCCAGCAGACCCATTTCAGTGTCGTACAGGGCGACTCCGGTTTCGTCGCAGGAGGATTCGATGCCAAGAACCAGCATGGGGGTGGAAAGACTCGAAAAAGACTGCTATTATTTGCGTTTTTTCCCGGTCAAGGAAGCATTTAAAACATGCCGCACATCAAAGTCAAAGAAAACGAGCCGTTCGACGTCGCCCTGCGCCGCTTCAAACGCGCTGTTGAAAAAACCGGTCTGCTCACCGAACTGCGCGCCCGCGAGTTCTACGAAAAACCCACCGCCGAAAGAAAGCGCAAGCTGGCTGCCGCCGTGAAGCGCACCCACAAGCGCCTGCGCAGCCAGATGCTGCCGCCCAAGATGTACTGAATGAAACATTCTTGACCGGATGTAGCAAAAAAGGCGGCTTGTCCGCCTTTTTCATTTAGCCTTGGCGGCGGCTTGTCCGCCTTTATTCATTTAGTCTCGGCGGCGGCCTGTCGCTGTTCATTTAGCCCGTCCCGACTGCAAACTACGGAGCCCGCCATGAGCCTCAAAGCCCAGATCCTGGAAGACATCAAAGTCGCCATGAAGGCCAAGGAATCCTTCAGGCTTGCCACCCTGCGCCTGCTGTCCGCCGCCATCAAACAGAAGGAAGTGGACGAGCGCGTGGAACTGGACGATGCCGCCGTGCTCGCCATCCTCGACAAGCTCATCAAGCAGCGCAAGGACTCCATCAACCAGTTCGAAAAGGGCGGGCGCCAGGACCTGGCCGACGCGGAGAAGGCCGAAGTCGAGGTGCTGTCGGTCTACCTGCCGGCACAGATGTCCGAGGCCGAGATCACCGCCGCCATCGATGCCGCCATTGCCGCGACGGGTGCTGTCGGCCCCAAGGACATGGGCAAGCTGATGGGCGTCCTGAAGCCGCAACTTGCCGGCAAGGCTGACATGGGCAAAGTCTCCGCTCTGGTGAAAAGCAAGCTCGGTTAATCCGCTGTAACATCCGGGGATGATCCCCCGCGACTTCATCGACCAGCTGCTGTCACGCGTCGACATCGTCGACGTCATCGACCGGCGCGTGCCGCTGAAGAAGGCCGGGCAGAATTACCAGGCCTGCTGTCCCTTCCACGGCGAAAAGACTCCCTCCTTCACGGTCAGCCCGGTCAAGCAGTTCTACCATTGCTTCGGCTGCGGCGCGCACGGTTCCGCCATCGGCTTCCTCATGGAATATGGCGGCATGAGCTTCGTCGACGCGGTGAAAAGCCTGGCCGACGAAGCCGGCCTCAAGGTGCCGGAGGACGCGAGCTTCCAGCCCAAGGCGAAGACCGGCCCGGACCTCACCGAACACATGGCCAAGGCAGCCAGCTTCTACAAGGAACAACTGAAGGGCAGCGAACGCGCCATCGGCTACCTGAAAAAGCGCGGTCTCACCGGCCAGATCGCCGCGCGCTTCGGCCTCGGCTATGCGCCCGCCCAATCCGCTGCGCTAAAGCAGGTCTTCCCGAACTACGATGCGCCCGAGCTCGCCGCCGCTGGCCTGGTGATCGACAATGAGCGCGGCCGCTACGATCGCTTCCGCGACCGCATCATGTTTCCCATCCGCAACACCAAGGGCCAGGTCATCGCCTTCGGCGGCCGCATCCTCGACCAGGGTGAGCCGAAATACCTGAACTCGCCGGAAACCCCCATTTTCCACAAGGGTTCGGAAGTCTACGGCCTGTTCGAAGGCCGCCAGGCCATCCGCGAGGCCGGCAAAATCCTGGTGGTGGAAGGCTACATGGACGTGGTGGCGCTGGCCCAGTACGACATCCATTACGCCGTCGCCACGTTGGGCACCGCCACCACCCCGATCCACGCCCGCACCCTTTTGCGGCAAACCGACAAACTGTACTACTGCTTCGACGGCGACAACGCCGGACGCAAGGCGGCCTGGCGCGCGCTGGAAAACACCCTGGAGGCACTGGCCGACGGCAAGGAGGTGTTTTTCCTGTTCCTGCCCGAAGGCGAAGACCCTGACACCTGGGTGCGCACCCACGGCAAGGTAGCCTTCGAAGCTTTCCTGCAGCGCGAGGCGGTGCCGCTGTCCGGTTTCCTGATCCGTGAACTGTCGCGCGAAGCCGACCTCTCCACCCAGGAAGGTCGCGCCAAACTGCTGAAGAATGCCACGCCCCTGCTGCAGAAAATCGCCGCGCCCCTGCTGGCCGCGCTGATTCGTCGACAGCTGGGAGAAACCCTGAACATGGGTGGCGACGAGGTGGGTGAATTCACCGGCGCCAGACGCACAGCCAGTTCCCGTTCGCCCCGGATGCCGGCCACTGCCCGTGCCAGACCTTCCATTTGCCGCACGCTCGCCCGCGCACTGCTTGCCAGGCCCGAGTTTTCCCGCAGGCTCGAAACCGACAAACTGCCGACGAACGACCCCCATGCCCCCCTGCTCGCCCGTCTGGTGGAATGGCTGAATTCTTTCGATACATTTCCCTCGCCAGCAGCTATGCTGGAAGACCCGGGCGCGCAATCGCTGCCCGAACTGGGCGAATTGCAGGGGGAAGCTGAAATGCTTGAACAAAGGGGCAGTTGGGATCCGGAAGCGGAATTGCTGGGGGGAATCCGGCAAATCAACTCCAGTTGGGAACGTCATCGCCGCGAAGAACTGGCCAGACGCGACTTCAATTCCCTCAGCCCGTCCGAGCGCGCGGAACTTCTCACCCTCAGCAAAACCTAATCTGGCCCGGAATTTGCCCGTCCCTCAAAAAGGGAAAATCGGTATAATTCCCTGTTTTGCAAAATTTTTCTGGACAGGACCCATGGCAGGCAGACCCAAGTCAGCAAACAACGCCAAGAAAATGCCGCGCAAGGCGGAAGCGGCACTCAACAAAGTCATGAAGGAAAATGTTGAGCTGACCCAGGAGCAGGCGGAAGCACGCCGCACCCAGCTCAAGAACCTGATTTCGCTCGGCAAGGAGCGCGGCTACCTGACCTACGCCGAAATCAATGACCATCTGCCGGACGATCTGTCCGATGCCGAGCAGATAGAAGGCATCATCAGCATCATCAACAGCATGGGCATCCAGGTCTATGACGAGGCGCCCGATGCCGAAACCCTGCTGATGACGGAATCCACCCCGCCCGTGGCCGATGAGGACGTGGTCGAGGAGGCCGAGCAGGCGCTGACCACGGTCGATTCCGAATTCGGCCGCACCACCGACCCGGTGCGCATGTACATGCGCGAAATGGGCACGGTGGAACTGCTGACCCGCGAAGGCGAAATCGAAATCGCCAAGCGCATCGAGGAAGGTCTCAAGCACATGGTGCAGGCGATCTCCGCCTGCCCGATGACCATCGAGCAAATCCTCGCCTACGCCGAGCAGATCGAAAAGGGCGACATGCGCGTCGACGAGCTGGTAGACGGTTTCGTCGGTGAGGATGCTGCCATCGGCGGCGAGATGGACGAAGAAGCCGAAGCCTCCGCCGGCGACGATGAGGAGGAAGACGAGGAGGCCGGCGCCGCTGCCGCTGCCGCCAATCTTGCCCAGCTCAAGGCCGAGGCGCTGGACCGCTTCGGCCAGCTGCGCAAGCTTTACAAGAAGGTGCAGACCCAGCGCGCCAAGTACGGAGAAGGCAGCAAACAGCACCTCGCCGCCCAGGAAGCCGTTACCGACCTGCTCATGGGCATCCGTTTTTCCGTCAAGCAGGTCGAGGCCCTGTGCGACACCATCCGCAGCACGGTCGAGGAAATCCGCAGTTTCGAACGCAAGATCATGGACCTGTGCGTGAACCGTGCCGGCATGCCACGCCAGCACTTCATCAAGTCTTTCCCCGGCAACGAGACCAACCCGGCCTGGGTGGACAAGGAAATGGCCGCCAAGAAGGCCTATTCGTCCACGCTCGTGCGCGTGCAGTACGAACTCAAGGAATACCAGGAAAAGCTGCTGGCCACGCAGGAACGCATCGGCCTCAACATCGCCGAACTCAAGGCCATCAACAAGCAGATGTCCACCGGCGAGGCCAAGGCGCGCCGCGCCAAGCGCGAGATGATCGAAGCCAACCTGCGCCTGGTGATCTCCATCGCCAAGAAGTACACCAACCGCGGCCTGCAATTCCTCGACCTCATCCAGGAAGGCAACATCGGCCTGATGAAGGCGGTGGACAAGTTCGAATACCGCCGCGGCTACAAGTTTTCGACCTACGCCACCTGGTGGATCCGCCAGGCCATCACGCGCTCGATCGCGGACCAGGCGCGCACCATCCGTATCCCGGTGCACATGATCGAGACCATCAACAAGATGAACCGCATCTCGCGCCAGATCCTGCAGGAAACCGGCCAGGAGCCCGACCCTGCGACGCTGGCGATCAAGATGGAAATGCCCGAGGACAAGATCCGCAAGATCATGAAAATCGCCAAGGAGCCGATTTCCATGGAAACGCCCATTGGCGACGACGAGGATTCGCATCTCGGCGACTTCATCGAGGATCAGAGCACGCTGGCCCCGGACGATTCCGCGCTCTACGCCAACCTGCGCGACGCCACCCGCGACGTGCTCGACAGCCTGACCACGCGCGAGGCCAAGGTGCTGCGCATGCGTTTCGGCATCGAAATGAACACCGACCACACCCTGGAAGAAGTGGGCAAGCAGTTCGACGTAACGCGCGAGCGCATCCGTCAGATCGAGGCCAAGGCGCTGCGCAAGCTGCGCCACCCCACCCGTTCGGAAAGGCTGAAGAGCTTCCTGGAAAGCAGCGAGTAACCGGCCCCCGCTTGCTGGCGGCAGAATTTAAGTAGAATCGGGCCTGTAGCTCAGTCGGTTAGAGCAGAGGACTCATAATCCTTTGGTCGTGGGTTCGAGTCCCACCGGGCCCACCATAAACCTCAACAAAGAAGAGGGGATATAAATGGGAGGAGACAACAAGAGGACGGGCGAAAAGCGCCTGCAGATCCTGCAGACGCTTGCCGCCATGCTGGAGGAACCCAACCCGGAAAAGATCACCACCGCCGCACTGGCACGGCGGCTGGATGTTTCGGAGGCGGCGCTTTACCGTCATTTCGCCAGCAAGGCCCAGATGTATGAAGGCCTCATAGAGTTCATCGAAGACACGCTGTTCGGACTGATTGCGCGACTCACCACGGACACTGCCGACCCGGTGCAGCAGGTCGAAAGCATCCTGTCCATGCTGCTCGGATTCGCCCAGAAAAACCGCGGCATGACTCGCGTACTGATCGGCGAAGTCCTGGTCAACGAGGACCCACGCCTGCAAAAGCGCATCAACCAGCTGCACGACCGCCTTGAAGCCCAGTTGCGCCAATGTCTGCGCTTCATGGATACCGGCCATGCCGGCAAGGACCCGAAAATGCTGGCCAACCTTTATCTGGCCCAGGTCGTCGGACGCTGGCACCAGTTCGCCAAGAGCGGTTTTGAACGCGACCCGGCCGCTGACTGGCCCTTGCTGTGGCGCGAGTTGTCGCTGCCGCTGGAAAGAAAAATCCCGGCCTAGCGCTGCGCGCAGACCGGGCAGGCCGGATCGCGCGGCACCCGCACTTCGCGCCATTCGCCGCCGAGCGCATCGTACAGGCTCAGCCTGCCCACCGCCGCGCGGCCGCTTCCGCTGATCAGCTTGATCGCCTCCACCGCCTGCATCGCACCCACCACCCCTACCAGCGGTGACAGTACGCCGGCCTCGCTGCAGCGTGGCCCTTCCTCCACGGTTTCCGGAAACAGACAGTGGTAACAGGGCGAGTCCGTCTGGCGCACATCGAACACGGACAACTGTCCCGAGAACCCCAGGGCAGCCCCGCTCACCAGCGGCTTCCCCAGACTCGCGCAGGCGCGGTTGACGGCGTGGCGGGTGGCGAAATTGTCGGAACAGTCGAGCACCACGTCTGCGCCTGCGACCGCATTCTTGAGTTGCCCGTTTTGCAGCCGCTGCTGCAGCGCCTCGACCCGGATGCCGGGATTGACCGCATGAATGCTGTCACGCAGGGACAGCGCCTTGTTGCTGCCGACGGCTGCAGTATGGTGGCCGATCTGGCGCTGCAGGTTGGTGAGGTCGACCGTGTCGGCATCGGCGATCACCAGCCTGCCGATGCCTGCAGCGCCAAGATAAAGCGCGGCAGGACAGCCGAGACCACCGGCGCCGACGATCAGCACCGTGCCGGCCTGAAGCTTTTCCTGTCCTTCGATGCCAATCTGCGGCAGCAGGATATGGCGGCTGTAGCGCAGCAGGTCGTTGTCATTCATGGATCATGGGAGCGGCGAGGCCGCCTGTTCTATTTGTATTCGCGCCACTCTTCCGGCGTCTCATCCTTGTCGCCGTGCGGGTGCAGTTCGTACACCCGGGCAAAGACCTGCTGGGATTTGACATCCGGCGCATTGATGACCATGTTCTCGCGCTGCACGTTCTCGCAGAAATAGATCAAGGCGCGCCTGACCTTCTGCAGCAGGCTGTTGTCGAGATGGAAGCCCTGGGCTTCAAGCGCCCGCTCCAGGCCCTGCATGGTGTAGTGGGTGACCTTGTACTGAACAACCAGGGTCCGGGGGCAATCTTCCTTGAGGCTGGCCTGGATGCTGTCGAGGCCGTCCAGCAGTTCCCGCGCACGTGCGGCCTGGTCGGCGGGCAGCGTGTGAAAGACGATTTCCCTTATCTTGTCCAGGTCGGTAGGCTGCATGGCATGGGTGCGAACTGAATACGATTCCAGTATCGCCCCGACTCAGCCGCAAAGCAAGTGCTGGCCTTGCGGCCGGCGGCTCACTTGCCCTGGATGATGGTAAGGCCCTTGAGCAGGTTCAGTGCCTGGTTGACCTGATAGTCGTTCTTGGAAACCACCTCGCCCGGTTCGAGCGGCTTGGCTTCCGGCCGCCTGCTGTCCTGGTCGTCCTTGCCGCCCTTTTCGGGAGCCTTCCTGGCCGGATCGGCGGGCCTGGACTCTTCGCCCTGGGTGTTTTCCAGATGCTTCGCCAGATCGGCCTCGCGCACGCCGAAATCCTCCTCGGTCGGATTGTCCGGATCCTCGACCTTGATGTCGGGCTCGATTCCCTTGGCCTGGATCGAGCGCCCGGCCGGCGTGTAATAGCGTGCCGTAGTGAGCTTGATCGCAGTTTCGTTGCCCAGCGGCAGGATGGTCTGCACCGAGCCCTTGCCGAAAGTCTGCGTGCCCATGATGACCGCGCGCTTGTGGTCCTGCAGCGCACCGGCCACGATTTCCGAGGCCGAAGCCGAACCGCCGTTGACCAGCACCACCATCGGCACGGTCTTTACGCCATCAGGCAGGTTTTTCAGATAATCGACTTGCATGGGGCGCAGATAATTCTCGCGGCTGGCCGTGAGGCGCATTTTCGAATCCTCGGCGCGGCCATCGGTATACACCACCAGCGAATCCGGCTTGAGGAAAGCCGCGCTCACCGCCACCGCACCGTTGAGCAGACCACCGGGGTCGTTGCGCAAATCCAGCACCAGTCCCTTGAGCGGCGCCTTGTTTTCCTTGTACAGTTTTTGCAGGGCCTCGACCAGCAGTTCGCCGGTATGCTCCTGGAACTGGGTGACGCGCACATAGCCATAGCCCGGTTCAACCAGCTTGAACTTGACGCTGCGAATCTTGATGACAGCGCGAGTGAGCGTGACGACAAACGGCTTTGCGTCGCCCTTGCGCATGATGGTCAGCTTGATCTGCGTGCCAGGCTTGCCGCGCATGCGCTTGACGGCGTCATTGAGATTCATGCCCTTGACCGGGGTGTCGTCGAGCTTGATGACGAGATCGCCGCTCTTGAGCCCGGCCTTGTATGCCGGCGTATCCTCGATGGGCGAGACGACCTTGACGAAACCGTCCTCCATGCCCACTTCGATGCCCAGCCCGCCGAATTCGCCCTGGGTGCCGACCTGCAGGTCCTTGAACGCTTCCGCATCCAGGTAGGCGGAGTGCGGGTCGAGTCCGGACAGCATGCCGTTGATGGCCTCGGTGATGAGCTTCTTGTCTTCCACCGGCTCGACGTAGTCGCTCTTGATGCGGGCGAACACGTCGGTAAAGGCGCGCAGTTCCTTGACCGGCAAGGGTGCCGCAGCCTCCTTGTCAGCCTGCGCGGAGAAATTCAGTGTCAGCGCAAAGCCCGCCAGCAAACCAGCGAAGCCCGCCAATGCCATCTTGCCGTATTGACCTGCCATACTCATCTCACTTGATCCATGCCATCGGATTGATCGGGCGGCTCTGGTGCCTCAACTCAAAATAGACACCCGGGCTTTCCTGGCCGCCGCTGTTGCCCACTGACGCGATCGGCTCGCCCATCTTTACGCGGTCTCCCGCCTGCTTATACAGACTTTCATTGTTGCTGTACAGGCTCATGTAGCCCTCGCCGTGATCGACTATCACGAGGTTGCCGAAGCCGCGCAGCCAGTCAGCGAACGCCACCGTGCCCCCTGCCACCGCGCGCACCTCGGCACCTTCCGCGGCGCGGATGAAGAGGCCTCTCCAGCTCACGCCACCGCCTTCTCTGGGAGTGCCGAACCTGTTCATGAGTTCCCCCGCCACCGGCAGGCGCAACAGGCCTTTCAGGCGCGAAAAAGGGGTGTTGTCGCGGCCCGGCTCCGGCACTGCGGTATTCACTGCCAGGGGCTTGTCGCCGGTCGCACCCTTTTTGCTTGCAGGCGTCTGCTGCTTGGCCGGCGGCCTGGGCTTGGGTTTGGCCGCAAGTTTTGCCAGGCGCGCCACCAGTTCGGACAGGCGCTGTTCATCGCGCTTGAGCGTGGCAATTTCCTTCCGCTGCTTCCTGATCTCGCCGGCAAGCTGATTCAGCATTTTCTGGCGCGCCTGCTTTTCCTTGAGCAGGTTCTCGCGCTCCTTGAGCTGGGCCTCGCGAATCTCGGCCAGCACACGGTCCTTCTCGGCAGCTGATTCCTTCAGTTCCGCCAGACGCGCAAGACCCTGGCGCATCTCCTCGATCAACTGCATCTGCGCGCGCGAGAGGTAGGACAGGTAGTGCAGGTCGCGGGCTGCCTGGCTGGGATTTTCTCCGTTCAGCATCAGCTTCAGCGCGTCGCCGCCGCCGCGCATGTAAGCCTGCCGGATCATCTCGCCCAGCCGCGTCTGGCGCTCGCGGATTTCCGCATCGGTCTGCGCCGCCTCAGCCGTTGCCGCCTTGATGGCTGCCTGGACTTCACGCTGCTCGCGTTCCAGCTGATGCAGCTTGCGCCCGGTTTCACTGATGGCGCGCTCGGACTGCTTCAGCGCATCCGTCGCCTCGGCACTGGATTCGCGCGTGCGCTGGTACTCCTGCTGCAACTTCTGCAAGCGTTCGCGCAGCGAATCAAGATCGGCCTTGTTGTCCGCCCAGGCCGGCTGGGCGAGTAATACGGAAAGGAGCAGGAGCGAGAAGCGGCGTTTCACTCGAAACTGATCAGCGGCTCGCCGCGCATTTCCGCCGGCTGCGCCAAGCCCATCATTTTCAGCAGAGTCGGGCTGATGTCTTCCAGCGCCCCGGTGCCGGCAAGTTCGGCGCGCCGCTTGCCGACATACAGCAGCGGCACGAGATTGGTGGTATGGGCCGTGTGCGCCTGACCGCTGGTTACGTCCAGCATGGATTCGGCGTTGCCATGGTCGGCGGTGACAAGCACTTCACCACCGCGCGCAAGCTGGGCTTCCACCACCCGGCCAAGGCACACATCGATCACCTCGATTGCGCGCTTCGCCGCCTCGACATTGCCGGTGTGCCCCACCATGTCGGCATTGGCGTAATTGCAGACGATGGCGTCGTACTGCTGGCTGTTGATGGCGGCAACCAGCTTGTCAGTCACTTCGAATGCGCTCATCTCCGGCTTGAGATCGTAGGTTGCCACGTCCGGCGAAGGCACCAGAATGCGATCCTCGCCCGGATAGGAGACTTCCTCGCCGCCGTTGAAGAAGAAAGTCACGTGCGGATACTTTTCCGTTTCCGCAATGCGCAACTGGTGCAGGCCCAGATTGGCGATGTATTCGCCAAAGCCGTTCCTGATGCGCTCGGGCGGGAATGCGACCAGCACATCGAACTCGTCGCTGTAGCCGGTCAGCGTGCAATAGGCGGAAAGCTTGGGCACCACCTCGCGATCGAACTCGCTGAAATCCGGCTCGATGAACGGGCGCGACAACTGGCGTGCGCGGTCGGAACGGAAGTTCATGAAAATGATGGCATCGCCATCCTTCATGCGCACCGGGCTTTCGCCTTTCGGCACAATGGCGGTGGCTTTCACGAACTCGTCGGACTCTCCGCGCGCATAGGCCATCGCCAGTCCCTCCTGCGCGGATGCCGCGGTGTACTCGGCCTTGCCCTGGGTCAGGAGGTCGTAGGCCGACTTCACGCGCTGCCAGCGGCGGTCACGGTCCATCGCAAAGTAGCGGCCGATGATGCTGGCAATCCTGCCCTTGCCGACTTCCGTGATTTTTTCCTGCATGCGCGCGATGCTGATTTCCGCGCTTTTCGGCGGCGTATCACGGCCATCGAGGAAGGCGTGGATATGGATTTCGTCCATGCCTTCGTCTGCCGCCATCTGCAGCATGGCATGGATGTGGCGCTCGTGGCTGTGCACTCCACCGTCCGAAAGCAGGCCCAGAATATGCAGCGCGCCATTGTTGTCCCGGGCGGATTTCATCGCGGACTTGAGCATGGGGTTGGCGAAAAACGCGCCGGACTCGATGGCATGGTCGATGCGAGTGTACTCCTGGTACACGACGCGGCCGGCACCGATATTGAGATGCCCGACTTCGGAATTGCCCATCTGCCCCTTGGGCAGGCCGACCTCGCCTTCGGAGGCATGGATCAGCGTGTGCGGATACTGGTTCCAGAGACTGTCCCAGTTGGGCTTGGCAGCCATCGCGATGGCGTTGTGCGCGCTTTCCGAGCGGCAGCCAAAGCCGTCAAGTATGATGAGCAGTACCGGATTTACTTTCATTAAAAAAACAGTTCACAAATAATATTTTTTGGCTTAACTTAAGGTTAATCGCTATATACCGATATACCTTATCTAGACTTATTCTAAATTTTACACGAGGGAAGACCATGGCGCGAGCGCTGGAAACCGAAGAGATCGAATTGATGGACAAGGAAGACGACATCGAGCGCGCTTCCCGTGCCATGAAAGCGATGTCGCATCCGCTGCGCCTGAAAATCCTTTGCGTCCTCGGCGACAAGGAAGTCAGCGTCCAGGACATCGTGGACCGTGTCGGCACTTCACAAAGCAACATTTCCCAGCACCTTGCCATCCTGCGCGACAAGGGCGTGCTGAAAACCCGCAAGGATGCCAACCGGGTCTACTACCGCGTCGGCGACACCCGCACCCTGCGCCTGATCGGCATGATGCGCGAAGTGTTCTGCGGCTTCATTACCAAGTAACTTACCCCCCTCGATCAACAGAAGCCCGGTCCGCCCGGGCTTTTTTGCTGTAAAGTTGGCCTAAAGACTTGAAAAATAAAGTCTATTAGCATATTCTAATGGACTATTCAGGAGGCTCCGCCATGCGTTTTATAGTCCTGTCCGTCGTATTCGCGACCTGTCTGCCCGCCTGGGCCGCCCTGCCCTTCCCGACCGCCAAGGTCGCCTATCAGAACATCGACAAGTCCTATTCGACCGAGGCCACCGTCGAAGCCGTACGCCAATCCACCGTCTCGGCCCAGGTTTCCGGCCGCATCACTGCGGTCAATTTCGATGTGGGCGATGCCGTCAAGGCGGGCCAGGTCATCGTGCGCATCGATCCCTCCGAACTCAGCCAGGCCGTCGCCGGCAGCCGCGCCCAGGTCGCACAGGCCGAGGCCCAGCTTGCCAACGCCAAGGCCAACTACGATCGCCAGGTGCAGTTGTTCCAGCAGAAATTCATCTCCCAGGCCGCACTCGACCGCGCCACCTCCGAATACCGCGCGGCCCAGGCCGCCGCCCAGGCCGCAAAGGCCGGCGTGGGTCAAACTTCGGCGGTGCGCTCCTACACCACCCTCACCGCACCGTTCTCCGGCGTGGTCATGGCACGTCATGTGGAGGTCGGCGAAATGGCCACGCCCGGCAAGCCGCTGATGACCGGCTTCGATCCCGATGACCTGCGCGTGGTCGCCAACATTCCGCAATATAAGCTGGCCGAGATCCAGAAATCGCCCAAGGCCTCGGTCGAGATCCCCTCGCTCGACAAGTGGATCGAAGCTCGGGGCATTACCGTTCTGCCTTCCGCCGATACCGCCACCCACACCATCAAGGTGCGCATCGACCTGCCGGAAGAACTGGGCAGCGGCGTGATCCCCGGCATCTACGCCCGCGCCTATTTCGCCACCGGCGAGGCGCGCAAGCTGGTGATTCCCGGTTCCGCCGTGCTGCGTCGTTCGGAAATCACCGGCGTCTACGTGGTCGACGCCAAGAATCGCGTGAGCCTGCGCCAGGTACGCCTCGGCGATCCCACGCCCAGGGGCGAGGTCGAAGTGCTGGCCGGACTCAATCCGGGCGAAGTCATCGCGCTCGACCCGGTCAAGGCCGGCATCTACGCCAAGAGCAGAACCAGCAAATAACAAGCCACGGGGACGGGCACGCACATGGGCATTTCAGGCCGCATCGCCAGATTCTTCCTGCATTCGCAGTTGACGCCGCTGATCGCGCTGATGGCGGCGATTCTTGGACTGTTCGCCATCTCGGTGACGCCGCGCGAGGAAGAACCGCAGATCAACGTCACCATGGCCAACGTGTTCATCCCCTTCGCCGGCGCGTCCGCCAGGGACGTCGAACAGCTGGTGGCAACACCCGCCGAGCAGGTGCTGTCGCAAATCGCCGGCATCGAGCACGTGTATTCCGTGTCGAAGCCCGGCATGGCCATCCTCACCGTGCAGTATGAAGTGGGCGAAGACCGCACCCAGGCGCTGGTGCGGCTGTATGACACCATCCAGGCCAACCGCGACTGGGTCTCGCCCAATCTCGGCGTGGGCGAACCCATCATCAAGCCGACCGGCATCGACGATGTGCCCATCGTCACGCTCACGCTGTGGACGCATGACGAAACGCGCGGCGCCTACGAATTGCAGCAGATCGCGCATGCCGCCGAAATCGAACTCAAGCGCATCGCCGGCACGCGCGAGGTCTACACCATCGGCGGACCGGACAACGTCGTACGGGTCATCATGGACCCCGAACGCATGGCCGCCTTCCGCGTCTCCGCGCAGGACATCCGTGATGCGCTGCAGGTGTCCAACGCCTCGCAGCCTTCCGGCACGCTGACTTCCGACAACCAGGAAATCCTGGTCCAGACCGGCACCTTCCTCACCGGCCCGGCCGATGTGAAACAGCTGGTGGCCGGCGTATACCAGGGACGTCCTGTGTTCCTCAGCGACGTTGCCAACGTCGTCGCCGGCCCCGACCAGCCTTCGAATTACGTGTGGTTCGGCGCGGGCCAGGGCGGCCAGCACGCCAAGCTCGCCGGACAGGGCTTCCCTGCCGTCACCTTGGCGGTGTCCAAGAAACCGGGCGAGAACGCGGTCGACATCGCGGAAAAGGTCATCGAGCGCATGGAGTCACTGAAGGGCGCCATTGTCCCCGAAGGGGTAGAAGTCAGCATCACCCGCGACTATGGCGCCACCGCCGACGACAAGGCGAAGAAGCTCATCCAGAAGCTGATTTTCGCCACCGCCTCGGTGGTGCTGCTGGTGCTGTGGGCGCTGGGCCGCCGCGAAGCCGTCATCGTCGGCGCCGCCGTGCTGCTCACGCTCGCCGCCACGCTGTTCGCGTCATGGGCCTGGGGCTTCACGCTCAATCGCGTATCGCTGTTCGCGCTGATCTTCTCCATCGGCATCCTCGTCGACGACGCCATCGTCGTGGTGGAGAACATCCACCGCCGCACCGCGCTCGACCACGACGGCATGGAAGCCATCATCCCGCGCGCGGTGGACGAAGTCGGCGGCCCCACCATCCTCGCCACCCTCACCGTGATCGCGGCGCTCTTGCCGATGGCCTTCGTCACCGGCCTCATGGGCCCGTACATGAGCCCGATCCCGATCAATGCCTCGATCGGCATGCTGATCTCTCTCGCCATCGCCTTCATCGTCACCCCCTGGCTCGCCTTCAAGCTGCTGAAGAACCTCCAGCATCATGAGGCCGGCAACGACAAGCTGCTCGGCCTGTTCCGCAAGTGGCTCACGCCCTATCTCGGCGGCGATGCCGGCAAGGCCATGCGCAGGAAGCTGTGGCTCGGCATTGGCATCGCAATCCTCCTCTCCGTGTCGCTTGCCGCAGTCAAGCTGGTGATCCTGAAAATGCTGCCTTTCGACAACAAGTCGGAATTCCAGGTAGTGGTCGACATGCCGGTCGGCACGCCGCTGGAGAAGACCGCGCAGGTGCTGCAGGAAATGGGCCAGGTGCTGAGCGAAGTCGAGGAAGTGGCCGACTACCAGGCCTACGCCGGCAACGCCTCGCCCATCAACTTCAACGGCCTGGTGCGCCAGTACTACCTGCGCAACGGCCCGGAAATCGGCGACATCCAGGTCAACCTGGTCGACAAGCACGCGCGCGACCGCAAGAGCCACGAAATCGCCCAGGCTGTGCGCCCGGCGCTGGAAGAAGTCGCCAAGCGCCACGGCGCCGACGTCAAGGTGGTGGAAGTGCCGCCCGGACCACCGGTGATGTCGCCCATCGTCGCTGAGGTCTACGGCCCGGACTACGAAGCGCAGATGCAGGTCGCCAAGGAAGTGCGCGCGGTGTTCGAGAAGACCGAAGGCATCGTCGCCATCGACGACAGCATCGAGGACGACGCCCAGCGCTTCGTCCTGAAGGTGCTGCAGAACAAGGCGGCGCTCGCTGGCGTCTCGCAGAAGGACATCGTCGCCGTCATGAAGATGGGCCTCTCGGGCGAGGATGTCACGCCCATCCATGGCGGCAGTTCCAAGTACGAGGTCCCGGTGCGCATCACACTGGCGCCCGAGCGCCAGAACAGCCTGAACGAACTGCTGAAACTCAACGTGCGCGGTTCGAACGGCAACCTCGTGCCCTTGTCCGAGCTGGTCGAGGTGGTGCCCTCGGAGCGCGAGAAGACCATCTATCACAAGAACCTGCTGCCGGTGGTATTCGTCATGGGCGACATGGGCGGCGAACTCGACTCGCCGCTGTATGGCCTGTTCGGCATGCGCGGCGAGTTGTCCGGCCGCGAACTGAAACAAGGCGGCACGCTGGGCGAATACTTCATCAGGCAGCCTGCCGACCCCTACGCCGGCTTCAGCATCAAATGGGACGGCGAGTGGCAGGTCACTTACGAAACCTTCCGCGACATGGGCATCGCCTACGCTGTCGGACTGATCCTCATCTACCTGCTGGTGGTGGCGCAGTTTGGCTCCTACCTCACGCCGCTGATCATCATGGCGCCGATCCCGCTCACCATCATCGGTGTCATGCCCGGCCATGCGCTGCTGGGTGCGCAGTTCACCGCCACTTCGATGATCGGCATGATCGCGCTGGCCGGCATCATCGTGCGTAACTCTATCCTGCTGGTGGACTTCGTCAATCAGCAGGTTGCGGAAGGCATGGATTTCCAGGAGGCGGTGATCCAGGCCGGCGCCACCCGCGCCAAGCCCATCGTGCTGACCGGTGTCGCCGCCATGATGGGGGCCTTCTTCATCCTCGACGACCCGATTTTCTCGGGCCTCGCGGTATCGCTGATTTTCGGCATTTTCGTATCCACCCTGCTCACCCTGGTGGTGATTCCCGTGTTGTACTACGCCGCGAACTTCCGCAAGTTCGCAAAAACCTAAGGAGCTCTGCATGACCGTCGAACGCATCGTCCGCATCGTTGCCGGATTTTTCATCCTGTTGTCGCTGGCCCTGGCGCATTTCGCCGGCACCGCCGACCTGTCCCAGCTTTCCTGGCTGTGGTTCACCGCCTTCGTCGGCCTCAACCTGTTCCAGTCCGGCTTCACCCGCTTCTGCCCGCTCGAGCTCATGCTGAAGAAGGCCGGCGTCAAGGAAGGCGGCAGCTGCTGCTCCTGACCCTGTTCGCGGGCCATCGAACTCGACAGGGGCTGATATAGAATAAGTCCCTGTTTTCTTTTATCCCCACTGACTTCGATGGAATTCGTTCAAGACAATCTTCTGCTCGTCATCGCCGCCGGCGCCAGCGGCGCCATGCTGCTGTGGTCCTTTTTCGGCAACCGTGTTTCCGGCATCAGCGAGGTCAACACCATGGAAGCGACCCGGCTGATGAACGAGGAGGCGCTGCTGCTGGACGTGCGCGACGATAACGAATGGGCGGCAGGCCGCCTGCCCAATGCCAGGCACATCCGCCTCGCCGAGTTGTCCAAGCGCCTGTCCGAACTGGAGAAATACAAGGACAAGCCTATCGTGGTCTACTGCCGCTCCGGCCACCGCTCTGCCCGCGCCTGTGCGTTGCTGAAGAAATCCGGCTTTGCCAACCCCAACAATCTCGTCGGCGGGATCATGGCCTGGCAGCAGGCCAACCTTCCCGTCACCCGCAAGTAGGTCCCGATATGCAAAAAGTCGTCATGTACTGCACCGCCGTGTGCCCCTATTGTGTTGCCGCCGAGCGCCTGCTCCAATCCAGGGGCGTGGACGCCATCGAGAAAATCCGCGTCGACGTGGAACCCCACCTGCGCGAGGAAATGATGAACAAGACCGGCCGTCGCACCGTGCCGCAGATCTACATCGGCGAAACCCACGTCGGCGGCTTCGACGACCTGTCCGCCCTGGACAAGGCCGGCGGCCTCATGCCGCTGCTGGACGCCGCTTGAGTCAGGCGCATTCGCCCGCATCTCCAGAACAATATCGTTCTGGAGACATGACATGGAACTCGTCTGCCCCGACTGCGGCGCAGTCAATCGCGTACCCGACGATCGCCTGGGCGAACGTCCCAAATGCGGCAAATGCGGCGCCGATCTGCTGCCCGGCAAGCCCGTCGACCTGAACGGCGCCACTTTCCAGAAATTCGTCAGCCGCTCCGGTCTGCCGGTTGTAGTGGATTTCTGGGCCCCGTGGTGCGGGCCGTGCAAGATGTTCGCCCCCGTTTTCAGCCAGGCGGCGGCCGAACTCAATGCCCGCTACCGCTTCGCCAAGGTGAATACCGAAGCGGAGCAGGGGCTGGCGGCGCAACATGGCATCCGCAGCATCCCCACCCTGGCCATTTTCAGGAACGGCCAGGAAATCACGCGGGTGTCGGGGGCGCTCGACGCGGCCAATCTCAAAAGATGGCTCGCGCAAAGCGCCTGACAAACCAACAGCAAGCACAGACAGGCGGGTAAAATACCGCCTGTTTTTAATTTTAGAAGCATGGAGCGCCGATATGGCCGAAGAACAGCAAGCCCCGCAAATGGCCTTTCACGTCGAAAAAATCTACGTCAAGGATCTTTCCCTGGAAGTGCCGAATGCGCCCGCCATCTTTCTCGAGCGTGAAATGCCGCAGGTCAGCGTCGAACTGGGCACGCAAAGCAATGCCGTTGGCGAGGATGCCTACGAAAGCTTGATCAAGGTGACAGTCACCGCCTCGCTGGGTGAAAAAACCATGTACCTGGTCGAATGCGAGCAGGCCGGGATTTTCCGCATCGTCGGCCTGTCGCAGGACCAGCTGGCGCTGGCGCTGGGGATCGGCTGCCCCAACATCCTCTTCCCCTATGCGCGCGAAGCCGTGGCCAGCACCATCATGCGCGCCGGCTTCCCGCCGCTGCAGCTCGATCCGGTCAACTTCGAAGCCGAATTCATGCTGCGCCAGCAGCAGGCGGCGGCCGAGGCCCAAGGCGGCACCCACTGATGATGCGTGCGGCCGTCGGCCTCATGCTGCTGCTGGGCGCGCCCGCCTGGGCGCTGGATTTCGTTTCCACCCAGCGGCCCGCCATCCTCTACGACGCGCCCTCTTCCGCTGCGGACAAGATCGCCGTCATCAGCGCCGGCTACCCGCTGGAAAAGCTGGTCGCGGCCGCGGGCTGGACCAAAGTCCGGGACGACAGCGGCCAGCTCGCCTGGATCGAAGACTCCGCATTGAGCGACAAGCGCACCCTGCTGGTCACCGCCGCGGCGGCACCGATCACGGAAAGCCCCAGCGAGGGTGCGCCAGTCCGTTTCCGCGCGGCCCAGGGCGTCATCCTCGAACTCCTGCCCGGCCAGGAGCCCGGCTGGGCCAAAGTGCGCCACGCCAGCGGCCAGCAGGGCTACATCCGCCTGCGCGACGTCTGGGGTCTGTGACATGGCGGCAACGGGCCCGCGCATGAAAATCGCCGTGCTCGGCGCCGGCGCCTGGGGCAGCGCGCTGGCCGTGCATTTCGCCGCGCGCCACGACGTTACCCTGTGGACCCGCAGCGAAGCACACGCCCAGGCCATGGCCGGCGCGCGCGAAAATGCGCGCTACCTGCCCGGGGTGCCCCTTCCCGCAAACCTGCGTCTCAGCCACCGCCTCGATGAAGCGACACAGGGCGCCGACCTGCTGCTGGTCGCCGTGCCGAGCGGCGGCCTGCGCAGCCTGCTCGGCTTGCTGGCGGAACAAGCCATCAACTGCCCGCTGATCTGGGTCTGCAAGGGCTTCGAGGCCGGCACCGGCAAACTGCCGCACGAAATCGTCGCGGAACTGCTGCCCGGCATCCCCGGCGGCGTGCTGTCGGGCCCCAGCTTCGCCATCGAAGTCGCGAAAGGCCTGCCCACCGCGATGACCCTGGCCTCGCACCACGCCGAAATCACGCATGTCATCGCCCCGCGCCTGCACGGCGGCACCCTGCGCATCTACACCTCGCGTGACGTGGTGGGCATCGAACTGGGCGGCGCGATCAAGAACGTCATCGCCATTGCCGCCGGCATTTCCGACGGCCTGGGCTTCGGCCACAACGCACGCGCCGCGCTGATCACCCGCAGCCTCGCCGAAATTACCCGCCTCGGCCTGACTCTGGGCGGCCACATGGAAACCTTCATGGGCCTCTCCGGCATGGGCGACCTCATCCTCACCTGCACCGGCGACCTGTCGCGCAACCGCCAGGTCGGCCTGCATCTCGCCAGGGGCGAATCGCTGCAGGACATCATCAAAAGCCTCGGCCACGTCGCCGAAGGCGTCACCACCGCGCCGGAAGTGCTGCGCCTGGCCGAGCGCCACGGCGTCGACATGCCCATCACCCAGGCGGTGAACCGCGTGCTGTACGAGCAGCTTTCCCCGCGCCGGGCGGTGGAAGAACTGCTGCACCGCAACCAGAAAGCGGAAGACCCGCGCCAGTGATCGACGCGGCAGTACAGCAGCTCGCGGAAAAGGGATGGTGCGCCCTGCGCGGATTTCTTTCCGGTGAACTCGTGCAGCGCCTGGCCGAGGATGCGCGCAGGCTCCACGCAACCGGCCAGATGCGTCCCGCCGCCACCGGCCAGGGCGCGCAGCGCGAAGTGCGCGCCGGCCTGCGCGACGACGCCATCGCCTGGCTGGAGGAAAGTCCCGCCAGTCCCGCCCAGCTGGAATACCTTTCACGCATGGAAGCACTGCGGCTGGCGGCGAACCGCGAACTGCAGCTCGGCCTGTTCGACCTGGAAACGCACTTCGCCCGCTATCCGGCCGGTGCACGCTACCAGAAGCACCTCGACACCTTCCAGCAGGACGGGCGGCGCACCTTGTCGGTGATCTGTTATCTGAATGCCGGCTGGCAGGAAAGCGACGGCGGGCAGCTCCGGATCTATCTCGACGAGGACAACGCCAGCCGCCACGCTGACATCCTGCCCGAAGGCGGCACCCTCGCCTGCTTTCTCAGCCACCGCTTTCCGCACGAAGTGCTGCCCGCAAGCCGGGAGCGGCTGAGCCTCACCGGCTGGTTCAGGCGCCGCGCCTGAAACTCAGCCGCCAAAAGCGTTCTGGCGCCAGGCCTCGTACACCGCCACGCTCACCGCATTGGACAGATTCAGGCTGCGGCAGTCCGGCTGCATGGGCAGTTTCAGCCGCTGCGCGGCATCGAATTCATGCAAGATCTCGACAGGCAGGCCGCGGCTTTCCGGGCCGAACACCAGCACGTCGCCGGGCATGAAACTCGCCTCGGCATACAGTCGGCTGGCCTTGGTGGTAAAGGCAAACCAGTTGCCGCCCGCCAGCGCCGCGCGCACCGCCTGCCAGTTCTCGTGCACGCTGAGATCGGCCAGCTCGTGATAGTCGAGCCCCGAGCGGCGCACGGATTTTTCGTCCAGCGAAAAACCCAGCGGCCTGACCAGGTGCAGTCGGCTGCCGGTATTGGCGGCAAGACGGATGATGTTGCCGGTATTACCGGGAATTTCCGGCTCAAAAAGAACAATGTGGAACATGCGCTAGAGTTAGAATACCCGTCACCTTGAAGCCGAAAAGAACGACACAAATGCGCGCCGCGCCTGCGCGTTCGCGAATCTGAAAACATGGTACCCCATCTGACCACCGCCCTCACCGGCCCGCTGCTGGAGCTGGAAAAGCGCATCATGGATGCGCAGCCGACCATCGAGTACTGGTTCCGCCAGCAGTGGAAGGAGCAGCGAGCGCCGTTCTACACCTCGGTGGACCTGCGCAATGCCGGCTTCAAGCTGGCGCCGGTCGACACCAACCTGTTTCCCGGCGGCTTCAACAACCTCAATCCCGACTTCATGGCGCTGTGCGTGCATGCGGCCATGGGCGCGGTCGAGCATATCTGCGTCAATGCGCAGAAACTACTGCTGATCCCCGAAAGCCACACGCGCAACACCTTCTACCTGCAGAACGTTGCGGTGCTGGCCAACATCCTGCGCCAGGCCGGCCTGATCGTGCGCATCGGCACGCTGATCCCGGAAATCACCGAGCCCGCCACGCTGGAACTGCCGGGCGGCGGCCGCCTCACCCTGGAGCCGCTGGTGCGCAAGGGGCGTCGCGTCGGCCTCAAGGACTTCGACCCCTGCGCGATTCTGCTCAACAACGACCTCTCCGGCGGCACCCCCGACATCCTCAAGGACGTCGAGCAAACCATCATGCCGCCGCTGCATGCCGGCTGGGCCACGCGCAGAAAATCACAGCATTTCACTGCCTACCAGAACCTGGCGCGCGAGTTCTCCGAGCTCGTCGGCATCGACCCCTGGCTGATCGACCCGATGTTCGGGCGCTGCGGCAAGATCGACTTCAACGCACGCCAGGGCGAGGAATGCCTCGCCGGCAAGGTCAGCGACCTGCTCGAGGACATCAGCGACAAGTACCGCGAGTACGGCATCACCCAGGAGCCCTTCATCATCGTCAAGGCCGACGCCGGCACCTACGGCATGGGCATCATGACCGTGAAAGGCCCTGACGACGTCAAGGACCTCAACCGCAAGGCGCGCAACAAGATGTCGACCATCAAGGAAGGCGCGCCGGTCACCGAGGTGCTGATCCAGGAAGGCGTCTACACTTTCGAGAGCATCAACGGCGCGGTAGCCGAGCCGGTGGTGTACATGCTCGACCATTTCGTGGTCGGCGGCTTCTACCGCGTCCATACCGGGCGCGGCACGGACGAGAACCTCAACTCGCCCGGCATGCATTTCGTGCCGCTCGCCTTCGATTCCGCCTGCCATCTGCCCGATCGTCGCCTCAACCCCGACGCCACCCCCAACCGCTTCTATGCCTACGGCGTGATTGCGCGCCTGGCCATGCTGGCCGCCAGCGTGGAGCTGGAGGAGATTCAAAAGGAAATAAATGGGCAATCGGCATCAAGTTGAAATCATGAACAAAGAGGACAGGAGGAAAGGAGGAAAATCCAAGAAACTCTTGCCCTCTTGTCCTCCTTGTTCAAGCTTTATTCATAATGGAACCTGTCAGGCAGCAGGCTGAACACCCATGGAAATCCTGTTCATCGTCGACCCGCCGGAAACCCTCAAGGAATACAAGGATTCTTCCATCGCCATGATGCGCGCAGCGCAGGGGCGCGGCCACGCCGTCTGGGTCTGCCAGCAGCGCGACCTGCACCTGTGGGAAGGCCGCGTGGTGGCCTTCGCCACGCAGGTCACGGTAAAACCGGGGGTGGACTGGTTCGGCGAAGCCGGCACGCGCGTGCGCCTGCTCACGGACTTCTCCGCCGTGCTGATGCGCAAGGACCCGCCGGTCGACCAGGACTACCTCGCCGCCACGCATCTGCTGGGCCTGGCCGAGGAGCACGGCGCGCGGGTATTCAACCGCCCCGCCGCCCTGCGCGACTGGAACGAGAAGCTGTCGATCTTTCGTTTCCCCCAGTTCATCGCGCCGACGCTGGTGAGTGCGCGCGCCGAACTGATCGATGGTTTCCTCGCCGAGCACGGCGACATCATCGTCAAGCCGCTGCATGCCATGGGCGGACAGGGCGTGTTCCGCCTCAGCCCCGCCGACCCCAACCGCAACGCCATCGTGGAAACGCTGACGGAACACGGCCGCCATGCCGTCATGGCGCAGCGCTACCTGCCCGAAATCAGCGAGGGCGACAAGCGCATCCTGCTGATCGATGGCGAACCAGTGCCCTATGCCCTGGCACGCATCCCGCTGGCGGGCGAAACCCGCGGCAACCTTGCCGCCGGCGGCAGCGCGCGCGCCCAGCCGCTCACCGAGCGTGACGAGGAAATCGCCCGCACCGTGGGCCGCGTCGTGCGCGAAGCCGGCCTGTTCCTGGTGGGGCTCGACGTGATCGGCGAGTGCCTCACCGAAGTCAACGTCACCAGCCCCACCTGCTTCGTCGAAATCGCCGAGCAGACCGGCTTTGATGTGGCCGATACATTCATTGCCACGCTGGAAACCTCCGTTGCCCAAGTTTGAACAAAGAGGACAGGAGGACAAGAGGAGAAGCCCCAAAAAGGGGTCCTCCCGTCCTCCTGTCCTCTTTGTAAAAAGATTTTTCTGGCTGCTTGCGCTTGTGCTGCCGCTTGTCGCCTGCTCAAACAAGGACGACGTCTTTCGCCAGGAAAGCTTCGTCTTCGGCACGCGCGTGGAAATCAGCATCTACGGCGAAGAACCCGGCAAGGCCGAGGCCGCCGCGCAGGCGGTGCTGGCGCGCTTCGACGAGCTGCACCGCAAGCTGCATGCCTGGCAACCCTCCGACCTGGAGCGGCTGAATGCCGCGTTTGCCGCCGGCGCCAGGGCAGAAATCGACGCGGAACTCGCCGCCATCCTGCAGGACGCCCGCGACTACTCGCTGCAAAGCGGCGAGCTGTTCAATCCCGCCATCGGCAAGCTCATCCGCCTGTGGGGTTTCCATGCCGATCTGCCGCAATCGGCCGTACCCGGTGACGAGGCCATCGCCAGGGAAGTGCGGGCCGCGCCTTCCATGCGCGACGTACATGTCGAAAACGGCGCGGCCTGGAGCGACAACCCGGCGGTGCGCATCGACCTCGGCGGCTACGCCAAGGGCTACGCGCTCGACGGTGCGGCCGCGATTCTCAGACAGCGCGCAGTGCGCAATGCGCTGGTCAACATCGGCGGCAACGTCATGGCCCTGGGCATGCGCGGCGAACGGCCGTGGAAGGTCGGCATCCAGCATCCACGCACGGCCGGCGTCATCGCCAGCCTGGAACTGCACGATGGCGAAGCCATCGGCACCTCGGGCGACTACCAGCGCTATTTCGAGGCGGGCGGGCGCCGCTACTGCCATCTCATCGACCCGCGCAGCGGCCGCCCCGCCGACGGCATGCAGGCCGTCACCGTGCTCGTGTCCGGCGAACATGCCGGCACCCGTTCCGACGTGCTGAGCAAACCCCTGTTCATTGCAGGGTCTGAGCGCCTGGCCGAGGCGGCGAGTCAAGCAAAACTTGCCGGGGTACTGGCTGTCTCAGCAGATGGCGAGGTCCTGGTAACGCCCGGATTGCAGCAGCGTCTGCAATGGGGCGAGCCCGGGCAAGCCTTCCGGCTGTTAAGATAATCCCTGCAAGCAACACTTTTTCGAAGAAGAATTCATCATGATTGGCGTACTGCTCGTAACCCACGGTCCGCTCGGTGAGAACCTCATCGATGCCGCCGTACATGTACTCGGCTCCAGGCCGCAGTTGCTGGAAGCGCTGGATGTTTCCTCGCGCGCCGAACCCAGGGAGGTCGAAGCCATGATCACGCTGCGCATGCAGTCGCTCGACAAGGGCGACGGCGTGCTGGTGCTGACCGATGTCTACGGCGCCACGCCGAGCAACTGCATGTGCCGTGCCCTGGCGCCCGGCCATGCCGCCGGCGTTTCCGGCGTCAACCTGCCGATGCTGCTGAAGATGCTCAACTACCGCGACCTGCCGCTGGATCAGCTCGCCGCCAAGGCGGCCCTTGGCGGCCAGGAAGGCATTTCCATCATTTCCCAGGACATGTGCGATGCAGCAGCAGGACATTGAAGTCACCAACAAACTCGGCCTGCATGCGCGCGCCTCGGCCAAGCTCACGCAGCTCGCCTCCCGCTTCAAGAGCGACGTGCACCTTTCGCGCAACGGCCGTCGCGTCAACGCCAAGAGCATCATGGGCGTGATGATGCTGGCCGCGGCCAAGGGCACGACCGTGACCCTGGAAACCGACGGCCCCGACGAAGGCGAGGCGCTGAGCGCGATCAGCGCATTGTTTGCCGACAAGTTCGGCGAGGGCGAATGAGGATGGCGCGCGCATGAGTTTCACCCTACACGGCATCGGCGCCTCTTCCGGCATCGCCATCGGCCGCGCTCACCTCGCCACCCCCTCGCGCGTGGAAGTGGCGCACTACGTGCTGCCGGAACACCTGATCGACTCCGAACTCGAGCGCTTCGAAAATGCCGTCGAGCAGACGCGCGAGGAACTGCGCATCGTGCGCTCGCAGATTCCTGCGCACGCGCCGGCCGAGCTGCCCGCCTTCCTCGACATGCACCTCCTGATCCTCGACGACAACATGATCGACGAGGAGCCCAAGCGCCTGATCCGCGAACAGCGCTGCAACGCCGAGTGGGCGCTGACCCAGCAGATGGAAGCGCTGGTGGCGCGCTTCAACGAGATCGAGGACCCCTACCTGCGCTCGCGCCAGGAAGACGTGGTGCAGGTGGTGCAGCGCGTGCTGAAGACCCTGGTCGGCCACCCCGGCACGGCGGTGCCGCAGACCGAGGAAGAGGAATGCGTGCTGGTGGCGCACGAGCTGACGCCGGCGGACATGATCCTGTTCAAGAACACCAAGTTCGCCGCTTTCATCACCGACCTCGGCGGCGCCACTTCGCATACCGCCATTCTCGCGCGCAGCCTCGCCATCCCGTCGGTAATGGCCCTGCACCAGGCACGCAGCCTCATCCGCGACCACGAGTGGCTGATCGTCGACGGCCGCGAAGGCGTGGTCATCGTCGACCCCGACGAAACGGTGCTGGAGGAGTACCGCGCCAAGCAGGCCAAATGGCGGCAGGCCACCGAAAAGCTCAAGAAGCTCAAGTCCAGCCGCGCCGTCACGCTCGACGGCACTACCGTCGAAATCTATGCCAACATCGAACTGCAGGACGACATGCCTGCGGTGAAGGAAGCCGGCGCCCAGGGCATCGGCCTGTTCCGCAGCGAGTTCCTGTTCCTCAACCGCGACGACCTGCCCACCGAGGAAGAACAGTTCGAAGCCTACCGCGCCGTGGTCGCGGCCATGGACGGCAAGCCCGTCACCATCCGCACCCTCGACCTGGGTGCGGACAAGCAGGCACCCTGGGGCCACACCGTGGCCGACAATCCCGCGCTGGGCCTGCGCGCCATCCGCCTGTGCCTGGCCGAGCCCAAGCTGTTCGAAACCCAGTTGCGCGCCATCCTGCGCGCGTCGGCCCACGGCAAGGCCCGCATTCTCCTGCCCATGCTGGGCAACTTCAGCGAGCTGCGCACCACGCTGCAGATGATCGATGGCGTCAAGAAGGACCTGCGCGCGCAGCAAATCAAATTTGACGACGGCATTGAGGTCGGCGGCATGATCGAAGTGCCGGCCGCCGCCCTGCTCGCCGACCATTTCGCCAGGCACCTGGACTTCATGTCGATCGGCACCAACGACCTCATCCAGTACACGCTGGCCATCGACCGCGCCGACGACGCCGTGGCGCACCTGTACGACCCGCTGCATCCGGCGGTGCTCCACCTCATCCAGCACACCATCAAGTGCGGCAACAAGGCCGGCAAGCCGGTGGCGGTGTGCGGCGAGATGGCGGGTGACCCGCGCCTCACCCGCCTGCTGCTGGGCCTCGGCCTGCGCCACTTTTCCATGCAGCCGGCCAGCATCCTCGCCGTCAAGCAGCAGGTCATGCGCAGCATGATCAGCGAAGTCACCGAGTTTGCCCAGCGCATGGCGAAGAACACCGACCCGGACAAGACCGCCAGCCTGCTCGACAAGCTCAACGCCTGAAAAAACTTAAGCACGGGGGCACGGGAGGCACGGGGGAAGGTGCAAATCAATAAAGCGGGAATTTGGTAATACGGGCTGAAATACAGTGGACACAAATAATATTGGGCTTCCCTGTGCCTCCGTGGTTAACCAGCATTTTTCGGAATGAAAAAGCCGGACTACTGGCAACAAGCCTGCCGTGCGCTGTCGCGCGCCGACCCGGTCATGGCGCAGCTCATCCGCGCCTATCCCGATGTCGCGCTGAAAAGCCGCGGCAACGCCTTCGAGACCCTGCTGCGCGCCATCGTCGGCCAGCAGATCTCGGTCAAGGCCGCCGATGCCGTGTGGGCGAGAGTATGCGCCGCCACGCCCCTGCAGCCCGAAGTCATCGCCGCTCTGGACATTGAGGATTTGCGCACCTGCGGCCTGTCGCGCATGAAGGCCGGCTACGCCATCGACCTCGCATCGCACTTCGCCCAAGGCCGCATCAAGCCGCGGCGCTGGGCACGCATGGACGACGAAGCCATCATCGCTGAACTGGTCGACGTGCGCGGCATCGGCCGCTGGACCGCCGAGATGTTCCTGATCTTCCATCTCTTGCGCCCCAACGTCTGGCCGGTGGACGACCTCGGCCTCTTAAAGGCAATCAGCTTGCACTATCGAGACGGAGAAAAAATCAGCCCCAAAGGGGCGCGGGAGATCGGCGAAGCCTGGCAACCCTGGCGCACCGTCGCCACCTGGTATCTGTGGCGCAGCCTGGACCCGATTGCGGTAGAGTACTGACATGCCTCCCCTCACGCCTCGGTCCAATGCCTGCGTTCCTGCATGTAGCCTCGTGCTGCCTGTCGCCGCACTCCGCTAGAACTGCCAGAAACTGCACGCCATGGGACTGCTGAGATTGTCGGAACTGATGGGTGCACTGAGCCACGCCCTGGACATCACGGAAGGCCAGCCGGAAGGGCATTGCGTTCGCTGCTGCTGGATCGGCATGAACATCGCCCAGCGGCTTGGCCTGTCCGAAGCGCAAAGCTGGGAGCTGTACTACACCCTGCTGCTCAAAGACCTGGGCTGCAGCAGCAATGCCGCAAGAATCTGCGAGCTCTATGCCACCGACGACCTTGCCTTCAAGCGCGACTTCAAGTGGGTGGACGGCAGCCTGCCGCAGGTCCTGCGCTTTGTCCTGCAGCACACCGGCACATCGGCCGAACTGAGCGGACGTCTCAAGGCCCTGCTGGGAATTCTTTCCAATGGCGACCGGATCGCCAACGAACTGATCCAGACGCGATGCACGCGCGGCGCCGACATCGCCCGCCAGCTGCGCTTTCCCGAAGGCGTTGCGCAAGGCATACATTCGCTCGACGAGCACTGGGACGGCAGCGGCAGGCCGCAGGGACTGGCGCGTGGCGACATCCCGCTTTATTCACGCATCGCGCTGCTGGCCCAGGTGGTCGATGTTTTTCATTGCGCCGAAGGCCGCCACGCAGCCGAAGCCGAAATCCGCAAGCGCCGCGGCGGCTGGTTCGACCCCGAGCTGGCCGATGCCTTCTTCTCGTCAGCCGCAACCCCGGGATTCTGGAAGGCGCTGCAAGCGCCGGGACCGGAGCAGAAAGTGTTCTCCATGGAACCGGGAAACCATGAAAGAGTGGTGGATGAGGACTACCTCGACGACATCGCCGAGGCATTCGGGCAGGTAGTGGATGCGAAAAGCCCCTACACCGCGGGCCACAGCACCCGTGTCGCGCTATACACCGCGCTGCTGGGCGAATCCCTCGACATACACTCTGCCCGCCGACGCTGGCTCAGGCGTGGCGCACTGCTGCACGATGTCGGCAAGCTGGGGGTCAGCAACTCGATTCTGGACAAGCCCGGCAAACTGGATGAGAACGAGTGGGAACTGGTGAAGCGGCATGCCGCCTACACGGGCACGATCCTCGGGCGGATCGGCATATTCGACGAACTGGCCCGCGTTTCCAGCGCCCACCACGAGCGCCTGGACGGCGGAGGCTATCCCCTTGGCCTCAAATCTCACGAAATCACTCTTGAAACCCGCATCATCACGACAGCCGACATCTTCGACGCGATCACCGCCGAGCGCCCCTATCGCAGCGCCGTACCCGTCGAGAAAACCCTGCACATCATGGCCGAGCATGTCGGAACGGCCATTGACCCGCAGTGCTTCGATCATCTGTGCACGCTGGTTCGCGTGCACGCTGAATTGTTTCCGGATTAGCGGGCGCAGCGTCCGGCCTTCCGGTTCGACAAAAAGGCGCATGCCACCTTTTTACCGGTAGCCCCCTTACAGATCCCCCGCCGCGCCTGCCTGCATGATGTTGACGAGCATGCCACGCACCTCCTCGATCTTTTTCTGGAGTTCGGGCGTCAGACGTTTCTCCCTGGCAATGTCATCCGTATTCACGTCCATCATGACCAGCCAGGCCTTGCCCGAGTCTTCCTCGATAAGGGCGATGCGGCAGGGCATGAACACGGCGAAGTCGACGTTGACGTCGATCAGCTGCTTGGCAATCACGGCGTCGCAGAACTGGAAGATGATGATGGTCTTCTGCGGCTTGCCGGTCACGGCCTCGACCTGCTTGGACAGCGGCAACTCGGCCACCAGCTTGAGGTTCAGGGCATTGGCGCGCAGCCGCATGGACTCGGCGGCATCGTCGACGCTGACGCCGGACTGGACGGAGAGCTTGTACACGCCGGGGGCTGACTGGATCGGCTGGGCGGCGAAGGCGGCGGCGCCGAACATGCAAAGGGCGGCAAAGGCAAGGAGACGCGACAGCAGCTTGTGCACGAGAGGTGTTTCCACTAAATATCAAAGAATGCTAATATATCATAAAAATCCTGTACTTAGCCACAAAAACCCCTGATTGGCTCATCGCCGTGCCCGGCCATCGGCCTGCCCGCGCCGCACAGTACCGGTACAATACGCGGTTTGCCTGTACCCACAATTTCCCGGATTCCAGAAGTGCTCATCAGTAACAACATCACCATGCAGTTCGGCGCCAAGCCGCTGTTCGAGAACGTCTCCGTCAAGTTCGGCGACGGCAACCGCTACGGCCTGATCGGCGCCAACGGCTGCGGCAAGTCCACGTTCATGAAAATCCTCGCCGGCGTGCTGGAGCCTTCCGCCGGCAACGTCAGCATCGACAAGAACGAACGCATGGCCTGGCTGCGCCAGGACCAGTTCGCCTACGAGGACCAGCGCGTGCTCGACGTGGTGATGATGGGCCACGAGGACATGTGGCGCGTGAGCGCCGAGAAGGACGCCATCTACGCCAACCCCGAGGCCACCGAGGACGACTACATGCGCGCCGCCGAACTGGAAAGCCAGTTCGCCGAGTACGACGGCTACACCGCCGAGGCGCGCGCGGGCGAACTCTTGCTGGGCGTGGGCATTCCGCAGGAACAGCACGACGGCCCCATGAGCGCGGTGGCGCCGGGCTGGAAGCTGCGCGTGCTGCTGGCGCAGGCGCTGTTCGCAAAGCCCGACATCCTGCTCCTGGACGAGCCGACCAACAACCTCGACATCCACACCATCCAGTGGCTGGAAAACGTGCTCAACGACTACGTCGGCACCATGATCATCATTTCCCACGACCGCCATTTCTTGAACCAGGTGTGCACGCACATGGCGGACATGGACTACGGCAAGCTGACCATCTACCCCGGCAACTACGATGACTACATGGAAGCCTCGATGATGGCGCGCCAGCAGCAGCAGCGCGACGCCGCCAAGGCCAAGCAGCAGATCGCCGACCTGCAGGAATTCGTGCGCCGCTTCTCCGCCAACGCCTCCAAGGCGCGCCAGGCCACCAGCCGCGCGCGCCAGATCGAGAAAATCAAGGTCGAGGACATCAAGCCTTCCAGCCGCCAGTACCCCTTCATCCGCTTCGAATATGACGAGCGCGAGAAGCTGCACCGCCAGGCGGTGGAAGTCGAGCACCTCGGCCACGGTTTCGACAAGCCACTGTTCAGCGACTTCAGCATGCGCGTGGAAGCCGGCGAAAAGATCGCCATCATCGGCGAGAACGGCGTCGGCAAGACCACGCTGCTGCGCTGCCTGGCCGGCGACCTCGAACCGCAGCACGGCAAGATCAAGTGGGCGGAAAAGGCCAACCTCGGCTATTTCGCCCAGGACCACGCGGCGGATTTCGCGGCGGACATGAACCTGTTCGACTGGATGCAGCAATGGGGCCGCCCCAGCGACGACGACCAGGTGATGCGCGGCACGCTGGGGCGTTTATTGTTCTCCGGCGACGAGATCGGCAAGCCGGTAAAGGTGCTGTCCGGCGGCGAACAGGGCCGCATGCTGTTCGGCAAGCTGATGCTGGGCCGCCACAACGTGCTGCTGCTGGACGAGCCCACCAACCACATGGACATGGAATCGATCGAGTCGCTCAACACCGCGCTCGACAAGTACAAGGGCACGCTGTTCTTCGTCAGCCACGACCGCGAGTTCGTCAGCTCCTTGGCCACCCGCATCCTGGAAATCCGCAACGGCGGTATCGTCGACTTCCACGGCAACTACGAAGACTACCTCGCCAGCCAGGGCCTCGCCTGATGAACCAGACCGAATTCCAGCTGCGCGGCGAGCACGTGGCCCTGTGCGATCTGCTCAAGCTCGCCGGCGTGGTCGACAGCGGCGGCCAGGGCAAGCTCATGATCGCCAACGGCGACGTCACCGTCGACGGCCAGACCGAATTGCGCAAGACCGCGAAAATCCGCGCCGGCCAGGTGGTGCGCTGTGCGGGCTGGGAAATTCGCGTCGACCCTGCTTCCGATCAACAATAAACTCGAAACAGCCTGAAATTTTGTCCACGAACTCGGGTTTACCTAAACCAGAAACAACGCAAAACTTATTACGGAAATGACGGTTTGCCGTAAAGGCGTTGATTTAGGCAGCCGAGTGAGTTAAATTTTTTGCTGTCTAAATTACATTAGCCATTCATATGGCAATCCTCGTCCGTGAGTTCGAAGAGGCCGACCGAACTGCCCTTCGCAGCTTGTACCTTGCATCCCGAAACGCCACCTTCACCTGGAAAGCAGCCGAACGACATCAGGCTCTCGACTTTGATGCTCACACGGAAGGCGAGAAAATCTTGGTTGCAGTGGTCGATGGACAAGTTCTTGGCTTCGCTTCCATCTGGGAGCCAGACAGTTTCTTGCATAACCTCTTCGTCCATCCATCTGCAATGCGAAAAGGTATAGGCCAAGCCTTGTTGATGAATTGCTCAAGGTATTTTTCCAAGCCACCAACTCTAAAATGCTTGAAGGCAAACGTTAATGCGGCCCAGTTTTATGCCGCGCAAGGCTGGAGAACCCTGCGAGAGGAAGTCGACGCTGAGGGACCATACCTGCTCATGACGAAGGCATGACGCCCATGTGCAAATGACAAGCGCGCCTTCATGCACTCGCTTTCCAGCTCAATTGAGCGCTCAACTTGAATGACAGATTGAGCCACCCTTCGGTACTGTCATGGCTTGTGTTGGGAACCTCCACCCTTCAGGTTCCGGCGCCCCTTAACTAGCCATCAACCAAACAAAAAAATCCCCGCGCCGCTTTAATCAAGGCAGCGCGGGGCTTTTTTGCGGGCTTTAAACCTCAGGTGCCCAGCAGCTTCTGCAGTTCGCCCTTCTGGTACAGGTCAGTCATGATGTCGGAGCCGCCGACGAACTGGCCGTTGACGTAGAGCTGGGGGATGGTGGGCCAGCTGGAGAATTCCTTGATGCCCTGGCGGATTTCGGGGTCGGCCAGCACGTTCACGGCCAGGTAGTCGCTGACGCCGCAGGCCTTGAGCATGCCGGCGGCGTTGGCGGAAAAACCGCACTGCGGGAACTGCGGCGTGCCCTTCATGTACAGCACGACCTTGTTGTTGGCGACCTGGTCGCGGATGGTGTCCTGAATGCTCATCAAAATGCTCCTGGAAAATCCTGTCGGTTGTTCAAATTCGGGTTGGCTGGCAGGCGCGCGTACTGCATTCAAACGCCTCGTTAGCCATATAAGGGCGTCCGGAAGAATTACAAGCGGGCGCAAACATGCCCCAGCGTAACACGGCCGATGCCAGCGAGATCGGCGCGCGTTTCCACATCGCAAAAACCGGCCTGTTTCAGCAGATCGCGACAGGCCTCGCCGTGGTCCCAGCCATGCTCGAACAGCAGCCAGCCGCCGGGCTTGAGCCAGGCCGGCGCGCCCTGCACGATGAGGCGGATGTCGTCCATCCCGTCGGCTCCGGAGGCCAGCGCCTCGGCCGGCTCCTGCGCCAGCGCGGCGAGATGGGAGTCGCCCTCGGCCACATAGGGCGGATTGCTGACGATGAGGTCGAATTTTTCCGTGTCGGCAGGCAGCGCCTGAAACCAGCTGCCCGGGTAGAAACCCAGCCTGGCGCCCAGGCGCACGGCATTCTGCTTGGCCACCGACAAGGCTTCTGCGCTCTGCTCGACGGCAAGAATGCCGCAGTCCGGTCGCTCCAGCGCGAGCGTGATGGCGATGCAACCGGAGCCGGTGCCGAGGTCGAGCGCGCGCCCGGCGGGGGGCAGCTTCTCCAGCGCCAGCTCGACCAGCAGTTCGGTTTCCGGGCGCGGCACCAGCACCGCCGGCGTGACGTGGAAGCTGCGGCCGAAGAATTCCTTCTCGCCCAGGAGGTAGGCCACCGGCTCGCCGGCCAGGCGGCGCGCGAGCAGGGCCTGGTATTTTTCCAGCGGCGCGGCGGGCAGTTCGTCATGCTCGTGGGCGATCAGCCAGGCGCGATTGACGCCCAGCGCATGACCGAGCAGCACGCGGATTTCCAGCCGCGCCCCGGCGGGCTCCAGACTCAGCGCAGCGGACAAGGTAGCGAGATCGCGGCGGAGGATTTCAGCGGGCGTCATGTTCGCGAACGGCACAGAATTGGCAATCCATGGATTGCCGCGTCGGCTCGGCCTCCCCGCAATGACACTCCATCGTCATCGCGAGGCCCGCAGGGTTGTGGCGATCCAGGGGTTTGGCCAGGCCGTTTTTGACTGGGCTGCCGCGTCGCTGCGCTCCTCGCAGTGACGGGCTTGATCGATCAGGCCTCACCGAGTTCCGCCATCTGCTCGGCGTGGTATTCGGTGGAGAGGGCGTCGAGCAGTTCGGTGAGTTCGCCGTCCATGATGAAGTCGATCTTGTAGAGCGTCAGGTTGATGCGGTGGTCGGTGACGCGGCCCTGCGGGAAGTTGTAGGTGCGGATGCGCTCGGAACGATCGCCGCTGCCGATCAGCGATTTGCGCGTGCTGGCGATTTTCTGCTGCTGCGCGCGCTCCTGCGCGTCCTTGATGCGCGCCGCCAGCACCGACATGGCCTGCGCCTTGTTTTTGTGCTGCGAGCGGTCGTCCTGGCATTCCACCACGATGCCGGTGGGCAGGTGGGTGATGCGCACGGCGGAATCGGTCTTGTTGATGTGCTGTCCGCCGGCGCCGCTGGCACGGAAGGTGTCGATGCGGATCTCGGCGGGATTGATGACGACGTCGGCGAGTTCGTCCGCTTCCGGCATCACCGCCACGGTGCAGGCCGAGGTGTGGATGCGGCCCTGGGTCTCGGTGGCCGGCACGCGCTGCACGCGATGGCCGCCGGACTCGAACTTGAGCCGCGAATATACGCCCTGGCCGCTGACACGGGCGATGATCTCGCGGTAACCGCCCAGTTCCGACTCGTTGGCGGAAACCACTTCCACCCGCCAGCCCTGGCGCTCGGCATAACGCGAATACATGCGAAACAGATCACCGGCGAACAACGCCGACTCGTCGCCGCCGGTGCCGGCGCGGATTTCCAGGAAGACGTTCTTGTCGTCGTTGGGGTCACGGGGCAAAAGCGCGATCTGCAGATCGGCTTCCAGCCTGTCCATGTTTTCGCGCGCGGCCTCGATCTCGGCCTGGGCGAATTCCTTCATCTCCGGATCGCCCAGCAATCCCTGCGCAGTAGCTGCGTCCTGCTCCGCCTGCTGCCAGGCGCGGAACAGCTCCACCACCGGCGTGATCTCTGCATGCTCGCGCGTGAGCTTGCGGTACTGCTCCATGTCGGACGTGGCGTTTTCCTGCGACAGCAGGCGGTCGAGTTCCACCAGGCGTTCGGCAAGCTGCGTGAGTTTGTTGGAGAGAGAAGGTTTCATGACAAAAAGAAATATACACAGGGAGAGAGGAGAGGTTCAGGGAGGAAACGATTTTCTCCCATTACTCCCTTAACCTCCCTGTTGTCGAAGTGCTTGTGGCCCCTAATCCTTGGGCAAGTCGTAGATGCGGCTCATGAGCCGCGCGAGGGAGTCGCGCTCGTCGTCGGAGATGTGGTGCATGACGTGCGTGGGCGCGTGCAGCAGCTTGTTGGTCAGCGCGCGCGACATCTGCTCGATCACTTTTTCCGGGTCTTCGCCCTTTCCCAGCAGTTTTCTGGCGCGCTCGATCTCGTTGCGGCGGTAGCGTTCGGCATGATCGCGCAGGCCGCGGATCATGGGCACCATTTCGCGCGTATCCATCCAGTGCAGGAAGTCCTGCACGCTGGTCTCGATGATGGCCTCGGCCTGTGCAACCTGCGCCACGCGCTGGCCCTGGCCCTGGCGCACCACTTCACCCAGATCGTCCACGGTATAGAGGAAGACGTCGTCGAGTTCGCCGACTTCCTCTTCGACGTCGCGCGGCACCGCCAGGTCGACCATGAAGAAGGGCTTGTGGCGGCGCAGCTTGAGCGCGCTTTCCACCATGCCCTTGCCGAGGATGGGCAGGGGGCTGGCAGTCGAGGTGACGATGATGTCGTAGTGCACGAGGTGCTCGGGCAGATCGTTCAGCGCGATGACGCCGGCATTGAAGCGATCGGCCAGCGGGCGGGCGCGTTCGGTGGTGCGGTTGGCGACCAGGATGTGCTTCGGGTGCTGCGCGGCGAAGTGGGTCATGCACAGCTCGATCATTTCGCCGGCGCCGATGAACAGCACGTTCTGCTCGCGAATGCTGGGGAAGATGCGCTCGGCCATGCGCACGGCGGCGGCGGCCATGGATACCGAGGCGGCGCCGATGTCGGTGGCGGTGCGCACTTCCTTGGCCACCGAGAAGGTGCGCTGGAACAGCTTGTGCAGCAGCAGGCCGAGGGTGCCGGCTTCTTCCGCGGTCTTCACTGCGCTCTTGATCTGGCCGAGGATCTGCGTCTCGCCCAGCACCATGGAATCGAGTCCCGAGGCCACGCGGAAGGCGTGGCGCGCGGCCTCGCCCTGCGGCAGGCGATAGAGGTAGGGCTCGACTTCGGCACGCGGCAGGCTGTGATAGCCGGTCAGCCAGGTCACCGGGGCGTCGGGGTCTGGCGTGTGGCAATAAATCTCGGTGCGATTGCAGGTGGAGAGGATGGCCGCTTCCTTCACCTGCGGCTGGCGCGTGAGGTCGTGCAGCGCGTCGTTCATGCGCTCGGCGGCAAACGCCACCCGTTCCCGGATCGAAACCGGGGCGGTATGGTGGTTGATGCCAAAGGCGAAAAGCTGCATGTCAGTTTCGAGCGCGAACATTCGGAACGCTATTTTAGCTTATCGGCCAGCCGGCCCGCTCGCGGCCTACTGGACCGGCGCCGGGGCAGGCGGCAGCACCGGATCCAGGCTGTCCGGGAAACCGCCAGGCTGGGCGGGCTGGGCTTCGCGCGTGGTGCCCTCGCGCACTTCGGCCGGGCGCTTCGGCGGGGCCGGCGGCGGCACGGCTGCTTCCGCAGGCGCCTCGACCTCGGCCTCCGCTTCGCCCGGAGCCGTCGCGGCAACGGCAGGCGCGGCTTTCAGGGTTTCCGGGAACACCGAGTTCTGCAGGCGCGGCAGCAGGTTCTTGAGGATCTGCGCGATCAGCGAGCTGGTGAACCCGTACTGCCCCGCCTGCGAGCCCTGCACCAGCGCGGTAAACGTGCCGAAATGGCGCTCGCCGAGGTAGAACACCAGGGTGGCGGTGCGGTTCATCACGCGCGACTCCAGCACCTGGCCGCCGGGACCGATGCGCTCGAAGCGATGATCGCCGGTGCCGGTTTTGCCCCCCATCGGCACCGGCGTGCCGTCGGCATGCCGGATGGCGCCGTGCAGGCGCACGGCAGTGCCGGTTTCCACCACCATGCCGAGGGCATTGCGCAGGGTCTGCGCCACTTCCCGGGGAAACAGCACCTCGGCTTGCGGCACGCGCGGGCGCAGGTGGGTTTCGTAAGGGGTATCGACCGCGAAATGCAGCCGTTTCAGGCTGGCGACCGGCAGCCGCACGCCATCGTTGACGATGATGCCCATCAGTTCGGCCAGCGCAGCCGGGCGGTCGCCCGAACTGCCGATGGATGTGGCATAGGACGGCGTCAGGGTCTCGAAGGGATAGCCGAGGCGCTGCCAGTCCTTGTGCAGGGCATCGAAGGCCTCCATTTCGAGCAGACTCCTGATGCGGATATCCTGCGCGTCGGTGCGGCTGGTCGCCAGCAGCCAGTTGTAGACCTCGACCCGTTCCTTGGCGCTGGCCGCGAGCATGTCCTCGAAGCTCGCTCCCGGCTGGCTGCGCAGGTGGCCGACCACCCAGATCTCCAGCGGGTGGACCTGGGTAATGTAGCCGCGGTCGGCAAGATTGTAGGCATCCGGCGCATTCTGGTCGTACAGCTTCTTCAGCGCGGATGCGCCCAGGCCCGCGCTGGTGGGAATGCGGTCCTTCAGGGCGACGGTGAAATCTTCCAGGGTGGCGCGCGGCTCCACGTAGCGATAGAGCGCGGCAAACTTGCGCGGATTCTGGCGCGCACGCTGATACAGCTCCACGGTCATGGCCTCGGCGCTCATCTTCGCGTAGCGCTGGTAGAAGCGGCGCATGAACACGCCGGATTCCTTGTCGATGAACTTGAGCAGGTAGAGCTGGCGCGCCGGGCTGCCGCTGTCCTCCAGCACCCTGGCCGCCGCGCCCGGGGAACGCTCCATGTAATGCATGACGATGTCGCGCATCAGGCGGATATAGACCAGGTTGACCGAGTTGCGCGTGGCCTCCCAAACATCCATCACGCGGCCGTTGTCATCCTTGTTGAAGTTGGCGAACATGTGCTGGCCGCCGCCGGTAAAGAACACTTCCGGCGCAGCCGAATAGTGGCGGCCCATGGCGGCCGCCAGGATGGCCGACAGGCTCTTGTCGTCGGCGGTCAGCAGATAGCCCGCCACCCACTGCGCCAGCACGTCGCGCCGCGGCCGCACATGCTCCTGCAGCCCGGCCGGAGGCAGGCCGGCATATTCCTTGTGCAGGCGCGCGATGATCTCGAGATAGGTGACCAGGGTACGCAGCTTCGCGGTCGAGCCTAGATCGAGCTTGGTCTGCTGGTTGATGTCGAAAGGCTGGTTGAGGTTGTCGGCCTGCACCCTCAGCAGCATGCCCTCGGGACTCTTTTCGTACAGGGTGAAGCTGTAGATCACCTTGGACAGGTCGTTCGCCGGCGAAAGCAGGCGGCTGCCATACAACCCCAGCGCCGCGGCCTGCTCGGGCCTGGACAGGCTCAGCAGGAAATCGGTGATTTCGCGCTGCGCCTCGCCGTTAAGCGTGCTTTGCGCGACCAGGTCGAGCCGGTCGAGATCGTACAGGCGCGGCTCGCCCAGCAGGTTGGCAATGCGCACGCGCTGGCTGTTGGCGGCTTTCTGCAGGACGAAGGCCGCTGGCGGCGGATTGACGCGCTGCGCGGGACCGCGCAGCTTGACCCTGAGCGCGGCGTCGCGCAGCTCGGGCCCGATCAGGCCGGCCTCGGCCAGTAGATCGAGATGCACGTTGGTGTAGCGTTCGAGCACCGCGCGCTCCCTGGCCAGGTAATAGGACGGCTTGCGCTCGGCCACCAGCAGCGACAGCGCGTGCTTGAACACCATGGCGCCCTCGGCGTCCTTCTGATTCTTTTCCAGCCGCCACAGCGCCTCGTTCGCCTGCTTGAAATCCAGCCCGTACCAGGCCCACAGGCCGTCGCCCACGCCATTGACCTCGCCGAAGCGCGGCGCCGCCGACAGCGGCACGGTATTGAGGTAGTCGCGCACGATGCGCTGACGCGTGGGCAGGGTGTTCTTGCCGTCGAGATAGGCGCGCAGGCTGGCCGAGCCCATCTGCTTCAGCTTGTCGGTCATGGTCAGGGTAAGACCGTCCGGCGAATGGCGGTATTTCTCGATCTGCGTCGGCAGCGTGCTGCCGCCGGGCACGTTGTGCGCCGGATTGATCAGGGAGTAGAACTTGTCGAGCACCGCCTGGCCGAGACGGTCCCATTCCACGGCCGGGTTCTTGCTGGGAAATTTTTCGGTCAGCAGTTCGCGATTCTCGATGAACAGCAGGGCATTGCGCAGGACTGGCGGCGTGTCGGCAAAGTCGGCATAGACGCGCTCGGGATGCAGCGACTGGTAAAGCACCCTGCCGGTGTCGTCGAGCAGCGTGAGGCCGCCCTGGTTCTTTTCGCGATAAGGCAGATTCAGGCCCAGACCATGGGCGCGCTCCATCTGGATGCTGATCTTGGCCTGGCGCTCGACGTCCCACCCCATTACCGACATCCGCTGGACGTACTCGGGAAGCTTGCTGTAGCCCAGGCGCTGGTCGTAAGGCCCGCCCTGCGGGAAACGGATGCGCTCGGAGGGGCCCGACTGCACCTTCCAGGTCATCTTGGCGGCGGTCTTGGCCAGATAGCGCGCCTGCAGGTCGGAGGACATCAGTTCCCACACCAGCAGGCCGACGAGGAGCAGCGGGAGGAGGATGAGCGCCAGCAGTACCCACCAGCGCAGACGCAGACCGAGAAGTTTGCCCATTGAGTTGCGTTAGACCCAGTCCCTGGCGACCAGGAAATCGGAATACAGCTTCGCCTCCGGCGTACCTGCCTCGGGCTTCCAGTCATAGCGCCACTTCACGACAGGCGGCATGGACATGAGAATGGACTCGGTGCGCCCGCCCGATTGCAGGCCGAACAGGGTGCCGCGGTCGAATACCAGGTTGAACTCCACGTAGCGTCCGCGCCGGTAAGCCTGGAAATCGCGCTCGCGCTCGCCGTAAGGCAGTTCCTTGCGGCGCTCCAGAATCGGCACGTAGGCCGGCAGGAAATGATCACCCACCGACTGCGTGAGATTGAAGCAGGTGTCGAAGTCCGCGCCGTTCAAGTCGTCGAAGAAAATGCCGCCAACGCCCCTGGGCTCGTTGCGGTGCCTGAGGAAGAAATACTCGTCGCACCACTTCTTGAAGCGTGGATGCCAGTCGGCGCCGAAGGGATCGAGCGCCTTCCTGCAGGTGGCATGGAAGTGCACGGCGTCTTCTTCGAAACCATAGTAGGGCGTGAGGTCCATGCCGCCGCCAAACCACCAGACCGGCGCCTCGCCCGGCTTTTCCGCGACGAAGCAGCGCACGTTCATGTGCACGGTGGGAATGTAGGGATTGCGCGGGTGGAACACCAGCGACACGCCCATCGCCTCCCAGCGGCGTCCGGCGAGCTCCGGGCGGTGCGCGGTGGCCGAAGGCGGCAGCTTGTCGCCCATGACATGGGAGAAATTGACCCCGGCGCGTTCAAGCACATTGCCCTCTTCCACCAGCCGCGAAATGCCGCCGCCGCCCTCGGGACGATCCCAGGCATCGCGGCGGAAGGGCTTGCCGTCGAGGGTCTCCATGCGCGAAACGATGAGTTCCTGAAGATTCAGGAAATAGGACTTGATCTGGTCTTTCGGAATCATTTTCTCAGCACCTTGCCGCTGGCCAAGTCTATCAGGGTAGAAGGCCGCTTGCGCATGCCGATTTTGCCTTCCAGCACGCTTACGCGCCTGCCGAACACGGCCTCACATTCCGCCGCGGTCCTGGCCGGGCTGTCGCCGCTCTTGTTGGCGCTGGTGGAAACCAGCGCCATGCCGGCTTTCTCGCACAGGGCGGCCGCGCCGGCGTGCGCGGTGATGCGCACGGCCACGGTGCCACGGCCGCCTGTAAGCCAGTCGGGGCAGGATTTCGTCGCCGGCAGCACCCAGGTCACCGGGCCGGGCCAGCGGCCCCTGGCCCAGGCCGCTTCGATGGCCGAACGGGTGGCATAAGGGCGCAGTTGATTGCGATTGGCGGCGATGAGGATGAGCCCCTTGGCCGCCCCGCGTCCTTTCAGTTTGAAGATTTTTTCCACGGCAGTTCGATTCATGGGATCGCAGCCGAGGCCAAAGCAGGATTCGGTGGCATAGGCGATGACGCCGCCCTGCTTGAGAATTGCGCGCAGCGCCTCACGCTTCACGCCGCTCTCCTCACGCCTTGCGGTTCAAGGCCCGGTAGCCGATGTCCCTGCGATACTGCATGCCGTCGAAGCGGATCTGCGCCACCGCCTCGTAGGCGCGCTTCTGCGCCATTTTCACGCTGTCGCCCAGCGCGGTCACGGCCAGTACGCGGCCGCCGCTGGTGAGCAGTTTGCCATCGGTCAATTGCGTGCCGGCGTGGAACACATGCAGGTCCTCGGCATCCTTGGGCAGGCCTTCGATGACATCGCCCTTCCGTGGCAACTCGGGATAGTTGGCCGCGGCCAGCACCACGGCCAGCGCAGTGCGGCGATCCCATTCCGCCTCGATCTTGTCGAGCCTGCCGTCGGCGGCATGCTCGACCAGCGTCACCAGATCGGACTTCAGCCGCATCATGATGGGCTGGGTTTCCGGATCGCCCATGCGGCAGTTGAATTCGAGCACCTTGATCCTGCCGTCGTCGCCGATCATGACGCCGGCATAAAGGAAGCCGGTATAGGGAATGCCGTCTTTCGCCATGCCGGTCACAGTGGGATTGATCACTTCGCGCATGATCCGGGCATGCATCTGCGGCGTCACCACGGGCGCCGGCGAATAGGCGCCCATGCCGCCGGTGTTGGGGCCGGCGTCGCCGTCCTGCAGCCGCTTGTGGTCCTGGCTGGAAGCCAGCGCCAGCACATGCTCGCCATCAACCATGACGATGAAGCTGGCTTCCTCGCCAAGCAGGCACTCCTCGATCACCACGCGCGCGCCGGCCGAGCCGAGCTTGTTGCCGGACAGCATGTCGTCGATGGTCGCATGCGCTTCGGCCAGGGTCTGCGCCACCACCACGCCCTTGCCGGCGGCGAGGCCGTCGGCCTTGATGACGATGGGCGCGCCTTCGGCATCGACATAGGCATGCGCTGCGGCCACGTCGGTGAAAGTCCGGTATTTGGCAGTGGGAATGTTGTGCCGCACCATGAAGGCCTTGGCGAAATCCTTGGACGACTCCAGCTGCGCCGCAGCTTGCGTCGGCCCGAAAATCTTCAGCCCGGCCGCGCGGAAGGCATCGACCACGCCCTCCGCAAGCGGCGCCTCGGGGCCGACCACGGTGAGCTGGATGTTCTCGCGCCTGGCGAATTCCACCATTTCAGGCACGCCGGCGAGCGGCACATTCTCGACCTCGGGCTCAAGCGCGGTGCCGCCGTTGCCGGGTGCGACGAAAACTTTCTGCATGCGCGGCGACCGCGCCAGCTTCCACGCCAGGGCATGCTCGCGGCCGCCGGATCCGATTACCAATATCTTCATGTAAGAACCTCGTTTAACCGCTGAGGCCGCAGAGTTCGCGGAGAGTGCCTAAAGGTTTTCCTCGGCGTTCTCCGCGTCTTCAGCGGTTCAAGCCTTTAATGCCGGAAGTGCCGCATGCCGGTGAACACCATGGCCATGCCGTGCTCGTCGGCGGCGGCGATGACTTCCTCGTCGCGCATCGAGCCGCCGGGCTGGATCACCGCGGCGATGCCGGCCTGGGCGGCGGAGTCGATGCCATCGCGGAACGGGAAGAAGGCGTCGGAAGCCATCACCGAGCCCTTCACTTCCAGCCCGGCATGCTCGGCCTTGATGGCGGCGATGCGCGCGGAGTTGACGCGGCTCATCTGGCCGGCGCCGACGCCGACGGTCATGCTGTCTTTCGCATAGACGATGGCATTGGACTTGACGTACTTGGCCACGCGCCAGGCGAACAGCAGGTCGCGCATTTCGGCCTCGGTCGGCGCGCGCCTGGTCACCACTCTGATCTCGCCGGTGAGGGCGAGATCAGCATCCTGCACCAGCAGACCGCCGGTCACGCGCTTGAAGTCGAGGCGCTTGCCGGGCTCGGCAGGCCACTGGCCGCATTCGAGCACGCGCACGTTCTTCTTTGCCGCCGCTACTTCCACCGCCGCCGCCGCCACTTTCGGCGCGATGATGACTTCGACGAACTGGCGCTCGACGATGACCTTCATGGTCTCGGCGTCGAGTTCGCCGTTGAAGGCGATGATGCCGCCGAAGGCCGATTCCGGATCGGTCTTGTAGGCGCGATCGTAGGCGTCCAGCAGGCTGGCGCCGTAGGCCACACCGCAGGGGTTGGCGTGCTTGACGATGACGCAGGCGGGGGCGGCGTCGAATTGCTTGACGCATTCCAGCGCGGCATCGGCGTCGCCGATGTTGTTGTAGGACAGCTCCTTGCCCTGCAGCTGCTTTGCAGTGGCGATGCTGGCTTCCCCGGCACTGGCCTCGACGTAGAAAGCCGCGTTCTGATGAGGGTTCTCGCCGTAGCGCATGGCCTGTGTCTTCCTGAATTGCAGGTTGATGGTGCGCGGGAACTCGGACTGCTCGATGATGCCGCCGAAATAATTGGCGATGGCGCCGTCGTAAGCGGCGGTGTGCTCGAAAGCCTTGATGGCGAGCGAAAAGCGCGTTTCCTGCGTCACGCCGCCGGCCTTCATTTCATTGAGCACCACGGCGTAATCCGCCGGATCGGTGACGATGGCGACGTGGGCGTGGTTCTTGGCCGAGGAGCGCACCATGGCAGGGCCGCCGATGTCGATGTTCTCGATCGCGTCTTCCAGCGTGCAGCCGGGCCTGGCGATGGTCTCGCGGAAAGGATAGAGGTTGACCACGACGAGATCGATGTTGCCGATGCCATGTTCGCGCATGGTCGCCACGTGCTCGGGCAGGTCGCGCCGGCCGAGGATGCCGCCGTGCACTTTCGGATGCAGCGTCTTCACGCGACCGTCGAGCATCTCGGGGAAGCCGGTGTAATCGGAAATCTCCGTGACCTTGACGCCGTTGTCGGCGAGCAGTTTGGCAGTGCCGCCAGTGGAGATGATGTCGACGCCCAGGGCTGCGAGTTCGCGGGCGAATTCCAGTATGCCGGACTTGTCCGACACGCTGATGAGTGCGCGTTCGATTTTCATTTGCTAGTCAAAAGTTTGAAAAACCTTTAAACGAAGAGGACGTGAGTACAAGAGGAAGGCAAAACAAAGCGATTACTCCTGTCTTCTTGTCCTCCTTGTTCATGTTCTGGTTCGTGATCGCTCAGTCGCTCAGCCCGTGCTGCTTGAGTTTCTTGCGCAGGGTATTGCGGTTGATGCCCAGCATTTCCGAAGCGCGGGTCTGGTTGCCCTCGGCGCGATCCATGATGTAGGTCAGCAGGGGCTTTTCCAGCGCCAGGATGGCCATTTCATAAATGCCGACCGGCTCTTCGCCGTCGAGGTCCTTGAAATAGCGGTTCAGTGACTTGCGTACACAAGCCGCAAGTTCGTTTTCTTCCATCAAAGCACTTCTCCCTAAGCGGCCAGTTCGACTGGCTCGATTTCGTACTGCAGATAGTTGCTGGCGCGGGCGGCCTGGGAAAAGAACTCGTCCACGCTGTCCAGTTGCTCCTGCACGCTTTCCAGATGATTCATGCGGTGGCGGAAGCTGCTGGCATTGACCAGTCCGCGCGTGTACCAGGAAATATGCTTGCGCGCGACGCGCAGCCCGGTATGTTCGCCGTAGAACGCGTACAGGTCTTCCAGGTGCGCCTTCAGCACCTGGTGGATTTCGGAAACCTCCGGCGGCGGCAGGTGACGGCCGGTTTTCAGGTAATGGTCGATCTCGCGGAAAATCCACGGCCGGCCTTGTGCCGCGCGGCCGATCATCACGGCATCGGCGCGGGTGTAGTCGAGCACGTATTTGGCCTTCTCCGGCGTGGTGATGTCGCCGTTGGCGATGATCGGAATGCGGGCCTCGGCCTTGACCGCGGCGATGGTGTCGTATTCCGCATCCCCGGTATAGCCGCAGGCACGCGTGCGACCGTGGATGGCCAGCGCCTGAATGCCGGAACCTTCGGCGATTTTCAGGATGTTCAGCGCATTGCGGTGCGAACGGTCCCAACCGGTGCGAATCTTCAGCGTGACCGACACTTCCGGCACGGCCTTGACCACGGCATCGAGAATCTGCTCGACCAGCGCCTCGTTCTGCAACAGCGCCGAGCCGGCCATGACGTTGCACACCTTCTTGGCCGGGCAGCCCATGTTGATGTCGATGATCTGCGCGCCGCGCTCGACGTTGTAGCGCGCAGCTTCGGCCATCATCGCCGGGTCGGCGCCGGCGATCTGCACCGACTTGGGCTCGACCTCGCCTTCGTGGTTGGCGCGGCGCTGGGTCTTGCTGCTGCCGTAGAGCAGCGAATTCGAGGTCACCATCTCGGACACGGCCATGCCCGCGCCCAGCTGCTTGCACAGCTGGCGGAACGGGCGATCGGTCACGCCTGCCATGGGCGCAACGATCAGGTTGTTCTTGAGGAGATGAGGGCCGATACGCATAGGGGCTGCAATTTTACCCCGCCTGGCCGGCGATGGGGAACCGGTTGCGTAATCTTTATGCAATCGGTTTTAGCAAATCGATTGGTTTCATGTTACAAAGTCGCGCATTCCATCAACAAATTGCAGGAGACAGCATGAGCTTCATGTCCGAATTCAAGGAGTTTGCCGTCAAGGGCAACGCCGTCGATCTCGCGATCGGCGTCATTATCGGCGCCGCGTTCGGCAAGATCGTGTCGTCCATCGTCGACGACCTGATCATGCCGCTCATCGGCGCGGTGTCCGGCGGCTTTGATTTCAGCAACCTGTTCATCGCCCTGAAAGACGTGCCGCCCGATGTCGTGATGACCCTGGCCGAGGTCAAGAAGGCCGGCATCCCCGTGTTCGCCTACGGCAGTTTCCTCACCATCCTGCTCAATTTCATCATTCTGGCCCTGGTGATCTTCGTCATGGTCAAGCAGATCAACCGGCTGAAAAAGGAAGCGCCGCCGCCCGAACCTGCGGCAACGCCGGAAGACATCGTGCTGCTGCGCGAAATCCGCGACAGCCTGAAAAAATAGGCGCAGCGGACCAGCAAAAAACCACGGGGGCCTCGGCCCCCGTTTTTGTTTGCGCTAGTGTGCGGCTTCCCAGTTGGGCCCGCTGCCCACTTCGGCCTTCAGCGGCACCTTCAATTGCGCCACGCCGGCCATCAGCTGCGGCAGGCGCGTGCGCACTTCATCCAGTTCGCTTTCCGGCACTTCCAGCACCAGTTCGTCGTGCACCTGCATGATCATCCTGCTCTGCCGCCCGTCGGCATCGAGCCAGGCCTGCACGGCGATCATGGACAGCTTGATGAGATCGGCCGCGGTGCCCTGCATGGGGGCGTTGATGGCGGCGCGCTCGGCGCCTTGGCGGCGAGCGGGATTCCGGGAGTTGATCTCGGGCAGGTACAGGCGGCGACCGAACACGGTTTCGACAAAGCCCTGCGACCTCGCCTGTTCGCGCGTGCGCTGCATGTAGTCGGCCACGCCAGGGTAGCGCGCGAAGTAGCGGTCGATGTAGGCCTGTGCCGCGCTGCGTTCGACATTCAGCTGGCTGGCGAGGCCGAAGGCCGACATGCCGTAGATCAGGCCGAAGTTGATGACCTTGGCCATGCGCCGCTGGTCCGAACTCACTTCGTCCAGCGCCGCGCCGAACACTTCGGAGGCGGTGGCGGTATGAATGTCGCGGTCTTCGGCGAAAGCCTTGAGCAGGCCTTCGTCGCCGGACAGGTGCGCCATGATGCGCAACTCGATCTGGGAATAATCCGCTGACACGATGACCGAGCCTTGCGGCGCGATGAAGGCCTCGCGGATGCGGCGGCCCTCCTGGGTGCGCACCGGTATGTTCTGCAGATTGGGATCGGAACTCGACAGCCGGCCGGTGACCGCGGTGGCCTGCGAGTAGTTCGTATGCACGCGCCCGGTCTTCGGGTTGATCATCTGCGGCAGCTTGTCGGTGTAGGTGGACTTGAGCTTGGCCAGCCCGCGGTATTCGAGCAGGGTTTTCGGCAGCGGGTAGTCGGCGGCCAGGGTTTCCAGCACCTCTTCGTCGGTGGAAGGCTGGCCGCTCGGCGTTTTCTTGATCACCGGCAGCTTCATCTCGCCGAAGAAGATTTCCTGGATCTGCTTGGGCGAATTGAGGTTGAACGGGTGACCGGCAAGCTGATAGGCGCGCTCCTCCAGCTTGAGCATGGCCTCGCCCAGTTCGCGCCCCTGGGTGGCGAGCCTGTCGCGGTCGAGCAGCACGCCGTTGCGCTCCATGCGGAACAGGATATCGGCCACCGGCAGCTCGATGCTTTCGTACACCCGCTTCAGTCCTTCGATCGGTTCGATCTGCGGATACAGCACCTCGTGCACGCGCAGGGTCACGTCGGCATCCTCGGCGGCGTACTGGGTGGCGGTATCGAGGTCGACCTGGTCGAAGCCGATCTGCTTTGCCCCCTTGCCGGCGACGTCCTGGTAGGTGATGACCGACAGCGAGGTGAAGCGCGCGGCCAGGCTGTCGAGGTCGTGCGGCATGTGCGACTCGGCGACGTAGGACTCGAGCAGGGTGTCGTGCACGATGCCCTTGAGGCGGATGCCATGGTTGGCCAGCACGTGGCGGTCGAACTTGAGGTTCTGGCCGACTTTCTGCGGACGCTCGCTTTCCAGCCAGGATTGCAGTTTTGCCAGCGCGGCTTCGCGGTTCAACTGGTCGGGCGCGCCGGGATAACGGTGCGCGAGCGGCAGATAGGCCGCCTCGCCCGGGGCCACGGCGAAGGACATGCCGACGAGTTGCGCCGTCATCGGGTCGAGCGCGGTAGTTTCGGTGTCGAAGCCGACCCGCCCGGCGCGCGCGATTTTGTCCAGCCAGGCATCGAGCTCCGCTTCGCTCAGAATGCAGGCGTAGCTGGCGCGGTGGTCGGCATCGGCGGTCGCCGCCACGGTCGCGTTCTCCGCCGGCGCATCGCCCTCGCCCTGCCCCTGTTCGGCCGCGCGCAACTCGCGCAGCCAGGTGCGGAAATCCTGGGTTTCGTAGAAGGCCAGCAGTTTGTCGCGGTCGGGCGGCTGCCTGGTGAGCGCTTCCGCATCGAAGGCGAGGTCGACATCGGTCTTGATGGTGACGAGCTTGCGCCCCATGGGCAGCCAGTCCAGCGCCTTGCGCAGGTTCTCGCCCACCACGCCCTTGATTTCGCCGGCGCGGGCGATGATGTCGTCGAGGCTGCCGTATTCGGCCAGCCACTTGACCGCGGTCTTCGGACCGACCTTTTCCACGCCCGGCACGTTGTCCACGCTGTCGCCGATGAGCGCGAGATAATCGACGATGCGCGTCGCCGGCACGCCGAACTTTTCCTGCACGCCCTTTTCGTCGAGCACCTCGTTGCTCATGGTATTGACCAGGGTGACCTGGGCGTTGACCAACTGCGCCATGTCCTTGTCGCCGGTGGAAACAATGCTTTTCACGCCTTCACTGGCGGCGTGGGTCACCAGGGTGCCGATGACGTCGTCGGCCTCGACGCCGTCGACAATGACGAGCGGCCAGCCCAGCGCGCGGATGCCCTCGAACAGGGGCTCGATCTGCACTGCGAGGTCCTCGGCCATGGGCGGCCGGTTGGCCTTGTACTGCGGATACCAGTCTTCGCGAAAAGTTTTACCCTTGGGGTCGAACACGCAGGCGATATAATCGGCCGGGTAGTCCTTCTCCAGCTTTTTCAGCATGTTGATGACGCCATAGACGGCGCCGGTGGGCTGGTTGTGGCGGTTGCGCAAATCCGGCAGGGCATGGAATGCCCGGTACAGGTAGGATGAGCCATCCACCAGCAGGAGGGTTTTCTGGGTCATAAGGAACCGAAATGAAAGACAAATTGCCTGAAATGGCCGACCCGCGCGACGCTGCGGAAATCGACTATTCGGCCCGCGAGTCCTGGCGTCTGTTTGGCATTATCGCAGAGTTCGTGGAGTCCACCGAACGCCTGGCCGGCATACGCCCTGCGGTGTCGATCTTCGGCAGCGCGCGCACTCCGCCCGACCACGCCTACTACATGCTCACCGAACAGATCGCGCGCCAGCTTTCCGACGCCGGCTTCTCCGTGATTTCCGGCGGCGGCCCCGGCATCATGGAAGCCGCCAACAAGGGCGCCTATTTCGGCAAGTCGCCCAGCATCGGCCTCAACATCCAGCTGCCGCACGAGCAACACACCAATCCGTACCAGGACATCACCCAGACCTTCCACCATTTCTTCGCGCGCAAGGTCATGTTCGTCAAGTTCGCCGCCGCCTATGTGGTCATGCCCGGCGGCTTCGGCACGCTGGACGAACTGATGGAAGCGCTGACCCTGGTGCAGACCGGCAAGACCCGCAGCATGCCCATCATCCTGGTCGGTTCCAAGTACTGGGCCGGGCTGCTGGAGTGGTTCAACCAGCGACTGGTCAAGGAAGGCATGATCAGCCCGCAGGACATGAATCTGATGCAGGTCATCGACAAGCCGGCGGAGGTGGTCGAAGCCATCTTCAGCCACTACGAGAAACGCGGCTTCGCGCCGACCACAAGCGAACGCGAAATCCTCCTCAACCTGTGATTTCCGCACGCGTTTTAAGCTATTTTGAAAGTAGAATAGACCGGACATGACCATGAAAAAAACTGCTTCCAGCCTCATCGCTGCGCTTCTGCTCGCCAGCCTGCCGGCGTTCGCCGCCGACGAGGCGTCCGCGCCCCCTCCCGGCAGCACCCCGGTGCCTGACGGCGCCCCCACTGCCGGCGAGATCGAAGAGCCCTCGATCACCATCCGCAGCCGCGGCGGCGAGCGCATCGAGGAATACCGGCTGCGCGGCAAGCTGTACATGATCCGCATCACCCCGCCGGGAGGCGCGCCCTACTACCTCGTCGACCAGATGGGGCGCGGCGAATTCGCCCGCGATGACGGCCCGGTCGCGCCGACCGCAGTGCCGCACTGGGTCTTGAAAACCTTCTAGGCAGGCATGAGCGAAGAACTCCCGCGCCGCGTACCGGCGCGCGCAGGCCTTGACTGGGTAACCGGCGCCTTCAGGCTGTTCATCAAAAGCCCGCTGATGCTGGGCGCGGCGACCGCGCTCTTCCTCGGCGCGCTGCTGATCCTGCAGCTCATTCCCTATGCCGGTGCCGGCCTGACCGAGATCCTCACTCCGCTGATGCTGGCGGGCTTCATGCGCGCGTTCCGCGCCATCGACGAAGGCGGCGAGCCCGAACTGCCGCATTTCGCGGCCGGCTTCCGCAACCATGCGCTGCCGCTCGCCATGGTCGGCGCGATCTACCTCGGCGTCCTGCTCGCCATCCTGTGGCTGATGAAGCAGCTGGGCGTGGACTATCAGGCCATGATGCAGGCAATCCAGCAGGGCGCCGCGCCCGAGCAGGTCGCGCAGGGCCTCGAAGGCAAGGGGGTGCTCCTGCTTGTGGGGCTGGGACTCGTCATCCCGGCGGTTGCCGCCACCTGGTACGCGCCGGCGCTGGTGCTGTTCGGCAATGCCACGTCCCTGCAGGCCATGGGCCTCTCCCTCAAGGCCTGTCTCCGCAACTGGGTGGCCCTGCTGGCCAACGGCCTGGTGCTGATCCCGGTATTCCTGCTGGCCCTGGTTCCCGTCGTCGGCATGCTCATCGCCGTGCCCGTCATGCTGGGCACCGCCTACCTGGGCTATCAGTCGATGTTCGCTTCCAGGAGTTAGCGGCTTTAATTGCACACCGGACAGGCAATTCGAAACAGATCCCGATGACGAGCGAAATCACGCAAGACATGGACCCAGACAGCGCCGTCTACAAAACCCTGCTGGAATCGACCAAGGCCATTCCCTGGAAGATCGACTGGAAAACCATGAAGTTCGCCTATATCGGCCCGCAGATCGAAAACCTGCTCGGCTGGGCGCCCGACAGCTGGGCGAGCGTGGAAGACTGGGCGGCCAGGATCCATGAAGAGGACAGGGAGCGTGTCGTCAACTTCTGCGTTGCCCAGTCCAAGGCCGGTGTCGACCACGAAGCGGATTACCGCGCGCTGACCAGGGACGGAAACTACGTGTGGATCCGCGATGTCGTGCACGTCGTCCGCAAAGAAAACGGCGAGGTCGATGCGCTGGTCGGCTTCATGTTCGACATCAGCGAGCGCAAGAAAACCGAGGAAAAGCTGCTGAGCCTGCAGAAGGAACTCGAAGCGCTGTCATTCAAGGACGAACTGACCGGCATTCCCAACCGGCGCATGTTCGATTCCATCCTGGAAGTGGAATGGACCAACGCAACTCGCAGCAGGCTGCCGCTTTCGCTGATCCTGTTCGACATCGACCACTTCAAGCAGTACAACGACCACTACGGCCATATCCAGGGAGACAACTGCCTCAGGCGCATGGCCCAGCTGCTGAACCGGGCGGCGACCCGTCCGCGCGATTTCCTCGCACGCATCGGCGGCGAGGAATTCGTGCTGGTGCTGCCGGAAACGGACGCGGAAGCGGCCGCCAAGGTGGCCAGGCGCTGCCAGGACCTGCTGGCCGAGGAAGGCATTCCCCACGAGCAATCCCCCGTAAGCCCGATCCTGACCATCAGTCTCGGCATTGGCACCATTACGCCCGGGCGCTCGGACAGGCCGATCGACTTCATCGAAGAAGTGGACAAGCGCCTCTATCAGGCCAAGGAAAAAGGCCGGAACCGCATCGTCGGCGGCTAGCGGCCGCGGACCGCCTGGACGGAAAACTTACGCTGCGCTGAGCTTGGCGTATTCCAGCGCCAGCCACTTGGTGCCGGCATCGCGGAACCTGACCTGCACGCGTGCATCGCCGCCGCGCCCCTCGAAGCCCAGGATCACGCCGCTGCCAAACTTGGGATGCGCCACGTTCTGGCCGACGGAAAACCCTGCCGCACCCTGGGCGCCGCTGCCGTATGCGGCAGCCGGCGCCGGCTCCTGCGCCCAGGCCGCGCGCCGGTTGTTGAGCGGCAGCAGCAGATTCTCCGGCAACTCCGAAAGAAAGCGCGAAGGCAGGCCGTAGCGCACCTGGCCGTGCAGCATGCGCGACTGCGCGTGGGTGAGATAGAGGCGGCGGCGCGCGCGGGTGATGGCCACGTACATCAGGCGGCGCTCCTCTTCCAGGCCGTCGGCGTCGGCGAAGCTCTGCTCGTGCGGAAACAGGCCTTCTTCCAGACCGGTGATGAAGACGCTGTGGAACTCCAGGCCCTTGGCCGCGTGCACGGTCATCAGCTGCAGCGCATCGGTGCCGGCCCCGGCCTGGTGCTCACCGGCCTCCAGCGCGGCGTGGGCGAGGAAGGCTTCCATCACGCTCTGGCCCTCCTCCACCACGGCCTCCGGGTCCTGCTCGAACAGGGCGGCGGCGTTGATCAGTTCGTTGAGGTTCTCCAGCCGGTCCTGGCCGTCCTTCTCGTTCATGTAATAGTCGGCCAGACCTGAAACATTGATGACCTGCTCCAGCGTTTCCGCCAGCGACATGCCCTCGCAGGCCTCGCGCATTTTTTCCATCAGCGTGACGAAGGCCGGCAGTCCCTTGGCGGCGTCGCGCTTGGCTGGATTGATTTTTCCGGCACTCTGCGCCTGCGCCGCCAGCCACAGGCTGACGCCGCCGGACCGGGCCGCTTCCTGCAGGTTTTCCAGAGACCTGGCGCCGATGCCGCGCGTGGGAAAATTGACGATGCGCAGGAAGGCGCCGTCGTCGTCAGGGAAACTCATCACCCTGAGATAAGCCAGGGCATGCTTCACTTCCTGGCGCTCGAAGAAGCGCAGGCCGCCGTAGACCTTGTAGGGAATGCCCGAGGTGAACAGTGCATGTTCCAGCACGCGTGATTGTGCATTGGAGCGGTACAGCAGCGCGATATCCGACAGCGCGTGCCCTTCGCGGTGCAGCGCCTTCACTTCGTCGACGATGAAGCCGGCCTCGTCCTGGTCGCCGTAGCCTTCGAACACGCGGATCGGCTCGCCCGCGCCTTCGTCGGTCCACAGGTTCTTGCCCAGGCGCTCGCGGTTGCGCGCAATCAATTCATTGGCGGCGGAGAGGATGTTGCCGTGGCTGCGGTAGTTCTGCTCCAGCTTGATCACGCGGCCCTGCGCGAACTCCTTCTCGAACTCGCGCATGTTGGCGGTTTCCGCGCCGCGGAAGGCGTAGATCGACTGGTCGTCATCGCCCACCGCGAACATCGCCGTGGACGGCCCGGCGAAGAGCTTGAGCCAGCGGTACTGCAGCGGGTTGGTGTCCTGGAATTCGTCGATGAGGATGTGCTTGAAGCGCGCCTGGTAATGGTTTCTCAACGGCTCGTTGAAGGACAGCAGTTCGTAGGAGCGCAACAGCAGTTCGGCGAAGTCCACCACGCCCTCGCGCTGGCACTGGGCGTCGTAGGCCTCAAAGATTTCCGCGAGGCGCCGCGTGAATTCGTCGTGCACCTCCACATCCTTGGCGCGCAGGCCGGCTTCCTTCTGGCCGTTGATGAACCACTGCACCTTGCGCGGCTCGTATTTCTCGGTGTCGATGTCCATCGCCTTCAGCAGGCGCTTGATGGCGGAAGCCTGATCCTGGGAATCCAGGATCTGAAAAACCTGCGGCAGGTTGGCCTCGCGGTGATGCGCGCGCAGCAGGCGATTGGCGAGGCCGTGGAAGGTGCCCACCCACATGCCGCGCGTGTTGATGGGCAGCGCGGCGGATATGCGCGTCAGCATTTCCCTCGCTGCCTTGTTGGTGAAAGTGACCGCCATCAAGCCCAGGGGCGACACCTGCCCGGTCGAAATCAGCCAGGCGATGCGCGTGGTCAGCACCCGCGTCTTGCCCGAACCGGCGCCCGCCAGGATCAGCGCCGACTGGTGCGGCAGCGTCACCGCTTCGCGCTGCTGCGGGTTGAGGGAGTCGAGGAAGGAGGCGGACATGGATACAATGCGGACTGACTAAACAGCAATTTTACCGGATGCAGCCATGATCAACATTCTCTACTTCGGCTCCCTCGTCGATGCCTTCGACCGCGCCTCGGACGAACTGGACCTGCCGCCGCAGGTGCAGGACGTGCAAAGCCTGCTGTTTTTCCTCTCCCTGCGCGGCGAGCCCTGGGCCCGCTGGCTGCGCAACAACCCCGGCCTCAAGATCACCGTCAACCGCAAGTTCGCCGAGGGCGGCACGCCGGTCCAGGACGGCGACGAGATCGCGCTGGTGGCGCTGGGCTGAAAAAGCAAAAAGGCAGACAAAGAAGCAACGGAGGGAGCAGGGGAATAACCCATAAATCAATACCCCCTGGTTTCCTCTGTTTCCTCTGTGTAAATTGGTTTTCTCTGCGCCCTCCGCAAACTCCGCAGTCATGCACTTGCTCTCCGGCGAAACAAAAAAACGGGACCCGAAGGCCCCGTTTTCATTTGGCGATCTGCGCGATCAGGCCTTGCGGCTCTGCTCGATCATCTTCTCGATCATGGGGGTGAGGATCAGCTCCATGGCATAGCCCATCTTGCTGCCGGGCACCACGATGTTGTTGGTGCGCGACATGAAGCTGTTGGGGATCATGTTGAGCAGGGTGGAGAAATCCACGCCGCGGGCATCGGCGAAGCGGATGATGACGAAGCTCTCGTCCGGCGTCGGGATGTCGCGCGCAATGAAGGGGTTGGAGGTGTCCACCGTGGGCACGCGCTGGAAGTTGATGTGGGTGTGCGAGAACTGCGGGGTGATGTAGTTGATGTAGTCCGGCATGCGGCGCAGGATGGTGTCCACCGTGGCTTCGGCGGAGTAACCGCGCTCGGCATGGTCGCGATGGATCTTCTGGATCCATTCCAGGTTGACCACGGGCACCACGCCGATGCCGAGGTCGATGTAGCGCGAGGCGTCGATGCCGTCGGTCTTCACCAGGCCATGCAGGCCTTCGTAGAACAGCACGTCGGTGCCGGCCGGAATGTCTTCCCAGGGGGTGAACTCGCCCGGCTTCAGGCTGGTGTTGAGGCGCTTGTTGTGCTCGGCCGCCTCTTCGTCGCTGTGGATGTAGTAGCGCTTCTTGCCGCCGCCGGTTTCGCCGTAGACCTTGAAGGTCTCCTCGATCTTGTCGAAGTGGTTGGCCTCGGGGCCAAAATGCGAGAAGTGCTTGTTGCCCTTGGCTTCCTCGGCCTTCATGCGCTCGCGGAATTCGACGCGGCCCAGGGAATGCAGGCTATCGCCCTCGATGATCGCGGCATTGATGTCGTAGTGGCGGAAGATGTTCTCGAAGGCGCGCTTGACGAAGGTGGTGCCGGCGCCGGACGAGCCGGTGACCGCGATAACGGGATGCTTCTTGGACATGTGTCCTCCTGAAAATGTAGGGATAAGCGAAATTTTAGCCGGGGGAGTATACCGCGCCCGGGCAGCCGCTGTCACCGACGGGTTTGCCGCCGGGTATAATGGCGGGCTTTGATTCTTTTGGCCTTTTCGCCGCCATGCAGGAAAGATACGACCCCTCTCTTATCGAGCGCGCCGCCCAGCAAAACTGGGAGCAGACCCAGGCCTTCAAGGCCCGCGAGGACGCCGCCAGGCCCAAGTACTACTGCCTGTCCATGTTTCCCTACCCTTCGGGCAAGCTGCACATGGGCCATGTGCGCAACTACACCATCGGCGACGTGCTGGCGCGCTTCCACCTGCTGCAGGGCTACAGCGTGCTGCAGCCCATGGGCTGGGACGCCTTCGGCCTGCCGGCGGAAAACGCCGCCATGGCCAACAACGTGCCGCCGGCGAAGTGGACCTACGCCAACATCGACCACATGCGCGGCCAGTTGAAGGCGCTCGGCCTCGCCATCGACTGGGAGCGCGAGATCGCCACCTGCCAGCCCGAGTACTACAAGTGGGAGCAGTGGCTGTTTACGCGTTTATTCGAGAAAGGCCTGGTCTACCGGAAAAATGCCACGGTCAACTGGGACCCGGTGGACGAGACCGTGCTCGCCAACGAGCAGGTCATCGACGGCCGCGGCTGGCGCTCCGGCGCGCTGGTGGAAAAGCGCGAGATCCCGATGTACTTCTTCCGCATCACCCAGTACGCGGAAGAACTGCTCAACGAACTCGACAAGCTGCCGGGCTGGCCCGAGCAGGTGAAAACCATGCAGCGGAACTGGATCGGCAAGAGCTACGGCGTGCGTTTCGCCTTCAGGCTGACCGGCGAGCCGGACAATCTGCTTTGGGTCTACACCACCCGCGCCGACACCATCATGGGCGTGACCTTCGTCGCCGTGGCGGCCGAGCATCCGCTCGCCGCCCGCGCGGCCGAAAACAATCCGGCGCTCGCCGCATTCGTCGACGAGTGCAAGCGCGGCGGCGTGGCCGAGGCCGACCTTGCCACCATGGAAAAGAAGGGCATGGACACCGGCCTCAGGGTCGTGCACCCGCTCACCGGCGAAGAAGTGCCGGTGTGGGTCGGCAACTACGTGCTCATGGGTTACGGCGAGGGCGCGGTGATGGCGGTGCCGGCGCACGATGAGCGCGATTTCCACTTTGCCAGGGCCTACGGCCTGCCGATCAGGCAGGTGATAGGCGAGAAGGGGGAAGGGGGAAGGGAGAAGGGTTTCTCCACTGACGCATGGGAAGAGTGGTATGCCAGCAAGGATGGCTACTGCGTCAACTCCGGCAAATACGACGGCCTCGGCTACGATGCCGCCATCGACGCCATCGCCGCCGACCTGAAAGCGCTCGGCCTCGGCGACAAGCAGGTGCAGTTCCGCCTGCGCGACTGGGGCATTTCGCGTCAGCGCTACTGGGGCTGCCCCATCCCCATCGTTCATTGCGAAGCCTGCGGCGACGTGCCGGTGCCGGAAAGGGACCTGCCCGTGGTGCTGCCGGAAGACGTCACCATCACCGGACGCGGCTCGCCGCTGGCCAAGATGCCTTCGTTCTACGAGTGCAGCTGCCCCAAATGCGGCGGCAAGGCCAGGCGCGAGACCGACACCATGGACACTTTCGTGGAGTCGTCCTGGTACTACGCACGCTACGCTTGTCCCGACGCCGACAGCATGCTGGACGGACGCGCCAACCACTGGCTGCCGGTGGACCAGTACGTGGGCGGCATCGAGCACGCCATCCTGCACCTGCTGTACTCGCGCTTTTTCCACAAGCTGATGCGCGACGAAGGCCTGGTCAGCTCCAGCGAGCCTTTTACGAATCTGCTGACCCAGGGCATGGTGGTGGCGCCCACTTTCCACCGCGACGGCGCCGACGGCAAGAAGCAGTGGATCAACCCCGCCGAGGTCGACGTCAAGACCGACGAGCGCGGCCGCCCCGTGGGCGCCACGCTCAAGGCCGACGGCCAGCCGGTGACCATCGGCGGCACCGAGAAGATGTCGAAGTCGAAGAACAACGGCGTCGATCCGCAGGCCCTGATCGACAGCTACGGCGCCGATACCGCGCGCCTGTTCATGATGTTCGCCGCGCCGCCTGACCTGCAGCTGGAATGGTCGGACGCCGGCGTGGAAGGCGCGCACCGCTTCCTCAAGCGGCTGTGGAAGGCCGTGTTTGAACACGTCGAGGCTGGCGGCGCCAAAGCGGCCGGGGAACTGTCGGCCCCGCTCAAGGAATTCCGCCGCATGCTGCACCAGACCGTCGCCAAGGTCACCGATGATTACGGCCGCCGCAAGCAGTTCAACACCGCGGTCGCCGCGGTGATGGAACTGATGAACGCGCTTGGGAAACTCCCGGAAGAAGCCGGCACCCCGGCCCTGCGCCAGGAAGCGCTGGAAACGGCAACCCTGCTGCTCTCGCCCATCGTGCCCCACATCTGCGAGGCCCTGTGGGCCGAACTGCGGCCGGGCACGAAGCTGCTCGACCAGGCCTGGCCCAAGGCCGACGAATCCGCGCTCGCCGTCGACGAAATCGAACTGGTGGTGCAGATCAACGGCAAGCTCAGGGGCAGCATCCGCGTGCCGGCCGGCGCCGACAAGGCGGCGATCGAGGCTGCCGCCCTGGCCTCGGAAGCGGCGCAGAAACAACTCGGCGGGGCGGCGCCGAAAAAAATCATCGTCGTGCCCGGGCGTTTGGTTAACATAGTGGCATGAAGCGCCGCGTTTTCCTCGCCCTGATTCCCGCGCTGCCGCTCGCCGGCTGCGGCTTCCATCTGCGCGGCTCGAATGCGATTCCCTATCGCAGCATCCATGTCGACGCACCCAGGGACAGCGGCGCTGCCCGGCAACTGGCCAGCGCCCTGCGCAGCCGCGGCATTTCCCTGCCGGAAAACGCCAGGGACGCCGATGCCGTGCTGAAGCTTTTCGAGGAGAAGAAGACTCGCAGCATCCTGTCGCTTTCCGGCGGCGGGCGCGTGCGCGAATACCGGCTCAACTACAGCCTGAGCTACAGCCTTGCCGGCAAGGACGGCAGCGAGATCTTCCCTGCCGCCACCATTGCCTCGAGCCGCGACTTCACCTACGACGACAACCAGTACCTCGCCAAGACCGCCGAGGAAAGCTTCCTCTATCGCGACCTGCAGGACGACGCGGTGCAGCAGATACTTCGTCGCCTGGCCAAGTGATGGAACTGCGCCCGGAAGATCTCGGCGCGCATCTCGCGCGGGGGCTCTCCCCGCTTTACCTCATCTGGGGCGAAGAGCCGCTGGCCATGCTCGAAGCCGAGGACGCCATCCGCGCCGCCGCGCTCAAGGCCGGACACGAGCGCACGGTGTTCACCGTGCAAGGCAAGTTCGACTGGAGCGTGATCTTCGGCCACGCCGACAACTTTTCCCTGTTCGCGCAGAAGAAGCTGGTGGAGATCCGCATTCCCAGCGGCAAGCCCGGCATCGACGGCAGTGCCGCACTTTCCCGCTATGCCGGCAGCCTGCCCGCCGACACGGTAAGCATCGTTTCGCTGCCCGGGCTGGAATGGAAACAGACCAAGAGCAAGTGGTTCGAAGCGCTTTCGGCAAAGGCCGCCGTGATCCAGAGCCGCGAGGTGCCGCTGGAGCAGATGCCTGCCTGGATCGGGCGCCGGCTGGCGGCGAACAACCAGCAGGCCAGCCGCGAAGCCCTCGATTTCCTGGCCAGCCGGCTGGAAGGCAACCTGCTCGCCGCCCGCCAGGAAATCGACAAGCTGTCCCTGCTGCTGCCGCCGGGCAAGCTGGGCCTGGATGATGTGCAACAGGCGGTGACGGACGTCTCGCGCTTCGAAGTCGCCGACATCCAGGACGCCATGCTGGCGGGCGACGCCGGGCGCTGCGCGCGCATCCTGCACAGCCTCAGGCAGGAAGGCGAGGCCGTGCCCAGGCTCCTGTGGCAGATCGGCGCCACGCTGCGGCTGCTGCACAAGTTAAAATCAGCCATGAAGCAAGGTCAGCCGCTGGCGGCCGCGTTCAAGGCCAACCGCATCTGGGACAAACGCCAGTCGCTGGTGCAGTCGGCGCTCAAGCGGGTCAGCGATGCACGGCTGGCGGATGCCTTGTCTGACGCCGCGCGCATCGACCGCCAGGCCAAGGGCCTGGAAGGCGGCGACCCGTGGGACGACATGCTGCGGCTGTGCCTGAATTTGAGGTGAAAACCAAAGTTGAACGCAAAGGTAAAAGCATTTCACAGGGAGGTTAAGGGAGGTAAATGAGTAAGCCGCAATAAGATTCTCGCTTTTCTCCTTTGCCTCCCCTTCCTCTCTGTTTATTGTCTTTCTGCATTCGTGCTTAATGTTGTTAAGGTCTGATATGGACGACATCAAAACCTACATGCAAACCGTCGGCCGCACCGCGCGCGAAGCCTCGCGCGCGGTGGCCGCCGCTGAAACCCGCGCCAAGAATGCCGCGCTCATGGCCATGGCCGCCGCCATCCGCCGCGATGCGGCGAAACTGCTCGCCGCCAATGCCGAGGATGTGGCCGCCGCCAGGGCGGCCGGCCTCGATGCCGCGCTGCTGGATCGTTTGTCACTCAACGAAAAAACCGTGGCCGGCATGGCCGAAGGCCTGGAACAGATCGCCGCGCTGCCCGACCCCGTCGGCGGCATCAGCGGCATGAACTACCGCCCTTCCGGCATCCAGGTCGGCAAGATGCGCGTGCCGCTCGGCGTGGTCGGCATCATCTACGAAGCGCGCCCCAACGTCACCGCCGACGCCGCCGGCCTGTGCCTGAAATCCGGCAATGCCGCCATCCTGCGCGGCGGCAGCGAGGCCATCCGGTCCAACCAGGCCATCGCCGCCTGCGTCAGGGAGGGCCTCAAGGCCGCCGGCCTGCCCGAAACCTGCGTGCAGGTGATCGAGACCACCGACCGCGCCGCCGTGGGCGAACTCATCACCATGCGCGAGTTTGTCGACGTCATCGTGCCGCGCGGCGGCAAGGGCCTCATCGAGCGGCTGATGAACGATGCGCGCATCCCCGTCATCAAGCACCTGCACGGCGTGTGCCACGTCTACGTCGACGACCGCGCCGATCTCGACAAGGCGCTGAAGATCGCCGACAACGCCAAGACCAGCCGCTACGGCACCTGCAACACCATGGAAACCCTGCTGGTGCATCGCGCCGTGGCGGACAAATTCCTGCCGCCGATCGCTGCCGTCTATTCCGGCAAGGGTGTGGAAATGCGCGGCTGCGCCGAGTCGCGCCGCGTCGTGCCGGCGATGAAGGAAGCCGTCGAAGCCGACTGGGCCGAGGAATACCTCGCGCCCATCATCGCGATACGCGTGGTCGACGGCATGGACGCGGCCATGCGCCACATCGGCCAGTACGGCTCGCAGCATACCGACGCCATCGTCACCGAGGACTACACACGAGCAAGAAGATTCATCCGCGAAGTGGATTCCGCCAGCGTCATGGTCAATGCCTCGACCCGCTTCGCCGACGGTTTCGAGTACGGCCTCGGCGCGGAAATCGGCATTTCCACCGACAAGATCCACGCCCGCGGCCCGGTCGGGCTGGAAGGGCTGACTTCGGAAAAATGGGTGGTGCTGGGCGACGGGCATATCCGCGGCTGAGATGGTTTCATCCCCCATCGGCATCTTCGGCGGCACCTTCGATCCCATTCATTTCGGCCATCTGCGCATGGCCGAAGAGATGGCCGAAGCGCTCGATCTCGCAGAAGTACGCATCATCCCGGCCGGGCAGCCGCCCCACCGCGACGCACCGGCCACCCCCGCCGCCCATCGCCTGGCGATGACGCGCCTCGCCATCGCCGACAACGCCCGTTTCAGGCTCGATGACCGCGAAGTGCGCCTTGCGCGTGCCAGCTACACCGTCGACACCCTCGCCGACCTGCGCGCGGAACTCGGCCACGTACTGCCCGTCTGGCTGCTGATGGGCGCGGACGCCTTTCTGGGCCTGCCCGCCTGGAAGGAATGGCGGCGCCTGTTCGACCTGGCCAACATCGCCGTCGCCTACCGTCCCGGCTATGCACTGCTGCAGTCCGATTCCTTGAACGCCGAACTCAGGCAGGAACTGGGGAACCGTTTGGTCAGTGAAGGGGGAAGGGGGAAGGGGGAAGGGAAAAATCCAGGAGCCCCCCACCCTTCACCCTTTACCCTTCCCTCTTCACCTGCCGGCAGCATCAGGCTCATACCCATCACCCAGCTCGACATCGCCGCCACCGACATCCGCGCCCGCCTGCAGCACAGGCAGAGCGTGCGCTACCTGATGCCGGATGCGGTGCACGACTATATTCAAGCAAACGAACTCTACTCACCCGCATGAACATTGAAGAAAAAATCGCCGCCGTCGTCGGCGCGCTGGAAGACATCAAGGCCAGCGACATCACCGTGCTCGATACGACCCAGCTGACCTCGCTGTTCGAGCGCGTCATCATCGCCAGCGCCGACTCCACCCGCCAGACCAAGGCGCTCGCCGCCAACGTGCGCGACCGCATGAAGGAGCTCGGCGAGCACATCGTCGGCATGGAAGGCGAGGATACCGGCGAATGGGTGCTGGTCGACCTGGGCGACATCGTCGTGCACATCATGCATCCCGCCGTGCGCGCGCATTTCAACCTGGAAGAGCTCTGGGATGCGGGCGTACAGGCCCGCCTGAAGCACGACGCGCCGTGAAGCTGCGCATCCTCGCGGTCGGCCACAAGATGCCGGCCTGGATCGATGCCGGTTATCAGGAATACGCCCGGCGCATGCCGCCCGATGCCGGCCTGGAACTCGTCGAGATCAAGCCCGAAAAGCGCGCTGCCGGCGCCTCCACCGCGCGCATCCAGAAGCTGGAGGCCGAACGCATCCTCGCCGCCCTGCCCGCCCAGGCCGCGCTCGTCGCGCTGGATGAGCGCGGCAGGCAGCCCACCACGGCCGAATTCTCCGAACAACTGGCCCGCTGGATGCGGGAAGGCGCCCAGCCCTGCTTCGTCATCGGCGGCGCCGACGGCCTGGATGCTTCAGTCAAGGATCGTTCGCATTTATTATTGGGCATTTCCCGCCTGACCCTGCCGCACGGCCTGGTCAGGGTTTTGCTGGCCGAGCAGCTTTACCGCGCCGTCACGCTGCTGAAGGGTCACCCCTACCACCGCGAGTAAACCAACACCGTGTTCCGCACAGACAACCGCATCTACCTCGCTTCACAGTCGCCAAGGCGGCGCGAGCTGCTCAAGCAGATCGGCGTGCATTTCGACGTGCTGATGCTGCGCTCCGCGCTTGGCCGCGAGGACGTGCGCGAAGTTCCGCTGGACGATGAGACGCCCGCGGCATTCGCCCGGCGCATGGCGGAAGAAAAGTCGGCCAGGGGCTCGCAAGTGGTCGGACTGCGCCAGCTCATCGCCCGGCCGGTGCTGGGCGCCGACACCGTGGTGGACATCGACGGCGAGATCATCGGCAAACCACGCGACCTCGCGCAGGCCGGCGAAATTCTGCTGCGGCTGTCCGGGCGCACGCACTGGGTGCATACCGGCGTGGCGCTCACGGTGGCCGGCTGCATGGAATCGCGGCTGTCCTCAAGCAAAGTCGAATTTGCGCCGCTAACTCCTGCAGTGCTGGCACGCTACCTGGAAAGCGGCGAGGCGCTGGACAAGGCCGGCGCCTACGGCATCCAGGGCCGGGCCGGGACCTTCATCTCGCGTATCGAGGGCAGCTATACCGGTATCATGGGCCTGCCGCTGTTCGAAACCGCAGAATTGCTGAATTGGGCCAGAATCAAGGTTTAGCTTTCCACCAAACACGCGAAGAGGACAGGAAGACAAGAAGCGAGTCAAAAAGGATTTCTGATCGCTTCCTCATTTCCCCTTGAGCAGGATTTTTCAATCAATGCCGCATGCAGCGCGTGCCGCACTGATTGAAAAATTGGAGCATTCGCCATGAGCGAGGAAATGCTGGTCAATGTCACGCCGCAGGAAACGCGGGTGGCGGTCATGCACCTGGGCGCGGTGCAGGAACTTCACATCGAGCGCGCCAGCAGCCGCGGCCTGGTCGGCAACATCTACCTGGGGCGGGTGGCGCGGGTGCTGCCGGGCATGCAGTCGGCTTTCATCGACATCGGCCTCGAACGCGCGGCCTTCCTGCACGTGGCGGATATCTGGCAGGAGCGCCGCAGCGGTGACGACGCCGAGCGCCGCATCGAGCACGCAGTGCACGAGGGCCAGTCGCTGGTGGTGCAGGTCGTCAAGGACCCCATCGGCACCAAGGGCGCGCGCCTCTCCACCCAGATCAGCTTCGCCGGCCGCTACCTCGTCTACCTGCCGCAGGAATCGCACATCGGCATCTCCCAGCGCATCGAAGGCGAGGAAGAGCGCGAGCACCTGCGCCAGAAATTCCAGGCCGTGCTGAACGCCGATACGCATGGCGGCTTCATCATGCGCACCATGGCGGAATCGGCCGAACCCGAAGACCTGCGCGCCGACGTCGCCTACCTGTGCAAGCTGTGGCAGAACATCCAGGAAAAATCCCGCGTCTCCATCGCCCCCACCCTGCTGTACCAGGATCTCGACCTTTCGCTGCGCGTGCTGCGCGACTTCGTCAACACCGAGACCTCGCGCATCCTGGTGGACTCGCGCGAGACCTACCAGCGCATGTACGAGTTCGCCCACAACTACACCTGGGGCGTGACGGAAAAACTGCAGCACTACAGCGCCGACCGGCCGCTATTCGATTTGTACGCGATCGAGGAAGAAATCGAGAAGGCACTGGCGCGCCGCGTCGACCTGAAGTCCGGCGGCTACCTCATCATCGACCAGACCGAGGCGCTCACCACCATCGACGTCAACACCGGCGGCTTCGTCGGCGCGCGCAACTTCGACGACACCATTTTCAAGACCAACCTCGAAGCCGCGCAGACCATCGCGCGCCAGCTCAGGCTGCGCAACCTCGGCGGCATCATCATCATCGACTTCATCGATATGGACAACCCCGACCATCGCGACACCGTGCTGGGGGAGCTGAAGAAATCGCTGACGCGCGATTCCACCCGCGTGTCGGTCAACGGCTTCTCGGCGCTGGGCCTGGTGGAGATGACACGCAAGCGCACGCGCGAATCGCTCGCCCACGTGCTGTGCGAGCCCTGCCCGACCTGCCAGGGCCGCGGCGAAATCAAGACCGCGCGCACCGTATGCTACGACGCGCTGCGCGAAATCCTGCGCGAAGACCGCCAGTTCGAGGCGCGCGAATACCGCATCCTCGCCTCGCAGAGCGTGGTCGATTTATTCCTGGACGAAGAATCGCAAAGCCTCGCCCAGCTCTCCGACTTCATCGGCAAGCCGATCTCGCTGCAAGTGGAAACCAGCTACACGCAGGAGCAGTACGACATTATTTTGCTCTAGCGCAGGGATGGGGAATACAGCGAGCGGGCGGGGCGGCCCGCTCCCGGCCTGATGTTCAGCCGATCTTGGCGGTATCGGTGCGCTTGTCGCCCTTGTTGTCTTCCCAGGACACCTCGAC
>WBSG01000022.1 GCA_008923285.1 Betaproteobacteria bacterium SCN2
CAGGCCGTTGAAAAATCCCCCGCCGACGCCCGCGTTGGCCGCTACGATCTGAAGCCATCGGTGAACGACCCAGACGAGGACGATGAGAGGCAGTCAAGATTTCCAGGGGGCGATGTTCAGCTACATCAGCCTTGAAGAGCGCGTGCCGCAGGCACACCCGCTGCGCAAGTTGCGCGCGGTGGTTGATGCGCTGCTGGCAACCATGAACCGCGAGTTCGAAGCGGTGTACGCCCGCCGTGGCCGCCCATCGGTGCCACCGGAGATGCTGCTCAAGGCCTTGCTGCTGCAGATCCTGTTCTCCATCCGCAGCGAGCGCCATTTGGTCGAAGCGATCAACTACAACCTGCTGTACCGCTGGTTCGTGGGCCTGAACATCGAAGACAAGGTCTGGGACCACTCCACTTTCAGCGCCAACCGCGAACGTCTGTTCAACGAAGACCTCGCCCGCGCCTTCTTCGAGCGCGTCAAGCTCAGTGCCCAGTGGGGCAAGCTCGCCAGCGACGAGCACTTCAGCGTGGACGGCACGCTCATTGACGCCTGGGCCTCGCACAAGAGCTTCAAGCGCAAAGACGACGACAGCGGCACGCCGCCTGGGCGCAACCCCGAGGTGGACTTCAAGGGGCAGGAGCGCTGCAACGACACCCACGAGAGCACCACGGACGCCGATGCCCGGCTGTTCAAGAAGAGCCAGGGCGACAAATCCCGCCTGTGCCACATGGGGCACATCCTCATGGAGAACCGCAACGGGCTGATCGTGGATGTCGAGATCACCCACGCCAGCGGCACGGCCGAGCGCGAGGCGGCGCTGGCCATGTTGGAGCGTCGGGGCAACAGGAACAAACGGGCCACGGTCGGTGCCGACAAGGGCTACGACAGCAAGGCCTTCATCAAAGGCTGCAGAAAGCTCAAAGTCACGCCCCACGTGGCGGCCAAGGACAAACACTCGGCGGTGGATGCGCGAGTGACACGGCACGAGGGCTACAAGACCAGCCTGAAGGTGCGCAAGCGCATCGAAGAGGCCTTTGGCTGGATCAAGACCGTCGGTGGTCTGGCAAAGACCAAGCTGATCGGTCAGGCCAAGCTCACGGGCCAGGCGCTGCTGTGCTTTGCCACCTACAACCTTGTGCGAATGGGCAGCATCGGCGGCTGGTGGGACGCGCATCATGCGTGAGCCCAGGGATACGTGCGCCCGAAATGGGCGGGAGGGCCTGCAAACCGGCCAGATGGGCCGTTGCAATCGCTGCGCAGACGCGTCTGGGCAGCTCGTGTCTTCGCACTCAGCGTCCCTGATGCGTTCGAAAAGCACTTTTTCAACGGCCTG
>WBSG01000006.1 GCA_008923285.1 Betaproteobacteria bacterium SCN2
CGGCTCATCCGGGTGGGTCAAAATTCAGTGCAAAACCCGGGTCAGATTTGGGTGCAATTCAACACATATAGGGACTTTACGCTCGAAGACATTTCAGAAATGACTGAGCAACAGGCCTGGGAAAAGTTCGTAATCATTCGTTGGGGGAGCCTCACAGAAATACCTTGCCCTGAATGCGGAACTCTCGACCGACATTATGTTCGGCGCCAGCGCCGTCAGTGGCGATGCAAACATTGCGACAGGGTTTTCAGCGTAACAACTGGAACCCCTTTTGCAAATCGGAAACTTCCATTCAAGAAGCTACTGAAGTTGATGTTCGAGTTTGTCAGTTCGCCGAAGGGATGCTCGGCAAACGCAATACATGCAAGGCATCGCGTAACTCTTCGCACGGCTTACCACAATCTCTCCAAACTGCGCGAGGTGTTGTTTGAGCAGGCTGATCAAACTCCCTTGAGCGGGATTGTTCAAGTAGATGGCGGTCATTTCTGTGGTAAGCCTCGTCGGCCGCGAAAACGAGCAAAGGTCACTTCAACCATCGTCAATAACAAACTGCGCAACCGTAAGGCTGGAATGGTGCCAGGCGGAAAAACAAACATCGAGCCATGGAACAAAGAAAAACTCAAGAATCGGCGAATAGTTTTGACATTGCGCCAACTGTCCCAGGCTTCCGGTAAAGGTGCAGAAAGGACCATTGCAAGAATCATATACGCCGAGGACGCAAAGTATGTCATACCAATTATCCGGAAGTACGTGGCTCCGGGATCACTAATCCAGTCGGACGATAGTCATGCCTACTCTAGTCTGGCTGCATGGTTTGAGCATCAGGCCGTAAGGCATTCTCAGGAGTACTCAACAGACACCGGCGTAAACAACAACCAGGCAGAGTCATTCTTTAGCCGCATGCGGCGTGCCGAGTATGGGGTCTACCACGGAATGCGGCCTCAATATTTGGCGTTCTACGCCTGCGAATTTGCTTGGCGCGAGGACTGCCGGCGAATGTCTTTAGGAACAAAACTCGAAGACCTCATGATGAAGATCTTCCGTTGCGGTATTTCAAGAGCTTGGTGCGGGTATTTTCAAGGCAATCGCCTTGGTTTTGAATACCTTGGCTAGCCAGAAGTGTCCTTCAGGCTCCACAAGCCTTCACTATTAGTTTCGGCGGGATGGTGCCTTTGGAGTATCCCTGAGCGGCAGAGATTTTTAAGTCGATAATGAATTGTCCGATGAAGGGCAGCTCGACTCTCCTTCTCTGCGGTTAGATCGGCATGTCTGGCTTCGATAAAAGCCGCAATAGCAGACATACTGACTGGGGTGCCTTCTTGTAGGCGCAGGCAAAGCAATATTGAACGGGTAAGCTCGCCGTGCGGAAGTTTGATCCTTACGTAGTGGCTACGTACGGGAGGGATGTTTTCGACTTCAATCTTGATTTCATGCAGCCCTAGGCTGCGGTCAATAGCTGCGAGATCTTCCTCAAGCCCAGACAATTCTTTTATTAGCGCCTCTGCAGTCTTCAGAGAAGCCCGCGTTTTCTTTATTTCAGCATCAATACGAGCTCGCTTATCAATTAGCCATTTGAGTGAGGAGGGGATTCTTTGGGCCATACCCCATATTCAATCTCCCTCCCCACTTTGCCACAAGGGCAACAGGTCACAAATGGCGCTGAAAATGTGAAAGCCCCGCAGACCAAGACGGCCAACGGGGCTTTCCAGGGTGCGACGCTTTCGGTTTATCGAGCCCAGCGCGTCGCCGAAGGCTCTTGTTGTTTGTAATAAATGAAAACTAGAAAAACGTACTTATTGTTGTTGTCGGGCAAGTATCTCAATTTTCTCGGCAACGATTCCTGTTTCCATGCCGACTGTTCCTACTTTTCCAGAGATTTTGATTGGGCACCCAAAAATCACATCGTCGGAACATTGTTTGAGAACTAGGATTTTTTCATCCCTTGGGAGCTTCTCGAAATCAACCATTATGGTTGTTGCATCTTCCGGTTTTGGCTTAATTAAGAAAAATCCCATCATCTGTATCCCTACACCTTGCACCTCGACACGCTGATTAGTGAGCGAAGGCATATCTGCCTTGAGTTCGTGGATATCTACTGTTTGATATGGATTGTCTGAAAGTTTTGCATTGATCACGCCAGCTTGGATATTTCGCAAACAATATTCAGGAATGATGCCAATAAGAAGAAAATTGTCGTTAAAGATCGACATCACATCAATTTGATCGTTTGCATCCAGAATTGCTTTTTCAGGATGATTGATAAAGTAATTGTCGAAGATTTCCGAGGCAAAACATTGCGACACCCCTTTTAGTTTTTTATCAAATACGGCGAATGATTTTGCTAGTCTCGAATGCATTTCTTTAGTTGTGAGTAATAGATTTTGTTTTTTAATATTGTTATTTATTTCAACAAAGTCTGAGGGTGGTCCTTTCATGCATTCATTCAGGGGAGAGCATTTGGCCATTAATTTTCCGTTCAGCCAAAAGCCTCGAACTACATATTTATTACCCTCCAGGGCACCGTCTTTTTTGATGTATTCCAACTGAGCATCTTTGTTTCCCATATCAACACTAAGAGTGCCAAGGCCCGATCTTTCACCACGATAGAACTGCCCATCCCATACGGCGCCATTTCCTGTGTGATTCCATGTATAGATGCCGGATCCATGCGGGAGGCCCTTAGCAAAGCTGCCCTCGTATTTATCCCTACCCTTTGCCACCCCCTTCCCTTGGGCGAGACCGTCTTTACACTCCCCTGAATATTCCGCTGAAATATTCACGTCGCGCACTACGCATGTCAGAGTCTTTTCTTCGGGTTTCCCTTCTTTTTCTGAGCCACACCCTCCGATCAAGGAAACAAACATGAACGTGGAAATTGTTCTGAGCCAAATGGCGTTGGACTGCATATGCCCCCCTCTTTTTTAAGAATGTTTATATTCTTGGCAAAGCACGGATTGTTTTTCAAACCATGCCGTCTCTTTTTTGTCGCGTTATTTAATTACGTAGCTGGGCTTGTGGTACTGGACATTGCCGGTACTAGGGCTGACTTCGTAAATCCGGTCGCCCTCGATCTTGTATGAGGGCTTGTGGTACTGGATGTTGCCGGTTTGGGGGCCCACCTCGTACACCCTGTCGCCGATCCTCTTGTAGGCCGGTTCGTGGTATTGAACATTGTTGGTCGTGGAAGACACGCTGTAGGAGGTTTGGCCATCCTGAATCGCTGGGTTGAACGGCAGTTCGGCTCGCGCCCCGCTGCACCTTGTTGCCTCGGCGGTTCAACGGCAGGTTCCGGAGCCAAACAGCCGCTCCAGCCAACCGCCCACGGATAGGTCATCGGCCTGAGCCGACTGTGGGTCCGAGGACTGTGTCGGGCGGGAATACGCCGGTTATCTGCCGTTCAATTCAGAAGCGTCTTGAACTTCCTAAAGCCATAATCATAATCAGTACGCTTGCCCGCTTTGCATTACTCGGACCTGATCGTCAATGTTTTTGCTTCATCAGTAATGCAAACGCCTGCGGGCTTTTGGCCGGATCGCCAAGCAAGAGAGCACTGCATTGTCTTGCCGTCGAGGCGTTGAAGTATCGGCTTTGCCGAGTAGACGAAATGGTCATTATCCAACCCTGACGCCACTCGTTGATAATGCTTGCTACTACTGCCCCCAAGTTGTTTCTTGAGATCTGCCAAGTTCTGGCTCCGATCAATAGTGAATCTGCGTGATGAGTATTGCTGGCCTTCAAATTCCACCACCATGCTGGGCTCAGCATTACCCTCGTGCGAGAAGGAGCCAATCACCACACCTTCGCTTCTGGCGTCGAGAAGTTGATGAGAATGGCCGGCACACCCGGCCAGTGCAGAAACTGAAAAACCAATCAACAATGCTCTGACAAGTACGGCCATTCAAATCTCCTTTATTGTTGCCTCAGACTCAACGGATACTCCCGTCCGTCAACCGCACAACTGCCATCCGCAGCATAGAGATGGGTCTTCCACTGACACACCATTTCTGATCCACCATCCGTCTTCAGAACGCTTTTCGCTGAATGCATATGTTGTCGATGTCGAAATGTCTCACCCTGGGTTTGTTCTTTTGAAGGCGGCCCTATTTTCCAGTCGCCCCGATAAACCTTGCCATTTAAGGTCACTTCGATTTTGTCTGGGCCAAACAGATTCCGTGTGACTATTGCAGAGAGGGTGTCAGTCTCGGTTTTCATCGTCCCGGTCGACGTGCAGGCAGCCAGGACAATTGTGCTGGCTGCCAAGAGGATCAGTTTCGGATTCATGGTCATTTCCTTCATGCTTGCGCGTTACTTCAATACAAAGCGCGCTGTGGCTGGGGATTTTCCGGGAAGGCTCACCAGTGCGACCGCCTTAGTTCCCGCCGTCACCTTGAAGACGCCCTTGGCTTCCAACTTCTCGCCAGCCGGTTTGAGTTCAACCTCCTGCTTCTCGGATCCAGCCAGCAACGTCACCTTGGCGCTGGCCTTGGAGACATCCACTGCTTTGCCGTGGTCGCGCAGATGGATCTGCAACGTATCGGGCTTGGCGACAAGTTCATAGTCCATATCCTTGACCTCGGTCACGATCCCGCCATGCAGGGGTTTGTGTTCGTGCCCGTGATCATGGCCATCGGCAGCAAATGCTGCGCCAGTGGAGGTGATGAACAGGGCAGTCATCAAGTGGATTGCTTTCATGTTGCTTCCTTTCGTCGTGTCAGTAGAAAAAGTCAGAGGGCTTCCCGTTCAGTACTGGACATCAAGCGTTCGGTATCCTTGCGGCCAAACATCCAGAACAGCGCTGGGGTAAGAAAAGTGTCCAGCAGCGTGGAACTGATAAGACCTGAAAAGATCACCACAGCCACCGGATGAAGAATCTCGGTGCCGGGCCGCTCAGCTTCGAACAGTAAGGGCGCCAGCGCGAAGGCCGTGACCAGCGCCGTCATCAAGACCGGCGACAGACGTTCGAGCGAACCACGCAGAATCATCTTGTGGTCAAAGTCTTCGCCTTCCATGCGCATCAGGTTGATGTAGTGGCTGACCTTGAGGATGCCGTTTCGCACGGAGATGCCGGCTAGGGTGATAAAGCCGACTAGCGCGGCAACCGACAGTGGCTGTCCGGAAATCCACAAGCCGATGACCGCACCAACCAGCGCCAGGGGAATATTGGCCATGATCAGCGCCGACAAGGTGGCCGACTTGTAACGGCTGTAGAGCGTCACGAACATCAGCGTCAGCGACACGATGGACAGCAGGCCAACCAGTTTCGAGGCCTCCTCTTGCGCCTGGAACTGGCCGCCCAGCGTCACGAAATAGCCCTCGGGCATCTTCGTCTCGGCAACCACCTTGCGGATGTCCGCGACGATTTCGGACAGTGCGCGCCCTTGGGCATTGGCTGAGAGCACGATGCGGCGTTTACCACCGTCGCGGCTGATCTGGTTGGGGCCGTCGCTGTCCTCGATGGTGGCGATCCGGGACAAGGGCACGCTGCCATGCGGCGTAGTGAATTGGATCCGCCCCAACCCCTCGATCGTCCGCGAAGACTCCGGCAGCCGCATGACCAAAGCAAAGCGGCGTCCGCCCTCGACGATCTGCGCAGCCTTCTCTCCCTCTATCAAACCTTGCAGCATGGCCAGAATCTGCGGCGTTGGCACGCCATATTGCGCGGCAGCCGCGTAGTCGATGCGGACCTTGATTTGCGGCGAGAGCACCTGCTTTTCGATTTCCAGGTCGGCGAGTCCCGGAATGGCTGCCAGTTTCGTCCGCAGCACATCCGCCTGTCCGCGCAAGGTATCCAGATCTTCCCCGAAAATCTTGATCGCAATTTGCGAACGCACCCCCGAAAGCATGTGGTCGATCCGGTGCGAGATTGGCTGACCGACGGCAATGGCAGCCGGCAGGTTGACCAACCGAGAGCGAATGTCCGCAGAAATCTCACCCATGGAACGCGTCAGTTCAGAGGCTGGCTTGAGTCCCACGTCGAGCTCGCTGACATGAACCCCCTCTGCATGTTCGTCGAGTTCCGCGCGACCACTGCGACGACCGACATGTACGACTTCGGGAACCTGCTTGACCAGCACTTCGGCCTGTCTCGCCAGAGCCGATGACTCGGCCAGCGTCACCCCAGGATTGAGGCGGATACCGACCAGCAAGGTGCCCTCGTTGAAGGGAGGCAGGAAGGTCGTTGGGAAGAATGGGACAGCCACGGCGGCAACCAGCACCGCTACTGCGCCACCGATCAGGGCGGCCTTGGGACGATTCAGCACTGCCTGCAAACTATCGCGGTAGCGAGTCTTGATCCATGCCAGCAAACGGGTATCGCCGTGGTCCAGCGACTTCATGCGCGGCAGCAGATAGAAGGCCAGTACCGGCGTGATCGTGACCGACACCACCAGCGAAGCCAGCGTCGATACGATGAAGGCAATGCCCAGCGGCACGAACAATCGTCCCTCCATCCCTGGCAAGGCGAACAAGGGCAGGAACACCAGGACAATGATCACCGTCGCATAGAGAATCGCCGAGCGGACTTCCATCGTGGCGTGACCTACCAACTCCAGCGGATGAAGTCGATGATCAGCGTGCTTAGCCCGGTCTTCCTTCAGGCGCCGCAGCACGTTTTCCACGCCGACCACCGCATCATCGACTAGGCCGCCAATGGCGATGGCCAAACCACCGAGGGTCATGGTGTTGATCGACATCCCGAAATACTTGAACACCAGCGCCGTCATGAAGATCGACACCGGAATCGCCGTCAGGGCAATCACCGTCGGACGCAAGGTTCCCAGGAAGAAGAACAGGATGGCGGCGACGAAGACCGACGCGCCAATCAGCTTGCCTTGCAAAGTGTTGATCGAGGCCTCGATAAAACTCGCCTGACGGAAGGTGACCCTGGGCGCTTCCATGCCCGCCGGAAGAGTCTTGCCCATTTCTTCCAGCGCCGACTCGATCGATCGGGTCAGGGCGATCGTGTCGGCCGTCGGCTGCTTCTGGATGCCGAGAATGACTGCCGGCTTACCCTCGAATCCCGCGTCGCCTCGCTTCAAGGCCGGTGCGAAAGTCACATCGGCGATCTGGCGCAGCAGGATGGGCTGCCCACCTTGTGGCCCCACCTTGGCCGTGAGTGCCAGATTCTTGAGATCGTCGAGTCGCGAGGTTCTGCCCAGGTTACGGATCAAATACTCACGACCATTGATCTCCAGGAATCCTCCCGACGTGTTCGAGGAAAACCCTTTGAGCGCGGCATCCAGCTGATCGTGGGTAATACCCAGTTCAGCCATGCGCACGGTATCCGGCTGCACCTGGAACTGACGCACCTCGCCCCCGATGGGAATCACCTGCGCGACGCCGGGAATCGCCATCAGGCGCGGACGCAAGACCCAGTCGGCGTATTCACGCACCACCATCGGCGAGATCTTGTTGGTATCGATCGGAATAGCGATTTGCATGATCTCGCCCATCACCGAGCTGATCGGCCCCATGCGAGGAATCGCACCTTCCGGCAAGCCTTCCTCCATCGCCGACAGCCGTTCTGACACCATCTGCCGCGCCCGGAAAATCTCCGTACTCCAATCGAAGGTGACATAGATGAACGAAAGTCCCGCACTGGAAACCGAGCGCACCGCTTCCACGCCGGGCAGGCCGTTCATGGTCGTTTCCAGCGGGAAGGTGATCAGTTGCTCCACTTCCTCGGGAGCCATGCCGCCCGCCTCGGTCATGATGGTGACGGTGGGCTTGTTCAGATCGGGGAAGACGTCCACCGGCGTGCGCATGAGCGTAAATGCCCCATAGGCCATCAGCACCAGGCTGGCGATGATCACCAGCAGGCGGTTGGCGAGGCTGTTGTCGAGTAACCACTTGAACATGGCAGCCCCTTAGCGAACCTGATTGACCAGGGTCGCGGCGCGCGTGACGACGCGGTCCCCGGCCTTAAGCCCGGAGATCACCGCCACGTTCGCGCCATCCAGCGGCTCAACCGTGATCGTGCGCGGTTCAAAACGCTCAGGCGCAGTCTTCACCCAAACGATGGTCTGGTTGGCCGGGTTCTTCATGAGAGACGCCGCCGGTACGCTGTAGCCTTGGAGCTTGCTGCGCGACTGCACGAACACTTTCATGGGCTGACCCACCGCCAGCCTCCCAAGGCGTTCGTCCTCGCCACGAAACATCAGCGGCAAGGCCTGTTCGCGCATACTGCGTGCGCCGCCCAGGAAAATCAGCGAGACACGCTCCTGGCCGACGGCAATGCTGGCGGAGGCGACATCGGCTGGGACCTCGGGATCGTAGGCCAGGGCTTCAACACGCAAACGCTTCGGATCGACGACCTCGAACACCAGTTCGCGGGCGTCCACTACCTGGCCGGCGACTGCATTGCTCGACGCGACCAAACCAGATACTGGAGCAATCAGGGCATCGCGGTTGCTCAATCCACCGCCGACAGCACTCACACGTTCAGTCAGGCTGGCCAGTTCGCTTTCGGCGGCCTCGATTTCCTTCTTCGGCACCGTGTCAGCAAGTTCCCTCAGACGTGCCACCCGCTTTTCGGCAAGGCTGCGTGCCGCACGCAGTTCCGCCAGCTGTGCGGACTGGTTCGCGCGCTCGATCTGGCCGCTCGATGGCACGACATACGCCAGCACATCGCCCTTGCGCACGCTTTGTCCGATACTTGGGAATCCTTGAGGACCGGATTCAAGACGCCCGGCGACCATCGCCTGCACCTTGCCGCCGGCATTCGGGTCCATGACCACCTTGCCGGCCAGTTCAATGGTGCGCGGCAGTTCACCGGCCGCGACCGGCAGTGTGCGCACGCCGATCTGACGTTGTGCCGGTTTGGGCAGAAAGACGCTGCCGTCCGGCAGGCGTTTCGGTCCGTTGCTGTTTGCAGCTGGCGGTGCATCGCCATGGTCGTGACCATCGCCCGCCCAAGCAGGCACGGCAGCCATGGCGACAACCAGACTCAATGCGGAAATCAGGTTGCGCGGACTCATGCTGCACCTCCGATAACGTTGTTACGTGAGGCGCGTACACGACGCGCAATCGCGGCCAGCAGTACCAGTCCCGCGAAACCGGCAACGCCCCATGCGAGGTATTCCTTCCAGTCATGGCGATGGGCTTCGGTGACGGCTGCCTCATCGTGCAGATCAAGCTCTCCGGCCAGAAGGTCGCTCTCCTCTCCCGCCATCACCGTCGCGGCAACGGCAACGACACCGGGCTTGAGTTCCTGCGTCAGAGTGGCTTCGAACTCACCTTCGGCATGAGACTCGACGGGAACCTTGACACCGCCAAGTTCCAGCTCCAGCTTCGCATCCTTGACTGGACTGCCATCGCCAAAGCGATCGAGATAAAGCGTGATCTGCTTGCCATTGACCACGCCGACCAATTCGAACAACTCGGACACGGCCGTGAAACGTGGCAAAGCCGGTCCACCGGTGGTGACCGGGGCATCGCCGTGATCATGACCTTCGCCTGCCCATGCCGTGGTCACGGATAAAGCGAGACCAACCGCCCCCATCAGAGTGATCAACCTATTCCTGAAACGATTCATGCTTGGATTCCTTGTGTTCATTCGGGGAGCAGACCGAGGGTCTGCCGCAAGAGGGAAACGGCTGCTGCCAGATCGATGCGCGCACGCGCGGCCTGTCGTTCGCCTTCGGCAGCTTCCAGTTCGATGCGCAAGCGCGTGGGCAAATCGCTTTCACCCAGGCGGAAGGATTTCTCGAAGAACCCCCTGGATTCGCGCGCCAGTTGGGCACGCTTGTCGGCAGCCGTGAGTTGTTGCTGGGCGGACTCGACGCGCACGCGTGCCGCCTCCAGATCGGCGATCAGGCGTTCGCGCTCCAGCCTCAATTGCCCTTCCGCCTCGATCGCCTCGGCGCGGGCCAGACCGGCCTTGGCGCGATTGCGGCTCTCCGAGCCGAATGGAAAGCGGATGCCGACAGTGACTGTCTGCTGGTAGGGATCACCGAACACGCCTCGGTCGCGTGTCGTGGCGAGCGTCAATTCCGGGTTCGCGCGGGTCTGGACTTCCGCCAGTTCTGCACCCCGCCTGGCAACTTCAGCGCGGTTGAGCAGTTCGATGACTGCCGGATGCGAAGTATCCAGTGCGGCAAAATCGGCAGGCACGGCCGGCGCAGGTTCGCCAGCGGCAGAAACCTCATCACCTTGGGAAATCGGAGCCATCCCGATCAACGCGCGCAGTTGCTGTGTCGCCGTCGCCAAAGCCGTGTTGGTTTCGGCCAGGGCCACCTCCGCGGTTGCTGCCGCGCCATCCGCCTGGTGCTGGTCGGAGCGGGCAAGATCGCCGGCCTTGACGCGCCGAACGACATCCGACGCCAATTGACGGGCACCGTTCAGTCGCTCCTGCGCGAGTCCCTTTTCGATGCGCGCACGCTGCCATGCCCACCAGGCTTCGCGCACGGTGGCGGCGGTACGTAATTGAGATCCCAGGGCACGGCTGGCGGTCGCCCTGGATTCGGCATCGGCCAGTGCGCCGGTTCGCGAACGCTCACCGGGCAGCCACAAGGGCAAGGCAATTCCCGCGACGTATTCGCGGCTTCCTTGGTTCTTGTTGAGCTGATCCGTCTTGGCCGAAACTTCCAGCGACGGAGGCTCGGCCGTCCAACTGTCTGCACTTTGCCTACGTGCCTCGGCGGCCTCGCGGCGTTCAGCGAGTGATTGCGCTTCAGGTTGGCGAGACCACGCCGCTTCGAATGCCTGTTTGAGCGTGAGTGGCGCGGATTGCGCCCATAGATTGCCAGCCGCCAGCATGCCGCCAATGGCAAGGCATAGGGTTCGACTCAGCCAGCGATGATGATGTTTCTGAACCATCCGATTCTCCTGTGATGAAAGCACACACGGGGGGGAATCGGCGAGGCACGACCCGTTAAGGTCGACATGCAACGGACGGATCAGGCCGTCACGTTACATAGGGGATGCGGGGGGAATGCAGGGTAGCAACAGATCGCCCGCCTCGCCGATTAGGCGAGGGGCGCCCAGTTAGGGCGCTCGGGCTGGTAATGCGGAGAAGTGTTCTGGCTGTGCCGATAATCATCGACGACTGCCGACGCATATGAGAGTGCTGAAATCTGGATTTCACCGAAGATGGCCGCAGCGCATCCGGCATGGCAGGCACCGCAGTCATTGTCGATCCCGCCGGATACCTTCGGATCGGCTTTATCACCTTGGCTGGCATCGGCCTTGTGCTGGTGATCGTGATGGCCGAAGTGCTTGGCGGCGGCCCCCGACTCATGCTGGCAATAGACGCCGACTGCTGCCCAGCTGAACTGGAGCGGCAGGAAGACAAGCAACAGAATGGAGAGCCAGCGACGCATGCGCGAAATTGTAGCAGCTAAGTTCTGACAGGGAAAATTGGTTTGCGAAGTAAACGTAACCCATTTGCAACTACCAGCAGGCTTGCCCCCATATCGGCGAACACCGCCATCCACATGGTGGCGTTCCCGGCAATCGCCAGCACCAGGAACACCGCCTTGATGCCGAGCGCTAGCGCGATGTTCTGCCAAAGAACGGAATGAACTCGCCGCGACAGCCGAATGGTTTCCGGAATACGGCGCAGATCGTCATTCATGACGACCACATCGGCCGCTTCCATCGCCGTGTCGGTGCCTGCCGCGCCCATCGCCACGCCAATGTCAGCGCGGGCCAGGGCCGGCGCGTCGTTGATGCCATCCCCGGTCATGGCCGTCGCGCCGTAGCGACGCTGCAATTCTTCGATAGCCGCCAGTTTGTCCTCGGGCAGCAGGTTGCCGCGTGCATCGTCGATACCCGCCTGCTTGGCGATCGTGCTGGCCGTTGCACTGTTGTCGCCCGTCAGCATCACGGAGGTAATGCCAAGCCGGTGCAGTTGCTTCAATGCTTCCCTAGAGCTTTCCTTGATCGTATCAGCCACCGCGAAGATCGCCAGCACCTGCTGTTCGGATGCCAGCAGCGTCACACTGCGGCCTTGCGCTTCGTGAGCATACAGCCGGGCCTCGATTTCGGCACTGCATAGACGCCGATCTTCGATCAGCCGGTGGTTGCCCAATGTGAGTTGCTGGCCATCCGTGCGAGCTTCGATGCCGCGCCCCGGCAGCGCAACGAAATCGGTGAGGCCGTTTTCCGGCAGATTCAGGCCTGAGGCAATCGCCTTCGCCACCGGGTGGTCGGAATGCCCGGCCAGGGTCGCCGCCCATGAGAGCACCTGTGCTTCCAGCACCGCCGATGGCAACACTTCGGTGGCAACCAACCGTGGTTTGCCCTCGGTGATGGTTCCCGTCTTGTCCAGAGCAATCGCGCGCAGTTTGCGGGCCTCTTCGAGGTAGACGCCGCCCTTGATCAGGATGCCGCGCCGAGCGGCCGCCGCCAACCCGCTGACCACGGTCACCGGCGTGGCGATCACCAGCGCGCAAGGACAGGCGATGACCAGCAACACCAGTGCCTTGTAGAGCGACTGAGTCCAGCCCCAGCCGAACAGCCAGGGGCCAAGCGCAGCCATCGCCAGCGCGATGAAAAAAACCGCTGGCGTATAGATCGCCGCGAAGCGGTCGACAAAACGCTGGGTCGGCGCCCGCGCCTCCTGGGCCTGTTCGACGGCATGGATGATCCGGGCGAGCGTGGTGTTGTCGGCCGTGGCCGTGACCTCGAACTCCAGGGTGCCGGTCTCATTGATGGTGCCGGCGAAGACCAGGTCGCCGATCGCCTTGTCGACTGGAATGCTCTCTCCCGTCACTGGTGCCTGATTCACCGCGCTGCTGCCCGCCGTCACCCGGCCATCCAATGGAATGCGCGCGCCCGGCTTCACCCGCGCTACTGCCCCAAGCGTTACCTGCGCGGCGGCAAGCTCGTGCCACCGCCCATCGGCTTGTCGAACTTCGGCGGTATCCGGCGTCAGTGCCAGCAAGCTCTTGATCGCATTGCGGGCTCGATCCACGGAGCGCGCCTCGATCAGTTCGGCAATGGCGTACAAGGCCATGACCATCGCCGCCTCTGGCCACTGCCCGATCAGGAATGCGCCGGTCACAGCCACGCCCATCAGCGCGTTCATGTTCAACTGCCCACGTCGCAGGGCCGCCAGGCCCTTGCTATAGGTGGAGAACCCGGAAAGCCAGATGGCAACAGCGGCTAACGCCATACCCACCCCCCTGAAGGGCGGCGTATCGGGAGCGAAGAAATGCACGGCTTCCGCCGCAACAGCCAAGCCTAGAGCCGCCAGCGCTCGGCCAAAATCGCCAAGGCCACTCGCCGCCGGTGAAATGGAATCGGGTTTCAGCGGCTCGGGCTCGAAGCCGGCTTGTCGGATCACAGCCAGCGCCGCCTCCAGTGCCAGCGCATCCGCGTCGATGGTGATGGTGCGGGCCGACAGTTCAAAGCGTAGCGCGCGAATCCCGTCGATGCCGGCCAAGGCCTTGCGGATGTCGTTTTCTTCGGTCGGACAGTCCATCGACGGAATGCGAAAGACCGCTGATGTTCCGGCGCCAACTGCCGATGCTGGAGCCGCGGTCAATGAAACAGGCGCAGAACAACCGCCCTGGCATGCACAGGGCGTAGCGTCCCCGAGGGGACTTGGACGATTGGCCGACTTTACGAAGTTTTCCATAGCAAGCTCATTAGAAACCCTGTAGCGGCTAAAGAGTCAAGCAGCTACAATTCCGGTATAGGCCGATTCACTTCAGATACGGAGAAACGGGTCGCCATATCAACATGAAAATCGGAGAGCTTGCCCGCCACACCGGCACCCAGGTTGAAACCATTCGCTATTACGAGCGCGAAGGGCTGCTGCCGGAACCCGCTCGCACCGAAGGCAACTACCGTATTTATGGCGACGCCCACGCCGAGCGGCTGTCGTTCATTCGCAATTGCCGCAGCCTGGACATGACGCTCGACGAGATCCGGGTGTTACTGCGCTTCAAGGATTCGCCAGCGGAAAACTGCGGGGCGGTCAACGATCTGCTCGACGAACATGTCGGCCATGTTGTGACTCGTATCCGCGAACTGAAGAAACTAGAGCGCCAACTACGTGATCTGCGGGATCAATGCAAAGACTCTCGCGATGCCAGCGAGTGTGGAATCTTGAACGAGTTAGCTCAACGCCCTACTGCCAAAGGACTAACCGGGCAATACGTTACTGCTCATCTGCGCGGAGTTCACAAATCGTAGCGTCGTCTGTGCCGAATATAAATCTGCATTCTTCAATAGCGGGTTGTTGCCGAGGCCTCTTGACTGCCGGACACCAGTCATTCGTTTAGAACCGGTCTTATGGCAGGATTGGCCGACGAGCTGGAATTGTCCTTCCGGCAAATTTCAGAGTCGAGCAACCTCTTGAACGTCCGCTGCCGAGCGCAGGAGACAGTCAGAGCGTGGTCACAGACGATGATTTGGTGCAATTTCATGCTTCAGTCGTCGGAGGTAACCACCCTTCAACTACAACCGGCTTCCTCAAAACCCGCGCCAATACAGGAAGTGACCTCGCGCACGCTCGCGAGACTAACAGAGAGAACGGAGAACAGAGAGGCGTGCGTCGGGGTGAAAATGCTGGGTTCGGATGGCTCGCGCTCGCGAGGTCATGCCCGGAATCCGCGCCAGTACTGGCGGGTATAGGCGAAAAAAAACCAACCGATAACGGTTGGTTTTTGGAATTTTGGTGGCCAGGGGCGGAATCGAACCGTCGACACGCGGATTTTCAATCCGCTGCTCTACCAACTGAGCTACCTGGCCTTTGCCGCTATATCATGGCAAAAAGAATGACCGGCGAGGCCGGTCAGGCGTGCAATTAAACCCGTTCTCGGCTTTTTCGTCAAGCCGCTCAGCACTGCAAACCGTTCGTGAGGCACACGTAGCGTTTGGCGATGGACACGCCGATCCAGATCCAGAACAGCAGGAAGAAGGCGACGAAGGGGATGTGTGCGTCGATCACGAAGCGCGGCGTGATGAAGCGCGTGGCGCGGATCACGGGCGAGGTGATGGTCTTGAGGATGCCGTAGAACATGTTCTGGTCGCGCTTGGCGCCCGCGAGCATGTACAAGAGGCCCTGCCCCAGCAGCGAGTAGCCTGCGATTTCGACCAGCAGGCGCACGCTGGAAAGTATGAGGATTTCTGTTTGTGCCATGTCTTCTCCGTTTTTGCGTATTGTAACTTGCCCTTGACGGCCGCCTGGCTGAAAATCGGGGGCTTGTTTCCCGTGCAAGGACGGAAATGAACTACGACCAATGGCGCTGGGAAGCGCGCGCGTGGCTGATGGAGATGCTGGGGCGGAAGTCGGCGGCGATCCAGGCCTACGAGCAGGCCTATGCGGCGGCGCCGGGCAACATGCGGCTGGCGCACCTGATCGGCTTCATGTACGCGCAGCTGGACGATTTCGCCAAGGCGGAAAGCTGGCTCATGCGCGTATGCGAGCGCGATCCCAACAATGGCGACGCCTGGTTCAACCTCGGCTTCGTGCATGACAAGGGCCGCGCCTGGCAGAAGGCGATCGACGCCTTCAAAAAGTCGGTCGAGCTGACGCCGAACCAGGACCGCGCCTGGTACGGCATGGGCATGGCGTATGCGCATCTTGGCAACCACGAGGAGGCGGCCAGGGCGCTGGAACACGCGGCGCGCCTGCAGCCCATGAATGGCCATGCCTGGTATGCGCTCGGCATGGCCTATCACCACATGCATGACCCCGACCAGGTCAAGCGCACGGCCGAGCAGCTGGCGCAGTTCGATCCGCAGCGGGCCAAGGTCTTCATTCGCGAAACCGAGCGGCCGGACCTGCATCATCTGGTCGCGCACATCGACTGATTCCGCCAGTTCCGCAAACAACAAGGCCCGCAAACGCGGGCCTTGTTGTTTGTGCTCCCCTGCTGGGCAGGGGAGCGGCAGATGCCGCACTCAGGATGTCTGGGTGCTGACGCTGCCTTCCAGGTTCGGGTAACGCACGTGGTCGACCAGTTCCTGTACTTCCTTGGCCGGCGCCGGTGAGATCAGCGAACCGATGATCACGCCGAGGAAGCCGATCGGGATGCCGAACACACCCGCGGCGATGGGCTTGATGCTCCACCACTCGTTGGCCGGTACACCGCCGAAGAATTCGTAGGTGATGACCATGTAGTAGATGCAGACGCCGAGACCGGCGATCATGCCGAGGATGGCGCCAAGCTTGTTGGCGCGCTTCCAGAACACGCCCAGCACCAGGGCCGGGAAGAAGGCCGAGGCCGCCAGCGAGAACGCCGCGCCCACCAGGAACAGGATGTTGCCCGGCTTGAGCGACGCGGTGTACGCGGCGATCGCGGCCACCACCAGCAGCAGCGTCTTGGCGACGGTCAGACGGCGCACGGTGGAGGCGTGCGGGTCGAGCATCTTGTAGTAGACGTCGTGCGACAGGGCGTTGGCGATGGTCAGCAGCAGGCCGTCCGCAGTGGACAGCGCTGCGGCCAGGCCGCCGGCAGCCACCAGGCCCGAGATCACGTACGGCAGGCCGGCGATTTCCGGCGTGGCCAGCACGATGAGGTCGCCGCCGATGGTGATTTCGGCCAGCTGCACGATGCCGTCGCCGTTGATGTCGGCGATCTTCATCAGGGTCGCATCCACCGCCGCCCAGTTCGATACCCAGGCAGGTAGCGAGGCAAAGCTGGTGCCGACGAGGTTGGAGTACACCTCGTACTTGGCCAGCACGGCCAGCGCCGGTGCGGTGAAGTACAGCAGGAAGATGAAGAACAGCGACCAGAACACCGACTTGCGCGCTTCACGCACGGACGGCGTGGTGTAGTAGCGCATGAGGATGTGCGGCAGCGAAGCGGTGCCGACCATCAGGCACAGCACCAGGGCCAGGAAGTTGCGGCGCTTGACGTCGGAGGCGGCTTCGTCCTCGGCCTGGGCGGCGGCGACTTCTTCCGCGCTGGCATTCGGATTGTCCTTCAGCAGCTTCTTCTCGGCGCCCTTGCCGGCGAAGGCGGTGGCGTGTGCGGAAACCGCGCCGCTGGCCTTCTTGTGGCCGTCCGCGGCCTTGCTCCACTTCTCCTTGAGCGCGGCGATGTCGGCCGGGAAGTCCGCGGGGCTGCCGGCCGCCGTACGCTCGGCGGCGAGGAAGGCGTCGCCCTGGCCTGCGGTGACGGCTTCGTCGAGGGCCTTGAGCTTGCCCTCGAACTCGTCCTGCTTGGCCTTGTGCGCGGCGCGGGCCGAGGCTTCCGCCGCACCCTTCACGGTGGTGGCGTCGTTGAGCTCGTTTTCCAGCGCGGTCACCTTTTGCAGGGCCTGGCCGTAAGCCACCTGCGGGATGGGGTTGCCGGTATGGGCGAGCGACAGCCATACCACCGGGATCAGGTAGGCGATGATCAGGATGATGTATTGCGCCACCTGGGTCCAGGTTACCGCGCGCATGCCGCCGAGGAAGGAGCACACCAGGATGCCGGCGAGGCCGAGCCACACGCCGTACTGGAACTCGATGCCGGTGAAGCGGGCGGTAATGATGCCGACGCCGTAGATCTGCGCCACCACGTAGACGAAGGAGCAGATGATGGCGGCGATCACGCCGATGGTGCGGGGAATGTTGCCGCCGTAGCGCGCACCGAGGAAGTCCGGAATGGTGAACTGGCCGAACTTGCGCAGGTAGGGCGCGAGGAACAGCGCCACCAGCACGTAGCCGCCGGTCCAGCCCATGACGAAGGCGAGGCCGTCAAAGCCGGCGAGGTACAGGGTGCCGGCCATGCCGATGAAGGAAGCGGCGGACATCCAGTCCGCGCCCGTGGCCATGCCGTTGAAGATCGCGGGCACGCGTCGTCCGGCGACGTAGTATTCCGCCACGTCCGCGGTCTTCGACATGATGCCGATGCCCGCGTAGAGGGCGATGGTGGCGAACAGGAAGATGTAGCCGATGATGCGGTTGGGCACACCCATCTGCTCGAGGATGGCCAGCACGATGACGAAGGCGATGAAGCCGCCGGTGTAGAAGGTGTAGTACTTCTTCAGCTGGCTGAAAAACTGTGATTGGGTCAGTGCGCTCATGTCATTCTTCCCCTTCTTGGACGCCGTACTCCTGGTCCAGCTTGTTCATCGAACGGGCGTAGAACCAGATGACCAGGACATAGATGATCAGTGCGCCTTGCGCCCCCATGTAAAAGCCGAGGGGAAAGCCCAGGATGACGATTTCGTTGAGTTCTCGAGCGAAGTAAATGGCCACAAACGTGGCGACAAACCAGATTGCAAGGAGTACGGCGGTAAGACGCAGGTTCTTGCCCCAGTACTCCCGATGCTTGTCGGTGAGTTGCATGGTTCCTCCGTGAAGTTGAGGGTTGGTCTTCTAGTTATGCGCAGCCATGCGGCTTGCACCGCGCAAGTTTGCGCTTTGGTCTAAAAATGCACAACACAAACAGTTTATTAGTAGCTGCTGAACTTATGTGACGAGCCACTTGCGCGCGCTGGCAAGGTTTTCCAGCGCCTTGAGCGTGCCGATGCGCTGGGCGGCGGCAGCGTCCAGCAGGATGAGCCAGAGCTGGGCGGTGGCGGCGGCGTCGGCCGCAGCGCTGTGGCGGGAGAAGTTCTGGATGGCGAGGGCATGCATCCAGTCGTCGAGCGAGCGGCACTCCCCCGCCAGCCGCGGGAACAGCAGGGGCGCGATGACCGCAGCGTCCAGCCAGTGGCCAGGGAGGTTCCAGCCCAGTTCCCTTTGCATGGAGACTTGCAGCGCGGTGCGGTCGAAGCCGGCATGAAAGGCGACGAAAGGGCCGCCGGCCGCGAACTCGGCGAAGTCGAGCAGGGCCTCGCGCGCGGCCCGGCCGGAGAGCTGCTGGCTGTGGGTGAGGCCGTGCACGAGAATGTTTTCATGCGAAGTGACTGCTGACTGCAAGAGTCCGGCCTCGAAGCTGTGGCCGAGCTTGAGGCGACCGTCGCGGACCTCGACGGCGCCGATCGACAGCAGCGCGTCGATGTGCGGGTTGAGTCCGCCGGTTTCCACGTCCACCACCACCCAGCGCAGTTCGGACAGGGGGGTTTGCGGTTTCGGCCGGGGCGCGGCCTTGAGCGCCGCCAGCCGGCTGGCGGCGGCCTGCGGGAGCGCGATGCGGGGGCGCGAAAAGGGCCAGATCACCGTGCGAACCTAGCGTTCGTAATCGAGGGCCAGCCGTGCCTGCAGCTTGCGCGCCTGGCGGAAGGCTTCCTTGAGGATGCGGCGGTCCAGCACCGACAGCATGTCCGGATTGAGGTGGTTGTCCGGCGCCAGGCCCTTGCGCTCCCGGCCGTGCTGGTGGCGCAGGCGCAGGAGCTGGATGAAATGGAAGGCCTGCACCCAACTGTCGACTTCCTCGCCCGGAATGCGCAGCGCCTGCCCGGACTGTTTCAGGCGCTGGGCGGTGCCGGTGGCGGATTGTCCGCTGGCCAGCGCGAAGATGCGCGCGGCATCGACGAAGGGCATGGAGCCGTTGAGCTTGAGGTCGAGGGTGTGCGGGTGCATTTCGTCCTCGGACAGCACGAAATCGCGCACCAGGCCGAGAGGCGGCACATTGCGCAGGGCGTTCTGCGTCATCTGCTTGAGGAAGCGTGGATTGCCCTGGATCTTAGTGGCGAGCCAGGCGCGCAATTCGGCCGCCAGGGCCTCCGCGCCGTACAGCGGGCGGAAATCGAAAAAGATGCTGGCATTGAGCAGTTCTTCCGGTCCGCCGGCGTCGATCCAGCGCGAGAACTGGCTGCGCCATTCCTCCGCGCTCAGGCACCATTTCGGATTGCTCGCCATGATGAAGCCCTTGCACAGGGGAAAGCCGCAGGCATCCAGCCCCTCGTTGATGCGGCGCGCCATCGTGATGAGCTGTTCCCGCACCGACTCGAGGTCGGCCTCGTTCGCCGTCGTGAAAATCAGCGCGTTGTCCTGGTCGGTGGCGAGCGTCTGCTCCATGCGCCCCTCGGAACCGAGCGCCATCCAGCACCAGCGCACCGCCGGCAGCGCGCAGGCGGCGGTTTCCAGTTCGATCAGGCGGCGGGTGAGGTGGTCGTTCAGCGTGGCGATGAGCTCGGTCAGCGTTTCCGCCTGCATGCCCTGCGCCAGCAGGCTGTGCGCGAGCGCGGCGATGTCGCGGCCGGCGCGCTTGAGCGCCTCGGTGTCCGCGGCATTGGCGATGGCGTTGGTCACGCCCTGCACGCTCATGCGCTTGATCGCGAACAGGTTTTTTTCCGAAATCACGCCGGCGAGCCTGCCGTCGGCGACCAGTAGCAGGTGGTGGATGCCGTGGCGCGCCATGATCAGCAGCGCCTCGCGCGCGGTGGCGCCGGCCGGCAGGGCAATCGGCTCGGCGGTCATCACCTTTTCTATGGGCGTTTCCAGGGGCAGGCCGGGCAGGGTCACGCGCGACAGCACATCCTTCAGCGTGAGAATGCCGAGCGGCCGGTCGGCTTCGTCGGTGATCGCCACCGAGCCTACGCGTTCATCGTGCATGGCCTGCAGGGCGAGACTGAGCGGGGTGCCGCGGGGCACGCTCACCGGCGCGCGGCTCAATATGGACGCGAGGCTGCGTTCGAGCCGGCTGTCCTCGTCCTGGCGCAGGGCATATTCGGACTGCACCGCCTTCTGCGACTGCTCCAGCAGGCTGGCGATGCGGCGCGTGCAGAAGTCGCGGAATACCGCGCTTTGTTCCAGCAGGGCGTGGAAATCCGCGGCGGCGAGCAGGTAGCAGAAGCTGTCCTCGGCCGCGCGGAACTGGTTGGCGACCGGGCGTCCGGCGAGCAGCGCGCCGAGCGGGAAACACTCCCCCGCCAGCAGCTTGATCACGCTGTCCTCGGCCGCGCCGCCAGCTTCCACCGAGCCCTGCTTGACCACATAGAACCACTCCGGCATGCCGGCATCCGGCTCCAGCACGACAGCACCGGCCGGGTAATAGGCCAGCTGCAGGCGGCCGGCCATCCATTCGAGGTGCGCCGCCTCCATTTCCGAGAACGGGGCGTGGCGGCGCAGATCCTGCACGGTTGCCGCGAGCAGGGAAGGGGCGATGGCTGCGGTTGTCATGACGCTAGGCTAGCGTGCCCGGGTGAAAAATCAAAACCGGGTCCCCGTCGACGCGAATCCGCAAGCGGTCCGGCGCCGGCCTCAATATGAAGACCGGGCAAAACTTGGGCGATAATTGACGCCATACGCAATGCAGCCGGCGCGGGGCGGCTGCAAAAAAGACCAACAACGGCCAAAGAATCCATCGTGAAGGCAAATACCGGCGCCGACAGCAGCGCCATCCAGCGCTGGGGACGCATCATGCGCGCCGGCTTCATCGCCGTGATGGTGCTGATCGCGGGCACTTCGCTGTTCGCCGTGCTTGCGCTGCACCAGGCGCGCACCGCGCTGGATGAAATCGTCTACCGCGACCAGCTCGCCATGCAACTGCAGTTCCGCATGCTGCAGTCGGCGCGCGAGCGTTCGGTCGAGCTTTACCGCATCGCCACGGTCGAGGATCCCTTCGAGCGGGATGAGCACATGCTGCGCTTCGGCGAACTGGCCGGGCGCTTCATCGAGGCGCGCAGCCGGCTGCTCCGGCTTGAGCTTGATCTGCAGTCGCGCGCCCTGCTGGAAGAGCAGGGCAGGCAGGCGGCGGTCAGCCTGGCGCTGGTGGGCGAGGTGATCAAGCTGGCGCTGGCCGAGCGCCGCGAGGATGCGATCGCCCTGCTGGTCGGGCGGGCCATCCCGGCGCAGGAAGACATGATGGGTACCCTCAACGCGATGCTGGAGCGCCAGATTGCAGGCAGCCATCGCAAGGCCGAAGCGCTGCAGAAGCTGCAGCGGCTGTCGATCTGGCTGATTGCCGTGCTGGGCGTGATCGCGGTCCTGCTCGCGGCGGCGATTGCGCGCTATGTGCGCCGTGGCATGGCCCGGCTGGTCGGCGAGATGTCGATCGCTGCAGCCGATCTTCAGGAAGCCAACCGGCAGCTGGGCTACCAGAAGCTCGCCGCCGACCAGCACAACATCGTCAGCATCGCCGACACCCGCGGCAACATCATTTACGCCAACGACAAGTTCTGCGAAATCAGCCAGTATGGCCGCGAGGAGCTGCTCGGACAGAATCATCGCCTGCTGAAATCGGGCGTGCATCCGCAAAGTTTCTACAAGGGCATGTGGGACACGATCATGGCGGGAAGCGTCTGGAAGGGCGAAGTGTGCAATCGCAAGAAGGACGGCAGCCTGTACTGGATTTCCACCACCATCGTGCCATTTCTGGACGAGAACGGCCGGCCTTACCAGTATGTGTCGATCCGCACCGACATCAGCGACATCAAGGAAGCCCAGCAGGTGCTGATGCGCGGACGCGACGAACTGGAGCAGCTGGTGCGCGAGCGCACCGCGGAACTGGAGGAGCGCGAGAACGTGCTGCGCAGCATCGCCCGCCATGCGCACGACGCCGTCGTCATGCTCGACCCGGCGGGAAGAGTCACGTTCTGGAATCCGGCGGCGCAGGACATTTTCGGCTATGCCGAGGCAGAAATCCTCGGCCGCGGCCTGCGCGACGTGCTGATGCCGGGCGAGGCAAGAGACAGGCTGGAACAGGACTTCGCGGCGATCCGGCAAGACGGCCCCGGCGAGTTCGCCGGCAAGACGGTCGAGCTGACGGCCTTGCGCAAGGACGGCCAGCAGGCCCACATCGAAATTTCCCTGTCGGCGGTCAGGGTCAGGGGTGGCTGGCATGCCGTGGGCATCGCCCGGGATATCACCGCGCGCAAGCGTGCGGAGCAGCAGCTGGAACTGCTGGCCACGACCGACCCGCTGACCGGTGCGAGCAATCGCCGGCGCTTCGAGGAAGTGCTGCACGGCGAGATCGCGCGCAGTTCGCGCTATGGCGTGCCCTTGTCGCTGGTGATTTTCGATGTCGATCACTTCAAGCGCATCAATGACAGCCACGGCCACCCCGTCGGCGACGAGGTGCTGGTGCGGCTGGCCGGACTGATCGCCGGCAATATCCGCGAGACCGATGTCCTCGCCCGCCTGGGCGGGGAAGAATTCGCCGTCCTGGCGGCGAACTGCGACGCGGATTGCGCGCGCCAGCTTGCCGAAAAGCTGCGCAGGCTGATCGAGGCGCAGGCCTTCCCCGGCGCCGGGGCCGTGACCTGCAGTTTCGGCGTGGCCGGCTATCGCGCAGGGGATGGGGAGGACGCCCTGGTCAGGCGGGCGGATGAGGCGCTCTATCGCGCCAAGGGTGAAGGGCGCAATCGGGTGATCGTCGCCGCGCCCTGAGGTTCCGGCAGGCCGGCGTCGTTCAGGCGCCGGGCGTGACCTTTTGCGGCACCGTTCCATCCGGTGCGGGCTCGTGGAAGTCGGTGGGCGCCAGCGTCCGGGAAAGGGGGCTGAGCGGCTGGATGCCGCCCAGCTGGCATCTGGCGGCGGACCATTCGCCGGCCAGTTCCCCGAACGCCTGGCAGGCGGGGCTCTTGTAGGCGCCCTTGCGGCAGATCAGGCTGATGGTGTGGCGCGGAAGCCCCGGCTGCAGGGGGATGGAGTGCAGCCCTTGCTGCGCGTGGGCGATGGTCTGTGGGAGAATGGTGGCAAGCCGGCCCCGGCGCACCATTTCGATGATCACGCTCAGCGAGGTCGCCTCCATCACGATGCGCGGCGTGATGCCCTGCTCGGCGCAGTACACGTCGATGTGCCGGCGCAGGGCATAATCGGGGTGGAACAGCACCAGCGGCTCGCTTTCCAGCACTTCGCCGCCCAGCGGCTTTTCCTGCCCGGCCAGGGGGTGAGTCTTGCCCACGGCCAGGTTGAGCGACTCGATGAACATGATGTGGGTGTCGATTTCGTCCGAAAACACGTTCGACGAAGCCGCGCTGCCGAAGGCAATGCCGATGTCGACGCGGTCCTCGGCGAGGGCGGCTTCGATGTCGCCCTGCGGCATTTCCAGGGTGCTGACGGTGATGCCGGGGTAGCGGCCGTTGAACTGATCCAGCAGGGGCGTGGCCAGATAATCCGAGATCGGGGTCATGCCCAGGCGCAGGGAGCCGCGGCTCAGGTCGTGCAGTTCATAGATGGCCCGCTTGCCGGCATTCAGTTCGACCAGGGCGCGCCGTGCGTGCTGCAGGTAGACCTCGCCGGCGGCGGTCAGGCGCACGGTACGCCCGCTGCGGTCCAGCAGCTGGGCTTCGAGCAGGTCTTCCAGCTGCTTGATCTGCTGGGACAGGGTGGGCTGCGAAACATACAGGGCCTCGGCCGCACGGGTGAAGCTCTGGTACTCTGCCACCGCCATTAAGTAGCGTAGCGAGCGCGGGAAAATAAGATTTCTGTCCATAGCCGATCCCTATAGAACTCATCGGAAATTAGTCTTGGAAAACTATAGTCGCATGAAGCATAGTTACGCACAACAATGACTGTGCGCCCTGTCATGCGGCTTTGCCCTGATTTCAGGGGCGCAACAAACATTGACCAGTGCTTTTTAGAGTAGTGCGCGCTTGCCGCGGTTTTTTTGCAAAGCGCCGAAATGGTTTAGGTATCAAACTGTCAATAGCGAGGAAATTGCAATGATTAAAGCAGAACACATGCCCGAAAATATTTCACGCGGGGCTTTCGCGGTAACCGCCGGTTTGCTGCTCGCCGCGGCTACCCCGGTGCTTGCTCACCACCCCATGGGCGGCATGACTCCGCAAACCTTCAGCGAAGGCCTGTTGTCCGGTCTTGGGCACCCGATCATTGGCTTGGATCATTTTGCCTTCCTGGTGCTGGCCATCCTGCTGAGTGTTGCGCTGAAAGGTTCCGCCCGCTTCCTGGCGCCGCTGGCGTTCGTCGGTGCCACCGTCGCCGGCACCGTGCTGCACCTGGGTGCCGCCAACATTCCGATGTCCGAGACCCTGGTTGCCCTGTCGGTGGTGATCGCCGGCGTGCTGGCCGTTAGCCGCCGCTTCCCCGGCGCCTTTGCCCTGAGCGCGATTTTCGCCGTGAGCGGCATCCTGCATGGCTATGCCTACGGTGAGTCCATCATCGGTGCCGAAACCACCCCGCTGCTTGCCTACCTCGCCGGCTTCGCCGCGATCCAGTACGCCATCATCGCCGGCGGTGTGATTGCCCTGGACAAGCTGGCTGCCAAGTCCGAAGCGACCCGCATGCTGGTTGCGCGTGTCGGTGGCCTGGCTGCCCTGCTGACCGGCGGCGCCTTCCTGGCCATGGGTGTGGTCTGAGCCTGATACATGATCGCTGACCGGGCCGCCCTGGCGGCCCGGTTGACCTGCAAAAACCTAACGGAGTTGAAACTGTAATGAACAAGGTGGAAATGAAAGAGGCCATTCTTCAGGCCAAGTTCGAAAAAGGCCTGAAATGGACTGACATCGCCGCTGCCGCCGGCATGGCTCCGGAATTTGTCTGCTCTGCATGCCTTGGCATGAACCACCTGGAAAAGCCGCAGGCTGATGCAGTGGCCAAGGTGCTCGGCATGGGCGCCGATATTTCGGTTGCACTGCAGCGCTTCCCGACCAAGACCTGGAGCGATGTCATTCCGACCGACCCGCTGATTTATCGCTGGTACGAAATGCTCAACGTGTATGGCGAAACCATCAAGGAGATGATCAACGAGAAGTTCGGCGACGGCATCATGAGCGCCATCGACTTCAAGATGAACATCGACCGTCAACCCGACCCGAATGGCGACCGCGTGCTGGTCACCATCAGCGGCAAGTTCCTGCCCTACCGGTCCTGGTAATGACGGGTGTGCGATAGCGGTTCACGGAGTTCCGCCATCGCACATGTTACAAGTGTCCTCAATCCGGCATTGCCTCCATTGCCGGTTGTTGTAGTGTTGCCGCCTCTTTATGGGGCGGCTTTTTTTTCTGCCGCCCGTGGACGACGGCGGGAATTATAACCCGATCCACGAGGTTGGCCATGACTGCCCGCGACCCCCACCGTTTTGTCAACGAGCTCGATGAAGAGGCGCTCGTCCGCCTTGTCGCCCGGCTCGAGGGCCGGGCCAGGGATGCGGTGTTCGCCAGGCTGTTCGAAAAGTATGCCGAACGGCTGGCGTTGCCGGCGGAAGCCAGGGTGCTCGAAGTGGGCTGTGGCACGGGCGCGACCCTGCGCATGCTGGCGCGGCGACCCGGCTTTTCCGGCCTGGCCTACGGCGTCGACCAGAGCGCCCACTTTGTTGAGGCCGCGAACGGCTTCGCGCGGGAAGAAAACCTGTCCGACCATGTGGTCTTCCAGGTCGGAGATGCCCACCGCCTGGACTTCCCGCCCGCAACCTTCGATGTGGTCATCGCCCATACCCTGATCAGCCATGTCACCGAGCCGGCCGGCGTGCTCGCCGAGATGGCGCGGGTCGTCCGCCCGGGCGGGACGGTGGTGATCTTCGACGGCGACTATTCGTCGCTGACCTATGCCTGGCCGGACCATGCGTTCGGCCAGCAGATGGACCGCGCACTGGCGACAGCCACCTTCAACAACCCGTTGATCATGCGCGACCTGCCCCGGCTGCTGCACGATCAGGGCCTGGAGCTGGTGGAGGCGTGGGGCGATGCGGTGGCCGAGGTCGGCAGCGGCAGCTATTTCAGATCCTTTGCCGAAACCTATGTGCCCTATGTCAAGCGCGCCGGGATACTGCCGGGGATGGCGGTCGATGAGTGGCTGGAAGGGCAGCGCCAGGCGATGGAGGCGGGCACGTTCTTCGCCGCCTGCAACTATTACACTTACCTGGCGCGCAGGCCATGACGCGCCCGCCAGGCATGCTTCCGGCGCATGGATTGCCATCCGGCGAGCCCCGTTTTGGGTCGCGCTGCGTTGCCGGCGCGACGGCGCGGTCCGGTTTTGGGCTGCGCGCACGCGCGTCGAACATGCCGGAAACGCCTGTGCCGCTAGGGTTTACACGGATTATTGGGTGGCGCGGACAAGCAGGAAAAGTGGCTTTTCACTGGTATAGCCGCGCCCTATAGAACTCATCGAAATTATGTCTTGGAAATCTATAGCTGATTCAGTCATAGTTCATCACGTCAAAGGCTTGCTAGCTGTCAGGTGCGAACTGCGTTGCGCAGCAATAGGCTCGCGAGAAAGACCTCAAGTCCTTGATGCTTCGGTTTAAGAGAAGCGAACCCGGATTTTCGTAAATGTTGTTGAGCGTTACGTACAAACTGACTTGTTCGTAATCTAAATGAGGAGTAAGTAAACCATGTCATCGGCAATCAGAGATGAGGTACATCGGCATATTGAAACCTGTGGCTTGATGCAGCCCGCGCTGCACAAGCAGACGCATGCGCCTGCGCCAACAGAAATCAGCCACGAACTCTTTCGTGCCTATACGCGCACTTCGCATGATGTCGGCGGTGAGCCGGATGTGCCTATGCAGTATTTCGAGAAGGAAGAGGAAATCTGGGAACTGAATACTTTTGCTACCGCCGAGTGTTTGGCTTGGCGTGGTGTGTGGACCGCTGAAGAGCGTCGTCGCAAGCAAAACGTCGATGTCGGCCAGACGCAGTACCTGGGATTGCCTTACTATGGCCGTTGGTTGCTGACCTGTGCTCGTATTCTCGTTGACAAGCAGTTCGTTACGCTCACTGAATTGGTCGAGAGAATTGACAAGCTGAAGAAGCAGGTAGCTGAGGGCAAGGGCCTGGGCGAGTACGTCCCAGCAAAGACTAAATAAGTTGATAGAGGTGAGATGCTATGAGTAATAAGCCCCATTGGGACAGAACCCACCACGCCAAGATGGCGACCGGCATTGGCGATCCGCAGTGCTTCAAAGGCATGGCTGGGAAAGCCAAGTTCAAAGAGGGTGATCGAGTTCGCGTCAAGGATCTGCCCGACCTGTTCTATACGCGCACCATGGTCTACACCCGTGGCGCTACCGGCACCGTCGTCAGGCTGGTTTACGAAAGCCCTGCTGCTGAGGACGAGGCTTTTGGCAACGAAGAGAACGTGGAGTGGTTCTACAGCATCGTGTTCTCGCAGAAGGACCTCTGGCCCGAATATAGCGACACCTTTAGCAATGACACCCTGGAGACTGAAATCCCGGAGCGTTATCTCGAAAAGGCCTGAGTCGGCCCACGGTAATTTTTGACAAGAGGAAACTGAAATGTCTGCAGGACACGATCACGATCACGACCACGATCACAAGCCCGCGCCCATGGTGGAAGAAGTCAGCGATTTCGAGATTCTCGAAATGGCTGTGCGCGAACTGGCCATTGAAAAGGGCCTGTTCTCCGCCGACGACCACCGCGTCTGGAAGGAATACGTCCACACCCTCGGCCCGCTGCCTGCTGCCCGTCTGGTTGCCAAGGCCTGGCTGGATCCCGAGTACAAGAAGCTTTGCATTGAAGACAGCGTCGAGGCCAGCAAGGCTGTTGGCGTCAACTGGGTGACCAGCCCGCCGACCCAGTTCGGCACCCCCAGCGACTACTGCAACCTGCGCGTCCTGGCCGACACTCCAACCCTGAAGCACGTTGTGGTGTGCACCTTGTGCTCGTGCTATCCGCGCCCGATCCTGGGCCAGTCGCCCGAGTGGTACCGCACTCCCAACTACCGCCGCCGTCTGGTGCGCTGGCCGCGTCAGGTGCTCGCCGAGTTCGGTCTGCAGTTGCCGCCTGAAGTGACAATTCGCGTTGCCGACGCCAACCAGAAGACCCGCTACATCGTCATGCCTGAGCGTCCCGCCGGCACCGAGGGCTGGACCGAAGACCAGCTGGCCGAAATCGTGACTCGCGACTGCCTGATCGGCGTTGCAGTGCCGAAGCCGGGTGTGACCACCAATGGCAAGCGTCCGGTGCTGAAAGCACGTCGTCCGGTCCATCACGACCATTAAGCAGCAAACCGTAGTCAGCAAGGAGTGAGCCATGGGCATACTTGAAAACAGCGATCTCGAAGCAACGGGTGGTTGGCAGGGCACCGATACCACGCCTATCCAGCTGCTCGAGGAAGTTCGCAACCGCGGACGTGTGTGGGAAGACCTGGCGTCGCAGTACGGCGTGACCAATCCTGATCCGCCGTGGCAGATCGACCTGGAAGCGACCTGCGACATGCTCGCAGCGGATTCCTGCGTCAAGCCCTACGACGAGATCGAGCCCGGCTCATGTGCGCTGCCTTCGCTTGAGCGCCGTGCGGAAGAGGATGATCTGTCCGAGACCATTTATGCGGACGTACCCTTCCCCGAGCGTCAATTGCTGTCGCTGGCGCACTCGATGCTCAAGCGCGGCTTGTTCACCGAGGAAGAGCTCGCTCGCCACATGAAGGCGGTCGAGCAGAAACTGAAAAGCGTTTGATTGAGGTGTAACGGCCGTCCCGGTATCCCTGGGGCGGTTGCATGGCGGAGGAGGCGGCGGCCCAAAAGGCGCGCCGAGTCCGTTGTGAACCTTAGCGTCAATTGCGAATTGAAATCAGATGACGTCGCGCGTGCCTGTCGTGCGCGGGGCGCAGGTTGGGTCAAAACTGAATTTTTGACCTTGGCATAACAATAGAAGCTGCATCGTGCAGGTGCCGTAGCCGGCTGGGCAGTTTTGAGGAGTCAATAGATGTCTGTACGTGGTACCGAAATCAGAATCGAGGGTCTTTCGCAGAAGTATCCGACGCGGAAACAGCCCACCTTTAACCGCGTTGACCTGGTGTCCCCCCCGGGTGAAGCGCTGGCGATCATTGGTCGTTCCGGCTGCGGCAAGTCCACCCTTCTGCACATCCTGGCAGGCATTACCAAGGGCACCGAAGGCAGGATCCTGCTGAACGGTACCGAAGTGACCGGCCCGTCCCCGCGCTGGGTCATGATGTTCCAGGCGCCGCACCTGTATCCCTGGATGACGGTTACCGAAAACGTCGGTGTGGGCCTGACCTTCGCCCGCTGGGGCAAGAAGGAAATTGCCGAGCGCGTGGCCGAAGCCATCCGCCTTGTGGAACTGCAGGACTTCGCCCAGGCCAACGTGCAGGATCTGTCCGGCGGCCAGCAGCAGCGCGTCGCGCTGGCCCGCTCGCTAGTGATGGAACCCGAAATGCTGCTGCTGGACGAGCCGTTCTCCGCGCTTGACGCCTTTACCCGTGCCGCCCTGCAGAAGGACGTGCGCGCCATTTCCAAGCGCCTCGGCTTCAACATCGTGATCGTGACGCACGACATCGACGAGGCCGTCATCATGGCCGACCGTGCCGTGATCATGGCCGGTTCGCCCGGCGACATCGTGCATGAAATGGATGTCGACCTGCCCGACCCGCGCGACCGCACCGATCCCGAAGTGCAGAAGCTGCGCGCGAAACTGATGGCCACCTTCCAGGAGGCGGCGAACTACAAGAAACCTGAGGTTTCGCTCGCCTGACGCCGAATATCGCAGAATAAAATTGCTCATGCCTTGCTAGCGGGCGGAGCGTAAACATGTCGGGCAACCGACTGAATAACCTTGGAGACCGAGAATGACGAAATATCTAGATGAAGGGCAGAACCAACCCCGTGCGCTGGTTCATGTCGACGGATGTTCCTGCGGTACTTGCGGCAAAGGCTGGTCGGTTGATCCCCGACTCCAGCAGATGCGGCCTAGCAATCCCGACATTGCCGATGGCATGGAGGATCCCAACCTAGCGCTGAACTACGACCCGATGTTCAGCTCCGTTCTCGGTTCTGGCGTCAGCCGCCGCGACATGCTGAAGATGGCTGGCGTTGCCGCCATGGGCGGCATGGGCGGCATGCTGTCTTCCACCTCTGCGCTGGCCCAGCAGAAGAAGGCCGACGGCAAGAAATTCACCAAACCCTTCGATCCGGTGGTGAAGATCGGCTACATTCCCATTACCGACGCCGCCACGCTGCTGGTCGCGCACGAAATGGGTTTCTTCAAGAAGCAGGGCATCGAGTCAGAGCCGCCGACGCTGATCCGCGGCTGGTCGCCCCTGGTGGAGGCCTTCTCCGCCCAGCGCTTCAACCTGACGCACATGCTGATCCCGGTGCCGATCTACATGCGCTACAATAACAACTTCCCGGTCAAGATCACGGCCTGGAACCACACCAACGGCTCCGGCGTCATCGTCAGCAAGAAGGCCGGCATCAAGACCGTGAAGGACCTCGGCGGCAAGCAGTTCGCCGTGCCCTACTGGTATTCGATCCACAACATCATCTCCCAGAAGATGATGCGCGACGCCGGCCTCACCCCGGTGATCCGTCCGCAGAATGCCAAGCTCGCGCCCAACGAAGTCAACCTGCTGGTGCTGAACCCGCCAGACATGCCGCCCGCGCTCGCAGCCGGCCAGATCGACGGCTACTGCGTGGCCGAACCGTTCAACGCCCTGGGCGAAGCCAAGGCCGGCGGCGAGATGCTGCGCTTCACCGGCGACGTCTGGAAGGGCCATCCCTGCTGCGTGGTCATCATGCATGAGGACGACGTCATGGACCCGGCCCGTGCCGAGTGGGCGCAAGGCATCCACAACGCCATCGTCGAGACCCAGCTGTACATCGCCGGCAATCGCAAGGCCGTGGCGCACATGCTGTCGAAGGACGGCAAGAAGTACCTGCCGTTCGACAAGGAAGTCGTCGATCGCGCCATGAACTTCTACGAAGTCGCCGACTACTCCCAGCCGCTTGCCATCAAGCATCCGGAATGGGAGCAGAGCCGCATCAACTTCCAGGGCTGGCCGTTCCCGAGCGCCACCAAGCAGGTGGCGTCCGAGATGAAGCAGACCCTGGTCGGCGGCGACCTTGCCTTCCTGAACAAGATCACGCCCGACTTCGTGGCCAAGGATCTGGTGCAGTACACCTACATCAAGAAGGCGCTCGACAAGAATCCGAAGTGGAAATGGGATCTCAGCGTTCCGCAGAAGGGCAACCCCTTCGAGCGCAAGGAAACCATCCTGCTTTGAACTTTGCAGCAACCCCCGCCCGCAAGGGCGGGTTTTTGAGTATGTCGCAAAAAGCCACGGCTTTCTGCGCAATGAGGTAATTCTGCTATGAATTTCGCAGCAACCCCCGCTCGTCAGGGCGGGTTCTTGAGACTCGGGCAATATGCCCTGCAGCGCCTGGCCTGGGCTACGGCAGGCGTCTCCATTCTGGCCGTCATGTGGCTGATCGCCGGCTACCTGCTTACCAGCAGCCCCAAGCTGGCCAACTATGCCACCTTCGGTCTCATTCCGACGATGCAGGCTTTCCCTGAAATGTGGGAAGCCGGCAAGATCCAGGATGCAACGATCGCCAGTGCCTATCGTCTGGGCATGGGCATGCTCATCGCCATTCTGATCGGTGCGCCGGTGGGCGTCATGGTCGGCCGCATCAAATGGTTTGCGGCCTACAGCAACTCGCCGTTCCAGTTCATCCGCATGATCAGCCCGCTGGCATGGATGCCGATTGCGGTGCTGGTGTTCGCCACCTGGGATGGTTCCATCATCTTCCTGATCGCCATCGCGGCGGTGTGGCCGGTGCTGTTCGCGACCGCCGCAGGTCTGGCCAAGGTCGATCCGGCCTGGTTCAAGGTGGCACGAAACCTTGGCGCCAACCCTGTGCAGATGGTCACCAAGATCATCATGCCGGCGATTGCCTTCGATATTTTCTCGGGCATCCGTCTTGCACTGGGCGTGGCGTGGATCGTGCTGGTGCCTGCCGAATACCTCGGCGTGACCTCCGGCCTCGGCTATGCGATCGAGGACGCACGTGAGACTCTGAGCTACAACCACCTGACGGCGCTGGTGGTGACCATCGGTGCGATCGGCTACTTCCTGGACACCATGCTGGTGCTCCTGATCAAGCGCTACAGCTGGCATCGCGGAGGTTGATGATGGTTTGCGGAATCAAGCTTTACGTGAACAACAATCTGTCGATCATGAAACAAGGTAATGGCAGCAAGCGGGCACAGATGAAAGAGTTGTCCCCCCTGTCTGGCAGCCGTAGGGAGGCAATTCAATCATGAGTGAAAATACTGCAACGGCCGGCAACATGATGAGCGCCGGCGTATCGGGCAACAGCCTGTCGCGCGCACTGAAGTCGACGGCGCACAGTTCGACACAGTTCTTCGTCGGGCTGTTTGCCCTGCTCTTCATCTGGTGGGCGGGCATCTACATCGTCACGTTGAACCCGGACCTGGCCAACTTCAACGACTTCTCGCCGGCCGAGACGTTCAAGGCCTATCCCGAAGTCTGGGAAGCCGGCATCATCCAGGCGGCGATGAGCTCGAGCGGTGCGCGTCTGGGCTGGGGCCTGGGCCTGGCGATTGCCATCGGCGTGCCGATCGGCATCATCTTCGGCCGGGTGCAGTGGTTCTCGAACCTGTTCAACGTGCCGTTCCAGTTCATGCGCATGATCAGCCCGCTGTCCTGGGAGCCGATCGCGGTGGTGGTATTCACCGGCTGGGAAGAAGCGATCATTTTCCTGATCGCCATCGCAGCGGTGTGGCCGATCGTGTTCTCGACCGCGGCCGGCCTGGCCAAGGTGGACCCGAACTGGTTCAAGGTTGCGCGCAACCTCGGCGCCAAGCCCTGGCACATGGTGACCCGCATCATCATTCCGGCCATCATGTTCGACGTGGTGACGGGTATCCGTCTCGCGCTGGGCGTGGCCTGGATCGTGATCATTCCGGCGGAATTCCTCGGCGTCACCTCCGGCTTCGGCTATGCGATCCAGGATGCTCGCGAAAGCCTGGAGTACTCGCAGCTGATGGCCTATGTGGTCACGATCGGCGCGGTGGGTTATGTCCTCGACACCATCTGCGTGCTGCTGATCAAGCGCTACAGCTGGCATCGCGGCTGATGGTCCGGTCCGCAGCGCGGCTGCCCCAGGCGGCCGCGCAGGCGGGTCGATCGGCAGCAAACGAAATTTATTGATAAATGAGGTAATAGCAGCATGTCCGAAAAGATGAGTATCGTCCTCGTGACCGGCACGCGGGAAAAAATGCAGATGGCGGCGATGATCGCTTCCGTCGCGGCCGCGACCGGCACCGATGTCAACGTTTTCCTGTCCATGAACGCCCTGTCCTATTTCATCAAGGGCAACTCCGATGACGCTCCGGTCGAAGGCGAGATGGGTACGCTCATGGCGCAGAAAGGCGTTCCGCCCTTCAAGCAGTTGTTCCAGCAGGCTGTCGAGCTGGGCGATGCCAAGATCCTGCCCTGTTCCATGGCGCTGGACCTGCTGCATGTGGGCAAGGACGACCTGGATCCCGAGCTGGGCCCGCCCACCGGCCTGACCCGGTTCCTGAGCGATGCCGAAGGTGGTCAGATCCTCACGTTCTGAACGTGAAGTAGTTTTTTAGCGGTTTTTTTGGAGAGTAGTCATGAGTACGAACAAAGTCATCGATGCGTGCGGATCCTTTTGCCCCGGCCCGCTCATGGAACTGATCACCTATATGAAGCAGGCCAGTGTCGGCGACACCCTGGAGCTGCTGTCGACCGACGAAGGTTCTGCGGCGGACGTGCCGGAGTGGGTTGCCAAGGTCGGCCACGAAATGATCAGCAGCGAAAATGTCGATGGGGTCTGGCACCTCAAGATCCGCAAGGCCAAGTAGTACGCAACTGATCGGGCCTGTGGCCAAAACCCAGGCCCGAGTGTCCTGGAATTATGGATAGGAGAAACTAATGAGAATTTTAGTCGTCGGTGGTGGCACAGGCGGAACCATTGTTGCCAATAACCTCGCTCGGCGGCTGTCCGCTGAGATCAGGAACCGCAGGGTCCGTCTCACGATGCTCTCGGCCTCTGACAGGCACATGTACCAGCCTGGCCTGCTGTATGTCGCATTCGGACAAATGACGCCCGACCAGTTGTATCGCGACCAGAAGAGCCTGCTGGAATCCAATATCGATTTCCACGTCGATCCGGTCGAGAAGTTCATGCTCGACCAGAAGAAGGTCCTGACCAAGAGCGGCAAGACCTACGATTACGACATCCTCGTGATCGCGACCGGCTCCCGCATCGTGCCGGAAACGGTTCCCGGCATGGTCGAGGGCGCGGAAACCTTCTACTCGGAAGAGACCGCCGTCAAGCTGTTCAAGAAGCTGCGCGATTTCGAGGGCGGCAACATTGCGCTCGTGGTCGGCGTGCCGCACAAGTGCCCGATCGCGCCGGTCGAGTTCATCTTCTCGCTGCATGATTACCTGAAGATGCGCGGCATTCGCGACAAGACCCACATCAAGTACCACTATCCTATCGGCCGCATGCACACCATCGCCAATGTGGCGACCTGGGCGAAGCCCGAGTTCGAGCGCATGGGCATCGAGATCGAGACCCTGTTCAACGTCAAGGAAATCGATCCGGAGAACAACGTGGTGCGCAGCGAAGAAGGCACCGAAACCCAGTATGACCTGCTGGTCGCCATCCCGCCGCACAAGGGCATGGAAGTCATCGAGCAGAACAACATGGGCGACGGCGGCTGGATTCCCACCGACCGCTACAAGCTGACCATGGAAGGCCGCGACGAAGTCTATGTGCTGGGCGACACCACCAACCTGCCGGTGAGCAAGACCGGTTCGGCTGCGCACTTCGAAGCCGAAGTGGTCGCCGAGAACATCGCTTCCATCGTCAAGATCGGCACCCCTGTTCGTGACTACGACGGCAAGGTATACTGCTTCATCGAGGCCGGTCACGACCGCGCCACCTACGCGATGTTCAACTATACGACTCCGCCTGATCTTAAACCCGCATCGAAGCCCATGCACTGGTTCAAGACTGCCTACAACCAGATGTACTGGACCAGCGTTCGCGGACTGCTGTGAGAAAGCCTAGCCATGACGACAACTAACGAAACTCGCCCTGCCGCAATGATGACCGACGACGAGATGCAGCGTCTGGTCGAATTTGCGCAAATTGTCTCTGCGGCGCGTGATGCAATGTCCGACGACATCGTGTCGCGGCTCGCGGGAGCCATGAGTGAAGGCATGACCCTGCTTGACCGCCTGACCCGCAACCAGGGTCTGATGAGCCTGCTCCAGGTGCTGGACCGCGAAGACAGCCAGAACTTCCTGGTTGCCCTGTCCAAGGCTATCCACGAAGCCAGCCAGGAAATCGCCGCGACGCCGCCGGCCGCCGGCGGCATTGGTTGCGCCGTCCGCGTCGTGCGCGACCCGGGCACGCTGGAAGGCCTGCGCCTGCTCTCGCTCATCGGCAAGCACATGAGCAATAGCCTGCGCGAGCAGCACCGCCACCCGGGCTGATTGTTCCCCGCTCGCGGCCGCAAGGCTGCGAGCGAATGAACAGCAGTCAGGGAAACACCCGCCAACTGCCCGCATGGGCGGTCAGGCGGGTGTTTTTATTTGCGCGCTTGAGAGATGCCGGACTGGCGGGGCTGCGCTGACGCGAAACGCTCGTCCAGGAACTCGATCCAGTGGTGCACCGGCACCGTGGATGCCTGGGCCAGATGCGCCAGGCAGCCGATGTTTGCTGTGGCGATGGCCATGGGCTTGCCCGCCATCAGCGTCTTCATCTTCTGCTCGCGCAACGAGACCGAAAGCTTGCGCTGCAGGATCGAGTAGGTGCCGGCGGCGCCGCAGCACATGAAGGGATACTGCACCGGCATCAGCTTGTAGCCGGCGCGCTTGAGCAGGCCTTCGGCCACGCCGTTCAGCTTCTCGCCGTGCTGCAGGCTGCAGGAAGACTGGAAGGAGATGCGCAGCGGGCGGGCGGGCGCAGGCAGATCGTTTTCAGGATCGGCTTTCCATTCCTCGGCGACGATCTCGGCGATGTCGCGGCTGAGCTCCGACAGGCGCCTGGCCTTGTCGCGGTACTGCGGGTCGTCCTTGAGCAGCTTGCCATAGTCGCGGAAGTGGGTGCCGCAGCCGCTTGCGGTCAGCACGATGGCCTCGATGCCGGACTCGATGTGCGGCCACAGCGCATCGATGTTGCGGCGCATGAGGGCGTGTGCCTCGTCGACAGCGGCAAGGTGATAGCTCATCGCGCCGCAGCAGCCGTCGCTGGCGGGAATCAGGGAGATGCCGAAGCGGTCGAGCACGCGCGCCGCGGCAGCGTTGATGTCGGGCGCCACGGCTGGCTGCACGCAGCCCTGCCAGACCAGCATGCGGCGGACATGGCCGCGTTGCGGCCATTCGCCTGCCTGGCGCGGTTCGGGGATTCTTTCCTGCAAGTCTGCCGGCAGCAGCGGGCGCAGGCGCTGGCCGATGCGCAACAGCGCCTTGAAGCGACGCGGATGCGGCACCACCGCACGCACCGCGCGGCGTGCGAGTCTGTCCTTGAACGGGCGCGGCACCTGCTTTTCCACCAGTTCGCGGCCCAGGTCGAGCAGGCGGCCGTAACGCACGCCCTTTGGACAGCTGGTTTCGCACGAGCGGCAGGTGAGGCAGCGGTCGAGGTGCAATTGCAGGTTGGCGCCGATGTTGGGCTCGGTCAGGGCGGCGAGCGTGTAGGCCGGGGGAATGAAGTTCGGATCGGGCTCGCGGCCTTCCATGAACTGCTTGAACAGGTAGATGCGGCCGCGCGGGCCGTCCCACTCGTCGCCGGTGAGGCGATAGGTCGGGCAGGTGAAGGTGCATTGTCCGCACTGGACGCAGGGCGCGAGCAAGTCTTCGGCTTCGCGTCCGATGTCGGTGTCACGATAGGTTTCGGCCAGATTGACGATCATTTCAACATACCAGGGCTTATGCGGGAATCGGGCCGCCATCCTGCAGGCGCGCGGCGCTGGAGAGGCGCCTGCCGCAGGGCAGGGGGCAGGTTCAACTATGCATCAGTCGGCGAGCCGAACCAAGTTCTTAATTTCGATCGTGATCATAGGTTCGCATTATGGATTTCGCCAATAACCGTTTCAATAGTCAATTCGAAGCGGGTCGAGTCGACAGCATCCGCAGCGGTGCACAAAAAAGAAGCGAACAGGCATTGTGCAGTGCTTGCCTTCGCAGCGTCCGTGGCTTATGCTTTCTGTACCAATCGGTACAACAAAGGAGACCAGAACATGTCAGACAGACCCCCGCTGCCCCCCTTCACGCTCGAGACCGCCAGGCAGAAAGTGCGCATGGCCGAGAACGCCTGGAACACGCACGATCCGGTTAAGGTGTCGCTGGCCTACACCGAGGACAGCCGCTGGCGCAATCGCGGCGAATTCCTGCAGGGGCGCGAGGCCATCGTCACCTTCCTGCAGCGCAAATGGGCGCGCGAACTCGATTACCGCCTGATCAAGGAACTGTGGGCGTTCAATGAAAACCGCATCGCAGTCCGCTTCAAGTACGAATGGCACGACGACTCCGGCAACTGGTATCGCTCGCATGGCAACGAGTTGTGGGAATTCGACGCGCACGGCTTGATGCGCCGGCGCGAGGCGAGCATCAACGACGTGCGCATCGAGGAAGCGGAGCGCAGATTCCTGTGGCCGCAGGGGCCGCGCCCCGACGACCATCCCGGGCTGACCGAGATGGACATGTTCTAGGCGGAAGTCCTCAGCGTGGCGCGCAAGTACAGCGAGCGCGGGGAGATCGTGCCGGTGCTGGCGGAAATTTTCCGCGAGCACGGCTTCAGCGGCGCCAGCCTGTCCGAGATCAGCAAAAGAACCGGCCTGGGCAAGGGCAGCCTGTACCATTTTTTCCCGGGCGGCAAGGACGAGATGGGCCAGGCGGTGCTGGACGACGTGGCGAACTGGTTCGAGCTCAACGTGTTCAGGCCTCTGCGCGAGAGCGAAGATCCGGCTGCGGGCATCGACCACATGTTCAAGGCCACCGCGCGCTTCTTTCATTCCGGCCGGCGCATCTGCCTGGTCGGCAGCTTCGCCCTCGACGAGACGAGGGACCGCTTCGCGCAGGCGATTCATGGCTACTTCGCGGCCTGGGTCGTGGCGCTGGAAGCGGCGCTCAGGCGCAAGGGCTTCGAGGGCACGCGTGCGCGCGAAACGGCGGAGGATGTCGTGGCCGGCATCCAGGGTGCCCTGGTGTTCGCCCGCTCGCAGGACGATCCGCGCCTGTTCACGCGTGCGCTCAGGCGCCTGCAGCGGCAGACCGAGGCTGCATGAGGGCCGAGCAGCCTACCTCAGGCTGAGTATGCGGTCCCAGGCGGGCCTGGGACCGATGCGCCCGGCGAGGAATTCGACCAGCGCCCGCACCCGGTGCGGAACATAGCGGTTGCTGGGGAAGACGGCATAGATGCCCAGCGGCGGGGTGGGGTACTTGCGCAGCAGGAGTTCCAGGCGGCCTTCGCGCACCGCCTGCTCGGCAATGAAGCTCGGCGTGTTGGTGATGCCCAGCCCGCGTGTCGCGGCGTCGAGCAGGGCGTCGCCGTTGTTGGCGGCAAGCCGGCCGGAAACCGGAAACAGCTTGGTTTCGCCGTCGATGACGAAGGCCCAGCTGGAGCGCGCGGCCAGCAGATAGCCGAAGCATTCGTGCTGAGCGAGGTCGCGTGGATGCCTGGGGCGTCCATGTTGCGCCAGATATTCGGGCGCGGCGGCGATGACGCCCTGGCTGCTGCCGATCTTGCGCGCGACGTCGCCGGGATCGAGGCGGTCGGCGATGCGGATGGCGAGATCGAAGCTGCCTTCGATGAGATTGGCGCGGCGGTCGCTGAAGTCCAGCTCGATGGAAATTTCCGGATTCGCGGCCATGAATTCGCCGAACATCGGCATCAGCTGGCGCAAGCCGAAGGAGAAGGGCAGGGTGACGCGGAGATGCCCGCGCGGCGCCTGGTTCTCTTCCGTGAGGCCGGCCTCGGCGGCTTCGACCAGGGCCAGGATCTCGCGGCATTTTTCCAGATAACTGGCGCCTGCGGTGGTGAGCGAGAGCCTGCGCGTGCTGCGGGCGATGAGCATGCTGCCAAGATGCGCCTCCAGCGCCGCCACCTGGCGCGTGACCACCGAGCGCGCCACGTTCAGCTGCTGCGCCACGGCTGAGAAACTGCCCAGTTCCGCCACCTTCACGAACAGGCGCATGCTTTCCAGACGGTCCATATCCCCCTCCATTTGTTGCAGATAATGCAACAATGATTTCTTGATTGTCCTCTATTTCGTGTGAACAGGTAAGCCTATAGTTTGTCCATCGACAAACCCTGACGGAGCCGGCCATGGATACAGCCAACAGCTATACCCGCACCGCCATCGGCCTGCACTGGCTGGTCGCCGTGGCGATCGTCGGCACCTTCGGCCTCGGCCTGTACATGCACGAACTGCCGTTCTCGCCCGACAAACTGAAACTGTATGCCTGGCACAAGTGGGCGGGCGTGAGCATCTTCCTGCTGGTGCTGCTGCGTCTTGTCTGGCGCCTGACCCATCGCCCGCCGGCGCCGCCGGCGCCCATGCCGGCCTGGCAACGGCGGGCGGCGGAGGGCGCGCATTGGCTGCTGTACCTGCTGATGCTGGCGGTGCCGCTGTCCGGCTGGTTGATGAGTTCGGCCAAGGGCGTGCCCACCGTGTGGTTCGGCGTACTGCCGCTGCCGGATCTGCTGGCCAAGGACAAGGCGCTGGGCGAATTGCTGGAAACCGTGCACAAGACGTTCAACTTCACCATGGCCGGCCTCGTGCTGGTGCATGCCGGCGCGGCGCTCAAGCATCATCTGATAAATCGTGACGACGTGCTGGCGCGCATGCTGCCCATGTTGAAGAAACCATGACTGGAGAAATGCGATGAAATCCCTGCAAGCCCTTGCCATGTTCGCTGCCGTGCTGCTTGCCGTGCCGGCGGCGCAGGCGGTCGAGTTCAGCCAGCTGCAGCCGGCCAGGAGCGCGGTCAGCTTTGTCTACAAGCAGATGGGCGTGCCGGTCGACGGCAGCTTCAAGCGCTTCAAGGGCGAATTGCGCTTCGATCCGGCCAAGCCCGAGGCGGCCAGGGCCGTGATCGAGATCGAACTGGCCAGCATCGACACCGGCTTTGCCGAGGGCGACGACGAGGTGCAGGGACGGCTGTGGTTCGACAGCAAGAATCATCCCATCGCGCGCTTCGTGTCCAGTTCGGTGAAACCGCTGGGCGGCAACCGCTACGAGGTCGCCGGCAAGATGAGCATCAAGGGCCGCACGCTCAACGTGAAGACGCCCGCCACCTTCAGCCAGTCCGGCAACGCCGGCGTGTTCGAGGGCACCTTTGTCCTCAAGCGCGCCGACTACGGCATCGGCGAAGGCATGTGGGCCGATTTCGGCACCGTGGCCAACGAAATTCAAATCAAGTTCCGCATGGCGGCAAGCGCCGCCGGGAAATAACCCCCGTTCATTTTCGACAGGAGAACTCATCATGAAAACCCTCGTTTCTGCGCAAGCCAAAAAACTCGCACTTGCCCTCGCCGTCGTCTCCCTTGCCGGCAGCGCCTATGCCGCACCGGAAACCTACGGCCTCGACGTCAGTCATACCGCGCCGCGCTTCGAGTACAGCCATTTCGGCTTTTCCACCCAGGTGCACCGCTTCGACAAGACCAGCGGCAAGATCGTGCTCGACCGCGAAGCCAGGACCGCTTCGGTCGATGTCGTCATCGATGCCAAATCGGTGAACACCGGCTATGCCCTGTTCAACGAGCACATCCAGTCCGAGGATTTTTTCCACACCGAGAAATACCCGAGCATCACCTTCAAGTCCACCAGCGTGAAATTCGACGGTGACAAGCCGGTGGCGGTGGAGGGCAACCTCACCATCAAGGGCGTGACCAAGCCGGTGACGCTGACGGTGACCAACTTCAAGGCCATGCCGCACCCGATCCGCAAGAAGGATGCGATCGGTGCCGATGCCGTGACCCGGATCAAGCGTTCCGACTTCGACATGGGCAAGTATGCGCCCAACGTGTCCGACGAGGTGACGCTGTCCATCAGCATGGAAGCGGTCAAGGAGTAAGCACCATGGCTGCCCGCACGCCTGTCGTGTTCGTGTCGCACGGTGCCCCCGACGTCCTCCTGAAGGCGCCGGACACAGTGGCTTGCTGGCGCGAAATCGGCAGGCAGCTGCCCGAGCCGAGCGCCATCCTCGCGGTGTCGGCGCACTGGCAGGCGCGCAGCCCCACGTTGAGCCTCGCCGGGGCGCCAGTGACGATCCATGATTTTTCCGGCTTCGCGCCCGCGCTGCGTCGCATGCAGTATCCCGCGCCTGGCGCACCGGCGCTCGCGGAGCGCGCAGCCTCCCTGATCCGGGGCGCGGGCGTGGCGGCGGAACTGCATCCGGATCGCGGCCTCGACCACGGCGCCTGGGTGCCGCTGTCGGCGCTGTATCCGCAGGCCAACGTGCCGGTGGCCCAGCTGTCGCTCATGCGCCAGGGCGGGCCGGGCGCGCATCTTGCGCTCGGTCGGGCGCTTGCGCCGCTGCGCGAAGAAGGCGTGCTGATCCTGGCGAGCGGTGCGGTCACGCACAATTTCGGCTGGCTCGACCGGGAGAACAATACTGTGCCGCTGCCGCAGGCGCGCGCGTTCTCCGACTGGGTAGGCGAACGGCTCGCGGCGGGCGATGCGGCGGCGCTGCTCGATTACCGTTCCGTGCGGTACGGCGCCGAAGCGCATCCCACGGACGAGCATTTCCTGCCGCTGTTCGTCGCCCTCGGCGCCGCAGCGGGCGAGCCGCCGGCGCGCTGTCAGCCAGGTTTTACTTACGGCGGTCTGTCGATGGACGCCTATGCCTGGCACTAGGCGCGGCGTTGTACGCCGCCATATGGTGTTACATTGCCTGGAGCCGCGCGCAGCATGGGCGGCCGACTTGCATCACTGTGTGGCTGTTTCTCCCAACCAAACGAAGGAGGCAGTATGAACAATGCAATCATCCTGGCGGCGCGAGTGTTGCTCGCGCAGATTTTCCTGATTTCCGGATTCGGCAAACTCGGCGCCGGCTACGCCGGAACCCAGGCCTACATGGAGGCCATGGGCATTCCGGGCATGCTGTTGCCACTCGTGATCGCCCTGGAGATCGGCGGCGGCCTCGCGCTCATCGCCGGTTTCATGACGCGCTGGGCAGCGCTCGCGCTGGCGGGGTTTGCGGTCGTCAGCGCCGTGATTTTCCATGCCAACTTCGGCGACCAGACGCAGGCGATCATGTTCATGAAGAACCTGGCCATGGCCGGCGGACTGCTGCTGCTTTATGTGCAGGGTGCCGGCAGTTATAGCCTGGATGCCAAGCGTGCCTGATTGTATCCGTGGCTGAAAACAGGCCGCATTCATTCGAACTGCTGCAACTGACTGAGCCCGCCCAGGCCAATTCGCGCCGGCATGCTGTGCATGATGGCAGCCGTGCGCTGGGCGGGCTGGCCGCATGCTCGTCGAGGCCACCGCTGCGCTGCCGGAAGGCCGCATCAGCCCCGGCGATCCCCGAGAATTTTATTGCGCGGCCCTGCCGCATGTTTTTCGCATCAAGGAGAGTCTTACCGTGAATTCGCTGTTCAGCCCCCTCGAACTCGGGGCACTGACCGTCCCCAACCGCATTTTCATGGCGCCGCTCACGCGTTGCCGCGCCGACGCCGAGCACGTGCCCACCCCGATGATGGCCGAGCACTACGCGCAGCGCGCCAGCGGCGGCCTGCTCATCGCCGAGGCCACCATGGCCATGCAGGGCAACTCCGCGTTCTGGCGCGAGCCGGGCATTTATTCCGAGGCGCAGGTGGCGGGCTGGCAGAAGGTGACCGATGCGGTGCATGCCGCCGGCGGCCGCATTTTCCTGCAGATCTGGCACGGCGGCCGCGCCTGCCATCCGCTGCTCAACGACGGCGCGCAGCCAGTGGCGCCGAGCGCCATCGCGATTGATGATGAAGTCTTCACGCCCGAAGGCATGAAGCCCTATGTGGAGCCGCGCGAACTGCGCGACGACGAACTGCCGGGCATCGTCGCCGGCTTCCGCCGCGCGGCGGAGAACGCCAGGGCCGCGGGTTTCGACGGTGTCGAGGTGCATGGCGCCAATGGCTATCTGCTCGACGAATTCCTGCGCGACGGCTCCAACAAGCGCAGCGGCCCCTACGGCGGCGCGATCGAGAACCGCGCGCGCCTGATGTTCGAAGTGGTCGAGGCCGTGTGCGAGGTATGGGGCAGCGACCGCGTGGGCCTGCGCATCTCTCCGCTCAACAGCTACAACAGCATGATCGACAGCGACCCGGTGGGCATGGCGAGCTTTGTCGCACGGCGCGCCAACGATTTCAATCTTGCCTACCTGCACGTGATGCGCGGCGACTCCATGCAGCAGCAGCAAGCCGACGTGATGACGCCGGTGCGCGCGGCCTACCGGGGCGTGCTGGTGGGCAACATGGGCTACAGCGCCGAGGAGGCCGAGCAGGCGATCGCCGCCGGCAGGCTCGACGCGGTGGCGTTCGGCGTGAGCTTCCTTGCCAATCCCGACCTGCCGGCGCGCATCAGGGCCGGCGCCGCGCTCAACCAGCCCGAGCCCGCGACTTTCTACACGCAGGGCGCCGAGGGCTATACGGACTACCCGGCGATGACGGCCTGAGCGCGGTCAGCGCAGCGGCACCGCCCGCGCCAGCGGGCGGTACATCAGGTGGTAGAACATTTCCAGATAGCGCTGGGTTTCCTCGCGCTCCAGATTGTTGACGAACTTCCAGAAGCCGTAGATGCGCGCCAGCGTCATCATGCGCTCGGCGTAGCGCGCCCAGGTGTAGCGCGCATTGACGCGGGCGATGGCCGCGTCCGACACCGATTGCCAATGTGACGCATCCTGCTTCGATTGCTGCAGGAAGCGATGGATGCGCTCGGCGCAGGCGTTGCCGTCGTTGGGGTCGATGTGGAAACCCGAACGGCCGTCCTCGATGATTTCCAGCGGGCCGCCGTAGCGCGTGGCGAACACCGGCAGACCGCAGGCCATGGCTTCCACCACGGTCAGACCGAAGGCCTCGAACAGCGCGGGCTGCACGAACACGCCGCCCTGGTCGGCGATAAAGCGATACAACTCGCCGGTCAGGAGCTTGTCGAGGCGGCCGCCGATCCAGCGCACATGGCTCTCCAGGCCGAGTTCGTCGATGAGCCGGTGCATGTGCTCGATCTCTGCGCGTTCTTCCTCGTCGCCTGAATCATTGGGGTCGATGTAGCCGCCTACCACGATCAGATTCGCCGTGTTGCGCAGTTCGGCATGCTCGCCGAACCAGCGCACCAATCCCGTCAAATTCTTGATGCGGTCGAGCCGCGCCATGGTGAAGACCGGTATCTTGTCGGCATCTTCCAGCTTGCCGCGCACGGCATGGCCGCCGCCGCCGTTGTACAGCATTTCGCGGATTTCATCGTGCAGCCCGTCGAAGCGCTCGGCGCGCTGCCGGTAGGGGAAATACACCGAGGCATCGGCGCCGGGCGAGACGATGTTGAACTTGGGGTCGTAGAGGTCGATGCCGTGGCTTACGCGGTACAGCCCCGGCAGGGTGTAGGCGGCGTAGCCTTCATACTGGCCGATGGAAGTCTTCGTGCCGGCGATTTCCTGGTAGGTGCTGGTGATGATGAAGTCGGCGCTGTTCATGCTGATGAGGTCGGCGGTGAACTGGCAGCCGAAGTGGTACTGCGCGTCCATGTCCTTCCAGTAGAGGTCGGACAGCAGGTACTTGGTCTTCTCCAGGGCGTGGGCGATGTTGCACTGCGTCACGCCCATGTGCCGTGCCAGCATGCTCGCCACCAGGTTGCCGTCGGAATAGTTGCCGATGATGAGGTCGGGCCGTCCGTTCAGTTCGGCCACCACTTCCTGCCCGGCCTCCTGCGCGAAGCGCTCGAGATAGGGCCAGATTTCGAAACGCGACAGCCAGCGCGGATGCACTTCGCCGTTTTCATGGCGGAAGGGCACGCGCAGGATCCAGCTGTTGTCGGTGCCGTGCACCTTCTCCAGGCGCTGGTCGCAGCTGGTGCCTTCGGCCTCGGGAATGAGGCGGGTGACGATGACGATCTTGGGCGTGATGCCCACGCCTTGCTGCGCCAGGCGGCTTTTCATCTCGGCTTCGAGCGCACGCACCTGGTCGAGGATGTAGACCACCTGGCCGCCGGTGTCCGGCCGCCCCAGCACGTTGTTCTGGCCGAAATAGCCGTGCGGCGACAGGATCAGGAGGCGCGAGATCATGGGAATGCGGGCGAGGAAGGCCTCCATGGCTTCGGGCGAGGGGCCTTCCAGCACGTCCTGCAACAGGCTCATGGTGTCGATGGTGCGGCTGGCGCAATCGCCCCAGCCGGGCGCCAGCCCCAGCGCTTGCATGTGCGCGGCGAAGGCTTCCCACGGCGTGTCCGGGGCGAGCTTTTCCAGGTGCGCCACGGCCTGGCGCATCACCTCGCGCAATGCGACGGCGTCGGCAAAGGCGCGGTAGGTCAGCAGCGCCTGCCCTTCCATGGCGTGCAGCGCCAGGAAGTGGAGCAGCTTTTCCTCCAGCGCCTCGGGCCTGGCGACCTGGCGACTGGCGAGCTGGCGGTTGAGGAACAACACGCCGTTGCCGATGGAGCGCGACTCCTTGAGGCGCGGAAAGCCGCGGTTGAAGGGGGTGAAATCCACTTCCAGCACGGGCTCGCTCGAAGGCGCGACGATTCTTTCCTTGAAGGCGAGAAAGTCCCGGCAGCCGATTTCTTCCACGCTCAAGCGGTCGGCATGGCAGTAGAAGAAGCGCCACTCGCCGATGCGCGGTCGGTGCGCGAACACCACCGCAGGAGAATCGAGGCAGGCCTCCTGCAGCAGCGTGATCCAGGGCGACAGCGCAGCCATGCCTTCCGCGTCGCCGCCGTCTTCCGCGAGCCGCCGCCAGATGCGCTGCAGGTCGGACTGCAGCAGGAAGGCACGGCCTTCGGCCTGGCAGCAGTGCAGCCACTTGTGCCACAGCGTGCGATGCGCGGCGATGACCTGCTGCAACTCTTCTATCTTCATGGGATTACCTCTTCCATCGGTTGTCGGGTTTCGGCGAAGCGGTAGTGCCGGATGCCCTCGACGATGCCGCCGGCACAATGGCGGCGGGCGAAATAGATGCGCTCGCGTCCCTCCAGGTCGGCCAGTTCCTCGCTGTGGTTGCCGACGATGACGCCCATGGTGTCGCCCAGCAGCATTTCGCGGTCATTGCCGGAATCGCCGGCGACGAGGAAGGCGGCGAGCGGCAGGCCCCAGCGCCAGGCCAGGTAGCGGATGGCCTGGCCCTTGGAGGCGCGCGCCGGCAGGATGTCGAGATAGGCCTGGTGCGAATAGATCACCTGCGCGCTCAGCCGGTGTTTTCGCAGCAGCGCCTGGATTTCCTTCACCGGCGGCGCGCTCGCCGGGTCGATCAGATAGCTCAGCTTGAATTCGCGCTGACCCTCGGGCCCCTGCAGGCGCAGGCCCGGTACGTCGGCGAGCACGGCTTCGAGCGCGTCGCGCCGCCACTCGTGGCGGATGTGGCGGGTCCAGCTCTCGTCCGGTCCGAGGTTGCGCCCGTAATGAATCTCGCTGCCTACCGAGGTGATGAGGATGTCGGGGCGCGGCACCTTCCACTGCTTGAGCACCTTCAGCGTCAGTTCCAGGCTGCGGCCCGTGGCCACGGCGAAGCCCACACGCCCGCGCTGCGACTCCAGCCAGGCGAGCAATTCGGCGAGGCCTTCGGCATCGCCGGTGAGCGTGTTGTCGATGTCGGTGACGAGCATGGCCTGCACCAGCGGCAGCGCATGGGTTTCGTACAGCGCTGCATGCTCGCGGCGCAGGCGCTTGCGCTGGCGGAACAGCATCTGGTCCAGGGTCTTCAAATATTTCTTCGCGTGCGCCTGCCAGGTGTAGTGGCGGCGCACGCCGTTCAGGCCGTTGCGCGCCCAGGTCTGCCAGCGCTTGCCGTCGGCCAGCGCATCCTTCAGCGCGGCGGCGATGGCGTCGGTGTCGAGCGGATTGACCAGCAGGCCGTTGCTGCAGTTGGCGATGATGTCCTTCGGCCCGCCGTCCTCGGTGGCGACGATGGGCAGGCCGCTGGCCGCCGCCTCGATCAGGGTGAGGCCGAAGGGCTCGGTCAGCGCGGGGTTGACGAACACGCCGCGGCGGCGCGCTGCCAGGCGGTAAAGATCCGGCACTTCCTCTGAGCTGTGCTGCTTGGGCAGTGCGAAGCGCCCGTGCAGGTCGTACTTGTCGGCCTCCAGCAGCAGTTCGGTGAGCACGTCGCGCGGGCCTTCGTCGAGCGTGCGGATGTCCTCGCGGTTGCCGGCGATGATGACGAGGTTGGCGCGTTCCTGCAGCATGCTCGATCCGCCGTAGGCCTGCACCAGGCGCAACAGGTTCTTGCGCGCGTCCGGCCGCGCCAGCGCCAGGATCATGGGCTTGTCCGGCTGCTTGAGAAAGCGGTCGACGCGCTGCTGGATGGGCGTGGTCTCAAGCCGCCGCGGCGCCGGACTGAAGCGGCTGGTATCGGTGCCGGGCGGGATCACCGCCATCGGCGTGCGCCCGTAGTTCTCGTAGATGCCCCACTGGCCGGAGCATTCCTGGCGCGTGCTGGCGATGATCAGCGCGGCCTCCTGCAGCACCAGTTCCTCGGCGGCGATGCGGCGCGCGAAATGGAACTGGCGGTCGATGGCGCTGCCCTTGCGTCCGGCCGCGAGCAGGCGGTCGCGCTTGCAGCGGCCGAGCGAATGTCCGGTATGCACCAGCGGAATGCCGGTGAGTTGCGAAAGTTTCGCGCCGACATGGCCGCCGTCGGCATAGTGGCTGTGGATCACGTCCGGCAGGCGCTGCTGCGCGCGCATGAACAGGAGGCAGCGGTCGACCAGCGAATCCAGGTGCGGCCACAACAACTCCTTGCGCAGATAACGCCTGGGTCCGAAGGGCAGGCGCACGACGCGGGCATTCTGCGAGATGGTTTCCGTGGGCTGGGCATAGCCGGCATCCACCCTGGGGTCCTCGACAAGACGGGTGAGCACGTCGACTTGCCCGACGCCGGGTTCTGCCGCCAGTGCGCGCGCCAGTTCCAGCACGTAGGTGGTCTGTCCGCCGGTGTCCTCGTCGCGCCCCAGTTCCGGCGCATGCGCGCGGATGAGGCCGTGCAGGTTCAGCATCAGGATGTAGCGGCCGTCGCTGCTCATGGATTTTCCTCCCAGCCGGCTCTGGCCTGTTGGTAAAGATGGCGGTCATCCGGCACGGCGCCGCGGATGCCGAGTATCTTGCGCGCGAAGGCATCGGCGCGTTCGAGCAGTCTGTCCATCGGCCAGTCCGACAGCAGTCCGGCGATGGCGACGGCGGAGAAGGCATCGCCGGCGCCGACGCTGTCGACGATGGGCGCGTCCAGGGCGCTGCCGGCATGCGCGAATCCGCGCCCGTCCGGCATGGCCGCATAGGCGCCCTGGTCGCCGCGCGTGAGCAGCAGCAAGCGCAGGTCGTAGCGGTTCAGGATCTGCAGGCACATGGCTTCGAGGCTGCCCTTGAGGTTGTGCCAGCGTCCCAGCACTTCGAACTCCTCGTCGTTGAGCTTCAGCACATGCGCATGGCGCATCAGGGTTTCGACGCGGCTGCGCTCGTACCACGGGGCGCGCAGGTTGAGGTCGAGGAACTTGAGCCCGGGGCTCAGGCGCAGCACGCCGAGCAGGGCGCGGCAGGAATCGGTGTGGCGCGCAGCCAGGGTGCCGTAGTACACCAGTTGCGGCCGCGCGGCCAGCGCACCCAGGCGGGCCATGCCCTGATGGATGTAGTCGTAGGCCTGGTTGTCGAGGATCTCGAAGCGATGGCCGGCTTCGTTCAGTTCGACCTGCACGCTGCCGGTCGGGTGCAGCGGATCGATCTGGATGCAGCTCGCATCGAGGCCGTAGCGCTCCATGGCGCGCAGCACTTCGGCGTGCGCGTCGTCGCGGCCGATGCGGCTGATCATGAGCGGCGGCCAGCCGAAACCCGCCAGGTGCCTGGCAACATTGAAAGGGGCGCCGCCCAATACCGTGCGATCGGGAAACTGATCGAAAAGCACTTCCCCAAACACAAGCACCGGGTACTGAGTGCCCTGTGGCGTGTCGTTGAAATTCATGTCGTTATTAATGTCGGCGAAACACGCGGCTTCACCGTGGAATGGAAAAGCTCCCTCATTAAGCCGACAGGCTATTTTTTTGCGAGTTCAGATTATTTTTTCGGGGAAGTCTTTGTATAGACCACGAAAGCCGCGCAGCGCAAGGCTTTCGACGATCCGCACAGAATGATGCGGCGCGCTGGGCTGGCAAGGCGTTTTCGCCGCGAGGCGCGATGCCCCCGGCATGCCTGCATTCTGCGGCGCGACTCCGCGCTCGACGCGGCTCGCTGCGGGTGCTTGAAACAATGCTTCGGCGCGTCGCCGAAGCAGCGGCATCAGGCCCGGTTCGGCCTGGCGAACAGGCCCGCGCCCGGCAGCCTGCTGTCGACGGCGAATTCGCGTGTTTCCCGTCCGCCGCTGCGCGCGTGGCCGGCGATCCTGAACTTGTCCGGCGCTGCTGCTGCGGACAGTGCGCCGCCGACCCGGTCGAGATAGTCGGAGCCGAGGCCGCTGGCGATGCTCAGCAACATCAGTGCGTACATGTGCTTGACGTCCTCCTGGCGGAGGAACTCCCTGCTGCGGCCGGACTGGATCGCCCGCTTCATTTCCGTGAGAAAGGCCGGGAAATCCTTCCAGACCTCGTTGCCCACCGACAGCATGAGCGCGCGATCCTCGCCGGAACGGCTGCTGGCGTAGCGGGCCGCTGCCAGCATCAGGGTGTGCAGTGATTCCGGGTTCATGTTCGAGCCTTTCATGAATGGGGTTGAGCCGTCGGAGGGTTCAGGCGGCGGGTGCGGCAGCTATCCCGCAGAGCAGGGGAAAAAGCGCGACCGATTCCGGCGGCATGGGATGGCCGAAGTAATAGCCCTGCACCATGTCGCAGCCGTGCGCACGCAGGAACTGCAACTGTTCCTCGGTTTCCACGCCCTCGGCAATGACTTCCAGGCCGAGCTTGTGGCCGAGGGAGATGCTGGCTTCGGCGATGGTCGCGTCGTTCTCGTCCCACGGCAGGTCCTGGATGAACATGCGGTCGATCTTCAGCGCGTTGAGCGGGAAGCGCTTGAGGTAGGCGAGCGAGGAATAGCCGGTGCCGAAGTCGTCGATCGCGAGCCGCACGCCGAGCGCCCCCAGCGCTTCGAGGATGTCGCCGGCGGCCTGCACGTCCTGCATGATCACGCTTTCGGTGATCTCCAGTTCGAGGTCCTCGGGCGGCATGGCTTCATCGCGCAGGATGCGGCGCAGCTCGTCCACCAGGCGATGGTCGCCGAACTGGCGCGCAGACACGTTGACCGAAACCGGCACGGGCGTGCCGCATGCGCCGCGCAGCAGGCGTGATTCCGCGCAGGCCCTGCGCAGCGCCCACTCGCCCACGGCGACGATCAATCCGGTTTCCTCGAGCAGCGGGATGAACTCGGCCGGGGAAACCAGGCCGCGCGTCGGGTGCTGCCAACGCAGCAGCGCCTCGAATCCGGCGATGCTGCCGGAACATATGTGGTACTGCGGCTGGTAGTGCAGGACGAACTCCGCGCGCTCGAGCGCGCGGCGCAGGTCGGTTTCCAGCGACAGCAATTGCTGGCCGCGTGCGTTGATTTCGGGCTGGTAGAACTGGTGCTGGTTCCTGCCCGTGGCCTTGGCACGGTTCAGCGCGGCGTCGGCATTCTGCAGCAGTTCCAGGGGGGCGGCGCCGTCATGGGGGAAAATCGCAATGCCTGCGCTGAAGTCGATGAACACTTCCTGTCCCGCGGCCGCAAGCGGCGGCTCCAGCGCGGCGCGAAGCTTGTGCATCATGGGCAAGAGACTGGCGGCGCTGTGCAACTCACCGAGCACGATGGTGAATTCGTCGTCGCCGTAGCGCACGATGATGTCGTTCGGGCGCAGGCAGCTCTTCAGGCGCAGCGCCACATCGCGCAGCAACGTATTGCCGGCCAAGTGGCCGAGACTGTCGTTGATGCGCTTGAAGTTGTCGAGGTCGAGCAGGATTGCCGCGGCATGCGTGCGGTCGCGTCGCGCGCGCGCAAGCACCATGTCCATGTGTTCCTCCAGCGCCAGCCGATTCGGCAGCCCGGTCAGCGCATCGTGGCTGGTCTGGCGCTTGAGCTCTTCTGCGAAATGTTTGCGTTCGCTGATGTCGCGTGCGATCGTGGAAAACATTGCCACGCCGGCATGCGGCTCGCCATGGGCAAGCACGGTCTGCGCCACGTTGAGTTCCCGCGCGCCGGCAAGCCTCAGTACCGAGTCGCCCTGCCAGGCGCCGTCGCGCTGCGCGGCGGGAAACGCTTCCGCCAGCAGGCGCCGCGACTCCGCCTCGGAGTAGAAGTCGGTGAGGTGCAGGCCGGCGATTTCCTCGCCCTCGCTGAGGCCGAGCATGGCGCGGCCGACACCATTGAGATAGTGCAGCCAGCCGCCGCCGTCGGCGATGGCGACGAAGTCGGACGTGGACTCCACGATCTCCAGCAGCTGGGCATGCAGGGGGTGGGCGCGCCGGGGCAGGGCGCGAACGATGTTGCCGCTCTCAGCTCTGCCCGCTTCGGCCGTGCGCGATGCTGCTTCATTCGAAAGTCGCGTGGACAGGTGCATTGATGTCTCCAGTAGGCACGGAATGGCCGGCCGCAATTTGCCGGCGGCCGGCGCGGGCTGTCGGTCAGCCCTTGACGAGCAGGTCGTTACGCACGCCTTTCACGCCTTCGACGCCGAGCGCGATCTTTTCAGCCTGGCTCGCCTGCTCGGCGGTGTTGACCCAGCCCGAGAGTTGAACCGTTCCCTTGTGGGTATCCACTTTCACGGCCAGGCCCTTGATGCCCTCGTCCTTCAGCAGCATCGCCTTCACCTTGGCGGTGATCCAGGCGTCGTCGATGAATTTGGCGGCCTTGATGCGATCGTGATTGGCGACGGCCTTGGCATACTCGTCGCTGGTCAGGCGGCTGTCGTCATTGGCGTCGCCCTCGCGGAAAGCCTGTGCGTGCCCGCCCTGGGCGGCAAATTCCACCATGCTGACCATGCCGTCGCCATTGCTGTCGGCAGCCTTGAAGGCAGGCATGGCCGGAGAGGCCACGGCCGATGCGACGGCGATGCCGCCGAAGATGCCGGCAAGGGTCACGCTCAGGAAGCGATGGTTGATGGATTTCATGTCTATCTCCTTTGTCATGAGTCAGTGTGAATGCGGTGGCATTCGCCCTGAATGCAGCGATAACCATGCCAGAATGTTTTTTGCCAATGGAATCAAGCAGATGGATTGTGGTCGGCCGGGGTGGCGTCCCGAGGCGGCGGCGCAATTTGTCGCCAGATGGAGACACAAGTCTGCAGGCCCCTGCAAGTGCTTGTTTTGCAGGCCTTATTTTGTCGGCTAACGGCGACAGCGGCGGCTAGGTCGGGTGGCCACGAGAGCTGCGCAGGCCCGGCTGCGGGCCGGGGGCGCGGGGAGGTGCGGCGCGGCTCCTGCGGCTCGCGGCCAGCAAGCCGAGAAACGCCGCCAGGCCCAGGAAAAACAGCACCTTGGCAATGGCCGTGGGGGTGCCGGCGATGCCGGCAAAGCCGAACACGCCGGCAATGATGGCGATGAGGAGGAAGGTGACGGCCCAGCCGAACATGGTGTGCTCCTTTCAGGCGCGATGAATGCGCGTTGCGTAGTTCATCGCTTTGCAGGAGTCGTGCCAGCGAGCCGGCTCAGCCGTTTTCGTCGCGCTCCTTGAACAGCGCGGGCGTGAGGCCGTGGCGCTGCAGCAGCCGGTAGACCTCGGTGCGGTTGCGGCCGGCCAGCCGCGCGACTTCGCTGACCTGGCCGCGCGTGAGCTTCAAGAGGCTGATGAGGTAGTCGCGCTCGAAGGCCGCGCGCGCCTCGGCCAGCGGCTGGATCTCGGCCGGCTTGTCGCGCAACGCGCGCGCCACCAGGCTGGCGGGGATGGTGGGGGTGGTGCACAGCGCCACGCACTGCTCCAATACGTTGGCGAGCTGGCGGATGTTGCCCGGCCAGTCGGCGGCGGTCAGCATGTCGAGCGCGTCGGGGGCGAAGCCGCGGATGCGGCGCCGGTATTTTTCCGTCAGCACGCCGAGGAAATGCTGCGCCAGCAGCGGAATGTCCTCGCGCCGCTCGCGCAGCGGCGGCAGCGTCAGGCTCACCACGTTGAGGCGGTAGTACAAGTCCTCGCGGAATTCGCCGCCGGCGATCGCTTCCTCGAGGTCGCGGTGCGTGGCCGAGAGGATGCGCACGTCGACCGCGCGCGTCTCGGTCGCGCCGACCGGCCGCACTTCGCCTTCCTGCAGCACGCGCAGGAGCTTGACCTGCAGCGGCAGCGGCATGTCGCCGATCTCGTCGAGGAACACCGTGCCGCCCGCAGCGCTCTGGAACAGACCGGGGTGGTCGCGCGTGGCGCCGGTGAAGGCGCCCTTCACGTGGCCGAACAGTTCCGATTCCAGCAGCTCGGCCGGGATCGCGCCGCAGTTGATGGCGACGAAGGGCTTCTTGCCGCGCGGACTGGCGCGATGGATGGCGCGCGCCAGCAGTTCCTTGCCGGTGCCGGATTCGCCCTGGATCAGCAGCGAGGCCTCGCTTTGCGCGGCGAGCCGGGCTTCGGCGAGCAGCGCCTCCATGGCCGGGCTGGCGGTAATGATCTCGCTGCGCCAGCTGTCGTCGCCGGCCTCCGCGCTGCCGGCCGACAGGCGCGTGGCGCGCTTCAGCAGGTCGATGAGGGTGGCGGCGTCGTAGGGCTTGGTGAGATAGCCGAACAGGCCCTGCTGGGTGGCGGCGACGGCGTCGGGAATGGTGCCGTGCGCGGTCAGCACGATCACCGGCAGCGCCGGGTCGCGCGCGCGGATGGCGTTGAACAGCGCCATGCCGTCCATGCCCGCCATCTGCATGTCGGTCAACACGGCGTCCGGACGCGCGACGGCGAGCTTGGCCAGCGCGGCTTCGCCGCTGTCGACCGACTCGACCCTGAAGTTGTTGGCCTCGAGGCGCAGCGTGATCAGTTCGCGCAGCGCGGCGTCGTCGTCGACGACCAGGATGCAGGGCTTCTTCATGGGCGGGCGGGCGGCGTCGACCGCTGCTGCAGCGATTTCTCCAGCGCCTTGATCTGTTCCAGCTTGTCCTGCAGCTCCTGCGCACGTGCGGCCTGCACCTTGAGTTCGATGCGCGCTCTGAACGACTTCTTCATCTGCTCGACCAGCGGCTGCGCGCGCTCGTCGATGCCGCTCAGCGCATTCAGGTTCTTGAGCCCGCGCTCCAGCGCTTCCACGCTGTCTTCGCGGTCCAGCAGCGCGGCTGCCTGGAAGCGCCGCACATCGTCGATGCGGCCGCCTTCCAGCGCGGCCAGTTCGCGCTTGCGCTGGTCGGGCGACAGCGCCGCCACGCGCGCCAGCTCGTTCAGCATCATCGCGGCGTCCGAGCCGATCTGAACGCTGCGCAGCGCGGGGTGGTCCTGAACGTGGGCGCAGGCGCCCAGCGTCAGCAGCAGTCCGGCAAGCAAGAGTGGTTTAAGTGTCATTGCGGCATCGCCAAAAAATCAAACGGGTTCATTCAATCCGGCCAGATCAAACGAAAGCAGGTGCCCCACGGCGGCAGGTCGGCAACTTCCGCGCTGCCGCCGGCGGCGAGCAGCGATTCGCGCACGATCGACAGGCCGAGGCCGCTGCCCTTGACCGCCGAGGCCGGCTGGCGCGCGCCTTGGAAGAAGGGTTCGAACACGCGCGTGCGTTCGGCTGCCGGGATGCCCTCGCCTTCGTCGCATACCCACAGGGCGACGCCGTTTTCGGCGGCCTCGCTCTTCACCAGGATGCGCCCGCCCTCGGGGCTGAATTTGACCGCATTCGACAACAGGTTGTCGAGCACGGTCTCCAGTTGATTGCGCTCGGCGCGGATTTGTTCCGCAGACAGCTGCTTTTCCACGCGGATGCCGCGCGCGGCAAGGGTGAGGCGTTGCCTCGCCAGTACCGCGTCGAGCGCGGCTTCCAACTGCTGCGGTGCAGCCTGCGGCTTGCTTCCGCCCTGCACCATGCCGCCGTAGCGGATCAGGTCCTCGATGCGCTTCTGCAGATCGCGGCTGCCGCTGTCCATGATGCCGACGATGCTGCGCTGGCGCGCGTTGAGGCTGCCGGCGAGCTCGTCGTTCAGCAGCGCCACGCCCTCGCGCAGCGAAGCCAGCGGCGTCTTCAGCTCGTGCGATACGTGGCGCAGGAAGCGCAGCTTCTGCTCCTCCAGCGCCTGCAGGCGCTGGCGCAGCCAGTCGAGTTCGCGCCCCAGTTCGACGATGTCCTGCGGTCCGCTCACTGCCGGCAGCGGCGAGAGGTCGGCCTGGCCGAGCTGCTGGATCGCCGCCTTGATCTGCCGGATCGGGCGGTTGATCATCCACGAGAACACGCCGGCCAGCAGCAGCGTCAGCGGGATCAGCGCCAGCGCCAGCACGATCAGGCGCTGGCGGGTGTCCTGCACCGTTTCCTCCAGCGCCTGCTGTTCCCGCTGCACTGCCGCGTCGGCTTCGGCGAGCAGCGCGCGCGCCGCGGCGTGCAGGCCGTCGAACTGCGGATTCAGCGCATTGAAGCGCGTGCTGTCGAGATACGCACCGGGCGCCGGCGCCAGTTCGCGATACAGCGCCAGGTTGCGTTCCTGCAGCCTGTCCAGCGTGGCGCGCGAGGCTGGGTCGGCAAGATGCGCGTCGAGCTGCTTGAGCAGACCCTGCAATTGCTGGTGACGCTCCTTCAGCGCCGGGCCGAACTCGTCGTCCTGCAGCAGATGATACTGGCCAGCGGCGCGCTGCAGCTGGCTCACCGATTCCGCCACCTGGCGCACGTCGCGCGTGATGGCGAGGCTGTTGCGCGCGAACTCGCGCTGCGTTTCCGCCACGCCTTGCAGTACGTGCACGGCGTTGATGAGGCCGGAGGCCAGCGGCACGATCAGCACGCCCATGGCGACGATGACCAGAATGGTGAAGGAGCGCGGGTAGTAGGAGCCTGAAATCATCCGGGAGAAAAATTGTCGGCAAGGATTCAGCATAACCCGATCCCGCGAATTGGGGGATATGCGGAGACGGAGCGGGCGAGTGCGGTTTCGTTCAGCCGACAGGATGGACCGCACGCAGGCAAAAGATGTGGCTCGCCGCCGCTCGCCTAGAAGCCGAGGCCCTTGCCGGCGCCAAGCAATGCCGCGATGCCGAGCAGGGCGAACAGGCCTGCCGCAATGACATGCACCAGGCGGACGGGCATCTTGTCGGCGACCCGGTCTCCGAGAAGGACCGCCGGCACGTTGGCGATCATCATGCCCAGCGTGGTGCCGGCAACAACGGAAACGAAAGCGTGATACTGGGCAGCAAGCGCAACCGTCGCCACCTGGGTCTTGTCGCCCATCTCGGCGAGGAAGAACGCGATCAGCGTGGTGACGAAGACTCCGTACTTCGCCAGCCGGGCTTCGCCCTCGTCCAGCTTGTCCGGGACAAGCGCCCAGGCCGCCATCGCAATGAATGAAAGGCCCAGAACCCAGCGCATCGTTTCCGGCGACACCACGGTCGTGATCCAGGAGCCCAGCGCGCCGGCAAAGCTGTGGTTGGCGATGGTGGCGACGAGAATGCCGGCAATGATGGGAACCGGCCTGCGGAATTTGGCGGCGAGGAGGAGGGCGAGCAACTGGGTTTTGTCGCCGATTTCGGCCAGGGCAACGATGCCCGTGGAGACAAGGAAGGCTTCCATGTTCGAGATTCCGGCCGGATCCGACAATTGACCACACTGCCTCTCCGGCCTCGGAAGGTAGGGTGGTCAAAGGTCTTGCCAAGTCCGGAAACCGCTTGCGCCATGCCGGGGCCGGCAAGTGTGTTGACGCAAGCCTCTTCTGCTCGAAGAGAGGCTACTCCCCAATGACGTCGGCGATTATACCGGATTGCGGGCCCGCCGGCGGCCGAACCGCGGCGCCAGGCTGTCACGGTCGCCGCAAGAAAAAAGCCCCGCACCAGGCGGGGCTTCTCGGCTTTGAGGCCGGGGTGCGCAGGCTTACATCATGCCGCCCATGCCGCCCATGCCACCCATGCCGCCCATGCCACCCATGTCGCCCATCGGTGCGGCGGACTTGTCATCCGGCAGGTCGGACACCATGCAGTCGGTGGTGAGCATGAGGCCGGAGATGGAGGCGGCGTTCTGCAGTGCGGTGCGGGTGACTTTCGTCGGATCCAGCACGCCCATTTCCATCATGTCGCCGTAGGTGCCGGCGCCGGCGTTGTAGCCGAAGTTGCCCTTGCCTTCGGCAACCTTGTTGACGACGACGGAGGGTTCCTCGCCGCAGTTGGCCACGATCTGGCGCAGGGGTTCTTCCACGGCGCGCAGGATGATCTTGATGCCGGCATCCTGGTCGTGGTTGTCGCCCTTCAGTTTGGAGATGGCCGATTTGGCGCGCAGCAGGGCCACGCCGCCGCCGGGGACGATGCCCTCTTCCACCGCAGCGCGGGTGGCGTGCAGGGCGTCTTCGACGCGGGCCTTCTTCTCCTTCATCTCGACTTCGGTCGCGGCGCCGACCTTGATCACTGCCACGCCGCCGGCCAGCTTGGCCTTGCGCTCCTGCAGTTTTTCCTTGTCGTAGTCGGAGGTGACTTCGTCGATCTGCTTGTTGATCTGGCCGATGCGGGCCTTGATCGCGTCGGCGGCGCCGGCGCCGTCGATGATGGTGGTGTTTTCCTTGCCCACTTCGATGCGCTTGGCGCGGCCGAGGTCGTTGAGGGTGGCTTTTTCCAGGGTGAGGCCGACTTCCTCGGCGATCACGGTACCGCCGGTGAGGATGGCGATATCTTCCAGCATGGCCTTGCGGCGGTCGCCGAAGCCGGGCGCCTTGACGGCCACGGTCTTGAGGATGCCGCGGATGTTGTTGACCACCAGGGTGGCGAGCGCTTCGCCGTCGACGTCTTCGGCGATGATCAGCAGCGGCTTGCCGGCCTTGGCGACCTGTTCCAGCACCGGCAGCAGGTCGCGGATGTTGGAGACCTTCTTGTCGTGCAGCAGGATGAAGGGGTCTTCCAGCAGCGCGATCTGGCGATCGGCGTTGTTGATGAAGTAGGGCGACAGGTAGCCGCGGTCGAACTGCATGCCCTCGACGACGTCGAGCTCGTTCTCGAGGCCGGAGCTGTCTTCCACGGTGATGACGCCTTCCTTGCCGACCTTGTCCATGGCGTCGGCGATGATCTGGCCGATGGAGCTGTCGGAGTTGGCGGAGATGGAACCGACCTGGGCGATTTCCTTGCTGCTGGCGCAGGGCACGGAGATCTTCTTCAGTTCTTCGGTAATGGCGGTGACAGCCTTGTCGATGCCGCGCTTCAGGTCCATCGGGTTCATGCCGGCGGCGACGAACTTCATGCCTTCGGTGAGGATGGCCTGGGCCAGCACGGTGGCGGTGGTGGTGCCGTCGCCGGCGACGTCGGAGGTCTTGGAGGCGACTTCCTTCACCATCTGCGCGCCCATGTTCTCGAGCTTGTCCTTGAGTTCGATTTCCTTGGCGACGGAGACGCCGTCCTTGGTCACGGTGGGGGCGCCGTAGGAGCGATCGAGCACCACGTTGCGGCCCTTGGGACCGAGGGTGACTTTAACGGCGTTGGCGAGGATGTTCACCCCGGCAACCATCTTGTGGCGGGCTTCGTCGCCGAACTTGACCATTTTTGCAGGCATTCTTTAACTCCTTGAATTCTGTTGGATTGTATGGAATCGATTACTTCTCGATCACGCCCATGACGTCTTCTTCGCGCATGACCAGGACTTCCTCGCCCTCGATCTTCACGCCCTGGCCGGCATACTTGCCGAACAGCACGCGGTCGCCGACTTTCAGTTCCATGGCGATGGTCTTGCCGTTGTCATCCTTGCGGCCGGGGCCGACGGCGATGACTTCGCCCTGGTCGGGTTTCTCGGTGGCGCTGTCGGGAATGACGATGCCGGAAGCGGTCTTGCGCTCTTCTTCCATGCGCTTGACGATGATGCGATCATGCAAAGGACGGATTTTCATTACTGATCTCCATTGAAAATCAATGAGTTGGAATAATTTCACCCGAGCGAAACGACAAAAGCCCGGGCGAAACCCAGATGTCTTGGCCGGCGCTGTTAGCACTCTCGACCGGAGGCTGCTAATGATAGGGGCCGTCCATGACAATTTCAACCCCGCCCCCACACTGAGGACGGTTTTTCGGTACTTGCGGTTTTTGCCGCTTTTTGGCTAGATGAGCCCATGAACGTTGTCTGCTATGCCCAGCGCCTGCTGAATCCGTTTCGCGGCGTGATCAATGTCGTCCGTTACCAGTCGGCCGAGGCGGTGACCATGGACGGGGTGCACTGGGACATCTATGTCGCCAACGAAAGCCTGCGCGAGGGGCTGAAGGGTAAGTCCCAGATCAGCGACATCCGCTACGGCAGCTGGTCGGAGGCGGCGGGGCTCAAGCGCGGGCCGATCTACCCGTCGGACGACTTCAAGCGCATGGAAGTGCAGGGGCATATCGTTTACGAGTACCTGCGCGACCACCACCATGAAGTGCCCTTCGTCTTTGCCGATCGTTTCGAGTTGTGGCTGCTGGACGAAAGGAAACGGCCGCTGGCGCTGATCCACAGTGTGCTCGGCCTCGACGAAACCCGCGCGGAAGTGTCCACCCAGTGGCGCGCCGGCTTTGCCGCCGAAGAGCATTTCAAAAGCGCGGCAGCGGGCGAGGACAACAGCGCGATAGCCCTGGGCAACTTCATCAACGGCCAGGCGCGCGGCTGGCAGTGGATCGAACGCGATGCCGCGGGCGGCGGCACCGGCCTTGCCGGGGGCAAGGGCGCGGAGGCGCGACAGGCCTATGCGGCGGAAAGTTTCCCGCCGCGCTTCCTGGAGCCGGAGCGGTACGCGGCGCCTTTTCGCGAACTGATGGCGGATTACCTGGACTGGCAGGCGCCCTGGCTCCTGCTGCTGGACACCTTGACGCAGGAGTCGCGCCGCGCCCTGGAACTGCAGGCGCGCGCGCGCGCGGCGGAAATGGTCAAGCAGCATCGCCTGTATCCGGCCGTGGCCGATCCCGCGCAGATCAAGGCGGCCCTGGTGGAAATGGTGCTGCGCGACAAGCAGCCGGAAGCGAAGGACAAGCCCAATCCCAGCAACTCGCCCTTCTACATCGAGTTGAGCCCTGCGGGCGGTGAATACACTTGAGCGGGGAAGCCGGTTCGGCTTCGGTGGTAAAGTTTGTTCATGAGTTCGCTGCAAGACCGTTCGCGCCAGTTCCTCTGGCATCCCTGTACGCAGATGAAGCATCTGGAAGCGCAGCCGCCGCTGGCGATTGTCCGGGGGGAGGGGCCGTGGCTGATCGACGAAGCCGGCAAGCGCTACCTCGACGCGATCTCCTCCTGGTGGGTGAACCTGTTCGGCCACGCCAATCCGCGCATCAATGCCGCGATCACCGACCAGCTGTCGAAAATCGAGCACGTCATGCTCGCCGGCTGCACGCACGAACCCGTCGTGCAGCTGTCCGAGCGGCTCGCCAGGCTCGCCGGCCTGGGACATGCGTTCTATGGCTCGGACGGGGCGGCCGCCACCGAGATCGCGCTGAAGATGAGCTTCCATTTCTGGCGCAACCGAGGCAAGCCGGGCAAGTGCAATTTCATCAGCCTGCAGAACGGCTACCACGGCGAGACCGTGGGCGCGCTGTCGGTCACCGACGTGGCGCTGTTCAAGGACCAGTACGCGCCACTTTTGCGGCAGTCGGCGCAAATGCCCAGCCCGGATTTCCGTCTTGCCGAAGCGGGTGAAACTGCCGAAGCCTTCGCCCTGCGCTGCGCCGATGCCCTGGAGGCGCACTTGCAGCAGCATGCCGACAGCATCGCCGCCTTCATCCTCGAACCGCTGGTGCAGGGAGCAGCCGGCATGGCGATGTACTCCCCGGCCTATCTGGCGCGCGCGCGCGAACTGTGCACGCGCTATGGCGTGCATTTGATCGCGGACGAGATCGCCGTCGGCTTCGGCCGCACCGGCACCCTGTTCGCGTGCGAGCAAGCCGGTGTCAAAGCGGATTTCATGTGCCTGTCCAAGGGCATCAGCGGCGGCTATCTGCCGCTGTCCTGCGTGCTGACCACGGACGAGGTCTATGCTGCGTTCTATGCCGACGAAACCGCCCGGGGCTTCCTGCATTCGCACTCCTATACCGGCAATCCGCTCGCCTGCCGCGCGGCGCTGGCAGTGCTGGACATTTTCGAAGCGGACGGCGTACTTGAAGCCAATCGAAAAAAAGCGGAAACCTTTGGCGCCTTGCTGGAACCAATCAGGCATCACCCGCGTGTGCGGCATTTCCGCAATCGCGGCATGATCTGGGCCTTCGACGTGGCGGGGGCGGCGCCGGGCTTCGCGCGCGCGTTCGCCGAAGGGGCGCTGGCGCAGGGCGTATTGCTGCGGCCGATCGGCGCCGCGGTGTATTTCATGCCGCCTTACGTTATGGAGGAGGCGCACATGGAACAGATGGCGCGCGCGACGCAAACCTTGCTGGATACGATTGATTAAAAATGAATATTACTTTTCTGGGCGCCGCCGGCGAGGTCACCGGCTCCTGCTTTCTGGTGGAAAACGAGCATGTCCGCTTTCTGGTCGACTGCGGCATGTTCCAGGGCCTGGGCTCGGCGGACAAGAACCGCGATGCCCTGAATTTCGATGTAAGCGGGCTCGATTTCACCCTGCTCACGCATGCGCACATCGATCACTCGGGCCTGCTGCCGCTGTTGGTGGCAAAAGGCTTCGATGGCCCCATCTTCACCACCCGCGCCAGTTGCGACCTGCTCGAAGTGATGCTGCTGGATTCTGCGCACATCCAGGAAAAGGACGCGGAATGGGCGCGCGAGCGCAAGCGCCGCGGCGAAACCCTGCGCGACCCCGATAGCGTCGAGCCGATCTACACCGTGGCGGAGGCGCGTCACAGCCTGCGCCAGCTGCACGGCGTGGGCTATGACGTGGAAGTGCGCCCGCATCCGGCGGTGAAAGTGCGTTTCCGCGATGCCGGCCACATCCTCGGCTCGGCGATTCTGGAGGTGTGGCTGGAAACGGAGGGGACAACGCGCAAGCTCGTGTTCTCCGGCGATCTCGGCCAGCCCGGCCATCCGCTGATGAACGATCCCGCGCCGGTCGAACACGCGGACTACCTGATCGTGGAGTCCACCTACGGCAACCGCCTGCACAAGCCGCTCAGGGAAACCACCGAGGAACTGGTCGACGCCATCAACGACACGCTGGCGCAGCGGCGCGGCAATATCCTGATTCCGGCTTTTGCCGTGGGGCGTACGCAGGACATGCTGTTCATCCTTTCCGATCTGGCGGCGGACGGACGCCTGATCAGCAAGCCGCGCATTTTCGTCGATTCGCCGATGGCCAAGGCGGCGACCGAAATCACCCTCCGGCACCATCGCCTGCTCGACGAGGAGGCGCGCCACTTCATGCAGGATTTGCGCGCCAACCACCGCACGCCGCTGCCGATCACCTTCACCGAAACCGTGGACGATTCTAAGGCCATCAACCGCGTTTCCGGCGGCGCCATCATCATCGCCGCCTCGGGCATGTGCGATGCCGGCCGCATCAAGCATCACCTGCGCAACAACCTCGCGCGCGACGAAAACAGCGTCATCTTCGTCGGCTTCCAGGCCCAGGGTACGCTCGGACGCAGGCTGGTCGATGGCGCCAAGGAAGTGCGCCTGTTCGGCGAGGACGTGCCGGTGCGCGCGCGCATCTACACCATTGGCGGCCTCTCCGCGCATGCCGACCAGGCCGCGCTGATGGATTGGCTTTCGCGTTTCAGCAGGCCGCCGCGCCAGTGCTTCGTGGTGCATGGCGAAGCGGAAACCGCGCAATTGTTCACCGACAAGATTCGCGCGGATCTGGGCTGGGATGCGCAGACGCCGCAGGCGGGCAAGCGCTATGCCCTGGCGTGAGGTGCGGCCGGGTAAACTCGGAGGCATGAGTATGCGACGACATCTGCTTGTCGGCCTGGCGATGCTCTGGGCCGTTTCCGCCCAGGCCTGGGCGGCAGCGCTGCCGCAGGGCGTGGCCGAAGCACTGTCGGATGCGGGCATCCCCGCCGAGGCGGTGTCTGTCTACGTGCTGCCGCTGGGGGGCGGCGCGCCGCTCCTGAGCGCGAATGCGGCGCAGCCGATGAATCCGGCGTCGACCATGAAGCTGGTGACGAGCTATGCCGCGCTGCAGAGCCTGGGCCCTGACTACACCTGGAAGACCGGCTTCTGGGCGCGCGGCGAAATCAGCGAAGGCAGGTTGCAGGGCGACCTCATCGTGCGCGGCGGCGGCGACCCCTATCTCACGCTGGAGCGCATCTGGCTCATGCAGCGTGCATTGCGTGCGCAGGGTGTGCGCGAGATCGGCGGCAGCCTGGTGCTCGACCTCACCCTGTATGACTTGCCGCCCGCCGACCCCGGCGCCTTCGACGGCGAGCCGCTGGCGGCCTACAATGCGCCGCCGGCGCCGCTGCTGGCCGATTTCAACGTCCAGTACGTGCGGCTGGCGCCGGAGGGCGAGGAAGTCGCCGTCCGTTCCGAGCTGCCGCTGACCGGGGTGAAATTCATTTCACGGCTGCAGCTGGGCGATGGCCCCTGCAACGGCTGGCGTGGCACGGTCCTGGCGACCCGGCCCGACCCCGAATTGACGGGGCTCGTGGTGTTCGAAGGGGTTTATCCGCGCGCTTGCGGCGAGCAGCGCCTGCCGCTCAACCTGCTGGAGCCCGCGCAGAATTTCGCCCAGGTCTTCCGCGCGCTGTGGGAGGAGTCCGGCGGCAAGTGGGAAGGCGGGGTGGTGCAGGGCATCGCGCCGCCGGAAACCGCGCCGCTGCTGGAATTCGAATCGCCCCCGCTGGTCGACGTCATCCGCCCGCTCAACAAGCACTCCAGCAATGCCATGACGCGCATGCTGTTCCTCACCCTGGGCCAGGAGAGGTTCGGTGCGCCGGCCACGCCGGAGAAATCGGTGTCGGCGATGCGGCAGGCGCTGCTCGCGCAGAAGCTGGACTTTCCCGAGCTGGTACTGGAAAACGGCGCCGGCCTCTCGCGCATTGAGCGCATCAGCGCGCACAGCATGGGCCAGTTGCTGCTGGCGGCCTACCACAGCCCGCATTACTCCGAACTGGAATCCGCCTTGCCGATCAGCGCAATCGACGGCACGCTGAGAAAGCGCTTCAACGGCAGCGCATTCACCGGACAGGCCCATCTCAAGACCGGCAGCCTGAGAGACGTGCGCGCGCTCGCCGGTTATCTCATGGACCGCAACGGCAGCCGCATGGCCGTGGTGATGTTCGTCAACCATGTCAATGCCGGTCAGTCCGAAGCCGCCATGGCGGCGCTGCTGAATTGGCTTTACGAAGGCGTGGCGCAGGAGTAAAGGCAAGGCAAAATGCATTTGACAGGGAGGTTCAGGGAGGCAAGGCAGGAGGGTTTTCCCTTCCGCTTCTCCCTCGCCTCCCTGTGAGTAAGACGCCCTTCAAAGGCCAAGCTGCGCAAACATCTCATCTACCCGCTTCTTCACGTCGGCGTCCATGCTGATCGGCGTACCCCACTCGCGGCTGGTTTCGCCCGGCCACTTGTTGGTGGCGTCGATGCCCATCTTGGAGCCGAGTCCGGAGACCGGGCTGGCGAAATCCAGATAGTCGATCGGCGTATTCTCGACGATGAGGGTGTCGCGCGCCGGATCGACGCGCGTGGTCAGCGCCCACATCACTTCCTTCCAGTCGCGCACGTTCACGTCATCATCCGTCACGAGGATGAACTTGGTGTACATGAACTGGCGCAGGAATGACCAGACCCCGAACATCACGCGCTTGGCGTGGCCGGGGTAGGCCTTCTTCATGCTGACCACTGCCATGCGGTAGCTGCAGCCTTCCGGCGGCAGGTAGAAATCGACGATCTCGGGAAACTGTTTTTGCAGCAGCGGCACGAATACTTCGTTCAGTGCCACGCCGAGGATGGCGGGCTCGTCCGGCGGCTTGCCGGTGTAGGTGCTGTGGTAGATGGGGTCGCGCCGCATGGTGATGCGGTCGAGGGTGAACACCGGGAACTGTTCGACCTCGTTGTAGTAGCCGGTATGGTCGCCGAACGGGCCCTCTGGCGCCATTTCATTCGGGTGAAGGTGGCCTTCGAGCACGATCTCGGCGCTGGCCGGCACCTGCAGTTCGGAGCCGAGGCATTTCACCACTTCGGTCTTGGAGCCGCGCAGGAGGCCGGCGAACTGATACTCGGAGAGCGAGTCCGGCACCGGCGTCACCGCGCCGAGGATGGTGGCGGGATCGGCGCCGAGCGCGACGGCGACCGGGAAAGGCTGGCCGGGATGGGCTTGCTGGAACTCGCGAAAGTCGAGCGCCCCGCCGCGGTGGGCGAGCCAGCGCATGATCACCTTGTTCGGGCCGATCACTTGTTGTCGATAGATGCCGAGGTTCTGCCGCTTCTTGTGCGGGCCTTTCGTCACCACCAATCCCCAGGTGATGAGCGGGCCGGCGTCCCCCGGCCAGCAGGTCTGGATCGGCAGCTTCGAAAGATCGACGTTCTTGCCTTCCCACACCACGTCCTGGCAGGGCGCGCTGCCGACTTCCTTCGGCGCCATGTTCAGCACCTGCTTCAGCACCGGCCATTTTTCCCAGGCGTCGCGCAGGCCCCTGGGCGGCTCGGGTTCCTTGAGATAGGCGAGCAGCTTGCCGATTTCGCGCAATTGCAGCGGGTCTTCCTCACCCATGCCCAGTGCCACGCGGCGCACGGTGCCGAACAGGTTGGCCAATACCGGAATCGAATGCCCCTTGGGCTTCTCGAACAGAATGGCCGGGCCTTCGCGCTTCAGCACGCGGTCGCAGAGCTCGGTCATTTCGAGGCGCGGGTCGACTTCGACGGGCACGCGCTTCAGTTCGCCCATGCTTTCAAGCTGGGCAATGAAGTCGCGCAGATCCTTGTATTTCATGTGCGGATTTTTTCGATGAGTGCCGTGGTGGAGCGCTGGAAGGCAAAGGGAATGGAATGCACCTGGCCGCCCCAGCCGGCCACCTCGCTGGCGCCGACGATGCTGTCGACCGGCCAGTCGCCGCCTTTCACCAGCACGTCGGGGCGCAGGCCGAGGATGAGTTCGAGCGGCGTGTCTTCGTCGAAGGGGATGACCAGCGACACCGGCTCCAGCGCGGCGAGCACGGCCATGCGGTCGGCCAGCGGATTGACGGGGCGGTCGGGCGCCTTGTTCTGGCGACGCACCGACTCATCCGAGTTTACGCCGACCACCAGCGAAGCGCCGAGGGCGCGTGCCTGGGCCAGATAAGTGACGTGACCGCGATGCAGGATGTCGAAGCAGCCGTTGGTGAATACCAGCGGGCGCGGCAGCCCCGCCGCCGCCTCCGTCGCCCCGGCGAGCGCGATCTTGCGCTCGAATGCGGGCGGCGGATAGGAGGGAGGCTGCCTGTTCACGCGATGAGAAAACTCAGTCGATGTATTCGAACAGCTTGACCACGCGGCTGACGCCGGCAGTGCCCGCCGCAACCTTGCCGGCGGCCTCGCCCTCGTCCTTCCTGACCAGGCCCATGAGGTAGACCACGGCGGCTTCGGTGACCACTTTCACGTGGTTGGACTGGACGGCGTTGGTATTGAGGAGGCGCGCCTTGACCTTGGTGGTGATGGAGGCATCGTTGGTTTTCGAAGTCAGCGAGGTGACGCCGGAAATGGTGATTTCATTGTGGACTCCGATGACGCCCGGGATGGCGCGGACGGTGTCGACGACCTTTGCGCGGGTAGCTTCGTCCGGCACCTGGCCCACCAGCAGCACCTGGCGGTTGTAGCTCACGGTGGAAACGCTGACGGTCTTCTGCGGAAAGCCTTCGCGCAGCCGGTTCATCGCGCGCAGTTCGATCTCCTGGTCTTCGACCACGGTGCCGGCGGTGCGGCGATCGTCGGCGACCACGACCGCCGTGGCGGCGCCTCCCACGACCACGGCGGCACAGCCGTGCATCAAGGGCAGGGAGGCTGCCAGCAGCGCAGCCCAGGCAAGTTTCTTCATCATGTCTCGACTCCCAACAAGGCACTGTCCACGGCATCGCACAGACAGTGGATGGTCAATAAATGTACTTCCTGTATGCGTGCGGTGGAATCCGCCGGCACGCAGATAAGAACATCGCGGTCGCTCAATTGTTCCGCCAATTTTCCGCCATCGCGCCCGGTCAGTGCGATTACCGCCATGTCGCGGCCGCGCGCGGCTTCGGCGGCGGCCAGGATATTGGGCGAGGCGCCGCTGGTCGAGATCGCCAGCAGCACGTCGCCGGGCTGGCCGAGCGTGGTCACCTGGCGCGCGAAGACCTGCTCGAAGGCGAAGTCGTTGGCGATGGAGGTCAGCGTGGAGCTGTCGGTGGTGAGCGCGATCGCCGGCAGTCCGGGCCGGTCGAGTTCGAAGCGGTTCACCATCTCGGAAGAGAAATGCTGCGCATCCGCGGCCGAGCCGCCGTTGCCGCAGGACAGCACCTTGCCGTCGCGCAGGATGCACTGGAGGATGAGGTCGGCCGCGCCGGCAATGGCGGGCGCCAGCAGTTCCGCCACGTCCAGCTTGAGACGGGCGGAGTCGTTGAAGTGACCAATAATGCGTTCGATCATGTTTTGCCCGCGCGGGATGTTCTGGCGCGATTATCCCATATCCTCGAAGGCCGACTTGATCCACGCCGGCTCGCGGCCTTCGTCCAGCGTCACGGCATCGAAGCGGCAGGCCGGCAGGCGCGGCAGGCCGGCGAGGTAGTGGCGCGCCGCGGCGATGATGCGGCGCTGCTTGGCTGGCGTGATGCTGTCGGCGGCGCTGCCGTAATCCTGGCGGCTGCGGCTGCGCACCTCCACGAACACCAGGGTATCGCCGTCCTGCGCAATGAGGTCGATTTCGCCCTGCCGGCAGCGGTAGTTGCGGTGCAGGATGGCCAGCCCGGCATTCGCGAGCATTCTTTCCGCGCGGTCTTCGGCGAATTTTCCCAATAGTTGCTTCAGCATTTGCGACAATACCGATATGAATGAAGCGCCTCTAATGCCGGGATTGTATGTGGTCGCGACGCCGATCGGAAACCTCGGCGACATCACCCTGCGCGCGCTCGACGTGCTGAAGCGCGTGGACCTGATCGCGGCAGAGGACACGCGCGTGACCGGGCAACTGCTGGCGACGCTCGGCATCAGCAAGCCGCTGCTGTCGGTGCGCGAGCACAATGAGCGCCAGGGCGCGGAAAAGCTGGCCGCGAAGATCGCCGCGGGCGCAGCGGTGGCCTATGTGTCCGACGCTGGCACGCCGGCGATTTCGGACCCCGGCGCCGTGCTGGTGCGCGCCCTGCGCGAGGCGGGCCTGCCGGTGATTCCGGTGCCGGGGGCGAGCGCGGTGACGGCGGCCCTGTCGGTGGCCGGCTTCGCGCCGGGGCCGTGGCTGTTCGCCGGTTTCCTGCCGCCGAAGCAGAAGGCGCGACGCGATGCAATTCTTGCCCTGAAGCACCAGCCCGCGGTGCTGGTGTTTTACGAAGCGCCACACCGCGTGCGCGAAACCCTCGTCGACCTTGCCGTGACGCTGGGCGGCGAGCGGCGCATCTGCATCGCACGCGAACTCACCAAGCAGTTCGAGGAAACCGCCTGCATGCGGCTCGACGAAACGGCCGGCTGGCTGGGGGCGAGCGCTTACCGCGAAAAAGGCGAGTTCGTGCTGCTGGTGGAGGGCGCGGCGCAGGCCGAGAGCGGCATGGCCGACGCCGAACGCATGCTGCGTGTGCTGGCGGAGGAACTGCCCGCCAGCCAGGCAGCGAAAATCGCCGCCAAGCTGACCGGGCGCAAGAAGTCCGAACTGTATGACTTACTGGTGCAAGAACATGACTGATACCCTGACCCTGACCCGCCCCGACGACTGGCATCTGCACCTGCGCGACGGCGACGCCATGCAGAGCGTGCTGCCGCATACCGCGAGGCAGTTCGCGCGCGCCATCGTCATGCCCAACCTGCGTCCGCCGGTGACCACGGTGGCGGCGGCGCAGGCCTATCGCGCACGCATCCTGGCAGCCTTGCCGCCGGGCATGCAGTTCGAGCCGCTGATGACGCTTTATCTCACCGACAACACACAGCCGGAGGAAATCGCAGCGGCCAGGAACAGCGGCTTCGTGCATGCGGTGAAATACTATCCCGCCGGCGCCACCACCAATTCCGATTCCGGTGTGACCGATCTGCAAAAAGCCTACCCCGCCATCGCCGCCATGGAAGAACACGGGATGCCGCTGTTGCTGCACGGCGAGGTGACCGATGCCGAGGTCGACGTGTTCGACCGCGAGTCGGTATTCATCGAGCGCCACCTCACCCGCCTGCTGCACGACTTTCCCCGGCTCAGGATCGTGCTGGAGCACATCACCACCAGGGGCGCCGCCGAATTCGTGGCGAGCGCGCCCGCCAATGTGGCGGCCACCATCACCGCGCACCATCTGCTCTACAACCGCAACGCCATGTTCAAGGGCGGCATGCGCCCGCATTACTACTGCCTGCCGGTACTGAAGCGCGAGGTGCACCGCACGGCGCTGGTTGCCGCGGCCGTGTCCGGCAATCCGAAATTTTTCCTCGGCACCGATTCCGCGCCGCATGCCAGGAGCACCAAGGAAGCCGCCTGCGGCTGTGCCGGCATCTACACGGCGCATGCCGCGCTGGAACTGTACGCGGAAGCCTTCGAGGCTGCCGGCGCGCTCGACCGGCTCGAGGCCTTCGCCAGTTTTCACGGCGCCGACTTTTACGGCCTGCCGCGCAACACGCAAAAAATCATGCTCGCGAAGGCAAGCTGGACGGTGCCGGAGAGCTACTCAATGGACAATCAGCAGCTCGTGCCCTTGCGCGCCGGCGAAGCGATCGGCTGGAAGCTGCAGGCCTGAGCCGGCAAAATAACGGCAGGCTTTCGCCTGCCGAAATCCGGGGTGTTGCGCCCCGGAGGATCGCCGCGACAGGGGAATCGCGGCGGGGAGGAAGCAATGGTGTCGAAGGTGTATGCGAGCGAACTCAGGCACGTCCCCTTCCCTTGTTGATCGGTATGACGGTCGCGCTTGCCGTGGTCCGGGCTCTGGCCTGCTCGCGCCGAAGGCGCGCGAAGGTCTTGGCAATGTCGGTCTTGCTGGCAGGCACGTACTTGAACCGGGGGTCAAGCAGTCTGGTCGGCTTGTCCATGATCAATGTCTCCTTTCCGGGCGAGTTGCCCGATACGGTTCGGCGCTGACCGGCTTTTGGCCGCCTCGCCCGCAGCCGGTCTCGCCGTGTTTCCCGCGATTACGGGAAAGCCGGGATGGTGGGCTCCGGCGCGCTGCCGTTTGCCTCGGGGTGGCGGCTGGCGACGAGCTGCCTGATCTCGTCCACGCGCGAGGCGGGCACGTCCACCATCATCAGCACGCGTCCGGCCTGAATGCCGGCCTCGAAGGTCTTGAGGCGCGAGTTGGGGATGGAACTGGCTACCATGCTCGACGCCCAGGCGCCGAAGGCCGCGCCGACCAATGCGGTAACCAGGATGGTGGCCAGCTGCAGGTCGACGCCGGCGGGCGGAAAAAGGAGGACGGCCATGCCCGCCAGGATGCCGATGCCGCCGCCCACCACCAGCCCGGTTTCTGCACCGTGCACGAAATCGGTCTTTTGCAGGATGGAGGCTTCCTGCATGCCCTCGAGCGGGACGCCGTCCCTGGCGAGGACGTGGATATGGCCATCCTCGATGCGGGCGAGCAGGAGTTCGTCGCGGATGCTGCGAGCGCTCGGAATGTCGGGCGCCATGAAATAAAGCCGTCTTCTCATGTTGGTCTCCTTTCTTCGGATACCCAGATCAGAACGATAGATCGAGGGGCGGAACGCGACCCCGAATATTCTTATTAGCAAGGTTTGCCGGCTAAACAACCTTATAATGACAAAGGGTTGGCCGGACAGCCGCTGCGTGCTTCGGCACGGGGAGGAAAGTCCGGGCTCCACAGGGCAGGATGCCGGCTAACGGCCGGACGCCGCAAGGCGAGGAACAGGGCCACAGAGACGAGTAAATCCCAAGGGGCGCAAGCCCTGCGGGGTGGACGTGAAACGCGGTAACCTCCATCCGGAGCAACACCAAATAGGCAGACGATGAAGCGGCTCGCCGAGTCTGCGGGTAGGTGGCTTGAGTCCGTCAGCAATGACGGACCTAGAGGAATGGCTGTCATGGGGGCGACCCCTTACAGAACCCGGCTTACAGGCCAACCCATTGTTTTCCGTCAAATCAATAAGTTATTCAATTTATCTGCGTATCGTAATGAGGATGCGCAGGTAAGCCTTCGTTTTATAAGCCCCCTTGCGTCTGTGGATAGTTTCCGTAAGTCTTTGAGCTTACAGGAAAAATTTTCTTTCTCTTATTGACACTGCCGTTTTATTGCCTCTATAGTGGGGATATGTGTCATTTTGTGGATGATTGTGGGGTAAAACTCCTTTCAGGCCGCGAAATGCAAGTGAACACCCGCAAAACAACAGAAGGGGCAAGAGGGGGCAATGTTCCGAGGCGTTAGCACCGTCAGTCTGGATAGCAAGGGTCGCGTGGTCGTGCCGGCCCGCTATCGCGACGCGCTTCTGGCCATCGCCGGCGGCCGCGTGGTGGTGACGGCCGACCCCGGCCAGTGCCTGCTGCTCTACCCCTTGCCCGAATGGGAGCCCATCGAGAAAAAGCTCACCGGGCTGTCCGGCTTCAATCCCCAGATCCGCGCCCTGCAGCGCCTGCTGGTCGGCCATGCGCACGAACTCGACATGGACGCAGCCGGCCGCATTCTGTTGCCGCCGATGCTGCGCCAATTCGCCGCCCTGGAGAAGAACGTGGTGCTGGTGGGTCAGGGCGCCAAGCTGGAAATGTGGAACGAAGAACGCTGGCAGAACGAAGTGGACCAGGCCCTGACCTTCAACAATGGCCAGATGCCGCCGGAGCTGGAGGGCTTCACTTTGTGACGCAGCACCTGCCGGTATTGGCCAGCGAGGCCATCGGGGCCCTGGCGATCAATCCGGACGGGGTTTACGTGGACGGCACTTTCGGGCGCGGCGGTCACAGCCGGCTGGTGCTGGAGAAACTGTCGGACCGCGGCCGTCTGATCGCGCTGGACCGCGATCCTGCCGCGATCGAGGCGGGTCGGGCGATCGCGGATGCACGGCTGACGCTGGTGCGGGCGCCGTTTTCCCGCCTGGCGGAGGTGCTGGACGAGCTGGGCGTGGACAAGGTCGACGGCATCTTGCTGGACATCGGCGTGTCGTCGCCGCAGCTCGACGAGGCGGGGCGCGGCTTCAGCTTCCGGCTGGAGGGTCCGCTCGACATGCGCATGGACCCGGACAGCGGCATCAGTGCCGCAGACTGGGTTGCGCAGGCGGAAGAAGACGAGATGGTGGAGGTCATCAGGCGATATGGCGAGGAACGGTTTGCTCGACAGATTGCGCACGCGATTGCTGCGGCGCGAAAGATATCTCCGATCCGTACGACGAGCGAACTTGCGCAAATCGTCGCGGGCGCCGTCAGGAAGCGCGAGCCCGGCCAGCATCCGGCGACGCGCACCTTTCAGGCTATACGGATTTTCCTCAATCGCGAGCTTGAGGAGCTAGAAGCGGTGCTGCCGGTGTGTGTGCAAAGACTCAAACCCGGCGGCAGGCTGGCGGTAATCAGCTTTCATTCCCTGGAAGATCGCATCGTCAAGCGTTTCATGCGCGACGAGGAGCGCGGACCGGAACTGCCGCGCGGCCTGCCGGTGCGCGCAGCGGACATCGCGCCCGGACGCCTGAAGCGCGTGGGCAAGGCCATGCGCGCCAGTGGAGAGGAAACGGACATGAACCCGCGTGCGCGCAGCGCAGTCTTGCGCGCGGCGGAAAGAACGGGGGCGAGCGGATGAAACGGCTGGACATCCTGCTCGCCCTGGCTTTGATGGCATGCGCACTGGCAGTGGTGAACGCGCAGCACCGGGCGCGCACCCTGTTTGTCGAACTGGAAACCCTGAAAAGGGAAGCGAGAGACCTGGACGTGGAGTGGGGAAAGTTGCAGTTGGAGCAGGGCACGCTGACCAGCCATGCCCGCGTGGAGGCGCTGGCGAAGCAGCAACTGGGCCTCATGACGCCGCCGCTCGACAAGGTCTGGCTGCTTGAGGCGGAGGCCCGGCCGTGAGCGTGAACTACTCGAGCAGGAAGCTGCTCCAGGTTCACATCACGCCGTGGCGCGTTGCCGTGGTGGCGGGCCTGCTTGGCGCCTGGTTTGTCGCGCTCGGCGTGCGCGCCGCCTACCTGCAAGGCCTCAATACCGATTTCCTGCAGGGCAAGGGCGACGCGGTGTCCTCGCGCAAGCTCGCCATCCCGGCCAACCGCGGCATGGTGGTGGACCGCTTCGGCCAGCCGCTGGCGATCAGCACGCCGGTGGAAACCTTGTGGGCGCGGCCGTCCGATACGCAGTCGCTCAACGCGCAGCAGATCGGCCGCCTCGCCGCGGTCCTCGACATGCCGGCCAGCGCGCTGACGAAAAAACTGAAAACCCCGCACCGTGGCGAAGTCGCCATCAACCGCAACCTCAGCCCCGAGCAGGCGGTGAAGATCGCGGCGATGGGCCTGCCCGGCCTCAAGCTGCAGCGCGAATTCCGCCGCTTCTATCCGGCTGCCGAAGTGGCCGCGCACGTGGTGGGCTTTACCAACATCGACGACGTCGGCCAGGAAGGCGTGGAGCTCGCCTATCAGGACTGGCTCGCGGGCAAGGCCGGCAGCCGCCACGTGCTGCGCGACCGCCGCGGCCACATCGTGCAGGATCTGAGTCCGGCGCGCGGTGCGAAAATGGGCGGCAACCTGGGCCTCTCGCTCGATCTCAAGCTGCAGTATCTGGCGCATCGCGAACTGTCGGCGGCGGTGGACAAGCACAAGGCCAGGGGCGGCGGCATCGTCGTGCTGGACGCCAAGACCGGCGAGATCCTGGCCCTGTCCAACCTGCCGGTGGTCAATCCCAACAACCGCAAGAACTACAGGCCCGATCTCATGCGCAACCGCGCGGTGATCGACACTTTCGAGCCCGGCTCCACCATCAAGCCGTTCACGGTCGCGGCGGCCATGGAGCGCGGCCTCGTGCATCCCGACACCATGATGCATCTGCCCAACGACTATGTCGTCGGTCGCAAGCACATCACCGACGTGCATTACCACCCGCAGCTCACGGTGACCGAAGTGCTGCAGAAATCGAGCAACATCGGCGTGGTGAAAATGGCCATGCAGCTCAAGCCCCAGGAGTTCTGGGATACGCTGCACCGCGCCGGCTTCGGCGAAAAGCCGGGTTCCAGTTTTCCGGGCGAGGTCAGCGGGCGCTTGCGTGATCCGGCCACCTGGAAGCCGGTCGAGCATGCCACGCATGCCTATGGCCATGGCCTGTCGGTGAGCCTGCTGCAGCTCGCGCGCAGCTACATGGCCTTCGCCAACGACGGCGTGGTCATGCCGCTGACCTTCCTCAAGCGCGAGCCGCAGGAACTCGGCGGCGAGCGCGTGCTGTCCGTGCATGTGGCGCGCCAGGTGCGCGAGATGATGGAAACCGTGACGCACGAAGGCGGCACCGCCATGCTGGCGCAAGTGCCGGGCTATCGCGTTGCCGGCAAGACCGGCACGGCCTACAAGCTGGTCGATGGGCGCTACAGCAGGGACCGCTATATTTCCTCCTTCGTCGGCCTGGCGCCGGCCTCCGACCCGCGCCTCATCATCGCGGTGATGATCGACGAGCCGCGCGAGAAAGGGCATTACGGCGGGGTGGTGGCCGGCCCCGTGTTCGCGCAGGTGATGGCGGCGTCCTTGCGCCAGCTCGCGGTGTCGCCCGATGCATCCGAAGCGCCTGCCACGCGGTTGACCCATCCGCAGACGGCCGTAAAGCCGGGGGAGGCCTGAGATGGACTGCGTGCGCCTGCCCCAGGCTTCCACCCTGCTGAAGAAACTCGGCGTGCCGCTGGCGGCACTGACCGCCGACAGTCGCCGCGCCGGCCCTGGCATCGCCTTCGCCGCCTACCCGGGCACGGCGCATGATGGCCGCGCGTTCATACCCCAGGCCATAGCCGCGGGCGCGCCGGCCGTGCTCTGGGAGGAGGATCATTTCCTCTGGGATCCGGCCTGGCCGGTTCCCAATCTCGCAGTGCCGGGGCTGAAGTCGCGCATCGGTGAAATCGCCGCCTGCGTGTACGGCGATCCGGCCAGCCGCCTCTCCATGATCGGCGTGACTGGCACCAACGGCAAAACCTCGGTCACGCACTGGATCGCGCAGGCGCTGAATTTCATCGGCACGCCGAGTGCGGTAATCGGCACCCTCGGCAATGGCTTCACGGACAGGTTGTCCCCCGCCACCAACACCACGCCGGACGCGGTCGCCCTGCAGGAAATGCTGGCGCGCTACCTGGAACAGGGCGCGCGCGCCTGTGCCATGGAGGTGTCCTCGCACGGCCTGCACCAGGGCCGCGTCAACGGCTGTCGTTTCGATATCGCGGTGCTGACCAACCTGTCGCGCGACCATCTCGACTACCACGGCAGCATGGAGGCCTACGCCGCCGCCAAGGCCGAGTTGTTCGCCTGGCCCGGCCTGGCGCATGCCGTGCTCAACCTGGACGATGATTTTGGCCGCGCACTGGCGCAGAAGGCCGGCCGCGCCAGGGTGGTCGGCTACGGTTTTGAGCGCGGCGAGGTGGTGGCCGAAGCGGTTCGGGAGGGGCGCGAAGGCATGACGCTGTCGCTCAACACCGCCTGGGGGCGCGCCGAGCTCGAAGCCGCGTTGCTCGGACGCTTCAACGCCTGCAACCTGATGGCGGCGCTGGCAGTTCTGCTGGTGTCCGGCATTCCGCTCGAACGCGCCTGCGCGGCACTTGCGCAAGTGCGCCCGCCCGCAGGACGCATGCAGACACTGGGCGGCGGGGAGCGCCCACTGGTGGTGGTGGACTACGCGCACACGCCGGATGCGCTGGAAAAGGTGCTGAAGACCCTGCGCCCGCTCGCCGGCGCAGGTCGCGTGATCTGCGTGTTCGGCTGCGGCGGCAACCGCGACAAGGGCAAGCGTCCGCTGATGGGGCGGGCCGCTGCGCAGGGCGCCGACCTGATCTATGTCACCAGCGACAACCCGCGCAACGAGGATCCGCTCGCCATCATCGCCGACATCCTGCACGGCGTGAAAACCGATACCGCCCTCATGGAACCGGATCGTGCGCAGGCGATTTTCAGGGCAGTGGCAGAAGCCGATGCGAACGACATCGTGCTGATCGCGGGCAAGGGGCACGAGGATTATCAGGAAGTGCAGAGCCAGAAGCTGCACTTCTCCGATGTGGACATGGCGCATGACGCGCTGAAAGCGTGGCTGGCATGAAGCGAACAATGATGCATCTTTCCGAGGCCGCCGCCGCTGTGGGCGGCAAGCTCGCCGGGCAGGACCGCGAATTCTTCGCGGTGTCCACCGACACCCGCACCATTCACGCCGGCGACCTGTTCATCGCGCTGAAGGGTGCGAATTTCGACGGCGCGGGCTTCGCGGAGAAGGCGATCGCGGCTGGCGCGGCCGGCGTCATGGTGAATGCCGGCGCGCAGTCGAATGCGGTCCCTGCGATCCATGTCGAGGACGCCCGCCTCGCCCTGGGGCGGCTGGCGTCGCACTGGCGCAAGCGTTTCCGCATTCCCGTCATCGCCATTACCGGCAGCAACGGCAAGACCACGGTCAAGGAAATGACTGCTGCCATCCTGCGCGCCGCCTCGCGGCCGGATGGCGTGCTGGCGACGGAAGGCAATCTCAACAACGACATCGGCTGCCCGCAGATGATGCTGCGCCTGCGTGAAGCCCACGCCTACGCAGTGCTCGAGATGGGTATGAACCATCCGGGCGAGATTCGCTATCTCACGCATCTGGCCAGCCCGGACGTGGCGCTGGTCAACAACGCCCAGTCCGCGCACATCGGCATGCTGGGCTCGGTGCGCGCCATCGCCGAGGCCAAGGGTGAAATCTTCGAGGGGCTGGGCGCAAACGGCACGGCCATCATCAACGCCGATGACCCGCATGCGGACTACTGGCGCAGCCTCAATGCCGGCCGCCGCATGTTGAGCTTCGGTTTCGCGACCGGCGCCGATGTGCGCGGCGAGTACCAGGCCGCTGAATTCGGCGGCACCCTGAACGTGGCCTGCTCCCAGGGCCATGCCAGCATCGCCCTGCAGGTGCCGGGCGAGCATAACGCGCGCAATGCGCTGGCGGCGCTGGCCTGCGCGCTCGCGGTCAACGTCGACCTGCAGACCGCCGCCGCCGCCCTGGCCGGCTTCACTGGCATCAAGGGCAGGCTGCAGCGCATTGCGGCATTGCACGGCGGGCTGTTCATCGACGACACCTACAACGCCAATCCGGATTCCGCGCGCGCCGCGCTGGCCGTGCTTGCGCGCCAGCCAGGATACAAATATTTCGTGCTCGGCAACATGGGCGAGCTGGGCGATGAGGCCCCTGCCATGCACGCGCAGATCGGCCTGGCTGCGCGCGAAGCCGGTGTCGAGCGCCTGTTCGGCCTGGGCGACCTGGCGCGCGAGGCGGTCAGGGCCTTTGGCGCCGGCGGCATGCATTACGAACGTATCGAGGAACTGCTGGCCGACGTGGAAAACGCGCTGGCGCCGGATGTGACGGTGCTGGTCAAGGGCTCGCGTGCCATGCAGATGGAACGCGTGGTCAAGAGCTTGAGCGAAGGGGCGCACTGATGCTGCTGTGGCTATTTCAGATGCTGGGCGAGGACATTTCCGCCTTCAACGTGTTCAGTTACATCACGCTGCGCGCGGTGATGGCGGTGCTCACTGCGCTGGTGATCTCTTTCGTGGTCGGCCCGTGGATGATCGACCGGCTCAAGATCATGAAATTCGGCCAGGCCGTGCGCGATGACGGCCCGCAAAGCCACCTGGTGAAAGCCGGCACGCCGACCATGGGCGGCGCGCTGATCCTCACCGCGGTGGCGGTGTCGACCTTCTTGTGGATGGACCTCACCAATAAATATGTCTGGGTGGCGCTGCTCACCACCCTCGGCTTCGGCATCATCGGTTGGGTCGACGACTACAAGAAGATCGTGCACAAGAACCCCAAGGGCCTGATCGCGCGCTGGAAGTACTTCTGGCAGTCGGTGTTCGGCCTGGGCGCGGCGATCTACATCGCCACCTCGACCGATCTGCCGGCACAGACCGAACTCATCGTGCCCTTCTTCAAGAACGTGGTGATTCCGCTCGGCGTGGTCGGCTTCGTGGTGCTGACCTACTTCGTCATCGTCGGCTCGAGCAACGCGGTCAACCTTACCGACGGCCTCGACGGCCTAGCCATCCTGCCGACCGTGATGGTGGCCTCGGCGCTCGGCATCTTTGCCTACGCCGCGGGCCACGCCGTATTCGCCAAATACCTCGGCGTGCCGCACATTCCGGGCGCCGGCGAACTGGTGGTGTTCTGCGCGGCGATCGCCGGCGCCGGCCTCGCCTTCCTGTGGTTCAACGCCTATCCGGCCGAAGTGTTCATGGGCGATGTCGGCGCGCTTGCGCTGGGCGCCGCCCTCGGCGTGGTGGCGGTGATCGTGCGCCAGGAAATCGTGCTCTTCATCATGGGCGGCGTGTTCGTAGTGGAAACCCTGTCGGTGATCATCCAGGTCGCCTCGTTCAAGATGACCGGTAAACGCGTATTCCGCATGGCGCCGCTGCACCATCACTACGAACTCAAGGGCTGGAAAGAGACGCAGGTGGTGGTCAGGTTCTGGATTATTACGATGATGCTGGTGCTGATCGGCTTGTCGACGCTGAAATTGCGATGAAAAAAATCGAACACAGAGACAGCAGAGGGAACAGAGGAAAGCAAATAAAGCTTTCAGGGGTTCCTCTGCTTCCTCTGTGTAGCTGCTTGTTATGAATTACGACGCGTTGCACCTCTCCGGCCGCAAAACCCTGGTCCTCGGGCTGGGCGACACCGGCCTGTCCGCCGCCCGCTGGCTGGCGGCGCGCGGCGCCGTCGTGTCGGTGGCCGACAGCCGCGAGTCGCCGCCGAACGCACAGGCCTTGAAGGACATGCTGCCGGAAGCCGCGCTGCACTGCGGGGCATTCCGGGATGAGGTGTTGCAGGCCGCTGATCTCCTGGTCGCCAGTCCCGGCGTGCCGCTGGCCGAACCGGCGGTGGCACGCGCGCTGCAGAAAGGCATCGAGCTTGCCGGCGATGTGGAACTGTTCGCGCGCGCGATCAAGGCATCGCAGGCCAGGCTCATCGCCATTACCGGCAGCAACGGCAAGAGCACCGTGACCGCCATGTGCGGGGCCATGAGCGAGGCGGCGGGCAGGAAGACCTGCGTGGCCGGCAACATCGGCCTGCCGGTGCTGGATGCGCTGATGGACATCGAGGCCGGTCGCATGCAGGAACCCGAGGTGTGGGCGCTGGAACTCTCCAGTTTCCAACTGGAAACCACGGCCAGCCTCGATGCCGACGCCGCCACCGTGCTCAATGTCAGCGAGGACCATCTCGATCGCTATCCGGGCATGGCAGCCTATGCCGCCGCCAAGGCGCGCATCTTCTCCGGGCGCGGCGTGCAGGTGCTGAACCGCGACGACGCACGCGTCATGGCCATGGCGATTCCCGGTCGGCATCAGCTCAGCTTCGGCCTCGATGCCGCACCCGGCAGCGACGATTTCGGCCTGGACGAAGGCAGCCTGTGTCGCGGCAGCGAGCGGCTGATGGCCGTGGCCGAACTGCCGGTGGCGGGCCTGCACAATGCCGCCAACGCGCTGGCCGCGCTGGCGCTGACTACCTCCGTCGGCCTGTCTGAAGCCGGCCTCCTGCGGGGCCTCAGGCAATTCAAGGGCCTGCCGCACCGCGTCGAATTCGTCGACGAGGTTGGCGGCGTGCGCTTCTACGACGACTCCAAGGGCACCAACGTCGGCGCCACCGAGGCGGCCCTGCGCGGCATGGACCGCAAGGTGGTGGTGATTCTCGGCGGCGACGGCAAGGGCCAGGATTTCTCGCCGCTGAAACAGGCGGTGACAGCCAATGCGCGCGCCGTGGTGCTGATCGGACGCGATGCGCCGCTGATCGAGAAGGCCATCGCGGGTTGCGGCGTACCCCTGGAAAAGGCATCGGCCATGCCGGCTGCCGTGGGGCTGGCATTCGAGCTGGCCCGGGAAGGCGATGCCGTGCTGCTGTCGCCGGCCTGTGCGAGCTGGGACATGTTCCGCAACTACGCCCATCGCGCGGAAGTGTTCATCGAGGCCGTGCGCGCGCTCGGCCGCGGAGGGGCGGCCTGATGCTGTACACGGCACGCGCCCCCAAGCCCACCGGCGAGCTCGACTTCGCGCTGGCCTGGCTCATACTCGCGCTGCTCGGCTTCGGCCTGGTCATGGTCTATTCCGCGTCCATCGCCATCGCCGAGGGCTCGCGCATGACCGGGCACCAGGGCCACTTCTTCCTGCTGCGCCAGGGCATCTTCATCCTCATCGCGCTGGCGGCGGCGGTGGTGACCTTCCAGGTGCCCACGCGCACCTGGCAGCAGGCGGCGCCGTACCTGTTCGTGGCCGGCATCGCGCTGCTGGTGGTCGTGCTGATCCCGGGCCTCGGCAAGGAGGTCAACGGCAGCCGCCGCTGGATCTCGCTGGGCTTCGCCAACCTGCAGCCGTCTGAACTGATGAAGTTCTTCGCCGTGCTCTACGCCGCCGACTACACCACGCGCAAGGCGGCCGTCATGCACGACTTCAAGAAGGGCTTCCTGCCCATGGCCGCGGTCATGCTGATCACCGGCGCCTTGCTGCTGCACGAGCCGGATTTCGGCGCCTTCGTGGTCATCACCAGCATCGCCGTCGGCATCCTCTTCATCGGCGGACTCAACTGGAAAGTTTTTGCCGCGCTGATCGCGGTGCTGCTGGCCGGTTTCGTCACCCTGATCCTGACCTCGCCCTATCGCCTGCAGCGCATCCTCGGCTTCCTCGATCCGTGGGCGGATCCCTATGGCAAGGGCTACCAGCTTTCGCATTCGCTGATCGCCTTCGGCCGCGGCGAATGGTTCGGCCTGGGGCTGGGCGGCAGCGTGGAAAAGCTGTTCTACCTGCCCGAGGCGCACACCGACTTCCTGCTGGCGGTGATCGCCGAGGAGCTCGGCTTCGTCGGCGTGGCCGTGGTGCTGGCCATGTTCGTGCTGCTGGTGGGCAAGGCCTTCCTGATCGGACGCCATGCCGCGCGTCTCGAACGCAACTTCGCCGCGCTCACCGCCATGGGCATCGGCATCTGGTTCGGCGTACAGGCCGGCATCAACATCGGCGTGAACATGGGCCTGCTGCCGACCAAGGGCCTGACCCTGCCCTTCCTTTCCTTCGGCGGCAGCGGCATCGTCGCCAACTGCGTGGCGGTGGCGGTGCTGCTCAGGATCGACTGGGAGCACCGGCAGATGATGCGCGGGAAGACCTTCTGATGACCGCGACGAATCGCACCCTCATGGTCATGGCCGGCGGCACCGGCGGCCACGTTTACCCTGCATTGGCGGTGGCCGAGGAAATGCGCGCGCGCGGCTGGGAGGTGTTCTGGCTCGGCACGAAAAATGGTCTGGAAGCGCGCGTGGTGCCTGAAGCCGGCATCGACATGGTGTGGATATCGATGTCGGGCCTGCGCGGGCATGGGCTGCTGCGCAAATTGCTGACCCCGTTCATGCTGCTCGTCGCCTTCTGGCAAGCCCTGCGTGCGATTCTTGCGCGACGCCCCGACGTGGTGCTGGGCATGGGCGGCTATACCGCCTTCCCCGGCGGCATGATGGCATCGCTGTTGAACAAGCCGCTGATCATCCACGAGCAGAACAGCATCGCCGGGCTGACCAACCGCGTGCTGGCCTGCCTGGCCGAGCGGGTGCTGGTGGCCTTCCCATCTGCCTTCACCCACCACACCGACAAGCCCGTGCCCTGCGGCAAGACCGCCACGACCTGGGTCGGCAACCCGGTGCGCGAGCAGATCGCCGGCCTGGCGGGCGACCACTACAAATACGATGGCCGCGAAGGCCCGCTGCGCCTCCTGGTCGTCGGCGGCAGCCTGGGCGCGGCCGCGCTCAACGAACTGCTGCCGCAGGCCTTGGCCCTGCTGCCGCCTGATGTTCGTCCGGAGGTGGTGCATCAGTCCGGCCGCCAGCACGTCGACAAGCTGCACGCCAACTATGCCGCGGCCGGCGTCGAAGCTGAGGTGCGCGATTACATCGAGGACATGGCGACGCTCTACGAATGGTGCGACGTCGCGGTGTGCCGTGCCGGCGCCATGACCGTGGCCGAACTGGCCTGCGCCGGCGTGCCTGCGCTGCTGGTGCCTTTTCCCTATGCGGTGGACGACCACCAGACCACCAATGCCGCCTTCCTCGCCGAGGCCGGTGCGGCCTGGTGCATGCAGCAGCAGGATCTGAGCGCGGAAAAGCTGGCTGCGCGGCTTGCCGCACTGACGCGCGCACAGCTCGAGCTGATGTCGAGGAAGGCGCTGGCGCTGGCCAAGCCCGAAGCGGCCAGGACCGTGGCGGATATCTGCGAGGAGCTGGCAAATGGCTGAAAAACATTTTTACCGCAGAGCACGCGGAACACGCAGAGCAAAACTGGGTATCGGGTTTTACTCCGCGACCGCAGCGAGCTCCGCGGTTAAAGATTTGGGTGGCAAAGAATGAAACACGCGGTCAAGCACATCCACTTCGTCGGCATCGGCGGCGCAGGCATGAGCGGCATCGCCGAGGTGCTGGCCAACCTCGGCTTCACGGTGTCGGGCTCGGACCTCTCGGACAATGCCGCCACCCGCCGCCTGCAGGGCTTCGGCGTGCAGGTGTTCAAGGGACATCGTGCCGAAAACATCGCCGGCGCCGAGGCGGTGGTAGTGTCGACCGCCGTGCCGGAAACCAATCCCGAAGTGGTCGCCGCGCGCGAACAGAAGATTCCCATCGTGCCGCGCGCCATGATGCTGGCCGAGCTGATGCGCCTGAAACAGGGCATTGCCATCGCCGGCACCCACGGCAAGACCACCACCACCTCGCTGGTGGCGTCCTGCCTGTCGCAAGCGGGCATGGATCCGACTTTCGTCATCGGCGGCAAGCTTACGGCGGCCGGCACGCACGCGCGCCTGGGCAAGGGCGATTTCCTGGTGGCCGAGGCCGACGAGTCCGATGCATCCTTCCTCTACCTTACCCCGGTGGTGGCAGTGGTGACCAACATCGACGCCGACCACATGGAAACCTATGGCCATGATTTTTCCCGCCTGAAGCAGGCCTTCGTCGACTTCCTCCAGCACCTGCCGTTCTATGGCCGCGCCGTGCTGTGCGTCGACGACGCCAACGTGTGCGAGATCCTGCCGCGCGTGACCAAGCCGGTGACGACCTACGGCTTTGCCGAGGATGCCGACATCCGCGCCGAGAACGTGCGCGCGGAAGGCGCGTCCATGCGCTTCGATGCCGTCATTCGCAACGGCGGCGTCACGCGTCTGCCGATCACGCTCAACCTGCCCGGGCGCCACAACGTGCTGAACGCGCTTGCCGCCATCGGCGTGGCGAGCGAGGTGGGTGCGGACAACGATTCCATCATCAAGGCGCTGGCCGAATTCAGCGGTGTCGGCCGCCGCTTCCAGCACTATGGCGAGATGGATACGCCCGACGGCGGCAAGGCCATCGTCATCGACGACTACGGTCATCATCCGGTGGAAATGGCCGCCACCCTCGCGGCCGCGCGCGGCGCCTACCCGGACAGAAGGCTGGTGCTGGTGTTCCAGCCGCACCGCTACACGCGGACACGGGACTGCTTCGAGGACTTCGTGCGCGTGCTATCCGAGGCCGATGGCCTGGTCTTGACCGAGGTCTACCCTGCCGGCGAGCAGCCCATCGTCGCCGCCGACGGCCGCGCGCTGGCGCGCGGCGTGCGCGTGGCCGGCAAGCTCGAGCCGCTGTTCGTCGAATCGGTCGAGGACCTGCCGGAAGCCGTGCGCAGCCACGTGCTGGATGGCGATGTGGTGCTGGTCATGGGCGCGGGTTCCATCGGCCATGTCGCAGGCAGGCTGACGGGGGCGAACCATGCAGGCTAGGTTTCGTGCACCCGAAGAAATGCACGGCGGCGGCACGGGGCTGGCTCCGATCGACGCGCCTGTGCTGCGCGGACGCTTCCTGCACAACGAGCCGATGTCGAAACACGTATCCTGGCGCGCCGGCGGGCCCGCGCAGCGCGCGTACATCCCGGCCGATCTCGACGACTTGCGTTTGCTCCTGCAGGCCATCCCGCAAGAGGAGCCGGTGCACATGACCGGGCTGGGCAGCAATCTGCTGGTGCGCGACGGCGGCGTGCGCGGCGTGGTGGTGTTGCTGCACGGCACCCTGAAACGGCTCGCGCTGGAATCGCGCAGTTTCGGCATTCCGGTGGCTTCGGCGGAGAGCGGGGAAACCGGTCTGATCTATGCCGAGACCGGCGTGGCCTCGCCCAAGATCGCGCGCTTTGCTGCCAATCACGACCTTGCCGGCGCAGAGTTCCTTGCCGGCATTCCCGGCACGTTGGGCGGTGCGCTGGCCATGAATGCCGGCTGCTACGGCGACGATACCTGGAGCCACGTCGCGCAGGTGCTCACCGTCAACCGTCAGGGCGAGTTGAACGAGCGCACGCCGGAGGAATACATGCTGGGCTACCGCCATGTCGCCTTGAAAAGCGGCGCCGAGGAGTGGTTCGTCGCCGGCTGGCTGCGCTTTGCCAGGGGCGACGGCGGCGCTGCGCGCGCGCGCATCAAGGAACTGCTGCAAAAACGCATCGACACCCAGCCGCTCAGCCAGCCCAATGCCGGCTCGGTGTTCCGCAACCCGCCCGGCGATTTCGCCGCGCGCCTGATCGAGAGCTGCGGCTTGAAGGGATTGCGCATCGGCAACGCCCAGGTGTCGGAAAAGCACGCAAATTTCATCGTCAACCTCGGCGGCGCGACGGCGGCCGACATCGAGGCGGTGATCGAGAAAGTGGAAGAAACCGTGGAGGCCAGGACCAACGTGCGCCTGATCCGGGAAGTCAGAATCATTGGAGAGCGGAAGTGAAGAAGTTCGGTAGGGTTGGAGTTCTCATGGGCGGCAGTTCCGCCGAGCGCGAGGTTTCGCTGAAAAGCGGCGCTGCGGTGCTGGCTGCGTTGCAACGCCAGGGCGTCGATGCTCACGCCTTCGATCCGGCGCGCCGCAGTCTTGGCGACCTCGCCATGGCCGAGTTTGACCGCGTGTTCATCGCCCTGCACGGCCGTTTCGGCGAAGACGGCTGCATGCAGGGTGCGCTCGAACTGCTGGACATTCCCTACACCGGCAGCGGCGTCATGGCCTCCGCCATCGGCATGGACAAGTGGCGCACCAAGCTGTTGTGGCAGGCCGCCGGCCTGCCCACGCCGGAATGGGCGTTGCTCGATGCGAATACCGATTTTGCCGTGATCGAAAAACAGCTGGGCCTGCCCATCTTCGTCAAGCCGGCGCGCGAAGGCTCCAGCATCGGCATGAGCAAGGTCAAGGAAGCGGGCACCCTGCGCGCGGCCTGGGAGAAGGCCGCCGAGTACGACAGCCTGGTGCTGGCGGAGAAGTTCGTCGACGGCGGCGAGTACACCTGCGCGATCCTGGGCGGCGAAGCCCTGCCGATGATCCGCCTCATCCCGAAGAACGAGTACTACGACTACGAAGCCAAGTATCTGCGCGACGATACCGAGTACCGCTGTCCCTGCGGCCTGGAGCCGGAGCAGGAGAGAGCCATCCAGGCGCTGTGCCTGAAAGCCTTCCAGGTGGTCGATTGCCGAGGCTGGGGCCGCGTCGACGTGATGCTGGACAGCCAGGGCAATCCCTATCTGCTGGAAATCAACACTTCGCCGGGCATGACCGACCACAGCCTGGTGCCGATGGCGGCGCGCGCTGCCGGCACGGACTTCGACGCGCTGTGCCTGCGCATCCTGGAGATGACGCTTTGATGGAAACGCCGCGCATGCCCATCGACTCCTTCGCCAACGTGCTCTATGCAGGCGCGGGTGCGCTGCTGGCCTATGCGCTGCTGGCCTGGCTGGTGTCGCTGCCCGCGTTCGCGCTGCACCGCATAGAGGTACGCGGCGAGTTGCGCCACGTCAGCGAGCAAAGCATCAAGCTGGTGGCGGATCGCGGCGTGCGCGGCAATTTCTTCACCGTGGACCTGGAAGAGGTGCGCGCAGCCTTCGAGAAGCTGCCGTGGGTGGACGAGGCGCGCGTGTCGCGGCGCTGGCCGGATGCCCTGGTTGTCGAGCTGGGCGAGCACGTGCCGCTGGCGCGCTGGAACGACGAGCATCTGGTCAGCACGCAGGGCGAAGTATTCGCCGCCGCCGCCGATGCCGAATTGCCGCGCTTCGCGGGCATTGAAGGCTCCGGCCGCGAGGTGGTCGAGGCCTATCGCCGCTACGGTGAAATCCTCGCGCCGCTGGGCATGAAACTGACCGAGATCAGCCTGTCCCCGCGCCGTGCCTGGCGCCTGAAGACCGACAGCGGACTGGAAATCGCGCTCGGCCGCAAGGACGCCGAACCGCGCCTCGCGCGCTTCGTCGCGCAGTACCGGAAACTCAGCGAGCGGCTCGGTGCCGCTCCCGCCTATGCGGACCTGCGCTACGCCGACGGCTTCGCCGTGAAGCTGCCGCAAGCCGCCAAAACCGTGAACAAGCAATCATGAGCAAGCAGAGAGACCCCAAGAATCTGATCGTCGGCCTCGATATCGGCACCTCGAAAATCGTCTGCGTCGTCGCCGAAGTGCAGCCCGAAGGCACGCTGGAAATCATCGGCATGGGCTCGCACCCCTCCAAGGGCTTGCGCCGTGGCGTCGTGGTCAACATCGAGCACACCGTCAACGCCATCCAGCGCGCGCTGGAGGAGGCAGAGCTGATGGCCGACTGCAAGATCCGCGAGGTCTACACCGGCATTGCCGGCAACCATATCCGGAGCTTCAATTCGCACGGCATGGTGGCGATCAAGGACAAGGAGATCAGCCAGGTCGATGTCGAGCGCGTGATCGACACCGCGCGGGCGGTCAACATCCCCATGGACCAGCAGATCCTGCACACCATTCCGCAGGAATTCGTGGTCGACGGCCAGGAAGACGTGCAGGACCCGCTGGGCATGAGCGCGGTACGCCTGGAAGTGCGCGTGCACATGGTCACCGGCGCGGTGAGTGCGGCGCAGAACATCGTCAAGTGCGTGCGCCGCTGCGGCATCGAGGTGACCGACCTGGTGCTGCAGCCGCTGGCCTCCGCCATGGCAGTGCTGACCGAGGATGAGAAGGAGCTGGGTGTGTGCCTGGTCGACATCGGCGGCGGCACTACCGACATCGCCGTGTTCACCGACGGCGCCATCCGCCACACCGCCGTGATTCCGGTGGCGGGCGACCAGGTCAACAACGACATCGCCGTCGCCCTGCGCACGCCGCCCAAGGAAGCCGAGGACCTGAAGATCCGCCACGGCTGCGCATTGCGCCAGCTGGCCGACGCGCGCGACATGATCGAAGTGCCGGGCGTGGGCGACCGTCCGGCCAAGACCCTGTCGCGCCAGACCCTCGCCGAGTTCATCGAACCGCGCATGGAAGAACTGTATTCGCTGGTGCAGGCGGAACTGCGCCGCTCGGGCTTCGAGGAGCTGTTGTCGTCCGGCATCGTCATCACCGGCGGGTCGAGCGCCATGTCGGGCATGGTCGAACTGGGCGAGGAAGTGTTCCACATGCCCGTGCGCCTGGGCTACCCACGGTACGAAGGCGGATTGTCCGAGGTGATGCGCAACCCGCGCTACGCCACCGGCGTGGGCCTGTTGCTGGCCGGCCTCGAATCGCGCGGGCGCGAGGCGCCAGCAAGGCTGGGCGCCGGCAGTTTCAAGGATTTGCTCGACCGCATGAAGTCCTGGTTCAAGGGCAACTTCTAGCGGCGGGCTTGGGAGTTTTTCCGGGTGGCGGCAGCCATCGGAAAAATGCAGTGAGTGAGCATGTTTTTTTGTTTTAAGGAGAGCGAATAATGTTTGAATTGTTGGATACCGATACGCAGGACGCCGTCATCAAGGTGATCGGCGTGGGGGGCTGCGGCGGCAACGCCGTGGACCACATGATCACTTCGGGGCTGTCGGGGGTGGAGTTCATTGCCATCAATACCGATTCCCAGGCCCTGAAGCGCAACCAGGCCAGGCTCCAGCTGCAATTGGGCACTGCGGTGACCAAGGGCCTCGGCGCAGGCGCCAACCCCGACGTCGGCCGCGAGGCTGCGCTGGAGGACCGCGAGCGCATCGCCGAGCTGATCGACGGGGCGGACATGCTGTTCATCACCGCAGGCATGGGCGGCGGCACCGGTACCGGCGCAGCGCCGGTGGTGGCGGAAGTCGCCAAGGAACTCGGCATCCTCACCGTGGCCGTGGTGACCAAGCCCTTCATGTTCGAGGGCAAGCGCGTGCGCGCCGCCAACGCCGGCATCGAGGCGCTGGCGCGCCATGTCGACTCGCTCATCATCATCCCCAACGACAAGCTCATGCAGGTGCTGGGCGAGGACGTGTCGATGCTGGAAGCCTTCAAGGCGGCCAACAACGTGCTGCACGGCGCGGTCGGCGGCATCGCCGAAGTCATCAACTGTCCGGGCCTGGTGAATGTCGACTTCGCCGACGTGCGCACGGTGATGTCGGAGATGGGCATGGCCATGATGGGCTCCGCCGCGGCCGAGGGCGAGAGCCGCGCCCGTCAGGCAGCCGAGCAGGCCGTGGCTTCTCCCCTGCTGGAGGACGTCAACCTGGCCGGGGCACGCGGCATTCTGGTCAACATCACCGCTTCTTCCTCGATCAAGATGAGGGAAATCCACGAGGTGATGGAAACCATCAAGGCCTTCACCGCGGAAGAGGCCACCGTGATCGTCGGCAGCGTGGTGGATGACGCCATGGAAGACAGCCTGCGCGTGACCATGGTCGCGACCGGCCTCGGCAACCCCGTGGCGCGGAGCCAGCCCAAGCCCATGCAGGTGATCCGCACCGGCACCTACGACATGCCGGTGGCAGCGGAAAACGGCGAAGACATGCCCAATGTCATGCGCGGCCGCGGCCAGCGCAACCCGGTGGTCAAGGCCTGGGAGGATTCCGGCGTGGATTCGCTCGACATCCCGGCTTTCCTGCGCAAGCAGGCCGACTAGGCGGCGCTCACCCGCTGACCGGGCCATAGGTTCCCTTCTCCCCCACGCTCTCCGGGGGAGGGGGGTAACTTCCGCCAGAATCGGCGGAAGCGGGGGGTTGCCCCCATCTGTTTCATTCCTGGATTTTTTCTGCCGCGAGCCTCATCTAAGATGAGGTGATGAACGCTGTGCGCATGCCTGCCGTGGCAGGCTACTTCTATCCGGCCGATCCTGTTCTGCTCCGCGACGAGCTGGGCCGGATGCTGGCTGCCGTCCCGGAAACCCCGGATGCTCCTGCCCCCAAGGCGCTGATCGTGCCGCACGCCGGCTACATCTATTCCGGCGCCATCGCGGCAAGCGGCTATGCTCGCCTCGTGCCCGCCGCCGGCAAGATCCGGCGCGTGGTACTGCTGGGCCCGGCACATCGCGTGGCCGTGCGCGGGCTGGCGCTGCCGGCTGCGACAAGCTTCGCCTCGCCGCTGGGCGAGGTGGCGCTGGACCAGCGGGCGATCGAAGACATCGCCGCCCTGCCCCAGGTCGTCGTCAGCGAGGCGGCGCATGCGCCGGAGCATGCGCTGGAAGTGCAGCTGCCGTTCTTGCAGACAGTGCTGGGCGAGTTTCAACTGCTGCCGCTGGTGGTGGGAAACGCCACCACGGACGAGGTGGCGCAGGTGCTGGAACGTCTGTGGGACGGGCCGGAAACCCTGATCGTCATCAGCTCAGATCTATCGCATTATCTGCCTTACGACGCGGCGCGGGAAACCGATACTGCCGCGGTTGAACGCATGCTGCGGCTGGAACCCGGGCTCGACCACGAGCAGGCCTGCGGCGCCATACCGGTCAACGGCCTGCTGGCTTTGGCTCGCCGTCGCGGCCTCTCCGCGGAACTCCTTGACCTGCGCAATTCGGGCGACACCGCCGGCGACAAGGCGCGCGTGGTCGGCTATGCTGCGCTCGCCTTTTACGCAGGCGCATTGCCGCAGCCGACCGCCGACGAGCGCGGCGAAACGCTGTTGGCGGCCGCGCGCAACGCCATCGGCGAGCGTTTCGGCGCCGACCCGCTGGCCCTGCACAATCGGCCATGGATGCTGACGCCGGGTGCGAGCTTCGTCACCCTCACGCTGGACGGAGATTTGCGCGGCTGCATCGGCAGCCTGGAGGCGCATCGACCGCTGCTGGAAGACGTGCAGGGCAATGCCGTCGCCGCCGCTTTCCGCGATCCGCGCTTCGCCCCCCTGGACAAGCACGAATTTGCCCGCGTGCGGGTGGAGGTTTCCGAACTTAGCCGGGCCGAGCCGCTCGATTTCGAAAGCGAATCTCACGCACTAAGCCTGCTGCGCCCGCACGAGGATGGCCTCATCCTGGAATACGGCCGCCAGCGTGGCACTTTCCTGCCGCAGGTGTGGGAGAGCCTGCCCAGGCCCGAGCAGTTTCTGGCCCAGCTGAAGCGCAAGGCCGGGTTGCCGGCGGATTTCTGGCATGAGGACATCCGGCTCTCGCGCTATGGCGTGAGCAAGTGGAAGGAGGGCGCGCATGGCTGAAACCGAAACCGGGCTCTATCCGGCCAGGTGGTGGCACATGCTGGCCGACGGCCGCATCCAGTGCGACCTGTGCCCGCGCGACTGCCGGCTGCACGAGGGCCAGCGCGGCGCCTGTTTCGTGCGCATGCGTGTCGGGGAGCAGATGGTGCTGACGACCTATGGCCGCTCGTCGGGCTTCTGCATCGACCCCATCGAGAAAAAGCCGCTCAACCATTTCTATCCCGGCTCCTCGGTGCTGTCCTTCGGCACCGCCGGCTGCAACCTCGCCTGCAAGTTCTGCCAGAACTGGGACATCAGCAAATCGAAAACCATGGACCGGCTGATGGACCAGGCCGCGCCGGAGCAGATCGCCGTCGCCGCCGAGACTTCCGGCTGCAAGAGCGTGGCCTTCACCTACAACGATCCGGTCATTTTCACCGAGTACGCGCTCGACGCGGCCGAGGCCTGCCATGCGCGCGGCATCCAGACCGTGGCGGTGACCGCGGCCTACATTCATGCCGAGCCGCGGCGCGAGTTTTTCCTGCACATGGATGCGGCCAACGTCGACCTGAAAGCATTTACCGACGAGTTCTATTTCAAGCTCACCGGCTCGCATTTGCAGCCGGTGCTGGAGTCGCTGGCGTACCTGGTTCATGAAACGCAGGTGTGGACCGAGATCACCACGCTCTTGATCCCCGGCTACAACGATTCCAGCCACGAGATCGAAGCCATGTGCAAATGGCTGGTGAAGGAACTGGGGCAGGACGTGCCGCTGCATTTCTCCGCCTTCCATCCCGACTTCAAGCTGCTCGACGCCCCCGCCACGCCGCCCGACACCCTGTTCGCGGCGCGCCACATCGCGCAAAGCGAGGGCCTGAATTACGTCTATACCGGCAACATCAGCGATGCCGACGGCGGCACCACGCATTGTCCGGGCTGCAAGCGCGCGCTCATCGTGCGCGACTGGCACCGCATCCTGAAATACGAAGTCGGCGAAGACGGACATTGTCCGCATTGCCGGGCGCAGGTCGCCGGCCGCTTTGGCAGGTTCGAGGGCGCCTTCGGCCAGCGCCGCATACCCATCCGCTTGAACATGGGGGCCTGAAATGAGAAATGAAGTGGTGCGCATTCCGGTCGACGGCGCGCACATCGAAGGCGCGCTGGAACTGCCCGGCAATCCCGTCGGCCTCGTGCTGTTCGCCCACGGCAGCGGCTCCAGCCGTCACAGCCCGCGCAACAACTATGTGGCGCGCGTGCTGCACGAGCATGGCATCGGCACCCTGCTGATGGACCTGCTCACACCGGCAGAGGACAGTGATTATGCAAAGCGCTTCGACATCAGCCTGCTGGTCGAACGCCTGCGTGCGGCGGCGCACTGGGTCAGGCAGAATCCTGCCACCGCGACCTTGCCGGTCGGCTATTTCGGCGCCAGCACCGGCGCGGCCGCTGCCTTGCGCGCGGCGGCGCATGAGGAATCCGTCGCTGCCGTGGTGTCGCGCGGCGGCCGCCCCGACCTGGCCTCGCCCGCAGAGCTGGCGCAAGTGAAAGCGCCCACGCTGTTGCTGGTGGGCGGACAGGATTTCGGCGTCATCACCTTGAACGAAGCAGCCTTCGCCGATCTGGTTTGCGAAAAGCAGTTGCGCATCGTGCCGGGTGCGACCCATCTGTTCGAGGAACCGGGCACGCTCGAGGAGGTGGCTTCGCAGGCAGCCGCCTGGTTCGCGCGGCATTTTCCGAATCCGGCCGGCCGGAGCTTTACTTGAGGTAGTTCGCTTCCTTCAGTGCCTGCTTGATGATCTTGTAGTCGGCCTGCTTGTCGACGACGAAACCGGTGACCTTGCTGTGGATGGTCTTTTGCAGCGACTGCACGGTCTCGGGCCTGAGCGAGGCGGCGGCGGCGCCCAGTTTGTCCTGGTCGGCCGGCGACAGCTTGTTGCTGGCCATGAGCGTGAAATCCGGCGTGTTGGGCAAGGGGTGCCAGACTTCATACTTGCCCTGGGCGATCAGCTTGTTGGCCAGCGTACTGCGCAGGCTGCCGGCCTGGGCAATGTCGCGCTCCATGGCAAGCGCGATGTCTTCCTGGGTCTTGAGATTGAACACTTCGGCGTCGGATTTTTGGCGCTTCAGCGTGTAGCGTGCCATCACGTCCAGCCAGGATTCCTTTTCGGTCAGGGCAACGGTCCTGATTTCCACGCCCTTGCGCCGGATCAGGATGCCGGTGGCTTCGTCGCGCGCCCGGGCGACGGGCGTGTAGTTCCTGTCCAGCACCGAAACCGCCACGGTGGGCGGGACGAAATAGATGTCCAGGCTGCCCTTGTCGAGGGAACGCAGGGTGTTCTTGATGCTGCGGAACAGGACCAGCTTGGGCTCGCGCCCGAATTGCGCGGCGAGGGCCTGGGCGAAGGGACGCGCCGCATCCAGGAAGTCGTAGGTCGGGATGTCGGCCTTGCCGGTGCCGGGATAAATGCCGATGGTCAGGTAATTGCCTTCCGCGCGCGCTGCCAGGGGCAGGGCGGCGAACAGGGCGAGGCCGCTCAGAAAGGTACGCCGTTGCATGAACTTCTGTCTCCGCTTGGATTTGAATGCAGTGCACGCTAACGGCAGTAACGCGGGCAAATCGAGGGCGCGGAGTTGGTAAAAACGGACCAGGCCGGGTCAGGCTGCGGTCTGCCGGTGTTTGAGAATGTCGATCACTTCGTCGTCCGACACCTGGTTGAAGTCCTGATAGAACTGCCCCACGGCGCGGAAATCCGGCGGTGCGAAGAGACACACCAGTTCGTCGCACAGCGGGCGGATTGTTTCCAGCGTTTCGGGCGGCGACACCGGCACCGCGCAGACAAGCCGGGCCGGATGCTTGGCGCGGGTAGCGTGCAGCGCCGCGATCATGGTGCTGCCGGTGGCGAGTCCGTCGTCGATGATGATGACGACGCGCCCCGCGGGATCGACGGGCGGGCGCAGCGGCGTGTACTGCGCGCGCCGTTCCCGGAGCGTCGTCATCTGGCGCTGTTTTTCGCGTTCCATGTATTCCGGCGTGCCGCCGGCGGAAGCGGCATGATCGGCGATGTAGGCCCAGCCCGACTCGTCGATCGCGCCCAGCGCGAACTCGCTGCTGTAGGGCGAGGTCAGCTTGCGCACCAGCACCACGTCGAGTTCGCCTTCCAGCAGTTCGGCGATGGTCTTGCCCATCGGCACGGCCCCGCGCGGGATGGCGAGGATGAGCGGATGCCGGCCCTGGTAGGCCGACAGGGCCCTGGCGAGCTGGCGGCCCGCATCCTGGCGGTTGGCGAACATCATGACGGCTCCTTTCCGATGCTTTCAACTTAGGCGCCGGCATCGTTTCCGGCAAGCCGGTTGCCAGCGGGTTCGTCGCGCACGTAGGGGCCGACGCGATCGTCGGGCTGGTCTGCTTCGGGCATCGTGCAAGCTCTGGTCCCCAAATCCTCGCCCGCGGCCCCCGTTGCAGTTAAAATCCATTCTCAAACAACAAGTTGGCCAATCGAGGACATGATCAAACAGCGCACGCTCAAAAGCCAGGTCAGGACCACTGGCGTGGGACTGCATTCCGGCGTCAAGGTCGAGATGACCCTGCGGCCGGCCGCGGCCGGTACCGGCATCCTGTTCCGCCGCGTCGACCTCGATCCGCCGGTGGATATTCCGGTGGATCCGTACAAAGTCACCGACACGCGCCTGTGCTCGGCGCTGACCGTGGACAAGGCCAAGGTCGCCACGGTCGAGCACCTGATGTCGGCGCTGGCCGGACTGGGCATCGACAACATCGTGATCGACCTCACCGGCCCCGAGGTGCCCATCCTCGACGGCTCCGCCGCACCCTTCGTGTTCCTGCTGCAGTCGGCCGGCATCGAGGAGCTGAACGCGCCCAAGCAGTTCGTGCGCATCCGCGAACCGATCGAAGTGAAGGAAGGCGACAAGTGGGTCAGGCTCAGCCCCCATGACGGCTTCCGCATCGACTTCACCATCGACTTCGACCACCCCGTGTTCGAGCAGTCCGGCCAGGTGGTGAGCGTGGATTTCGACAACACGTCCTACATCCGCGAAGTCGCGCGGGCGCGCACCTTCGGCTTCATGCACGAGGTGGAAATGCTGCGCAACAACAACCTCGCCCTTGGCGGCTCGCTCGACAACGCCATCGTCATGGACGAGTACCGCATCCTCAATGCCGACGGCCTCAGGTACGACGACGAGTTCGTCAAGCACAAGGTGCTGGATGCCATCGGCGATTTCTACATGATCGGCAAGCCCATCATCGGCCGCCTGGAAGCGCACAAATCCGGGCACGCCCTCAACAACCAGCTGCTGCGCGCGCTGATGGAAAAGCAGTCGGCCTGGGAACTGGTGACTTTCGAAAACGACAGCGATGCGCCCGAGGCCGTGGCGCACTTTTATCCGCAGGCCGCCTGATGGTTTTCCGGCTGATCCTGGTCCTTGCGCTGATCATCCTTGCCGGGCTGGCCCTGACATGGATGTTCACCAAGGACAGGAAATACCTGCGCATCGCCGGCCGCATCGTGCGTTTCCTCATCGTGCTGGGCGTGGTGGTGGCGCTGGTTTTCGTGGCCGAGCGCCTGATCCTTCGCTAGCAGGCTGCATCGCAGCCTGAACCCCGTACCCGTGCGCGGGTCTATATTGATTCGGTGGGGGCGGACTTGCCGTGCTCCCCGTTCGAGCCTGTGACCTGACATCCGGAGGGGCCATGATCAGCCTGCGCCATTTTCTGCTTTTTCCTGTTCTGATGCTGTTGGTCCTGATGGGTCCGGCGGCGCAGGCATGGGACGACGAAGCGGATTTCCGCGCACCCACTCCGCCGCGCTTGGGCTTCATCGACGGCCAGGTGTCGTACTGGCGGGAGGGGGCGGACGACTGGGTCGTCGCCCGCCGCAACCTGCCGCTGGCGCAAGGCGACGCGCTTTATGCCGGGGCGAACTCGAACTTCGAGGTCCAGTTCGACAGCCGCAGCTTCGTGCGCGCGGACGAGAGCACGGAATTGTCGCTGCTCAATCAGGAAGAGCGTTACATCCAGTTCAAGGTCGCGCGCGGCCTGGCCTCGTTCGACATTCGCAGCATGGCGGTGGGCGACGGCGTCGAAGTCAGCACGCCGGACGGCGCCTTCGTCATCGAGCAGCCCGGCTACTACCGGGTGGAAGTGGGCAGCCGTGAAACCCGCTTCATCACCCGGCGCGGCGGCCGCGCGACCCTGACCACGGCCGACGGGCGTTCGCTCGACATCTATCCGTCCGAGGAAATCGTGGTCGCCGCCGGCACTGCGGTGCAAGTGGCCACTTACGCTGCACCCCCTGAAGATGCTTGGGATCGCTGGAACAACGAGCGCAGCGACCGGATCGGTGAATCGGTCAGTGCGCGTTACCTGCCGCCGGATGTCTATGGCGCCGAAGACCTCGACCATTACGGCTACTGGCGCGTGCTGCCCGACTACGGCCCGGTGTGGATTCCGCGCAGCGTGACCGCCGGCTGGGCACCCTACAGCATGGGCGCCTGGGTGTGGGATCCCTACTACGAATGGACCTGGATCGACGATGCGCCCTGGGGCTGGGCGCCTTTCCATTACGGACGCTGGGTCCACATCGGCGGCTACTGGGCATGGGCGCCGGGGCCGGTGGTGAGGCGCTCGGTGTATGCGCCGGCGCTGGTGGCCTTCCTGGTGCGCGGCCACGATGTTTCGGTGCGCGTCAGTACCGGATTGCCCGGGCTGTGGTGGGTGGCACTCTCCTGGGGCGAACCGGTACTGCCCTGGTGGGGACACCAGCGCCATCGCTGGCATCCGCGCTGGGCAGGCTGGGGCGGGCCGCGCGTGGTCAACAATGTGGTGATCAAGCAGACCACCGTCATCAACGTCAACGAAATCCATTACCACAATGCGCGGCAGCCGCGCGCCGTCCTCACGGCGCCGGTGGACAAGTTCGGCCGCGCGCCGGTGCGTGCCGTGGCGGAAACACGCCTGCGCCGGGAAGCGTTCGTGCCGGTGCGGGGCGAAATGCCGCTCAAGCCCGCGCGCGAAAGCCTGTTCGGCGGTGCGCCCAGGGCCGCGCCGCCGCCGCGCGAGGCAACGCCGCGTCCGGCAGTGGCGACACGGCCGCCGCGCGAGAAAACCCTGCCCTGGCAGCCTGAGCGGCCGCGCACGCAGGGGCCGCAGGCCGCGCCAGTGCTCAAGTACGTCAAGCCGTCCGGCCAGGGAGACGCGAGGCAGCAGCCGGTGCAGCGGCCGCCATTCGGCGCCGATGCCGGCCCCGAGCGCCTGCCGCCGCCGCCGCCGCCGCGCCTGCGGGAGATGACTGTGCCGGCATCGCCTGCTCGCCCGGCGGCAAGCACGCCGGCTCCGGCGTGGCAGCCGGCTGCCAGGACAGCGCCGCCCGTGCAGTCGCCAAGGCCTGTGCCTGCACAGCAGCCAGGCGCTGCCCAGCGCGCTCCTCAGCCCGTGCCGGCGGTCAAGCCGCCGCCGCCAGCCCAGTCGTCACCAACGCCGGCTGCGCCGCCGGCAGGCGTGCAACGCCCGCCGGCCCAGGTCGCTCCGGTACGCGCCGAACCCGCGCAGTCAGGACGTCCCCAGCCGCTGCCCGGCAAGCCGGCCAACCAGACCTACCGCGGGCAGGAACAGGGCGTACGCAGTTGGGAGCAGCGCGGCGGACGCTAGTCCGACGAATGGTGCTTGAGCAGGTTTTGCAGGGCGGCCTTCACTTCGCCTTCCTCCAGTTGCGTGGCGGCTGACTCCAGGGCCTGCCGGGCAGCCGCGGGCAGGAGCGGTTTTTGGCGCACGGCGGGCGCGCGGCGCACGGTGGCGGGCTGCACCTTGAAGCTGACGCGCCGTACGGGCAGGCCGCGCTGTTGCAGCGCAGCGGCGAGATTCTGCGACTCCAGGCGCAGGCGGCTGGCAACCGCGCCATTGCTGCACAGCACCCGCAGTTCCCCGTCATCCAGCGCGACGACGCGGGCGTCCTCGCGAAAGCGGGCGGGCAGGACGGCGTCGAACTGCCGTTGCAGGGAAGACAGCGCCAGCGCCTGCCGCACTGCGGGCAGGTTCGACAGCAGATTGCCCAGGCGCTCCGCCATCAGGCTGCACCTTCACCGGGCGGCAACATGCGCTGTGATAAAATCCACTGATTTACTGGCACTTTTCGGGGCATTCCGCTTCCCATGCTGCAAAACGTTTTCAAGAAATTCTTCGGCAGCCGCAACGAGCGGCTGATCAAACAATACATGCAGAAGGTGCGGGCGATCAATGCGCTCGAGCCGGCCATGGAGAAATTGACCGACGCTGAACTGCGCGGCAAGACCGACGAGTTCCGCGAGCGTCTGGCCAAGGGCGAAACCCTCGACCAGTTGCTGCCCGAAGCCTTCGCCGTGGTGCGCGAGGGCGGCCGGCGCGCACTGGGCATGCGCCATTTCGACGTGCAGATGGTGGGCGGCATGGTGCTGCACGGCGGCAAGATTTCCGAGATGCGCACCGGCGAGGGCAAGACCCTGATGGCGACGCTGCCGGCCTATCTCAACGCGCTGTCGGGCAAGGGCGTGCACGTGGTCACGGTGAACGATTACCTGGCCAGCCGCGACGCCGGCTGGATGGGGCGCCTCTATGGCTTTCTCGGCCTGAGCACGGGGGTGAACCTCTCGCAGATGTCGCACGAGCAGAAGCAGGTCGCCTATGCCGCCGACATTACCTACGGCACCAACAACGAATTCGGCTTCGACTACCTGCGCGACAACATGGTGTTCCAGATGTCGGAAAAGGTGCAGCGCAGCCTCAACTTCGCCATCGTCGACGAGGTGGACTCCATCCTCATCGACGAGGCGCGCACGCCGCTCATTATCTCCGGCCAGGCCGAGGACAATACCGACCTGTACCTGGCGGTCAACGCCATCCCCGCACACCTGCAGAGGCAGGAAGAAGAGAAGGGCACCGGCGACTTCTGGGTTGACGAAAAGGCGCATACGGTGTTGATTTCGGAAACCGGGCACGAGAAGATCGAGGCCCTGCTGATCGAAATGGCCCTGTTGCCCGAAGGCAGCAGCCTGTACGACGCCAGCAACATCCGCCTCATGCACCACATCAATGCCGCGCTGCGCGCGCATGCCGTCTATCACCGCGACCAGCATTACGTGGTGCAGAACGGCGAAGTGGTGATCGTCGACGAGTTCACCGGGCGGCTGATGTCCGGCCGGCGCTGGTCGGAAGGCCTGCACCAGGCGGTCGAGGCCAAGGAAGGCGTGGCGATCCAGAAGGAAAACCAGACCCTGGCCTCGATCACCTTCCAGAACTACTTCCGCATGTACGCCAAGCTGTCCGGCATGACCGGCACGGCGGACACCGAAGCCTACGAGTTCCAGCAGATCTACAATCTGGAAACCGTGGTGATCCCGACGCATCGCCCCATGATCCGCAAGGACATGCACGACCAGGTGTTCCTCACCACCGAGGACAAGTACGCGGCGGTGATCAAGGACATTCGCGATTGCCAGGAACGCGGACAGCCGGTGCTGGTGGGCACGACTTCCATCGAGATCAACGAACATCTGTCGGAACTGCTGACCAGGGCGGGCCTGCAGCACGAGGTGCTGAACGCCAAGCAGCACGCGCGCGAAGCCGAGGTGGTGGCGCAGGCCGGCCGCCCGGGCGCGATCACCATCGCCACCAACATGGCCGGCCGCGGCACCGACATCGTGCTGGGCGGCAGCGTCCAGAAGGAGATCGACGCCATCGACGCCGACGAGTCGCTGGCCGATGCCGAAAAGGATGCGCGCAAGCAGCAGGTCAAGTCCGAATGGCAGCAGGTGCACGAACAGGTGCTGACGGCCGGCGGCCTGCACATCATCGGCACCGAGCGCCACGAATCGCGGCGCGTGGACAACCAGCTGCGCGGCCGTTCCGGCCGCCAGGGCGACCCCGGCTCCTCGCGCTTCTACCTGTCGCTGGAAGATCCGCTGCTGCGCATTTTCGCTTCCGATCGCGTGGCCGCGATCATGAACAAGCTCAAGCTGCCCGAAGGCGAGGCCATCGAGCATCCCTGGGTGTCGCGCGCGATCGAAAACGCACAGCGCAAGGTGGAAGCCCGCAACTTCGATATCCGCAAACAGCTGCTCGAATACGACGACGTCGCCAACGACCAGCGCAAGGTCATCTACGAGCAGCGCAACGAACTGCTGGCGGCTGAGAATGTCTCCGAGACCATACGCTCGATGCGCATCGACATGATCAACAGCGTGCTCGACCAGCACATTCCTCAGGGGTCCATGGAGGAGCAGTGGGACGTGGAAGGCGCCGAGAAGGTTCTCGAAGCCGAATTCGCCCTGCAGATACCGCTGGCGCAATGGCTCAAGGAAGACGACAAGCTCGACGAGCAGGGCCTGCGCGCCAAGGCCGTTGAGGCCGCCGACGCCGCCTATGCCGCCAAGGAGGCGATCGTCGGCGCGGATGTGCTGCGCCACTTCGAGCGCGCCGTCATGCTGCAAAGCCTCGACTCGCACTGGCGCGAACACCTTGCCGCGCTCGACCAGCTGCGCCAGGGCATCCACCTGCGCAGCTACGCGCAGAAGGACCCCAAGCAGGAATACAAGCGCGAAGCCTTCGTGCTGTTCTCCAACATGCTGGACGCGGTCAAGATGGAAGTCACCCGCATCACCACCACGGTTCAGGTTCGTACCGAACAGGATGTCGAGGCAGTCGAGCAGCAGCACGAGGAGGTTTCCAACGTGCAGTACCACCACGCGGATTACGACGAGGCCCTGGCCGGCGAGGACGAACCGCTGGCGGAGGAAGCCGCCGCCCCCGCGCGTCCGGTCACGCGTGACGCACCCAAGGTCGGGCGCAACGATCCCTGCCCCTGCGGCAGCGGCAAGAAGTACAAGCATTGCCACGGCAAGCTGAGCTAGGGGCTGGGACCAGTCTCCAGGAGACTGGTTTTGACGGCTGCAGGGCGCGCCTTGCTAAAATCCTGGCCCCGGGTTCCTAATCCCTAATCCGAAACCACTGACGGCTAAAGCCGGTGGCGCTGGTCGCCGAATGAAAACGCGCTCGGGCAGGGCGCGTTTTTTTTTGTCATGCCGATGACCTTGAACAGTTCGCCCATCTCGGCCGGCGACAGCAGCTTCTGCACGCCGGCAGACAATGGCAGGTAGCTGGCGGCGGCATCCGCCGGGGTTTCGGCAAGCAGCCCGGTGATGCCGCCTGCCAGCAGGAAGCTCGCCTGCGTGGCGTAGCCGCAGACATCCAGCCCGGCTGCCAGGGCCGCATCGGCCACCGCGGTGAAGTCGACGTGCGCGGTGAGGTCGCACAGGCCCGGCAGATAAAAAGGGTCGTCCAGGGCGTGGTGGCGGTAGTGCGCGCGCAGCGTGCCCATGTGCCGCTGCGGGTGGTAGTACTCGCTTCGGCCAAAGCCGTAGTCGATGAACAGCAGCAGGCCGGAGTCGAGGCTGTCCGCGAGGCTCTTCACCAGGGCGGGTGCGGCGAGGCTGATCTCGCTCAGGTAGCCGGCAGGCAGGTCGAGGGCGCTGGCCTGTTCAAGCAGTGCGGGGTCGGCAATCGGGCGGTCTGCCCAGGCGAAGCCTTGCGCGTCGGCGGCGACGCCGCGTTCCAGCGGCCCGTTCCCGGTCCAGTGGACGAGGTGTGCCGGCAAGGCATCCAGCACCTCGTTGCCGAACACCACGCCGGAAAATTGCTCGGGCAAGGCATCCAGCCAGCGTACCCGGCTGCCGAAGGCTTGCAGGGTTTGCTGTTGCCGGTCGCGCAAGTCGCCGCTGACTTCAAGGATCGCATAGGGCGCATCGAGGCCAAGCGCTTCGAACTCGCCGAGGATTTGCGCGGCCAGCAGGCCGGTGCCGGCACCCAGTTCGAGGATGCCGCCGCCGGTTTGCTCCAGCACTTCGGCGAATTGCCGCGCCAGCACGCGGCCGAACAGCGGCGAAACCTGCGCTGCGGTGACGAAGTCGCCGCCGGCGCCGAACTTGGCGGAGCCGCCGCCGTAGTAACCCAGCCCCGGCGTGTACAGCGCCCGTTCCATGTAGCGCGCGAAACTGATCCAGCCGCCGCCGGCGTCGATTTCGGCGCGGATGCGTTGTGTCAGTTCCTGGGTGATTTCAAGCTGCTCTGGCGCGGGGGCGGGCAGGGGCATGACGCGAAAAATGGCTTGGGTGATAATGGGCTGTCGAAAACTATAACAGGACTGCAGCAATGGCCGGCAAACCGACCGCCAAGACCATACTCATCACCGGCGGCTCCAAGCGCGTGGGCGCCGAGATCGCGCGCCTCATGCACGCCACCGGCGCCAACCTCATGATCCATTACCGCAGTTCGGCGAAAGAAGCGCGCGCGCTGCAGGAGGAGCTTAATGCCGTGCGCGAAAGCTCGGTGGCGCTGATCCAGGCCGACCTGCTCGACATCTCCGTGCTGCCCAGCCTGGTGTCGCAGACCGTGGCCACCTTCGGCAAGCTCGACGTGCTGGTCAACAATGCTTCCAGCTTCTACCCCACGCCGGTCGGCACCATCGGCGAAAAGGACTGGGTGGACCTGATGGGCTCCAACCTCAAGGCGCCGATGTTCCTGTCGCAGGCCGCGGCGCCGGAACTGAAAAGGCATCATGGCTGCATCGTCAACATCACCGACATCCATGCCGACCGGCCGATGAAGAACTACCTCGTCTATTCCGTCGCCAAGGCCGGCCTGGTCGGCCTGACCAAGTCGCTGGCGCGAGAGCTCGCGCCCAACGTGCGCGTCAACGGCGTTGCTCCCGGCCCCATCATGTGGCCGGAAGACAATGCGGATTTCGATGAAGTCAGCCGCCAGCGCATCGTCTCGCACACCATGCTCAAGCGCGCCGGCAGCCCGTCGGACATCGCCCATGCGGTGCGCTTCTTCATCGAGGATGCGCCCTTCGTGTCAGGACAGATCCTGGCGGTGGACGGCGGGCGCAGCGCCAAGCTCTAACGCGGCGCGCCGTCGCGCATCGGCGACGGCTGCCGGCAATCGCGGCGGCAGAATCAGCGCCGGCCGGCCTGGTTGCGGAAATAGGTGGAGCCGGCGGCCACCGGTTCCTGCGTGGACTCCGCCGTGGTGGCCTGAGCCGCGGATTCGGCTGCCCTGGCCGGGGCATTGCCGGCGGCAAGCGTCGCCACATCGCCGGAAATGGAACCGCCTTCCTCGACCATCATCGCGCCGTAGCGGATGGTGCCGGTGACCTTGCCGGTGGCGTGGATCACCAGGCGCTTGCGGGCGGTGAGTTCGCCCTCGAAGTTGCCGCGCACCTCGGCGACGTCGATCTCCGCCTTGCCGGAAAACACGCCGCCCTCGGCGATGCGGATGTCGCGGCTTTTCATCGAGGCTTCGACACGGCCTTCGACGACGAGAATTTCGCAATCCGTGATTTCCGAGCCCTTCAGCTTGATGTTCGGCCCGACGATGAGCTTGCTGCCCTCGTCTGCCGGCGCGGGGCGAGCGGCCTCGGCGTTTGCGCTTTCGGCAGCCTTCGATGCCTCGGCGGGCCTGGCGGATGCGTACGCCGACTGGCTAGCCCTGTTCGAATCGGATCGGGAGTGGCTGGAATGCATGAGGTTCTTGAGCATGGGATGGATTCCTTCGTTGCTTGATTGCGAATGCGCCGTGAGGCGGTTGCAGCCAGGAGCTGGCACAACGGTTTGTGTTCAGCAAGGCGCGGGCCAGCGCAAGAAAATGCTTGATAAACAGCCAGATGGACAGGCGAACACTTTGCAGGCCGGAACTGGCAGACGGTTTCTGTCGCCGGACGGTGACGACTTCGCTGGCAGGAACCGGCAAATATCCAGAAAAACAAAAAGATAGGGTGTGCCGCCGGCGTCGCCTCGCGACGACACGAGCGGCGCCTACCACGCCTGCGAGGCTGGCGACGGGCTGCTTCCGGCCTAGAATGAAAAGGCGGGCATTTGCCCGATTGTTCCTGACATGCGAGGAGCTTGCTGTCATGCCGTCATTGCGCGCGATTCGCTGTTTGCGAAACTGCATTTAGGGAGGGCGCATGCATCCCGCACTGGCGCCGTTGCTGAAAGGCCGCGAAGACCGCTATCCGCATTTGCTGGAGACGAAGTTTCCGCGCGTGTTCAATGAAATCATGGAGCTTTGGGGCAAGGACGAGCTGGAGGAACATTTCAACTCGCTGTTCCTCAGCGACCGGCCTGATCGCCAGGGCTTCCCGCTCGAAGCGCTGCGCGAAATAAACTTCCTGCACGACCTCTACCTGGAGGCCATGCGCGCGCCGGCGACGGAGGACGTCTGGTCGAACGAAACGACCCGACGAGGCCTCGAAGAACAGGGCATCGAATATTCGAAGCAGGGTTTTTTCCGCGCCGTCGAACTGGGCAACGAGACGGCGATTCGCCTGTTCCTGCAGGCGGGCGTCGACGTCAACCTGCAGAACACGGCGGGCTGGACGCCGCTGATGGTGGCGATCTTCACCAGCAGCGAAAGCGCCGCGAACATGCTGATCGACGCCGGGGCGAAGCTCGACGTGCAGGATGCGCGCGGCTATGGCCCGCTGCACTGGGCGGCCTATCGCGGGTTCGTGGACGTGACCCGGCGTCTGCTGGAGGCCGGCATCCCGGCCGACCTGAAAAGCCATGCCGGGCTCACGCCGCTGCTGCAGGCGGCGGCCATGGGCCATGCCCGGGTCGCGTCGGTGCTGATCGCGCACGGGGCCAATGTCAACGAGGCCGACGGCGACGGCTGGACCCCGCTGCACAAGGCGGTGGCGAACGCTTACGCCGAGATGGTCGCCCTGCTGATGCGAGCCGGTGCGGACCCCGGCGCGCGCCATTCGAGCGGCGCCACGCCGGCCGGCATCGCGCGACAGAAGCAGAACGCGGAAATCATCGCCCTGGTCTGCCGCTAGCGCAGACGCCGAGCCGGTTCAACTGCCGGTGTAGGCGCGATACCACTCCACCCACTTGCCGATGCCGTAATCCAGCGGCGTCTTCGGCTCGAATCCCACCGCCTGCTTGAGCGCCTCGATGTCGGCATAGGTCGCCTCGACGTCGCCCGGCTGCATGGGCAGGAAATTCTTCTTCGCCTCCTTGCCCAGGGCCTGCTCGATACTGGCGATGAAGCTCATCAGCTCCACCGGCTGATGGTTGCCGATGTTGTAGACGCGGTAGGGTGCGTGGCTCCGGGCCGGGCTGCCGTGGTCGTGGTCGTAGCCGGGATCGGGCTGCGGGATACGGTCCATCACCCGCACGGTGCCTTCGGCGATGTCCTCGACGTAAGTGAAGTCGCGGCGCATCTTGCCGTGGTTGAACACGTCGATGGCGCGATCTTCGAGGATGGCGGAAGTGAACAGCCACGGCGACATGTCGGGCCGGCCCCAGGGGCCGTACACGGTGAAATAGCGCAGACCGGTGGTGGGCAGGCCGTAGAGGTGCGAGTAGGTGTGCGCCATCAGCTCGTTGGACTTCTTGGTGGCGGCATAGAGCGACACCGGGTGGTCGACGTTGTCGTCCACCGAGAACGGCAGCCTGGTATTGGCGCCGTACACGCTGGAGGAGCTGGCGTAGACGAAATGCTCGACACCGTTGTGGCGGCAGCCTTCCAGCAGGTTGGCGAAGCCGACCACGTTGCTCTGGATGTAGGCGTGCGGGTTCTTCAGCGAGTAGCGCACGCCGGGCTGGGCGGCGAGATTGATGACGCGGTGGAAGCGCTCGGCCTCGAACAGGTCCTCCATCGCCATGCGATCGGAAATGTCGCCCTTGATGAAGCGGAAGCTGGCGTGCGGTTTCAACTGCTCCAGCCGCGCCAGCTTCAGATTGGGGTCGTAGTAGTCGTTGAGGTTGTCGATGCCGACCACCTCGTTGCCGCGCGCGAGCAGGATTTGCGCAACATGCATGCCGATGAATCCGGCACATCCAGTAAGAAGTATTTTCATGGCAGGCGCCGGTTTCAGTGGAGGCCGGCTTGCGCGCAGCGCAGGCCAGGTGAACAAAGCGAGCGGCCGGAACCAGATTCGGCAGCGCCGGTGAGCAGGATTTTCATGGGATCTCCGGTTGGATGAGCGAATTTTAGCAGGGGGCTGGCATCCCCCGTAAAATGCCCGCCATGGCGATTTTTCTGCAACGTCTGCTTTATGCATTGCTGCTGTGGCTGGCATTGCCGGCCATTCCGCTGCGTCTGTTCGTGCGCGGGCTGAAGGAACGCGGCTACTGGCGCGACATCGGCGAGCGCTTTGGCGACGGCGCGGCGCTCGCGCCCCATGCGGTATGGATTCATGCCGTGTCGGTGGGCGAGACGCGCGCCGCTGCGCCGCTGGTGGAACGCTTCCTCGCGCAGGGCAGCCGCGTGCTGCTCACTTGCATGACGCCGGCCGGCCGCGCCACTGCCGGGCAATTGTTCGGCGACCGCGTGCAGTTGCGTTACCTGCCCTACGACTACGCCTGGGCGGTGCGGCGCTTCCTGCGCCGGGCCCGGCCGGCGCGCGGCATCATCATGGAAACCGAATTGTGGCCCAACCTCGTGCGCGAGTCCGTGCGCGCCGGCGTGCCGCTGTATTTGGCCAATGCGCGGCTGTCGGCGAAATCGGCGCATGGCTACCGCCGCATCGCCGCGCTGACGCGTGCAAGCCTGCAGGGGTTTTCCGCCGTCGCGGCGCAGACGGAGGAAGATGCGCAGCGCCTGCGCGAACTGGGTGCAGCCCGGGTCATGGTCAGCGGCAATCTGAAATTCGATGTCGAGCCGCCGCAGAGCCAGCTCGAGCTGGGTGCCCGCTTCAGGGCGCGCATCGGCCAGCGGCCCGCATGGCTTGCCGCCAGCACGCGCGAAGGCGAGGAAAAGCTGATCCTGCAGGCGTTCAGCCGTGAGGCGCCGGCGGAAGCGCTGCTGATGCTGGTGCCGCGCCATCCCCAGCGCTTCGACGAGGTTGCAGAACTGGCCCGGAGCCTGGGACTCGCCCTGCAGCGGCGCAGCGAGGACAGGCCGGTATCGGCCGCGACCCGCGTCTGGCTGGGCGACAGCCTGGGCGAGATGTTCGCCTATTACGCGGCGGCGGATTGCGCCCTGGTCGGCGGCAGCCTGCTGCCGCATGGCGGACAGAACCTGATCGAGGCCTGCGCCGTCGGCTGTCCCGTGCTGGTCGGCCCGCACACCGAGAATTTCAAGCAGGTCGCGGCGCAGGCGGTGACGGCCGGGGCGGCCGTGCGGGTTGGCGATGCGGCCGAATGGCTGGCGCATGCGCGCGCCCTTACCGCCAATGCGGCGGCGCGCCAGCGCATGGGCGAACACGGCCGGCGTTTTGCCGAAGCCCACCGGGGTGCAGCGGAGCGGGTTTTCCGGCTGGTGTCCGGGGATCATGCGGGGCTCAACGGGTAGCCGGGACGGACGTAGCGCGCGAATGCGCCTGATGAAATCCGTTATCATTCTCAAATGATCCTTCATCCAAGCCACGCCACCGAAGCACGGCGTACGCTGTACGTTCTTGCCGCGCTGGCGCTTGCCATACCCGTGGTGCTGGCCATTTCCCCGCCGCCCGGCTTGCGCGGCATGGCGAATTACCTGCCTCTGCACATGGCGCTGGAAACGCTGGCGATCGTCATTGCCGGCCTGGTCTTCGCCGTCGGCTGGAACGCGAAGCGGCACCAGCTGCCTGGCAACATCCTGCTGCTGGCGGCGGTTTTCCTCGGGGTCGGTCTGCTGGATTTCTCGCATACGCTGTCATTCGCCGGCATGCCCAGCTTCATCACGCCGTCCGATCCGGAAAAGGCCATCAATTTCTGGCTCGCGGCGCGCACCCTGGCGGCGCTGGGCCTGCTGGCCGTGGCCCTGCTGCCGTGGAACGGGCGCTACATGCCGTCGCGCGGCGTGCTGCTGACCGCCGTGCTGCTGCTGGTGGTGTTATTGCACCTGCTGTTCCTGTTCCTTCCGCAGGCCGTGCCGCGGACCTACATTCCCGGGCATGGGCTGACCGGCTTCAAACTCGCCTACGAGTACGGTCTTATCCTTGCCTATGCGGCGGCGGCGCTCCTGTTCTACAGACAGATGCGCAAGCCGCGCAGCTTCCACGCCAGCGGCCTGTTCGCCACCGCCTGCCTGGCAGTGATGAGCGAATTCTTCTTTACCCGCTATGGCGACGTCACCGACGTCTACAACCTGTTCGGCCATCTCTACAAGATTGTCGCCTACCTGTTCCTGTATCGCGCAGTGTTCGTCGAGACCGTGCAGCACCCCTATGACGAGCTGAATGCCTCACGCAAGCAGCTGCAAGCCACGCTCGATACCCTGCCGGACCTGCTCTTCGAAATCGACGCCGAAGGGCGCTTTGTTGCTGCACACATCAGTAATACCGACATGCTGGCGGTGCCCGTGCAGGCATTCATCGGCAGGAACCTGCGCGAAGTCCTGCCGGAGGAGGCCGCCGACATCTGCTTTGCCGCGCTGGCGGAGGCAGGCGAGCGTGGCCACTCGCGCGGCCACCGCATGGTGCTCGACGTACCGCTCGGCCGGCGCTGGTTCGAGCTTTCGGTAAGACGCAAGGACGTAGGTGCGGGCGGGGTGCCGAGCTATCTGGTGCTTTCACGTGACGTCACCGAACTGGTCACCCAGCAGGCAGCGCTGCAACGGGAGTACGCGCTGAACGTTACCCTGCTCGGCCTGCAGCGCGAGGCCGAGGCGCGCAGTGAAGGGGATTTCATCCGCTACGGCATCGGCCAGGCGGAAAGGCTGACCGACAGCCAGGCCGGCTTCGTGTATTTCGTGGACGACGAACGGCAGACGCTCGAACTGGCGTGCAGGTCCGGCGATACTCCGGCGCATTGCCGCGGGGATGGGCACGGGCGACCGTGCACACTCGCCCAGGCCGGCCCCTGGGCGGATGCTGTGCGCCAGCGTGTGCCGGTGATTTTCAACGACTACGCCAGCGCCTCTCGCAACGACAGGCAACTGGATGAGCCTGCCGGGCTGGACCGCCTCGTCAGCGTGCCGGTCGTCGAGGACGGGCGGGTGAGCATGCTGGTGGTGGTGGCAAACAAGCCTGAGCCCTATGTCGACAAGGACGTGAAAGCCGTTCAACTGACGGCGAACACGCTCTGGCGCCTGGTCAACAAGCGTCGCCTCGATGAAGCCTTGCAGCAACGGCGCGAAGCGATCGATTCCTTTTTCTCCTCCAGCCTCGACCTGTTCTGCATCGCCAACCTGCAAGGCGAGTTCGTGCGCGTGAACCCGGAGTTCGAGCGGGTGCTGGGTTATCCCGTCGCCGAGATCGAGGGCCGCAGCGTTCTCGAGTTCGTGCACCCGGATGACGTCGAAGCGACGCTGCAGGCGGTCGAGGCCTTGCGCCGCGAGGAGCCGGTCCATGCTTTCGAAAACCGCTACCGCTGCCGCGACGGCAGCTACCGGAATATCGAATGGCGTGCCACACAGAAAGGCGGCCGCGTCTATTCCTCCGCGCGCGACGTGACCGAGCGCAGGCGGCAGGAGGCGGAAATGCGCAAGCTTTCGCTGGTGATCGAGCAGAATCCCTTTCCCGTTGTCATCACCGATACGTGTGCCAGCATTGAGTACGTGAACCCGGCGTTTACCGAAATAACCGGTTATGCGGCAGAAGAAGCGCTGGGCCAGAACGCCGGCTTTCTCAAGTCGGGGAAGACCGATCCGGCGATCTATGCCGACATGTGGGCGCACCTGTTGCGCGGCGAGGCCTGGCAGGGCGAACTGGTGAATCGGAGGAAGGACGGCAGCGAGTATATCGAGTCGGTGCTGATCTACCCGGTGCGGAACGCCCAGGGCGAGTTGACCAATTACCTTGCCCACATCGAGGATGTCACGACCAAGAAGGCTGCGGCCGAGCGAATTCTGCAACTGTCCAATTACGACCAGCTCACCGGCCTGCCCAATCGTGCCATGCTGGAGGAGCGCTTCAGACTGGCGCGCGACGAGGCTGGCCGCGAAGGCGCGCCGCTGACCGTGATGTGGATCAACCTCGACAGTTTCAAGGAGGTCAACGATGCGCTCGGCCACGCCGCCGGCGATCTGGTGCTGCGTGAAGTGGCGTTGAGGCTTAGAGCGCAACTGCACGAACGGGACACGCTGTCGCGGCTGTCGGGCGACAATTTCGTCCTGGTCATGCCCGGGGCTGGACAGAACGAGGCGGCGTTCATGGTCTCGCGGCTGACGGGCGAACTGTCACGCTCCATTCAATTGGACAAGAAGGAACTGATCGTCACTGCATCCGTCGGCATCGCCGTCTACCCCGGCGACGGCGACACCCTGGCTTCGCTGCTGGTCCGCAGCGAGGCCGCGATGTACCGGGTCAAGCAGGACGGCCGCAACAGCTACAGCTTCTATGCCCCGGGCATGCAGGAGGGCGCGGTGAGGACCCTGGAACTGGGTACGGGTCTGAAGCAGGCTCTGATGAGGAACGAGTTTCGCATTGTCTACCAGCCGCAGGTCGACCTCAGGACGGGCGCCATCGTCGGCGCCGAGGCGCTGCTGCGCTGGCGGCATCCGCTGCTGGGCGAAGTGAGCCCGGGCGAATTCATTCCGATCGCGGAAAACAGCGGGCTGATCGTGCAGATAGACCAGTGGGTGCTGCGCGCCGTGTTGCGGCAGTTGAAGGCATGGGAAGCGAAGGGCCTGCCGCGGTTGACCGTGGCGGTAAACATTTCGGCCCAGCACTTCGGGCAGCCCGCTTTTGCCTCGGCGCTCGAACGAATGGTGCGGGAAGCCGGCGTTGCGCCGGCGGCGCTGGAAATCGAACTGACCGAAGCGGCGGCGATGAAGAATCCGGAAATTGCCGCCCGGGTCATGGGCAGGCTCGGCCGCAAGGGTTTTCACCTGTCGATAGACGATTTCGGCACTGGCTATTCCTCGCTCAGTTATCTCAAGCGCTTCGCGGTCGACAAGCTGAAAATCGACCAGTCCTTCGTGCGCGACATCGCTGCCGGCCCGGACGACCAGGCACTGGTCACGGCGATCATCCAGATGGCGCACGGCCTCGGCATCAAGACCGTTGCGGAAGGCGTGGAAACGCTCGAACAACTGGACTTCCTCAGCGCGAGGGGGTGCGATGAAGTGCAGGGCTACCTCTACAGCCGCCCGCTCGCGGTCGATGCATTCGAGGCGTTCGTCAGCAACGGCCGTCCTGTGGCCGGCGAACAGCCGCAGACCTGACAGGCGCTATCGGGCGGCGACCAGCAGGCGGTCGATGTCTTCCAGGGCGGTTGCGGTCAGGGCGCCGGCCGCCGCCTTGAGGTTCAGCACCGACAACAGGAAGTTGTAGCGCGCCGCGGCGAGGTCGCGCCGCGCCGACGTGAGCTGTTGTTGCGCGTTGAGCACGTCGACGTTGGTGCGCACGCCGACTTCCAGACCGAGCAGGGTCGATTCCAGCGATTTCTGGCTGGAGGCGAGCGCGGCTTCCAGCGCTTTCACCTGGGCCTCGGTGCTGGTGACGTTGAGGTAGGCCTGGCGGGTCTGCAGCGCCGCGCTGCGCAGGGCCTCCTCCAACTGCTGGCGCGCCTTGTCCTGGTTGGCGACGGCTTCGCGCACCTGCGAGGACACCAGGCCGCCCTGGTACAGCGGCAGCGCGAATTCCAGCCCGACCACGGTGGCCTTGCTGTCGATGGTGCCGACGCCGACGTTCTGGTTGTTGTTGTCGCTGTAGCTCGCGGTCAAATCCAGGGTGGGATGGTGGCCGCGGCGCGCTCGCTCGATTTCCATGTCGGCGATCAGCTTGGCCTGCTGGCCGATGCGCACCTGCAGGTTGTCGCTTTGCGAGAGGTTGACCCATTCGTCCATGCCGGCCGGTGCCGGGGGGGCGAGCGCCGGGCTGGGCGCGAGCGCTGCAAGGGTGTTCATGTCCTTGCCGGTCAGCGTGTGCAGCGCGCGGCGCTTGATTTCGAGGTCGTTTTGCGCGGCGATTTCCTGTGCGGTGGCGAGATCGAAGCGCGCCTGCGCCTCGTGCGTGTCGGTGATGGTGGCGGTGCCGACTTCGAAATTGCGCTTGGCCGCGGCCAGCTGTTCGGTAATGGCGGCTTTCTGCGCGCGGATGAATTCCAGGCTGTCCTGCGCCAGCAGCACGTCGAAGTAGGCGCGCGCAGCGCGCAGCACCAGGTCCTGGCCGGCGACCTTGAGCTGGTTCTCCGCCAGTTGCACCGACAGCCTGGCCTGGTCGTAGGCGACCCAGTTCTGGCCGCGATAGATCGGCTGCGCGGCATTCACGCTCCAGCCCCAGGAGTTGAAGTCGCTGTTGCCGAGGGACGTGTCCACGTCGTTGTGGCGGGTGTTCGCATTCAGGGAAGCGCTGGGCAGCAGTCCGGCGCGCGCCTGCGGGGTCTTCTCCTGCGCGGCGCGGTAGGCGGCCTGGGCGGCGGCATAGCTGGCATCATGGGCGAGCGCCGCGCGATAGACCTCGGACAGGTTCTCCGCGGAAGCGGGCAGGCCGAACGCGGCCAGCAGCAGGAAGCTCAAGAGTTTCGGTTTCATCATCTTCTTTCTAGTACAGCGGCATGGACGGATCGATTTCTTTTGCCCAGGCGTCGATTCCCCCGGTCAGGTTGATCACGTTCTCGAAGCCCACGTGTTCGAGGTATTTGGCGACCTGCCAGGAGCGGATGCCGTGATGGCAGACCACGACGATTTCCTGCTGCTTGTCCAGTTCGCCGGCGCGCGCCATGATCTGGCCCATGGGAATCCAGGTCGTGCCCGGCAGCTGGCAGCGCGCCATTTCCCAGGACTCGCGCACGTCGAGCAATAGCGGCGGCTCGCCCTGATCGAGTCTTTGCTTGAGCTGGTGAACGGTCAGGTGCTGCATTTAAACCGGCTCATCCATGAGGCGGCTGTTCGTGCCACGGCCATTTCCGCCGCCTGGCTTGCAGCCAGTGCCGAGGACAGGGGTCGTCGCCAACCGCCAAAACTGTCTTGCCATCTGTTTGCGCCCCCAATGGATTGGTCAGAACGTGAACCGTTCAGGCTGCAGGGCATTGACCAGCGGTTTCAGGCTGGTTTCGAACAGATTCTCGCTGCGGTACACGCCGCGCGATACGCAAGTGAGCAATTGCGCGTTCATGACCGGGTCGTCGCCGACCACGGCGAACAGGCGGCCACCCGGCGCGAGTTGCCTGGGCAGCAAGTCCGGCATGACAGGCAGCGAACCGGTGACGACAATGGCATCGTAGGGCGCATGATTCTCCCAGCCGCGGCTGGCATCGCCCGCTTCCAGGGTGACGTTGTCGAAGCCGTGCGCCTTCAGGCGCGCCTGGGCATCCTTGAGGAATTCGGCGCGGATCTCCACGCTGTGCACCTTGCCCGCGAGGCTGGCAAGCAGGGCGGTGAGGTAGCCGCTGCCGGTGCCGATTTCCAGCACGCGGTCGGTTTTCTGGAGATGCAGGCTTTGCACGCAGCGCGCTTCGAGCCTGGGAAACCACATGGTTTCGCCGTGGCCGAGCGGAATTTCCATGTCGACGAAAGCCAGCGAGCGGTAGGGTGCGGGCACGAATTCTTCGCGCCGCAGCTTGAACAGGAGGTCCAGCACGCTCTGGTCCAGTACGTCCCAGGGCCGGATTTGCTGCTCCACCATGTTGAAACGCGCGTGCTCGATGTCCATTGGCTTTATTTTCAAAGGGTTATTCGGAGGCCTGCCTTGCAATTATTCCATATTTGGGCTAATTTCGGGCCATCGCTAGGGGTCCCCGGCAAATGGCAGCCAGCCTTGTCCGGGGTGAGACAGACCCTTTGAACCTGATGCGGTTAATACCGCCGTAGGGAAGCGCACAGCGCTTCCCGTGTGTTTGGCGAAGCGCGTTTTCGGCGCTTCCCGTTTATTCTGACGAAGCGCTGGCGCTGCCGCCGCTCTTCGCCCTAACCTGGAGCGCGCACCATGAACGCCAACCCCCAATTCCTCGCCGCCACCGCCACGGTGGACGAAGCTGCCATTCAGCCCCTGCCAAACTCGCGCAAGATTTATGTCGAGGGTTCGCGTCCCGATATCCAGGTGCCGATGCGCGAGATTTCCCAGTCCGACACCCCGGCCTCTTTCGGCGCCGAGCAGAACCCGCCGATTTTCGTCTACGACTGCTCCGGCCCGTATACCGATCCGCAAGCGAAGATCGACATCCGCAGCGGCCTTTCCCCCTTGCGCGCGAAGTGGATCGAGGAGCGCGGCGACACCGAGGAGCTTTCCGGCCCGACTTCCGAGTACGGCCGTGAGCGCCTGAACGACCCCAAGCTCGCCGAACTGCGCTTCAACCTCAAGCGCAATCCCCGCCGCGCCAAGGCCGGCATGAACGTGAGCCAGATGCACTATGCCCGCAAAGGCATCATCACGCCGGAAATGGAATTCGTCGCCATTCGCGAGAACCTGCGCCGCCAGGAGTACGTGGAATCGCTGCGCGCGGCCGGCCCCACCGGGCAGCGCATGGCCGAACTGCTGACGCGCCAGCATCCGGGGCAGAGCTTCGGCGCCTCGATTCCTGACATCATTACGCCGGAATTCGTGCGCAGCGAAGTCGCGCGCGGCCGCGCCATCATCCCCAACAACATTAATCATCCCGAATCCGAGCCGATGATCATCGGCCGCAATTTCCTGGTGAAGATCAACGCCAACATCGGCAACTCGGCGGTGTCCTCCGGCATCGGCGAGGAAGTCGAGAAAATGACCTGGTCCATCCGCTGGGGCGGCGACACGGTGATGGACCTTTCCACCGGCAAGCACATCCACGAAACCCGCGAGTGGATCATCCGCAATTCGCCCGTGCCCATCGGCACCGTGCCGATCTACCAGGCGCTGGAAAAGGTCGACGGCAAGGCCGAGGAGCTGACCTGGGAAATGTTCCGCGACACCCTGATCGAGCAGGCCGAGCAGGGTGTGGACTACTTCACCATCCACGCCGGCGTGCTGCTGCGCTACGTGCCGATGACGGCCAAGCGCATGACCGGCATCGTCTCGCGCGGCGGCTCGATCATGGCCAAGTGGTGCCTGGCGCATCACAAGGAAAGCTTCCTCTACACCCACTTCGAGGAGATCTGCGAAATCATGAAGGCCTACGATGTCGCCTTCAGCCTCGGCGACGGCTTGCGCCCCGGGTCGATCTACGACGCCAACGACGACGCGCAACTGGGCGAACTCAAGACCCTGGGCGAGCTCACCGACATCGCCTGGAAGCACGACGTGCAGGTGATGATCGAAGGCCCCGGCCACGTGCCCATGCATCTCATCAAGGAGAACATGGACCTGCAGCTGGACTGGTGCAAGGAAGCGCCGTTCTACACCCTGGGCCCGCTCACAACCGACATCGCCCCCGGCTACGACCACATCACCAGCGGCATCGGCGCAGCGCAGATCGGCTGGTACGGCACTGCCATGCTGTGCTACGTGACGCCCAAGGAACACCTGGGCCTGCCCAACAAAGCCGACGTCAAGGAAGGCATCATTACCTACAAGCTCGCTGCCCACGCCGCCGATCTCGCCAAGGGCCACCCCGGCGCGCAAATCCGCGACAATGCCTTGAGCAAGGCGCGCTTCGAGTTCCGCTGGGAAGACCAGTTCAACCTCGGCCTCGACCCCGACAAGGCGCGCGAATTCCATGACGAGACCCTGCCGCAGCACGGCGCCAAGGTCGCGCATTTCTGCTCCATGTGCGGCCCGCATTTCTGCTCCATGAAGATCACCCAGGACGTGCGCGAGTACGCGGCGAAGGAAGGCGTGAGCGAGCAGGATGCGCTGGCCAAGGGCATGGAACAGAAAGCCATCGAGTTCGTGAAGCAGGGTGCCGAGATCTACCGCAAGGCATAAGCCGCCCCGCGTATAATCGACAGGCGCGCCAGGTTGGCGCGCCTTTTTTATGCATTCGACCCCATGGCCGACCCGACCCAGATTCTGCACGCCCTGATCCTCGGCATCGTAGAGGGCATCACCGAATTCCTGCCGATCTCCAGCACTGGCCACCTGATCCTTGCCGGCCAGCTGCTCGGCTTCAACGACGAGAGGGCCAAGGTCTTCATGATCGCGATCCAGTTCGCGGCGATCCTGGCGGTCGTGTGGGAATACCGGGCGCGGCTCTCGCATGTCGCGACTACGCTGCACCGCGATCCGGCTTCGCGGCGGCTGGCGGTCAATCTGCTGGCGGGCGTCCTGCCGGCGGCAGTGCTGGGGTTCCTGCTCTACAAGGAGATCAAGGGTTATCTGTTCAACCCGCTGGTGGTGGCGTCCGCGCTGGTGATCGGCGGCCTGCTGATCCTGTGGGCGGAACGCCGCCAGCATGCGGTCAGCGCGGAAACTCTCGACGACATTGGCTGGCGCCGCGCCCTGGGGATCGGCTTCGCGCAGGCGCTGGCGATGATCCCCGGCACCTCGCGCTCGGGCGCGACCATCATTGGCGGTCTCTTTCTCGGCTTGTCACGCAAGGCCGCGGCGGAGTTCTCGTTCTTCCTCGCCATTCCGACGATGTTCGCCGCGACTTCCTACGATCTGTACAAGAACTGGCACCTGTTCGATGCCGGTGATATTCCGCTGTTTGCGATCGGCGGCGTGACTGCCTTCGCCAGCGCACTCGTCGCCGTGCGCACGCTGATCAAGTTCGTCAGCCGCCACGACTACACCGTGTTCGCCTGGTATCGCATCGTTTTCGGCATGGTGGTGCTACTGACGGCATATACCGGGCTGGTGGACTGGAGCGCGCCAGCAGCGCACTGATGAAAAAAGGCGGCCTGGGCCGCCTTTTTTCATTTTCCGCAGGATCGTTCTCAGACCGAGATCAGGGCGCGCTCACCCAGCAGGTCGGCGATGTGCGACAGCAGCACCGCTTCCTGGAAGGGCTTGCCGAGGTAGACGTTGACGCCGATTTCCAGGGCATGGTTGCGGTGCTTGTCCGCAGTGCGCGAGGTAATCATGATGATCGGGACGCTCTTCAGGCGGGCGTCGTTGCGCATCACGCGCGCCAGTTCGAAGCCGTCCATGCGCGGCATTTCCACGTCGAGCAGCACCACGTCGGGCAGGATATCGTGCATCTTTTCGAGCGCATCGACGCCGTCCTTGGCGGTTTCCACGCGGTAGCCCTCGCGGCTCATCAGGCGGCTGGTGATCTTGCGCACCGTGAGCGAATCGTCGACCACCATGATCAGCGGCACCTGCTCGGTTTCCTCGACCGTGATGGTCGATGCCTGCGGCGCGATGATCTGTATGGCCTCGACCGGCAGGTTGAGCACGCGAATGGCGAGCGGCACCGGGTTCAGGATCAGCACTACCTTGCCGTCGCCGCGCACGGTGGCGCCGGCGATGCCGGTGACGCGGGAAACCTGCGGGCCGATGTTCTTGACCACGATTTCGCGCGTGCCCTCGACCGTGTCCACGAGGACCGCGGCGTACGACGTGCCGCTCTTCATCAGCACGATCGAATTGAAGCGCTGCACTTCATGCAGGGCATCGCTCTGGCCCAGCAGGTGGGGCAGATAGAACAGCGGGTAGCTGTTGCCGCGCCATTCGATGGCACGCGCCTGCAGCGCCGCGGCAAGCTGCTCGGGCTTGAGTTCCTGCACCTGCTGCACCAGCGTGGCAGGCAGCGCGTATTCGTTCTTGTCGGCGGTAATGATCACCGCCTGCGTCACCGCGAGGGTGAGCGGCAGGTAAATGATGAAGCTGACGCCCTTGCCGGCTTCCGTGGCGATCTCGATGCGGCCGCCGAGGCCGGCAATCTCGTTCTTGACCACGTCCATGCCGACGCCGCGGCCGGCGATCTGGGTGACTTCGTCGGCGGTGGAGAAGCCGGCGACGAAGATCATCTGCGCCAGCTGGGTGTTGCCCGGCTCGACGCCGGGGTCGAGCAGCCCGCGCTCGATGGCCTTCTGGTGAATGCGCTGCAGGTCGAGGCCGCGGCCGTCGTCGCTCACCGTCAGCACCATCTCGTTGCCTTCGTGTTTGGCGGAGAGCCTGATTTCGCCGTATTCGGACTTGCCGGCCTGCGCGCGTTCGCCCGGCGCTTCCAGGCCGTGGGCGATGGCGTTGCGCAGCAGGTGCTCGATCGGCGCGACGATTTTTTCCAGCACGCCGCGGTCGATCTCGATGTCGCCGCCCTGGATGTCCAGTTGCGCGCGCTTGTCGAGGTCGCGCGCCGCCTGGCGCACCACGCGATAGAGGCGCTCGGACACGCTGTACAAAGGCACCATGCGCACGCGCATCAGGTTCTGCTGCAATTCGCGATTCATGCGCGCTTGCTGCAGCAGCGCGGCATCGGCTTCGCCAAGCTGGGTGGTCAGGGTCTGCTGCACGGTGAAAATGTCGTGCACGCTTTCCGCCAGGAAGCGCGTGACTTCCTGGAAGCGCGTAAAGCGGTCGAATTCGAGGGGATCGAACTGCTCCTTTTCGGCCTGGCTCTGGAAAGTCGCCTGCATCTGCGACTCGGCCTGGATTTCCACTTCGCGCAGGTGGTCCTTCAGGCGGCGCAGTGCTTCCGAGAGTTCCGTGGTCTGGCGCTTGAGCGCGTACATCTGGCTTTCGATGCGCGAACGCGCGATGGCGACTTCGCCGGCCTGGTTGACCATGCGGTCGACCCAGTCCGCACGCACGCGCAGCGTCGCGCTTTCCCGATGCTGGGATTCGGCGGCAGCGCCGGCCTGTGCCTGGACAGGCGGGGCCGTTGCCGGCTGCTGGGATTGGACCGGAGCTGCGGGCTGGTCGGCTTCGGGGGATTCGGCGATGGACGGCACCAGCACGTCGGCGTCCGCAACTTCGGTTTCCACGTGCCGAATTTCCACCGGCTCCGGGGTGCCGTACTTGAGGCGGTCCACGGCCGCGGCCAGATGGTCGAATTCCTCTTCCAGCTTTTCCAGCATGGCGGCGTCGGCGACCGACTGGCCATCGAGCACGGAAATGACCCGCGACTCCATGATGTGGGTCAACTCGCCCAGGCGCATGGCGCCAGCCATGCGCGCGGAACCCTTGACCGTATGCAGCACGCGGCGCAGCGCGGAAGGCCCTTCGGTTTCATTCGGCGCCGCCATCCAGCTGCGCAGGGCCTGGGCGGCTTCGGGCACCAGCGTCTCCGCCTCTTCCAGGAAAATCGGCAGCAGCACGGGATCGATTTCATCCTGGATGTCGCGTTCTTCGAAGACCGGCGCTGCCTGTGGCCGGGCCTGCGCGACGATGCCTTCCAGCTCGATTTCCTCGCTGGCATTTTCCAGGACGGCTGCGATTTCCATTTCCGCGGCCGGCGTTTCGGCTTCTATGGGGGCGGCTTCAAAAGCCTCGGTTTCGATTCCTGCTTCCCCAACTCCAATGGCGGCCTCGGGCAAGTCGGCGCTGATTTCGGCTTCTGCCCCGGCCTCGGTCGGCGCGGCTTCGATGGCCTGGATGTCGAGTTCGGCCAGCGACCCGGCTTCCAGTGCGGCGTCGGGCGCGACACCGCCGATTTCGATTTCTGCCTCGGCAGACAGGTCCTGCGGCGGGGAAATTTCGCTTTCCGCCGGCATCTGGTTCAGCGCATAGATCAGCGGGGCGGCCTGCAACGGCACCACGCGCGAGTGGATGTTCTCGATCATGCTGTTGATGCGGGTCAGCGCATCCAGCACCGTACCGAGCGCGGGCTTGGGCACGGGCCGGCCGTCCAGTTTCCTGAAATAGGATTCAACCGCCAGTGCGAGGTTGGCGAGCTGCACGAAGCCCGTAGTGCCGGCGATGCCGGCCAGCGTATGCACGCCGCGCCGCGCGATGTCGCTGACCACGGCATGGCCGTTTTCCGACAGGCGTTCGATCTCGTCATCCAGGATTTTTGCCCAGTTGGCGGATTCGGTCTTGAATATGTCGTACAGGGCAGGCGAGAGGCGAACCGTGCCGATCTGGATTTCTTCCGGCGTTTCTGCCGGCAACTGCACGGGCTCGACTTCGCTCGCCGCAGGCGGGGGCTCGATGGCAGCCTGTGCTTGTTCGAGCGTGACGGCTTGCAGAGTGGCTGCGGCGATGTCGCCAAGCGCTTCGAGATCGGCCACGCTTTCAGCGATTGTTTCCTGGGGAAAGGCTTCCTCGGTGGCGGCTTCCTGCGACCCGTGCGCCACGCGCGCGGCTTCCGCCAGCAGGGCGCTGGCGTCGACGCTCGCTGCCGAGTTTTCGCGCAGGCTGGCAACCCAGCCTTCGAACAGGTCATGGGCGCGACGCACGACCGCAATCAGTGGCGCACTGGCGGGTTTTTCGGCTGCAAGCCAGCCGTTCATCAGCTGCTCCATGCCCCATGCGACTTCGCCGAAATCGGTCAGTCCGACCATGCGCCCGCTGCCCTTGAGGGTATGGAAGGCGCGGCGCACGACCGTGAGGTTTTCGCGGTCATCGGCATTGTCTTCACAGGCATCGGTAGAGGCCGCCATGTTGGCGAGGACTTCGTCGGCCTCCTCGAGGAATATTTCCAGCAGTTCGGGATCGATTTCTGGCGCGCTGGACGGTGCTGCGGGCGGCGGGGCGGGAGATTCGGCTTCTGCGGCAACGGGGGCCTCTGCCGATGCTGCGACATCGACGGCTGGCGCGGTTTCTTCCTGCTGCGTGCGGGCCTGCCATTCGGCGTAGGACTCCAGGCCCAGCAGCGATTCGTCTACTTCCTCTGCGACAGGCGCGGACATCTCGATGGTCTGGACTTCGGCGACGGCAGGGGGCTCGAATGCCGGCGGCTCGGGCGCCTGCCATTGCAGTTCAAGCGCCGGCTCGCTGGTGTTGGCGGCTTCGTCGAGACTTTCCGCGAGGGCAGGCGTTATCAGAGCAGGTTCGGTTTCCGAGGCGGTGGGAGCCGCCTCAGATACGAAAAAATCGTCATCCTCCCCGGCTGAAGGAAGGGCTTCGGCCAGCCCGAATTCGGCCATCGGCTGCCGCAGAATCCGTTTGGCATCCTCGCGCCCGGCGCAGTGCGCCTCGATGAACAGCCCCAGGCTGGAGAGCGCATCGGCGATGCGCTCCTTGTCCTCGTCGCCGGGAATGCCGGAAATGACATAGGGGCGAATGGCCTCCATGGTGCTGCTCAGCAGTTGCCCGGCCTCTGCCTGTTCCAGGATCGCCAGCGCGCCCTGCACCTGGGCGGCGAGAATGTCGAGCGATGACAGCCCGTCGCGCGCCTCGGCATCACGGAAGAAGGCGTCGAGCGCGTCTTCCATCTGCTGCAGGCTGCTGCGGATTTCCTTGCCCAACTGGTCGAGCAGGGCGTGTTCGGCGGCCTTGCGTGAGCCTTCGTCCATGAGGTCGGCAGCGCTTTCCTCGGCGTGGCCGGCGCGTGCGGCCGCCAGCCGGCGCAACTGGTTCTGCGCGCGCGACTGGAAATCCGGATCGAGGATGTCCTCGCTGTCCACGGCGTTCTGCAGGAACAGCAGGGTGGTGGCGATTTCCAGCTGGACGCCGGCCAGCACATCGCCGGACAGGCTGTCTGCTGTGGCGCTGGTTTCGGCTACCGCGGAGATCAGCTCACCCAGCGCAGGCACGCCGAGCGCGCCTGCCTGGGTGGACAGGTGGCCGACCGCGGCCTGGAAGGCCGGTAGCGCTTCCTGCTTGCCTTCGGAAAAGCCGTTCCACTGGTTGCGGGCATCGGTGAGGGTTTCCTTGAGCAGCCTGAGGACCGGGCGCGTACGCGCCATCTGCTCGGCATCCATCTGCTGCCTGGGCAGGTACTTGTCGAGGCCGAAGGCGGAACGCACCGCCTCGGAATCCTCGCCCATGCTTTTGCTCTTGGCGATGAAGAACAGGGCATCGCGCATCAGGTGCTCGGTGACCTGGGGCGAGCCTTCGATGAGCTGGCGCATCTGCAAGTCGATGCGCGCAAGCAGCTGCTTGACGTGGAAATCGGGTTCGACGCCCTTGTTCAGCAGTGCGTCGACGAAGCCCTTGCATGACCACCAGAAGGCGCGCGCCGCCTGCGAGGTGACGCAGGATTCGACCTCGGCGAGCGATCTGGCCATGGCGGCGAGGCCGGCTTCGGCCTTGTTGCCGCGCAGGAAGGCGAGCAAGCCGCGCTGGAACTGGGCGCGTGCAGTCTTGACGCGCTGCGGCAGTTCTTCCTCGGAAACGCCCGGCCCGGCTTCCGCCCCTACCCGGATCCTGAGGTCGGGATAGAACAGTTCGCCTTCGAATATTTTTTCCACGCCGGCCAGTTCACGCAGCCTGCGGTAGGTCGGGAACAGGGCGAGTTCGCCTTCGCCACGGCCCTCGGCCATGCGCACCACCCATTTGAGCAGGGCTTCCAGCGCATCCAGCAAAGCCTTGGTGTTCAGCTCGTCGGCCGCGATGCTTTTGCCGTCCATCGCAGTGAGCGCGTCTTCGAGGGCGGCAGTGACCTTGCCGGCCCCCTCCAGGCCGACCATGCGCAAGGCGCCGGTCGCGCCGTGGACTTCGTCGCGCGCGAGCCGCAATGCATTTTCCAGGCTCGGATCGGCGCCGTAGGCACGAACCCGCTCGGCTGCGCCCTTGAGCGCGGCCTCGATGTCGCCGCGCACCCAGTTCAGAGGTCCGGTATCAAAGTCCAGCGTGGCGCTCATTGGGTGGTCCCTTGTAAATCAACAGTCATTCAGGCGAGTTTGAAGCCGGACACCGAATCCTTCAGCGTTTCGGCCAGCTTGGTCAGGCCGCCGATCGACTGCGCGGTCTGGCGGGTGCCTTCGCTGGTCTGCATGGAGATGTTGCGGATGTCCTGCATGGTTTCCGCCACCTTGGCGGTCGCTGCTGCCTGGTTTTGCGTTGCCGCGGAAATGCCGGCGATCAGCGTGGCCAACTTCTTCGACACCTCGCCGATCTCGGCCAGGGTCTGGCCGGCGGCATCGGACAGCTTGGCGCCTTCCACCACGCCCTGGGTGGAAATTTCCATGGCCGCCACGGTGTCCTGGGTGTCGGACTGAATCGTCTTCACGATCGCGGCGATCTGCTTGGTCGCGTCGGCGGAGCGTTCCGCCAGGCGCTGCACTTCTTCCGCAACCACCGAGAAGCCGCGGCCGGCTTCACCGGCAGAGGCGGCCTGGATGGCGGCGTTCAGCGCCAGCACGTTGGTCTGCTCGGTAATGTCGGAAATCAGTTCCACGATCTCGCCGATCTCCTGCGAGGATTCGCCGAGGCGCTTGATTCGCTTCGAGGTTTCCTGGATCTGTTCGCGCAGCGCGTTCATGCCGGCGATGGTGTTCTGTACCGCCTGCTGGCCCTTTTCCGCAGCGGCCAGCGACTGCTCCGCCACGTGGGCGGATTCGGCGGCGTTGTTGGACACCTGTTGCACCGACTGCGAGATGTTCACGACCGCCTGCGAGGTTTCCTCGATTTCCTCCGCCTGGCGCATCGACGCGGCGGAAAGCTGTTCGGAAATCTGGTTGGCGTCGCGCACGGCGCTGTTCAGTTGTGCGGTCGCGTTGTTGATGCCGCGCACCAGGGTGCGCAGCTCTTCAACCGTGAAGTTGATCGAGTCGGCGATGGCGCCGGTGATGTCCTCCGTCACGCTGGCGGTCACCGCCAGGTTGCCGTCGGCCAGTTCGCCGAGTTCGTCCATCAGACGCAGAATCGCTTCCTGGTTGCGGCTGTTTTCCTCTTCGGTCTTGCGCGCCCGCGTCTTGGTTTCGTTGATGTTGACGAGGCCCAGCAGTACCAGCGAGCCGATGGCCAGCACGCCGAACAGCGCGGCCAGCATGTAGGAGATCGAGCCGGCGGTGCCGTACTTGTTGCTCAGCGCGGTCGCGGTATTCAGCATCTGGTCGCTGTTGTTGAACAGGTCGCGCGCGGCCGACTTGGACTTCAGCAGTTCCGGGGTGTTGGCCAGCACGATGCCGACGGATTCCACCAAGTCGCCGGTGGAGTCGCCCACCTCGGTCAGCAGGTCCGCGGCGTATTCGCCGATGGTGGCTTCCTCGAGCAGGCCGACGATGTCGCGGAAGCTGGTGATGTCCTTTTCCAGCTGCAGGAAGATGGAGGGGTTCGGCGTGTCGGCCGCCTGCAGCGCGTTGGCGTTCTTGGCGATGCGCTGGGTCAGCGTCACCAGCTGGTTGGCGTTCGAGATCAGCCGGCTGCTGGCGTTGCCGTCCAGCAGCGAGGAGGCCATCTGCTCGGTCAGTTCCTGCATGTCATTGGACAGAGAGCTGATCTTTTCGATGTTCTGGTTCAGGCTGATCAGGACCTTCTGGTTCTTGGAGATCAGCGCGGCCTGCGGTTCGAGCTTCTTCCAGAGGCCGTCAACCTCGGTCAGCACGGCCTGGGCGTCGCCGGGCGATGCCGGCGCCTGGTCGTCGCCGTTCTGCAGGCCCCTGAGGGCGGCGGTGAACTCCTTGCGGTCCTTGTCCAGTTCCACGAACGCCTTTTCGTTACCCTGAACGGCCTGCTGCGCCAGGCTGGGTAGGCGCTGCGTGAGCATGCCGATGTAGCCGGCGCGGTCGAGGTAATGGCCCTGGTTGCCCGACTTCACGGCGCCGTAGACAGTAAAGCCGGCCGCCAGCAGCAGTGATGCGAGCAGCGCGCCGCTGACATAGAGGTACTGCTTTTCCACCGGGAGATGACCGATCAGCGGCACCCTGCCTGCAGGGCGGTCCGCCAGCTTGCGCAGGTTCTGCATGATCATCGTGGTCTGGTCTTTCGCCGACATGCCCTTGACCGAGCTGGACATGCGGCCGGCGAGGCCCTTGAGTTTGGTGATGGGATTAGCCTTGGACATGGTGTTCTCCACAAGAACTGATTTATTGTGCTTCTACGGACAGGAACGCGGGGTCGGCCAGCAGCCGGACGAGGTCGATCTCAACCCATTGCGTGCCGCCGGATTCCCGGTAGCTGTCGCCGCTGCAGGCCCACCTGGCCTGACCGTCGAGTTTCTCGAACTGGCCGATCTGGCGCAGGCCGAGCGAGCGCTGGATGATCAGCGCCGCGTTGATGCCGTGCTTGCGGTGCACCAGCAGCAGGCGGCTGTCGACGGATTCCTGGGTCGGGTTGCCTTCCAGAAAATCGCTCAGGTCCGTCACGGCGTAGAGGTTTCCGCGGATGTTGGTCATGCCGCGAAACCAGCGCGCGGTGCCTGGGGCGGCGACGATTTCGGGCAGCGGCATGACCTCGTCAATCTCTTCCAGCGATACCAGCCAGTTGGCGCCGGCAGCCTGGAAGCCGAGGCGCGAGGCCTGTGCCGGCATCAGGGCGGCTTCCTGCATGCGCCGGGACAGGTCGGTCTGGAATTGGCGGAGGTTGAATTTGCGTGCCATGTCGTCTGAAAGGTCAGCCCAGGGCGCGGATCTGCTTGAGCAGGTCGTCGGGGTTGATCGGCTTGACCATGTAGGCCTTGGCGCCTTGGCGCAGACCCCAGACCTTGTCGGTTTCCTGGTCCTTGGTGGTGCAGATGATGACCGGGATGTTCTTGGTTTCGTCATCCTTGGACAGCGCGCGCGTCGCCTGGTAGCCGTTCATGCCGGGCATGATGACGTCCATGATGATGAGGTCGGGCTGGGTCTGCCTGGCCTGGGCGATGCCGTCCTCGCCGCTCTCGGCCATGCTGACGAGGTAGCCATTCTTGACCAGCAGGTCGGAAATGAAGAAACGTTCCGTCGGGGAATCGTCAACTACGAGAATGCGGCTGATTGCCATGTCTTGCTCCGTCGAAAAAATTAAGCTGTCCGTGTCAGGGTATGGTCGCGCACTGCCTTCAGCAGCGTGTCCTTGGTGAATGGCTTGGTCAGGTATTCGTCAGAACCCACCATGCGGCCGCGGGCGCGGTCGAACAGGCCGTCCTTGGACGACAGCATGATCACCGGCGTGGCGCGGTAGCGTGCATTGCGCTTGATCAGCGAGCAGGTCTGGTAACCGTCGAGGCGCGGCATCATGATGTCCACGAACACCACATCGGGCTGATGGTCGGTGATCTTGGCCAGCGCCTCGAAGCCGTCCTGCGCCAGGATGACCTCACAGCCTGCCTGGTTCAGGAAAATTTCAGCACTGCGCCGGATGGTGTTGCTGTCATCGATGACCATGACCTTGACGCCTTGCAATGAGGCAGGGGTTTCCATTCGTGTGCTCTGCAATCAAATTAATGCGGGATGTGTCGACTACTAACGACTACGCGCCGGCAAACTTTACGCCGGCGCGCGGCCTGCTCAGGGTGCAGAAGCCCCTTCCGCCTTGGCGCCGGCAACCTGTGACATGGTGTCCAGGATCTCGCCGGGGATGTGGGAGATGCGCATGAAAGTGCCCATGCCGGTGTCGGGGAAGCTCACGGCCAGGCGAAAGCGCGCGTGCAGCGCGTGGATTTCCTTGCCCATCACGAAGATTTCATAGGGCACGGCGGCCACGGTTTCAGGCTGTTCGATCGCCTTCATCCAGGCGGCGTCGCCGGTCTTGGGATCGTTGAACGCCACGCCGAACACCGCCAGTTGCTTGCCGGGGATCACGACTTCGTAGACTTTCGAGGTGTCGGCGACCTTCTTGTTGAGGTTGTCGCGGATCGCCTTGACTGCGGCGTCGAAACTGTCGGCCTCGGTAAGCTTGTTCTTGGGCGAGTCGAGGCGCTCCATGCCGACCATATAGCGATAGTTGGAAAGCGAGCGGGCGGTTTCGCTGCCGCCGAAGCCCTCGCCGGCGCCCAGCGCCTTGCCCAGGCGGTCCTGGATGTTCGCGGCGGTTTTCTCGACAGTGGTGAAGTCGCCACGGAAGAACGCCCGGTACCAGTAGTCCGGATTCATGTAGGACACCGTGCCGTCGGCCTTGACGCCAACGCGGATGCCGGCGCCGACGATGGTTTGCTCGCCCTTGTCGGCGATGTGCTTGAGCATTTCGCCATCGGTCACCACCACCACGCCGTAGCCGGGGTTGCCCTTAATGAAGTATTTGCCGGCCACCTTGAAGCCGTTAGCTTCCAGGCGCTTTTCAGCCGCGCTGGCGACGCTCTGCACGTTGCCGCTGCCGTCGATCTTGTTGCCGTAAATGTACGGATTGATGGCGTAGGCCGCACAGGACAGCAGCAGTCCGCACAGGGATAGCAAGACGCGATTTAGCATGACGAGGGTCTCCGAAATTATGGTTGTATATGCTGGGCGGCTTTGGCCAGGCGCGGCTGTCGCTGCCCTGGCTATGCTAACGGCAACGGACTGCGTTTCTTTAGCCGGGGAATGGCCGGGCGGGGGGAGCCTATCCGAGTTCGGCGAGCAGGCGGCGCAGCATGCTTTCGGCCTGGCCGACATAGCCGCCGCCGAACAAGTTGGCGTGGTTGAGGACGTGATACAGGTTGTACAAGGTCTTGCGCGTGGCGTAGCCTGGATCGAGCGGCCAGGCCTCCCGGTAGGCGGCGTAAAAACGCGGATCGAAGCCGCCGAACAGCTCGGTCATGGCTAGGTCGGCCTCGCGGTCGCCGTAATAGACGGCCGGGTCGAAGACAACCGGCTCGCCGCTCGTGGTGAAGGCCGCATTGCCGCCCCAGAGGTCGCCGTGCAGCAGGGAGGGCGCGGGACGGTAGCCCGCGAAGAATTCCCCCAGCCGCGCCAGCAATTGCGCGCCCAGGTCCTGCAGCTTCGGATCCAGGCCGTTTTGCTCGGCCAGCCGCAACTGAAAGCCGAGGCGCCGGTCGCGCAAAAAGGCCGGCCAGTCGTCGGTCCGGACATTGATCTGCGGGGTGCTGCCGATGGTGTTGTCGCGGTCCCAGCCGAACGCGGGCGCGACTTTGCGATGCTGCCGGGCCAACTGGCGTCCCAGGGCGGCGCTGTCGCCGCCGCTGCCCAGTTGCAGGTATTCCAGTACCAGGAACGACGCTCCGTCTGCGCTGCCGGTGGCGACGGGATGGGGGACGCGCAAGGCTTGCGCGGCCTCGAGTTCAGCCAGCCCCCGGGCTTCGGCGGCGAACATGTCGGCGAGCGCCGCGCGGTTGCTCTTGAGGAAATAGCGCTGGCCGCAGCCTTCGAGGAGGTGGGCCTGGTTGATACAGCCGCCGCCGAGCGGGCGACTGGACTCGACACGGAAGCGGACAGCGATTGCGGCGGAAATCGCGGCCTCGACCGCCGCGAAGTCCCGCATGCCTCAGTTGTACTTGTGGTCGGCGGGCACGCGCGAGGCGCCGGCGGCCTGCATGCGCTGCAGGTAGTCTTCCCACTTGGCGGCATAGTTGGCGCCGAGGTCGTAGAGGTAGTCCCAGGAGTAAATGCCCGAGTTGTGCTTGTCCGAGAACTCCAGCACCACGGCGTACTGGCCGACCGGCTCGATGCGCTCGATGTCGACGAACTGCTTGCCGACCTGCAGCACTTCCTGGCCGGGGCCGTGACCGCGCACTTCGGCGGAAGGCGAATACACGCGCAGGTATTCGAACGGCAGATCGAAACGGGCGCCGTCGCTGAAGGCGATTTCCAGCTTTTTCGAGGCCTTGTGCAGCTTGATTTCGGTCGGGGTGGGGGTATCGGGAGAGAGTCCGGGCATGCCAATTCCTGAGTAAATTACTAAAGTATTAATTCCACCACAAAGCCGCGGTGAAGGGAAGGTGTTTCGCCTGGGCAGTCCGACAGTCGGGGCCAAGACCTATGGGCTGCCTGTCGCGCCATCCACGGCCGCGTCGACCGCGGCCTGCAGGGCGTCGATCCCGTCTTGCGTGCGCGCCATGAGAAGGCCGTTGATGCGGCTGACATCGCCCGTCGCCAGCGTGGATTCGTAAAGATGGACCGGCACGAAGCTGCCGTTGCCGGCGAATGGCTCGAGCACGGCGAGCGCCGGCGCGAGCGGTCCGGGCAGTTGCCGGCTCCATGACTGGCTGATCTTTGCGTCAATGCGGCGGGCTGCCGACGCGTGCAGCAGGACCTGGGCGGTACAGGCGACGGGGCGAAAGTTCAGATCGAACACCAGCGTCTTGCCGTCGCGGGTTTCGGCCATGTCGAAGCCGGCCACACCGACAAAACCGAGTCTGGCGGCTTTCCTGGCGATCTCGCTGGCGATGGCGATGGTTTCGGCGGCGGGCTGGTTGTGCGGGTCGATGCGGCTGCCTGACTGCGTCGCCGGGCTGCTGAACAGCTGGGCCGCTGCGCCCAGATAGCGCACCCCGTCGCGTTCGCTCATGGCCAGATTGAGGCACCAGGATTCGCGGACATCGGCCGCTTCCTCCACCCGCACGGCGCTCCAGCCAGCCGGCCGCCCGGCGAGCCAGTCCAGGGCCGACTGCCGGCTGGCCTGGTCGGGACAGAAGCGCACATCCGCGCCGCCGCCGGAAACGCCGGGATGGCAGGCTTTCACGAAGACCGGCCGCTGCGGCATGACCTCGGTGAGTGCCGCGCACGCGCCAGGCTCCAGCAGGACATGCTCGGGCAGGTGGGCCGCATCGCACAGGCGGTCGATGTTCGCCTTGTCGTTCAGCCAGTCATACAGGGCGGCCGGCGTCGCCAGGCGGCCGCCGCTGACGAGTTCTTCCGGAAGCGAGTAGACGTAGGCCAGGGTCGATCCGCGCATCTGGCATTGCCTGGCCAACTGCATGGCTTCTGCATGGGTCGAGTACAGGCGATGCGTTCCGCCAAGGCGGATGCCGGCCGACCGGTAAAAGGCGCGGATCGCCGGCGTCAGCACGTTGCGATGACAGATCAGCGTCATTTCGCCCAGTGTCGGCAAGGCGGCGCCGGTTGCATAATCGATGCGAAATTCATTGAGTCCGGTCCAGCGCATCTGCTCCGGGCTGGTCCGCGGCGCCAGCACGGTGCCGGCGGGGAAAAGCTCGGCATAGGTGAGTGCCGGCGCAAGGGGCGGAATCTGCTTCACGGGAGCGCTTCCAGGTAAGGCAGGATGCCTGCGGCGACCCCCAGCAGCCCCGGCCCGGGCGCATCGCGCCGGCTCGAGGCGGGGGTGGTGTTGGCGTCGAGCAGGATGGCTTCGCCGCCGATCTCCACATAATCGAACTTGCCGTAATCCATGCCCAGTTGCGCGCGTCTTGCACGCAGGGATTCGGGAACGCTGTCCAGCTGCACGTGCCGGCTGGCCCTGGCCGCCTTGACAATGGGGTCGGGGCAGTAGACCTTGACGACGTAATCCTGGTCGCCGAGGAACAGCCAGGACCGCAGCACGAATTCGCCACGCTCGATTTCCGGCAGGAAGCGTTCGACCACCAGGTCTTCGCGCCGCCATACCCAGTCCGGCACCGCCTGCAGGCTGTCGAGAACCGGATAGTCGCCGTGCGGCAGTTCCCTGACCAGCTGCCAGGGCAGGGTGCCGGCCAGCTCCTTGCGCAGGCGCTTCGGACTGAAACGCGAAAGCCGCCGGGTTTCGCGTGCGCCGAAGCAATTGGCATTGGTCTTTACAATGACCGGGCCGGCGTGATCGGCGTGCGGCGCGAGCAGGTTGCCGCTGATTCGCCGTTTGGAAATGTCGCGCGCCCCGGCGTTGAGCAGCGGTCGCCCCAGGGGGTTGGCGGGCAGGCAGTCGGCGGGCACCGTGGTGGCGTCGACGTGCAGAATGCCGACATCCGCCTCCAGCCGGCTGATCGGCCCCACCGTGACTTGGATGCCCTGCGCCTGCCAGACTGCTGCCATGCGTGCGAGCACATAATGCCGGGGCAGCCTTTGGCTCGACAGGGTGATGATGTGGATGTGCCGGCGCATGATTCCTGGGTTCTCCGCAAACGGGGGGCGTCAGTTTCGAGCTTGAGCGCAGGCCGTCGATTGGCGGAAACGCGTCTCTCCCCTGCGATTTTGTCGCAAAGCCGCCGCTGCCGGAAGCGTGCAGCCGGCGCAATGAATAAGATCACTGCCCGGAAACGACAGGATGTACAAGAAACTTGCGAATTCGATAGTTCGGCTGCTGCTCGCTTTGCGCGCACGGACGAGGCCGCGCATGCCGTCGCAGACCTTGTTCGACAGCGCATGGCAAAGCCTGCACGCGAGCACGGCATTCAGGAAGCTGGTCAGCCTGATACCGGGGCGCGGCAGGCAGCCGAGCTTCAACGAGCATCTTTTCAGCCTGATTTCCGGCAACATTCCCGGCTTCTACGATGCGCTGGAACTGCCCGTGCCGGCGCCCCTGCAGGACAGAATGACCCGTCCGCAAGCCTTCGTGATCCTGCACTTTCACGACGGCTCCAGCTTCGTTTCCAAAATCCTCATCGACCGGGGCAGGCGCTTCACGCGCATTGTCGTCGACCCGGAAAGCTACCTGAGGACGCTCGGGGGAAAATTTGCCGGCGCCGCCTGCGCGCGTGCGGTCGGCGCGGACATGTTCGGTCTGGCCCTGGCGCTGAAGGCGGCAAGACAGGGCGACGCAATCTGCTGCGCGATCGACTACAAGGAAAACAAGCGCGCGCCCTACTCCAGGGTCAGCCCGGTCATGATCGAGTTCGCCAACAGGAACGGGCTCGATGTGTTTTTCGTGAAATCGAACATAAGGGACAGCGGCAGGGCGGAACTGCTGTGCTGGGGGCCGTTCAGGGACATCGATGCGGAGGCATGCGCCGAGCGCTTCATCGACCTTTTCAACACCCACGGCGAGTCGCGCAGGGCGCTGACGGTTAAATATCCCGGCGACGCGGCGCGCGAAAGCCGGCGCTAGGCGGCATCCTGCAGGACCATGGCGGCGAAGCTCGACAGCGTCATGTCGTTGTCCAGCTTGTCCACGTCCAGTTCGATGCCGAAGCGCGCCTCGAAGTCCATGACGAATTCGACCAGGCTGAGCGAGTCCATGCCCAGTTCCGAGAGGCGGGTATCAAGCCCGTTCGCCCCGATATGCTTGCCGAAATACTCGGCCAGAAAGGCCTCCATGCTGCTGGCGTCGATCACGCTGGTGTGCTCCTGTATTGACGAAAAACGACCGGCAGTGCGCGGCCGGGTTTGAGACCGGCCCAGTCGATATGCCGGTGATGCTGCTTCAATGCCCACAGCCAGGCTTCGGCGATGGTCAGTGCGAGCGCCTGTCCGGCGCAGACATGCAGCCCGCCGCCGAAGGCGAGGCTGTCTTTTGCCGTACAGCCGCTGTCGTGGCTCGCCCAGGGGAGCATCAGCAGGATGTGGTCGTCGGCCCCGATTTCGATGCCGTCGACCACCCTGGCCTGGGTGGCGACGCGGCCGATGTAGTTCACCGGGGCGCCGTGCCAGAACAGCGCTTTTGCCGTCGTCGCCTCGATGCGGGCGGCGCGCTCGTCTGCGCCGAGTTCCAGCAGGCCGTGCACGAATGCCGCCAGCCCGCCGGCCAGCGGATCGCGGCCTTGCAGCACGTAGCTCAGCAGGAAAAACCCATGCGCTTGCCGGTCGGCAGCCGGCTCGCCGCCGTCTTCGGCGAGCCCGGCAAGGAAATCCGCCGCCTGGCGCGATTTTTCCGCAAGCCGCGCCGGCGGGTGGATGTATTCGAAGACGGCATAGCCGTTGCCGCGCGCGGAATCGTAGTGTGCGGCAGCCTGGCTGCCATGGGTCTGCAGGATCGTGCGCAGGGCATCGTCGACGTAGGGTTCGGTCAGTGCGTTCGCGTCAGCGGGGGAGGCGGGGGCGCACAAGCGCGCGAAGTGCGATTCGGCCAACTGTCTGAATGCAGCCGCCAGGTCCTTGCATTGGCCATTGTATTCATCCAGGAAAAGCCTGCGCCGCGCACTGTGCGGCTCGCTGTCGATCTGTATGGGGTTGTGGCGCAGAAACGCCTCGACTGTGTGGACGTCCAATTGCAAATGCCGGCCGATTTCGGCAACCGCATCGGCAATTTTGGGCTGCACGAAAGACGCGTCCCTCAGGATCGAGAGGCATCCGGCGTTGCTGCAGATCACATGAACGTGAGGCGTCTCGTCGCGGAAAGACCTGTTGAGCATTGCGGGACTTTCGGAGCCAAGGGCGGCATCATGCCCCCTGCCGCGGACGAGGCTCATCAGGTACTGGTAGACGTGGAGGGTTTGCATCATCGAACTCCGCGAATGTCGGGACGCAGCGGGCGGGGCGTGCCGGATCCACGAAAGCGTCGGCTCGGGATTGCACGCAGGGGACCTCTGTCTGCGGCTTCCTGGGAGGGTGAATCTGGCTTTTCCGCCTGCGGCAAACCCGCGTGCCTGGCCGGGCTTGCCATGCTAAGCCCTTGATTTTCTGGCGCGCCCGGCGCGATGCCTTCGGAGCCCCGTCGATTATAAATGACAAATGTGTATGGAATATTCTTTTTTGTGCTCTAATTGATGTAAATCTATGATTTATATCAATCGCCAGTGTCAGAGCCCATCTCACCAGAGACGGATTTAAATCAAGTAGACCCCAAGAATTTTGGTCAGGGGGCTATATCCACATCCCAGGACTGGGTGACTACTGCCCTCCCGAACGAGCTAATTGTTACACGGGATTGGTCGCGAAGGAACGGGGTCGAATCTGAATTTCTATTGCTGGTCGATGTAGGCTTTTTGCTGGATAGGCCGGCTGCCACCGGAAGCGCGATCGGTTTGCTGAAGTCCGACCTATGCAAAGAGTCCCTAAAAGACTGGGCACTTGAAAGCTTGGCGGCTGATCAGTTGTTGAAGTTGTCCGAGGCAGTCCGGCGAAATCCCGAAGTTTGCAAGATCATCCCCCCGCTCAGCCACGGGATAAAAGGGATCGACATTATCCGTGGGCAGTCGGAGCAACTCTATTTAATAGGGCTGCTTGCTGCCCGGCTGCCGGTCCTCACAAACGCGGAAGAAAAATCCTGGTTTGAAAAGCTCCGCCTTTGGCTTCTCGTTCATGCATACGAGCGGGCTTCCAACGGCATCTTGCTGGATGAAAACCTGAGAATCCTCTGCACAGATTTGCGCCTTGCACATGACTCGGGCGACAGCTGGCTGGCGCTGTTCAGGAGGCTGCGTGTCGATGCGCTGGGATTTCAGGGGATGGACTACGGCTTGATGCATAGAGCCAGCCGCTTATTGTCGAACAAGAAGAGTGAATACCAACTTTCTGCCAGCGAAGTTGCGGCGCTCAAGGCATTGGAGAGGCTGGTCAAGCGGGAGGTGGCGGAGCTTCGGGTTACCTCTCAACTGCCACCGCGGCTCTATACGGGCGGTATGCCGAACATTCTGGCACGGCCATTCGAACTAGATGACGAATTGTTCGAGGAAGCCGACCTCGAGGACAACTCTGCCAGGTACGTGGAGATCACCGGGGCCGAGCCAGATGAAACCGTGATCTGCGCTGAAGTTGATCCCAAGGAAACGTTTGCAAGGCAGGCCCTTTCCGGCAAAACCGTCTTTTTAAGCAGTGCAGAAGAAAACCAATTCCTGCCATGGTCCTGGAAGCAATGTGCTGGCCAGGAGGAACATGATGTGCGGGCCTGGGTCGAGAAGTCGCTCGCCACCCAAGACGCGAAAACCCGTTTGTGCGCGGCCATTCTTTGGGTGGCCAACGCGACTGGCAGGTCGGTCGAACGCGCATTGGAGTTTAGGGTTGGGGGAAGGGCAGACAGTGAATGGCACCTGAGTGAGGATTTCACGCAGCTTGTCAGGTTGTCACCGCGGCCACAGCAGAACTCGTTGTCGAAAGAATGGGAATCAGAGTGGATCCTGCCGTTTGCGGCTGAGCAAGCGGTTAGACTCCCTGACCAGGTGGGGCGTGTGCTTTATGACGTTGCTGCATCGTTTGTCACCATCCCTACACTTGGACACCTGTATGACGCTGTGGTGGGTGACAAGCCAAGGGCCGTATATGCAGACAGGCTCAAGGAAGTGTCTCCACGGCTGAACACCACGATGTTTGCGCGCTCACTGCCCATGAGGGTGTTCAGGGAATCCAAGGATGCCATCCTCGCGCGCGTAGTTGCCAGCTCGCCTCAAACCGGCAGGACGGGTGCGATGTCTTATGCGTCCTGGCCAATTGCCACCCTCAGTAGACTGCTAAACCCGACCCAGAACGAATCGGAGGCGGCAGGCGACGATTTGAATGGCATGGGCAGCCTCATTCAGATCCGGGATGACAAGCTTCGTGAAGCCTTCAGCGTCGCAGCAGGCAGGGTAGACGCGGCCGGAAAGGGCGACGATTTTCTGCGGTTCTGCAACTTCTATGTCGCCTACCACGTGGTCGGCCTGCTTGCCTACACGGGCGTGCGGCCCGTGAATGACAGCTTCGAGCAGGCGCGCCACTTCGACTTGGAGGATGGATTCGCGTTCGTCAACGACAAAGTAGTCGATGACGAGCATGAAGGTCGGCCAGTTCCCGTCCACCGCAGCTTGATCGAGTGGGCAAAGGATGATTACCCCCGCCATCTCAGGCTTGTCGCTTCGATGCTGCGCCACGCCGCGCCTGGGCTGGCCGAGGCCATCGAGGAATTGGCTTACGCAAAGAAGAAAGGAAGGCTCCCGTTTTTCTTCTTTCTGGAACAGACAGAAGACGGCATTCAGTGGGCGTCAGTGAGCGAGCAGTCGATTCGGGAACTCGAGCTTTTTGACTGGCCACTGCCCCTGAATTTCTTTCGGCACCGGCTTGCCACGGGGCTCAGGGAAATTGGCGCGGACCCGGAAGTCATCGACAGTCTGCTCGGACATTCAGAGGCGGGCAGCGCAACCCACGGCGATCTGTCCTGGCGTGTTTGGCAGAAGGACATGCAGGCGGTCACGCCTGCATTGGACGCGCTTTTCGAGCAGACCGGGTTCAGGGTGCTGCCTGGTGTTGAATTGCACCCAAATCTGACCCGGGTTTTGCACTGAATTTTGACCCACCCGGATGAGCCG
>WBSG01000024.1 GCA_008923285.1 Betaproteobacteria bacterium SCN2
TGAGGTGCTCCCCATAAACAGTACCAACCGGAATTTAGTAAAGTCCGTTTTCGAGAAGGAGAATGGACTTGAAGAAGCGGTTTTCGGAAGAGCAGATCATAGGCTTCCTGAAGCAGGCGGAGGCCGGCGTACCGGTCAAGGAATTGTGCAGGCAGTACGGCTTCAGTGACGCCTCGTTTTATAACTGGCGGGCCAAATTCGGCGGCATGAACGTCCCTGACGCCAAACGCCTGAAGGAACTGGAGGCAGAGAACGCTCGACTCAAGCGGATGCTGGCGGAGTCGCTTCTCGATGCAGAAGCATTGAAGGCTGCCCTAGGCCGAAAGCGGTAAGCCCCCAGCAGAAGCGTGAGGCGGTCATGGCGATGCGGGAACAGACAACGATTTCCGAACGCCGTGCCTGCCAGCTGGCCAGGTTGTCACGCACGGTGCTGCATTACGCGCCGAAGGTCGAGCCGGAGAATGAGCAATTGCAGGCAAGGTTAGTCGAACTGGCGGGCGAGCGGCGACGGTTCGGTTATCGGCGGTTACATGCCTTGATGCGCCGGGAAGGTGTGGAAGCAAACCACAAGCGCATCTACCGCCTGTATAGCGATGCCGGCTTGACGGTCAGGCGCAGAAAGAAGCGGCATGGCGTGGCGGTCGAGCGCCAGGCGCTTGAGCTGCCGTCCGGTCCGAATGAAGTGTGGTCGATGGATTTCGTCAGCGATGCCTTGGCCAATGGCCGCCGCATCAAGGTGCTGACCATCGTAGACGACTTCAGCAAGGAGGCTGTGGATCTGGTGGCGGACTTCGGGATTTCAGGGCATTACGTCACGCGCGTTCTTGATCAGGCTGCTCGGTTTCGAGGGTACCCGAAGGCGATCCGAACCGACCAGGGGCCGGAGTTCACGGGCAGCGCGCTGGATCAGTGGGCTTACAGGCATGGTGTGCAGCTCAAACTGATCCAGGCGGGGAAGCCGACCCAGAATGCTTTCATCGAGAGCTTCAACGGTCGATTTCGCGACGAGTGCCTGAATGACCACTGGTTTACGACCTTGCCCGAGGCCCGCACCCTGATCTCGGCATGGCGCCGGGACTATAACCAGCACCGGCCGCATAGTGCGTTGGGCTATCAGACGCCAGCCGAATTTGCGGCCAGGCATCGGTCGATCGATTCGGATGAGACGACCGGCAATGAGTGTTTGTAGAATTGCAACCCAAGGACTTTTACTAAAGCGCCCTTGGTACTAAAACTGGGGGCACCTCA
>WBSG01000008.1 GCA_008923285.1 Betaproteobacteria bacterium SCN2
TACGTGGGTCAAATTTGCGTGCAAACTTTTATGTCAGGTGGGTCAGTTTTAAGTGCAAATCAACAGCTATGAGCTCAAAGGAGAGCAGGTAGCCATGTCACTGCAGCCTTTGGGTTTGACTGACTATGCTGTTGGATTCTTCAATGCCCATCAGGACGATCCTGCAAAAATTAGGGATTTCTTGAATGATCGCATTGCCAAGACCCGCCAAGTCTTCCGTGCCAAGTTGCATGAAATCACCACCAATGCCCGCACCCTTATTCTCAACCATGAGCAGGAGCAGGTGCAGGAGGTTATTCGGCAAGCCGCAGCCATGCTGCGAAGCTGGGCGAAGCAGAACGCGACGCCGCGTCCCCTCAACGCTCACGTTCAAGAAAGCCTAATGGGCCAACTTGTTAGAGCGCATGTTGCCACTATCCGGGCCACAGTCCGTCGTGAAGGTGAGTGGTCCAACCTGAGCTACTCGCACCATCTGGGTTTCGGCGCCAGGAGGCTTGCTGTATTGTCCTTGGGCAAGACCGTGGAAGGTTTCTCGGAACTGTGCAAGACCATGGCTGGCAACCCCGACTATGAAGAGGCCCAAGACCTCATCAACCAGGCCGAGCGTATCCTGCTTGCCGCATATGAGGAATTGCTGCGCAAGGTCCAGATCATGGGCCAAACCTCCTTCCGTGATGCCTTGAAGCTGGATTCTGCGCTCTGGCTTAAGTGTGATGCCGAATGGGGGCGCGGACCGGGTTACCGTGACCGGGTAACCGGTCACAACGAGGAATGGTTCATGGCGGAGCCCCGGCAAGAGTTGGAAAAGGAGCTTTTGGCGCTTATCGAGCGCGAATGGGGGGCGGCACTTGATAAGCTAACTTCACTGTTCGAGCCAGAAGAATGACAATCAGGCTAGTCTTAGTAGGCTTCCGACACCAAATGTCGACGTAACGTCGACGTAAGATCTAGCGAAATCGCCCTTAAAAGCTTATTGCATCCTCCGCACCCAATTCACCTCGCGAACACGATGCCAGGTATACGGGGTGCATCGTACATTAGCTTGAAGACACATTTGGTTTAACAAGATGCCAATTTATATACTAATGGTATACAAAAACAAGCAAACTTAAACTTGCACTTGGTTTACATTTGTGCGAATTTATTAACTATGGAGCAACAAAAACAGGGAAAGTTAAACCAACTACAACGCCTTCTACCGGAAGGTCTCGTTGTCGATGCTGCTTGGCTTGAGCGCCATAGTTACTCTGGCGCCCTGCGGAAGCGCTATGTTTCTGCTGGCTGGCTTGAGCAGGTTACAAGAGGCGTTTATCGGCGGCCACCTGGTGAGCTAGATATTTTGGGGGGCGCGACAGAGAAGGTGCAATGGCAGACAATCGTGATTTCCCTCCAGACTCTTCTACAGCGACCCGTAGCAGTCGGGGGGCGCACAGCATTGGAGTTTCAAGGTTTTGCTCACTATCTATCCAGTGGCGGGTTCCACGAAATCCACCTATACGGTGACGCACCACTCCCGCGGTGGGTATTCAAGCTCCCGCTAGACAGCCGGTTTCTCTACCACAATGCGAACCGCCTGTTTAAGAGCCGTGCCATCGGGCAAAGCAACAGCGACTTGGAATGGCTCCCGTCAAATCGTGAGAATGCCAACCTAGAGGAAAGGGGTCTTCGCCGCGAATTCTGGGGCCATTGGAAGTGGCCTCTAACCCTCTCGACTCCGGAGAGGGCCATCCTGGAGCTTCTGGATGAGGTTCCACAAAACGAAACATTCCATCAGGCAGACGTACTCATGGAGGGGCTGCGGACCCTCAGCCCCAAACGCCTGCAGTCATTGTTGACGGACTGCCGCAGCGTCAAGGTCAAGCGACTATTCTTTTGGTTTGCCGAGCGCCACAAGCATACGTGGTTGAACCGCCTAGACCCGACCAGCATCGATTTCGGAAAAGGCAAGCGCGTGCTGGTTCGCGGCGGGAAACTCGACCGCAAATACTTGATTACCGTGCCGGAGAATCTCGATGCCGGTGGATGAACTCTACCACCGCCAAGTCGCCTTATTGGTTCAGACAATCCCGCTAGTTGCGGAAGAGCGGTGTTTCGCCTTGAAAGGGGGCACGGCCATCAATCTCTTCATCCGCGACATGCCGCGCTTATCAGTCGACATTGACCTTACCTACTTGCCGATAGCGGGTCGCGCAGAATCGCTAAACGAAGTCGATGCTGCGATGAAGCGTATCGCTGAGCGGATTGAATCAGGCATACCAAGTGCTCGTACCGCTTTGAGCAAGCTAGATCGCGAGGACTGCGTCAGCAAGGTGATAGTTCGGGCGAACGGCGTACAGATCAAGTTGGAAGTAACCCCGGTTACCCGCGGTTGTGTCTATGAGCCAGAAACAAAGTCGGTCTCGCCTGTCGTGGAAGGGGAATTTGGCTATGCCGAAATTCAGGTCGTTTCCTTCCCCGATCTGTACGCCGGCAAGATTGTCGCCGCTCTTGATCGCCAGCACCCTCGCGACCTGTTTGATGTAAGAGACTTGCTGGCCAACGAAGGAATTGATGAAGACCTGCGCAGGGCATTTATAGTCTACCTAATTAGCCACAATAGACCCATGGTCGAGGTGTTAAATCCGACACGGCATGATCTCACCAAAGAGTTTGAAAGGGGCTTCAGCGGCATGACTGAGCAAACAGTCAGCCTTGATGATCTTGTGCTGGCAAGGGAAAACTTGATCGCGTCCATTGTCGGTGGCATGCCCGACACCCACCGCCAATTCTTGCTTTCGTTTAAGAGTGGCGCCCCAGATTGGGAGTTGCTTGGCATACCCAACTTAGAAAAACTCCCAGCCGTTCGCTGGAAAATGGATAACCTTGCGCGAATGGACCAGAAAAAGCGCAGAGAGCTTCTTGAGAAGCTCCAGAAAGTCCTGCGAGATGAAAGCAACCAACTAAAAAACTCGAAAGAGATCAATAAATGATCAATAAAAAAGTAGTAAGCGTCGAACGATGAAACGATCTTGCTGGGTGCGCTGGAACAACGCATTACATAGTATCGAAATGCTGAAAATTCATAAATTTCGGCATGCAAATCTACCAATCAGGGTGCATTTCTGGTCGTCGCCAATAGGAAAATATGAGTCTTCGCTCAGGTATACTGTTTTGCAATAAATCAGATATATCTGACGCAACCCAATTGCAAAAAAACATGCTCAGAAATGCAGTCGAGGACAAAGTTACGTCCACAATCACCAGCCCATTTCTCGGAAGACCTCCGGCAAACGTCGCTTATGCTACTCAACGCGGTCGAATGCTGTTTGGCAAATCCGATCAATTGCTCGCAGACGGTTCGTTGTCGCGGTTCGAAGGAAAAGTAAACCTGATTTTTACCTCGCCGCCTTTTCCGCTAAATCGAAAAAAGCGTTACGGCAACGAGACTGGGGACACTTATATTCGCTGGCTCTGTGCTTACGGCCCCCTGTTCAAAAAGATGCTGGCGCCGGATGGCTCAATCGTTATAGAGATGGGAAACTCGTGGGAGCCTGGCATGCCCGTAATGTCAACACTCGCTCTGCGCGCGTTGTTAGAGTTTCAGTCGTTGAACAATCTACATCTTTGCCAAGAGTTCATCTGGCAAAACCCGGCCAAACTACCGTCCCCAGCCCAATGGGTGAATGTCGAAAGAATTCGTGTCAAGGACAGCTTCACAAGGTTGTGGTGGATGTCCCCCAACCGGAAACCAAAAGCAAACAATCAGCGCGTCCTGCATGAATATAGCAAGGCAATGAAGGATCTCTTGAAGAAGGGTAGCTACAACTCGGGGAAAAGGCCATCTGAACATGAGATCAGCGAGACTGCCTTTCTGCGAGACAATGGTGGAGCCATCCCATCGAACGTGCTGACTTTTGCAAACACACACAGCTCCGACGCTTATCAAATCTATTGCCGAGAAAACAAGATTCAACCACACCCCGCACGCATGCCAAGCGAACTAGCGAAGTTCTTCATCAAGTTCTTAACAGAACCCGACGACATTGTTCTTGACCCTTTTGGGGGAAGCAACACGACGGGGGCCACGGCTGAAGAGCTTGATCGTTTCTGGATAAGCATTGAAGCCTCTGATGATTATATTAGTGGGTCTCGTGGCCGCTTTGGAAACCGAATAACTTACGATATGCACTCTCAGTAAGTACATTTTCAACCTGACTTGGCAGGTTTTCTTTTCAATTAGGGGGAAAAGTGGATGACAAATGAATTTGAAGCTGAGCTGAGTGTTGGTACAAGAGCAATAGATGCGTATAGCCGCCTGAGCTATACGATGTGGTTTGCACTAGCTGAGTTTGTTGACAATTCGACTCAGTCGCGTCTCAACTATGAAAATCTTATTGATGAAGTCCTGGCGTCAGAAGGAAGGCCGCTTACTGTTTCAATCGTACACAACCGGCAGACAAAGGAAATCATAATTGAGGATAACTCCATCGGGATGACGAAGGACGACCTGGTAGCCGCCTTGCGCATTGCAAACCCTACCGCAGATAGCAAGGGGCGCTCCAAGTACGGTATGGGCATGAAAACCGCGGCGTGCTGGATAGGCAGGAAGTGGGCTGTGACTACCTGCGAGTGGGGCAGTGGCGAGGAATGGACAGCAACGGTTGATGTGGATGCGATTGTGAACCATGACGCCAAGGTTCCTCTGACAATGCGCAACGTTGACAAGTCGGATCACTATACCCGAATTACCATCAGCGACTTACGCCGCGTGATCCAAACGCGCTCAGAAGAGACCATCAAGACTTATCTTGGCTCGATGTACATGTTCGATCTTCGCCCAGATGACGCTGGGCAAGTAGCCTTAAAGCTTACCTACAATGGAGATGAAATAACCCCGCCTCAAGAGAGCGAATGGGATACTGACCCATCAGGCAAAATCATGAAGCGCGATTTGTCGGAATTTACGATCGACGGAAAGACTATCCGGGGCTGGATTGGCGTCCTACGCAAGGGTGGGCGGAAGTTCGGGGGGTTCTCACTTTTTCAGAACAAGAGGCAAATTCAAGGATTCCCCAATGCGTGGAAGCCTAGGCCAATATTTGGTGGCGTCGACGATGAAGGTGCAAACAACTTGGTGGCACAGCGATTGACCGGCGTCCTGCTACTTGATGGCTTCACCGTTTCACACACTAAAGATGCCGTTCTATATGAAGGTGAGGAGGAGGATGCTATCGAGAAATTCCTTGTGGCGGAGACAAAGGCATATGCGGACTATGCCAAGAGTCGCCGCGGCTCTGGTGGCAGGCAGAAGTGGTCAAGGGACCAGGTACGCGACCTAGTTAAGAGCATGAAGGATGAGTTTACTAGTTCGGAAATTAAGGACGCGCTGAATAATGCAGCTTTGCCACCGCCGGAAGCTCTTGCTGCAAATAATCTGCAGCAACTTAAATCTCTTACCCCAGAGGACGAGATCGATCGCCTTGAGATTTTGCCCGACCTCTCAGTAGTCATCTCTCTGAGAGAAACCAGCGAATGGGAGCCACACGTGACTTTTGTTCCAGGATCTGACCCGGGCGTTCTCCATGTAATCATCAATGGCCTGCATCCCTATTATCAAACGCTTGAAGCAAAAGACTCGATTAATGAGTGCGTCCAGCAATACATATTTGATGCGGTTGCCGAGTTCAAGGCCACTAAACTCATCTCGCGTGTGAATCCAGATAGTGTTCGTAGAATAAAGCACGACCTATTGCGCGCCCGCGCTACCCAGATGGACAACGCCGATGCAGAAGTGCGCGCGCAGGCCGAGGCCGACCTATTTGGAGGAAAGGTCGATAGCGCTGCGAACTCAGACTAGGGGGCAACTTGCCAAAATTAACACCCCGAGGATGGCAAATTGACGCCCTAACAAAGTGGGATAAGGCTGGCCATCGGGGAATCGTGAGTGTGGTAACAGGGGGCGGCAAAACTGTCTTTGCTTTGTCATGCATTGATCACATCCGACCGATTGCCACGTTGATAATCGTCCCTACATCTGCTTTGTTGGAGCAGTGGTGGGAGGAGGCGGCCAGCTATTTCGACCTCGACCTCGATGAGATCAATATCGTTACTGGTAGCCTGAGATTTCGCTTGGGGGCCATAAACATTGCCGTGCTCAATACGGCTGCCAAATTGGCGGAAAAAATCCAGGGGCATAAGTGCTTTCTCATCGTTGATGAATGCCACAAAGCCGCATCCGAGCATTTTCGTTCAGCCTTGCAAATAAATACCTTCGCTTCGCTTGGCCTGTCGGCAACACCAGAGCGCCCGTATGACGAGGGGCTGCAAGAAATACTAATACCGGCACTCGGTCCAGTCATATTCACATACGACTATGCGGATGCACTGCGCGATGGCGTGATCATTCCATTTGAGCTTAAAAATATTGTGTTTGAACTTGAGGAAGATCGCCAGACTGAATATGACAAACTAAGTAAGGCAATCGCACGGTCTATTAGCCGAAATGGCCCGGAGTCTGACGAGACAATTGCATTATTTTTGAAGCGAGCGCGTGTCCTTAATCTTAGCCTGAATCGCATTCGTTTAGCTCTAAAGCTCGTAGCTGCGAACCGCGGTAAGCGTACGCTAATTTTTCATGAGGACATCGAAGCATGCGATCTAATCCATTCCATTCTTGCGGAGAATGGGGTTAAGAGTGGCGTGTATCACTCGAAGATGCATCTGCGTGCTAGGGCGGCCATGCTTGGCCAGTACCGTAGGGGGGAAATTGATGTGCTTGTCACATGCCGAGCACTGGATGAAGGTTTCAATGTGCCTGAGACTGAAGTAGGTATCATTGCAGCGAGTACAGCCACTCGGCGCCAAAGGATTCAGCGCTTGGGACGGGTTGTCCGGCCAGCTAAGGGCAAGCAGGTTGCTTCTATATATACCCTCGTTGCCACCGGCCCCGAAATCGACCGGTTAAAAGAAGAGGAAGAGCGCTTGGACAGGGTTGCGACCGTCACATGGAGCCGAGCATGAGAAAAGTACTTGCTGGTAATTGTCAAAACGAAAACATCTTTAATCTCATTGACCCCACCCAGTTTGTTGAAGCTGACTTTGAGGCTGAAGTCATCAAGGCGTTAACTTGCTTGCAACCGGATTATATGTGTGGAGTATTCGCCGGTTCTTTTGTCTTGGAAGGCGAAAGGAGAATGGCTGATCTGGCGCTAATTCACAAGAGCCTCTCTCATTGGTTCGTTGTCGAAGTTGAACTTGCCGGACACTCGTTAGAACATCATGTCCTGCCTCAAGTCCGGTGCTTTCGGTATGGTGAACCGGAATCATCGTGCGTCACGAGCCTGGTTCGAGCATTTAGCGAACTCCAGCCAGCCGAAGCGGAATCACTGCTGCGATATGTACCACGCTATGTGGCTGTTGTAGGGAATATGCCAAACCCAGACTGGACTGCGGCACTGCGCGCTGTTGATGTACAACACCTGACGGTATCCATCTACCATGACCAGAGTGGTCGCCCAGCATATGAAGTTGAGGGTCGCCTTACGGTCAGGATCGAAAGCCTTGGTTTCGCTCGCTACTCGGCGATTGACAACTGCTTACGCATTCCAAAAGGCAGTGGCCTGCCAGTTGGCGATATACAGATCGTCGATCAATTTGGTAATCTGGGAGAATGGACGGTTCAAGAAAATGCTGGCGTCCTTTGGATACGCAAGGCGCGTGGGCCAGCGCTGATTCAGCACGATAGCTATGTGCAGCTTATCAGAAGCTTCGACGGCCAGATCTCTATTCGGCCATCCTGCTAGACAAGCATTAGATTAGGTGCGGCGTGTCATTATCCAAACATAACACTTTGATGGTATTTATGTTGGTATCTCATAAAAACATCAATCAAATACCTCGCCTTTAAAGGTAGCGATGGAATAATTCGGTAGTGCCCCTGGCCACCACCCCCCTCCAGTTTCAGCAAGACCGCCGCCGTTTTCGCAGGCGCACAACACTCCCGTCTTATCCGGCTTTGGCCACGTCCTCGCTGACGCCCGCCTGTTCCTGCAGCAGCCTGGTCGCGTCCTGCGCGGGCATCGGCATGCCGAACAGATAGCCCTGTACTTCGCTGCACTGCAGGATGCGCAGCCGTTCGAGCTGGGCGGCGCTTTCCACGCCTTCGGCGATGACGTTGAGATTGAGGTTGCGCGCCATGCCGACGATGGCATTGGCGATGGACATGCCGTCGAGTTGGGAGTCCTTGACGAAGGCGCGGTCGATCTTGAGGGTGTGGATGGGAAAGCGGCTGAGATATTTCAGCGAACTGTACCCGGTGCCGAAATCGTCGACTGCCAGGCAGACGCCCGCTTCGGCCAGCTGGGTGAGCTTGGCGGCATTGCTTTCGACGTCGCGCATCAGCACGTTTTCGGTGATCTCGAGTTCAAGGGCGCCGGGTTCGAGCTGGTTGGCTTCCAGCGCGCGCAGCACGCTGCCGACGAAGTCCGCGGTTTCCAGCTGGCGCGGCGAGATGTTGACCGAAATCCGTACCGGCGGCAGCCCGCTCTTGCGCCAGAAGGCCTGTTGCGCAGCGGCCTGGCGCAGGATCCATTCGCCCATTGGCACCACCACGCCGGTTTCCTCGGCCAGCGGAATGAACGCATCCGGCAGGACGATGCCGCGTTCGGGATGCCACCAGCGGATCAGCGCCTCGAACCCCTTGATGGCGCCGGTCATCGTATCCACCTGCGGCTGGTAGAACAGCACGAATTCATCATTGGCCAGCGCGCGGCGCAGGTCGGATTCCATCTGGATGCGCCCGGAGAAGGCTTCCTGCATGGCCGGCTGCCAGTGCTGGATACGGCAGCCGCCCTGCGACTTGGCCTGGTACATGGCGATTTCCGTCTGCCGGATGAGGGTATCGGCAACCGCGCCGTCCTCGGGCGCGAAGCTCGCACCGATGCTGGCGGTAACGTAGAGGTCGTGTCCCTTGATGCGCAGCGGCGAGTTCAGCGCCTCGATCAGCTTGTGGCCGACCACGGTCGCTTCCAGCCTGGAAGTGGTGTCCGGCAGCAGCACGGCGAACTCGTCTCCGCCGAGGCGCGCGAGGATGTCGTCGTCGGCCAGGCACTGGCGCAGCCGGGTGGCGATGTGGATGAGCAGTTCGTCGCCCACCCCGTGGCCCAGCGAATCGTTGACCACCCTGAAGTTGTCGAGGTCAAGGATCATCACCGACAGCGCCTGCTGCTTGCGCTTGCCATAGACCAGCGCGCGGCCGAGGTGGTCGCGGAACTTGGCGCGATTGGGCAGGCCGGTCAGCAGGTCATGGAAGGTCTGGTAGTGCACGGTTTCCTCGGCCTGCTTGCGGTCGCTGATGTCCTTGACCACGCCGTAGGTGCCGACAAAGCGGTTTTCGAAACGCGTCTCGGGAAACTCGTACATGCCGGTGGCGGTGACTTCCACGGTGCGATAGCGCCCGTTCATCACGCGCGGTCGCTGCTGCCCGTCCTTGCACTTGAGGCGCAGTTCGACATTGCGCGAGGCGCGCGCATCGGCGCGGCGCTCGTTGAAGACGTGCTCGGCGCGGAACAAGTCCTCCTCGAAAATGATTTCGCTGAAATGGCAGCCGACGAGTTCGCTGCGCGTAAAGCCGAGCAGGCTTTCCACGCGATCGTTGACGAAGGTGAAGCGGCCTTCGCCGTCCAGGGTGTAGATGAAATCGGGCGAGGTGTTGACCAGGAAACGGTGCCATTTTTCCGACTGCTGCAGGCGCTGCTGAATCAGGCTGTTTTCCCTTTCCAGTTGCTGGTTGCTGATCGTGTTGCCGATGCGCTTCAGCAGTTCCTCGGGCTTGTAGGGTTTGCGGATGAAATCGGCCGCGCCCTGACGCAATGCAATGACGGCGCTATCGATGGCGTTGTCGCCGGAGACCACGATCACCGGTGTCGCCACGCCGCGTTTCGACAATTCGGCCAGCACGTCGACGCCGCCGATGCCCGGCATGTTGAGATCGAGCAGGATCACGTCGAATTGCATCCGATCCACCGCATCGAGGGCCTGGCGTCCGTTTCCTGCGGCGACCGCCTCGTAGTCTTGCGCCTTGATCAGCCGTACCAGGCTGTCCTGGATCAGCGGATCGTCATCCACGATGAGGATGCGCGGTCGTCGGCTCAGGTTGCTAACGCCGGGTTTGCTGTCAGCGGATGTGGGTTGCATCATGCTCTCCGTTCATTTTCTCTGGCTGCCGGGCTGCTGCGCAGCCCGGTTCTGCCCCATGTCCGTCATGGGCAGATAAATTCTGAAAGTGGAACCGCTGGCGTCGCTGTCGCATTCGATTTCGCCGCCCATGTTCTTGACCAGGTTGTGGCTGATGTAGAGGCCGAGGCCGGCATGCTCGCCGGCCTTGGTGCTGACCGCTGGCTGGAACAGCTGCGCGCGCACTTGCTGCGGCAGCCCCGGACCGGAGTCCTGCACCGTAATCACTGCACAATTCCGCCCATCGCGCTCGCCGCGCGCGGTGGCGAAAACGAGCTTGCCGCCGTGCGGCATCGCCTCGACGGCGTTTTTCGCCAGGTTGAGCAACACCTGCTTCAACGGGTCGCGCTGACTGAGGATGCTGCCCATGGCCGGGTCAAGATCGATCTGCACGTTGATCTTGTTGGGCAGGAACAGCGTGTCGAGCGACATCCGCACCAGCTCGGATATCACCTGGTTGACGTCCACCCAGGCCCCGGCGCCGGCCTCGGCCGAGCTTGCCGCATCGCGCTTCGCGCCGAGTCCTTGCAGGATGCCGGCCACGCGCTCGATCTCGCCGCCGATGATGGCAAGATCGCGCTGGGTTTCCTGGTTGTCGGCGAATTTGGCCGACAACAGATTGACGTAGTTGCGAATGATGGTGAGCGGGTTGGAGGCTTCGTGCACCGCCTTGCGCACTTCGTGGCGGGAAATGGCTTCGGCCTCCGCCGGCGCGTTCGCAGGCGCGCCCTGCAGCGCCGCGTTCATGCGCGACGACAGTGCGCCCAGGAACTGCTTCCAGTCCTGCGTCGCGGCCGTTTCCCGGCTCGCGTTGACGGCGACCAGCACCGCCGCATTGCCGCTGCCGGCCAGCGGCTCGCACAACAGGGTTTCCGCGCCCAGCAGGCGCGCGGCCTGGGCATCGATCACGGGAAACTGCTCGGCCTCCGCGCTGTGCCAGAAGGCGGTCGTGCCGCCCGCGGCGCGCGAGAGCGCGCTCTGCACGAAATCGGCCGGCAGGCTGAGCGCGGCGAGGCTGGCGGGCGCCGGCCACCACGCCGCAGGGACGAGCAGACTGCCCTCGACGCGCAGCACCACGGCAGGGCCGACGCCGAACAGCGCCTGCATGGCGAGGGCGCCGCGGCGCGCCAGCGATTCCAGCCCGGTTGCGGAATCGAGGTAGGCCTGCAGCGCCGAGGCCCGCGCCAGGCTGGCATATGCCTGAGTCAGGTCGTCCGTGCCCGCGGCCGCCAGCTCAAGACCGGAATAGCGGTGGATGGCTTCCTGCGCCAGGTAGTCGGCCTCGGCCTGCAGGCGCTCGACCTCGGCCATTTCGAGGCCGAGGCTGCCGAGCGATGCGCGCACGCCGACGTTGCCGTTGACATGGACGCTGTAGATCAGCGAAGCGGCAAGCTGCAGCACCCTGACGAGCGGGTGGGCCGACTTGACGCGCGCGGGTGAGACCCGGCAAAAGCGCACGGCATCGGCAACGAAGCCGCCGGGGTCGGCTGCCAGCAGCCATTCGTCGAGCCGCCCGGCCTGGGCAAAACCCGCATAATCGGCGAGATTGTGCGACAGGCCGGCGAGCCAGGCCTGCTCGTCGTCACATACCCCGGTATGCGCTGCGATCCGGCGGGCAAGGCAGGCCACGCGAATGGCGCTTTCCCAGGCCGCCTGCCGCTCGAGCGGCCGTGGTCGCGCGGCCAGAATCAGGGTGCGGAGGAAATCCGTGCCGAGCCGGTCGATGCTGTCGGCAAGCCGCGCGGGGGCAAAATCGCCGCTCGCGCCACTCTGGCGCGCGCACTTCAGGACCACCAGGCTCAGCGCCGCATCGAAGCCGATATGCTCGGCCAGCGCCTGGCCGGAGAGTGCATCTTCGCCCAAACTGGAGACGAGCTTTGCCAGCACCCCCGGGTGAGCCTCCAGCAAACTTGGCGCGGCATTTTTGAGTGAAATCTTGAAAATCCTCCCAACTAATTGCTATATATAACTTATTTTCTTTTGCGGTCAATCGAAAATATGTTATTAATAAAAGAAGGCATTGGCCGGCGTTGTATTAAAGTTATGCCCCCTTACGGTCGTTTCGGGGGCTGACTTGCGGGAACAGAGGGCAGAAACATGAAATTTCGCAACTACTTGTTGATCGTCACCCTCGGGCTGCTGGCGACCGGGCAGGCGCTTGCCGCGCGCAGCCAGGCGGCGGCAAGCTACACGAGCCCTCATGCACAAGGCCAGGACCTCGAGCTGAATTCCCTCTCGGTCATGGTCTACGACCAGTACAGCGGCGAAGCGCTGTACGCCAAGAACCCCAACCTGCAGACCCCGATCGCCTCCATCACCAAGCTGATGACGGCCATGGTGACGCTGGATGCGCGCCTGCCGCTCGACGAAAAGATCAAGATCAGCGCGCTCGACGTCGACCGCCTCAAGGGCACCGGATCAAGACTGCCGCTGGGCGCCACCTATACCCGCGAGCAGTTGTTGAGTCTTGCGCTGATCGCCTCGGAAAACCGTGCGGCGCACGCCCTCGGCCGCACCTATCCCGGCGGCATCGATGCCTTCATCGCGGCGATGAACCGCAAGGCCAGGGAACTGGGCATGCACAAGACGATGTTTGCCGACCCCACCGGGCTTTCGAGCTTCAACCAGTCCACCGCGGAAGACCTGGTCAAGCTGGTCGATCATGCCTACAGCTACTACCCCGATATCCGCCACATTTCCACCAGCACCGATTACAGCCTGGGCAAATACAAGGTGGTCGTGCGCAAAAAGGGCAAGAAGCAGGTCCACTGGCGCAACCTGGCCTACGTCAACACCAACCGGCTGACCCGCGAAGACGAGTGGCAGATCGGCCTGTCAAAAACCGGCTTCATCAACGAAGCGGGGCACTGCCTCGTGATGCAGGCCGAAATCGCACAGCGCAAGGTCATCATCGTCCTGCTGGACGCCGTCGGCAAATACAGCCGCCTCGGCGACGCCAACCGCATCAAGCGCTGGCTGGAAGGCTCCGACATCAGCCGCCACACCATGGCCGCACCGCCGGTCTCGCGCGGCACCTGATTGATTCAAGCGCCTCGGAAAATCGCATAATGGCGGGTAAATAGCCCGCCATTTTTCATGTCACTCGACTTCTACCTCGACCTGCTGGCCCAGGTGCTGTTGCCCATGGGTCTGCTCATCGCCGCCGGCGCGATCTGGCGCACGCGGCTGGACGAGGCCGGCATACGCGCCATACGCGGCTACATCACCACCGTCACCATCAACCTGTTCGCGCCGGCGCTGCTGTTCGCCGCGGCAGCCACTGCGCGAATCGACAGCAACATCCTGAGCGTGCCCCTGCTGGTCGCGCTGAGCATGCTGGTCACCGGCCTGCCGCTGTATTTTCTGCTGTTCAGGACGCGCTTCGGCGGCACCTGCTCGCAGGCCGCGCGCGCCGGACTCCTGCTCTGCGGCATGTTCGGCAACGTGCTGTTCATGGGCTATCCCCTGCTCACTTATCTGTATGGCGAGGCCGGTGGACAGTACGCCGCCTTCGCCGACATGGCTGCCACCACGCCACTGTTGTGGACTCTGGGCGTGTGGATTGCGGTCAGGCTGGGCGGCCAGACCGAGGACGCCGGCCATCCGCTCAGACAGCTGTTCAGCCTGCCGCCGCTGTGGGCCTTCGCCGCCGGCGTGCTGGCGGTGCAGTTGCCGATCGACCCGCAGCCGCTCGTTAACGCCGCTCACTTCATCGGCCAGCCGACGGTGCCGGTGATGCTGCTGATGCTGGGGCTGTCGATTCCCTGGTCGCGGCTCAAGCCGAGCAAGCCGGTGCTGATGGTGGTGGGCTTCAAGCTGCTGCTGATGCCGCTCGCCACCTTCCTGCTGGCCTTGCTGCTGTTCCCGGAACTGACGGATGCGCAGCGCGGTGCGGTGCTGGAAGCCGGCGTGCCGACCATGCTCATGGCAGTAAGCATCGCCGACCGCTACAAGCTCGACGTCGAGCGGGTCGCGCTCACCGTGGCCTGGAGCACGGTGCTGTTTTTGCTGAGCTTGCCGGTGTGGCTCATCATGTTAGGCTAATCACAAAAGCTCAGCGGAGGGACACAATGAAAATCGGCTTCATCGGCACCGGCATCATGGGCCGGCCCATGGCGCTCAACCTCATCCAGGCCGGGCACGAACTGTACACCTGGGGGCGGCGTTTCGACACGGTGGAACCTCTGCTGGTCGCCGGCGCAACCGGCAAGGGCACCCCGGCCGAGGTTGCCGCTTCCGCCGACATCACCATCACCATGGTCGCCAACACTGCCGACGTCGAGCAGGTGGTGCTGGGCGAGCGCGGCCTCATGCATGGCGCCAGGCCTGGCAGCATCATCGTCGACATGAGCACCATCGCGCCTTCCGCCGCGCGCAGCATTGCCGAGCAGCTCGCCGCACGCGACATCCACATGCTCGACGCGCCGGTGTCGGGCGGCCAGGCAGGCGCACAGCAGGGCACGCTGTCGATCATGGTCGGCGGGGAAGCGGAAATTTTCGCGCGCGTGCGGCCGCTGTTCGAGGTGCTGGGCAGGAACATCGTGCACGTCGGCAGCCATGGCGCCGGCCAGGTGGTGAAGGCCTGCAACCAGATCGTGGTCAGCCTGACCATGGAGGGCGTGGCCGAGGCCATCCTGCTCGCACGCAACAACGGCGTCGATCCGGCGAGGATGCGCGAGGCGCTGATGGGCGGCTACGCCAACAGCAAGATCCTGGAAGTGCACGGCCAGCGCATGCTGGAAGGCAACTACAAGGCCGGCTTCAAGGTCAAGCTGCACCACAAGGACATGGGCATCGTCATGGACAACGCCCACGAGAACCGCACGCCGCTGCCTGGCGCGGAGCTGGTGGCGAGGCAGATCGCATCGCTGATGGCAGCGGGCGAATCCGAGCTCGATTCCAGCGCCATCATGCTGGCGCTGGAACGGCTTTCTCGGCAGTGAAGCCGAGCCGCGCGGAGATCTTGCGCCCGGCCTCCTGTACCAGCGGGATCCACTCGTCGCGCCGGCGGTCGATGGGCGCAGACACCGACAGCCCGGCGACCACGCTGCCGCCGCCGTCGCGGATCACCACGCCGATGCAGCCCACGCCGAGCTCGGCTTCCTCGTTGTCCAGCGCATAGCCCTGCGCGACATCGCGGCGGGTCTCGCGCTGCAGGCTGTCGAGATCGCCCAGCGTGTTCTTCGTGTAGCGCTCGAGCCCGGTGCGCGCGACATAAGCCGCCAATGCCGCATCGTCCATTTCTCCCAGCATGAGCTTGCCCACCGCGGTCACATGCAGCGGCGCGCGCGAACCGACCACCTGCTCGACGCGGATCGAACGCGCCGGCGTCACGCGCTCGACGTAGACCACCTCGTCGCCTTCGCGCAGGGTGAGGTTGACCGATTCCTCGACCTCGTCGCGCAGCCATTCCATGACCGCGCGCGCCTCGCGCCGCACGTCGGTGCCGGCGCGCACGCGATGCCCCAATTGCAGCAAGCGCGTGCCCAGCACGTAGTTGCCGGATTCGGTGCGCTCGACGAAGCCGTGCGCGACCAGCGCCTGCAGGATGCGAAAGGCCGTCGAGGCATGCAGTCCGGTGTCGGCGGTGAGGAATTTCAGCGGCACCGGCTCCGGGTAATGCGAAAGCGCATCGAGCAGGCCCACGGCTCGGTCCAGCACCTGGATGGCGGTCGTCGTCTGTTTCATATCGTGAAAACGATTCTGTATTGTGAAAAATTCAGTATTCCACTAAGGTTAGCCCAACGCAACCTTTTTGATATTGGAGCCCGCCATGTCCGCCCAGCCCGACCACAAGACCAGCAGCTACCCCGCCTACCTGGAAGGCATCGACTACTTCGGCCAGGCCTGGCCGCATTTCGACACCCTCGGCGCCGCGCCCGTGATCGGCGAAGGCCAGACCGCGATCGCCGACGCCGGCGACAAGCGCGCCGCCTACCAGACCCTGCTGGTGGCCGACGCCTTGCGCTACCTCACCCTGCAGATCACCGGCGCCAAGGCCTCGGGCCATCCCGGCGGCTTCGCCTCCAGCGCCGAAGCGGTGGCTGCGCTCACCCTGCTCGGCCACAAGAATCTCACCACCGAGGTCGGCCACCACGCCCCCGGCTATTACAGCGCCATGTTCCTCGACACTTCGCTCGAGGCCATGGGCATCTCCACCGTGAAGGACATGCGCACGCGCTTCCGCGAACGCCACGGCCTCCTGGGCCACCTGTCCGGCGCCATCCCCGGCCTCCTCGCCCCCGCCGGCCCGCTCGGCCAGGGCCAGCACTTCGCCATGGCCGGCGCCTACCTGCACCGCGACAAACTGTTCCCGGTGACCATCGGCGACGGCGGCATGGGCGAGCCCTACATCCTGTCGTCCTTCCTGCATTTCATCACCGCCTATCCGGAGGTGACCAACTTCCTGCCGGTGCTGGTGTGGAACGGCTACAGCCAGGAGCATCACTCCATGGTGTCGCTGTTTGATAACGAGGGCATGCAGCGCTACTGGCATGCGCACGGCTTCAAGCGCGTGATCCTCATCGACGCCAAGGACTTTGACGACGCCATGCAGCACGGCGCCTACGTCGACTCCAGCCTGTTCTCCTTCAAGCAGCGTCTTGCCTTCGCCGCCGCCGTGCTGAAAGGCATCGACGACGCGGCGAAGAGCGCCATGTCCGGCACCCCCACCGCCTTCATCATCAAGCAGCTGAAGGGCGCGGGCGTGCACAAGACCGGCGCCAAGGCGCACAACCTGTATCCGGCCGACACCCTCGATGCGCCGCACATTTCCAGCGCGCTGGAGCGCCGCGCGCTGTCGCCGGAAGCCTGGGAACTCGCGCGCACTCTGTGCGTGCGCGCCGCCGGCGGTCCCGCCGCCAGGGTCGCGGTGACCGAAAGCGAACTTGCGCTCGCGCCGATCAAGGCGCTGCCGCTGAAGGATTTCGCCGTGGGCGAAAAGGCCGTGCCCTCCACCGCGCTGGGCGGCCTGATCGCGCACGTGGGCAAGAACGACGCCAACTTCGTGGTGACCAACGCCGACGGCAACGAGGCCTCGGGCATGGCCAACATCAACGAGGCGCTAAAGATCCGCCACCCTTCCGAGGACGGCCTCTATCACCAGAAACCCGAAGGCCAGGTGTACGAGCCCCTGAACGAGGACGCCTGCGCGGGCTTCGCCGCCGGCCTCGCCCTGTTCGGCAGCCGCAGCATCTGGTTGAGCTACGAGAGCTTCGCCATCAACGGCTGGCCCATCTACCAGACCGTGGCCCAGGCCATGGCCGAACTCAGGCGCAAGACGCCGTCGGCCGTGTGCATGTTCACCGCCGGCGCGCTGGAGCAGGGCCGCAACGGCTGGACCCACCAGCGCCCCGAGATCGAGAACTACATCGCCGCGCAGATGAAGAACGGCAACAGCTTCGCGCTGTTCCCGGCCGACGCCAACATGATCCAGGCGTGCTACGAGTGGGCGCTTGGCAGCCACAACAAGAGCATCGCCATTTTCGCCTCGAAGTCGGCGCTGCCGGTGTACACCACGCTGGAGCAATCGCGCCAGGCCATCCGTGACGGCGCAATCACGCTGTACGAAAGCGCCGGCGCGGACGAAGTCGACGTGGTGCTGGCGGCTGCCGGCGACATGATCTTCCTGCCGGTGTTCGAAGCCAAGGACAAGCTGGAGGCCGAGGGCAAACGCGTGCGCATCGTCGCCGTGGCCAATCCGCGCCGCCTGTACCGCGCCGCCGACGTGGCCTGGGACACCGTGTCCGAGCCGGACGGCGGCTTCATGAGCGACGCCGATTTCGACCGGCTGTTCTCGGGCAAGGCGCTGCTCGCAGTAAGCGGCGGCCCCAGCGCCACGCTGGAGCCGGTGCTGATTCGCAGCCGCGCACAGCGCCGCGACGTGATGTGCTGGAAGCGCGGCGAGACCACCGCCAGCCCCAACGAGGTCATGGCCTTCAACGGCCTCACCGGCGGCGACATCGCCGAGCGCGCACGCGGCCTCCTGGGGTGATGCGGTGGAAAACAAGATCATCGTCATCGACGACGATCCCACCGGCTCGCAGACGGTGCATGGCTGCCTGCTGCTGACGCGCTGGGATGTCGACACGCTGAGCGAAGGCCTCGCCGACGCCTCGCCGCTGTTCTTCGTGCTGTCCAATACGCGCGGCATGGACGCGACGAAGGCGGCAGCGGTGACGCGCGAGATCTGCACCAACCTGCGCACGGCGCTCGACCGCCTCGCCGCGCATGGCCGCGCGATCCAGCCGATTCTGGTGAGCCGTTCGGATTCCACGCTGCGCGGCCACTATCCGGTGGAAACCGATGTCATCAGTGAAACCCTGGGGCCGTTCGATGCGCATTTCCTGGTGCCCGCCTTCTTCGAGGGCGGACGCGTGACGCGCGACAGCGTTCACTATCTGATGGTCGACGGCAAGGCGGTGCCGGTGCATGAAACCGAGTTCGCCAAGGATTCGGTGTTCGGCTATCGCCATAGCTTTCTCCCGGACTACGTCGAGGAAAAGACCGCCGGCCGCATCCGGGCGGGCGAAGTCGAGCGCTTCGTGCTGGCAGACGTGCGCGGCGATGCGCTGCCGCGCCTGCTGGCGCTGGAAAACAATGCGTGCTGCGTGGTCGACGCCGAGAGCCAGGCTGACCTGAATCATTTCGCCGCGCAGCTGAAAGCCGCGGCTTCGCAAGGCAAGCGCTTCCTGTTCCGGAGCGGTGCCTCGCTGCTCACCGCGCTCGCCGCGCTGCCGCCGCAGCCGGTCGCCGCCGAAGACATGTCGGCCTTCGTGCGCGAAGGCAGGCCGGGCGCGGTCATCGTCGGCTCGCACGTGAAGAAGACCACCGCGCAGCTGAACGAGTTATTGAAGCAGCCCGGCATCGCAGCGCTGGAAATCGACGTGGCGCAGCTGCCGGAAGGCCGCGCGCGCATCGTCGAGGAGGCGGGCAGGGCAGCGGCGGCCCTGCATGCGCAGGGGCTGACGCCGGTGATCTACACCAGCCGCGTCGAGCGCCAGTTCGAGAGCCAGCAGCAGCGCCTGGCCTTCGGCGAGCAGGTCTCCGGCACGCTGATGGACATCGTCAGGCGACTGCCGGAGAGCATCGGCTTCCTCATCAGCAAGGGCGGCATCACTTCCAACGACGTGCTGTCCGACGGCCTCGCGCTGAGAGCCTCGCGCGTGCTCGGGCAGATCCTCGCCGGCTGCTCGGTGGTGAAGTGCCCGGAGGACCATCCGCGCCACCCCGGCCTGCCGGTAGTGATCTTCCCCGGCAACGTGGGCGACGAATCGGCGCTGGCCACGGTCTACCTGCGTCTTGGCAGGCCCGGACAGGTCAGATCAGATCCCGCTCGGCAAGCTCGCGCTTGATGTAGGCGTAGAACACCGGCGCGGCGATCACGCCGGCAACGCCGAAGGCCGCCTCCATCACCAGCATGGCGGTGAGCAGCTCCCAGGTGTAGGCCTTGATCTGGCCGCCGATGATGCGCGCGTTCACGAAATATTCGAGCTTGTGGATGATGACCAGGAATGCGAGCGAGGCGAAGGCGATCTGCAAGGAATGGTTGAAGGAAATGACGACGATGACGGTGTTGGAAATAAGATTGCCCAGCACCGGCAGGAGCCCCACGACGAAGGTAATCACGATCATGGTTTTCACGAACGGCAGTTCAACGCCGAAGGCCGGCAGCACCACGGCCAGATACAGGCCGGTCAGCGTGGTGTTCAGGAGCGAAATGCGCACCTGCGCGAACACCACCTTGCGGAAGGCCTGGCCCAGATGCAGCACGCGCTTGTTCATGGCCTGTGCCAGCGGGCCGAGGCTATGATGTTCACGCCCCTCGTTGAGCGACACGAAGGAACCGATAATGAGGCCGACCACCACCATGGCCAGGGCATGGCCGGCGCTGCCGCCGATGGTGCGGATTTCCTGGGCGTGGGTGCGAAGCCATTCGGACAGGGTAGCGCGGATCTGCGACTCGTCGCCTTGCGGCAGGTACTCGGCAATCCACGGCGGCAGCAGGTCGCGCGAGTTCTCGATGATCTCGGCCATGTTCTTCAGCAGCGCGGCATAGCTGCCGCCCTCGGCCTTGTAGTAGGCGATCGCGCCCAGCACGGCACCGATCAGCGCAGCCAGCACCGTGGCGGATATCAGCGCCACCACGACCATCTTGGCGCGGCTGTGCGACAGCTTGTTGCCGACGAAGCGCGGCGACAGCATCACCACCAGTTCGTAGACCAGCAGACCGGCGAGCAGCGCCGGCAGCAATTTGGCGGACAAGGTGAAGATCAGTGCAGCGGCCATCAGGCCCCAGGCCGCCCATTCGTATTTCGTGGCATGCATTGCCATCGGAAATCCCCCCATTTCCCGGGATTTTAGCCCGGATACTTGGCTTAGAATGAAACCATGATCGCCAACGAAGCCGTCCGCCGCCTGCAAGCCATCCTGCCGCCGCACTGCCTGCTGCTGGCGCGCGAGGATCTGAAGCCGTTCGAGACCGACGGTCTTACCGCCTACCGCAACACGCCCGACGCGGTGGCGCTGCCGGAAACCGAGGAACAGCTGAAGCAGGTGCTCGCCGCCTGCCGCGAGACCGGCACCCCCGTGGTGTTCCGCGGCGCCGGCACCGGGCTGTCCGGCGGCGCGCTGCCGGTGGATGGGGCGGTGCTGCTGGCCATGACCAAGTTCAGCCGCATCCTGGCAATCGACCCGCTGGCGCGCACCGCACGCGTGCAGCCCGGCGTGCGCAACCTCGCCATCTCCGAGGCCGCCGCCCAATACGGCCTCTACTATGCACCCGACCCTTCTTCGCAGATCGCCTGCAGCATCGGCGGCAACGTGGCGGAAAATTCCGGCGGCGTGCACTGCCTGAAATACGGCCTCACCGTGCACAACGTGCTGGCCCTGCGCGCGCTCACCATCGAGGGCGAGGAACTGGTGATCGGCGAGGGCGCGCTCGACATCCCCGGCTACGACCTGCTCGCCCTGATGACCGGTTCCGAGGGCATGCTCGCCGTCATTCTCGAAATCACCGTGAAGCTGCTGCCGAAACCCGAGCGCGCCCAGGTCATCCTCGCCGCCTTCGACGACGTCGGCAAGGGCGGCGCAGCGGTGGGCGCCATCATCAGCGGCGGCGTGCTGCCGGCCGGCCTGGAAATGATGGACAGGCTCGCTATCGAAGCCGCCGAGGCCTTTGTCCATGCCGGCTATCCGCTCGATGCCGAAGCGATTTTGCTGGTGGAAGTGGACGGCACCCAGGAAGAGGTCTCGGAGGATGTCATGCGCGTGCGCGACATCCTGCTCGCCGCCGGCGCCACCGAAGTGCGCACGGCGAAGGACGACGCCGAACAGAAAAGATTCTGGGCCGGGCGCAAGGCGGCCTTCCCCGCCGTGGGCCGGCTGTCGCCCGACTACTACTGCATGGACGGCACCATCCCGAGGAAGACCCTGCCTGCGGTGTTGACGCGCATCGCCGAGCTGTCGCGCGAGTATGCGCTGCCGGTGGCCAACGTGTTCCACGCCGGCGACGGCAACCTGCACCCGCTCATCCTGTACGACGCCAACCAGCCGGGCGCCACGGAAAAGGCCGAGCGCCTGGGCGCCGACATCCTCGAACTGTGCGTCGCGCACGGCGGCACCATTACCGGCGAACACGGCGTCGGCCTGGAAAAGATCGACCAGATGTGCGTCCAGTTCGCGCCCGCGGAACTCGAGGCCTTCCACGGCGTGAAAGCCTGTTTCGACCCGGACGGCCTGCTCAATCCCGGCAAGGCCGTGCCGACCCTGCACCGCTGCGCGGAATACGGCGCCATGCACGTGAAGGGCGGCGCGCTGCCCTTCCCCGAACTGCCGAGGTTCTGATGATTAACCGCAGAGTTCGCGGAGGACGCGGAGTTTATTGTGATTTTCTCTGCGAACTCCGCGAACTCTGCGGTAAAAAATTAAGATGATTGAACTGATCGAACGCATCCGTACTGCCACAGGTCCGCTGGCAATCCGCGCCGGCGGCAGCAAGGACTGGTACGGCGAAGCCACATCCGGCGAGGTGCTCGACGTCTCCGCTAACCGCGGCATCGTCAGCTACGAGCCGGGCGAGCTGGTGCTGACCGCGAAGTGCGGCACGCCGCTGGCCGAGATCGAGGCGCTGCTCGGGCAGAACGGGCAGATGCTCGGCTTCGAACCGCCGCGCTTTACCGGATCTGCCACCCTGGGCGGCACGCTCGCCTGCGGCATGTCCGGGCCACGCCGACCCTATGCGGGTTCGGCTCGCGACTTCGTGCTGGGCATGGAAATCCTCGACGGCAACGGCCAGTATCTCAAGTTCGGCGGCCAGGTCATGAAGAACGTGGCGGGCTACGACGTCTCGCGCCTGATGGTAGGCGCGCTCGGCACCCTCGGCGTGCTGCTGCAGGCCTCGCTCAAGGTGTTGCCCAGACCGCAGGCGGAACTGACCCTGCAGTTCGAGTGCGACGAAGCCGAAGCCATCCGCCGCACCAACGAGTGGGCCGGCAAGCCGCTGCCGTTGTCCGCCACGGCCTGGCTCTCCGGCGTCCTGTCCGTGCGCCTGTCCGGCGCGCACAGTTCGGTGGCGGCCGCGCACCGCAAGCTCGGCGGCGAAGAGACGGCGCATGGCGCGGAATTCTGGGCAGGCCTGCGCGACCACCGCGCCGCGTTTTTCCACGACGATGCCCCGCTCTGGCGCCTGTCGCTGCCCTCCACGGCGGCGCCGCTCGACCTGCCGGGCAGGCAACTGATCGCCTGGGGCGGCGCGGAACGCTGGCTCAAGTCGGATGCGTCCGCGGCGGAAATCCGCGCACGCGCCGCTGCGCACGGCGGCCATGCCACGCTGTATGCCGGCGACAAGGGATGCGGCGTGTTCCACCCGCTGCCCGAGGCCCTGCTCAAATACCAGCAGCGCCTGAAGCGGCAGTTCGATCCGCGCGGCATCCTCAATCCGGGCAGGATGTATCCATGAGACGCGCATTCGCATTCCTGCTGCTGCTATGCAGCGGGCTGCTGCAGGCCCAGGCCTTCGCCGAACTGCGCGCGCCTTTTTACAAGGCGGAACGCGACGGTCAGCTCGTCTACGTGCTGGGCACGCTGCACGTGGGGCGCGCCGATTTCTACCCGCTGCGCCCGGCCATCGAGTCCGCGGTCACGCAGTCCGCCCGCGTCTACCTGGAAATCGACCAGGACGATGCCGACGTCGAGCAGAAAATGAGCCAGGCCATGCTGTGCCAGCGCCCCTGCCTGAAGCAGGCGCTGAGCGAATCGGAATGGAACGCCCTCGCCCAGCGTCTCGGCAACCAGGAAGCCGCACTGCGCGCGCTGGAAAGAATGCGCCCCTGGGCGGCGGCCGTCGTGCTGACCCTGGGCGACTTCGCCGCCCTCGGCCTGAACGCGCAGCAGGGCGTGGACAGGCGCATCAGCCAGCTGGCCGGCGACGCCGACAAGACCGTCGGCCTCGAAAGCGCCGAGGAGCAAATCCGCCTGTTCACCGACATGACGCCTGCAGAGCAGAAGGAAATGCTGGCGCAGTGGCTCAGCATGAGCACGCGCGAGCGCATGCGCCTGAATCAGCAATTGGTCGAGTTGTGGAAAGGCGGCGATGCCGATGCCATGCATGCCTGGTACAAGGAGATGGAAAAGCGCCATGGCAGTCCGTCTGTTGCCGAATCCTTCGAACGCAAGTTCCTGGCCGCGCGCAACCGCACACTGGTCGAGCGTCTGCTCGCGCAGACCGGCGGCGCATCCGGACCGTTTTTTCTCGCCGTCGGCGCCCTGCACCTGGGCGGGCCGGAAGGCGTGCTCGCGCTGCTGAAGCAGCAGGGCTTCCAGATCCAGGCCGAATGATCAAAACCCCATGCAAACCCAGCTAGCCGATTTCATCCGTGACACCGCCGACGGCCAGGAGGCCGACCGCATCCTGCGCGCCTGCGTGCATTGCGGCTTCTGCCTCGCCACCTGCCCGACCTACCAGATCCTCGGCGACGAGCTCGACAGCCCGCGCGGCCGCATCTACCTGATGAAGCAGATGCTGGAAGGCGCAACGGTCACGCGCAAGACCCTGACCCATCTCGACCGCTGCCTGACCTGCCGCAACTGCGAGACCACCTGCCCTTCCGGCGTGCAGTACGGCAAGCTCATCGACATCGGCCGCCGCGTCGCCGAGCAGAAAGTCACGCGCCCGCCGGCGCAGGCTCTCAGGCGCCGCGCGCTGGCGAAATTCCTGCCGCAGCAGCAGCTCTTCGGCGGCGCGCTGAAACTGGGGCGCATGGCCAGACCCTTCCTGCCCGATGCGCTGGCCGGCAAGATCCCCCCCGCTCCCGCCCTGCGCCAGCCCCTGCCTGCCGCACGTCATGCGCGCACGATGCTGGCTCTCGCAGGCTGCGTGCAGCCGGCGCTCGCGCCGCAGATCAATGCCGCCGCGATCAAGGTGCTCGACGCCATCGGCATCAGCCTGTTCGAGGCCGCGCGCGCCGGCTGCTGCGGCGCGGTGAGCTTCCACCTCAATTTCCAGGAAGAAGGCCTGGCCGCCATGCGCCGCAACATCGACGCCTGGTGGCCGCATGTCGAGTCTGGCGCCGAGGCCATCGTCATGACCGCCTCCGGCTGCGGCGTCACCGTCAAGGAATACGGCCACTACCTCAGGCACGATCCCGCCTACGCGGAAAAGGCCGCGCGCGTGTCGGCGCTGACGAAGGATTTGTCCGAAGTGCTGCTGGCCGAAGAAACCGCGCTGCGCGCCTGGCTGGAAAGGCGCGGGCCGGCGCAAGGCAAGCGGGTCAGCTTCCATGCCCCCTGCACCCTGCAGCACGGACAGAAGATCACCGGCGTGGTGGAAGCCCTGCTCACCGTGGCCGGCCACACCGTGCTGCCGGTCGCCGAATCGCATCTGTGCTGCGGCTCGGCGGGCACCTATTCGCTGCTGGAGCCGGAGATTTCCATGCAACTGAGGGACCGCAAGCTCGGCCATCTGGCCAGCCCCCGGCCCGAAGTCATCGCCAGCGCCAACATCGGCTGCCTCACCCAGTTGCAGTCCGGCACGGCAACCCCGGTCCGGCACTGGGTGGAACTGCTGCTGCCCTAACACTGAACGCAGGTCGCGGCCTTGCCCTCCGGCTGGCTGGCGGCCGCCGCGGCCGCTTCGCTGGCCGTCACCGCCTGGCCCAGATGAAGCACCGCCATGGCGTAATAGGATGACCGGTTGTAGCGTGTCAGCACGAAAAAGTTGCGGCTGCCCAGCAGATACTCGCTGGCGGCTTCGCCGTTCTGCAATTCGACCAGCGCGTAGACTTCGCGCGGCGGCAGCTCGGCCAGCGCCTGCGCACCATGCAGCGCCAGTCGCTCCGGCGTGAAGGTCGGCAGGATGTCAGGCGCCAGCAGCGGCCCGAGTTGCGCCTGCTCGACGCTGACCGGGAAAACCGGTTCCAGCTCCCTCACCCAGCCGTGCCTGGCGAGAAAGCGCGCCACCGAGCCGATGGCATCGACCGGATTGTTGAGGTCGATGCGCCCGTCGCCGTCGAAGTCGGTTCCGAACAGATGGATGTTGCCGGGCATGAATTGCGGAATGCCCATGGCGCCGGCATAGGAGCCGCGCAGCTCCAGGGGCTGGCACTGCTCTTTCGCGCACCAGGCAAAAAACTCGGCAAGCTGTTCGCGGAAATAGGCCGAGCGGTCCCGCGCCGCTTCGGGCGGGTAGTCGAAGGCCAGCGTCGCGAGCGCGTCGACCACGCGATGATTCCCGGTAATGCGGCCATAGTAGGTCTCCACGCCGATGATGCCGACGATCACCTCGACCGGCACGCCGAACTGATTGCTCGCCCGGGTCAGCACTTCCGCATGCTGCTGCATGAAGGCCCTGCCCGCTCCGGTTCGTGCCGGCTCGACAAAGCGCTCCCGATAGGCCTGCCAGTTCTTGCGCTGCCCGCCGGCCAGGGGCCGGAACATGCGCCGCACCGTTTCCAGTTTCTCCGCCTGGCCCAGGGTCTGCCGCACCCAGTCCGCGTCCAGCCCGCGCTGCGCCATATCCTCGACAAACGCCTCCGCCTCGGCCCGACCGGCATAGGTCTCGGGCGCCGGCAGCTCGCTGGCATGAGCCAGCGACAGCAAGGCGGGAAAGAGGAGGCCGACAAGGTACAGCTTGATCTTTTTCATGGGCATCCCTGAAACCGTCCTGAATGTAGTACGGCATGCGCGCTCGCCAGCGCGGTGTGCATGCCGACAGGCCATTGCAATCAAAGCATACCCGCCTGCGTCATTCGATGCGACCCCTCTCCCGCTGCAGGGTTCCGCGGCGGCGGGGAAGCGGCGCGGTATAATTGGCGCTCTTGAAGATCTGTTGGGGCCCGAATGCGGGCCTGTTTCCGAATGAGCCCAAAAGAACATCTGCTCAAGCTGCTGAAGCTGGCCGTTGCCAATATCGCTCCCGGCCAGGAAGACGGCATCGAGCTGGAACGACCGAAGGCCGCCGGCCACGGCGACTTCTCCTGCAACATCGCCATGCGCTTGGCCAAGGCGCTGAAGAAGAACCCGCGTGAACTGGCCCAGGCCATCGTCGCCGACCTGCCCGCCTCGCCGCTGCTGGACAAGGCCGAAGTCGCCGGCGCCGGCTTCATCAACCTGTTTCTGCAGCCGGCGGCCTGGGCGCAGGTGGTGCAAACCATCCGTGCGCAGGGCAGCCGCTACGGCCGCGCGCAGGCCGGCAGCGGACACAAGGTGCAGGTCGAATTCGTCTCCGCCAATCCCACCGGCCCGCTGCACGTCGGCCACGGCCGCGGCGCCGCCTATGGCGCCAGCCTCGCCAACGTGCTGGAAGCCGCAGGGCATGCCATCACGCGCGAATACTACGTCAACGACGCCGGACGCCAGATGGACATCCTCGCGCTGTCGACCTGGCTGCGCTACCTCGACCTGCACGGCATCCATGTGCCCTTCCCCTCCAACGCCTACCAGGGCGACTACGTGCGTGAAATGGCGCGCGCCATCCAGCAGGAGCATGGCGACCGCTACGTGCACGAACCCTGGCGCATTCTTGACGGCGTGCCGCTGCGCCCCGACGACGAGCGCGTGGCCGGCGGCGATGCCGAGGCCAAGGCGCAGAATGAAGCGCACCTGGACGGCCTCATTGCCGCAGCGAAAAACCTGCTCGGCGTCGACTACGATTATTTCCACGGGTTTGCCCTCAACGAGCAGCTGTCCGACTGCCGCGAGGACCTGCTCGAATTCGGCGTCAAGTTCGACGAGTGGTTCTCGGAAAAAAGCCTGTTCGACACCGGCAGGGTGGCAGCAGCAGTGAACACCCTCAAGCAGCGCGGCCACCTCTATGAGCAAGACGGCGCGCTGTGGTTCAAGGCCACGGCCTTCGGCGACGAAAAGGATCGCGTGGTGCAGCGCGCCAACGGCGAGTTCACCTACTTCGCCTCCGACATCGCCTACCACGCCAACAAGTACGAGCGCGGCTTCGACCGCATCATCGACGTGTGGGGCGCCGACCACCACGGCTACATCCCGCGCGTGAAGGCGGCGCTCACCGCGCTGGGCCTCGATCCGGAAAAACTGACCGTGGCGCTGGTGCAGTTTGCCGTGCTCTACCGCGGCGGACAGAAGGTGCAGATGTCCACGCGCTCCGGCTCCTTCGTCACCCTGCGCGAGCTGCGCGGCGAGGTCGGCAACGATGCCGCGCGCTTCTACTACGTGCTGCGCAAGTCCGACCAGCATCTCGACTTCGATCTCGACCTCGCCAAGTCGCAGAGCAGCGACAACCCGGTGTACTACATCCAGTACGCGCACGCCCGGGTGTGCAGCGTGCTGGCCGAATGGGGCGGCGATCCGGCCGCCCTGGACAAGGCCGATCTCGCCCTGCTGACGTCGGGCCATGAGCTCGCCCTGATGAAGCGGCTGCTGGAGTTTCCGGAAATCATCGAGGCGGCGGCGCGCGAACTGTCGCCGCATCTCATCGCCTACTATCTCAAGGACCTGGCCGGCGACCTGCACACCTACTACAACGCCGAGAAATTCCTGGTCGAGGACGAGGCGCTCAAGCTGGCGCGCCTCGCGCTGGTCGCCGCAACCCGCCAGGCGCTCGCCAATGGCCTTGCGCTGCTCGGCGTGACCGCCCCGGAGAAAATGTAATGGCACGCGGCGGCGGCAAGAACCCCTTCCTCGGCGGCTTCCTGGCCGGACTCTTTTCCGGCCTGGCGCTGGCCGTGGTAGTCGCGCTGCTGGTCACGCGCAACAATCCCTTCGTCGACAACGGTACGGATACCGCCAGGAGCAGCACCGCGCCTGCCGCGCCCATGGAAGCGCCCAAGTACGAGTTCTACCAGGCCTTGCCGGATGACGCGGCCGGCGGCGAATCCGCGCCCGCTGCCGCAAGCGGCACCGCCTACTTCCTGCAGGCCGGCGCCTTCGCCAAGGCGGCGGATGCCGAGGAAATGAAGGCCAGCCTCGCCCTGCTCGGCTTCGAGGCGAAAATACTCGCCGCGCAGGAAGGCGAGGCGCTGCTGCACAAGGTCCGGATCGGCCCTTACAAGAGCCTGGATGAACTTAATGCCGCACGCGCCCGTCTCACCCAAGGCGGCGTGGAAACCATGCTGGTAAGAATCGAACCCAAGGAGAACAGATGAAGCTGACTCAAGCCCTGCCCCGCATGCTGGCCCTGCTGGCCGGCCTGTTCATGCTGACCGGCGTGCTCGCCGCCGAACCGGCGGAAGAAGGCACGGATTACCAGCGCCTGGCCAAGCCGGTGCCGGTGGAAACCGGCAAGCAGGTCGAGGTGGTGGAATTTTTCTGGTATCGCTGCCCGCACTGCAACCAGCTCGAACCGGGTCTCGAAGCCTGGGTCAAGAAGCTCCCCGCCGACGTCCGCTTCCGCGCCGTGCCCGCCATCCTCAACCCGAACTGGCTGCCTGCGGCCAAGCTGCATTACGCCCTGGCTGACGTGGGCGCACTCGACAGGCTGCGCGGCAAGGTTTTCGATGCCTATCACAAGGACAAGATCGACCTTGATGACGAAACCGTACTGATGGCCTGGATCAGGAAGCAAGGGGTCGACGAGGCCCGCTTCAAGGCCGCCTACCGCTCCTTCTCGGTGCAGACGCGTGCCATGAAGGGCGCCCAGACCGCGCGCAATGCCGGCATCTCCGGCGTGCCGGTGCTGATGGTCGACGGCAAGTACCTCACCGCCATTTCCATGACCTACACCGAAGAGCGCCTGTTCGAAGTGCTGGACCAGCTGGTCCAGCGCGCACGCGCCGAGCGCGGCGGCAAGGCACTCAAGTAGGCCATCGTTGCAACGGACCGGCAGGCCGCTCGGCGTATTCATCACCGGCGCTTCCAGCGGGCTCGGCGCCGCGCTGGCCCGGCATTACGGCGATCAGGGCGCGGTGCTCGGCCTGTGCGGACGCCGCACCGAAGCCCTGGCGCAAACCGCGGCGGGCCTCGATGCCCATTGCTTCACTGCCGACGTGCGCGACGCCAGGGCCATGCAGGCCGCCGCCGATGAATTCATCGCCCGGGCCGGCGTACCCGATATCGTCATCGGCTGCGCCGGCATCTCGGTCGGCGCGCTGACCGAGGAAGCCGCCGACCTGCCGGTGTTCCAGGCGGTGATGGATGCCAACGTGATGGGGCTGGTGCACACTTTCCAGCCTTTCATCGCGCCCATGAAGCAGGCGGGCAAGGGCGTCCTCTGCGGCATTGCCAGCGTTGCCGGCGTGCGCGGCCTGCCCGGCGGCGGGGCCTATTCCGCCTCCAAGGCCGCCGCACGGGTCTATCTCGAAGCCCTGCGGCTCGAACTCAAGTCGTCCGGCATCAGCGTGGTCACGGTGTCGCCCGGTTACATCGAAACCCCGATGACGCACGTGAACCCCTATCCCATGCCGTTCAGGATGACGGCCGAAAATGCCGCCGCCAAGGTCGCGCGCCTCATCGAGAAGCGCCGGCCCGAAAGCACCATCCCCTGGCAGATGACGATCGTCGCCGGCCTGCTGCGCTGCCTGCCGCGCGCGCTGTACGACCGCCTGTTCGAGAAGGCGCCGCGCAAGCCGCGCGGCCTGCCGACCTGACTTTCCTGTCCGCCTGATTTTTTGCCCCGGGCGGCGCAGATGCCCTATAGTTCTCAAAACACACACAATCCGGAGGCTTTATGGCTGAATTGATAAGCGTCGCGGTGGTGGACGACCACCCGCTGTTGCGCATGGGCGTGGCGAACTCGATCGATCAGACCGGAGACCTGCAGCTTGCCGGCCAGTTCGCCGATGCCGCCTCGCTCAAGGCATGGATGGATGCCGGCAAGCGCGCCGACGTGGTTTTGCTGGACCGCTCCCTGCCGGACATGGACGCGCTCGACATGGTCTCCGACATCCGCGAAGCTGGCATGAAGGTCATCATGCTCACCATCGCCGACACCGAAGAGGAAATTTCCGAGGCCATCAGCGCCGGCGTCGACGGCTACGTCATCAAGAGCAGCGAGCCGGACCACGTGCTGTCGGCGATTCGCAGCGTCTGCGCCGGCCAGAGCAGCTTTCCGCTCAACATCATGCAGAGCATGGCGCGCGGCGAGATCGCACACAACGCGCTGGAAGCGCTGACTCCGCGCGAGATGGAAATCGTCGAGTTCGTCAAGCAGGGGCTCTCCAACAAGATCATCGCCTACAACCTCAAGCTTTCCGAAAACACCGTGCGCAACCATTTGCGCAACATCATGGAAAAGCTCGGCCTGAAGAACCGCGTGCAGGTCGCCACCCTTGCCATGAAGGAAGACCGGCGGCGACGCTGAGTTCACCAGAAAAGGCCCAATAAAAAAGCGCCTGACGGCGCTTTATTTATTTCCGGAATTGACGGCTCGCTCAGCAGCAGATGACATTCATTCCGCCTTCGAGGCAGTCGACATTGAAATTGAATTTATAGCCACATGAGTTGTTGCTGCTGTCATCGCCGCCCCAGATGGCGATGCCGAGCATGCCCAGCGTCACGCCGCCGGCAATCCACAATGCCGTGCCGCCCGTGCCTTCGGCAGCCTTCATGATCGCGGGCGTCGCCATGTTCACGCCATGAACGTAAACGCCGTTGAGGCCGCGGTCGTTGAAGCGGAAGTCCACCAGCGCTGCGCGTTGCGGCGTCGAAAAGGACGAAACGAGGTTGCCGGTGTTGTCGCGCACCACCTGGTCGAAACGCAGGCCGAAAGCCTGCTGCTCCTTGCCGGTCTTGGACACTGCCAGGGGAGCCTGCCAGTAAGCGGTGACGGCGGGTTCGGCGGCGAATTCGCCGGCCTGGCTTTGCATGAAGGCGAACGGCAGCGCGCAGACTGCGAGCAGGACGGATTTTTTCATGTTTTCTCCCGTTGGTTGTTGTGCATTTTTGCGCCCAGTTTAAGCCCGGGCCGGCTGGGCGGCAAGCCGCTACTCGACCGTGACCGACTTGGCGAGATTGCGCGGCTTGTCCACATCCGTGCCCTTTTGCAAGGCGGCATGATAGGACAGGAGCTGCAGCGGCAAGGTGTGCAGGATCGGCGACAGCGGCCCGGCGTGGCTGCCGAGCTGGATGACCTGCACGCCATCGCTGGGAGATATGTGGGTATCGAGGTCGGCGAACACGTAGAGTTCGCCGCCGCGCGCGCGCACTTCCTGCAGGTTGGACTTGAGCTTGTCCAACAGCTGGTCGTTGGGCGCCACCGCCACCACCGGCATGTCCTTGTCGACCAGGGCGAGCGGGCCATGCTTGAGTTCGCCCGCCGGGTAGGCCTCGGCGTGGATGTAGGAAATCTCCTTGAGCTTGAGAGCACCTTCGAGCGCGATCGGGTAATGCTGGCCGCGCCCGAGGAACAGGGCATGGTGCTTGTTGGCGAAGCGCCGCGCCCAGGCTTCCACCTGCGGCTCCAGCTTCAGCACTTCCTGGGCGAGCTGCGGCAGTTGGCGCAATGCGGCAAGCTGCCCGGCCTCCTGTTCGCCGCTCAACTTGCCGCGCAGCTTCGCCAGCACCAGGGTGAGCAGGTAAAGCGCGGCGAGCTGGGTGGTGAAGGCCTTGGTCGAGGCCACGCCGATCTCGGGCCCGGCGCGGGTGAGGAATTTCAGCCGGCTGGCGCGCACCAGCGAGGACTCCGGCACGTTGCAGATCGCCAGGGTATATCCGTGCCCAAGTTCCTTGGCGCGCTGCAGCGCCGCCAGCGTGTCGGCGGTCTCGCCCGACTGCGAAATGGTCACCACCAGCGCCTCGGGATTGGGAATGGTGTCGCGGTAGCGGTATTCGCTGGCGATTTCCACATTGGCCGGCATGCCGGCGATGGATTCCAGCCAGTAGCCGGCCACGCGGCCGGCGTGGTAGCTGGTGCCGCAGGCCAGGATGGTCACGGCCTTGACCCTGGCCAGCACGGCCTCGGCCTCGATGCCGAACAGCGCAGGCGTCAGCCCGCCGGGCAGCAGCGCGTTCTGCAGGGTGTCGGCGAGTGCGCGCGGCTGCTCGTGGATTTCCTTCTGCATGTAATGGCGGTAGGGGCCGAGCTCGGCCATGTCTGCGGAAAGCTCGGACACGTGCACCTCGCGCTCGACCGCCTTGCCGTTGTCGTCGAACACGTGCACGCTCAGCAAACCGATATCGGCGACGTCGCCCTCTTCCAGGTAGATCATGCGCTGGGTCACCGGCAGCAAGGCCGAGGCGTCGGAGGCAATGAAGTTTTCCTCGATGCCGAGGCCGATGATGAGCGGGCTGCCCTTGCGCGCACAAACCAGTTGATTCGGCGCATCTTTGGCGATGACGCCGATGGCATAGGCGCCGCGCAGTTCGCGGACCGCCGCTTTCACGGCATCGAGCAGGTCGCGGCTCTGCCGGTAATGGTGGTGCACCAGATGCACGATGACTTCGGTGTCGGTTTCCGACTCGAAGCGGTAGCCCAGGCCTTTCAGCTTTTCCCGCAGCGCCTCATGGTTCTCGATGATGCCATTGTGCACCACGGCGATCTCGTCGTGGCTGATGTGGGGATGCGCGTTGGCCTCGGTCGGCGCGCCGTGCGTGGCCCAGCGCGTGTGCGCGATGCCGAGGTGCCCGTGCACGCCCTGTTTCCTGGTTTCCTCAGCCAGCGCGGCGACGCGGCCGACGCTGCGCACGCGCCGCAGTCCGCCATTGATCGTCACCAGGCCGGCGGAGTCATAGCCGCGATACTCCAGGCGGCGCAGGCCTTCGAGCAGAATGGGAATGACATTGCGCTGCGCCACCGCGCCGACGATGCCGCACATTTATTCTTCCTTTTTCTTTTTCACCGGCCGCTTCCAGCCGGGAACGGTGAGTTGCCTGGCTCTCGACAGGGAAAGATCGCCGGCGGGCGCATCCTTCACGATCACCGAACCGGCGCCGATGGTGGCGTCATTGCCGATATTCACCGGCGCCACCAGCGCGGAGTTGGAGCCTATGAAGGCGTTGTCGCCGATCACGGTCTTGTGCTTGTTGGCGCCGTCGTAGTTGCAGGTGATGGTGCCGGCGCCGATGTTGGTTTTTGCGCCCACTTCGGCATCGCCGATGTAGGACAGATGGTTCATCTTGGCGCCTTCCCTGACCACGCTGTTCTTGACCTCGACGAAGTTGCCGACGTGCACGTCGCGCGCGAGCCTGGCGCCGGGACGCAGGCGCGAGAACGGGCCGATGCGCGAGCCCTCGCCGATGTCGGCGCCGACAAGATGCGAGAAGGCCTCGATCTGCGTGCCGGCCGCCACGCGCACGTCCTTCAGCACGCAGTATGGGCCAACCGTGACGTTGTCACCGATTTCCACGCTGCCTTCGAACACGCAGCCCACGTCGATGCTGACATCGCGCCCGCAATTCAGCTCGCCGCGCACGTCGATGCGCGCCGGATCGATCAGGGTCACGCCGCCGTCCAGAAGCTCACGCGCGATGTTGCGCTGATGGATGCGCTCGAGTTCGGCGAGCTGGGCCTTGCTGTTCACGCCCAGCACTTCCCATGCGTCAGCCGGATGGCTGGCCAGCACATCGACGCCGTCGGCCACCGCCATGGCGACGATGTCGGTGAGGTAATACTCGCCCTGGGCATTGTGATTCCTGAGTCTGCCCAGCCATTCGGCCAGTTTCGCCGTGGGCACGGCAAGCACGCCGGTGTTCACTTCACGGATTTCACGCTCGGCGTCGGTTGCATCCTTGTGCTCGACAATCTTCACCACCCTGCCGTGCTCGCGCACGATGCGCCCGTAGCCGGTGGCATCGTGCAAGACCACGGTAAGCAAACCCAGCTTGCCCGATTGCGCGGCGGCGACCAGGGGCTTCAGGGTATCGGCCCTGATCAGGGGCACGTCGCCGAACAGCACCAGCGTCACGCCGTTCTTGTGCAGGTGCGGCAGCGCCTGCTGCACAGCATGGCCGGTGCCGAGCTGTTCCGCCTGCAGCACGAAAGTCAGCTTGTCGGCGGCCAGCGCCGCAGGCACGGCATCGCCGCCGAAACCGTAGACCACGCAGATCCTGCTTGCCTCGATTTCCTGCGCAGCGCCGATCACGTGCGACACCAGCGGACGCCCGGCGAGCGGATGCAGCACCTTGGGCAGGCCCGAGCGCATGCGCGTGCCCTTGCCGGCAGCGAGGATGACGATGTCGAGTGCGGGGGTCATGAAGGCCAGACTTCGATTGCTGCGCTAAAGGCGGGGTAAAAAAACAAAATCGAACAAGGAGGACATGAGGACAGGAGAAACCACCCCTCTTTGCTTCATCTCTTGTCCTCCTGCCCTCTTTGTAAATGCCGTCAAGTATAAACCGCGCAAAAACAAAAGGCAGCCGAGGCTGCCTTTTTGATCCGCCAGCAAAACTGCGTCAGACCTTCTTGCGCAGTTTCTGGATCGCGGCAATCTGCGCCACGGCTTCGGCCAGTTCGGCCTGGGCCTTGGCAAGGTCCATCGCGGCGGACTTGTCCTTCATCGCATCTTCCGCGGCGCGCTTGGCTTCCAGCGCAGCGGCCTCATCCAGGTCCTGGCCGCGGATGGCGGAGTCGGACAGGATGGTGACGACGTGCGGCTGCACTTCAAGCACGCCGCCGGACACGAAAATCAGCTCTTCTTCGGCGACGTCGGGGCGCTTGATGCGCACCGAGCCGGGCTTGAGCTTGGTCAGCAGCGGAGTGTGGCGCGGATAGATGCCAAGTTCGCCCATCTCGCCCGGCACGGAAATGAATTCCGCGGTGCCGGAGAAGAGCGAGGTCTCTGCGCTGACGATGTCGACGTGGAGTGTCATTGCCATGCGGCCTTACCTTTACTGAAGGGTTTTCGCTTTTTCAACTGCTTCTTCGATCGGGCCAACCATGTAGAAGGCCTGCTCGGGCAGGTGGTCGTACTCGCCGTTGACGATCGCCTTGAAGCCGGCGATGGTGTCCTTCAGCGAAACATACTTGCCGGGGGCGCCGGTAAACACTTCGGCCACGAAGAAGGGCTGCGACAGGAAGCGCTGCAGCTTGCGCGCGCGCGACACGGCCACCTTGTCTTCGGGGGACAGTTCGTCCATGCCCAGAATCGCGATGATGTCGCGCAGTTCCTTGTACTTCTGCAGCGTGCCCTGCACCTGGCGCGCCACGGTGTAATGCTCTTCGCCGACGACCTGCGGGTCGAGCTGGCGCGAAGTGGAGTCCAGCGGGTCCACCGCGGGGTAGATGCCCAGTTCGGCAACCTGACGCGACAGCACCAGGGTGGCGTCGAGGTGGGCGAAGGTGGTGGCGGGCGACGGGTCGGTCAGGTCATCCGCCGGCACGTACACGGCCTGGAAGGAAGTGATGGAACCGGTCTTGGTCGAGGTGATGCGCTCCTGCAGGCGGCCCATTTCGTCGGCCAGGGTGGGCTGGTAGCCCACGGCGGAAGGCATGCGGCCCAGCAGCGCGGACACTTCGGTACCGGCCAGGGTGTAGCGGTAGATGTTGTCGACGAACAGCAGCACGTCGCGGCCTTCGTCGCGGAAGTACTCGGCCATGGTCAGGCCGGTCAGCGCCACGCGCAGACGGTTGCCCGGGGGCTCGTTCATCTGGCCGTAGACCAGGGCCACCTTGTCCAGCACGCCGCCTTCCTTCATCTCGTGATAGAAGTCGTTGCCTTCGCGGGTACGCTCGCCGACGCCGGCGAACACGGAGAAGCCGGAGTGCTGCACCGCGATGTTGCGGATCAGTTCCATCAGCGTCACGGTCTTGCCCACGCCGGCGCCGCCGAACAGGCCGATCTTGCCGCCCTTGGCGATGGGCATGATCAGGTCGATAACCTTGATGCCGGTTTCCAGGATCTCGACGCTGGCTGCCTGCTCGTCGAAGGCCGGAGCCTTGCGGTGGATGGGCATGCGCTGGTCGGTGCCGATGGGACCCTGCTCGTCGATGGTTTCGCCCAGCACGTTCATGATGCGGCCCAGTGTGGCCTGGCCCACCGGAACCAGGATCGGGCTGCCGGTGGCGACGACTTCCATGCCGCGGCGCAGGCCGTCGGTGGAGCCCATCGCAATGGTGCGGACCACGCCGTCGCCCATCTGCTGCTGCACTTCGAACGTGGTTTCGGGATTCGACAGCTTCAGTGCGTCAAACACCCTCGGCATGGACTCGCGGGGGAATTGCACGTCCACCACTGCGCCGATGACCTGAACGATTTTTCCGTTGCTCATGGTTGGTTCCTAAAAATTAATTCGTAATCTGTGTAAGCCGTTTGCCGTATTCAATCAAACCGCGGCCGCGCCGGCCACGATCTCCGACAGCTCCTTGGTAATGGCAGCCTGGCGGGTCTTGTTGTACAGCAGTTTCAGTTCGCCGATGACGTTCTTGGCGTTGTCGGAAGCGGCCTTCATCGCCACCATCCGTGCGGACTGCTCACAGGCGATGTTCTCGACCACGGCCTGGTACACGATGGACTCGATGTAGCGGGTCAGCAGCGCATCCACCACCGGCTTGGCATCGGGTTCGTAGATGTAGTCCCAGTGGTGCTTGAGCTTTTCCTCTTCGCTGCCGGCGGCCTGCTCCAGCGGCAACAGCTGCTTCAGCGTGGGCTCCTGCTTCATGGTGTTGACGAAGCGGTTGTACACGACGTACAGCGCATCGATCCTGCCTTCGACGTAGGCGTCGAGCATGACCTTGACCGGGCCGATCAGGCGCTCCATGTGCGGGGCGTCGCCCAGCGCGGTGAGCTGGGAAACGACATTGCCGCCCATGCGCTGCATGAAGCCGAGGCCCTTGTTGCCGATGGCGGTGACGTCGATGCCGACGCCCTGGCCTTCCCATTCCTTGATCTTGCTCAGCACCACCCTCAGGGCATTGGTGTTCAGACCGCCGCACAGGCCCTTGTCGGAAGTAACGACGACGAGGCCGACACGCTTGGTCTGCTCGCGGCGCACCACGAAGGGATGCTTGTACTCAGGGTGAGCATAGGCCATGTGCACGGCGACGTTGGCGATCTTTTCCGCATAGGGTCGGGCCGCCTTCATGCGTTCCTGCGCCTTGCGCATCTTGCTCGCCGCCACCATTTCCATGGCTTTGGTGATCTTGCGCGTGTTTTCCACGCTCTTGATCTTGGTTCGTATTTCCTTGCCTGCGGCCATTGCCGGGACTCCCGATTAATGCCGTATCAATAAACAGCGGTCTGCTTGAAGGACTCGATGGCCGACTTCAGCGCGGCTTCGTTGTCACCCGTCATCTCGCCGCTGGTGTTGATGGCGTCGAGCAGGGACTGGTGCTTGTCCTTCATGTAGGCTTGCAGCGCGGCCTCGAATGGCAGCACCTTATTCACCTCGACGCCGTCCATGTAGCCGTTGTTGACGGCGAACAGGGTCACGGCCATTTCGGCCACGCTCATCGGCGAGTACTGCGGCTGCTTCATCAGTTCGGTCACGATCTTGCCGCGCTCAAGCTGCTTCTTGGTGGCTTCGTCCAGATCCGAGGCAAACTGCGCGAAGGCCGCGAGTTCGCGGTACTGCGCAAGCGCCAAGCGGATACCGCCGCCGAGCTTCTTGATGACCTTGGTCTGGGCAGCACCACCCACGCGCGACACGGACAGACCGGCGTTGATGGCAGGACGGATACCGGCGTTGAACAGGTCGGTTTCCAGGAATATCTGGCCGTCGGTAATCGAAATCACGTTGGTCGGCACGAAGGCGGACACGTCGCCAGCCTGGGTTTCGATGATGGGCAGCGCGGTCAGCGAGCCGGTCTTGCCCTTCACAGCGCCGTTGGTGGCCTTTTCGACGAAGTCGGCGTTGACGCGCGCAGCGCGCTCGAGCAGGCGGGAGTGCAGGTAGAACACGTCGCCGGGGTAGGCTTCGCGGCCCGGCGGGCGGCGCAGCAGCAGGGAGATCTGGCGGTAGGCCCAGGCCTGCTTGGTAAGGTCGTCATACACGATCAGGGCGTCTTCGCCGGTGTCGCGGAAGAACTCGCCCATGGCGCAGCCGGCGTAGGGGGCCAGGTACTGCATAGCAGCGGAGTCGGAAGCGGAAGCGGCGACGATAATGGTGTGGGCCATGGCGCCGTGCTCTTCCAGCTTGCGCACCACGTTGGCGATGGAGGAGGCCTTCTGGCCGACCGCCACGTACACGCAGGTCACGCCGGTGCTCTTCTGGTTGATGATGGCGTCGATCGCCACGGCGGTCTTGCCGGTCTGGCGGTCGCCGATGATCAGTTCGCGCTGGCCGCGGCCGATCGGCACCATGGAGTCGATCGACTTGAGGCCGGTCTGCACCGGCTGGTTCACCGACTGGCGCGCAATCACGCCGGGGGCGATGACCTCCATCGGGGAAGTCCTGCTGGTGTTGATCGGGCCCTTGCCGTCGATGGGCTGGCCCAGCGCGTTGACCACGCGGCCTTTCAGCTCGGGGCCGACCGGCACTTCCAGGATGCGGCCGGTGCACTTGGCGGTGTCGCCTTCCTTGAGGTGCTCGTAATCGCCCAGCACCACGACGCCGACGGAGTCGCGCTCGAGGTTGAGCGCCACGCCGAACACGTTGCCGGGCAGTTCGATCATTTCGCCGGACATCACGTCCGACAGGCCGTGCACGCGGATGATGCCGTCGGTCACGGACACGATGGTGCCCTGGGTGCGCAGTTCGGAACCGGTTCCCAGGTTCTCGATCTTGGCTTTAATCAGTTCGCTGATTTCGCTTGGGTTCAGTTGCATGGTCATTTCCGGTCAGGCCGGTTCCGTATCTAAGTAAAATTCTTTTAAGCAGCCGAATAGTCAAGCCGCGTTCAGGCGGTGAGGGCTGCAGCCATTTTCTGCAGGCGGCCCTTTACCGAGCCGTCGATCACCTGGTCGCCCACGGTGATCACTGCGCCGCCGATGAGACTTTCGTCCACTTGCACGCTCGCCTGCACGTCACGCCCGAACTTGGCCTTGAGCGCCGCGACGACATCGGCTTTCTGCGCTTCGTTCATTTCCAGCGCGGAGACGATGGTGGCTTCCAGCACGCCTTCGGCTTCGTCCTTCAGCACTTCGTACTGGGCGGCGATTTCAGGCAGCAGGGTCAGGCGGTCGTTGGCGGCCAGCACGGCGAGCAGGTTCTTGCCTGCCTCGTCTGCGCTGGCGATCGAGCCGATGAATTCAGCGGCACGCACGGCCGAGACGCCGGGATCGGCGATCACGGCCTGCATCTGGTCATTGCCTGCGACCGCAGCCATGTTGCCCAGGCGGCCGGACCAGGCGGCCAGCGCATTGTTTTCCTTGGCGAGGCGGAAGACCGCTTCGGCGTAGGGACGGGCCAGGGTGGACAATTCGGCCATGATTACAGCTCGGCTTTCAGCTGGTTGAGCAAATCGGCATGCGACTGCGCGTTGACTTCGCGGCGCAGGATTCTTTCGGCACCCGCCACGGCCAGCGCGGCAACCTGTTCGCGCAGGCCTTCGCGGGCGCGGTTGGCTTCCTGCTCGATGTTGGCCTGGGCGGCAGCCAGCTGGCGTTCGCCTTCGGCCTTGGCGGCATTCTTGGCGTCTTCGACGATCTGCGCGGCGCGCTTTTCGGCCTGGGCCAGCACTTCGGCAGCCTGGGACTTGGCGTCACGCATGTTGTCGGCAGCAGCCTTGGCGGCCAGCTCGAGCTCGTGCTTGCCGCGATCGGCAGCGGCCAGACCGTCGGCGATCTGCTTCTTGCGCGCTTCGAGCGCATTCATGATGGGCGGCCAGACGAACTTCATGCAAAACCACACGAAGAACACAAAGGTAATGGACTGGCCGATCAGGGTAGCGTTGAAATTCATGTTCGCACCTTCACTGGGGTATCAACGGCGAAGCAGGGCTTCGCCCGGTTTGCAGGTATCCGCCAGAATTAGGCGACCGCAAACAGCACGTACATGGCCAGACCCACGGCGATCATCGGCACGGCGTCAACCAGGCCCATGACGATGAAGAACTGGGTGCGCAGCATGGGGATCAGCTCGGGCTGGCGGGCAGCGCCTTCGAGGAAACGGCCACCGAGGACACCGATACCCACGGCTGCGCCCAGAGCGCCCAGGCCCATCATCAGCGCACCTGCGATATACAGCACGGCTTGAGTCATTTCCATTTGTTTACTCCTTGAGTTTTCAGATTAAGTTGAAAAAGTAACTACGAATTTCCAGCAAATTCTTTAATGGTGCTCGGAATGCGCCATGTCCAGGTACACGATGGTCAGCGTCATGAAGATGAACGCCTGCAGGGTGATGATCAGGATATGGAACACGGCCCACGCCCATTGCAGCACGCCGCCGAACACGCCCAGCAGCACGCCGCCGCCGAACATCAGCGCAATCAGGATGAAGATCATTTCGCCCGCGTACATGTTGCCGAACAGACGCAGGGCCAGCGAAACCGGCTTGGCGATCAGGGACACGCCTTCAAGCAGCAGGTTGACCGGCATGAATACGAGCTTGAGCAAAGCGTTCTTGCTCTGGAAAGGCTGGAAGGCCAGTTCGGCGAAGAAGCCGCCGGGGCCTTTCATCTTGACGCTGTAGTAGAGCACCAGGAAGAACACGGACAGCGCCAGCGCGAAGGTGACGTTGGGGTCCGTGGTCGGCACGATCTTGAAATAGGGCACGCCGGCCAGGGTGGCGATCCACGGCAGCCAGTCGACCGGAAGCAGGTCCATCAGGTTGAGCAGGAAGATCCAGACGAACACGGTCAGCGCCAGCGGGGCGACCATGGCATTCCTGTGCGAGAAGGAACCGCGCACCGAGTCGTCGATGAACTCCACGATCCATTCCACGAAATTCTGCCAGCCGCCCGGCACCCCCACGGAGGCGCGCTTGGCCGCGAGGCGGAACAGGAACAGGAACAGGACGCCGAGCCCGATCGAGAACAGCATGCTGTCGACGTTGATCGCCCAGAAGCCCATTGCCTTGGCCTCCTCGACACTGTGGGCGACGCCCCAGGTACCGTCGGGATGCTGACCAAAGGTCAGGTTCTGCAGGTGGTGCTTGATGTACTCGCCAGAGGTATGTGCTTCGGCCATGTCAGTTCTGCTTGAATCAAGTAAGTTTTGGTTGCGTGGAAGCCTTTCGGCGCCCCACAATCAAAACGCACCTGCGATGCTTATGGCTTTTTCAGTGCCGCCATCCAGCCCATCTGCCCCAGCACGAAGCCGGAGATCAACGCCAGCGGCTCGACCCTGCCGGACATGAAGCCCAGCGCCAGCAGCGCCACTGCGAGGATGAAGCGTTCGGCCTCAAGCCGGAAAAACTGTCCTAGTTGACGCTGCGCGGTCCAGTCGGAATGCGCTTCGCTTTCACGCTGCCTTGCCAGCATCAACAGGGTAATGATCAGGCTCACCGCCACCCCGAAAGCCGCCGATAGTGCGGTCTTTTCCCCCCATAACAGCCAGGCGATGCCCGCGAGAGCAAGTAGGACGGCAAGTTGTGCAACTGCCACCCGGGTGGTGGGCCGGAACATTAGACCGCGATGATAGACCAATTGGCTAATTCAATGCAATTAGGATTTATTAGGGGATTGATAGGTTTTATCTACTGATTCCCGAATATTCCCGATTGCGCTTGCGGCACGGGCAATCAAAGCGCGATGCCGAGCTTCTCCAGCATGCCCTGCAGTTGTTCTGCGTCGGAAAACACCAGGGTCAGGCGGCCGCCATGGCGGCTCATGTGCACGCGCGCCTCCATGCCCAGGGTCTCGGACAGGGTTTCTTCCAGGCGGCGGATGTCGCGCGGCACCGACTTTTTCGCGGCCCTGGCGGTGTCGCCCTCTTTCAGCCTGGCGGCGCGACGCTCGACTTCGCGCACCGACAGGCCCTTTTCCTCGATCTCGTGGGCCAGGTCCTTCTGCTGGGTGGCATGCAAGGGCAGCAGTGCGCGCGCATGGCCCATTTCGATGAGACCGGCGGTGAGCATGTCCTGCACCGGCCTGGAAAGATTCAGCAGTCGCAGCAGGTTGGACACCGCCGCACGCGACTTGCCCACCGACTGCGCCACGGCATCGTGGGTCATGCCGAATTCCTGGATCAGGCGCTGCAGGCCGTGGGCCTGCTCGATGGCGTTGAGGTCTTCGCGCTGGATGTTCTCGATCAGAGCCATCGCCGCCACGGCTTCCTCGCGCACGTCCTTGATCAGCACCGGCACCTCGGTCAGGCCTGCGCGCTGCGCCGCGCGCCAGCGGCGCTCGCCGGCGATGATCTCGTACAGGCCGCCGTCGGTGCGCACCAGGATGGGCTGCATCAGGCCCTGGGTGCGGATGGATTCGGCCAGTTCGTCGAGCGCGGTTTCGTCGAAATGCGTGCGCGGCTGGTAGCGGCCCGGCTTCAATTGCGAAATCGCCAGGGTCCGCAAATCGCCCTTGTCGCCCGCCCCGCCGCCGTCGCCGCCCAAGAGTGCGTCGAGTCCGCGCCCGAGTCCTTTCATTTTTGCCATGTAACCCCCTTCAAAATTCGATAACAGAGCGGTTAAGGGAGGCAAGGGAGCAATAGCTTATTCCCTCTCCTATCCTCCCCTGCCCCCCTGTGAAACGCTTTTGGATTTTTTCTGCATCAAAGGTTTTTTTCATTCCGCCATTGCTCCGGCCGCAATGCCATAGCGTTGCAAGACTTCGCGCGCCAGCGCGACGTAAGCCTGCGCGCCTTTCGAGGAGGGATCGTAGATCACCCCCGGCAACCCGTGGCTGGGCGCCTCGGCCAGTCGCACGTTGCGCGGAATCACGGTGTCGAACACCTTGTCGCCGAAATGGCTCTTCAGTTCCGAGGCCACCTGTTGCGCCAGGGTCGAGCGCGGGTCGTACATCACGCGCAACAGGCCCTCGATCTCGATGCCCGGGTTGAGCCGCGCCTTCACCTTCTTGATGGTGGCGACGAGGTCGGTGAGCCCTTCCAGCGCGTAGTATTCGCACTGCATGGGGATCAGCACCGCGTGCGCGGCGGCGAGCGCATTGACCGTGAGCAGGTTGAGCGTGGGCGCGCAGTCGACGAGGACGAAATCGTATTCCTGCGCGACCCTGCCGAGTTCCGTCTTGAGGCGGTATTCACGGCTCTCGATGTCGACCATGTCGATCTCGCTGCCCGACAGCTCGCGGTTCGCCGGCACCACGTCGAAGCCGCCGCGCTGCGAGCGCAGCCGGCTGGAATGGATGTCGGCCTGTCCCAGCAGCACCTGGTAGGCCGTCGGCATGGCCGTGCGCTTCTCCACGCCGGCGCCCATGGTGGCATTGCCCTGGGGGTCGAGGTCGACCAGAAGTACGCGCTGGCCCTGCTGGGCCAGCGCACAGGCAAGATTGACGGCGGTAGTGGTCTTCCCTACTCCGCCCTTCTGGTTCGCGATTGCTAGTATCCTGCTCATCAATTTTTCCATCCAAATCCACAAGGAGGGCAAGAGGACAGGAGGAAAACCGAATACAGAGAACCCCTTGTCCTCATGTCCTCTTTGTTCGAGCCTTTCATCCCCATTCCATCATCACCACACAACGCTCGGCGTTCAGGCCCGGCACTTTCAATTCGATCACTTCCCTGACCCGCACCTCGGCCGGCAAGGCGGCGATTTCTTCCTGCGGCAGCCGGCCCTTCATGGCCGCCCACTGTCCGTCCGGCTTGAGCAGATGCCGGGTCAGGTTGACGAAATCCACCAGGCTGGAGAAGGCGCGCGAGACCACGGTATCCGCCCCGCCGGCCAGCACCGCATCCTCCACGCGGCGCCCCTCGATCTTCACGTTAGTAAGCGCCAACTCTGCCGCAACCTGGCGCTGGAAGGCGGCTTTCTTGTCCACCGCCTCCACACTGACCACCTGCCAGTCGGGCCGCGCCATGGCCAGCGCGAGCCCCGGCAGCCCCGCCCCGCTACCCACATCGACCACCAGCGGACCTCGGATGTGCGGCAGCACCGACAGGCTGTCGAGCAGATGGTGGGTCACCCATTCGCGCGGATTCCTCAGGGCGGTAAGGTTGTAGACGCGGTTCCACTTGGCCATCAGTTCCAGATAGGCCAGCAGCTTGTTCTGCGCCTCCGGGCCGGCATCAACCCCCAGTTCCGCGACCCCCGCCGCTAGCTGTGCGGCGAGGCTCATGCGGTCTTTTTATCGATATCCGGCCGGAAGCCGCGCTTGGCGTACACCATCAGCGCCGAAATCGCCGCTGGGGTGATGCCCTGCAGGCGCGAGGCTTGGCCCAGGGTTTCCGGCTTGTGCTTGTTGAGGCGCTGGCGCACTTCGATGGAAAGACCGGTCAGCTGCATGTAGTCGAAATCCTGCGGCAGCCTGAGTTCCTCCTGCTCGCGATGCTTTTCCACCTCATCCTTCTGTCGTTCGATATAGCCCTGGTATTTGGCCTGGATTTCCAGCTGCTCGATGACCTTTTCATCTTCCACCCCGGGCGCGCCGCCGGGCAGTTTGAGCAGGCTGGCATAGCCCACCTCGGGCCGGCGCAGCAGCTCGTACAGGTTGTACTCGCGCTCGATGGCCTTGCCCAGCACCGCTTCGGCCTCGCCCGCCGGCACGATTTCCGGGCGCACCCAGGTGGTTTTCAGGCGCTCCGATTCGGCCGCGATGGCGTCGCGCTTGCGGTTGAAGGCGTCCCAGCGGAGGTCGTCGACCAGCCCCAGCGCGCGGCCGATTTCGGTCAGGCGCATGTCGGCATTGTCCTCGCGCAGGGACAGCCGGTATTCGGCGCGGCTGGTGAACATGCGGTAGGGCTCGGACACCCCGCGCGTGATGAGGTCGTCGACCAGCACGCCGAGATAGGCTTCGTGGCGGGCCGGATGCCAGGCGTCCTTTTCCTGGGCGTGGCGCGCGGCATTGAGGCCGGCGAGCAGGCCCTGGGCGGCGGCTTCCTCATAGCCGGTGGTGCCATTGATCTGGCCGGCGAAGAACAGCCCCTGGATGGACTTGGTCTCCAGGCTCGCCTTCAGGTTGCGCGGGTCGAAGTAGTCGTATTCGATGGCGTAGCCCGGGCGCAGGATGTGCGCGTTCTCCAGGCCGGGGATGGAGTGCACCGCGGCCAACTGGATGTCGAAAGGCAGCGAGGTGGAAATGCCGTTGGGATAGACCTCGTGCGTGTCGAGCCCCTCTGGTTCGAGGAAGATCTGGTGGCTTTGCTTCTCGGCAAAGCGATTGACCTTGTCCTCGATGGACGGGCAGTAGCGCGGCCCCACCCCTTCGATCACCCCTGTGAACATGGGCGAACGCTCGAAACCCGAGCGGATGATGTCGTGGGTGTGCGAGTTGGTGTGGGTGATCCAGCACGATACCTGGCGCGGGTGCATGTCGCGGCGACCGATGAAGGAAAACACCGGCGCCGGCTCATCGCCCGGCTGTTCCTGGCACCTGGACCAGTCGATGGTGCGGCCGTCGAGTCGCGGCGGCGTGCCGGTCTTCAGCCGCCCCACCGGCAGCTCGAGCTCACGCAGGCGGTGCGCAAGCGATCTCGCCGGCGGGTCGCCCATGCGCCCCGCTTCATAATTATTCAAGCCGACATGGATCAGACCGGCAAGGAAGGTGCCGGCGGTGAGCACCACCGCGCGCGCGGAGAACTCCAGCCCCAACTGCGTGCGCACGCCCGTGACGCGATCGCCCTCGACGACAAGATCGTCCACGGCCTGCTGGAACAGGGTGAGGTTTTCCTGGTTTTCCAGGCGCCGGCGAATCGCCGCCTTGTACAGCACGCGGTCGGCCTGGGCGCGGGTGGCGCGCACCGCCGGGCCCTTGGAAGCGTTCAGGGTGCGGAACTGGATGCCGGCCTCGTCAGTGGCGAGCGCCATCGCCCCACCCAGCGCATCGACTTCCTTGACCAGGTGGCCCTTGCCGATGCCGCCGATGGACGGATTGCAGGACATGGCGCCGAGGGTTTCGATGTTGTGGCTCAGCAGCAGCGTCCTGGCGCCGGCGCGCGCGGCCGCCAGCGCGGCCTCCGTGCCGGCATGGCCGCCGCCCACCACGATCACATCGTACGTCTCGGGAAATTTCATGGGCGCAATTCTACGCCACCGCGGCGTTTCACGTGAAACAAAAGCTCAGCTGCCGCGCAAGACGCTCCCCAGCAGGCGCGCCAGCTCCGCCGCCCGCGGGCCTTCGCCATGCAGGCACAGGGTGTCGGCACGCAGCTGCAACTGGCCGCCATCCAGCGTCGGCAGTGCCTGTCCGGCCGCAATTTTTTCCGCCTGGACGAGCGCCTCGTGCGGATGTTCGATCACCGCGCCGGGCATGCCGCGCGGCGCCAGCTCACCGCTGCTCAAATAGCGACGATCGGCAAACGCCTCCTCCAGCACCGCCAGCCCGGCCGCCCGCGCCCATGCGGCCAGCGGAGCGCCTGCCAGCACCACCAGGACCAGGCCCGGCAACTCCCGCATCGCGGCAATCACGGCAGCGCCGGTCTCGCGGTCGCGTGCCGCGCGATTGTAGAGCGCGCCATGCGGTTTCACGTGAAACAGCCGCATGCCCAGTTCGTCCGCCAGCGACTGCAAGGCCTGCGTCTGCTCGACCACCCAGCGGCTGATGTCGGCCGGACTGGCATGCATCGCCTGGCGGCCGAAGTTGGCCGGGTCGGGATAGCTCGGATGCGCCCCGGCCGCCACGCCATGTGCTTGTGCCAGCCGCAGGGTGGCGCGCATGGAATGCGCGTCACCGACATGTCCTCCGCAGGCGATCGACACCCGCTGCACGTGCGGCACGATCAGGTCGTCTGCGCCGCCCTCGCCCACATCGGCATTGAGTTCGATCAGTCTGTCCATGCAATCGCCCCGTCCAGGGATGCCTGCAGCCTGCGCCAGGCGGCCTGCGCCTCGTCGCGGGTGACAAAGGCAAAACGCAAGGCATCTCCAGGCCGCAACTGCGCCAGGCGATGCAGGTCCGCAGCAATGATGCCGGCGATCACCGGATAGCCGCCAGTCACCGGCCCGTCCCAGCCGAGGATGATGGGGTTGCCATCGGGCGGCACCTGGATCGCCCCCGGCAGCACCGCCTGCGAGGCAAGTTCGCCGCCCGCATAATCGAGTGTCGCGCCGCTCAGGCGCAGGCCCAGCCGATTGGCGTCCGCGCTCACGCGAAATGCACAGTCGGACAGCCGCTTGAGTGCAGCGTCGGCAAATCCGGGCAGCTGCGGGCCGGGCAAAATTCGCAGCGCATCATCGCTTTCGTCAAAGCCCAGCACACCGGCCCGGCAGTGCGCGGCCAGCCCGAGCGGCAGGCGATCGCCCGCCCGCAAGGCCCGCCCCTGCCAGCCGCCCAAGCCGCCCGGCAGGAAAGTGCTGCGGCTGCCCATGACCGGCGGCGTCTCGATGCCGCCCGCCACCGCCAGCCAGGCCCGCAGTCCCTTGTCCGCCGTCCCCAGTTCCAGCTCGCCGCCGGCAGGGATCGCCCAGGCGTGCCCGCGCGCCACGCTCTCGCCGTTGCAGCGAGCCAGCATGTCCGCGCCTGTCAGCGCGATGGTGCCGCCTTCGGGAAAGCGCAGCCGGGGACCGCGCAGCAGCAGTTCGATGCCGGCCGCCCCCTCCGCATTGCCAACCAGACGGTTGGCCAATGCCAGTGCCGTCGCGTCCGCCGCCCCGCCTTCCGGTACGCCCTGGGCACGAAACCCCGGCCGCCCCAGGTCCATGACCAGATCCAGTCGCCCGGCCCTGACAACATCGATCATGCCGCCACCAGCCTCACCGTATCGCCCGGCTGCAGCCGAGCCGGGGGATCGGCGGCGGGGTCGAAAAGCCCTGTCTCGGCAATGCCGAGCAGATGCCAGCCGCCCGGCCCGGCGGCAGGGTAAATCCCGCAATAGCCGCCGGCCAGGGCAAGGCTGCCTGCCGGCACGCTTGTTCTGGGCTTGGCCCGCCTTGGCAGATGCAGCAACGGCGGCAGGCCGCCCAGATAGGCGAAGCCCGGCTGGAAACCGAGAAATTGCACGCGCAGGGTCTGCTCGCACATAAGCCCGATCAGCCCGTCCGTGTCCAGCCCTGCCCGCGCAGCGACCTCTGGCAGATCCTCGCCTGCGAAGCGGACCTTGATGCGATGCTGCCTGGTTGACGCAACGGGGAGAACCTGCGGGCCGGGCAAATCCGCGGCCAAGGCCTCCAGTTCGGGCGGCGGCGCCCTGCCAGGCTCCAGCACCACCAGCAGCATGCCATCCGCCGGAACCAGCTCCCGCACCCCCGGCAGCCCGGCCGCCGACAGACGCTGGTAGAGCGCCAGCGTACTGGCACCGGCAGCAATGCATATTCCTCGATCGGTCATCCAGCGCATGGCCGTGGTTTCACGTGAAACCACGGCCTGTCCGCTGGCGCCGGGAATTTGACGCAATCCCTGCTTTAACGTAGCTTCCGGCTTGTCCGAGGGAATTGTCATGCCTGTGCTCATTCGCCTGCTGTTCGTGTTCGCCCTGAGTGTACCCGCTTTGGCGATGGCCGCTTATTCCGCCGCCAATCCCCGGCTCGCCAGCCTGCCCGAGGCCGAGCGGCCGAAGAAAATCCTGCTGCTGCCGCCGCAGATGTTCGTCGCCGAGATGTCGGCCGGCGGCGTCGTCCAGAAACAGGACGACTGGACCCGAGCCGCCAGTGAGAACCTGCTGGCTGCGGTCGAGGCCCATTTCCGCGACAGCGGCGGCCTCGAGGCGCTGCGCATGCCCGCGCTGGACGACGGCGACGCCGATCGCGTGGAAAGCCATATCGGCCTGTACGACCGCGTGGCCTACGCCATCTACATATATGGCCGCGGCCTCGACAACGGCTGGCAGCACAAGAAAGCGGAGTGGGATTATACGCTCGGCGAAGGGCTGGCCTTCCTGCGCGAAAAGACCGGGGCCGACACCGCGCTGATCTTCACCGGCGCCGACATCATCTCCACCGGCGGCCGCAAGGCCGCCTTCGCCGTCGGCCTGATGCTGGGCATCGCCATACCCGTGGGGCAGTCCTTCATCAGCGTCGGACTGGCCGACCTGAAGACCGGCGAGATCCGCTGGATGTCCTACGACCAGAGCATGACGCTCGACTCGCGCGACCCGGCCGCCGTCCAGGAACTGGTGAAGGATTTCTTCGCCAGCTATCCCCGGCAATGAGGCGGGGTCTTCTCGCCCCGCTGGCCCTGCTGGCCAGCTTTGCCGCGACCGCAGAAGGCATCCTGCCCTGGGCTGCCCCGGTCAGCGCCGCCGCGCTCGAACGCGAGGAACGCAACCTGTGGGCGGAAGCGGAAGCCTTCGACAAGGCGCTGGCGCGTTCGGGCAGACTGCGCGCCGATCCGGCCCTCAATGCCTATCTGCAGGGCGTGCTGGACAAGCTCTACCCCGAGTTCGACGGCAAGGTGCGCATCCGCGCGATCGACTCCAACCAGCTGAACGCCTTCGCCCTGCCCAACGGCAGCCTCTACATTAACACCGGCCTGCTGGCGCGGCTGCAGAACGAGGCCCAGCTGGCCACCGTGCTGGCGCACGAAGGCGCGCATTTCGTCCACCGCCATTCCTTTCAGCAAAGCGAGCATGTCAAGAATGTCGCCGCCTTCGCCCTCGTCGTCGGCCTCGCCGGGGTGCCGGTGGTAGGCAATGTCGTGGCCCTGACCTCGATGTCGGGTTTCTCGCGCGAGCACGAAACCGAGGCCGACAACATCGGCTACCAGCGACTGCTCGCGGCCGGCTACGCGGCCAGCGAGGCGCCCAAGACCTTCGAACACCTGATTGCCGAGATCAAGGCGCTGGAAATCAACGAGCCGTTCTTCTTCGCCAGCCACCCCAAGCTGCAGGACCGCGTCGACAGCCTCACCGAGCTGTCCAGGGGCGCCGGCAACGGCGAGGTCGGCCACGAACCGTATGTCATGGCTATCCGGGCGGTGCGGCTGTTCGCCCTGCAGGAAGACCTCGACGCCTATCGCTACAAGCAGCTCATCCTGGTGCTGTCCGACCCCGAACGACGCCGCGAATACCCGCCGGAGGCAAGCTTCTACCTCGGCGAGGCCTATCGGCTGCGCAACCAGGACGGCGACCTGGAACGGGCTGAACGTGAGTACACACTCTCAGTAGAGCTGGCCCCCACGTTTGCTCCTGCCTACCGCGCACTGGGTCTGTTGCATTACCGGCGCCAGGCAAAAAGCCTCGCCGCCCCGCTCTTCAAGCGCTATCTGGAGCTCGCCCCGGCGGCCGCGGACCGCGAATACATCGAGATTTACCTCAAAGACACCCTGTGATGAAAAACCTGCGCTACAGCCTGTTCCTGCTGGTGCTGGCCTTGAGCGCCTGCGCCCCCTGGACGATCGTCGATCCCGACAACCGCGGCATCACGGTCAAGCAGGACTATGCCGTGGTGGCGCCGCTGGGCTGGGTGCGCAAGAACTACGACGTGTACGACGTCTTCTTCTCGCGCGACGGGCCGCCGCTCAATTTCATCGCCGGCTACCGCGAGAAGCACGACCGCGAGCTTGCCCGCACCAAGCGCAAGACCAGCGCCGACCTGCTGCCGCAGGAAGTCGCCGAACTGGTCATCGCCGAACAGAAAGCCGGCGGCGCACGCGGCGCCTTCGAGGTCATCTCCAACCGCCCCGCCACCCTCGGTGGCAAGCCCGCGGTGCGCGTGCACACGCGCTGGAAAACCGAGCGCGGGCTGCCCATCGAACGCCTCACCTATGCCCTCGTCGACCAGAGTGGCCGCCTCGCCTTCATCTACGAAGCGCCTGGCCTGGTGTACTTTCCCAAGGGCCTGGCCGACTTCGAGGCCATGATGAAAAGCGTGGTCTTCCTTTGACCGGGGGCAGGCGCGCCGCATGCTAGAATGGCCGTCCCTCAAGACTTTTAGAAAATGAGCTTCTTCTACTACCAGAAGCGCCTGCTGCGGGATTTCACCAACTTATCCATGCTGTTCCGTCGCAATTACGACGGCCACCTCGTCAGCATGCATCAGGCAGGAACCCACTGGTTGCGCAACCTGCTTGCCCACGTCATCGCCCGCGAATACCGGCTGCCGATACCGGACAACATCCGCAGCAACGCCGTCGTCGGCGGCCCCAACAGGATCCCCACGCATGCCGGGCCGCACATCGTGCAAAGCCACAAGATTCCGGGCCCGCTGTTTTCCCTGCCGGTGTGGCGGCGTTTTCTGAAGTTCCCCAGGTACCTGGTGCTGATCCGCGACCCGCGCATCGCCACCGCCTCGCATTACAAGAAGCACTGCAAGGAATCGCCCAAGAGCTTCTCCGAGTTCCTGCGCAACCAGGGCGGCGACGAGCACTTCATGAAGGACATCTGGGACGACATCCGTTTCCTCAACACCTGGATGCCGCTCAGCAAGGAGTGGCCGGACCATGTAAGGCTGGTGCGTTACGAGGATTTGCGCAGCGACACCGCCGGCACCCTGCAGGACATCGTCGATTTTTTCGGCATAGCCACCCAGGCGGACACCCTTGAATGGAGCATCCGGCAATGCTCGAAGGAAACCATGTCCGCCCGCGAAGACGCATCCCGCCGTTTCAAGGTGGTGCGCGAGGACGAGGCCTCGCCTCTGGCCATCTATTCCGATGCCGACAAGGCCTATTTCCTGGACGCCTACCAACGCCATCTCAAGGCGGAAATCCCCTACGATTTAAACAAATGGTAAGGCAGCGACACCCGGTATGATTTCCCCTTACTTGAAAGCACGAATTACGCGAGACCTGACTAATTTTTCGCTCGTGCGCCAGCCCTCATGCGAGGGTCATATCGTCAGCCTGCACCAGTCAGGCACGCACTGGTTGCGGCACATGCTGTCGGTGCTCATAGCGAGGCTCTATGGCCTACCCGAGCCCGCACATATTCAGGACAACAACTTTGTCCTGCCACCCAAGCAGGCATCGAAATATACGGAAATTCCGCGTATCGTCAGCAGTCACTCTATCGTCTCTCCGCTTCTCACGAATAGGCTCGCGCTCTCCGTCTTGCATCTGCCGAAATACGTGCTGTTGGTGCGCGACCCTCGCATGATCCTGGTCTCGCATTACCAGCGCGAAAAATCTCGTTATAAGATGTCCTTTGCCGAATATTTGCGCGCCGACCTCAACGCCCTGCACAAGGCCGGAAGACGAAAATTCGACAAGGATATCTGGTGGGACATCCGCTTCCAGAACAGCTGGGGCAAAATGCTCACCCTGCTGCCCCGGCAAATCCACCTGGTGCGCTATGAAGACATGCGGCGCAATACATCCGGGCATTTGCAGCAAATCGCGTCATTCCTTGGGCTATTGGAAGCCAGTGGCGAAGATCTATCCTATGCCATCGCCAGATCCTCCAAGGAAGCCATGTCGCAAAAGGAAGCGCCTAACGCAAAATACACGGTCGTGCGCAAGGATGATGCCCGCCCGCTTGCCATCTACTCTGAAGAGGACAAGCGCTTCTTCCTGGAAACCTACCGAAAATACTGCAAGGCCGATTTCGGCTACGACCTCGAGGCCGGCTGGTAAGAGCAGTCTACTTACCGATGCAGAACCGGCTGAAAATCTCGCCCAGCAGGTCGTCCGGCGTGAATTCGCCGGTGATTTCCGACAGCGCTTCCTGCGCCAGGCGCAGTTCTTCCGCCTGCAAATCGAGCTGACCGGGGAGCATCTGCGCCGCCTGCAGCCGCGCCTGGGCGCGTGAGAGCGCGTCGAGATGCCGGCGGCGCGCCATGAATCCGCCCTCACCTGCCGGTTGCCAGCCGGCAACGGCGAGCAGTTCGGCGCGCAACAAATCCATGCCGGCCCCGCTCCTGGCGGAAAGCCAGATTTCCGGGCCTGCCGCCTTGCGCGGCGATTCCCCGGAAAGGTCGATCTTGTTGTGCACGGTAATGCGCGTGATGCCCGGCGGCAGGCGCGCGATGATGGCGCGCTCGGCCTCGCCGAGGCCATGCTGGCTGTCTACCAGCAAAAGGGCGATGCCGGCCTTTGCCACCGCCGCCCAGGTACGGGCGATACCCATCTGCTCGACCGTGTCCGCGGTGTCGCGCAGGCCAGCGGTGTCGACGAGGTGGAAGCTCACGCCCTCGATCTGGATTTCCTCGCGCAGCGCATCCCGCGTGGTGCCGGCGATGTCGGTGACGATCGCCACCTCCTGCCCGGCCAGCGCGTTCATCAGGCTGGATTTGCCGACATTGGGCTGGCCGATCAGCGCCACCTGCACGCCGTCGCGCAGCAGCGCTCCCTGTCTGGCGGCAGCGAGCACCCCGGCCAGTTCGTCGAGGGTTTCGGCGATGCCGGCGCGCACTTTCGCCTGCTCCGCCTCGACCACATCCTCCTCTTCCGGGAAGTCGAGGCTTGCCTCCACGCGCATGCGCAATTCGGTCAAGCGCGCCTGCATGGCCCGAACGCGGCGCGAGAAGTCGCCGGACAGGGAGTGCAGCGCAGAGCGCGCCGCCTCCGCGGACGAGGCGTCGATGAGGTCGGCCACGCTCTCCGCCTGGGCCAGGTCGAGCTTGCCATTGAGGTACGCGCGGTAGGTGAATTCGCCCGGTTCGGCCAGCCGCGCGCCCAGTTCGAGGCAGCGCGCCAGCAGCGCCTGCATCACCGCCGGGCCGCCGTGGCCCTGCAGTTCCAGCACGTGTTCGCCGGTAAAGGAATGCGGCGCGGGAAAATGCAGCGCGATGCCCTGGTCGATGGGCGCGCCGTTCGCATCGAGGAAAGCGCTATAGCTCGCATGGCGCGGCCGTGGCAGGCTGCCGATCAGGCCTTGCGCGAGGGCGGCCAGATCGCCGCCTGACACTCGCACCACGCCAATGCCGCCGCGCCCTGCCGGCGTGGCGAGGGCGGCGATGACATCGGTCCTATTTCTTGGCATGGGCGGGTTTCGCGCCGCCTGCGCCATCGCCGTACTTCTTGTTGATGACCCATTGCTGGGCAATCGACAGGATGTTGCTCAGCAGCCAGTACAGCACCAGGCCGGAAGCGAAGAAGATGAACATCACGCTGAACACGATGGGCATGGCCATCATGATCTTGGCCTGCAGGGGGTCAGGCGGCGTCGGATTGAGCTTGACCTGGATGATGGAGCTGATGCCCATCAGGATCGGCAGCACGTAGTAGGGATCGGGCGCGGACAGGTCGGTGATCCAGCCCAGCCAGGGCGCACCGCGCATTTCCACCGCCGCGATCAGCACGTAGTAGAGGGCGATGAACACCGGGATCTGCAGCAGAATGGGCATGCAGCCGCCGAGCGGATTGATCTTTTCTTTCTTGTACAGGTCGGCCATCGCCTGGTGCAGCTTCTGGCGGTCGTCGCCGTAGATTTCCTTCATCTTCTGCAGGCGCGGAGCCATCGCGCGCATCTGCGCCATGCCCTTGTAGCCGGAGGCGGACAGCGGAAACAGCGCCAGCTTCAGCAGGATGGTGAAGATGACGATGGCCCAGCCCCAGTTGCCGACCAGGGCGTGGATCTTCTCCAGCGCCCAGAACATGGGCGCCGCGATCGGCGTGAGCCAGCCGTAGTCGCGCGTCAGTTCGAGGCCGCGCGCCGCGGCCACCAGCGTCTCCTGCAACTGCGGGCCGGCATAGAGCGTCGTCGTCAGCGAAGCCGTCTGGCCGGGGGCAAGGGTGCCGTGCGGCTGCTTGTAGCCGGCCGAGTAAAGGTCCTCGCCGAGCTTGTCCGCATAGTAGGTGCGCGACTCGCCGTTCTTCGGCAGCCAGGCGGCAACGAAGTGATGCTGCAGCATGCCTACCCAGCCGTCCTTGGCGGTTTTCTGGAACTTGGCGCTGCCGTCGGCGATGTCATCGAACGCGACTTTCTGGAACTTGGACTCGTCGGTGAAAACGGCGGGGCCGGTGAACGTGTAGAGGAACTTGGATTCGCCCGCCGGCGGACGGCCATGACGCACCAGCTGGGCATAGCTTTCCAGCTGCACCGGTACGCCGCCGCCGTTGCTGATCTTCTGGATGACCTCGATTTCGTAGCTGCCGCGGCGGAACACATAGGTCTTCTCGACCGTGATGCCGGTCTCGGCATTGTGCCAGGACAAGGGAACCGCCAGCGTCTCGCCGCTCAGCTTGTGCGGCCCGGGCGCCAGCTGGAAAACATCCTTGTGCGTGGGCAGGCCCCAGAGCAGGCCGCTCTGGGCCACGTAGGGCGCGGTTTGGGCATCGTCCAGCAGCACCAGCCGCTTGGTGGGCGCGTCAAGCTCATGGTAGCCGATCAGCTCCAGACGGCGAATGTCGCCGCCATTGGCATCGATCTCGGCGCGATAGACATCGGTTTCGACGATCGCACGTGCGCCGCTGGCCATGCCCTTGTCCTGCGGCGTCTTCTGTTCCTGCGGCTTGGCCACCTGTACCGGCGTGGCAGTAGGCACCCCGTCTGGCGCCGGCTTGGCCGCCTGCTGCGCCGTCACGGCGTCCCGCGGCACCTGATCCTTGGTCTGCCAGGCCTCCCACAGCAGCAGCAGGGAGAAGGAAAACACGACAAACAGAATCAGACGTTGGGTATCCATAGGTTTTGTAATTCGCTCTGGGTGCTTCTATCGTAACAGCCGTATATTACGGCACCGGGTCGTGCCCGCCAGGACAGCCAGGGCGGCATCGGCCGATGCGCTTGATCGCCAGCCACCCGCCCTTGATGGCGCCATGCTTGCGCAACGCCTCCAGCGTGTATTGCGAGCAGGTCGGCAGGAAACGGCAGCTTGGCGGCAGCAGCGGACTGATGGCGTATTGATAAAACCGCACCAGCAGGATCAGCAGGCGGGAGAGCATTTGGCCACCGCCCTTTCCAGGGCGTTCCGCAAATCCCGGTTTTGCACGTCACGCGGCGTGTTCCCGCCGGGGACCGCCTGCAGCCGCACCACCAGGTCCAGACCCGGCAGATTCGCTGCCGCAAGTCTGAACGCCTCGCGGATGCGGCGGCGAACGCGGTTGCGATCCACCGCATTCGGCAGCAGACGCTTGGACACGATCATGCCGAGCCGGGCCTGCCCGAGTTCGTTGGGCTTGGCCAGGACCTGGAAATAGGCCGTGCGCACCGCGCAACGATGATTGAACACCGCCTCGTATTCCGCCGCCTTCAACAGGCGTTGGCGGCGGGAAAACCCTTGTCCGCCGGACAAGGCCGCAATAGGCCGAGGACGATCAGACGGCCAGACGATGGCGGCCCTTGGCACGGCGCGCATTGATCACGGCGCGGCCGCCACGGGTCTTCATGCGCACGCGGAAACCGTGGGTGCGCTTGCGGCGGGTAACGGAAGGCTGGTAGGTACGTTTCATTTTTTGCTGCCTTGGTTAGATGGGCGGAAAAAGCCCAGAAAAAACCGCATATTAGACGCTCGTCCCCCCCCTGCTGTCAAGGCATGCCTGCACGGGCAGCCTGTGGATAAGTCAGCACGAACAGGGTAGAATTCCCCTTTGCCTCAGCGCCCACCAAAACCATAATTCCGACGCATGGCCACAGCCCCCTCTACCTCCTCTTCCTTCGACGGCTTCTGGGAAACCTGCCTTGACCGCCTGCGTGTCGAACTGACCGCGCAGCAGTTCAATACCTGGATCAAGCCGCTGTCCTGCCAGGAAGACGAACTGGGCCTGAAGATCTCCGCCCCGAACCGCTTCATCTTGGACTGGGTGCGCGACAAGTTTTCCATCCGTCTGCAGGAATGGGCGCAAACGCATTACGGCACCGACAAGCCCCTGGAATTCGCCCTGCAGCCGCGGGCGGCCGCTGCCATGGTTTCCGCTCCCCCGCCGGCCAGTCCCGCGACCGTGGCGGCACCCGTCAGCGACGAAATCAATCCGTCCAGGCTGCGCACCAATCCCCAATTCACCTTCGACAATTTCGTCAGCGGCCGCGCCAACCAGCTGGCGCGGGCGGCCGCCATGCAGGTTGCGGAAAACCCCGGGCAAGCCTACAACCCCATGTTCATCTACGGCGGCGTCGGCCTGGGCAAGACCCACCTGCTGCTCGCCATCGGCAACCAGATCCGCCTGGCCAATCCGGCCGCGCGCATCAGTTACATCCATGCCAACGACTACGTCAACGACATGGTGAAAGCCTACCGGCACCGCAATTTCGAGGATTTCAAGAAGCACTACCTGACGCTGGACGTGCTGCTGGTGGACGACATCCAGTTCTTCGCCCAGAAGGACCGCACCCAGGAAGAATTCTTCTACGTCTTCAACGCCCTGATCGAAAACAAGAAGCAGATCGTTATCACCAGCGACACCTTTCCCAAGGAACTGTCGGGCATCGAAGACCGTTTGAAGTCGCGCTTCGCCTGGGGGCTGACCGTGGCGATCGAACCGCCGGAACTGGAAATGCGCGTCGCCATTCTGCAGAAGAAGGCGCAGACCGACGGCGTCCAGCTCGACGAAGACGTGGCTTTCTTCATTGCCAAGCAGGTGCGTTCCAACGTGCGCGAACTGGAAGGCGCGCTGAAGCGGGTAGCGGCCTACGCCAAGTTCAGCGACAAGTCCATCAACGTCAATCTGGTCAAGGATGCGCTGCGCGACCTGATCGCCTCGGCGCACAAGCAGGTATCCATCGAAAACATCCAGAAGACTGTCGCCGACTTCTACAAGATCAAGGTCGCCGAAATGTATTCGAAGAAGCGCACCCGCAACCTGGCGCGGCCGCGCCAGATCGCCATGGCGCTGGCCAAGGAACTCACTCCCTTGTCCCTGCCCGAAATCGGCGATTCCTTTGGCGGCCGCGATCACACCACTGTGCTGCATGCCTGCCGCAAGGTGGCTGAACTGCGCGAGCAGGAGCAAAGCATCAGCCGTGATTATCTCGTTCTGTTGCAAACGCTGACCAGTTAGCAACCGCGGGATAAGTATGCGCAAATCGGGAACAAACCACGGCATCCGGGAAATGATCCACAACCACACACAGCCCCACTGCGATTTATCCACAGGTCTGGAGGGACCTGAAAGCGGCCTGGGTTGTTGCGTGCTTCGTGTTATCCCCGGTTTTCCCGTCCACCAAACAACGAACACAAGGAATATATAAACATGGTACTGCTGGAAACAGAACGCAACAGTCTGCTCGCCCCGCTGGCTGCCACCGTGGGCGTGGTCGAAAAACGCCATACCTTGCCGATACTTTCCAACGTGCTGTTGCAGAAACAGGGGGACCGGCTGACGCTGCTGGCAACGGATCTGGAACTGCAGGTCAGCACCGTGCTTGAAGGCAAGGCCGGCGAGGACTTCGCCATTACCGTGGCGGCGCGCAAGCTGTTCGACATCGTGCGGGCGCTGCCCGAGGATGCCAGGCTCAAGCTCGACAGCAAGGACTCCCAGCTGGAGGTGCGTGCAGGCAAATCCAAGTTCACTCTGCAGACCCTGCCGGCCGCGGACTTTCCGCGCATGGAAACCAGCGCCGGCGTGGCCGGTGAAGTCAGCCTGCCGCAAAAGAAACTCAAACATCTGCTGCAGTTGGTGCAGTTCGCCATGGCGCAGCAGGATATCCGCTACTACCTGAACGGCATGTTGCTGGTGCTGGACGGCACGACGCTGCGCGTGGTCGCCACCGACGGCCATCGCCTGTCGCTGGCGGAAACCGAGCTTGAGCAGGCAGGCCCGCAAAAGGAAGTCATCATCCCGCGCAAGACCATCGTCGAACTGGTCAAGCTGCTCGCCGACAGCGAAGAGCCCGTTACGCTGCGCGTGGGCGAAAATCAGGTCACCATCGAACTCGGCGGTACGCGACTCGTATCAAAGATCGTCGATGGCAAGTTTCCCGACTACCAGCGCGTGATTCCCGTCGGCCACGACAAGAAACTGGTGGTCAGCCGCCAGCTGGCCGGCCAGGCGCTGCAGCGCGCGGCGATCCTGTCGAACGAAAAATTCCGCGGCGTGCGCCTGGTGATGGGCGCCAACAGCCTGACCGTGGTGTGCAACAACAACGAGCAGGAAGAAGCACAGGAAGAAATCGAGGCGAAATACGAATCCGATCCCATCGACATCGGCTTCAATGTCACCTATCTGCAGGACGGCCTCAACGCGCTGTCGGCGGACGAAGTGACAATCGCCTTCTCCGACCCCAACAGCAGCATGCTGCTGACGACCGAAGCCGAGCCCGGCTTCAAGTACGTCGTCATGCCCATGCGCATTTGAGTTTTTAAAAAGGCAATAAACAGGGAGGAAGAGAGGCAGGAGAGTAAGGAAAAACTTTTTTAATTTCGGTTTACTCCCTTACCTCCTTTTCCTCCCTGTGAAATTTTTTGTATTTGCTCTCTTCCCCAAGAAGAGAAACGCAGCAAGCAAACTTAGAAAGCAAGCAAAATGGCAGAACAGTACGACGAATCGAGCATCCAGCAACTGGAAGGTCTGGAGGCGGTGCGCAAGCGCCCGGGCATGTACATCGGCGACACTTCCGATGGCACCGGCCTGCATCACATGGTGTTCGAAGTGCTGGACAACGCCATCGACGAAGCCTTGGCCGGACACTGCGATGACATCAAGGTCATCATCCACCCGGACAATTCGATTTCCATTTCCGACAACGGCCGCGGCATCCCGGTCGGCGTCAAGTTCGACGACAAGCACGAACCCAAGCGCTCGGCGGCCGAGATCGTCATGACCGTGCTGCACGCGGGCGGCAAGTTCAACCAGAACAGCTACAAGGTGTCCGGCGGCCTGCACGGCGTGGGTGTGTCCTGCGTCAACGGCCTGTCCAAGTGGCTCAGGCTTACCGTACGCCGTGACGGCAAGAAGTACTTCATGGAGTTCAGGCGCGGCAAGGTCGAAGAGCGCGAGATGGAAATCCAGAACGGCGTCGAAGTGTCGCCCATGAAAATCGTCGGCGATACCAAGAACCGCGGCACCGAGGTGCACTTCCTCGCCGACGAGGAAATCTTCGGCAAGGTCGATTACCACTTCGACATCCTCGCCAAGCGAATCCGCGAACTGTCCTTCCTCAACAACGGCGTCAAGATCGAGCTGCTCGACCACCGCGACGGCAAGAGCGAGAACTTCGCCCACTCCGGCGGCGTCAAGGGTTTCGTCGAGTACATGAACAAGGCCAAGACCACGCTGCATTCCAAGGTGTTCCACGCCGTTGGCGAAAAGGACAACATCACGGTCGAGGTCGCCATGCAGTGGAACGACAGCTATTCCGAAACCGTGCAGTGCTTCACCAACAACATCCCGCAGCGCGACGGCGGGACGCATTTGACGGGCCTCCGTACCGCGATGACCCGCGTGATCAACAAGTACATCGAAGACAACGAACTGGCGAAGAAGGCCAAGGTGGAAACCACCGGCGACGACATGCGCGAAGGCCTCACCTGCGTACTGTCGGTAAAGGTGCCCGAGCCCAAGTTCTCCAGCCAGACCAAGGACAAGCTGGTGTCCTCCGAGGTGCAGCCGGCAGTGTCCGAAGTGGTGGCGCAGAAGCTTGCCGACTACCTGCAGGAAAATCCCATCGACGCCAAGATCATCTGCGGCAAGATCGTGGAAGCCGCGCGCGCCCGGGATGCCGCCAGGAAGGCGCGCGAGATGACGCGGCGCAAGGGCGTGCTCGACGGCGTCGGCCTGCCCGGCAAGCTCGCCGACTGCCAGGAGAAGGATCCTGCGCTGTCGGAAATCTACATTGTCGAGGGCGACTCCGCCGGCGGCTCCGCCAAGCAGGGCCGCGACCGCAAGTTCCAGGCCATCCTGCCGCTGCGCGGCAAGGTGCTCAACGTGGAAAAGGCGCGCTTCGACAAGCTAATCTCTTCCGAGCAGATCGTCACGCTGATCACGGCGCTGGGCACCGGCATTGGCGCCAACGATTTCAACATCGAGAAGCTGCGTTACCATCGCATCATCATCATGACTGACGCGGACGTGGACGGCGCCCACATCCGCACCTTGCTGCTGACGCTGTTCTACCGCCAGTTGCCCGAGCTGGTGGAGCGCGGCCACATCTACATCGCGCAGCCGCCGCTGTACAAGGTCAAGTCCGGCAAGAAGGAGCAGTATCTCAAGGACGAGCATGCGCTGAAGGAATTCTTGCTGAGCCAGGCGCTGTCCGATGCCGCGCTGGTGCCGGCGGAAGGCGCCGCCCCCATCCTGGGCGATGCGCTGGAAAACCTGGCGCGCGAATATTTCCTCTCCGAGGCGGTGATCGACCGGCTCACCCGAATTCTGCCCGAGGAAGTGCTGCATGCGCTGATGCACATTCCCTCGCTGTCGCTCGCCGACAGCACCCAGGCCATGATGGCGGAGGCGGCGTTGGCAGCGCAACTGGAGGGTGGTGTGTACAGCGTGGAAACCGAGTATGTGCCGGAAACCGAAGCGCATCGCCTCAAGATCACGCGCAACCTGCATGGCAATGTCATCGTCAATTTCCTCGAGGAAGACCTGCTGGAATCCGGCGACTATGCACAACTCGCCAAGACCGGCGACATGCTGCGCGGCCTCATCGGCGAAGGCGCCAGCATCAGTCGCGGCGAAAAGGCGGCGGGCGCGACGACCTTCAAGGAGGCCATGGACTGGCTGCTTGCCGAGGTCAAGCGCACGCTCGGCATCCAGCGCTACAAGGGCCTCGGCGAGATGAACCCCGAGCAGCTGTGGGAAACCACCATGGACCCGAAGGTGCGCCGACTGATGAAAGTGCGCATCGAGGACGCGATTTCCGCCGATCAGATATTCACCACCCTGATGGGGGATAACGTCGAGCCGCGCCGCGCCTTCATCGAGACCAATGCACTCGGCGTCAGGAACCTGGATGTTTAAGGCCGCGCCGCTCTGGCAATCCTTAATTTCAGGCGATGTTGAGGAGTTGTCGACTCGGTTGGCTGCTTGTGCTGTAGATGAAGATGTCGATGATTTGATGCAGCTTTGTGAGCGTTACAAAATTGGTAAGGGGTTGAAGAAACAACACGAGAGCGAGCTTGCTCGTAGGTTAGGGGTAAATGTAGATGAGTTCCACAAGGAATTGAAAAAGGAGCTTATCAGGAAGCGCAAAGGAGATCTAATGGATCATGGGATGGGTAAAAATCCAGATTTGCTGTTAGACAAAAATGGCGCTCCATATCTACGTGACGTAAGCTCAGGTAAAACAATTCCAGTGGAATGGTGACGATGATTGTAAATTTTTTTGTATCGGTGACCGTAACAGCCCCTAAAGTTGACAATGATGCTCTTAAGGAAGAGATCAGGGGGCTTGAGATTGCAACTTCATTTAAGGAGGGGGGCTTTTATTGTCAGGATATTGAGTCTGAAGAGATGGTGCCTGAATTGTCTGACCTTTTCTTGGATATTGAAGGCGTTCATTTTAATAAAGACTTTACTTTCAATTCTGAGCTTAGACAGGCACTTCTTAACTACAAGTCTAGGTTGGGCGAGAATTGCTCTATATACGTTTTGTACACTTTTGCACATGATGGACAAGCAAATCTTTTTTTTGAGAAGAAGTTCATAGAGGAAATTTCTCTTTTGGCGGATTCACTTGGTATTACAACGTATGAATCGACCCTGCAATAATAAAGTGCGAATTAAAGGGGTCACCCATTAGAGCCGACCGTAGTCAAGCGCGCGAACGTAACCCGATCGTCACTGAAGGCGGTTTTCCGGTTTTGCCTGTACTGCGTCTCCGCTAATCCCCGACGCCTCTCCGGTTTCAGTAGCATTCGGCTTTAGAGTCCGTGGTTAATATTAACTGCTTTGGTAGACAGTTGTCTGGCATAGGCTGCGGGCGTCATGCCACCCATATGGATCAAGCGGTGTGCGATGAACTGCCCCCGTTGCCTCTTTTCCCCAAGTGTTGCTTTTGTGCGGCGCTATTTCATGCGAACATTCACCGTAGTGCCATTATTTCGGGTAAGCAGTGAAGGGAAACGGTATGAAAATAGTGTCCAGATCATTGATTTCTTTGACACTTGGGTGTCACTAAATTGCGTTCACCTTCACCGCATGCATATCTTGTTCCGGCGGATGCCAGCTTCAGGCTGAAAAAGGCCGTCTCCGACCCCGGCAAGAAAGCGCCGGATGACGAAGAATGCGAACGCCGCCTGGCGGCATGCGTAGCGGAAATCGACAAGCTGCAGCAGGTGCTGTATGCGCACGACCGCTACGCTTTGCTGCTGATTTTCCAGGCCATGGACGCAGCCGGCAAGGACGGCACAATCCGTGCAGTGCTGAGCGGAGTCAACCCGGCGGGATGCCATGTGACGTCATTCAAGACACCGTCGGCGGAAGAACTCGACCATGATTTTCTCTGGCGCACGACCCGGCATCTGCCCGAGCGCGGGCGCATCGGCGTATTCAACCGCAGTTACTACGAGGAAGTGCTGGTGGTGCGGGTGCATCCGGAGTTTCTGGCGGCACAGCGCCTGCCGAACGGAAAGAACGGGAAGGGTATCTGGGAAGGCCGCTACGAATCGATACGCGAGCACGAACAGCATCTGGCCCGCAACGGTACGGTGATCCTCAAGTTCTTTCTCAACGTGTCCAGGGATGAGCAGCGCAAGCGTTTTCTGTCGCGCTTGAACGATGCCGAGAAACACTGGAAATTTTCCGAAAACGACGTGGCCGAACGCGCGCACTGGGACAAATACCAGCAGGCATACGAAGAAGCGCTGAACGAGACCTCACGCCCATGGGCGCCCTGGTACGCCATCCCGGCAGACAACAAGGACTACATGCGCCTGAACGTGGCGGAAATCGTGCGCGACACGCTGAAGTCGCTGGATCTCGAATATCCGCGGCCGGACAAGGCCGACATGGCGCGATTCGACGAAATGCGCGCACTGCTCGAGCACGACAAGTAATCTGCCGGGCAGGCCCGCCCGCGACAATATGAACCTCACCAAATTATTGCAATCCCAGGGATTCGGGACCCGGCGCGAATGCCGCGCGCTGGTCATGTCCGGCCGCGTTGGCGTGGCGGGAGAGGAAATCCTGAATCCCGATGCGGAGGTCGCGGAGCACGACCTGATTTTTACTGTCGACGGCAAGGATTGGCGCTACCGCGAAAAAGCCTATGTCATGCTGCACAAGCCGAGCGGCTACGAGTGTTCGCAAAAGCCGAAGCACTACCCAAGCGTGTTGGGCCTGCTGCCGACACAGCTGCGCAATCGCGGGCTGCAGACGGTGGGCAGGCTGGACGAGGACACCACCGGGCTGCTGCTCTTGACGGACGACGGACAGTTTCTGCATGTCTATACCTCGCCCAGGAAGAGCATCGAGAAGGTCTACCGCGCAACGGTGAAGCATCCTCTGTCAGAAGAACAGCTGAATGCGCTGCGCAAAGGCGTCGTGCTGCATGATGATCCCGAGCCAGTGGCTGCGCAGTCGGCCGTCGCCCGTGACGCACATACCCTCGAACTGACCCTTACCGGCGGCAAGTATCATCAGGTCAAGCGCATGGTCGCTGCTGCCGGCAACCGTGTCGAAGCCCTGCACCGTGAAAGGATGGGCGCCTACTCGCTGCCGGATGATCTGGCGCCGGGTGAGTGGTGCTATGTCGAACCGGACACAGCCCGCTGAAGCGCAGCCGCCGACAGCGGCAGCGCCAACGCAGCGTCGATGCGATGGCGCTGCTTCAGCAGCTCCAGGTCGGCGGCATGGAACGGGTCGAAAATGACGATGATGCGGGTAGCGGGGTTGCGCGTGGCGACAGCCAGCAGCGATTCCAGGTTGCTGACGCGGTCATGGAAATAGCGCTTGTAGAAATCCGCGACGACGAAATCGGGCTGCCAGTCTTTCAGACGGGCCATGCCGCGCCGCGTCGAATGCTCGACGGCCACCTCGAAACCCATCGCATTGAACAGGGGTTGCAGGTTGTCGTAGCCGCCCGCTTCCATGACGAGCAGGAGCTTTTTTCTCTGGTTCATGCGCGGCCTGATGATGGATTAAATGAGAAATGTTAAGGTTCTGCCGATATAATGAAAATGGATTGCACAGAAAACTTGCGCAAATGCAGATACTTTTCCGCATAAGCTGAGAAAAACCGGAAATATTATCTATAAGTAAAAAATGCGCCTCGAGTTTCGCGTGTTTGACAAGGGAGCAAAGGGAGCAAGGTTTTGGCGGCATGGATTCACCGGCCGCGGGTAAACGTTTGATCAACCAATAAGAGGAGTTAACCAATGCGTACGAAACATCTCGTTATCCAACTCATGGGCGCTGCGCTCATTTCCGCGGGCGCGATCAGCGCTCACGCGCAAGAGGGTTACTATGACCCGTCCAACGTGGCCAGCCCGACCGGCAAGACCATTGGCCATGAACTGTTCAAGACTATTGGCTGCCCGGGCCAGCAACTGTTCGGCGCACCTTGCAAGGATCCCGCGCCCAGGGACAGCGATGGCGATGGCGTGACCGACGACAAGGACAAGTGCCCCAATACGCCGAAAGGCCGCACGGTGAATGCCGATGGCTGCGAGCTTGACAGCGATGGCGACGGCGTGGTGGATGGCCTCGACAAGTGCCCTGGCACCCCTGCCGGCCGCAAGGTGAACGCCGACGGCTGTGAAATTGATACCGACGGCGACGGCCTCGTGGATGGCGTGGACAAGTGCCCCACGGTGTTTGCCAAGACTGCCGATGGCTGCCCGCCTGCTGCAGCGGCCGAACCCAAGACGCTGACCCTGGAAGGCGTGAATTTCAATAACAACGAGGCAACCCTGCTTCCGGAAGCCGTGGAAGCGCTGGACAAGGCGGCTGCAACGCTGAAGGAATGGGGCAATGTGAAAGTCGAAGTTGCCGGCCACACCGACTCGGTGGCGTCCGATGCCTACAACATGGACCTGTCCCAGCGTCGTGCCAATACCGTGCGCGATTACCTGATCGGCAAGGGTATCGCTGCTGACCGGCTGACTGCCAAGGGCTACGGCGAGTCCAGGCCGATCGCTGATAACGAAACCGAGAAGGGCCGCTACATGAACCGCCGCGTGGAACTGGTTCCGATGAAGTAATCGGCCATTTCCGGGGAAAACGGGGACTGCGGTCCCCGTTTTTTTTTGACCGGACGAAACGTCAGCGGTGCGGCAGCGGTTCCTGCACAGGCACAAGACCCGGATCGAGCGCGCTGCGATCATCGAAGACCGTGCAGTTGCCCGACCAGTGTGCGCCGCCGATTTCCTCGAAATACTTCAGAATGCCGCCATCGAGCTGATAGACGTTCTGCATGCCCAGACGGTTCATGTACAGCACGGCCTTTTCGCAGCGTATGCCGCCGGTGCAGAAGGTTACGACGGTTTTTCCCTCGAGCGCATGACGCTGCGCGGCGATGGCATCCGGGTACTGGGAAAAGCGCTCGATGCCGAAATCCACGGCATTGACGAAGGATCCGGTTTCCACTTCGAAGGCATTGCGCGTGTCGATCATGACAATTTCGCGTCCGGCTTCGTCGCGGCCGCGGTCCAGCCAGGACTTCAGCCGAGAGGGCGAAACCGTTGCTGCGCGGTGTTCCTCGGGGCGGATGTCCGTCACCTTCATGGTGATGATTTCCTTCTTCAGTCGCACGCGCATTTTTTTGAACGGCACCGATTCCGACCAGCTTTCCTTGGCCTTGATATCGGCAAAGCGCATATCCTGGTGCAGCCAGCCCATGAAAGTGCGGACGGCGGCGGCATCGCCGGCGAGAAAGATGTTGATGCCTTCCGGCGCGAGCAGGATGGTGCCCTTGAGATCGAGCGCGTCGCACCGCGCCTGCATTTGTGCGCGCAGGCCGTCGCGGTCGTCCAGGGTGACGAATTTGTAGGTGGAGATGTTGAGTACTGGCACGTCTTATTACACAGAGGAAGCAGAGGCAACAGAGGAAGGCATTTTAAAGAGATTGCCCCTGCTTCCTCTGTTGCCTCTGTGTTGAGGCTTTTTCGGTTTAAGCCTTGGCGGTTTTTTTCACCGGGGCTTTTTTGGTTGCCGTTTTCTTCGTCGCGCCGCCCTTCTCGGCCTTGGCGGCGATCAGCGGCAGCGCGTCCAGCAGGGTGACGCCTTGCGGGTCGAGGTCCTTGGGCAGGGTGGCGTTGACCTTGTTGTGGCTCACGTACCAGCCGTAGCGGCCGTTCTGCAGGTTGACCGGCTTGCCGTCGTCCGGGTGCTTGCCGAGTTCCTTCTTCTCGCTGGCGGCGGCGCCGCGCCCACGCGTGGCGGGCATTTCCAGCACTTCGACCGCGCGCGCGAGGTCGATGGTGTAGACGTCGTCATCCTTGGGAATCGACTTGAACTTGCCGTCGTGCAGCAGGTAAGGCCCGAAGCGGCCGATGTTGGCGACGATGGGCAGGCCGGTCTTGGGGTTGTGGCCGACTTCGCGCGGCAGCGACAGCCACTTCAGTGCATCTTCCAGGGTCGCGTCTTCCGCTGCCATGCCCTTGGGCAGCGAGGCGCGGCGCGGCTTGGGCGCCTTCTTGTCTTCCGGCGTGGGGCCGACCTGCACGTACCAGCCGTAGCGGCCGTTCATCAGTAGCACGTCCTCGCCGCCGGGATACTTGCCCAGCACCGCGGGGCCGCCCTCGTTGCCGTGCAGCGGACGGGTGTAGTCGCATTTCGGATAGGCCGAGCAGCCGATGAACAGGCCGCGCTTGCTGGCCTGCAGGTTGAGTACGGCGCCGCACTTGGGGCATTTCTCGTCGAGCGGAATGCCGCGTTCGACATCCTGCTTCGCCGCCAGGGTCTGCTCGAGTTCCTTCCAGAAGGCTTCCAGCAGCTTGGTCCACACCTGCTTGCCGTTGGAGACGTCGTCGAGCTTGTCCTCCATCTTGGCGGTGAAGTCGTAATCGACGTAATGCGTGAAGTGCAGGGTGAGGAAGCCGTTGACGATGCGGCCCATGTCGGTGGGCACGAAGCGCTTCTTGTCGAGCACCACGTACTCGCGGTCCTGCAGCGTGGAGATGATGCTGGCGTAGGTGGAGGGACGGCCGATGCCGAATTCCTCCAGCGCCTTGACCAGAGAGGCTTCCGTGTAACGCGGCGGCGGCTGGGTGAAATGCTGTTCGCCGTAGAGCTTGTCGATCGGCAGGATTTCGCCTTCCTTGAGCTGCGGCAGCTTGGCCTCCTCCTCGTCCTCCTCGTCGTCGTGGTAGACCGCGAGGAAGCCGGCGAAGGCGAGGGTCTGGCCGGTGGCGCGGAACACGCCTTGCTGGACCATCAAATCGGCGGCCACGGTGTCGAACTGGGCGGACGTCATTTGCGAGGCCACCGCGCGTTTCCAGATCAGCTCGTACAGGCGATGCTGATCCTGCGACAGGAAGCCTTTCAGGCTGTCCGGCGTGCGTGCGACGCCGGTGGGCCGAATGGCTTCGTGCGCTTCCTGCGCGTTCTTGGTTTTGGCGCGGTAGTGGATGGGTTGGCTCGGCAGGTAGTCCTTGTCGAACTTCTCTCCGACAAAGGCGCGGATGTCGGCAACCGCTTCCTTGGCGAGGTTGACCGAGTCGGTACGCATGTAGGTGATGAGGCCGACGGTGCCGGAGCCGATGTCGATGCCTTCATACAACTGCTGCGCGGTACGCATGACGCGGTCCGTGGTCATGCCCAGCTGGCGCACCGCAGCCTGCTGCATGGTCGAGGTTGTGAAAGGCGGCGGCGCGTGGCGCGCCTTGCGCTTTTTCTCCACCTGCATGACCCTGGTTTCCTTGGCTTCCAGCAGCTTGAGAATCTGTGCCTGGCGCGCCTCGTCCTCGATCGAGAACTGGGTGAGCTTTTCGCCCTCGAAATGGGTCAGGCGGGCCGAGAAGGCCTGCTTGTCCTTGTGCGTGTCGAGATGCAGGGTCCAGTACTCGCGCGGCTTGAACTTCTCGATCTCCTCCTCGCGCTCGACGATGAGGCGCAGCGCGGGGCTCTGCACGCGGCCTGCGGAAAGGCCGGGGCTGATCTTCTTCCACAGCAGCGGCGACAGGTTGAAGCCGACGAGGTAATCCAGAACGCGGCGCGCCTGCTGGGCGTTGACCAGGTCCATGGAAACCTCGCGCGGATGAGCAACCGCATCCTTGACCGCGCTTTCGGTGATTTCGTAGAAGGCGACGCGCTTCAGTTTGCCCGGCTTGAGCAGTTTCTTCTCGTTGAGGATTTCGGCCAGGTGCCAGGAAATCGCCTCGCCTTCGCGGTCCGGGTCGGTGGCGAGCAGGATTTCGTCCGCCTTTTTTGCCGCCTTGCAGATGGCATCGACGTGTTTCTGGTTGCGCTCGATGATCCGGTACTTCATGGCGAAGTTGTTGGCCGGGTCGACTGCGCCGGTCTTGGGTTCGAGGTCGCGGACGTGGCCGTAGGAGGCGAGGATTTCGTAATCCCCGCCCAGGTATTTTTTCAGGGTCTTGGACTTGGAAGGGGACTCAACGACGACGAGTTTCATGTTCAGTGCAGGGTGGTCTCGTTGAGCAGCATTTCTTCGAGAAAGGTGAAATGTTCGATGTGGCCGCGGCTCCACAGTACGACCAGGCTCATCCAGCGCACTTCCTGGGGGCCGATGTCTTCGCCGGAAAGATGCATGAGGCCGTTGATGACCCATTCGCGCGATTCGGCGTCGAGGATTTGCGCTTCTTCCAGGAAGCGCAGGCTGGCGCGGCAGTCGTCGTCGAGCTTTTCCAGTTCTTCGCGCGCGTAGTGGCGGAAATGCGCGCTTTCAGACAGCCGCGGATGCACCTCGGACGTGGTCATGCGGCCGAACCAGTCGAGCGCGTCCTTCACCGAGGGTGCATCGAAGCCGGCGGCAAACAGCTTCTTCTCCAGGGTGTCGCGGTCGGGCGCGAGTTCGGCCATGCGATAGCTTTCGTACAAATAGACCAGGATTTCGAGCATAAATTTATGAGAGTCGTTGGTAGCGTCCACCGGGAAGCTGGGCAACCAGTCCTTCCAGTTCGAGCGTCAACAGCTTCGCCGAAAGCGCTTCCACCGTCAACCCGCTGCGTTCGGCCAGCTGGTCCAGGCTGAGCGGATCGTGGCCGAGGTGTTGCAAAACCGGCTCAATGTGCTCTCGGCTCGTGCCCGGGGGGGCGGGTACGGCCGCCACGGCCGGCCAGGCCAGCTCCTCGACGATGTCCTGGGCCGATTCCACCAGCTTGGCGCCCTGCTTGATGAGGGCGTGGCAGCCCTTGGACAGCGGCGAATGGATGGACCCCGGGATGGCCATGACCTCGCGCCCCTGCTCCAGCGCCAGCCGGGCGGTGATGAGCGAGCCGGAATTGAGCGCGGCCTCCACCACCAGCACGGCGTGGGATAGCCCGGAAATGATGCGGTTGCGCTTGGGAAAATGGCCGGGCGCGGAATTCGTGCCGAGCGGGAATTCGGACAGCAGCAGGCCGTTTTGCGCGATTTCGTGCGCCAGCGCCTTGTTGCGCGCCGGGTAGACCCGGTCGAGGCCGGTGCCGACCACGGCGATGGTCGAGCCCTTGCCCTTCAGCCCGCCGCGGTGCGCGGCCGCGTCGATGCCCAGCGCCAGTCCGCTGACGATGGTGATGCCGGCTTCCGACAGAATCCTTGCGAAGGCCTCGGCATTGGCCTCGCCCTGGGCGGTGGCGGTGCGCGAGCCGACGATGGCAAGGCCGTTGCCGCCCAGCAGCTCGCGTCGGCCCTTGCCGTAAAGCAATGCCGGCGGATCGGCCATTTCGCGAAGTTGCTGCGGATAGTCCGGATCCAGCCAGGTGACGAGATGGTGGGCCTCATCACCCAGCCAGGCTAGGCTTTCCTTCAGCAAGCCCGCATCCGGCCCGGCCTGCAGGGCCTCGATCTGATTTGCCCGCAAAAGCAGCTGCAGTTGCGTGCGCGAGGCGGCAAGCGCGGCCTCGGGCGAGTCGAATGCCTCGATGAGCCGATGCAGCGCGGACTCACCGATGCCGGGAACGAGTGCGAGCCTCAGCCAAGCTTCGCGATCTTCCACGGCGTTCAGGCGTCCTGGTACATGGGCTTGCCGTCATAGAAGTTCAGCATGCCCTTGACGATGCGGTAGATGGCCCAGATGCCGGCCGCGATCCAGATCACGATGCCGATGCCGAGCCACGACGTCAGCACGCCGATGGCCCCCCACAGGATGGCAAACCAGAAGGTGCGGATCTGCCAGCGGAAATGGCTTTCCAACCAGGTGCCCGCGACCTCGTCGCGCTTCAGGTAATTGATGATGACGGCGATGATGGCGGTGATGCCGGCAATGACCGATGCGATGTACAGAAAATAGATGATCTGCGTGAGATTGCGCGCCTTATCCAGGTCCTGGGTCATGGTCCCCTCTTGCTTGCTGTTGATCGGAAAAGAAAAACCGCCCCGGGGGGCGGTGGCAGTGTAGCGTCATTTGGCGGGCGGAATCGACATCGGCTTACGGGTTTTTCACCGTGTCCAGCAGGAACACCGGTCCGTCGGACTGCATCACCAGCGCATAGGAAACCTTGTCGAATACGCGATAGATCATGACCAGGCCGGTGCGCGCATCGGGCAGCTTGACCTTGCTTTCGTCGTGTTCGAGACAGCCCACGCGGGTCACTGCCTTGAGGTCGGCGGCCTGGTCGTAGGTGAGCTTGCTGCTGGCGTCCTTGAGGCAGCGCACATCGCTGTACAGCCAGGCGCCGCCATCGGGTACGCTGCTGTTGCGCGAAGCCAGCCAGGTCATTTTTTCCTGCTCGTCGCGGCTCAGCTTGACGGTGCTGCCGGTGTGGTAGATCGCCAGCACGTGGCCGGGGGCGAGGCCGTGGCTGCTGCCGCGGTTGAGCACCACGGTCTGGAAGCGCGCGCTGTCGGTCAGGCCGCCGTAGGCCGAAATGATGCGGCCGTTGACGCTGGACTCGGGTGCGCGCGGCACGTATTCGAAGGTGTCGGTCTCGACCGCGGCGAGCAGCTTGTCCTTGGCCAGCGCTTCCTGTGCGGTGCGCGTGATGAGGATCTTCTGCGGTGCGCCGGGCGACAGGGTGCGCGCATCGCCGATGTATTCGACTTCATAGCCCAGCAGTTCGCCGCTTTCCGGGTCATTGAGGGCCTTGCCCGGGCGCAGGATGTTCCAGCGGCTGACGTCGGCGGGGCCGCCGGTGGCATAAGCCTCGTCGCCCCGCGCGAAAATCACGCGTTCGTCGTTGCTGCCGAGGATGAAGGGGGCGGAATCCAGCGCACCGGCGGAGACCACGCGCGGCTGCGTCAGGAAGGCATGGATGGCGGAAATGGGAATGGTGGGGATGGCGCCGCTCTCGATCCGCTCTTCGCGCACGCCGGGCGACAGCTTGACGGTGCTGAGGCCGTGGGCATCGCCCTTGAGCAGGCGCAGGCGCGGCTGCGCGCCCGAGCGGTCGAGCACGATGATGTCGCCCGGGTAGATCCAGTGCGGGTTCTTGATGCTCTCCTTGTTGAGCTGCCAGATTTCCGGCCAGCGCCAGGGCTGGGTGAGGAATTTGCCGGAGATGTCCCACAGGGTGTCGCCCTTGACTACCACATGCCGGTCCGGAGCATTTTCCTGGATTCCCAGGTCTTCCGCCCAGACAGACGCGGACAGGGCGAGGACGGATAGAGTCAGGGCGGACAGCAGTTTGCGCATGTTTAGACCTTGTCTAATTTTCGTGGAGAGGCTACTGTTGCGTTTACGGACAAAGCCGACAGGAATTTAGCATTTGTTGACGCGTTTCCTGAAAGTCTGCGATCAAGCCCCTGCAAACACAAGCATTTATGGCCAAGCTTAACATTCTCCGCTACCCCGACCCGCGACTGCACACGGTGGCCAAGCCGGTGCAGAAGGTGGACGAACGCATCCGCAAGCTGGTCGACGACATGGCCGAGACCATGTATGCCGCGCCCGGCATCGGACTGGCGGCGACCCAGGTCGACGTGCACGAGCGCGTCATCGTCATCGACATCAGCGAAGACAAGAGCGACCTGCGCGTGCTGATCAATCCGGAAATCGTTTCCAGGTCGGGCGACATCGAGTGGGAAGAAGGCTGCCTCTCGGTGCCCGGCATCTACGACAAGGTGCGCCGTGCCGAGAAAATCCGCGTGCGCGCCCTCAATCGCGACGGCGAGCCTTACGAATTCGATGCCGACGGCCTGCTCGCCGTCTGCGTGCAGCACGAGATGGACCACCTCATGGGCCGCGTGTTCGTGGAATACCTGTCGCGCCTCAAGCAGGTGCGCATCAAGACCAAGCTGGTCAAGCAGGAGCGCGAGCACAAGCAGGCCCGCACCGAGCATCAGCCGGTGCTCTAGGCAATCGATGAGGCTGATCTTCGCGGGCACGCCCGAATTCGCCCGGGCTGCCCTCGCGGCCATTGCCGATGCCGGCCATGAGGTGGCGCTGGTGCTGACCCAGCCCGACCGTCCCAGCGGCCGCGGCATGAAGCTCACGCCGAGCCCGGTCAAGCAGGAGGCCGAGAAGCGCGGTTTGCCGGTTTTCCAGCCGGCCAGCCTCAGGGATCCGGCCAGTCACGAAGCGGTGAAATCCGCCGGCGCCGAGGTCATGGTGGTGGCCGCCTACGGCCTCATCCTGCCACAGGCGGTGCTGGACATCCCGGCGCGCGGCTGCCTCAACATCCATGCTTCACTGCTGCCGCGCTGGCGCGGCGCCGCCCCCATCCAGCGCGCCATCGAGGCGGGCGACAGCGAGACCGGCATTTGCATCATGCAGATGGAGGCCGGGCTCGACACCGGGCCGGTGCTGCTGGAAAAGCGCCTGCCCATTCTCGACAGCGACACCGGCGCCAGCCTGCATGACAAGCTCGCCGCACTGGGAGCTGCGGCTATCGTCGAGGCGCTCGCCAGGCTGGGCGCGCTTGAGCCGGTGCCGCAGCCGCAGGCGGGCGTGACCTATGCCAGCAAGCTGTCCAGGGAGGAAGCGCAACTCGACTGGACGTTGCCGGCAGAAGTGCTGGCGCGCAGAATCCGCGCCTTCAATCCGGTGCCCGGCGCCTGGACCTTGCTCAATGGCGAGTCGCTGAAAATCTGGCAGGCCGAAGTGGTGCCGGGCAAGGGCCGTCCCGGCGAGGTGTTGCAGGCGGCCGCAGGCCAACTGGTGGTGGCCTGTGGCACGGGGGCGCTGCGGCTGCGCGAACTGCAGAAACCCGGTACCCGGCGCATGGACGCGACGGCTTTCCTGGCCGGCGGGCAAATCGCCGCGGGCGCCAGCCTGGGCAATTGAATTTTTTGCCGGCAACCGCATCTATAGTGCTGGTTTGAAGCTGTTTTCGAGGAGCATCCGAGCAAATGTTCAACTGGGTCAAGACCTCCATCCTCATGGCCGGCATCGTCGCCCTGTTCGGCGCGGTCGGCATGCTGCTGGGCGGCGCGCAGGGCATGCTGATCGCGCTCTTGGTCGGCGCCGGCATGAACGTGTTCGCCTACTGGAACTCGGACAAGATGGTGCTGCGCATGTACAACGCGCAGGAAGTCGACGCGCAGAGCGGCGGCCGCTATTACGCCATCGTGCGCGAACTGGCCGCCAATGCCGGCCTGCCCATGCCGCGCGTGTACATCATCAACCAGGCCCAGCCCAATGCCTTCGCCACCGGCCGCAATCCCGAGCACGCCGCGGTGGCTGCGACCACCGGCATCATGCAACTCCTGTCCGAGCGCGAGTTGCGCGGGGTGATGGCGCACGAGCTCGCGCACGTCAAGAACCGCGACATCCTGATTTCCACCATGAGCGCAACCATGGCCGGCGCCATTTCCATGCTGGCCAATTTCGCCATGATTTTCGGCGGCCGCGGCGAGGGTCGTCCGCACCCCTTCGTGGCGCTGGCGGTGATGATCGTCGCGCCGATTGCGGCCATGCTGATCCAGATGGCGATTTCCAGGAGCCGCGAATTTGGCGCCGATGCCGGCGGTGCGGAAATCTCGCGCGACCCGGAAGCGCTGGCTTCCGCGCTGAGAAAAATCGAAGCCTACGCCAAGGGCCTGCCCATGCCGGTGGCAGAGGCGCATCCCGAAACCGCGCAGATGATGATCATCAACCCGCTCTCGGGCGACGGCATCAAGAGCCTGTTCTCCACCCACCCCTCGACCGACGAGCGCGTGTCGAGACTGATGACCCTCGCGCGTGGCGCATAAGCCCGTCGGCAGCCCCTCCAATGCATCGGCGGCCCTGGCCGCCGATGTGCTTTCCAAAGTTCTGCAGGGCCGCACCCTTACCCAGGCGCTGCAGACCGCTTCGCTGAACCCCTCCCGCCGCGGTGCGGTGCTCGACATGACCTATGGCGCACTGCGCTACAAGGGCACGCTGGAGGCGGTGCTGTCGCAGCTGCTGAAAAAGCCGCTCGACGACCCGTATGCCCACGCCCTGCTGCTGGCGGCGCTGTACCAGCTGGCCTACACGCAGGAGGCGCCGTATGCGGTGGTCGACAATGCGGTCAAATCCGCGCCGCGCCACCTGAAAGGCCTGGTCAATGCGGTGTTGCGCAACTTTTCGCGCCGGCAGGCGGAACTGCTCGAAGCGGCGCGAGAAACCCGCGCCGGCAAAACCAACTTCCCGGACTGGTGGGTGGACAAGCTCAGGCAGGCCTATCCGGAGAAATGGCAGGACATCCTTGCCGCCAGCCAGCTGCACCCGCCGATGACCTTGCGCGTCAACCGCAGAAAATCCGACGTCGCCGCCTACCAGGCCGAACTGCAGGCTGCCGGGCAGGCAGCGCGGCAGACGGGCGAGTCCGCGCTGACTTTGGAAAAACCGGTGCCGGTGGACAAGCTGCCGGGGTTTCTCGACGGCCGCGTTTCGGTGCAGGACGCCGGGGCGCAGTGGGCGGCACGGCTGCTCGACGTGCAGGATGGCATGCGCGTGCTCGACGCTTGCGCCGCGCCCGGCGGCAAGACCGGCCATGTGCTCGAATGCGCGGAGGCGGTGGTGCTGGCCCTGGATGCCGACGGCGAGCGCCTCGCCCGTGTGCGGCAGAACCTCGACCGGCTGGGGCTGGCGGCGGAACTGAAGGCGGGCGACGCCGGCCGGCCGCAGGCCTGGTGGAACGGCCGGCCGTTCGACCGCATCCTCGCCGACGTGCCCTGCTCCGCTTCCGGCGTGGTGCGGCGCAATCCCGACATCAAGTGGCTGCGGCGGCCGCAGGACATCGCCAAATTCGCCGGCCAGCAGGCAGCGATTCTCGATGCGCTCTGGCAGACACTCGCCCCCGGTGGTAAATTGCTTTATGCGACCTGTTCCATCTTTCCCGAGGAAAACGCGCAACAGATAAAAAGTTTCGTGGCGCGCCATGCTGATGCCGCTTTGCTGGCGCTGCCGTCGGAACTGGGCGACGGCCAACTCTTGCCAGATGACAACCACGACGGTTTTTACTATGCCCTGCTCCAGCGCACCCGGAAAACGCCTGCCTAGTTTTTCCGCCAGCCGCTGTTTTCTCCTCGTGCTTTGCCTCGCGCTTGCCGCCATGCCGCTGAAGCCGGCGCAGGCGGAGGATGCCGTTACCGTGCTGTATGCGACGCTCGCGCCGTCGGGCGATGACTGGTTGCTGGATGCGGCGCTCAACGTGCGGCTCAACAAGACCCAGGAGGAAGGCCTGAAAAAAGGCATCCCGCTCAATTTCGTGACGGAATTCAAGCTGCAGCGCGTGCGCGCATGGTGGTTCAACGAGGACGTTGCCGTGGCCAGCCGCACCGGCCGCCTGAATTACAGTACGCTTACCCGCCGCTATCAGCTGGAAACCGCCGAGGGTTTCAGGGCATATGACACCCTGCCCGAAGCGCTGGCCGAGCTGGGCCGCATCGAAAACTGGGCGATTGTCCCCGGCAAAAGCCTCAAGACCGGCAACGCTTACAAGCTGGCGCTGCGCATGCGGTTGGACGTGGGACAGCTGTCCAAGCCGCTGCAGATCAACGCCCTGGCCTCCGGCAAATGGGAAGTGGAAAGCGACTGGCACGAGTGGGAAGTCACACCTTGATGCGTTACCTTCTGGTAGCCGCTGCCGTCCTGGGCGCGGCGGTCCTGGCATTGCTGTTCCCGGCGAGCGGCGATACGCCGCTGCTCTCGGAAAGCTTTCCCCTGCTGCTGGTGGTTGGCACCGTCATTGCCGTGGCCCTGCTGGCGCTGGTGGGCTGGCAGCTTTGGCAGTTGCGGCGGCGCATCCGCGCCGGCGTGTTCGGCAGCAAGCTGACTTTACGGCTGATGCTGTGGTTCGGCCTGGTGGCGCTGCTGCCGGCAACCATCGTATTCGGCGCCTCGGTGTTTTTCCTCAACCGCAGCATCGAGACCTGGTTCGACGTGCGCGTCGACACCGCGCTCGGCTCCGGCGTCAATCTCGGCCAGGCCGCGCTCGACGACCTGCTGGTCGACCTCAGCAAGAAAACCGAGCGCATGGCGCTGGCGCTGTCCGATGCCGGGCCCGGCTCGGTCATTACCATGCTGTCGGCTCTGCGCGAACAGGCGGCGGTGAACGAAGCCACGCTGTTCGACGACAAGGGCGGCGTGATCGTCACCGCCGCAGGCGAGAAGGCCGACCTGCTGCCCGAGATCCCGGAACGCGCCATCCTCTGGCAGGTACTGCAGGAGAAGGCCTACAGCCGGGTCGATGACCTGCCGGAGAAGGGTCTGGTCATGCGCGTGCTGGTGCCGGTTTACAGCACCTCGTTCGCCGGCGAGACGCGCGTGCTGCAGGTGCTGCACGCAGTGCCGCCGAGCCTGGCGCGCGATGCGGAAGCGGTGCAGAGCGCCTATCGGGACTATCAGGAGATCGCCGCATCGCGCCTGGGACTGAAGCGCATGTACGGCATGGCGCTTACCCTCACCCTGCTGCTGGCGCTCTTGCTGACCATCGCCCTCGCTTACCTGCTTTCGGACAAGATGGGCGCGCCGCTGCGCACGCTGGCGCGCGGCACCCGCGCGGTGGCCAAGGGCGACTTCTCGCAGATGCAGGCGGTGCAGAGCCGCGACGAGCTGGGCGCGCTGATCCAGTCCTTCAACAACATGACCCGGCAACTGTCGGAAGCGCGCGGCGAGGCCGAGCGCAACCAGCTGCAGACCGAGCAGGCCAAGGCCTATCTGGAGAGCGTGCTCGCCAACCTGTCTTCCGGCGTGGTCGCGCTCGACCACAAGCTGCGCGTGCGCGCCGTCAACGATGCCGCCGCACGCATCCTTGAAGCGGATGGTGAAAGTCTTTCCGGCAAGCCGCTGGTCGAATGGGGCGAGCCCGGCACGCCGCTGCGCAAGTTCGGCGAGGAGGCGGCCGAGCGCTTCATCGCCGCCGAAGGCGAGGACTGGAACGCGCAGCTGGAATTTCGCCCCGGCCACGTGCAGATCCTGCTGGCCCGCGGCAGCAAGCTGCCCGCCGAGGTGCAGCGCGGCTATACCCTGGTGTTCGACGATGTGACCAAGCTCATCCGCGCTGAACGCGATGCGGCGTGGGGCGAAGTGGCGCGGCGCCTGGCGCACGAAATCAAGAACCCGCTCACCCCCATTCAGCTTTCGGCCGAGCGCCTGTCGCTCAGGCTGCAGGACAAGCTGGCGGGCAGCGATGCCGAAATGCTGGCGCGCGCGACCGGCACGATCGTCAACCAGGTGGGCGCCATGAAGAGCATGGTCGACGCCTTCGCCAGCTATGCGCGCATGCCCAGCGCCCAGATCGCCCCGCTCGACCTCAACGCCCTGGTGCGCGAGGTGCTGACCCTGTATGACAGTGCCGGCGTGCAGCCCGATCTGTCTGCGGATTTGCCGCTGGCCTCGGGCGACTCCACACTCATGCGCCAAGTGATACATAATTTGTTGCAAAATGCGCAGGATGCACTGGCGGGGAAGCCGGACGGTCGGGTCGGCATCCGCACCGAATCGGCGGAAGAGAGCGTGAAACTGATCATTACGGACAATGGCCCGGGTTTTCCCGATCACATGATGGCGAGGATGTTCGAGCCGTATGCCACGACCAAGCCGAAAGGCACAGGACTGGGTTTGCCGATAGTGAAAAAAATCGTTGAAGAGCTCGGGGGCAGTATCCGGGTGGAAAATCAGCCTGGCGGGGGCGCATGCGTGTGTGTCGCATTGCCGGTTTACAAGGGTTCCACAGGGGGTAAGCAGTGAGCGGTTATGTTTTGGTAGTGGATGACGAGGTCGGCATCCGTGACCTGCTCTCGGAGATACTGACCGAGGAAGGCTATGACGTGCACGCTGCGGAAAATGCGGAAGAGGCGCGGCGCTACCGCTCCGAACGTCGCCCCGACCTGGTCCTGCTCGACATCTGGATGCCGGATACCGACGGCGTCACCCTGCTCAAGGAATGGGCGGCCAGCGGCCAGCTCACCATGCCGGTGGTGATGATGTCGGGCCATGCCACCATCGACACGGCGGTCGAGGCGACCAAGCTCGGCGCAGTCGATTTCCTGGAAAAGCCCATCGCGCTCGCCAAGCTCCTCGCCACCGTGACCAAGGCCATCAAGAAGATCGATGTCGCGCGGCGTGCACCCTCCTTCGAGCTTTCCGCCCTGGGCAAGAGCCAGGTGGTGCAGGACCTGAAAAAGCGCCTGGCCCAGATTGCCAGCCATACCCACCCGGTGCTGCTGTCGGGCGAGCCCGGCAGCGGTTTCGACCTGTGCGCGCGCTTCCTGCACCCGGCCAACATGCCGTGGGTGGAGATCACCGAGCGCGGCCAGCTGGTGGCCTCGCCTTCCGAACTGGCGGAGAAGGTCGAAAATGGCACGCTCTACCTTCCCGAACTGTGCGACCTCAACCGGCTGGAGCAAAAAGGCCTGTCCCTGCTGATCGACAAGCTCAACGGCAGTACCGCGCGCCTGATCTGCGCGACCAGCCGCAACATCGACGAACTGATCGCGGCCAACGAATTCGATGCGCGCCTGTATTACCGGGTGTCGAGCGTCAGCGTGCACATTCCGCCGCTCAGGGAGCATCGCGAGGACATTCCCGATATCGCCAATTTCATGCTCACGCAACTCATCGAAAGCGGCGAATGCCCGCCGCGCAAGTTCAGCACTGCCGCGCTGAACCAGCTGCGCCATTTCGACTGGCCCGGCAACCTGCCCCAGCTCAACAACATCGTGCGCACCCTGGCGATTGCCGCGCTGTCCGACGAGATCGACAGCGAAGACGTCAATCGCGTGGTGGCGCCGCTGAAGCAGGCGACCGGCCCCGCCATTTCGCAAGTGATCCCCATGGACGCACCCTTGCGCGAGGCGCGCGACATGTTCGAGCGCCTGTATTTCGAGCAGCTCATCCAGAAGGAAGGCGGCAGCATGACCAGGGTGGCGGACAAGGCCGGCCTCGAACGCACCCATCTCTACCGCAAGCTCAAGCAGCTCAATATCCGCCACGGCAAGCGGCTTGACGAAGACTTGGGCTGAGCGCGAGGCAGCATGAGAATCCTCATCCTCGGCGCCGGCCAGGTCGGCGGCACGCTGGCGGAGAGCCTGGTAGCCGAAAACAACGATCTCACCGTCGTCGACATGGACCGCGAACGCCTGGCGCTGCTGCAGGACCGCTTCGATCTGCGCACCGTGCAGGGCCATGCCGCGCACCCCTCGGTGCTGCAAAAGGCGGGCGCCGCCGATGCCGACATGGTCGTGGCGGTGACGCAGAGCGACGAGACCAATCTCGTCGCCTGCAAGCTCTGCGCCAGCGAATTCAACGTGCCCGTGCGGGTGGCGCGCCTGCGCTCGATGGATTACGTCGCGCTCGACGAAGAAAACGGCGAAACCCTGGCGCGCAGGCATTTCGCCGTCGACCACACCATCAGCCCGGAACAGGAGATCACGCACTACCTGCGCCGCCTGATCGAACACCCGGAAGCGCTGCAGGTGCTGGATTTTGCCGACGGCCGCGTACGCCTGGTGGCGGTGCGCGCCTATCATGGCGGCCCGCTGGTCGGGCACGAACTGCAGGTCATCCGCAAGCACATGCCCAACCTCGATTGCCGGGTGGCGGCGATATTCCGCAAGGACCGCGGCATCGTGCCCGAGGGCCACACGGTGATCGAGCCGGGTGACGAAGTTTTTTTCCTGGCGAAGAAGGAAGACATCCAGCCGGTGATGCGCGAACTACGCCGCATCGACCGCCCGGTCAAGAAAGTCATGATCGCCGGCGGCGGCAACATCGGCCGGCGCCTGGCGGCGGCGCTGGAGCGCGACTACGAAGTCAAGATCATCGACCACAACAAGCAGCGCTGCGCGCAGCTGAGCGCGGAGCTCAATCGCACCCTCGTGCTGCAGGGCGAGGCCACCGACGAGGAACTGCTCGACCAGGAAAACGTCCAGGACATGGACATGTTCTGTGCGCTGACCAACGATGACGAAGACAACATCATGTCCGCGCTGCTGGCCAAGCGCATGGGCGCTCGTCGCGTGTTGGCGCTGATCAACCGCGCGTCCTATGTCGATCTGGTGCAGGGCGGCCAGATCGACATTGCCATCTCGCCGGCGCAGGCTACTGTCGGCCCGCTGCTGTCGCGCATCCGCCGCGGCGACATGGCGGTCGTGCACAGCCTGCGCCGCGGCGCCGCGGAGGCGCTGGAGGTGGTGGTGCACGGCGATGCCAAGACCTCCAGGGTGGTCGGCCGCCGCATCGAGGAAATCAAGCTGCCCGAAGGCGCCTCAATCGGTGCCATCATACGCGGCGAGGCGGTGCTCATCGCGCATCACGACACGCAGATCGCGTCGGAAGACCACGTCATCATTTTCGTCCTCAACAAGCGCATCATTGCCAAGGTCGAAAAACTCTTCCAGGTCGGCTTCGGCTTCTTTTGATGCAATCCCTGTTTTCACTGCTGCACGTGCTTGGCGGGGTGGTGTTCCTGTTCGGCCTCACGCTGAGCCTGCCGATACTGGTGGCCTGGCTCAATGAAGAGCCGACGCTGAACCTGTTCGTCAAGGACCTGTTCTTTACCTGCGGCGCCGGATTCCTGTTGTGGGGGCTGTTTCGTCCCTTCCGGCGCGAGTTGCGCATCAAGGACGGATTCCTGCTAGTGGCCCTGGTGTGGGCCGGGCTGCCGCTGTTCGGCATGCTTCCGCTGCTGTCGTACCTCGACATCAGCGTCACCGATGCCTATTTCGAGGCGGTCTCGGGGCTGACCGCGACCGGCGCCACGGTGCTTACCGGGCTCGACGACCTGCCGGCATCGATCAACATCTGGCGCGGCGAGATGCAGTGGTTCGGCGGCATGGGCGTCATCGTGCTGGCCGTGGCCATCCTGCCCATGCTGGGCATCGGCGGTCGCCAGTTGTTCAAGGCGGAAACCCCCGGGCCGATGAAGGAAACCCGACTGACCCCGCGCATCGCGCAGACCGCCAAGGGGCTGTGGCTGATCTACGCCGGCCTGACCGTGGTCTGCTTTGCCGCCTACTGGGCGTTCGGCATGAGCTGGACCGATGCGCTGATGCACGCCTTCACCACCATGGGCCTGGCGGGCTTCTCCTCGCACGACGCCTCCTTCGGCCATTTCGATTCGCAGGCGCTGGAGATCATCGCCATCACCTTCATGCTGGTCTCCGGCATCAACTTCGCCACCCATTTCAATTTCGTGCGCTCGCGCACCTTCAACGTGTACAACCATGACGGCGAAGCCAAGACCTTCGTCCTGACCGTGCTGATCAGCGGCGTCCTGATTGGCGTCTACCTCTGGGGCATGGGCCAGTACTCCGATATCGGCACGGCCTTGCGCCATGCCGTGTTCAATACCGTGTCGGTGGCCACCACCACCGGCTACGCCACCACCGATTTCGGCCTGTGGCCGGCATTCGCCGGCCTGTGGATGCTGCTCTTGGGCACTTTCTCGACCTCGTCCGGCTCCACTGGCGGCGGCATCAAGATGATCCGCGCACGCCTGCTTTTCCTGCAACTCTATCGCGAACTCAATCGCCTGCTGCATCCCAGTGCGCACATCCCCCTGCGCTATGCCGGCGCACCGGTCCCCAACCAGATCATCTTTGCCGTGCTGGTGTTTTTCTTCGTGTTCACGCTGACTGCCGTTATCATGACCCTGATCATGATGGCGACCGGCCTCGACCCGGTGACCGCGGTCACCGCCGTCATCGCCACGCTGTCCAATATCGGACCTGGGCTCGGCCAGGTAGGCCCTTCGGGAACCTTTGCCGTGCTCAACGATTTCCAGACCTGGCTCTGCGCCTTTGCCATGGTGCTCGGCCGCCTGGAAATGTTTACCTTTTTAGTGGTGCTGACCCCGGCCTTCTGGAGAAAATGACCCCCGCCATCGAGAACTTCGAAAAAATGCTGGCTGCCGGCAAGGACAATGCCCTGCTGCGCTTTTCCCTGGGCAATGCCTATCTGGGGGCGGGCGAAGCAGCCAGGGCGGTGCCGCATCTGCAGAAGGCAGTGGCGCAAGATCCCCAATACTCCGCTGCCTGGAAGCTGCTGGGCCGGGCGCTCAACGAGTCGGGCAATGCCCCTGATGCGCTCGCGGCCTATCGCCAGGGCATCGAGGTGGCGCAGGCCAGGGGCGATGTGCAGGCCGCCAAGGAAATGACGGTATTCGCCCGCCGCATCGAAAAAAGCCTGGGCTTATAATTGAGCCATTACACTTTGACTGATTTCAGGAGCAGAACATGACCCGCATGGTGCATTGCGTCAAACTCGGCCGCGAAGCCGAGGGCCTCGCCTTCCCGCCCGTCCCCGGCGAACTCGGCAAGAAGATTTTCGACAGCGTGTCCAAGGAGGCCTGGGCCGGCTGGACCCGCCACCAGACCATGCTCATCAACGAGAACCGACTGAGCCTGGCCGACCCGCAGGCGCGCAAGTATCTGCTGACGCAGATGGAGCAGTATTTCTTCGGCGCCGGCGCCGACCAGGTGGCGGGCTACGTGCCGCCCGCCAAGTAATCGTTCCGCGGAAGACAAAAACAAACGGGCTCGATCGAGCCCGTTTTTGTTTTGCCAGTGCCGGTGTTGCAGGCAGGAACGATTACAACAATTCCTTTTCCATTTCTTCCAGCGAGGTGTGGCGCACGTCCTTGCCCTTGACCATGTAGACCACATACTCGGACATGTTCTTGGCGTGGTCGCCCATGCGTTCGATGGCCTTGGCGGCGAACAGGATGTCGATGGACACCGAGATGGTGCGAGGATCTTCCATCATGAAGGTGATGAGGTGGCGCAGGTTGAGGCGGAACTCCTCGTCCACCTCGTCGTCCTGGCGCGCGATGACGGTGGCGTTGCTGGCGTCGAGGCGGGCGAAGCCGTCGAGCGCCTTCCTCAGCATGTCCAGCACCACCGTGGACATGTACTTGACCTCGTTGAAGCGCGGCAGGCTGAGACGTTCGCTCTGGTGAATGAACTTGGCCATGCGTGCGATCTTGGCGGCCTCGTCGCCGATTCGCTCGAGGTCGGTGATGGTCTTCACCACCATCATCAGCATGCGCAGGTCGGAGGCGGTAGGCGCGCGCCGTGCGATGACGTGGGCGACCTCTTCGTCGATTTGCACTTCGAGCGCATTGACGTTGTGGTCGTGGGCGATGACTTCGTCGGCCAGGTTGAGGTCGCCGTCGGTCAGCGCTTCGACGGAGCGCATGATCTGCTCCTCCACCAGCCCGCCCATTTTCAGGACGTTGGAGCGAATGCTTTCCAAGTCGATGTCAAATTGCTTGAAGGTATGTTCGGTGGGCATCGTAATCTCTCCTGGAACTGAACCATTATAAGCCGGAGTGTGTCAAACGCATGACAAGCGCGCGCAAGATCAGCGCGTGTCGAAGGCCAGGGCATAGTGGCGCCCGTCCAGCGTAATCTCCGCGGTCCAGTCCACCCGGCTGACCGTGCATACCGGCAGGGTCACACGTGCCGACCAGTTGCCCTCGGCGTCCTGCCTGAGGTCGTAGCGGTTGAAGCCCATGTCCATGCCGACCATCTGGAAGGAAACCGAAGCCTCGCGCAAGCGCGGGCTGGCAATGGAAAGCACGAAGGGCTTGAGCGCCTCGGGCTGTACAGAAAAGCGCAGCGTCGCAGGCAGGCCTTCGTGCAGGAAGGCGCAGCCAGCCATCGGGTTTTCGCACGGGATGGCCTGCACTTCCCCGCGCGGAGTCTTTTGCCATGCGCCCCACAGCGCGAGGCCGATCAGCGCAACAATGACCAGAAGCGGTGCGAACAGGCGCTTCATGTCCAGGCGCCTCTCAGCATGGCGATGCCGTGCGCGCCGTGGCTGCGAGCGCTGTCGAGGTCGGCGTGCGTCACCCCGCCCAGGGCATAGACAGGGATCGGGCTTTGCGCGGCCAGTCGGGAAAACACCGGCCAGCCCAGGGTGGGCTCACCGGGATGGCTTGCGGTAGGCAGCACCGGCGAGAGCATGGCGAAGTCGGCGATGTCTGCCGCATGCGCGAGTTCTTCGCCGCCGTGGCAGGATGCGCCAACCCACTCGCAATCCGGCCGTGTCCGCAGTTTCATCAATGCGCCACTGTCCAGATGCACGCCGTCGGCGTTTGCCGCCGTCGCCAGATCGACCGGCCCGTTGACCAGCACGCGCGCGCCGTAGGGCCTGGCGCGCCTGACGATCTCGCGCGCGAGCCGCAGCCGCTCCTCGTGCGGCAAATCCTTGTCGCGCACCTGAACGAGGCGCAGCCCGTTTTCCAGGGCGGACTCCAGACGCGTCAGGAAAGTGTCGAAGCCCAGCGCCCGGGCGTGGCTGATGCCATACACCGGCGGCAACTGCAGCGCCTTGAGGATGGGAAAATTGGCCGGCAGCAGCGGCTCCACCGAATGTGCGGCCGGATCGTCCCAGGCGAAGGCCTGGCCTTCGTGCGGATGCGGCGCCCCCTGCCAGGCCCAGACGCGGAAGAAGTTCAGCCGCACCGTGGCGTGCGGGTAGGCAAAGATTTTCGTGATCCAGCGCGTGGCCCGGATCGACTCGATGCCGAGCTCCTCCTTCAGCTCGCGGGCGAGCGCATGCTCCAGCGACTCCCCCGCTTCGACCTTGCCGCCGGGAAACTCCCAGTAGCCTGCGAACACCTTGTCGGCCGGACGCGAAGCGAGCATGACTTCGCCATCGGGCCGGGTCAGCACGGCGGCCACGACTTCGATGATTTCCTCGTCATTCCTGGCCAAGGAACTATCCGGAGTAGACATTCGTTGGTGATTCATTTGCCCTGTCTTGCCCAATCACGGAAGGACTGCGCGCCGGACTCGGCGGGCGCGGAGCGCCGGGGGCGGGCAGGTGCGCTCAGTTCGCGCGCAAAGGAACTATCCGGAGTAGACATTCGTTGGTGATTCATTTGCCCTGTCCTGCCCAATCACGGAAGGACTGCGCGCCGGACTCGGCGGGCGCGGAGCGCCGGGGGCGGGCAGGTGCGCTCAGTTCGCGCGCAAAGGAGCTATCCGGAGTAGACATTCGTTGGTGATTCATTTGCCCTGTCCTGCCCAATCACGCGCGAACTGCCAGGCAGTGCGTCCCGAGCGTGCGCCGCGGCCCAGGCTCCATTGCAGTGCCGCGCGAACGAAGGCTTCCGAATCGGCGTCCCCGGCGCCGAGCACCCTGGCCCAGTGCGCGGCGATGGCAAGGTACTCGTCCTGGTCCATGGGATAGAAGCTGATCCACAGGCCGAAGCGTTCGGACAGTGAAATCTTCTCCTCGACCGCCTCGCCCGGATGCACTTCGCCGCCGACGTGCCGCGCTTCCTCGTTTTCCGCCATGTACTCGGGCATCAGGTGGCGGCGGTTGCTGGTGGCGTAGATCAGCACGTTGTCGCCGGGCGTGGCGAGCGAGCCGTCGAGCGCGGCCTTCAGCGCCGGATAGCCGGGTTCGTCGGACGTGAACGAAAGATCGTCGCAGAACAGGATGAAGCGCTGCGGCCCCTGCGGCAGGAGGTCGAACAGCTCGGGCAGATGCGCGAGCCCGGCCTTGTCGAGTTCGACCAGGCGCAGGCCCTTGTTCGCGTACTTGGCGAGCATGGCCTTCACCAGCGAAGATTTGCCGGTGCCGCGCGCGCCGGTGAGCAGCACGTTGTTGGCCGGTTTGCCGGCCACGAACTGGCGCGTGTTGGCGTCGATCCGCTGTTTCTGCTCGTCGATGTTGAGCAGATGCCTGGTCTCGATGCGGTGCGGGCGCGAGATCGGCCGCAGGCTGCGGGTTTCGGCGACCCAGCGCGCGGCATGCACTTTTTTCCAGTCGACCGGCGCCGCGGGGGCGCCTTCGAGGCGGTCGAGCAGGCGCTCGATGCGAGGCAGAAGGTCGTTGAATTTATCCATTTCATTCACACAGAGGAAGCAGAGGCAACAGAGGGTTTCCTCTGCTTTCTCTGATACCCCTGTGTCCCGCTAGGTTCGATATTCAGCGTTGATCTTGACGTAGTCATAGGAAAAATCGCAGGTCCATACGGTGGCGCTCGCCTCGCCGCGATTCAGCACTACGCGAATCGTGATCTCGGCTTCCTTCATCACTGCCGCGCCCTGCGCCTCGGTGTAGCTGGTTGCGCGTCCGCCCTTCTCGGCCACCAGCACGTCGCCCAGGTAAACCTGGAGCGCGTTGACGTCGAGGTCCGCCACGCCGGCATAACCGATGGCGGCAAGAATGCGGCCAAGGTTGGGATCGCTGGCGAAGAATGCCGTCTTCACCAGCGGCGAGCGGGCGATGGCATAGGCGATCTGCTTGCATTCGGCACGGTCGCGACCCGTCTCGACCCGCACCGTCATGAACTTGGTGGCGCCTTCGCCGTCGCGCGCCATGGCCTGCGCGAGCTTGACCGACACTTCCGACAAGGCGTTTTTCAAGGCCGCGTAGTCGGCGGAAGCAGCGTCGTCGATTTCCGCATTGCCGGCCTGGCCGGTGGCGAGGAGGATGAAGCTGTCATTGGTGGACGTGTCGCCGTCCACGGTCACGCAGTTGAAGGAGACGTCGGCGACTTCCTTTACCAGCCGATTCAGCGCGGCTTGCGAGACCGCGGCATCGGTGGCGACATAGCCCAGCATGGTGGCCATGTTGGGATGGATCATGCCCGAGCCTTTTGCAATCCCGGTAACGGTGACGGTTTTCCCGCCGACTTGCGCACGCGCGGAAGCGGCCTTGGCCACGATGTCGGTGGTCATGATGGCGTGCGCCGCCTCGGACCAGCGATCGGCCGCGAGGTCGGCTTTCGCCGCGGGCAGCGCCGGCAGGATCTTGTCGACGGGCAGCGGCTCCAGGATCACCCCGGTGGAAAAGGGCAGCACCTGCTCGGGCCGGATACCGGACATCTCTGCCACGGCGGCGCAGGTCTGGCGTGCGCGCCGGATGCCCTCCTCGCCGGTACCGGCATTGGCATTGCCGGTGTTGATGAGCAGCGCGCGGATGCCGCCGCTTTCGAGGTGCTGCCTGCACACCGTGACTGGCGCGGCGCAGAAGCGGTTCTGGGTGAACACGCCGGCGACCTTCGAACCGGCGGCAAGCTCGATGAGGGTGATGTCGCGCCGGCCGGGCTTCTTGATGCCGGCGGAGGTGATGCCGAGACTTACGCCGGCGACAGGGTGGAGCGAGGCAGGATCGGGAGCGGTGAGGTTGACGGGCATGATGGCGGCAGAATTGCGTTAAACCGCCATTTTACTTCTCCCTGTCGGGTTTTTTTTCGGCCAGCTTGCGCATGAGTTCATGGCTCAGACTGTAGAAGCGCGGCGTGGGGCCGAGGTCTTCGTAAATGGGGTCGCCCTGGTCGTCCTCCGCGATGATGCGCTTGCCCGGCACATAGGGCATGGCGACTTCCAGTTCGTCCAGCGCCGCATGCAGCAGGTCGGCCAGAATTTCTTCTTCGGTGCAGTCCGGATACATGATCTGCAGTGCTTCGATGCGTGCGGCATCGCGCAGCGACAGCTGCGTGTGGTAGTCCTTGCCGGCCATTGGCGGGTGCAAGTGGCCGCCCCAGCGCGGAATCAGGTCACTGATCTTCATATGATTTTTTATAGCCCACAACTGCGTACAGCCAAGCTCATTTTTTTGCGAAAACCAGCAGGCGGTTATTGGCGGGCATGGCGTGATCGGCCAGCAGATGCAAGCCGTTGATTTCCGCGCATTTCACCACCGCCTCGAAGTCGCGGATGCCCGAGCGTGGATCGCGCTCTTTCAGCCATGCGTCGAAGCGGGCATTGCTGTCCGAGGTAAAGTGTCCGCCGTAGTTGAACGGCCCGTAAACGACCAGGCGACCGCCCTTTTCCAGCAGCCCGGCGGCAGCGGCGATCAGCCTCTGCGCCTGATTCCAGGACACGATGTGCAGGGTATTGGCGGTGAACACGCCGTCAAAGGTCTGCCGCGGCCAGGGCCCGTCGACATCCAGCACGATAGGCGCGAGCACGTTGGGCAAAGCGACTTCATCGAGCCAGGCGCGGATGCCGGCGTGGTTGGCAGCCAGGTCGCTGGTCTGCCAGACGAGGTGCGGCAAGGCCGCGCCGAAATGCACCGCATGCTGGCCGGTGCCGGAGCCGATTTCCAGGATGCGCGCGGGCTGGTCGAACACCTCGCGCAGAAGGTCGAGGATGGGCGCCTTGTTGCGCTCGCAGGATTCGGAGAACGGCTTTTCCGCGCGGTTCAAATTCTGTTCAGCGGTTTCTTGCATTCGCACTTGTACTCCAGCCCTTCACGCGGGGCGGCCTTGCAGGAAAAAACTTGTACGCCGGCATCGCCGCAGACCTGCCTGCACTGCGCCTCCTTGCCCTCGCAGAAAGTCATGTAGTCCGGGGCCTCGACGGGTTCGCTGGAGTTGAAGGAAACGCAGCCGGCCAACACAGTCAGTGCGGACAAGGCCAACAAGGTACGCAGCATGGTGTGCCTTTCAAAAAATCGAAGGGAAAAGTCGCCGGTCGTCGGCGCACATTTCAAACATAGCAGGCTTTTCAGGCCGGCAGTTCGACCGAGACCAGCCGGCCGTTGAACAGCAGCAGCGCGGCTTCAATCGGCTTGCCGGGGTAGAGCTGGGCGATGGCCTCGGCGTAGCGCGCCAGCTGGGGGCGATGCTGGGCGGCCAGCATGCCGTCAGTCAGCGCTGCGCTTTCTTCGCCGGTCTTGTAGTCGAGGATCAGCACCGTAGCGCCGAATTCCACCAGGCGGTCGATGCGCAGCATATTGCCGTCACGGTCGAGAATGGCGAGTTCGTTGCGCGCGTATTGGTATTGGGCAGGATCGAAGCAGCGTGCCAGTTCCGGCCGGGAAATGAGCGCGCGCGCGCGCGCCTCGATGGCATCGAGCGTTTTTGTGTCCAGCCCGAGCTGCCTCGCCAGGGCGCCGAGGTTGCGGGTCGCACCCGGCGGCGCCAGCTGTTCCAGGCAGGCATGGAACAGTTCGCCAGCCGCGGCGGCCGCGCCCTGTTGCGGCGGTGAAACGCGCGCGCCCGTGGCAGGGGCCAGGATCTGCGGCAGCGCGGCGGCAGGGGTTGCCGTTTCGGCTGGCGTGCCGATCGGCAAGTCCGCAGGATGGCCGGCGGCGGCCCAGGCCGCGTCGATGCGCTTCAGCCATTCGTTCCTGCTCGCGTCGCCGCTGACGATAAGGCCCTGTTTGGCGCGGGTCAGCGCGACATAGAGCAGGTTGGCGGTCTCGCGCTCGGCCAGCGCCGCTTCCTCGTCGAACCAGGCCTGGCGAAAGGCGCCGCGCTCTTCCTTCCTGCCGAACAGCGAGAAATGCAGCGGGCGGTCCGCGGTCGGCGGCCAGGGCGAGAGCACGTGGTAGGTTTCGCCCTGGCGGTGGTCGCTGCCGCCCAGCAGCCAGACGATAGGCGCTTCCAGGCCCTTGGCGCCGTGGATGGTCAAAAGCCGCACGGCGTTTTCCCCGTCCGCGGCGATGCCTTCGCCGGGGGCGGCATCGGTGTCGTCGACGAGGTCTTTCAGTTCGCGGATGAAGCCCGCCAGCGTGGGAAAGCGCCCGCCATCCTGGGTCAGCGCGAGCTGCATGAAGGCGCGCAGATTGGCGGCGACCTGCGGGCGCATCGCGGCGGGGACCGCGGCGGCATAGCGCGCTTCGACGTCGCCCTCGAAATAGATGCGATCGAGCAGGTCGTGCACCGGCAGCGTGCCGATGCGGTCGCGCCATGCATGCATGAGCCGCCAGGCGCGCCCGAGGCGGGGCGGGCAATCGGGCCGTGCCGCCAGGCTTTGCAGCCGCTTCCACCAGTGCGTGTCCGGCAGCGCGGCCAGTTGCAGCAGCTCTTCGTCGCTGCAGGAAAACAGCGGGCTTTTCAGGGTGTGCGCCAGCCTGAGGTCGGCATGCGGCGTGAGCAGGGTTTCCAGCAAGGCGATCAGGTCCTGCGCTTCCAGCGCGTGCAGCAGGCCGCCGCGGCGGGAGGTGATGAAGGGAATCCGCGCCTGTTCCAGCGCGCGCTCGTAAATCTGCAGATGGGTGCGCTTGCGCACCAGCGCCAGCACGTCGCCCGGCTGCGCGGCATGCGTGCCGTTGTCGCGCCGTACCTGCCAGCGGCCGATGACTTCATCGCGCAGGATGCGTGCGAACAGTTCGGCTTCGCGTTGCACGGCCTTGCTTTCCGCTTCTGGCAGCGGCGAAGTGAGGGGGTTGCGCAGTTCGCCGGCGGAGGGCAGGGGTTCGGTATTCTCCACCGCCACGGCCAGGCAGCGCGCCGCGCCAGGCAAGGCAGCGTTCTGCGGGGCGGGGTGGTGCGCTTCGAAGCCGGATTCGCTGGCGAACACGGGATTGATGGCATGCACCAGCGCAGGCGCCAGCCGCCGCGTCATGTTCTGGGTGAAGCGCTCGGCATGGAAATTCGTCTGTAGGAATGCGGCGGCGGCATCGAACACACGCGCTTCGCCGCGGCGGAAACGGTAGATGGCCTGCTTGGGATCGCCCACCATGAACACGGTCATCTCCGCGTCGGCGGCGCGGCTCTCGGCAAGCCAGGCGGACAGCCCCTGCCACTGCAGCGGGTTGGTGTCCTGGAACTCGTCGAGCAGCAGGTGGCGATAACGCGCGTCGAGCTTCATGGCCAGCAGCGGCGCATATTCCTGGTTCGCCAGCAGGCGGCACGCCAGCCACTCGGCATCGGCGAAGTCGATCACGCCGAGTTCGGCCTTGGCCTCCTGATAGGCTTGCAGGAAGGCATGGCCGAGCAGCAGGCCGTGGCGGTTGAGCTGCCAGGCGCTGAGTTCGGCGAGATGCTCGCAGACCTGTTCCAGTGCGGTTTCGACGCTGTCGAGGTCGACGAGATAGGCATCGAGTCCGGTGCCGAGCGCCTTCTGCAGTTCCTTGGTGGCCTGGGTCTTGCGCCGCGCGCCCGCCGTCATCAGATACTTCATCAGTGCGGAATATGCGTCGCCGGCTTCGAGGGCGAGGCTGCGAAGAATCTGCGCTGCGCGCTCGCGTTCGGTTTTCGAGCCCTTTGCCAGTGCCTCGCCCACGCGCTTAACCCGTGCAGCCATGATTTCGTCGGCGTGGAATGCGGCGATGGGATCCTGTTCCGGATCGAAGCGCATACAGCTTCGCAACTGCTCCAGGGCAAAGCCGACTGCATCGGCGCGGCCCTCGGTGTAGGCCCACCATTCGGCGCGGCGCTGGAGGAAATGGAACAGCAGGGTTTCCAGGTTGGCCTGTCCGTAGTCTTGCAGCAGGCTGGCCAGCGCCATGCCGGGAGGCGACTCGGGCTGGCTCGCCCAGCCGGCGGCAAGCCGCTCCCAGACTTCCTGCTGCAACTGGCGCTCGCGCTCGAGCAGCGGCGCGCCCCAGGCCAGGCCGGTTTCCAGCGGCGCGCATTTCAGCAGATCCATGAACCAGCCGTGAAAGGTAGTGATGGCGGGGCCGGGCACGGCGCCCAGCACCGTCTCCAGCAGGCCGCGTGCGCGCGGCAGCAGGGCTTCGATTTCGTGACCGGGGACTTCCCGGTCCAGCAGGAACTGCCGCACCCTGTCGTCGCTTTCCAGCGCCAGGAATTGCAGCCACTGGTTGAGGCGGTCGGTCATTTCCTGTGCGGCCTTGCGCGTGAAGGTGATGGCGAGGAGCTCGGAAGGCTTTGCGCCTGCCAGCAGGAGCCGGATCATGCGCGACACCAGCAGCCAGGTCTTGCCGCTGCCGGCGCAGGCCTCCACCACGCAGGAGGCGCGCGGATCGAGGGCGACGGCGGTGTCGAGCGGCTTACTCAAGCCAGGTCCCCTTGCGGCAGAGGCCGCGTGCCTCGCAATAGCGGCAGACCGCATCGACGCCATTGGCCGGCAGCGGCGCGCCCGCGGCGATCGCTTCGAGCAGGCGCGGCAGCCGCAGGCTGATGGCTTCGACGTCGGTTTCGCCGTCAAGGCCGATCGGCGCAACGGTTTCGTCGTCGATGGGCAGGAAGGCGGCTTCGGCTTCAGCCAGCCAGGCATAAAAGGGCAGCTGCACGTTTTCCGCAGGGTCTGCCGCAGCGTTTTTCAGTGCGCGTGCGTTGCGCGTCTTGTAGTCGATGACGCGCAGCGCGTTGCCGTTCTTGTCGAGGCGGTCGATGCGGCCGTGCAGGCGCACCTCGCCAAGCCCGTCGACATGCTGGCGGATTTCGACATCGGCTTCGCCGGCCTGGTAGCGCCAGCCTTGTGCGACCTGGCCTAGCCAGGCATCGACGTAGGCGGGCTGGATACCTTGCCAGCGCGCGCGCCAGGCGGCGGCGGCATAGGCGGGCAATTTGGCGAACCCGGCTTCGGAGATTTCCCCCAGCAAGGCCAGGGCCGCTTCGCGATCCTGGGGCGGACCGGCATCGTGAAAGCGCTTGAGGATGTCGTGCAGGGCGGTGCCGTAGTCGCTCTTGTCGAGCGCCTCGTCGGCCTCGTCGAGTTCCTTCAGGCCCAGCACGCTGCGCGCGAAAAAACGGTAAGGGCAGTCGAGCAGGGTCTGGTAGGCGGAGGGTGAATAATGCGCCGGCAGGTGCGCGGCGGGCACGGCAACTGCGGGCGGGTGCGCCGTTTGCGGCCGCTGGCTTGGCTGCACCGGCGGCTCGCCCGCGGCCTGGGTTTCCAGACCGCAGTTCCAGCCTGCCTGGTGCACTGCCTGCAGCCGGATGAGCAGCGGAGAAGCCGGATTGGGCTCGTCCTCGTGCCAGGCCTGCCAGGACAGCAGCGCAGGCCCCGAGGCGAGCAGGGAAACCAGGTCTTCGACGCTCTGGCGGGCCGTTTCGGCAAAGCTCGGCAGGCCCAGCTGCGCGCGCGTCGCCTGATTGAGCAGGCTGGCCGCGGGGCCGCCCGGCAGCCTGGCGGCATCGGCGCCGATGACTGCCACGGCCTCGAAGCTGCGCCCGCGTGCGGCCGGCAGGGAGGTGAGCACGACAGGGCTGGACACGCTCCGGTCGACGAAGCTGGCGCCTTCCAGGGCGCGGTTGAGCCAACGGCGCCATTCGCTGAAAGCGTATTTTTCCTTGTCGGCGGCGAGTTCTGCGCGCAACTGCGCGAGGGTGTCGAGTACGCAGGCGCCGGCGGCGTCGGCGCTGAGCGCTTCGGCGATTTGCAGGCGCTGCAGGCTTTGCTCGAGGCGTTCGAGCCAGGCGCTCAGGGTGGCGCGCGACCGGGCGAAGCTGCCGGCGGCGTTCGCCAGCGTATCGAGCCAGGGCAGGGCATCGGCTGCGTGTTGCTGGGCGAGGCGGCGCAGCTCATTCATGCCTTGCGCCACGCCGTGGCGGCGCATGGCCAGCTCGAGCGCCAGCACCGCGTCCTGGCGGGCGGCGGCTTCGCCCAGTGCGAAGGGGGATTTCAACAGATCGAGCAGTTCCACGTGCGGGAAGTCGCGTGCCGCGCACTCCAGCCAGCGGTCGATCACCGCAGCGGCAGCGGTGGTGGACAGGGTCCAGCCGGTCTCGTCGGCCACCAGGACGTGTACGCGTTCCAGCAGGGCGCGCACGCGGCGCGAGGCTTCGCGGTCGAGCGCGATGAGCGCGATCGATTGCCGTCCGGCGTTCAATTGCTCGGCGACCCAGGTCGCGACGGCGCGGGCTTCCGCCTCCAGATGCGGGGCCGGACAAATCCTGAGGGCGTCCCGCAAAGGCGATTCGATGTAAGCGCTCGCTAACTCCATTCCCCTTGTTTTGATTGGGGTGTCCTGAACCAGCCAGGCTGAATGGAGCGTGGCGGCCACGCCATCCTGGCCGGGCTCTGTCGACTCGAACAGGCCGACCGGCGCATGGTCGGTGTAGCGGTCGAGAAAGTTTTTTTCCAGCGCGGTGAGCGGACCGAGCGCATAACCATAGAGCGGCCTGCGTGCATCGGCGGCCTGTTTCAGCAGTGCATCGAGGCTTTTTGCGTAGCGGGCCTGCGGGTCGCTGCCGCCGGTATTGAGCGCCTGCCAGACGGCTTCGATGAGCGCGGTTTCGCGGCTGAGGAAGTCACCGCGCAAGGCGCGGATGCGGCCGGCGATTTCGCCGCCCAGGCGCGCGGCAGACAACTCGTCAGCCAGTTGCAGCAGTTCCTCCGCCAGCGCCCAGCGGTCGACCGAGCCGAGCCAGCTTTCGCGTCGCAAGACGCCATACAAGCGGGCGAGCCGTTGCGACTGCGGCTCGGCCGCGCCGTCGGCAAAGCCATCGGCCCAGGCCTTGAGGGGCGTGACGAGGGGCGGGATGAGCGCAGTCTGTTGCGCGGCCCGCGCCAGTGCGCGGCCGAAATCCTGGCCGGCGCGATGGTTGGGCACCAGCACGACCAGCCCGGAAAAGTCCGGGAGCAGATCGGCATGACGGTCGACGAGAAGGCAGGCGACTGACTCGGGCAGGAGGGCGCCGGCGAGGGGAATCGATTCGATTCCCACGGGGATTATCGTTCCAGGTACTGGAGCTTGTCCTTGACCTTGGCCCAGTCATCGGCGTCGGGCAGCGGGTCCTTGCTTTCGATGATGGGTTTCCATTTCTTCGCCAGTTCGGCGTTGATCTCGAGAAAATGGCGTTGGTCGGCCGGGCAGTCGTCCTCGGCGAAAATCGCTTCCACCGGACATTCGGCGACGCACAAGGTGCAGTCGATGCACTCGTCAGGATCGATGACCAGGAAATTCTCGCCTTCGCGGAAGCAGTCGACGGGACAGACGTCCACGCAATCGGTGTATTTGCACTTGACGCAGGATTCGGTAACGACGTAAGTCATGGTGGCAGCCTGGTTGGATCGGTGAAGCCGCCCGCGGGGGCGGGTGCTTCCAATTTTCATGGATTTTCGGGTAGGATAGCGGCAACATCCTGGTTTTGCCAAATTGAACCAATACTTTCCCCAGTTGCCGCGCCGAGTCGGCATGTCTACGTTTCCCGTCAGGAGTTCTCCACAATGAGCGAACACATTAACTACATCTCCGATGCTTCTTTCGAGCAGGAGGTCTTGCAATCCCAGCTGCCGGTGCTGGTCGACTACTGGGCCGAATGGTGCGGCCCGTGCAAGATGATCTCCCCGGTGCTGGACGAAGTGGCGAAGGAATACGCCGGCAAGCTCAAGGTCTGCAAGCTCAACATCGACGAAAACCAGGCAACCCCGCCCAAGTACGGCATTCGCGGCATCCCCACCCTGATGATCTTCAAGAACGGCAATGTCGAGGCGACCAAGGTCGGCGCCCTCTCCAAGTCTCAGCTCACTGCATTTGTTGACAGCAACATCTAACCCAACTAGCCTTAACTGAGCAAGAATCATCCTGCCCTCCGCGTTCGCGGGGGGCTACCTCAAAACCCATCCCGTCAATCTCTCCGGCCCAAGGCCAAGCTCACCCATCATGCATCTTTCCGAACTGAAGCAGTACCACGTCACCCAACTGGTGGAAATGGCCACCGCCAACGGCATCGACAATGCCAACCGCTTGCGACGGCAGGAATTGCTGTTCGCGATCCTGAAAAATCATGCGAAAAAGGGCGAAAGCATTTACGGAAACGGGGTGCTGGAAGTGCTGCCCGACGGCTTCGGTTTCCTGCGCTCGCCCGATACCTCCTATCTGGCCAGCCCCGATGACATCTATGTGTCGCCTTCCCAGATCCGCCGCTTCAACCTGCACACCGGCGATACCGTCGACGGCGAGATCCGCACCCCCAAGGATGGCGAGCGCTATTTCGCCATTACCAAACTGGACACGATCAACGGCGAAGCGCCGGAAGCCTCCAAGAACAAGATCCTGTTCGAGAACCTGACGCCGCTGCATCCGGACAAGCCGCTGAAGCTGGAGCGTGACATCCGCGCCGAGGAAAACGTCACCAGCAGGGTCATCGACATCATTGCCCCCATCGGCAAGGGCCAGCGTGGCCTGCTGGTGGCGAGCCCAAAGTCCGGCAAGACCATCATGCTGCAGCACATCGCGCATGCCATCACTTCCAACCATCCGGAAGTGGAGCTGATCGTGCTGCTGATCGACGAACGTCCCGAGGAAGTGACGGAAATGAGCCGCATGGTGCGCGGCGAAGTCGTCGCCTCCACCTTCGACGAACCCGCCAGCCGCCACGTGCAGGTCGCGGAAATGGTGATCGAGAAGGCCAAGCGCCTGGTCGAGCACAAGAAGGACGTGGTCATCCTGCTTGACTCCATCACCCGCCTGGCGCGCGCCTACAACACCGTGCAGCCGGCCTCCGGCAAGGTGCTGACCGGCGGCGTCGACGCCAACGCCCTGCAGAAGCCCAAGCGCTTTTTCGGCGCCGCGCGCAACATCGAGGAAGGCGGCTCGCTCACTATCATCGCCACCGCGCTGATCGATACCGGCAGCCGCATGGACGACGTGATCTACGAAGAATTCAAGGGCACCGGCAACATGGAAATCCATCTTGACCGGCGCATGGCGGAAAAGCGCGTCTACCCGGCGATCAACGTCAACCGCTCCGGCACCCGCCGCGAGGAGCTGCTGCTGCCGCAGGACATCCTGCAGAAGGTGTGGATCCTACGGAAGTTGCTGTACAACATGGACGACCTCGAAGCGATGGAGTTTCTGCTCGACAAGATGCGGGCGACGAAGAACAACGCCGAGTTCTTCGATTCCATGCGCAGCGGAAAATAAATAAGCCGCTTTCAGCAAACGGCTTATTCGGCAGGTTGAAGTTGAACGGGGCGGCCAAACCGCCCCGTTCCTGTTTAATCGTCCAGGTCTTCGATCATGTCGAGGATGACGCGGCTGCGCACGTTCATGATGCCGACGTCCGCGCCGACGATGACGCGCACATAGCCTTCTGGCAGTCGATCCAGGCGCCGTTCCAGGTTGGCTGGCAGATAGCCCCACTCCAGCCCCGGGGGCACCGGCTGGCCGCGCATCAGTTTTCTCGCATGGCCGGGCGGTACCTTGCCCTTCTTGGCCAGCCCGGGCGGCAGGGCGCGGTAGTTGACGCGATAATAATCGCGAATGGCCGCTCGGTCATGGTCGCTGAACACGACGCGCACGTCGTAGTCGCGGCCATGGACGCGCACGTCGCCAGAAGCAGGTTGCACTACGCAACCGCTCAGGCCGGCAATTGCGGCCAGCAGGATCATCAGCGGCAGGGTTTTTTTCATGTTGAGCTCCTGTTCATTTCTTCAGTTTGGTGAATTTCGACCCTTCCAGGGTGAGGTTGTACATCAGGCCCTTCTGGTCGAAGATGAAAGCGACGATGGGGTCCTTGATGGTCTGGGTGGAAAGCTCGCGTCCGGCGCCGATGTCCACCAGCGCGATCGAGCCGTCCACGCCCGCCTTCCAGCCCTCGCTGTTGCGGAATTTCCGCAGCGCCTCGTCCTGCATGAACAGGATGATGATGGACTTGACCTGGCCGCCGAGCTGGAAGCCGATCGAGGCGGCGGCGGTGCTGTAGTAGTCCACGGTTTTGCCGCCCACCCTGAGGGCGCCTTCGCCGTACTCGCCACCGATGCCGATGCCGGCCTTGTAGACCTTGGGAAAGACCAGCGCGCCCCGGGCGCTCTTGAGGAAAGCGTCGGCGCCGGCGACTTCCTTGGTAAAGCGGGACAGGGTCTGGTTCACGCCGGCGTCGATTTCCGCCGAGCTGGTTGCCCCTGCCGGCGCGGCGGCCAGCACGAACAGCATGAACAGTAGCGCCGGCAGGCGGAATAGCGGGATCAAAGTCGGATTCATGATGGCCTCCAGAAACGGCAGCGTTTTCATGCTTACAGTCTAGGCCAGGACCGCGCCGTCCGTTAGGGGATTTCCCATGCTTGCGTAACGGCTTGATTTGCTTTATATTGCCGGGCTCTGTCGCGTACTCGCCGCGAAGACTGAAACAAAGGACCCCTCCATGAAAACCGATATCCATCCCGAATACAGCGAAATCGAAGTGACCTGCTCCTGCGGCAGCACCTTCAAGACCGGCTCCACCCTGGGCAAGGCCCTGCATGTGGAAGTGTGTTCCGAGTGCCATCCTTTCTATACCGGCAAGCAGAAGATCGTCGACACCGCTGGCCGCGTGGAAAAATTCCGCCAGCGCTACGGCACCAAGAAGTAATCCGGCGCAGGCCCGATCGAAAAGGCAGCTTCGGCTGCCTTTTTCAATTTGCGCGGCAGGCAGCTTCGGCTGCCTTTTTCGTTTGCGCGCAGCGCGGGTATCATCATGGTCTGCATTCTGCTTTGCCGAGGTGTGCCATGAATTCTCCCGTCTTGCGCCGTATCGTCGTTGCCCTCAGCGGCGTCCTGCTGCTGACGCACTGTGCCCAGAACCCGGTTTCCGGTGGCAAGGATTTCGTGCTGATGTCCGAGCAGCAGGAAGTCAGGCTGGGAGCGCAGGCGCACAAGGATGTGCTGCAGGAGTATGGCGAGCTGAACGATCCGGAACTGCAGGCCTACGTGAGCCGCCTCGGCAAGAACCTGGCCGCAAAGAGCCATCGCGCCAACCTCGACTGGCATTTCACGGTGGTCGACAGTCCGCAGGTCAACGCTTTCGCCCTTCCCGGCGGCTACATATACATTACGCGCGGCATCATGGCCTACCTCAATACCGAGGCCGAGCTGGCTGGCGTGGTCGGTCACGAGATCGGCCACGTGACGGCGCGCCACGGCGTGCGCCAGCAGAGCACGGCAACCGCGGTCGGGCTGGGTGCGATTCTCGGTTCGATCCTGGTGCCGGGCATGAATACCCAGGCGGGCTCCTCGCTGCTGCAAATGCTGAGTCAGTCGCTGGTCGCCGGCTACGGCCGCGAGCATGAGCTGGAGGCGGACCGGCTTGGCGCCGAATATCTCGCGCGCAGCGGGTACAACCCGCAGGCCATGGTGGAGGTCATCGGCGTGCTGAAGAATCAGGAGCTGTACGACATCCAGCTGGCCAAGCAGGAAGGGCGCGAGCCTCGTCGCTACCACGGCGTGTTCGACACTCATCCCAGCAATGATGCGCGCCTCAAGCAGGTCGTGGGCGAAGCGAAGAAATACCAAGTTGCCAACCCGGTGGAAAACCGCGAGGCCTATCTGAAAGCAATGGACGGCGTGTATTTCGGCGACAGCCCGGACCAGGGCGTGATCCGCAACAACGCCTTGCTGCACGAGAAGCTCGGTATCGCCGTGCAGTTCCCGCAAGGCTGGCGGGTGCAGAACCAGCCCGACCGCGTCGCGGCCATCAACCCGCAGGGGACGGCGCTGGTGGAACTGCGGCCGGGCCCCAAGGACGCCCAGCCCATGGATACCCTGCAAAAGGCGCTCAAGCTCGACCAGGGCGCACGTTTCGAATCCGGCAGCGTCAATGGCAATCCGGCCGCGTTCGCGGCAGGCGCGATGCAGGGCAAGCCGGTGCTGGCGGCGGCCATCAGGCACGGCGGCGGCCAGTACCTGTTCGCGGCACTGGCCAAGGATGCCAATGCCTACAACCAGAACCGCAATGAGATGAAGGCGACCATCAACAGCTTCCATTCGCTCACAGCGGAAGAGCGCCGCCGCGCCAAACCGCATGTCATCCGCATGGTCAAGGCACAGCCGGGCATGACCATGGCGCAGCTGGCGGCGCAGTCGCCGCTTGGCGCCAGCGCCGAGGCGCAGCTGCGCCTGATGAACGGCCTGTATCCCTCGGGTGAGCCCAAAGCCGGACAGATGGTCAAGATCGTCCAGTGACCAGAGCCCCGGCCCATTACTGGTTGGCGGGGCTGTGCCTGGCTTGGCTGCTGCCGGGTCTGATCGGACACGTGCCCTGGAAAGGCCCGGACGCCGAAACCTTCGCCCAATTGCTCGCGACCGGGCAGCAGGGCGACTGGCTGTTTCCGTCAGCGGACGCAGGCGCGCACGTGTTGCCCCAGCTCTATCTTTGGCTGGCGCATGGCCTGGGCGTGCTGCTGTCGCCGCCGTTGCCCCTGCATGACGCGGCGCGACTGGCCAGCGGCATTTTCGTCGGCATCGCGCTCTGGCTGACAGCGCTGACCGCGCGCACCCTGTATGGCGTCAATGCGGTATGGCCGGCGGTGCTCGCCCTGCTGGGCTGCATGGGCCTGCTGGTGCCGGCGCATGAAACCAATCCCTACACCGTTCAGCTGACCGCGCTTTCCCTGTTCGTCTACGGACTCGCGCGCATGCTGGCGCAGCCCTTGCGGGGCGGCGGCCTGGCCGGCCTGGGTCTGGCCGCGCTGTTCCTCGCCGGTGCCTGGCTGCCCGCGCTGTCGCTGGCGATCGCGCTGCTGCTGCTGCCCGCGTTGCTGTCGAGCTGGCGCACGTCCGCGCGTGTCGGCGGCTCGTGGTTTGCATTGACTGCGGCGCTGGCGCTGGCAGGCGTATGGCTGCTGGCGGTGCACGCGCACTACCCCGAGCGCCTGGCCCACTGGTGGCAGCACGCCGCACTCGGGCAATCCGTGTTCGGCATGGGTGAAAAGACCCGCTACAACCCGCTTTATTTCCTCAACGCGCTCGCCTGGTTCGCGTGGCCGGCCTGGCTGCTCGCGGGCTGGGCGGTGTACCGGCTCAGGCGCCAGGGCTGGAACTCGGTCAAGCTGTGGCTGCCGCTCGGGGTTTTCGCCGTGGCATTTGTCGCGCTGAGCCTGCAGACCGGTACCGAGCAGATCCAGAGCATCATTCTGCTGCCAGCGCTGGCGCTGCTGGCCGGTGCCGGGCTCGGCGAACTGAAGCGCGGCGCGGCCAATGCCCTGCTGTGGTTTTCGCTCATGGTGTTCAGCTTCTTTGCACTGGTGTTCTGGATTTACTGGGCCGCGCTCGACCTTGGCTGGCCGGCACAGCTGGCGAGGCGGCTCGCCAAGCTGGGCATGGAAAGCCAGGGCCTCAGGCCGCTGGCGCTGACGTCGGGATTGCTGATTACCCTGGCCTGGGTCGCCTGGCTGCTCTGGCTCCAGCGCCAGCCGCGCACGCCGCAACGGCCTATCATGGTCTGGAGCGTGGGCGTTACCTTCGCCTGGTGCCTGCTGCTGGCCTTGTTCATGCGTCCGCTGGATGCACGCATCGGCTACGCGCAACTGGCGCATCAGATCGGGAGCGTGGTGGCTGACGGCGGTTGTGTCGCGTCCCGCAACCTCGACGTCACGCAGGCGCAGCTCCTGGCTTACCACGGCAGCTTCGACATCAGGCCGTCGGCATCCGCCTGCGACTGGCAACTGGTTTTGCAGAAAGAACGCCGGCGCATCCCGGTGGGGAGCGGCTGGGTGAAGCGCTGGGAAGGCGGGCTGCCAGGAGAAAAGGACGCGCGTTTCTGGCTTTATCGGCGCGTGGACTGAGCCATGCCCGGCGCGCGCCCGAGCGTCTCCGGCCTCATACTGGCGGGCGGTCAGGGCAGCCGCATGGGTGGCCGCGACAAGGGCCTGGTGAATTATCTCGGCCAGCCGCTGGTCGATCACGTGATCGGCCGGATCGCCCCCCAGGTCGACGAGCTGCTGATTTCGGCCAACCGCAACCTCGATGATTACGCACGGCGCGGCTATCGGGTCATCACCGACAGCCTGCCGGGTTTTCAGGGGCCGCTTGCCGGCGTGCTCGCCGGCCTGCAAGCGTCTGCCCATGAATGGATGCTGGTGGTGCCTTGCGACATGCCGCATCTGCCCGAGGATCTCGTGCAACGCCTGCAGGCGGCTAGCGAGGGCGTTGCCATGGCGGTGGCTGACGATGGCATGCGCCTTCATCCTGCGGTCATGCTCATCCACACCCGCCTCGAGAACGCGCTTGCCGCCTATCTGGCTGCCGGCAGACGCTCCGTGCACGGGTTTCAGGAAAGCGCGGGCTTTGCCCGGGCCGTCTTCGACCCGGCCGGCATGGCCAATATCAATACGCTGGGCGAAGCCGGGTAGTCAGTTCTCCGCAGGGTCGACATCCAGATGCCAGCGCACATTGCGCGCGGGCAGGTCGCGGAGTTCGAGTACCCATTCGCGCAGCAGTCGCTGCAGATCTGTGCGCGAGGCCGATTGCAGCCACAACTGTGCGCGCTCGTGTCCGGCCTTTTTCAGCATGGGCGCGCTGACCGGCTCGAACATCTCCACGCCGGGCATTTCCGGTGCCAATGCTCGCGCAGCCTGCAGCCAGGCGAGCGCATCCGCCAGCCTTGCTGCTTCGGCACGCAGCACCGCCTGATGCGAGAATGGCGGCAGCAAGCCTTTGCGGCGGATGGCCAGCTGCTCGTCGGCAAAGCCCGGGAAATCGTGGGCGAGCAGATGCGAGAACAGTGGATGCTGCGGAAACCCGGTCTGGATCAGAACTTGCCCCGCTTTGTCGGCGCGCCCCGCGCGCCCTGCCACCTGCAGCAACTGCGCAAACAGCCGCTCTTCCGCACGGAAATCCAGGCTGAACAGCGCGCCGTCGGCATCCAGCACGACGACCAGCGTGAGCTCGGGAAAATCGTGGCCCTTGGCGATGAGTTGAGTGCCGATGATGAGATTGGCCGTGCCTGCATGAATCTCCGCCTGCATGGCTTCCCAGCTGCCCTTGCGCCGGGTGGCATCGCGGTCGGCGCGCACGCTGCGGGCGTCCGGAAAATGCCTTGCCAGGGCTTCCTCCACGCGCTGCGTGCCTTGCCCCAGCGCACGGATGTCGGGATTGCCGCAGGCCGGGCAGTCCGCGGGAATGCGCTCCTCGTGGCCGCAATGATGACAGCGCAGCCGCTGTTCGCGCAGATGCAGGGTCAGCCGCGCTGAGCAGCGCGGGCAGGGCGCTACCCAGGCGCAGGCCGGGCAATGCAGCACCGGCGCATAGCCGCGCCGATTGATGAAGATCAGTGCCTGTTCGCCACGTGCGAGGGTCTCGCCGATGGCTTTCAGCGCCGGCCGGCTCAAGCCGTCTTCGGGCTTGTCGATGCGCGTGTCGATGAGCCTGAGTTGCGGCAATTCCGCGCCGGTTGCCCGTACCGGCAGGGTGAGCAGGGTATAGCGCCCGTCCAGGGCGTTCTGCCAGCTTTCCAGGCTGGGCGTGGCGGAACCGAGCACCACGGGCACCCTGCGCTGGCGCGCGCGGAACACCGCAAGGTCGCGGGCCGAATAGCGCAGGCCCTCCTGCTGGGAAAACGAGGCGTCGTGCTCCTCGTCGACGATGATCAGGCCGAGTTCCGGCAAGGGGGTGAACACGGCGAGACGCGTGCCCAGTACGATGCGGGACTTGCCGTTTGCCGCACTTTGCCAGCGTTGCAGGCGCTCGCCTTCCGCCAGCCCGCTGTGCAGCACGCTGATGCGGGTATCGGGGAAGCGTACGGACACGCGCTGGGTGAACTGGGGGGTGAGGCCGATTTCCGGAACCAGGATCAGTGCCTGGCGTCCGCTTGCCAGCGCTTCTTCGACCAGGCGCAGATAGACCTCGGTCTTGCCGCTGCCGGTAATCCCATGCAGCAGGAAAGGGGCGAATTCATGCGGGCGTTCGGCAATCCGGCTGCAGGCCGCCTGCTGCCCGGGCAGCAGTTGCGGCAGTACAGGCGCAGGCGCATTGATTCCTTCCTGTACGGTTTCCAGCCAGCCCCTGTCCAGCCAGTCTTGCAGCACTGCAGCGGCGCCGTTGCACAAGACGGCAAGCTCGGCCGAGTCGGCGGCTCCGGCGAGGAGGCGCGATGCCAGGCGCTGCCGGGCCACGGCCCGCGGCGGCAGGCTGTGCGGCAAGGCCTGCCTGCCTTGTGCGGTCAATGCAAAGTATTGCCGCGGCCTGGGCAGTTGAAAGTGCCAGCGTCTGAGGGCTGTCGGCAGTGCCGCGAGCGCGATCTGACCGACCGGATAATGGTAGTAGGACGCGCAAAACCGGATCAGCGCCAGTACGTCTGCGGCCAGGGGCGAAAGCTGCCTGTCCGCCTCGATGACGGACCTGAGCTTTTCCGCGGGAAGTTCGGAGGTATCGGCTATATCCAGCAATAAACCGACAACTTCCTTGCGTCCGAAGGGGACCCGGATGCGTCGTCCGATGTCTGCTTCCGAGAGCTCATCGCCAAGATAATCAAACAGCCTGGGCAGGGGCACATCCAGCGCAACGCGTGCAATTTTATGGGGCATGGCGGGCAGTGGATAAGATGCTTCAGTTAGCCGGGAAAGTTGCTGTCAATTCGCGAAGTTTGCGCTAAATACTTATGATTAATAAGGGTTTTTTGGTTGTCCACGGAATCTGTGGATAATTTTGTGGATGAATGATTGCATATGCCCGCAAAGGGCGTGAATACGCCATCATGACGATTCGGTTAAAAAACGGGCAAGGCAATTAATTGTTTAAAAACAACATTTTATACTTTGCCCGACCCTGTCAAGACTTGACGCACAAAATCTTTCGCCCAGCACATTATTTGTGCATAAGTAAGAACTAATGTGCGCTCAGGCGTGATACTGGGGACTGAGTTTGCGCACGGTGTCAAGCAGCAAACCCACGCTTTCGGGCGGGGTGAACTGGTTGATGCCGTGCCCGAGGTTGAAGATGTGGCCCGTGCCCGCACCGTAGCTCGCCAGGATAGCCTCGGCTTCGCTGACGATGGCCTCCTGGCTGCCCATCAGGCACAAGGGGTCGAAGTTGCCTTGCAGCGCCACCTTGTCGCCCACGCGCCTGCGGGCATCGCCGATGTCGACGGTCCAGTCCAGCCCCAGGGCATCGCAGCCGGTAGCTGCCATGTCTTCCAGCCAAAGTCCGCCGCCCTTGGTGAACAGGATGCTGGGCACGCGGCGGCCTTCGTTTTCCTTCTTCAAGCCGTCCACCACGCGCGTCATGTAGGCGAGCGAGAATTCGCGGTAGGCACGGTGCGAGAGCATGCCGCCCCAGGTGTCGAAAATCATCGCGGCCTGCGCCCCGGCTTCGATCTGCGCATTCAGGTAGTCGGTGACCGCCCGGGTGTTGACTTCGAGTATGTGGTGCAACAGGTCGGGCCGCTGATAAAGCATGGACTTGACGGTACGGAAGTCGTCCGAGCCGCTGCCTTCGATCATGTAGCAGGCCAGCGTGAACGGGCTGCCGGAGAAGCCGATCAGCGGCACCGAGCCGTCCAGCGCGCGGCGTATGCTTTTCACCGCGTCCAGAACATAACCCAGCTTGTCCGTAGGGTCGGGCGCAGCAAGATCGCGAATCGCCCATTCCTCGCGCAGGGGCCGCTCGAAGCGTGGGCCCTCGCCCTGGGCGAAATATAGGCCGAGGCCCATGGCGTCGGGCACCGTGAGGATGTCGGAAAACAGGATGGCAGCATCCAGCGGATAGCGTGCCAGGGGCTGCAGCGTGACCTCGGTGGCGAGGTCTGGCGTCTTGCACAGGGTCAGGAAGTCGCCGGCACGGGCGCGCGTGGCATTGTATTCCGGCAGGTAGCGCCCGGCCTGGCGCATGAGCCAGGAGGGCGTGTAGTCGACGGGCTCGCGCAGGAGGGCGCGCAGGAAGGTATCGTTTTTGAGTGCGGACATGGGGCAGAAAGAAAAAACGCCAAACCCCGAGTTTAACAGGCCGGAGCGCAGCCCCGGCCAGGACGGCTCGACTCAGCGCCTGCTGAACTTCCATTCGCCGTTCTTGTTCGGGCAGGCCAGCACTTCCCGCGGTTTGCGCTGGTCCATGACCAGGGTCGCGTAGCGGCACCCCCCGGAAGCGTCCCCGCGCGGGGTGAAGTGGTAGCGGTGGCCGTTGTGGCTCCACACCACGGGTACGCCGGCCTTGCCCAGTTCCAGGGCGTGGCCCATGCAGGCACGGTCCCGTTTGTCCATCTCTTCGCCGATGGCATGGCCAACCACGGCGCCGAGTACGCCGCCGATGACCATGCCGACGACGCGATCATCCCGACCGGCTACCTGGCCACCGATGACTGCGCCTCCCGCACCGCCCAGCACGGCGCCGATGGCGTCACGGTTGCAGCGGCCGGACAGAATGCCGAAATCTTCCCGGTAGCGTTTGCCGGAATAGCCGGCGTAATAAGGGTCGTTTTTCGCGCGCCAGCCGTGCGCGGGGGCGTGGCTGGGCGGAGTGGCCAGCGCCACGCCGGCAAAGAACAGGGGGATCAGACCCAGGCTAAATTTGGCTTTCATGATTTCTCCCATTGAGATCAAGCAAATATGGTATCGGAACAGGCGGCTGCAAATCAGCGCAATCCGATAACCGGTGGATCGTGCTTGATGTGCCGTCAGGTTTCGCCGGCATCAGCGGTACCCGTAACCGCTGCCATGACTGGGGCGGCCTCGGCCATCATTCAATTCTTTTTGGAGGTTGCGGTTCGCTGCATTCAGGGCGGTGTCCAGTTTCTGGTATTCGAACCGGGTCAGCACGCCGTCAGCCAGAAATTTGCGTTCCAGGCTTCGTATGTCGCGTTGCTCGTCCATCAGTTTGCGGAATTCCTGTGGCGTGATCTGCCTTTCATAAAAGCCCTTGAGGATGTGGTCCAGTTGCTTGTCCTGGCGCTCGTTCACATTCTTCATCAGGCGCAGGCTTTCCTGGAATACAGGGTGCTTGTGGAATGCGGCGCCTTCGAAACCGCCGCGGTGATCGTTATTGCCGTAGGCAAACGCGCCGGCAGACATGCCCAGCACCACGGCGAGGCCCAGGGTTCGAATCAGCTTGTTGCTTTTCATTTTTCAGCTCCTTCTCGGTTGTCTTGGTGTCGCCGGAATCGGTTTCGTCGAATCAATGGCGCACGGTTGCACTTTAAGAGCTGGATGTATGCGGGATGTTTGGCGGGCGTGACAGGATGTAAGAAGTTGTAACCGGAATATTGCGGGCAAAAAAATGGCCTCGTGAGAGGCCATTTTTCAGGAAGTTCACTAGAGATCAATCCAGACCAAGGTAACCGAGCATGCCCTTCGCGGCTTCGCGCCCTTCCCACACCGCCGTGACGACAAGGTCGGAACCGCGCACCATGTCGCCGCCGGCGAAGATCTTTTCGTTAGTCGTTTGCCCGGTGAACGCGTTGCCCTTGGCGATGAGGCGGCCGCCCTGGTCGAGGGTGAGGCCGAGGTCGGTGAACCACGGCGCGGGGCTGGGGCGGAAGCCGAAGGCGATGAGCACGCGGTCGCAGGGAATGATTTCCTCGGAGCCGGGCACGACCACCGGGGTGCGGCGACCGCGCGCATCGGGCGCCCCCAATTCTGTCGTGACGAGCTTGATGCCCTCGACACAACCGTCGCCGACGATTTCCACCGGCTGGCGGTTCCACAGGAACTTCACGCCCTCTTCCTTGGCATTGGCGACTTCGCGCTTGGAGCCGGGCATGTTGGCCTCGTCGCGGCGGTAGGCGCAGGTCACGGACACCGCGCCCTGGCGGATGGAGGTGCGGTTGCAGTCCATGGCGGTGTCGCCGCCGCCCAGCACCACCACGCGCTGGCCTTTCATGTCGTGGAAGGCTTCACCCTGGCCGAGCTGGCCGAGGCAGTTCTTGACGTTGGAAATCAGGAAGGGCAGCGCTTCCAGCACGCCGGGCAGGTCCTCGCCGGGGAAGCCGCCTTTCATGTACGTATAGGTGCCCATGCCGAGGAACACGGCGTCGTATTCCTTCATCAGGTCGGCTATCTGCACGTCGCGGCCGACTTCGGTGTTGAGGCGGAACTCGATGCCCATGGCCTCGAACACTTCGCGGCGGCGGGACATGACCCACTTTTCCATTTTGAATTCGGGGATGCCGTAAGTCAGCAGGCCGCCGATCTCGGGATAGCGGTCGAACACCACGGCCTTCACGCCGTTCCTCGCCAGCACGTCGGCACAGCCTAATCCGGCTGGCCCGGCGCCGATGATGGCCACTTTCTTGCCGGTGGCTTTCACTTGGCTCATGTCGGGGCGCCAGCCGGCCTTGAAGGCTTCCTCGGAAATGTATTTCTCGATCTGGCCGATGGTCACGGCACCGAAGCCGCCCTTGCCGTCGACGCCGTCGCTGTTGAGCGTGCAGGCGCCTTCGCACAAACGGTCTTGCGGGCACACGCGGCCGCACACCTCGGGCAGGGAGTTGGTCTGGTGCGAGAGTTCCGCGGCCTCGAACAGGCGGCCTTCATCCACCAGCTTCAGCCAGTTGGGGATGTAGTTGTGCACCGGGCACTTCCACTCGCAGTAAGGATTGCCGCAGTCCAGGCAGCGCCCCGCCTGCTCCTTGGCGTGCGCCTCGTCCATCTTGGCGTAGATTTCCTTGAACTCGTGGATGCGGATCACCGCGGCGGTCTTTTCGCCGTCGCGGCGGGGCTTGTCGAGAAACTGAAAAACGTCAGACATTGTTCTTAATCCTCAGGCGGCAGCCGCTTCTTTTTGGGCACCGGGCAGATCGTCCAGCAGGGCTTCCAGCGAAACGCGCTTGGGCTTTACCAGCCAGAACTTCGTGATCTCGGCGTCGAGGTTGTCGAGCAGCCACTTGGCGCGCGGGCTGCCGGTAAGCGCCAGATGGCGCTCGATGCTGGCCTTGAGAAACACGCGATAGGGCTCGGTTTCATTGCCCACCAGCTTGTGCGCGTCGACCAGTTCGCGGTTGATGCGGGTAGAGCATTTTTCCGACTCGTCGTAAACGAAGGCCATGCCGCCCGACATGCCGGCGCCGAAGTTGAGGCCGGTATCGCCCAGCACGATGACGGTGCCGCCGGTCATGTATTCGCAGCAGTGGTCGCCCGCGCCCTCGATCACGGCGAAGGCGCCCGAGTTGCGCACGCCAAAGCGCTCGCCGGCCATGCCGGAGGCGAACAATTCGCCGCCGGTGGCGCCGTACAGGCAGGTGTTGCCGATGATGATATTGCGGTGCGGCTCGAAGCTGGACACCTTGGGCGGGTAGATCACCAGGCGGCCGCCGGCCATGCCCTTGCCGACGTAGTCGTTGGCGTCGCCTTCGAGTTCCAGGGTCAGGCCTTTCGCGTTCCACACGCCGAAGCTCTGGCCGGCCGAGCCTAGCAGCTTGATGTGCAGGGTGTCGTCGGGCAGGCCGGCGTTGCCGTGCGCGCGGGCGATCTCGCCGGACACGCGCGCGCCGATGGAGCGGTTGGTGTTCTGGATGGCGTAGGTGAAGGTCTTCCTCTTGCCGCTCTTGATGGCGGGCGCGCAGTCAGCCACCATTTTTTCCGCCAGCTCGCCCTTGTCGAACGAGGGGTTGCGGTCCTGTTGGGCGAAGCGCGGCGCGTCGGCGGGGATGCCGCCCTGCGACAGCAGCGCGTCGAGCTTCAATTTTTGCTGCTTCGGCGTCTGGCCTTCCATCGGTTCGATCAGATCGGTGCGGCCGATGAGGTCGGTGAGCTTTTTCACGCCCAGTTGCGCCATCAGCTCGCGCGTTTCCATGGCCATGAAGGTGAAGTAGTTCACCACCATGTCGGGCAGGCCGATGAAGTGTTCCTTGCGCAGCTTGTCGTTCTGCGTGGCGATGCCGGTGGCGCAGTTGTTCAGATGGCAGATGCGCAGGTACTTGCAGCCCAGCGCGACCATGGGGCCGGTGCCGAAGCCGAAGGACTCGGCGCCGAGGATCGCGGCCTTGACCACGTCGAGGCCGGTCTTGAGACCGCCGTCGGTCTGCACGCGCACGCGGCCGCGCAAGCCGTTGGCGCGCAGCACCTGCTGCGCTTCCGACAAACCCAGTTCCCACGGCGTGCCGGCGTATTTCACCGAAGTGAGCGGCGAAGCGCCGGTGCCGCCGTCATAGCCGGAAATGGTGATGAGGTCGGCATAGGCCTTGGCCACGCCGGCGGCGATGGTGCCGACGCCGGGCTCGGCCACCAGCTTCACCGACACCTGGGCGGCGGGATTGACCTGCTTCAGGTCGAAAATCAGCTGCGCCAGGTCTTCGATGGAGTAGATGTCGTGGTGCGGCGGCGGCGAAATCAGCGGCGTGCCGGGCTTGCAGTGGCGCAAGCTGGCGATCAGCGGCGACACCTTGTCGCCGGGCAGCTGGCCGCCCTCGCCGGGCTTGGCGCCCTGGGCGATCTTGATCTGCAGCACTTCGGCGTTGACCAGATAGGCCGGCGTCACGCCGAAACGGCCGGAGGCCACCTGCTTGATCTTGGAGGTCTTGGCCGTGCCGTAGCGCTTGGGGTCTTCGCCGCCTTCGCCCGAGTTGGAACGGCCGCCGATGCGGTTCATGCCCTCGGCCAGCGCCTCGTGCGCTTCCGGCGACAGCGCGCCCAAAGACATCCCTGCGGAGTCGAAGCGCTTCAAAATGGATTCGATCGGCTCGACCTCGTCGATGGATATGGGCTTGGCGCCGAACTTCACTTTCATGAGGTCGCGCATCATCGCCACCGGGCGGGTGTTCACGATCTCGGAGTACTTCTTGTATTCCTCGTAGTTGCCCGACTGCACGGCCTTCTGCAGCTGCTGCACCACGTCGGGGTTGTAGGCGTGGAATTCCTCGCCGAACATGAACTTGAGCAAACCGCCTGCAGGCAGGCGCTTCAAGGGGTTGTAGGCGTTCTTGTGCAGCAGCTTCTGGTCGGACTCGAAATCGTTGAAGTCGGCGCCGGACACGCGCGATACCGTGCCTTTCAGGGAAAGGTCGATGACTTCCTCGTTGAGGCCCACGGCCTCGAACAGCTGGGCGCCGCGGTAGCTCGCCACCAGCGAAATGCCCATCTTTGACAGGACTTTATAAATGCCCTTGTCCATGCCCTTGCGGTAATTGGACAGCGCCTTGTCGAGCGGGGTCTTGCACTCGCCGCCGTTCACCTGGTCGGCGATGACCTGGTAGGCGAGATAGGGATAAACCGCGGTGGCGCCGTAGCCGATCAGGCAGGCGTAGTGGTGCGGGTCGCGCACACTGCCGGTTTCGCACACGATGTTGGCGTCGCATCTGAGGCCGGCGTCGATCAGCGCGTGGTGCACCGCGCCCACGGCGAACAGCGCCGGGATCGGCAGGGTCTTGTCGGAAATGTCGCGGTCGGACAGGACCAGGATCACCGCGCCGCCCTTGATCGCGGCAACGGCGTCGGCCGCGAGCTTCTCGACCGCGGCTTTCAGCGAGGACTTGGACGCATCGTAGTTGAGCGACAGGCGCTGGCTCCTGTAGGCCGGGTCGGTCTGCGAAGTGATGGCCTTGAACGCAGTTTCCGACAAGAGCGGCGTGCTTACTTCCAGACGGTGGGCGTGCTCCTTCGACTCCTTGAACAGGTTGCGCTCGGGACCGAAGCAGGTGGCGAGCGACATGACGATGGCTTCGCGGATCGGGTCGATCGGCGGGTTGGTCACCTGCGCGAACTGCTGGCGCAGGTAGTCGAAGGGCGAGCGCACTTTCTGCGACAGCACCGCCATGGGGGTGTCGTCGCCCATGGAGCCGATGGCTTCCTGGCCGTCCTCTGCCAGCACGCGCAGGATCTGGTCGCGCTCTTCCAGGCTGACGTTGAAGAGCTTCTGGTGCGTGAGCAGGCTGGCGGCGTCCATTACCTGCATGTCGCCGTCGGGATAGGCGCCGAATTCGAGCCTGGTCGCTTCCTTCAGCCACTTGCGGTAGGGGTGGCCGGCCTTCAGTTCGGCATCGATGTCTTCCGGCAGCAGCAGCTTGCCGGTGGCGAGGTCGGCCGCCACCATCTGGCCGGGCTTGACGCGGCCCTTCTTCACGACGTTTTCTGCACCGTAGTCCCACACCCCCACTTCCGAGGCGATGGTGAGGATGCGGTCCTTGGTCAACACCCAGCGCGCGGGGCGCAGGCCGTTGCGGTCCAATGCGCAGACGCCGTAACGGCCGTCTGTCATGACCAGGCCGGCGGGGCCATCCCAGGCTTCCATGTGCATGGAGTTGTATTCGTAGAAGGCGCGCATGTCGGGATCCATGTCCTCGACGTTCTGCCAGGCCGGCGGCACCAAGAGGCGCACGGCGCGGAACAGCCCGGTGCCGCCCATGACCAGGCCTTCGAGCATGTTGTCGAGCGAGCTGGAGTCGGAACCGTCGGTGTTGACGATGGGGCGCACGTCGCCCATGTTGGGGATGAGCTCGGATTCGAACTTCATCTCGCGCGCGCGGCTCCAGTTGCGGTTGCCCTGCACGGTGTTGATCTCGCCGTTGTGGGCAAGGAAGCGGAAGGGCTGCGCCAGCTTCCACTGCGGCCAGGTGTTGGTGGAAAAGCGCTGGTGGAACACGATCAGCGACGCGGCGAAACGTGCGTCGTTGAGGTCGGGGTAGAATACCGGCAGGTTTTCCGGCATCACCAGGCCCTTGTAGGAAATCACGCGCGAGGACAGGGTGGGGATGTAGAACACCTTGTCGCCGGCCAGCGCCTTTTCCGTGCGGCGGCGGGCGATGTAGAGCGCGCGCTCGAAATGCTCCTCGTCGAGGCTGTCCGGGCAGTTGACGAACACCTGCTCGAACACCGGCAGCGAGGCCAGGGCGTATTCGCCGCATACCTGGGTATTGGTCGGCACGCTGCGGAAGCCGGCGACGACCAGCTTCTGCGCCTCGAGCTCGCGGGTCAGGGTATCCTTGGCGGTCTGACGCTCGGCGGCGTCCTGGGACAGGAATACCAGGGCGGCGGCATAGCGCTCGGACAGCTTGAAACCGGCCTCGGCCGCCACCGCGCGCAGGAAGGCATCCGGCTTTTTGAACAGCAGGCCGCAGCCGTCGCCGGACAGGCCGTCGGCGGCGATGGCGCCGCGGTGGGTCATGCAGCCCAGGGAATGGATGGCACGCTGCACCAGCGTGTGCGAGGGCTGGTTGTCCATCTGGGCAATGAGCCCGAAACCGCAGGAATCCTGTTCGAAATCGGGGCTGTAGAGCGTGCCCTGGAGACTGTCTTGTCTGTTCATAGCGTGTTCAAAAAAGAAGCGGCGGCCGAAAATGGCGAAAAGTTTTTTATTTTAACCGCCGGAAACCTTGCCCGGCAATGCGTACATAGAAGGATTCCCCTGTGGCGACAAGGGGATACGGGTCACAGGGCGGCCGGCTTGCTTGGGGCGGACGGGCTAGTCCGGGCAAAATTGCGGTTTTCCGGGCAATTCGATTAAAGTTTCAAAAAACGGAGCGACTTCAGCCATGACCGTAACCGTAGCCTTCGACCTGGCATTGCTGTACCTGGTTGCCGTCAATGTCATCGCCATCCTGGTTTACGTGCTCGTCCTGAAGCGCCGCGCCCGCCGGCTCAAGCAGGACACCGCAGCGGTTACCGGGGCCATCGTCGATTACTTTCGCGCCGACGGCATCGATGTTTCCGTAGAGGCCATTCCGCGCCCCGGCGGCAAGAGCTTCATTGCCTTCGTCGAGTCCGAGCCGATGAAGCGCTTCCGCTATTCGCACATCATAGAGATCACCCTGCGCATGCATATCCGGCACGCGTGCGGGGTCGAGCTCGAACGCATTTTCTGGCGCTTTCCCATCCGCGGCCGGGGGCAGGCGGCGGAAGCGGCGGTGCGCGAAATGGAAATCACCGCGGACGGGCACGACGAATACATACGGGAAGGCCTCGACCTCAAGAAGGAAAAGGGCTACGACATCCACGAGTCCTCCTGGGAAGAATTCGAAAGAACGATCATCAAAACCGGCAACGCCAAGCCCGGCGCCTAGCTGCGCCCCGCGCGTCTGCCCCTGCATCGATCCCGGCCGCAACGGCCGCCGCACGCTTAACGCTTAATCCCCGCTTAATTTTGCCTGCGCATCCTTTGAGCCATCGCAACAACGCTCAAGGAAAATGCCATGCGACTCGCCACCTGTCTGTTTCTGCTGGCCTCGGCCAGTTCAGCCGCATTTGCCGAGGCTCCCGCCGACTTTCTGGCCGGCTATAGCCAGGAGGCAAAGCACGCGAATCCGGGCTACACCGCCCCTTCCGTCCAGCGCGGCCAGCGCTTTTTCACCGAAAAACATGGGCACGACTGGAGCTGTGCTTCCTGCCATACCGGCACCCCAACTGCCAGCGGCAAGCATGCCGTCACCGGAAAAGTCATTGGCCCGCTGGCGCCCGCCGCGAATCCGGAACGCTTTACCCGCGCCAGCAAGGTTGAAAAGTGGTTCAGGCGCAATTGCAACGACGTGCTGGGACGCGCCTGCACCGCCGGTGAAAAAGGCGACGTGCTGGCCTACCTGATGAGCCTGAAATGAAGGAGAAAACGATGAATGCCTTGAGGAGCCCTTCCGCTGCCGTTGCGGCCATTTTGCTTGCCGTTACCTTTGTTGCCGAGGCGGACGAGGATTTTCGCGCAGCGGTGCGCAATCCCGCCTACCAGGCCGAGTGTGCCGCCTGCCACGTGGCTTACCCGCCGCAACTTTTGTCCGCCGCCTCCTGGCGTGCGGTCATGGACGGCCTGGGCAAGCACTTCGGCAGCGATGCCAGCCTCGATCCCGCGACCCATGCCGAAATCCTGCGCCATCTGGAAGCCAATGCCGGCCGCCGCGATACCGTTGCCGCCGGCAAACCGCAGTTGCGCATCACCGAGACGCGCTGGTTCGTGCATGAGCATTCCGACGAACTGCCGCGCGACGTCTGGAAACACCCGGCAGTGAAGTCGGCAGCCAATTGCGCCGCCTGCCACACCGCCGCCGACAAGGGTGATTTTTCCGATCGCACGCTGCGCCTGCCCAAAGGAGTACACAAAAAATGAGCGAACTGATCAAAAACCGCATCCTGGTCTGGGACCTGCCCACGCGCTGGTTTCACTGGCTGCTGGCACTGAGCTTTGCCGGCGCCTGGCTGACTTCGGAGAGCGACCGCTACAGCGACCTGCACGTGATGCTCGGCTACACCCTGCTCGGCCTCATCGCCTTTCGCCTGGTCTGGGGTTTCGCCGGCTCGCGCCATGCCCGTTTCAGGGACTTTGCCTATTCGCCGGCGAAAATCGTGCAGTACCTGAAGTCGCTGGTGTCGGGCAGGCCGGAGCATTATCTCGGCCACAACCCGGCCGGTGCAGTGGCTGTCTTCCTGCTGCTGGCGCTGGGCCTGGCTACCGGGATTAGCGGCTGGCTGACCTATAACGAGATCGGCGGCGAATGGTTCGAAGACGTGCATGAATTCTTCGCCAACTCCATGCTGGTCGTGGTGGGGGTGCACATCGCGGGCGTCATCGTGAGCAGCCTGCTGCACCGCGAAAACCTGGTTCGCGCCATGGTCACCGGCTACAAGCAGGGCGGGAACGAAGCCGCCATCGGCGGGAAGCGCGCCCTGTCCGCGCTGCTGCTGGTCGCCGCAGTGGCCGGATTCTGGGGGCTCTGGTTTAATGGCAACCTGGATCCGCTGGTGACGGCACAGACCTCGGCGCAGACCTGGGAAGAGCACGATTACCGCGGCAAAGACGAGTACCGCGAACGCAACAACGACAGGCGCGACGACCATGACTGAGTTCCCTGAACATGCGCATCCTGGTGGTTGAAGACGATGCCCTGCTGGGCGACGGCATCCAGGCCGGACTCAAACAGCAGGGCTTCGGCGTCGACTGGGTGCGCGACGGCGTGGCTGCCCAGCATGCCGTGGAAAACGAGCCTTTTGCCGCCGTGGTGCTGGATTTGGGCCTGCCGCGCCGTTCCGGCCTGGAGGTGCTGAAATCCCTGCGCCAGCAGAACAATTCCGTGCCGGTGCTGATCCTGACCGCGCGCGATACCGTGGACGATCGCATCACCGGCCTCGATGCCGGCGCGGATGACTACCTCGTCAAGCCGTTCGACCTCGGCGAACTGTCCGCGCGCCTGCGCGCGCTGATTCGCCGCGCCGGCGGGCAGGCTTCGCCTGTCATCACCGTGGGGGCGCTGAGCCTGGATCCGGCGGCGCGCACGGTCAGCTATCGCGGCGAGGAGAAAGCGCTTTCGGCCAGGGAATTCGATCTGCTGCAGGTGTTCATGAACAATGCCGGCCGCGTGCTCAATCGCGAGCAGCTCGCTTCCGCGCTCTATGCCTGGGGCGAGGAAATCGAATCCAATGCCATCGACGTGCACCTGCATCACCTGCGCAGGAAAATTTCCCCCGACATCGTGCAGACCCTGCGCGGCGTCGGCTATCTGATGCCCAAGGAGGTGGCGTGAAGCCCTCCGGTCAACTGAGCGTGCGCGGCAGCGTGCGCAATCGGCTGCTGTTCATCCTGCTGGGCGGCGTTGCCCTGGTGTGGCTGGCGGCCGCCGCGGTCACTGCGTGGGAGACGCGTTCGGAAATGCAGGAACTGCTCGATGCGCACCTTGCGCAAAGCGCCGCGCTGCTGGCCGCGCAGATCGGCGACGAGATCGACGAGGTCGAGCTCGAGCATGTCGAGACCCTGCACAAGTATGCGCGCAACGTGGCGTTCCAGATCTGGGAAGACGGCGACAAGCTGCTGCTGCATTCGCCCGATGCGCCGATGCGGCGACTGTCGGGCACGCAGGAAGGGTTTTCCGATGCCGTCGTGGATGGCCGCAGCTGGCGCGTGTTCAGCCACTGGGACGACAAGCGCGAATACCTGGTTCAGGTGGGAGAGGCCACCGATGCGCGCGACCGCCTGGCGGGCAAGGTGCTGGAAAAGCTGGTGCAGCCGCTGCTGGTTGCCCTGCCCTTGCTGGGGCTGCTGGTCTGGTTCGGCGTGGGCGGCGCGCTCAAGCCCATCAATCGCATCGGCGCGGCGCTGGCGCGGCGCGATCCGCATCATCTCGCACCCCTGGAAGGCGAGGTGCCGAAAGAGATCGCGCCCATGGTCGAGCGCCTGAACGCCTTGCTGGCGCGGGTGGCGGCCACGCTCGAGAACGAGCGCCGCTTCACCAGCGACGCCGCGCACGAGCTGCGCACGCCGCTCGCCGCACTCAAGACCCAGTTGCAGGTGGCGCAGGGGGCTGCCGATGGCGGCGAACGCGAACAGGCCATCGCCAAGGCCATTGCCGCGGGCGATCGCGCCACGCGCCTGGTCGAGCAGTTGCTGACGCTTGCACGCCTGGAACATGACACATGGAAAAACCTGGTCGAGGCCGTCGACCTGCACCGGCTCGCGGCGCAGGCGCTGTCCGAATCCGCGCAGGCTGCGGCCGACAAGAAGATCAGGCTCTCGCTCGAAGGCGAGCCCGGCCTGATGATCGCGGGCCATGCCGGCCTGCTCGCCATACTCCTGCGTAACCTGATCGACAACGCCCTGCGCTATTCGCCGCCGGACACCGATGTGACGGTCGGCGTGCATCGCATGGCCGGCCAGATCTGGCTGGAGGTGCAGGACCAGGGTCCAGGCATTCCCCCGGAAGAGCGCGACAACGCCCAGCGCCGCTTCCATCGCCTGGAAGGCGCGCAAGCCGGCGGCAGCGGGCTGGGCCTGTCCATCGTGGCGCGCATCGCCGAACTGCATGGCGCCCGGGTCGAACTGCGTGAAGGCCCGCAAGGAAGGGGGCTCAAGGCCTGCATTGTGTTTGCGGAGACGGCCGGCAAGGCCTGAATGCCGGCTCCCGCGCGCAGCCGGCATTTGGCCTGCGCGCAGAAATCGCGCACCATACGTGCTTGGCGACTGCCGTCTGTTTTCCGACCGAGCCCCATGTCCACTATCGTTGCGATCACGCACAGCTATGACAAGCTTTCCTCCTTCAGGGTGTGGCCCTGGGGGCGGCAGGGCAATTACATGCTGTTCGATATCCTGCAGGAACTGAAGCGCCGCGGCCACCGCATCGTCGTCACGCAAGGCGTGCCGGACCGGCCGCCAGTTGGTGATGCGGCGATCCTGCACGTCAATGCAACTGTCACGCCGCCGGAGTATGTGGCATACGCAAAGACCTTTCCCTGCTGCCTCAATCTGGGCGCGGCAGACATTTCCAAGCGCAGGATCAGCGGTGCGCGGCTAGACCGGGGCGACGACTGGCCGGGCCCGGTCATCGTCAAGTCGAACCTGAACTATCGGGGCGTGCCCGAGGTGCGCCTGAACAGGATTGCGCAATCCAAGGGCCACGAGCAGCCTTTTCCGGGGGCGAAAGTCACGGCCGAATATGCGATCTACGAAAATGTACGGGCGCTGCCCGAGGGCGTGTTCGACGATGCCGGCCTGATCGTGGACAGATTCATTCCCGAGAGGGAAAACGAGCTGTACGCCGCCAGGTTCTGGGTGTTCTGCGGCAACCAGGAGCGCTGCAACCGCTATGTTTCCCCGGACCGGATCCTGAAAGGCTCCAGCGTGGTGCGGCACGAGCCGGCCGCGGTTCCGGAGGATCTGCGCGCGCTCAGAAGCAGGCTCGGATTCGATTACGGCAAGTTCGACTTTGTCGTGCATGACGGCAAGGCGGTTTTGCTGGATGCCAACAAGACGCCGGGGCGAGCGCGCCATCTTGGCGATAAACTGAAACATGAAATCGTGAAGTTCGCCGATGGATTCGAGTGGCAGATGCAGGCCGCATCGCAGGGCGGTGCGTAATGCCCGGTGCGCGCCGATGCCAGTCGTCCCGGTGATGGAGAACAACATGCAGTCAATGGAAAAAGTCGAAGCGCAAGCCGGGCAATGGCCGCGCGTGGCCAGCGTCTGGAAGCAGCTGGGGCCGCCGCTGCGACCGTCGCAGGAGGATCTGGCCCATTTCCGCCGCGCGCTGTCCGGCTGGTGCGCCCGCCATGCCGGCAAGGATCCGCGCGGGCTCATTCTGGGCGTCACGCCCGAGCTGTATCACCTGCCCTGGCCCGACAGGTCGAGGTTGATGGCTGCAGACCGCACGCCCGAGATGGTGGCCCATGTCTGGCCGGGCGATGCCGCGAACGTTCAGCTCGCCGACTGGCGCGAACTGGCCCTGCCGCAAGCCAGCCTCGACATCGTGATGTGCGACGGCGGACTGCATTTGCTGGACTATCCTGCCGGACAGGCGCGCTTGTTCGAGGGCCTTTCCAGGCTGCTGGCGCCTGGCGGGCTGTTCGTCATCCGTCTGTTCGTGCCGCCGCCGGTCAGGGAGACGCCGCAACAGGTACAGGCAGCCTTGCTGGCAGGAGAAATTCCCGATCTCAACTGCCTGAAGCTGCGCCTCGGCATGGCGCTGCAGCAGGACGCCGCCGAGGGGGTGGCGCTCGGCACGGTCTGGCGCACCCTGCGCCAGGTGTCGCAGGACTGGGCGGAACTGGCCGAGCGGCTGGGCTGGCCGCTGGCGCATTTGCAGGTCATCGATGCCTATCGCGATTCCGCCGCCCGTTATCATTTCGTCACCGTGGAAGAGGCGGTCGCCCTCGCTGCCGGCAACGGCTTCGAACTGCAGGAAATCGACACGCCTTCGTACCGGATGGGCGGTCAGTGCCCGACGCTGGCGTTCAGGCGCCTGGACGCGCGGACGGCATGAGCATGCGCGCCGGCCATGCGGACGATCCTGCCCTGCTCGCGCGCATGATCGACGGCTATCAGGCCACGGCGCTGGTGTATGCCGCGGTCAGGCTGGAGCTGCCGGACAGGATGGCAGGCGAAGTCTGGACGGCCGAGGCGCTGGCCGATGCAACCGGACTGCAGCCGGCGCGGCTTTACCGCCTCTTGCGCGCGCTTTGCGCCATCGGCCTGTGCGTGGAAAACCCGCATGCGGTGTTTTCGCTGAGCGACGCCGGGCGGCAGTTGAGCGCCTCCGCTGCGTCCGGCTTGCGCGAGCGGGCGATGCTGGCGGTCGAGCAATTCTGGCCGGCATGGGTGAACCTGGAGCACGGTATCCGCCATGCACAGACGCCGTTCGAGCACGCGTTCGGCCTGTCGCCCTGGGCGTTCCGGCAACAGAATCCCGCGAGCGGCGAGACATTCAATGCCTGGCTGGCCAGGGAAAGCCGGATGGCGGCAGCCGCGATCGTCGAGGCGATCGATTTTGCCGGCGTCGACCGCGTTGCCGACATCGGCGGCGGCGGCGGCGGCTTGCTGGCGGCGGTGCTGAATGCGCACCCCGGGCTCGCGGGCACCCTGTTCGACCAGCCCCACGTCATCCGCGATGCGGAGGCGACGCTTCGTGCGGCGGGCTGCGCTGACAGGGTAGTGCTGCTGGGCGGGGATTTCTTCGCCGAGGTGCCGGTGCATGCCGACCTGTACCTGCTGAAAAGCATCATTCACGACTGGGACGACGACAGGGCAAGCCGGCTGCTCGCAAATTGCCGCGCGGCCATGCCCGCGCACGCGCGTCTGCTGCTCATCGAGCGCGTGCTGCCCGAACAGGCCCCGCAAGACGTCGCGACGATCATGGTCGATCTGCACATGCTGGCGGTGACCGGCGGGCGGGAGCGCAGCCTGGCCGAATTCGAGGCCCTGCTCAAGGGCGCGCGGTTTTCCGTGGGGCGGGCCCGGCCGACCCCCGCAGGGTTTTCCATCATCGAGGCGGTGCCTGCATGAAACGACCCACGCAGCAGAACCAGGCCGTCGTCGTCAGCGCGGAAGACGCGCCCAGGCCCGGCACCCCGGGAACCAGCCCGTGTCAGCGCTACCGGTTTCCGCAGGTGAGGCTCGAAGCGCGGCCGCTGGGAGCGCTCGCAGCGGACCAGGTGCGCGTCGAAATGGCCTACGCCGGAATCTGTGGCACGGATCTGCATCTCGTGCAGAGCGATCCCACCTCGGGGTATGTGCTTACTTCTGCCCCGGCCCTTATTCCGCGGGAAGGCCGTGTCATCGGCCATGAAGGCGTGGGGCGGGTGGTCGCGGTCGGCGCCGCCGTCAGCGGGCTGCGGCCCGGCGACTTCGTGGCGTTTTCTTCCATCCTTGCCTGCATGCAGTGCGAAGTCTGCCGCCGTGGCGCCTTCAATCAGTGCCCGCAATCCCGGCTGCTGGGCATGGAAATCGACGGGCTGTTCGCCAGCGTGGCCGATGTGCCGGCATCGCTCGCGCACGACGTCTCCTCCATCGTCAGGGGCGAGGCCGACCTGCGTGCGGCCGCCTGCCTGGAGCCGGCCGGCGTGGCCTTGCTGGCCTGTGAAAACGCACGCGTATCGCCGGGCGACACGGTGCTCGTTTTCGGCGGCGGGCCGATCGGGATTTTCAGCGCCATGCTGAGCAAGCGCGCGTTCGGTGCCGCCCATGTCGTGCTGGTCGAGCCGGTGGAAGCGCGGCGCGCCGTCGCGCGCCAATGGTGCGATGCCGTCTACGACGTGGAAGCGTTCTTCGGCGCGGATGCCGGAGATTTTGATGTCGTCATGGAGGGCTCGGGCAATCTTGCCAACATCAACCGGGTGTTCCGCCGCATCGGGCCCAATGGCCGGGTGGTGCTGCTGGGCCGCAGCGGCGCCCCGCTGGAAATCGATTCGGTCGACCACATGATCACCAATGCGATCACGGTCGCCGGTTCGCGCGGCCATCTGGGCGGGGTGCTGTCCAGGGTGATCGCGTTGTATCGCGCGGGCCTGCTGCCGCTGGCGGCGGTGGTGACCGAAGAACTCGACTCGCTGGAGGCGCTGCTGGATACCCTGAGCAATCCCGACGGCCTGTTGCAGAATCACTGCAAGGTGCTGGCGAGAATCAACCGGCAGTCGATTGCGCGCTAGGCGAATGCCATGCTGCCGAGCCTGAAAAAATCTTGATTTGACCCGTTTCGCCGCAGGCGCCAGCACTTCCGGACACTGGCCGAAGATGCCGCCGCCTGTCCTGCCGCATGGTCGAGATCCCTTGGCGGCCGTGCCTCTTGCGCGGTGGCGGCTTGCATAAAATGCCGGCCGACGCTGGCTTGCCGCATTCTTTCCTTCGGTAGAATGTGCGGCATGCTTCTCGCCAGCATCATCTTGCTCCCCTTCCTTGGCAGCCTGTGCGCGGCTTTCCTGCCGTCGAACGCGCGCAATGCCGAAGCGTGGCTGGCCGGCGTGGTTTCGCTCGCCGCCACCGCAATCGTCGCCAGCCTGTATCCGCAGGTCGCGGCCGGCGAGGTGCTGCGCATGACCCTGCCGTGGGCGCCCACGCTGGGGCTGAGCTTTGACCTGCGCATGGACGGCTTCGCCTGGCTGTTCGCGTTGCTGGTCACCGGCATGGGCACGCTGGTGGTGGTGTACGCCCGCTATTACATGTCGCCGTCCGACCCGGTGCCGCGCTTCTTTTCCTTTTTCCTCGCCTTCATGGGCGCCATGCTCGGCATCGTGCTGTCCGGCAACCTGATCCAGATGGCGATGTTCTGGGAACTTACCAGCCTCGCGTCGTTCATGCTGATCGCCTACTGGCACCACCGGGTGGATGCCCGCAAGGGCGCGCGCATGGCGCTCGTGGTCACCGGCGCCGGCGGACTCGCCCTGCTCGGCGGGGTGCTGCTGCTCGGCCACATGGCCGGGGGTTATGACCTGGATACCGTGCTGGCGGCGAAAGAGGCGGTCCAGTCCCATCCCTGGTATCCGCTCGCGCTGGGCTTGATCGCTCTGGGCGCGCTGACCAAGAGCGCCCAGTTCCCCTTCCATTTCTGGTTGCCGCACGCGATGGCGGCGCCCACGCCGGTTTCGGCCTATCTTCATTCCGCGACCATGGTGAAGGCCGGCGTGTTCCTGCTGGCACGCCTGTGGCCGGTGCTTGCAGGTACCGACGCCTGGTTCTGGGTCATCGGTGGCGCCGGCCTGTGCACCCTGGTGATTGCCGGCTACCTGGCAATCTTCCAGCAGGACATGAAAGGCGTGCTGGCCTATTCGACGATCAGCCATCTCGGGCTCATCACCCTGCTGCTCGGCATGAACAGCCCGCTCGCCCTGGTCGCCGCCGTGTTCCACATTTTCAATCACGCCACTTTCAAGGCTTCGCTGTTCATGGCGGCAGGCATCGTCGACCACGAAACCGGCACGCGCAACCTGCAGCGCCTGTCGGGCCTGTACCGGGCGATGCCGATCACCGCCACGCTGGCGATGGTGGCGGCGGCGGCGATGGCGGGGGTGCCGCTGCTGAACGGCTTCCTGTCCAAGGAAATGTTCTTCGCCGAAACCGTATTTCTGCATCGTTCGGACTTGGAGCGCATGTTCCTGCCGCTGGCCGCCACGCTGGCCGGCATGTTCAGCGTGGCCTATTCGCTGCGCTTCATCCACCAGGTGTTCTTCGGCCCCGAGGCCAAGGATCTGCCCCGCGAACCGCACGAGCCCACGCGCTGGATGCTGTTGCCGAGCGGCCTGCTGGTGGTCGCATGCGTGCTGGTCGGGGTGCTGCCCGAATTCACCATCGGCTCGTTCCTGCGTACCGCGACCAACGCCATCCTCGGCGCCGACGCGCCCGCGTACAGCCTGGCGGTCTGGCACGGGCTCAACCTGCCCCTGGCAATGAGCGTAACGGCCATGGTCGGAGGCACCGTGCTCTATCGCGTATTTCTCAGGCGCACCAGCGAAACGGTGCCGCTGCTCGAACCCTTCGACGGCAAGCGTATCTTCGACCGGCTGCAAGTGGTCGTGACGACCCGCGCCGCACGCCTGATGGAGTGGCTGTCGCCGCCGGGCCAGCAGGTGCAGTTGCTGGCGGTCTTCGGCATCGCTCTAGGCAGCGGCCTGCTGCTGGTGTTCACGCAGGGCATGGCCTGGGGCGTGCGGCCGCTAACCCCGCTTGACCCGGCGTTCCTGCTGCTTTGGCTGATCGGCGGCGTCTGTGCGCTGGCCGTGGCCTGGCAGGCCAAGTATCACCGCCTTGCGGCGCTGATCTTTTCCGGCGCCGCCGGGCTTGCCACCAGCCTGACCTTTGTCTGGTTCTCGGCGCCGGACCTGGCATTGACGCAACTCGCGGTCGAGGTCGTCACCGCCGTGCTCATCCTGCTCGGATTGCGCTGGCTGCCGCGTCGCGACGAACGTTACGCCTCGGGGCGAGGCCCGGCCGCGACTACCCGCTTGCGCCGGCTGCGCGACGTGGCACTGGCCACCGTTTCCGGCCTCGGCCTCGCCGGGGTGTCCTACGCGGTGCTGAGCCGTCCTCAGGTGGACGGCATTTCACCCTTTTTCATCGAACAGTCGTTGCCGCAGGGCGGCGGCCTCAATGTCGTCAATGTGATCCTCGTCGATTTCCGCGGCTTCGATACCTTCGGCGAGATCACGGTGGTCGGCATCGTCGCCCTGACCGTTTTCGCCTTGCTGCGCCGCTTCCGCCCGGCGCCAGAGAGCGTGCCGCTGCCGCATCAGCAGCGCGAGCAGGATGACCCGCAGGCCGATCCGGCCGTTGACCTCTCCGCCGCGCTGCCGTCCGGCTACCTGGCGCTGCCCGCGGTGCTGGTGCGTCTGCTGTTGCCGCTGGCCATGCTGGTTTCGCTGTTCTTCCTGCTGCGCGGTCACAACGCGCCCGGCGGCGGCTTCGTCGGCGGCCTGGTGCTGGCGACGGCGCTGCTCCTGCAATACATTGTCGGCGGCACCCAGTGGGTCGAATCGCGCCTGCGCATCCATCCCCTGACCTGGATCGCGCTGGGCCTGTTCAGCGCCGCCGGCGCCGGCATCGCCGCCTGGCTGGCCGGTGCGCCGTTCCTGACCAGCCTGGCCTGGCACGGCGCATTGCCGCTGGTCGGGGAAGTGCACTTGTCGAGCGTGCTGCTGTTCGACCTTGGCGTGTACATGCTGGTGGTGGGCAGCACGGTGCTGATGCTGATCGCCATTGCGCACCAGTCGTTGCGCGCACATCATCATCGCAAGCCTGCCGGAGAGCGCGCCTGATGGAGATCGTGCTGGCACTGGCAATCGGCATCCTCGCCGGCTCGGGCATCTACCTGCTGCTGCGGCCGCGCACCTTCCAGGTCATCATGGGGCTCTCGCTGCTCGGCTATGCGGTCAACCTGTTCATCTTCGGCATGGGGCGCCTGCGCACCGGCGCCGCGCCGGTAATCGACGCGGCGCGCGGCAGCGATCCCGCGCTGTATGCCGATCCGGTGCCGCAGGCCCTGGTGCTGACCGCAATCGTCATCGGCTTTGCCACGACCGCGCTGTTTCTGGTCGTGCTGCTGGCATCGCGCGGCCTGAACGGTACCGACCATGTCGACGGCCGCGAGTCGGAGAAGCCATGAGCGGCTGGTTGCAACACCTGCCCATCCTGCCCGTGCTGCTGCCGCTGTTCGCCGCGGCGCTGCTGCTGCTGCCTAGCGAAACGCGGCGCCGCTCGCGCGCGGCCATGGCGCTCGCCGCCACGCTCGCCCAGCTGGCGGCGGCCGTCGCCCTGCTGGGCATGGCCGACGGCCGCCTGCCGCCCGCCTGGCCGGGCGAAGTGGCCGTCTATGCGCTCGGCAACTGGGCGCCGCCCTTCGGCATCGTGCTGGTCGTGGATCGCCTGGCGGCGGTCATGCTGACACTGACCGCCGCGCTTGCGCTGGCCGCGCTGATTTACTCGCTGGCGCGCTGGGAGCGGGCCGGCACGCACTTCCTGCCGCTTTTTCAACTCCTGCTGATGGGTCTGAACGGCGCCTTCCTCACCGGCGATCTGTTCAACCTGTTCGTCTTTTTCGAGGTCCTGTTGGCCGCATCGTACGGGCTGGTGCTGCATGGCTCGGGCGCGGCGCGGGTGAAGGCAGGCATGCATTACATCGTGGTCAATCTGGTGGCCTCGCTGATCTTCCTGATTGCCGCAGCGATCATCTACGGCGTCACCGGCACCCTCAACATGGCGGAACTGGCGCAGCGCGCCGCCATGCTCGGCGGCCACGAACGTACCCTGTTCGACCTTGGCGCCCTGCTGCTCGGCATTGTCTTCCTGGTCAAGGCCGCGGCCTGGCCGCTCAATTTCTGGCTGCCCGCTGCCTATGGCGCCGCCGCGCCGCCGGTGGCCGGCGTGTTCGCCATCCTGACCAAGGTCGGCGTCTATGCCTTGCTGCGTTTCGCCACCTTGTTCCAGGATGCCGGCGCGCCCGCCCCGTTCGGTGGCGACTGGCTCTTCTACTCGGGACTGGCGACAATTGCGGCAGGAACAGTCGGTGTGCTCGCCGCCCAGAAGCTTGTGCGGGTGGCCGGGTTCCTGGTGATCGTGTCGTCCGGCACACTGCTTGCCGCCTTCGGTTTTGCCGGCACCAGCCTGACCGGCCCGGCGCTGTACTACCTGGTCAGTTCGGTGCTTGCCAGCGGCGCCTTCTACATGGTGATCGAGATGGCCGAGCGCGGCCGCACGGCGAGCGCCGATCTGCTGGCCGTCAGCTTCGAGGCCTTCGGGCTCCAGGCCAGGGAGGAATCGGAACATCCGGATGAAATGGGCGGCGTCGCGATTCCGGCGGCGATGGCTTTCCTCGGTCTTGCCTTTTTCTCCTGCGTGCTGCTGCTGACCGGCCTGCCCCCGTTTTCGGGATTCGTCGGCAAGTTCGCGCTCATCGCCGCGGCCATCGCCGCGCCGCCCGATGCGCCGCTTCTGCACGCGGGACTGTTCGGCGCCGCGCTGCTGCTGTCCGGCCTGGCCGGGGTGGTCGCTCTGTCGCGGCTCGGCATTCGCGTGTTCTGGGACAGCGAGCGGCAGCCCCCGCGCCTGCAGTGGGCCGAGGCCGGTCCCGTGGCCGGGCTGCTGTTGCTGTGCACGGCGCTGGCGTTCGGCGCCGGCCCGGCCATGTCCTACTTCGATGCCACGGCGCGCTCCCTGCATGACGTACAGGTGTATGCCGGCACGGTGCTGCCGGCTGCCGAGGCGGAGACGGCGGAATGAAGCTTCGTCCCCTGATTCCCGTTTTGCCGGTTTTTCTGCTGGCGATGTGGCTGCTGCTCAACGACAGCGTGTCGCCCGGGCATCTCGTCCTCGGCGCGGTCTTCGCCCTGCTGGTCACCGTCGCCATCGCCCGGCTGCGTCCCCTGCCGGCGTGGCCGCGCAGGCTGTATGTCGCCATCGGACTCATCTTTCATGTCCTCATCGACATTGTCCGTTCCAACCTGGCGGTCGGCCGCATCATCCTCGGCGCGTCGCGTTACCAGCCGACGGTCGGCTTCATGAAGATTCCGCTCGACATGCGGGACCCGCATGGCCTGGCAATGCTCGCCGTCATCATTACCGGAACGCCCGGCACGGTATGGGCCGGCCACGATGCGGAAAACAACGTGCTGACGCTGCATGTCCTCGACCTCAAGGACGAGGCGGCCTGGGTACGCACGGTCAAGCAACGCTATGAACGCCCCTTGATGGAGATTTTCGAATGAACGTCATCCTGCCCTGGGCCGTGCATTTCGCACTGGCCTGCTTCGTCCTTGCCATGATCTTCGCCCTGATCCGCCTCCTGCGCGGTCCGGCGGCGCAGGATCGCGTTCTGGCGTTCGACACGCTTTACATCAATGGCATGCTGACCATCCTCATGCTTGGTATCGGCGCGGGCTCGGCGCTCTATTTCGACATCGCCCTGCTGATCGCCCTGTTCGGCTTCGTCGGTTCGACGGCGCTGGCCAAGTTCCTGCTGCGCGGCGAAGTGATCGAGCCATGAGCGCAAGCGACGTACCGCTCTGGGCGGCCTTGCCGGCGGCCTTTCTCCTGGTCTGCGGCGGTCTCCTCACCGTAATCGGCTCGCTCGGCCTGCTGCGGCTGCGCGAGTTCTATGCGCGCATTCATGCCCCGACCATGGGCAGCACCCTGGGAGCCGGTTGTGTGCTGATTGCGTCGATGCTGGCCTCCTCCGCGCTGGCGGAGCGGCCGGTCATTCACGAATTGCTGATCACGGTTTTGATCCTGATCACCTCTCCGGTCACGGCGATGCTGCTGATGCGTGCCGCGATGTTCCGCAGCAAGTCCTAGCGGCCGGGCTTTTTGCGCGCTTGCCCGGAACGGCACATGGCGAGCTGTTGGCGGCAATCCGGGCCGCCCGTTGATCTGGCTCATTACTGATTCCCCAGGCCCGCAACTTCTTCAACCGGCCGCCCCTCAGCGGCTGGCTTGCGCCGGCCCCGGCGCCTGACGCTTATGGCGCGCTGTGTTCCAGCGTCCGCACCTGCCGCCGTATGCCCTCAAATATCGGATCTGCAACGTTGGCCGGAAAGTCCTGTGGAAGAAGGGCATTCACGGTGTTAAGTGCGGCATCCGTGCTTTCGACAAGATGCTTCATGGTGGGCTCAAAATCGTTGCCCATCGCGTTCTTCTTGGCCGCTTCGTTCCAATGACGCCGCTGGATTTCGATCATTTTGTAATGGGCGTTACCGGCGCGAATGGCCATGGCCATTTTGACCTTTTGCCACTGGAACTGGCGAGCGCCACCCCCTATGACTGGCCAGGCAGACATCACATCATATAGCGGCGTCATGTAGAACCGGCCTCGCGGTTCCAGAAAGATGCTGAAATTCTTAGCGTGGCCGTCGGAGGCGGCCAATATCCAGAACAGCAGTTGCGCTGCCAGGAAGTTGTTGCGGTCTACTATCGCATTTTCACTTCCCCTCAATGTCGAAAGAATGCTGTCTATCCCGGGGCCGCCACGATCCTCATACTTCTGCTCGACCGATAGCCCGTTCACCTGGCAGAAATCCTCCTGTGGGCGACGAGCCCACCAGGTATCCCTCCAGACACGATCAAAGCGGGTGACCACCAGCACTTTATGATGGCCAAATTGCGCTATCCGGGAGTCGGCAATCGGGAAACCGTAGGCCTGGGCGATCTTCCCGCATAGCCATTCGTTTTCGACCGACGTGGAAAAATCTGCGCGCTGTCCCCCGACCTCTCCCAGCGGCAGCTTCAGGATATGCGTTGTGGGGGTGGCACCATGCGGCATGCACCATTGACCCTCGTGCCACAACAGGGCGGTCTTTTCTTGCGCGCCGGCTATGGAGATGCGCAACTCATCATCCTCCAGGCCTCCCATGCCGTGGCCAGACAAGGTTTCGTCCAGCAGGCGCTCAATTTGTGCCGGCGTCAATGGCGTGGCATGGGTATTCTGAACATTGGGCGCAGGCGAATCAGCAGGCAGCAATTGGACTGCACCCACACAGTCTCGCCCAATTTTGTTCAAGAGCTCGAAGGCTGATGAGGTTTTGGCGCCGAAACGCGTGGACAGCCGCTTTCGTATGACCTTGCTGTCCGGCAGCAGGTTGTCGAAATAGTTTTCAACCTTTTCACCGGAAAACGGTTCTGTTCCATTGGAAAGGGGGAGTGACAGCGATAGGGGTCTTCCCAGAGGGTGGTCGATCCATGAGGCATCGTAGCTGAAGCTGTGGCCTTTGCTGCCCGAATAGTCCCAACGCCCGACGAACTCACCGTTCATCCATACATCAAGGCGTTGGGACTTGCTTGGCCGGCCCGCCATCACCAGGATCCCTTCGCAGACGGCACATCCTGCGAGGTGCCGCGGGGCGCTATTGCGATTTCGGCGTCAACCGCCATGAGGATCGTCAGCAACTGGTCGAAAGTTACGCGCTCGGGGTGGTTCTCGATCGTGGATATCCGCTCCTGGGACAGCCCGATCCGTCGCCCCAGTTCCATCTGCGACCAACCTTTCTGTTTCCGGAATTGCCGGATGACTGGTCCCAATTGCCCTGAAGTCCGTACGATGAAGTCCATGGCTTATATTCCTGATAAAGAATAATCTCAATATATAACTTAAAGCGAATAAGTGCAATATATTCTTTAAAAAGAATAATGCAAACTTATTTGTTTTAGGGAATATTATGGCGAGTAGATGGTCTGACTACCTGGTGAGGCTGCGATGGGGAGCAAATCCTGATCTGTGCGGCAGCCTCGAGTGGCGCCTGTTGTGCTGATTCAGACGAGGCGCCGGGTTGGTAGGAGGAGTAATCAACTCCATGCGAATTCAAAGTATTCCCCGGATTCGCGCTGCCACACTACTCCCTTTGGCGTAACGGTCAGGAACCAGGTTTCGGTTTTGGGTGCCTGCCCTGGCGTGAAGGCTTCAGGTGACAGCACTGCCGCGCATCCACCATGCTCCGGATCACGTACCGATTCATAGAGAATCAATTGAGTCCCCTGCTCCCGTGCATCCCGGGCAAACCGCTGTGTTACGGAATAATCGTCAGAATGCGTCCAGTCTTTCCGGCGGGACTTGAACGG
>WBSG01000026.1 GCA_008923285.1 Betaproteobacteria bacterium SCN2
GGACACGCTGAACAATTCAGCAATTGATCGATGACGAACGTGTTCAGCCGAAATGTTCCGCAGAGCGAGACGATTCGAGAGGGAATCGCCTCCTTGAGTCCATCAGCGTCCGCCGATTTCGCGCTTGGCCGGTGGAATTCACCCGCTTTCGCCATCTCAGGACGCACCTTGGGCATGAAGCGCAAACAATCGCCGCTTGGCGATCAGCAGATTCGCCAGACCAAACAACGTAAAAAGTTGTGCCGCATTCTTCGCCAGTCCGCGATAACGCACTTTCCGCAACGCAAACACGTTCTTGACGAAGTGGAAGGGATGCTCGACCTTGGCCCGGATACTGGCCTTGAGTTGCTCGGCCCGCTCGCGCAGTCGACCGCTCTCGCTGTCCGGCAGCGCACGGCGCTTGCCCGGCCGCAAGGCGACGTGCCAAGTCACGCCGCTGTCTTGGTTCTCTTCCCGCTTCTCGACACCCTGATAGCCGGCATCGCCGAAGACCGTCGTCTCGTCACCATGCAGAAGCGCATGGGCCTGGGTGATGTCGCTGACATGGGCGGCGGTGGTGACGATGGTGTGGGTCAGTCCTGACTCCGCGTCGACCCCGATGTGCGCCTTCATGCCGAAGTGCCACTGGTTTCCCTTTTTGGTCTGATGCATCTCGGGGTCACGCTTGCCGTCCTGGTTCTTCGTCGAGGACGGCGCGGCGATAATCGTGGCATCGACCACCGTGCCTTCCCGGAGCATCAGGCCACGGGCGGCCAGATGCACGTTGATGGCGGCAAAGATGCGCTCGGTCAGCTGGTGCGTTTCCAGCAGGCGGCGGAACTTGAGCAGGGTGGTGGCGTCGGGCGCCGCCTCGCGGCTGAGGTCGATGCCGACGAAGCGGCGGATCGCCTGGCTGTCGTAGAGGGCGTCTTCCGTTCCTTCGTCGGACAGGCCGAAGCACTGTTGGGCGATGTACATGCGCAGCATGCGCTCCAGCCCGATCGGCGGCCGGCCGCGTCCTTCGCCCTTGGGGTAGAACGGTTCCACCTCCGCCAGCAGCGCAGGCCACGGCGTCACGGCATCGATCTCGCCAAGAAACCGGTCGCGTCGCGTGACCTTCTTCTTGGCGGCGTACTCGAGGTCAGAAAAGCTTCGTTGCATCGCTGTCTTTCGTTCAGTCATCACCACATGGATTCTCGCAAATCCGGCATCACTTCGATACATGGCTGGCGAATAAATCAGTGTGTCC
>WBSG01000025.1 GCA_008923285.1 Betaproteobacteria bacterium SCN2
GCCGGCAGCGACCTTCGCCCAGTGCCCGGCCCTGGGGAGCGGGATATTCATGGCCTTGCAGATTTTCCGGATGCCGTTATCAGAGAGCCCGTATTTCTTGCCCAACTGGGTCAAGGGCACTGACCAGGCCCCCTCATGGGGCATCACACGATCAAACCTGATTTCCATTTGCCCCCCTTTGCGAATGGGGCACTTTTATCCAAAAAGCCACAGAAATGCTCACCCAGAAACTGAGCACCAGATCGATTCATTTTTATTTCACAGGAAATTATCCTAATATAAATTTCTACAGAAACATAAAGCGGGGGTTACCATGAATACCATCGCACTCAACGCTGGCAACCTGGATCGGCAACGCAGAGTCATCACAAAAGCCACGGTCAATGCAGCCGATCTGCTCAATATCAAAGGCGCAGATTTAGCCAATATATTGGGTTTAAGCGCTTCGTCAGTAAGCAGGATGCGGCAGGGCGAATATCAACTGGATCCCGCACGCAAGGAATGGCAAATCGCAGTCTTGTTCGTGCGTCTGTTCCGTTCCCTGGACTCCATCGTGGCCGGTCGGGAAAAGGATGCCATTGCCTGGCTGAACAGCGAAAACACGGCCCTGCGGGCACGCCCGATGGACATGCTGAAGGACGTGGCAGGCCTGGTACACGTGCTGGATTACCTTGATGCCGTTCGCGGTCGCATCTAGGCTTTTTACTGTTCAGGATTCGTTCTGGCGAGCGGTGGAAGCCCAGCACAAGGTTTCCACCATGCGGCTTGTGGGCAACATCCTGGATAACCAGCAACTGCTGGAAGCCATCCTGGAGCAGTCAAAACCCCCGGTACCCGAGCCGGCGCAGGATCTGCACTGGCTGCTGTTCACCCCATTCCGATACCGGCCCAATGTACCCGGGAGTCGATTTCGCGCACCTGACGACCCCGGGGTGTTTTACGCGGCGCGCCAATGCAGAACCGCCTGCGCCGAATCGGGTTACTGGCGCTGGCGGTTCGTGCAGGACAGTGCGGGGCTGCATTCCCTGGAGTCCCACCCCATGTCCCTGTTTGCGGCCGAGGTCCATGCCCAGGCAGTGGATTTGCGGCTCCCGCCGTTCAAGTCCCGCCGGAAAGACTGGACGCATTCTGACGATTATTCCGTAACACAGCGGTTTGC
>WBSG01000010.1 GCA_008923285.1 Betaproteobacteria bacterium SCN2
ATGGATTCTCGCAAATCCGGCATCACTTCGATACATGGCTGGCGAATAAATCAGTGTGTCCTTAGCTGTCTTTCGCCGGAGCAGGTTTCCTCATACTCGCGGCACTCCCAAACTTGTGATGTCTAAAGCGGTGCCGGATCGGTGCCGTTCGAACCTTGACGATAAGCCAATCCTGATTCGCTGGTACCGCGCTGACGGCACGTCGAGGGACTGAATCGAGCAATCCACATGAGGGGGGTGCGGCATGGTGCCGACCGGCGTGCTGATGGGCCAGATCATGACGGTTTTCGCCATCGCGTTACTGGGGTTATGGAGTGCCACCCAGTGGACGGCGGCTGCGCTGGGGTATCAGATGCGGCTTGGCGCGCCGTGGTTCGACCTGCTCGGTATGCCGGTCTATCACCCATGGCGGCTGTTCGAGTGGTGGTACTTCTTCGATGCCTATGCGCCCGACATCTTCCTGCGTGGTGGCGCCATCGCGGCGTGCAGCGGCTTCGCCGGCGCCATTGCGGCCATCGCCATGGCGGTGTGGCGCGCGCGGCAATCCAAGCTGGTCACGACCTACGGCTCGGCGCGCTGGGCACTCCCCGCTGAAATCCATCGTTCCGGCCTGACCGGACCCGCCGGGGTTTTCCTTGGCCGCAAGGACGGCGACTATCTGCGCCATGAAGGCCCCGAGCATGTGATGGCCTTCGCGCCCACCCGCTCCGGCAAGGGCGTTGGCCTGGTGGTGCCCACGCTGCTTTCGTGGCCCGGCTCGGCCGTGATCCACGACATCAAGGGCGAGAACTGGACTTTGACCGCCGGTTGGCGGTCGCGCTTCTCGCACTGCCTGCTGTTCAACCCGACCGATGCGAAATCGGCCGCCTACAACCCGCTGCTCGAAGTACGGCGCGGCATGCACGAGGTGCGCGACGTGCAGAACATCGCCGACATCCTGGTCGATCCCGAAGGCGCGTTGGAGCGGCGCAATCATTGGGAGAAGACTTCGCATGCTCTGCTGGTCGGCGCGATCCTGCATGTGCTCTACGCCAACGAGGACAAGACGCTGCGCGGCGTCGCCAACTTCCTGTCCGATCCGGCCTCACCCTTCGAGCTGACGCTGCATCGGATGATGACCACAACCCATCTCGGCGATGCACCTCATCCCGTGGTCGCATCAGCCGCACGCGAGGTGCTGAACAAGAGCGAAAACGAGCGCTCGGGTGTGCTATCCACCGCAATGAGCTTCCTGGGCCTGTATCGCGACCCCACGGTGGCCGAAGTGACCTCGCGCTGCGACTGGCGCATCGCCGACCTGATCGATGCCGATCATCCGGTGTCGTTGTACCTGGTGGTGCCGCCCTCTGACATCAGCCGTACCAAGCCGCTGATCCGCCTGATCCTGAACCAGATCGGGCGACGTCTGACCGAGTCGCTTGACGGCAGCGACGGCATTGCCCGGCGCCACAAACTCCTGCTGATGCTTGACGAGTTTCCGGCTCTGGGTCGGCTGGACTTCTTCGAGTCGGCGCTGGCCTTTATGGCGGGCTATGGACTGCGCGCCTTCCTGATCGCGCAATCACTCAACCAGATCGACAAGGCCTACGGTCAGAACCATTCCATCCTCGACAACTGCCACGTGCGCATCACGTTCGCCACCAATGACGAACGCACCGCCAAGCGCATTTCAGAGGCCCTTGGCACGGCCACCGAGTTGCGCGCGCAACGCAACTACGCGGGCCACCGGCTGGCACCGTGGCTGGGACACCTGATGGTTTCGCGCCAGGAAACCGCACGGCCACTGCTCACACCCGGCGAGGTGATGCAGTTGCCGCCCGATGACGAAGTGGTGATGGTGTCCGGCCATCCACCCATCAAGGCCCAGAAGATTCGCTACTACCTGGATGCGAATTTCAAGTCGCGCATTCAGGCACCACCGCCATTGCTGAATGGGCATTACGCCGATGTCCCGGCACCACGGCCCGACGACTGGACCGGACTGGCGATCCCCGCCGCGCCGATTCTTGGTCTGGCTCTCCCCGCACACGGTGAAGCCATCGACGATGGCGGTCACCAGCAGCAGCCGGAACTGGCCGAAGTCACGTTCATGCTGGAACCCGAACACGCGGTGGACGATCTGGGCCTGCTCGATGACGACGACCTGCCGCCACCCCTGCCCGCCCAGCTCGATCCGCGCCTGCAACGCACCGCGCGGCTGGCCGCCCTCGACCCTGACGATGGAATTGCGCTATGAGCCGTACTCGTCTGAACCTCTTCATCGAACCTGAGCACGCCCGGCGGCTCGACGAGCTGGCGACCATGAAGGGCTTGTCCAAGTCCTCCATCATCGCCGCTGCGCTGGCCTCTTTCCTGTCGCCCGATTCCGGCGATCAGCGCGAAGCGGCTATCGCCAAACGGCTGGATCGCTTATCGCGCCAGCTCGACAAGCTGGAGCGCGACCAGAACATCCTGATCGAGACGTTGGCGCTGTACGTGCGCTATTTCCTCACTGTCAGCGCCCCCGTGCCGGAAGCACATCAGGAGGCGGCACGCGCTCAGGGCCGCGCACGCTTCGAGCAGTTCATCGAACAACTCGGCCGGCACCTGCTGCGCGGACGCAGTCTGGTCAAGGATGTGGTCGAAGAAATTCAGCCCGATCAGAGCCAGTTCTTCGGCTTGCAGGAGAACGCCAACACCGTGTCGTCAACAGACGAACCGGGAGCACCGTCATGAGCGGCGCGGCGCGCGATCAGGGCGTGTCGGCCTCGTTGGCGCTGGAGCGCCGCGTGCTCATGCTGCGGACGGCGATGGGGCCGGACATCGCCAAGGCTTTGAACGACCCCGACGTGGTGGAAGTCATGCTGAATCCCGACGGCTCGCTGTGGGTGGATCGGCTGGGCAGCGGCCGCGAACCGCTCGGCGTCATCCTCACGCCCGCCGATGGCGAGCGCATCATCCGCCTGGTTGCCGCCCACGTGGGCGCCGAGGTGCATGCGGGCAAGCCGTTATTGTCCGCCGAGTTGCCGGAGACCGGCGAACGTTTCGAGGGCGCGCTGCCACCGGTGACGCCGGGGCCGGTCTTTGCGCTGCGTAAGCGCGCGGTCGGTCTGATCCGGCTCGACGCCTACGTGGCCGACGGCATCCTGACCGAGGCTCAGGCGGAATTCCTGCGCGATGCAGTATGCGAGCGCCGGAACATCCTGATCGCGGGCGGCACCAGCACCGGCAAGACCACGCTGGCGAACGCCCTGCTTGACGAGATCGCCTCCACCGGCGACCGCGTGATCGTGCTCGAAGACACGGTGGAGCTGCAATGCACGGCACGCGACCACGTCCCGCTGCGCACTCGTGCGGGTGTTGCGACCATGGCCGAGCTGGTGCGCTCGACCCTGCGGCTACGACCAGACCGCATCGTCGTGGGTGAGGTGCGCGGCGCCGAAGCGCTGGATCTGCTCAAAGCCTGGGGCACCGGCCATCCGGGCGGCATCGCCACCGTCCATGCCGGTTCCGCCGCGGGCGCGCTGCTGCGGCTGGAACAACTGATCCTCGAAGTCGCCGTGACCCCACCACGCGCCCTGATCGCCGAAGCGGTCAACGTCATCGTCTACATCGCCGGTCGCGGCCATGCGCGCCGCGTGCAGGAAATCGCCCGTGTCACTGGCTTCGACACCCACGGCTACCAGCTCAGCGCCGAACTGATGCCTTGCGTCCCTTTACTTTCATCAACTCCCGGAGAACCGTCATGACGACTTCACGTATTTCCGTAAAACCTGCCTTGCAATTCGTGGCTCTCGCCGCACTGCTGCTGGCCATCGCCGTTCCCGCGCATGCCGCAGGCTCGAACATGCCGTGGGAGGCGCCGCTGCAATCGGTGCTGGACTCGATCCAGGGACCGGTGGCCCGGATCATCGCGGTGATCATCATCATTGCCACCGGGCTGACGCTGGCCTTCGGCGACACCAGCGGCGGCTTCCGCAAGCTGGTGCAGATCGTGTTCGGTCTGTCGATCGCGTTCGCCGCCTCGTCATTCTTCCTGACCTTCTTCAGCTTCAGCGGTGGAGCGGTGCTGGCATGAATACGTCAAGCGCTGACGCATCCGGCTTCGAAGTGCCGCTACACCGCTCGCTGACCGAACCCATCCTGTTGGGTGGCGCACCGCGCACCGTGGCGATTGCCAACGGCACGCTGGCCGCCGCCGTGGGGCTCGGACTGCAACTCTGGCTGCCCGGCATGGTGCTGTGGATTGTCGGGCACTCGCTGGCCGTGTGGGGCGCGAGACTGGATGCGCAGTTCATGGCGGTCTTCGCGCGGCACATCAAACACCGGCAACTTCTGGACGTGTGAGGACGATCCCATGATGCACCTCGCCGAATACCGCAAGCGCCCCGCGCTGTTGGCCGACTGGCTGCCCTGGGCAGGACTGGTCGCGCCTGGCGTCGTACTCAACAAGGACGGCTCGTTCCAGCGCACGGCACGGTTTCGCGGGCCAGACCTGGACAGCGCGACGCAAGGCGAACTGGTCGCGACATCTGCGCGATTGAACAACGCGTTGCGTCGGCTTGGTTCCGGCTGGGCGCTGTTCGTGGAGGCCGAACGGCGCGAAGCGGCGAACTACCCGGAATCGGTGTTTCCCGAACCACTGTCCTGGCTGGTCGATGAAGAGCGCCGCGCCGCATTCGAGGAGGCCGAGAGCCACTTCGAGAGCGCGTACCACCTGACGCTGCTGTATCTGCCGCCCGAGGAATCGACGGCCCGCGCCGCGAAGCTGCTGTACGAGAATACCAGGGTCGAAGGCGTGGATTGGCGCGATCGGCTGGAGGGCTTCGTGTCGGAGACCGAACGCTTCTTCGGCTTGCTGGAAGGAGTGATGCCCGAGATCGACTGGCTCGATGATGGCCAGACCCTGACCTACCTGCATGCCTGCGTGTCCACGCGCCGGCATTCGGTGGCCGTGCCCGATGTACCGATGCACCTCGATGCGCTGCTGGCTGATGAGCCATTGACCGGTGGCCTTGCGCCCATGCTTGGGAGCCAGCATCTGCGCGTGGTATCGGTGCGCGGCTTCCCGACTTCGACCTGGCCGGGCCTGCTCGACGACCTGAACCGCCTGGGCTTTGCCTACCGCTGGAACACACGCTTCCTGTGCCTCGACAAAGCCGAGGCCGAGCGCGAGCTGGGGCGTTTGCGCCGCCAGTGGTTCGCCAAGCGCAAGAACATCGCAGCGCTGCTGCGTGAGACGATCTTCCAGCAGGAAAGCCCGCTGGTGGATTCCGATGCCTCGAACAAGGCAGCCGATGCCGACGCCGCTTTGCAGGAACTGGGCGGCGATCAGGTTTCGTTTGGCTACGTCACGGCCACCGTCACCGTGCTCGATGCCGATGCGGCCGCCGCCGACGAAAAGTTGCACGCAGTGGAGCGGACGATCCAGGGCCGTGGCTTCGTGACGATCCCCGAGACTTTGAACGCGGTCGATGCCTGGCTGTCGTCGATTCCGGGACACGCCTACGCCAACGTGCGTCAGCCCATCGTCTCGACGCTGAACCTCGCGCACATGATGCCGGTGTCGGCGGTGTGGGCCGGACAAGAGCGCAATACACATCTCGACGGCCCGCCACTGATCGTGACGCGCACCGATGGCGCGACACCGTTCCGGCTGGTCACGCACATCGGCGACGTGGGCAACACGCTGGTGGTCGGCCCCATCGGCATGGGCAAGTCTGTGCTACTCGCGACGCTGGCCTTGCAGTTTCGCCGCTACCTCGGATCACGAATTTTCGCGTTCGACATGGGGCGCTCGATTCGCGCCACCGTGCTTGGGCTGGGTGGCGAGCATTACGACCTGGGTATTGATGGTGCCATCGCCTTCCAGCCGCTGGCCCGTATCGACCAGGAGGATTATCGCGCCTGGGCGGCGGAATGGGTCCAAGGCCTGTTGATTCACGAAGGTGTGGTTGTCGGACCGGCCGAGAAAGAGTCCGTATGGTCGGCACTGAACAGTCTCGCCAGCGCGCCGCTCGAACAGCGCACCCTGACCGGCTTGTCGGTACTGCTGCAATCGAATGCACTGCGACAGGCCCTGCAACCCTATGTGCTGGGTGGTGCGCACGGCAAGCTGCTCGACGCCGACCATGATCGGCTCGGTTGCGCCGACGTGCAGGCGTTCGAGATGGAAGAACTGATGCACAGCAAGGCGGCGGCGCTGGCGGTACTGCGCTACCTGTTCGCACGCTTCGAGGAACGACTCGACGGTGCTCCGACATTATTGATCCTCGATGAAGCCTGGCTGTTCCTCGACGACCCGGTATTCGCCGCGCGCATCCGCCAATGGTTGAAGACGCTGCGCAAGAAGAACGTCTCTGTCATCTTCGCCACACAGTCGCTGGCGGACATCAAGGATTCCAGCATCGCCCCGGCCATCGTCGAGAGCTGCGTGAGCCGCATCTTCCTGCCCAACCCGCAGGCGACCGAGCCGCAGATTCGCGTCATCTACGAAGGCTTCGGTCTCAACGCGCGGCAAATCGAGATCGTGGCGACCGCACAGCCGAAGCGCGATTACTACTACCAGTCGCGGCTCGGCAATCGCGTCTTCGACCTCGGGCTCGGGCCGGTGACGCTGGCGTTTGCTGGCACAGCCAAGCCCGAGGATCAGCGCGCCATCGATGCCGTTTCCGCGTCGGTGCCACCTGCGGACTTCGCAGCCGCCTGGCTGCGCCATCGCGGCCTCGACTGGGCCGCCGACCTAATCCCATCGTTCCCCTTCACTACTCAGGAGAAGCAGCCATGAAGAAAACCTTGATTGCCATCGCCGCCACCGTACTCATGACCGTGATGCCCGCTGCTCAGGCTGCGTGGGTGGTCATCGACCCCTCAAACCTGACGCAGAACATCATGACCGCTGCACGCACACTGGAACAGATCAACAACCAGATCAGGCAACTCCAGAACGAAGCGCAGATGCTGATGAACCAGGCGAAAAACCTGACAGGCCTGAACTTCAGCGCGCTCAATGAACTGCGCTCGGCGCTATCCGCTACGAACCAGTTGATCCAGCAGGCACAGGGGCTGGCCTTCAATGTGTCACAGATGGAAACCGAGTTCGCGCGGCTCTATCCCGATGCCTACACCGCCTCCGCCTCGGGTAGCCAGATGGCCACCGATGCGCGCACACGCTGGCGCAACTCGTTGGAGGCGTTGCGCACCGCGACCAAGGTGCAATCGCAGGCGGTGCAGAACTTCGCGTCCGACGAGCAGACCTTGACCGACCTCGTGAACAACAGCCAGTCGGCGGTCGGCGCGTTGCAAGCCACGCAGGCGACGAACCAGTTGCTCGCCTTGCAAGCCCGGCAAGCCATCCAGGCGCAGCAACTCCAGATCACGCAAGACCGAGCCGCCGCGTTGGAACAAGCACGGCAGGTCGCGGTGCAAGAACGTGCCCGTGAAGTGCGCCGCCGCTTCCAGGGCGGCGGCACGCCCTATACGCCGTACACCGTCAACTACTACGGCAATTGAGAAAACGTGATCCTGAAAACCCTTCTCATCGCCGCCGCCTGCACCGTGCTGCTGGCCGCGTGCGGCAAACCGGAACCCACCGAATCCGTCGAATCGCTGATGGCGAATCCGGAGCGCCTGAAGGAAGTCCGCGCGCAGTGCAAGGCCGACCACGACAAGGTGGGTGATGCCCTGTGCAACAGGGCTGCCGAAGCCACGCGGCAGCGCTTCATGGGCAACGGCACGCCGTACACGCCAGCGCCACCGGCTGCACCCGCTTCTGCACCGAAAGACTGAACCATGAACGATCTGTCGGTCATCGACCACTTCCTCGACGTCTTCTCGCACTACATCGACTCGGGTTTCGGCCTGCTGCACGGCGAGGTGGCGTTCCTCACCGCCACGCTGGTGGTGATCGACATGACGCTGGCCGGGCTGTTCTGGGCCATGGGCGGCGAGGACGTGATCGGCAGGCTGATCAAGAAGACGCTGTATGTCGGCGCGTTCGCGTTCATCATCGGCAACTTCAACTACCTGGCCGGCATCCTTTTCAATTCGTTTGCCGGACTCGGGTTGGTGGCGTCGGGTTCCACGCTGACGCAGGCGCAGTTCCTGCAGCCCGGCCATCTGGCCAAGGTCGGCGTCGATGCGGCACAGCCGATCATGGCGCAGATCAGCGACCTGACGGGCTTCCCCGAGGTCTTCGCGAACCTCGATGTCATCTCGGTGCTGTTTCTCGCCTGGCTGGTGGTGATCGTCAGCTTCTTCGTGCTCGCGGTGCAGCTCTTCGTCACGCTGATCGAATTCAAGCTGACCACGCTCGCGGGTTTCGTACTGGTGCCGTTCGCGTTGTGGAACAAGACCGCGTTCCTGGCCGAGAGGGTGCTGGGCAACGTGGTGTCATCGGGCATCAAGGTGCTGGTGCTGGCGGTGATCGTCGGCATCGGCACGGGACTGTTTGCACAGTTCCAGACCCCGCCCAACACTGAGCCCTCCATCGACCTGGCGTTGACCATCATGCTCGCCTCACTGGCGATGCTGGGACTGGGGATCTTCGGGCCGGGGATTGCCACCGGGCTGGTGTCCGGCGCACCGCAGCTTGGCGCGGGTGCGGCGGCTGGAACGGCGCTGGGTGCCGCTGGTTTGGCGGTAGCCGGCGGCGCGGCTGTCGCCACCGGCGGTGCGGCAGTGGCGGCGGGTGCGCGCATGACGCCGGGCGCCGCACGCGCGGCTATCGGCGGAGCGGCATCGGCCGGGCGTGCGAGCAGCGCTATGGCAAGCGGCGCGAAGACCGCCTACCAGGCTGGCGCCGCCGCATCGGGTGGCGGTGGAGTTCGTGCTGCTGGCGCAGGCCTTGCCAATGTAGCCAGGAGCGGTGCCGGGGCCGTCGGCCAGCGCGTCGCCGCCAGTGCGAAAGCGGTCAAGGATCGCGTATCCAATTTCGTCGCGGAAGCTGCTGCGCCTGTGGCGGCAGCCAGTTCCACTGAATCAGCCGATTCGACCGAAGCCAAGCCATCAACGGCAGAGCCCGCCTGGGCCAAACAAATGCGCCGCAAACAGCAGGTGAGCCATGCGGCCACCACGGCAGCGCACACCCTGCGCTCGGGCGATCACGGCGGCAGCGGTGCCAGCCCGAGCCTGCGCGACGATTCGAACCACTAAGGAAGTTTAACGGAGATCAGTTCATGCGATTCAAACGACCCCAGGTGCGGTACTCGGAAACGCCCGAGCCCGTCACCCCCTACCAGGTTGCCGCACAGGTCTGGGACCAGCGCATCGGCAGCGCGCGAGTGCAGGCGAAGAACTGGCGGCTGATGGCCTTCGGCTGCCTGTCGCTCGCGCTACTGATGGCGGGTGGGCTGGTGTGGCGCTCGGCGCAGTCCATCGTCACGCCTTATGTGGTCGAGGTGGCCGCCGGCGGTCAGGTACGCGCGGTGGGCGAGGCCGCCACGCCGTACAAGCCAAACGACGCGCAGATCGCCTACCACCTGGCGCGCTTCCTCACCGATGTGCGCTCGCTGTCGATTGATCCCATTGTGGTGCGGCAGAACTGGCTCGAAGCCTACGACTTCACCACGGACAAGGGTGCGGCCACGCTGAACGACTATGCGCGCGTCAACGATCCGTTCGCGCGCATCGGTCAGACCTCGACAGCCGTCGAGATCACCAGCGTCGTGCGCGCCAGCGAATCCTCGTTCCAGGTGCGCTGGATCGAGCGCAGCTATGTGAACGGTTCGCCCTCTGGCGTCGAGCGCTGGACGGCTGTGCTGTCCATCGTGCTGCAACCGCCGCGCACCGAGGAGCGGCTGCGCAAGAACCCGCTGGGCATATACGTGAACGGCCTGTCCTGGAGCCGTGAACTCGACGCGATCGAAGGAGCCAAGAAACCATGAAACCCCAAATCCGCATTTACGCTTTGCCGTTGATCCTGAGCGCCACCCTGGCAACCGTCAGTGGTTGCGCCACACACGGCAAGCCGCCACCGGACATCACGCTGGACGAACCCGTGGCGGCGCACGCGCTGCCGGAGTTGCCCAAGCCCATCGAGGTAGTCGAAGTGCCAAAGCCACTGCCGCTGCCGGAACAGTTGAAGCCGCTGGCGAGCACGCCAGAGGACAAGCCAGTCGCCGAATCGCCCGACGAGAAGGCTCGCGTGGCGCGTGCCAATGCGGAGGCGCGCGTGCCCCCCAGCCGCGAGGGCTACATCAACGCGATCCAGGTCTGGCCCTACGCGGACGGCGCGCTGTATCAGGTCTACACCAGCCCTGGCCGCGTCACCGTGATTGCCTTGCAGGAAGGTGAAGAACTGGTGACGGTCTCAGCCGGCGATACGGTGCGCTGGATCGTGGGCGATACCGCGAGCGGCGCGGGCGCCAGCCTGCGCGTGAACATCCTCGTGAAGCCCACGCGCGTCGGGCTGAAGACGAACCTGGTCATTACCACCAACCGTCGCACCTACCTGCTCGAACTGTCTTCCACGCCGCAGGCGTGGATGGCATCGGCATCGTGGGACTACCCGAAGGACCGCATGCTGGCCTTGCAGAAGCAGGCGCAGCAGGCTCAGGCGGCAGCGCCGGTAGACTCGGGCTTGTCGCTGGAGCAGATCAAGTTCCGCTACGCGATCACGGGCGACAGCCCACCATGGAAACCGCTACGCGCGTTCGATGACGGCGAGCGGGTCTACATCCAGTTCCCTGCTGGCATCGCGCAGGGCGAACTGCCGCCGCTATTCGTGATCGGGCAGCAGGGCGATGGCCAGCTCGTGAACTACCGCTTCCATTCGCCGTACTACATCGTGGATCGGCTGTTCGGTGCGGCCGAGTTGCGGCTGGGTGCGGACAAGGCCGCCGTGGTGCGCATCGAGCGCACCGATGGCGTGGGCAGCACGGCGCGGAGGTATTGAGCATGAGCATGTCCGCCACACCGCAGACGCCGCCGACGGGAACAGATAAGGCCGACCCGGACACCTTGGCTCTGCGCGCTTCGCCGCGCCCAGTCACGCGGCTCAATCGGCGCATGCTGGCGGTGCTTGCAGGGGCGCTCGGCATCGTCATACTGGGCGCCACGCTCTGGTCCTTGCAGCCGCACAAGCGTGAGCGCAACCCGGCCACCGAGCTGTACAACGTGGATCGCGTCTCACGGGCCGATAGCCTCGACCAGCTGCCCAAGGACTATACTAAAGTGGTGCCAATGGCCAAGCCTGTGGTGCCGACGTTGGGTGAGCCGTTGCCGGGCGACTTGGGGCCGGCCATCGTGCATGCGCAGAACCACGGGAACACGGGCGCATACACTCCCGCGCAACCCGGCCGCATCGCACAGCCGGGCGATGCCGAGGATGCGGCGCGCTCGTCGGTGTTCTTCCGCAGCAGTAGTGCAACAAAGGCGACACCGGCAACCGTCGCGAGCACCTCCATGCCTGAGCCGGTGTCCGGCAACCAGGCATTCAATCCGATGGCAACGACATCGACACAGCCGACCGACCCGACGGCGATACAGAACCGGCAGGATCAGAAGCAGGCTTTCGTCGCGAATAGCGGCGACACCGCCACCCGCAATCCGGCCAGCCTGCAATTGCCGACATCGCCCTACCAAGTGATGGCAGGCACCATCATTCCGGCGGCGCTGATGACGGGCATCAACTCCGACCTGCCGGGACAGGTCATTGCCAATGTGACGGAGGCGGTCTACGACACGGCCACGGGTCGCTTCCTGCTGATTCCACAGGGGTCGCGGCTGATCGGCCGCTACGATAGCCAGGTTTCATTCGGTCAGCGACGGGTACTGCTGGTGTGGACGCGCTTGATCCTGCCCGATACCTCGTCGATTTCGCTCGACCGTCTGCCCGGTATCGACCCGGCGGGTTATGCCGGGCTGGAGGATGGCGTCGATTGGCACTGGGATCGCATCCTTGCCGGGGCGGCGTTGTCCACGCTGCTCGGCGTGGGCGCCGAACTTGCCGCGCCTGATCGTGGCGGCAGCGATGGGAAAGTCGTCATCGCCACGCGCCAGAGCGCGCAGGACACCGTGAACCAGGTAGGTCAGGAGATCACCAAACGCAACGTGAGCATCCAGCCGACGCTCACTATCCGCCCTGGCTTCCCGATGCGGGTCATGGTGAACAAGGATCTGATTCTGCCACCCTACCAGCCGCTGTTCTTCCAGAGAGGTTCGTCACAATGAACACACCCACTGGCAAGCTGCGGCTGGGGCCGCTGCCGAAAACCGAGACCGTAAAACTCACTGTCTCACTAACGGTCACGCTCAAGGCCGATTTAGAGCGCTACGCCGCGCTGCATGCGCAGACCTACGGCGAACCGGTCGATGCCGCCACATTGATCCCGCACATGCTGGAATCATTCATGGCACGGGATCGGGGATTCAGGAAGACCAGGGCGAAGTGATTCACAGCGACGCCGCATCAGCACAATCGCAATACGCCCATGTACGCCTGAGCGAGTTTTCGATAGATGCCGGAAAGATCACCATCATAGGACCGCATTTATACCGGCCGTTGCGATGCAACCAGCAATTGCCCTGATGATGGAGCAGATCATGTACAAAGCAGATCGAAGTCTGGTGGCTGCGAGGCCAAACGACGACTCTGATACAAACGAACCGCACGACATGCAGCTACCACGACTGGTCGCGACGAATACCTTGCCGTTCAGACGCACAATCCGCCGTACCGAGCTGCGACAGATCGTGCCGCTGGCCGATACGACGATCTACGACATGGAGCGCCGCGGAGAATTTCCGCGCCGGTTCAATCTGACCGCGCGCTGCGTGGTATGGGACTTGACGGAAGTAGAAGCCTGGCTCGACGCACGTCGGCAAGCTTCCGACAGTGCGCAGTTGAAACGGGCGCCCTCACCAGACGTGCGCCAGCGAAAGCATCGTCCGGTCAAAGCAAAGCCTCTGTCGTGAGCACCTTCATAGACGGCGGCAGCAAGGTCGGCGTGTGCGACTTGCCCGCCGCCCAAGCGTCGATCATGTCGGCCCATTCCTGCAACATGTGACGGCGCTGCTCAGCGTATTCGGCCTTGTTGTAAACGCCACGGGATGAGCGGCCGTCTTCGTGGGCCAGACACTTCTCGATCCAGTCGCTGTTGAAGCCAAGTTCGTTCAGGATAGTTGAGCCTGTGCGCCGCAGGTCATGCACGGTGAAGGGCTCTAGCGGGAGCTTGTTCGCCTTCGCGCGTTCGACGATCAGTTGCGTGACCCTATTGAGCGTGGCATTGGACATGCACTTGTCGGCATCGTAGCGCGATGGGATCAGGTAGCGCGAGCCGCCGGCGCAGGTGCGTAGCGCGATCATGATGTCGAGCGCCTGCTGCGAGAGGTAGACGTTGTGAGCCTTGGACGCCTTCATGCGTTCCTTCGGGATACTCCATAGCGCCTTCTCGAAGTTGACTTCATCCCAAGTCGCATGGATCAGCTCGCTCTTGCGCACCAGCGTAAGCAGGATGAGCCGCAGGCCAAGCTTGATCGTGGGATACGAGGCGACATACTCCATCTGCGAGAGCGCGATGCGAATCTCACTCGGTGACAGCGCGCGGTCCTTCGGCACGAAGGTGGCGATCGACGATGGCCCAACGTCGTCTGCAGGGTTGGCCACCTTCTCGCCGTGCAAAATGGCAAAGCCATAGACCTGTTTAACGATGTCGCGGACATGGATCGCGGTGGCTGGCGCTCCCCTGCCCTTGACCTTGTTGCACATGTCGCGCAGGTCGTCGGCTGTGATCTCGGTCAGTAGCCGATTTTGGAAAGCCGGCAGGATGTCGCGATCAAGGATGCTCTTGCGCATGGATCTCGTGCTGTCGGCCATACGCGCCTCGGCGGCCCACCTGACGGTAAATTCGCCGAAGGTCTTGGCCTCGGCCAGCCGGCGCTTCTGGCGCTGCTTCTCCTGGGAAGGCGACCGCCCGTCGGCCACCGCGCGCCTGGCCTCCAGGCAGCGCTCGCGCGCCCTGGCCAGCGACAAGCCATCCGGCCCATAGCGGCCGATGGTCAGCGTTTCGCGGCGCCCATTGAGGCGATAGTCGTAACGGAAGGTGACGGTGCCAGCTGGCGAGACGGTCACGTACATGCCGTCCCGGTCGGCCACCTTGTATTGAGCGCCCTTGGGCTTGAGGTTCTTCAGTGCGGTGTCGGTGAGCATCGGCGTTCTCCCAAGCTTGCAACGGCTTTACCGTCACAAAGATTCAGAATGACAATCCGCCTGGAACCCGCATGAAATCTAGCTTATCACTAGATTTTTTACCGTCATGCGTCAAAACGGCTTGACGGTAGAAATTATAATCCTGTGAGACCGCACTTGGCTACCGTCAGATTAACCGACACTTCGATCTGGCTGCCAGCAATTGTTACCGATAGATTCCGTGTTATATATTTTTAGCAATCAATCAGTTAACATGCTTTTCCGATAGTCACCGAAAGCCCGCGAACAAGCCTGGATTATTCCCACTCGATGGTGCCCGGCGGCTTGCCGGTGATGTCGTAGGTCACGCGGTTGATGCCGCGGATCTCGTTGATGATGCGGTTGGAAACCTTGGCCAGCAGCGAATACGGCAGTTCGGCCCAGTGCGCGGTCATGAAGTCCTGTGTTTGTACCGCGCGCAGCGCCACCACGTAATCGTAGGTACGGCCGTCGCCCATCACGCCCACTGCCTTGACCGGCAGGAACACGGCAAAGGCCTGAGAAGTCTTTTCATACCAGCCACTTGCGCGTAATTCTTCAATGAAAATATGATCTGCCCGTCGCAGCAAATCGGCGTATTCCTTCTTCACCTCACCAAGGATGCGCACGCCCAGGCCAGGCCCCGGGAACGGGTGGCGATAGACCATGTCGTGCGGCAGGCCGAGCGCAACGCCCAGTTCCCGCACCTCGTCCTTGAACAGCTCGCGCAGGGGCTCCAGCAGCTTGAGATGCATGTCTTCGGGCAGACCGCCCACATTGTGGTGGCTCTTGATGGCGTGGGCCTTCTTGGTCTTGGCGCCGGCGGATTCGATCACGTCCGGGTAGATGGTGCCCTGCGCCAGCCATTTGGCGTTTTTCAGCTTGCCGGCCTCGCGCTGGAACACCTCGACGAACTCGCCGCCGATGATCTTGCGCTTCCTCTCCGGGTCAGCCACGCCGGCCAGCTTGCCCATGAACTGCTCGGTGGCATCGACATGGATGACCTTGACGCCCAGGTTCTTGGCGAAGGTCTGCATCACCTGTTCGGCCTCGTTCAGGCGCAAGAGGCCGGTGTCGACGAACACGCAGGTCAGCTGGTCGCCAATGGCACGGTGGATGAGTGCGGCGGCGACGGAGGAGTCCACGCCGCCTGAGAGGCCCAGAATGACCTCGTCCTGCCCTACTTCGGACTTGATTTTCGCCACCGCCTCGGTGACGTAGTCGGGCATGTTCCAGTCCTGCCCGCAGCCGCAGATGTCGTGCACGAAGCGGCCGAGGATAGCCTTGCCCTGCAGGGTGTGGGTGACCTCGGGATGGAACTGGAAGGCGTAGAAGCGCTTGTCCTCGTTGGCCATGCCGGCGATGGGCGTGGAAGCGTTGTCGGCGATGACCTTGAAACCGGCCGGCAGTTCGACCACGCGGTCGCCGTGGCTCATCCACACGTCCAGCCAGCACTTGCCGTCGGGATCGCAGCGGTCCTGGATGTCGGTCAACAGTCTGGAGTGGCCGCGCGCGCGCACTTCGGCATAGCCGTATTCGTGGTGGCTGGCGTTTTCCACCTTGCCGCCCAGTTGCGCGGCCATGGTCTGCATGCCGTAACAGATGCCGAGCACCGGCACGCCGAGCTCGAACACCGCCTGCGGCGCACGCGGGGTTTCTTCTTCGATCACCGAGGCCGGGCCACCCGACAGGATGATGCCGGCGGGCGCGAAGTCACGCACGAATTGTTCCGAAACATCAAAGGGATGCAGCTCACAGTAAACGTTGGCCTCACGCACGCGGCGGGCGATCAACTGGGTGTACTGGGAACCGAAATCGAGGATGAGAATTTTCTGGTGCATGGATTTATATGTGGGGCGGGGTCAATCCGCCAGATAGTATTCGACCGTGGAGACCACCCTCACCTTCTTGATGTGCGGGGTGCTCTGGTCGCGATCTTCAATGGAAAACTGGCCCTGGTTGGCGCGCCGGATCTTGCCCAGCGCGCTCTCGGAATCCTTGGCGAACTTTTCGGCGGCCTGGCGGGCATTGCGGGTCGCCTCCTCGATCATCGCCGGCTTCAGGGCATTGAGGCCGGTGAACAGGAAGCGCGGGCGGTTTTCGTAGTCGCCGGTGTTGAGCGCGATGTCCTGGCGGCCGAGATCGCCCAGCCTGGGCATCACCGCGCGCACCGTGTCCACCTGCTTGCTATAGACCGTGACCACGGATTTTCCCGTGTAGCGCAGCCGGTTGGCGAGTTCGGCGCTGCCGTATTCCTGGGCCTGGCGATCGGTGATGGAGGGCGGCGAGACCGAAATCTCGGCGGCCTTGAAGCCCTGCGCCTGCAGGAAATTGACGATGGTCTGGTTGCGCGACTCGATCGCGGCATACAACTGGCCGAGGTCGTTGCCCGTCACATTGAAGCCGACCGGCAGGACGGCAGTGTCGGCCGGCACTTCGCGCTCGGCCAGGCCCTTGACCTCGACGCTGCGGTCGAGCTTCTTGAAATCGAGCAGGCCATTGCCCAGGATCCATGCAGCGACGGCAAGGCCGAGCGCCAGTATCAGCGACTCGACGATCCGGGTATTGGCCATGTCCGCTTATTCCACCCGATAGTTGGGCGCTTCCTTGACGATCTGCACGTCGTGCACGTGCGATTCGCGGATGCCGGCGGCAGTGATCTGGACGAATTCGGCCTTCTGATGCATTTCCTCGATGCTGTTGCAGCCGAGGTAACCCATGCTCGAGCGCACGCCGCCGATCAACTGATGGATCACGTTGAGCACGCTGCCCTTGTAGGGTACGCGGCCCTCGATGCCTTCCGGCACCAGCTTGTCGGCGTTGGCTTCGTTGTCCTGGAAATAGCGGTCCTTGGAGCCCTGCTGCATGGCGCCCAGGCTGCCCATGCCGCGGTAGGACTTGTAGGAGCGGCCCTGGTAGAGTTCGACCTCGCCCGGCGCCTCTTCGGTGCCGGCCAGCAAGCCGCCGAGCATGACGCAATGCGCGCCGGCTGCCAGCGCCTTGGCGATGTCGCCGGAAAAGCGGATGCCGCCATCGGCGATGACGCCAACCCCGGTTCCGGCCAGCGCATCGGCCACATTGGCCACGGCAGAGATCTGCGGCACGCCCACGCCGGCAACGATGCGAGTGGTGCAGATGGAACCGGGGCCGATGCCGACCTTGACGGCGTCGGCGCCATGTTCGACCAGCGCAGTGGCCGCCTTGGCGGTAGCGATGTTGCCGCCGACCACCTGCACTTCAGGGAAGCGCTTCTTCACCCACTCCACGCGTTTCAGCACGCCGCTGGAATGGCCGTGGGCAGTATCGACCACGATCACGTCCACGCCGGCCGCAACCAGCAGTTCGATGCGCTCGTCGTTGTCCGCGCCCACGCCGACGGCCGCGCCAACCCTGAGGCGGCCCTGCTCGTCCTTGCAGGCGAAGGGGTGTTCAGTCGATTTCTGAATGTCCTTGACGGTGACCAGGCCCTTCAGCTCAAAGGCGTCGTTCACCACCAGAACGCGTTCCAGGCGATGCTTGTGCAAAAGCGCCGTCGCCTCTTCCAGGCTGGCACCCTCCCTCACCGTGACCAGGCGCTCGCGCGGGGTCATGATGCTGGAAATCGGCTGGTCGAATCTGGTTTCGAAACGCAGGTCGCGGTTGGTGACGATGCCCACCACCTTGCCGCTCGGCTCGACCACGGGCAGTCCGGAAAATGCCACCTTGCGGGAAAGCTCCATCACCTCGCGCACCGACATGTCGGGCGAGATGGTCATCGGATCCTTGACCACGCCGGACTCGAAACGCTTGACCTTGGCGACTTCCGCCGCCTGCGCATTGGCGTTCATGTTCTTGTGCACGATGCCGATGCCCCCCTCCTGAGCCAGCGTGATGGCGAGGCGAGCCTCGGTCACCGTGTCCATGGCGGCGGAGACGATCGGGATATCCAGGCTGATGGTGCGCGTCAGGCGGGTTTTCAGGCTGACGTCGCGCGGAAGGATGTCTGACTGGGCGGGAACGAGCAGGACGTCGTCGAAGGTCAGAGCTTTTTGGAGTACGCGCATCGCTTTGTTTCCTTGGCAAAATCGGATTATACGGGATGGGCCTGCGCAGACAAAATAGACTTGTATCGCCGCCGCCATCCAGCACTGCAAAAGAAAAAAGACGATAGATTGACGCGGCCGCCGCGAAGGGCTAATTTTCGGGCATCCAGGGCAGGCCATGCGCGCTGTCCGGTTTTGAACCCGTAACGCCACGTGGGAGAAATATGCGCAAAATCCTGTCCGTCCTGACTGCCGCATCCCTGCTGGCCCTGAACGGCTGTGCCACGCAGGAAGCCGTCGGCACTGCAGTCCCCGCGATTTCCGACAATGCCAAATCCGCCCTTGCCGCCGCCCAGGCCACGGTCAGGGAAGCCAGGGCCCGGAATGCATTGTGGACCACCGCCGACGAGGCGCTCAAGGCGGCGGAAGCCGCCGAAAGGAAGGGCGACAGTGCGGCGGTCATCAGCAATGCCCAGAAGGCACAGGACCATGCAAGGATGGGCATTCAGCAACTCGACTATCCGGTGCAGCAGATCAAGGACATGTAAGCGATCCGCGATGCCTGACGGAAAACGGGGCCGCAGCCCCGTTTTTTTGCGCTCAACCGCCTTATTCGGCGCCCTTCTCCGCCAATTCCCCGCCGCCCTTCTTCATGGCCTTGCCCTCTTCCGCGCGCTTGCGGCGCACTTCCTTCGGATCGGCAATCAGCGGCCGGTAGATTTCGACGCGATCCTTCTCGCGCAGCACGGCGGCAAGTTCGCTCGCCTTGTTCCAGATGCCGACCTTGCAAGCGGCAAGGTCGATGTCCGGAAACTTCTCCAGCATGCCGGAAAGCCTCACCGCCTCCTCCAGCGTGGTGCCCTCGGGCACGGTCAGCGGCACCAGCATCTGCACCTGCGGCAGCGCATAAGCGACCTCGACGTGTATCACGGCAGTTTCATTCATGCGACCAGCACCTTGTCCGCCCGGTTCACGAATGCGTCCACGAAGGTATTGGTAATGTGGTTGAACACGGGGGTGAGCAGGGTTTCCAGCATGCGGCTGGAAAACGTGTAATTGAGCGCGAACTCGATCTTGCAGGCGGTTTCGCCCAGGGCGAGAAAGCGCCAGTGTCCCTGCAGGTGGCTAAACGGCCCGTCCTGCAGGCTGAGGTTCATTTCCGTGGGCGCCTGCTTGCTGTTTTCGGTGGTGAAGCTCTGTTTCACCCCCATGTAATCGATGTGTATGGTCGCGACCGTGGTCTGCTCGTCGCGCCACTTCACTTCCGTGCCGCCACACCAGGGCAGGAAGACAGGGTAGTCCTCGACCTGATCCACCAGCGCAAACATTGCATGAGCGGGGTGTTCGACGAGTATGGTTTTGTGGACCTGCGCCATGACTGCGTGGGAAACAAAGTAAAATGACATTTTACGGAAACGATCGCGGCCATGAGCATTGCCGACAACAAAAAAGCCTTTCACGACTATTTCATCGAAGAAAGACACGAGGCCGGGCTGGCGCTGGAAGGCTGGGAAGTAAAGGCCATCCGGGCCGGGCGTGCCAACCTCAAGGAATCCTACGTGGTGGTGAAAAAGGGCGAGGTGTTCCTGATCGGCTGCCACATCAGTCCCCTGCCCACCGCTTCCACCCACATCCATCCAGACCCCACGCGCACGCGCAAGCTGCTGCTGCATGCAGCCGAGATCAGCAAACTGATCGGCAAGGTCGAACGCGCCGGCTACACCCTGGTGCCGCTGGATTTGCATTACTCCAAAGGCCGCATCAAGCTCGAGATCGGCCTCGCCAAGGGCAAAAAGCAGCATGACAAGCGGACTGCCGAGAAAGAGCGCGAATGGAAGCGCGAGCAGTCCCAGTTGATGAAGCAGGTTCGCAGCCGGGGCGAATGAAGGGGCTGGCTACCCCCATAATTGGGTAATTGTGTCGTTTACAACACAATATCTGCCTTTATCGGGGATTTTTGGCCAATTTCAGACAAGCCGGCCGCCTGTTGAACTAAGATGCCGAATGGCTATATTGAATAAGGATTTAGCCACCCAAGATGGGCTTGATGGAGAACCGCCATGGCTGGTAGTGTTATCCCCTCTTACGAAGTCGAATTCATTCCGTCAGAGCGTCGTCTCGGCGACCGCCGGGTCAATCCCAACGCCGGTTTGCCGCCGGGCGTAAGCGAGGATCGCCGCAAGGGCGATCGTCGCACCCTGGCCCAGGCAAACGCCAAGCCGCACGCCAACTGACACAAACAACAAAGCCCCGGAAACGGGGCTTTGTCGCATCGGGCCGCACGCTTGCGGTCAGAGCGTCACTTTCACTCCGCTGCCCTGCTGCAACTGGCCGATGACGCGCGCCTTGGCGAAGCCCTGGCGGCTCATCTCGTCCAGCACCGAGGGGATCGCGCCCGGATGGCAGGCCACCAGCAGGCCGCCGCTGGTCTGCGGATCGCACAGCATCTTGCGCTGCCATTCGGCAATTTCCGCGGGCAGGCCAACCTCGTGGCCGTAGCTGGCCCAGTTGCGCTCCGACGCGCCAGGGGAAAACCCCTCCTTGGCAAGTTCCAGCGCCAAAGGATGCACCGGCAGGTCGGCAAAGCGAACCGATGCGCCCAGACGGGAGCCGCGGGTAATTTCCAGCAAATGGCCCAGCAGGCCGAAACCGGTGACGTCGGTCATGGCATGCACGTCGGGCAAATTCGCCAGCACGATGCCGGGAGTATTGAGCTGGGTGGTGGAGGACAGCATCTGTGCATAGCCGGCCTGATCGAGCCGCCCTTTCTTCATGGCGTCGGCAAACACGCCGATGCCGAGGGGCTTGGCCAGGATGAGCGAATCGCCCGCCTGGGCCTGGTCGTTGCGCTTGATCTTGTCCGGATGCACCACGCCGATGCCGACCAGTCCGTAGATCGGCTCCGGCGCATCGATGGAATGGCCGCCCGCAATCGGGATACCGGCCGCCTGGCAGACGGCCTCGCCGCCGGCGAGTATCTGGCGGATGGTCTCGGTCGGCAGCTTGTTCACCGGCATGCCGACGATGGCCAGCGCGAACAAAGGCTTGCCGCCCATGGCGTAGATGTCGGACAGCGCGTTGGTAGCGGCGATGCGGCCGAAATCGAATGCGTCATCGACGATGGGCATGAAGAAGTCCGTCGTGGCGACAATGGCCTGGCTGTCGTTCAGGCGGTAAACTGCGGCATCGTCGCTGGATTCCGTGCCCACCAGCAGATCCTTGAACCCCGCCATGGACGGAGATTGCGCGAGAATCTCGCGCAACACCGAGGGCGCGATTTTGCAGCCGCAACCGCCACCGTGTGACAATTCAGTCAGTCGAACACTCATCGAATCAGCATCTTGTGAAAAATTCAGGCGTCATCACCGTAGCACAACTATCCGAATATACGGAAATCATCGACGCGCGAACCCCCAGCGAATATGCCGAGGACCACATTCCCGGCGCCATCAACCTGCCGGTGCTGGACGACGAGGAGCGCGTCCGCGTCGGCACCCTGCACAAACAGGTATCGGCCTTCGAGGCCAAGAAGGTCGGCGCCGCACTGGTGTCGCGCCACATCGCTGATCACCTCGAACGGCATTTTGCTTCCAGGCCCATCGGCTACAAACCACTGGTCTACTGCTGGCGCGGCGGCAACCGCAGCGGCTCGCTGGCGCACGTACTGCAGCGGGTCGGCTTCAAGGCCGGGCAGCTCGACGGCGGCTACAAGAACTACCGCCGCACCGTGGTGGCTGAACTGGAAACCCTGCCCGCGCAGTTCAGCTTCCGCGTCATCTGCGGCCCCACCGGCTGCGGCAAAAGCCGTCTGCTGCAGGCCCTGCAGGCCCGTGGCGCGCAGGTGCTCGACCTCGAAGCCCTCGCCGCGCATCGCGGCTCGCTGCTCGGCGACCTGCCCAACCAGCCCCAGCCCAGCCAGAAGTGGCTGGAAAGCTCGATCTGGTGGAAATTGAAGCAGTTCGACCCGGCGAAGCCCGTGTTCGTCGAATCCGAAAGCAAGAAAATCGGCAAGCTGCGCGTGCCGGATGCCCTCCTCGCCGCCATCCGCGCCAGCCAGAGCGTCTGGCTCGACGTGCCGATGCCGCACCGCGTCCAGCTGCTGCTGGAGGAATACGAACATTTTCTCGCCGCGCCTGAAACGCTGCTGGGGCAGATCGAGCACCTTGCCGAACTGCGCGGACGCGAAACCATTTCGCGCTGGCGCGAGCTGATCCGGCAGAAAAAATGGGGCGAGTTCGTCGCGGACATGCTGCAAAACCACTACGATCCGGCGTATCAAAAATCCCTGGGCAAGAACTACGCCGAGCGCGCAGACAGCCTCAAGTTCACCCTGAGCGGAACCGGCCCGGACGATTTCGACCGGCTCGCCGCCGCCATCCTGGAAAAAAGTGCCTGAACTGCTAGCCTGAGATTGGAGTAGCTGTTTTTATTCCAACCAGACGTAAAGGAGCATGAATTGAGCACTACCTGGATATTGGTCAGCAATGCATCGTCAGGGAAAATCCTCAAAAACACCGGCCCGAACAAGGGCCTGGAAATCGTAAAGGAGTTCGAACACCCGCAAAGCCGGGGAAAAAACGCGGATCTTGTTTCTGACCGGCCCGGCCACAACCCGAGCGCCGGCAACGGACACGGTTCCTTCGTGCCGGCCACAAGCCCCAAGGAACACGAAGCCGATGTTTTTGCACTTGAGCTGGCGCGTGAACTGGATTCCGGCCGCGTCGCCAACCAGTTCGCCCGCCTGGTGCTGGTGGCGCCGCCCGCCTTTCTCGGGCAGCTCAACCGGCGCTTGAATGACGCAGTTAAGGGGCTGGTCTCGGACCGCCTGGAAAAAGACTACACGAGAGCCAGCGACAAGGAACTGGCCCAGCACCTTGCCTCCTGCGTGTGCCTCTGAATTCTCAAGCTTTTAACGGCCAGCGCCCCAGCAACTGATAGCTGGGGCCATGGTCGGTCGTAGACGACCCCGCCAGCACGAACTCCTCGATATCCCAGGGTATGGGTTCAAGCGGTACCTGCGTCGCGCAACGCGTGTTGCGAAGCAGCGTGAGATGCGGCTTGTAAGGCCGCTCGTCGAAAGAAAAATTTTCCGCATCGAGCTGGTCTTCCAGGCCGTAGACCAGCTGCAGCAATTCCGGCGGACTCTCCTCCGGGCTCAAGAATCCCACCTTGTTGTGGCGCCAGCACGAAGCATGGTTCAGCTTCAGGCTGAAGCGGCGCGTGTCCATTTGTGCGGCCACGGCACGCAGCTCGTCCAGCCGCGCAAGCTCCACGTCGCCCAGGAACACCAGGGTCATGTGCAGCGTGTCGGGCTTGGTGCGGCGTCCGCTCCACACCTGGTGCAGCTTGCCGCTCGCCTGCCACAGGGCGCGGCGAACCTCCTCGCTCGGCCACAAGGCAAAGAACATGCGCTGGTGGGTGGGCTGGCTCATGCCCGGGTCAGCAGGCAGACAGCTTGTGCAGCAATACCTTCGCCGCGGCCGGTAAAGCCGAGCTTTTCCGTGGTGGTCGCCTTGACGTTGACCCGGTCGGGCGCGACGCCCAGATCGGCGGCGATGTTCGCCGCCATGGCCGGGATGTGCGGCGCCATCTTCGGCGCCTGCGCGATGATGGTGGCATCGACATTGCCCACCTGCCAGCCCAGCGATCTGATCCTTGCCATCACGTCGCGCAGCAGCTCGCGCGAGTCGATGTTCTTGAACTGGGCGTCGGTATCGGGGAAATGCTTGCCGATGTCGCCCAGGCTGGCAGCACCGAGAAGCGCGTCACAAATCGCGTGCAGCAGCACGTCCGCGTCGGAATGGCCCAGCAGGCCCTTGTCGTAAGGGATCTCCACCCCGCCGATGATGAGCTTGCGGTGCTCGGCAAAGGCGTGCACGTCGAAGCCCTGCCCCACTCTGATGTCCATTCTTGTTATGTCCCCCAATGTTGCAAAATCAGCGCGGCCAGTTCCAGGTCGCGCGGATACGTCACCTTAAGATTGCGCACATCGCCCTCGACCAATTTTGGTTGCAGCCCCATGTGCTCGACGGCCGAAGCCTCGTCCGTCACCGCGCTGCCCGCCGCCGCCAGCGCCTGCAACAGCAAACCGTGGCGGAACATCTGCGGCGTCTGCGCCTGCCACAGCCCCTCGCGCGGCACCGTCGCGGCAATGCGCTGGCCATCGCCCGCGCGCTTCAGGGTATCCGCCACCGGCACGGCGAGGATGCCGCCCACCTCGTCGCCGGCCAGCTCCGCCAGCATGCGGTCGAGGTGCTCGGGGCGCAGGCAGGGCCGCGCCGCATCGTGCACCAGTACCCAGTCGTCCGCGGCCACCTCCCCGGCAATGGCCTTCAGGCCGTTCATCACCGAATCCGCCCGCGTCTTGCCGCCGCAACGCAGCACCGAAAGCCTGGCATGGGCGATGCCCTGCCCCGCCCACCAGTCATCCTCCGGCGACAACACTATATATATGCGCTCGATGCGCGGATGCGCCGCCAGCGCAAGCAGGGTGTGCTCGATCAGGGGTCGCCCGGAAAGCGGCAGATACTGCTTGGGCAGCTCACTCCCCATGCGGGAGCCGGAACCGGCGGCGGGAACCAGGGCGACGAAACGTGACATGGGCGGGATTCTAGCAAACCCGCCAGAAGCTGATGGTTTGGTTATGGGCTTTTATGGGCCAGCAGCAAAAATCCAGGATAGCAGGGGCAACCGACCGCATCTCGGTCGAAGCCATCGGTGGCGTTTTGCGGCCCCCAAGTCGCAATGTGCCCTCATAGCGAACATTGGCCATCAAACTATCGCTCTCTCCCCGCCTCATGCCAGGCTTTCTGAATGGGGGACAACAGGTACTCCGCAACGGTTCTAGTTCCAAGGCGAATTTCAGCATTGGTTTGCATACCGGCAGAAAGCGGGTAGCGATTTCCATTCATCTCAAGAGCCATCGAATCAATCGTCACTATGGCCTTGTACAGCAGCCTGGCAGCTCTATCCCGCTTATCCACATCTCTGGTTTGATTATTGGCACTATTGTCAGCCGCATCGGCGCTGACATGGGCTACCTTTCCAACCGCCATGCCATATTTCTGGAACGGATAGGCAGCGAATTTCAGCTTGACCGGCTGCCCCTCGCGGACGAACCCGATATCTTCGTTGGACACCCAAACCTCAGCGCGCAATGTCTCATTCCTGGGCACGAGCGTCAGCAACACCGTGCCCGGCTGCACGACGGTACCCACGGTATGGGTCGCCAGATCCTTGACCACGCCATCCTGCGGGGCCTTCAACTCCAGCAAATCCCGGCGATGGGCTTGCTTGGTGATCTCCTGGGCAAGCCTGTCCAAGGCATTGGCAACCTCGTTGCGCTCGGCATACAGCTGACGGCGATAATCCGACTTGATTTGCGCGAGCGTCTTTTCCGACTGCGCCATGCTTGCGCGGGCGGATTCGATGACGTATTCCTGCGTCCTCAGTTCCTGCTCTTTTTCGATGCGCTCGCGGCGCTTGTCGCTGGCCATCAGCGGCCCCGCGAAACCATCCTTTGCCAGCTTTTCGAATGCCTTCTCCTGCTCGCGGTAATGCGGCAGCGTATCGGCCAGCTTGGAGCGAACCTGTTCCGCCGCTGCCAAATCCTGCCTGGCCTTGAGCAGGTGGGAGCGCTCTTCGGCCACCGCCGCCTCCAGAGCGGCACGATTCGCCCGATACTGCGCCTCGATCTCCCTGGCAAGTGCTGGCGCGGCCTCGGGATCCGCCCGGAATGGTGCGTCGGCTATTTCTGCATCGATTCGCTGCAATGTTAGGCGTTTCCGCCAGAAATCCGCCTGCAGGGTATTGGCGTCCGCCTCGGTGAGGACGGCATCCATCTTCATCAATACCTGGCCGGCCTTCACCTGCTCGCCCTCCTTTACCAGGATATCCTTGACGATGCCCGCCTCGGCAGGCTGCACGATCTTCACGTAGCTCTGCGGGATCAGCTTTCCTTCGGCCACCGCGACGATATCCAGGCGGCCGAGGAAAGACCACAGGACCAGACCGCCAATCAGGATCAGCACCGCCCACAGCACCTTGCGGCTCATGGGATTGGGCGGCTCTTCCTGAATCCTGAGCAGCGGCGGAGCGAAGTCCAACACCTTGGCCTCGGCCCGGGTGAACCATTTATTCAGTGGACTCTTCATCAGCAAACCATCATTTCATCGAATAGGCTTCTGGCAGCCGGAAGCAAGTTCCGGCCACAAGCTTCACCCCTTATGAGATTTTCTGGATGCCATCGCTCAGGCCCTGGAAGTTCTGGAGCTTATATCCGCTGCCAGCCAAGAGCGAGAACGCGTCGCTGCCATACAGGAGCCTGGAACCCAGGAACGACGACGCATCAAGGGTGGAGTAATCAGCCCCTTGGTCTCCGTCCACTTCAGACATCGCCTGCTGTTCGGCAAGGGCACGTGAGATGGCCAGATCCATTTCCAGCCATTGCCGGAAGATTGTTGCGGGATCCGCGCCACCCGTACTGCTCGATGCTTGGAACTGCGCCCACGCACTGCTGCCGAGATAAGCCGGCAGGCCATGGGGGCTTGTCAACGGTGCTTGTGCGTCGCTTTCCTCGGTGGAGGAGGATGTTGCAAGGGTGCCGTCAGTCTCCGTGCTATTGCCCGTCGTCGCGCCGTCTGTCACGCTGTCGGCAGTCGTATCGGAGGCTTTCACGCCCTTGGCCCCGGGGTTGCCGGCCGATGTCCCGGCGCCATCGTTGAAATTGCTGTCCTGTCCCGCAGGAGCGGCATCTTTGCCATTGCCGATGCCCTGGTTGCCGTGGCTGATCGACAAGGTGAAGATGTCAGCCGCCGACAGGCTCCCTTCCGTGCTTCCCGTGGCTGCCACGCTGTCGGTTACGGTCACCTTGATGTCCAGCGACAGTACGCGCTTGGGCGACACGCCGGAGAAGGTCAGGCTAGCCGCGTCAAATTGCAGCCAGTCCGGCAACGCCGACCCATCCGCCAGGATCGCGGTGTAGGTAAGGGCATCGCCCGCATCGACGTCAACGAAGCTATCCGCGGGGATTTGCCAATAGAAGGGTTTGTTGAAGGTGAAATCCTGGTCAGCCAGTGGCTTGACGACCGGCAGCTGGTTGGTCAACTGCTTGATGCCCACACGATTCAGCACCGTGCCATTCTCGAATGTGATGGCATTGACGCCCTCGCTGCCGGTCTGGCTGAACCAATTAGCCAACGTCACAAAATCCGTGGTACCCAATATTTGGATCACCATATCGTCGCCGACCCGCTCGGCTTCCAGGCTGGATTCAGACACCCCGCCGCCGAAGCTCAGGGTATTGAATCCCTGCATGTCGGAAATGCGGTCGTTGCCGTCGCCGGGATTGAAGAGGTAAAGGTCGTCGCCCGCGCCGCCATCGAGGGCATCATCGCCGCCACCGCCTGAAAGTACGTCGTTGCCATCCAACCCCCAAAGTTGATCGTCTCCGCCAAGCCCGCTGATGCGGTCGGTGGTATTGGTACCGGTAACGGCATCCTCTCCCTCGCTCCCATCCAGATCGAATCCTCTCGTCAGCAATTCATTGGAAGTAAGCACCGTCCCATCCGCGAATTCGAAGCGGCCGATCGAGACGCTATTGAAGACATCTTGTGTATTGAAGCCCTCGATGTGTATGGCGTCGCCATTGCCCAGATCGAGCATGAGAGAGCCTTTGCGCAGCACAATATTGCCTGGGATGATACCCTCGCCAAATTTAAGGATATTGTTGCCGGAAGCGTCATCGTAGATGACATCAACACCATCCCCAGCATTGAAAAGATAGGTATCGTCACCTGCGCCGCCTGCCAGATAGTCTCTTCCAGCGCCTCCCGCTATGCTGTCATTTCCGCCATTGCCGTAGATCGTGTCGTTGCCAGTTTTCCCGTCAATAGTGTTCGCCTTGTCATTCCCGGAAATGTAATTGTCCAAACCATTGCCCATGGCGACCGCATCAAAGGAAGTACCGTTACCAGCCACATCAGTGGCATCTCTTATCACCAACACTTCCACATTGCCAGGAAGCGTATATTCAGGAAGATAGCTGTAGACAGTATCTAAACCCTCACTCTCCGCTTCAATTACAGTGTCGGTTGCATTCCTGACTTCGTATACGTCATTGCCAGTGCCACCAATCAAGGTATCGCCATCCCCCCCACGACCTCCATCCAAGTGATCATCCCCGGCACCGCCAATGAGCGTATCTACGCCACCACCCCCCATCAGAATGTCGTTTCCACCACCCCCCGCGAGGACATTGTTGCCTTCTGTTCCCCAAATAAGATTGTCCAGATCGTTGCCCGTGCCATTCAAGTCGGGATGAACAAAATTTATGTATTCGTCATAAGCCAGATTTACCGGGGTTCGTTTTCTCAGATAAAGGTTCTCAACATTGGCACCAAGTGCGTATGAAAATCCGTAAACGTCGACCGTATCTATTCCCTCACCTTGGTTCTCGATAATGGTATCGCTTGTGTCCCAGTCGCCCAGCAGCACATAGAGGTCATCGCCCATCCCTCCAGCCAGAGTGTCAATCCCCTCCATGCCACGCAATGTGTCATCGCCCGCGCCACCCTTTACCAGATCATTTCCCTCATCCCCGTAAAGCGTGTCGTTGCCATCCCCACCATCAAGATCGTCGTTTCCGGCTCCAGCACTCAGCCAATCGTTTCCTGATCCACCAAGCAAGGTGTCATCACCTTCCATGCCCCATAGATCATCATCACCACCGTTGCCTCTCAGGTAATCTACGCCAGCCCCACCATAAAGTGTGTCATTGCCCATTCCACCATATAGGGCCGCTCCATCTTCGCCCAGGTAAAGATTCAGATTCTGAGTAACATTCTCCGCAGCCCATTCCTCCAGATCCAGAACACTGCCATCTTGTGCCTGTATGGACATGGAAGTTCCAAAGTTGCTCGAGAATTGGATGAATTGGCCATTACCTAGATCGAGTTTGACTGCCTCCACACCATCTTGCCCATTCTCGATACTAAGCATGGTTGCATCGAGGGATACCACATCAGTTAAAAGCAGGAAGTTCTTGCCTTCTCTGTCATATATCTCGACGTTTACCTGTCCTGTGATGATGTATTTGTCATTGCCTGCACCGCCGTGCAACTTATCTCCTTCGCCGCCGATTAGTATGTCATCGCCGCCGCCGCCGATAAGGACGTCGTTGCCATCACCACCGTCGAGCACATCATTGCCGTCATGGGCGGTGTCGAGGTTGCCGTCGCCGTGCAGGTAGTCGTCGCCCGCGCCGCCCAGCAGGTAGTCATTGCCGCCCGCGCCCCACAGCCGGTCGTTGCCGTCGCCGCCGGAAAGCATGTCGTCGCCGTAGGTGGTGTTGTCGTCGATGGCGTCGCCCAGGATGATGTCGTTGTCGCCCTGGCCCAGAATAACGTCGTCACCGCCATCGCCTGAGAGGATATCGGCGCCCTCGCCGCCGTCCACGAAGTCGTTGCCGCCTCCGGCGTGCGCCACGTCGTTGCCCGCGCCAGCGTAGATGGTATCGCCGCCGCCAGGGCCGTAGGCCGTACCCACGCTGACCTTGTCGGGCTGGTCGTAGGTGTAGCTCATGAACCCACCGGCATCGAGGGTAGTCTGGATGCCGGTGAAGAGATTGTTCTGTGTGAGGTAGGATCGGTCGACCAATGCGCCCACGGTACCGTCAGCGAGGATGAGGTCGTCGCCGTCTCCGCCGTAGAGGGTGTCGTCTCCACTATAGGTCCCGCCAGCGATGACGTCGTTGCCCGCGCCGCCGTCGATCACATTGTCGCCACCCACACCGGAAATGTAGTCAATGCCATCGTGGCCCCGGAACAGGTCGTTGAACTGACTCCCTATCAGAAAATCCTGGCCAGCGGTGCCGTCGTTGTCGGCAGTAGTGACGGGCGGGGGTGCGGGAACGGAAACGCCCAGTTCGATGCCGAGTTCGCCGTCCGACCAGCCTTTGACGAGGACGCTGGTGTCGCCCTTATTGATCAGGAGTTGGGTTTCGCCGTCAACGATACTCTTGGTGTAAATAATGCCGTTCTGCCGGTCGGCCCAGGTGTCGGCGCCAAGCTGCACCCACTGGCCGACTTCCAGGTCGACGCTGCCTAGGGCTTCGATTTCGCCAAACTTGACGACGCCCGCACCGTCGGTGTCGATCATGGTATCAAAGCCGTCGCCGGGGTTGATAACGTAGGTATCAAAGCCCTCGCCGCCTTCGAGGTAGTCGTTGCCTCCCTTGCCTTCGAGGGTGTCGTCGCCGGCCATGCCGTAGAGGTGGTCGGTTGCTTCCTTCCCAGTCAGGATATCGGCATTTGTTGAGCCAAAAAGAATCTGGTGGTCGGGATCGGCACTGAAGATGCTATCGCCTTTGCCATCGATAAATATTGACAAGGGATTGCCATTGATCCGGATGGAGTAATCCAAAAAATTCCAGTCGCCAGAAACGCTGTTGGTGTCCCATTCTTCCGAATATGGTTTGTTGTCACGATCGCCGTAAATGAAATTGTCGTTATTGTCTTCGGCGCCGATATCGTATTTCATCTTCCACGACAGCATGGCGGCGCGATCTTTGAGGTAAAGGTCGGTGAGATTACCCTCGCCGGTGGCGTGGTCGTAGAGGTCTAGTTCACCCTCAAGGTTATGTCCGTCATAGAGTGCGGCATCCCCGGTAACGGCAAAAGGATTGAGGTTGACAAGTGCGAAGCGATAAGCCAGACCTTCGAAATTATCTTGTTGGGCTCTGGCAGCGATATCGGAACCACCCAAACTGCTTAGCGGCTGGATGGAGGCGAAATCCCGGGTCTGAGCGGCAAGCTGGTATCCGGCGCTGTCGCGGATGTCTTGCATGCGCTTGTACAGGTCGTCGCGGCTTCCATCGCTCACAATCTCGGCGCCTGCATCGAAGAGGTTGCCCAACGCATTGACCGAGTCCTCCAGGGTCATGGCATCACGATTGCCCGAGGCCCTCAGGATGGCGCCGATGTCGTCGACAGTGATTGTGGCTGACATACCCGCGAAGAGCGCATAAACGGCAAGCGAGTCGGTGAGTACGCGCTGGCTGTGGTTAAGGGACAGTGGAGTATCTGGCCCACCCGGAATCACAATATCCAGAAGCCTCTGATCCTCGATGAGAATGCCAATCGGCGGCGACAACGGCCAACCCATGCCAGTTATTGGCGATATGCCCGTACTTGCATAGATGTTGGTCAGATTGCCGACATTTGGCGGCGACAGGAAGGATGTGCCGAGCGCTTCGTTGAGTTGCTGCAAAAGTTCGCCATACAAATCGGCGCCACCGACGCCGGGTGCATTGTAGACATAGGTATGCTCGATGCTGGCTGCAAAATCCTTGGCCAGTCCCGCAGCCAGCCAGCCGCCGAGCGAATGCCCGGTGACGGTGAACGTGCCCGCCAGCGTGCCATTGCTCTGCCAGGCTTCGATCTGGCTCTTCAGGGTTTGATACTGCTCGGACAATTGTGGAACACCGTGAAGAATGATGCCGCCGTCGACCGTCAAGTCACCGATATCGCTGAACTCGGTGCCGCGAATGGCAACATGGCGCTCGCCGGTGGCGATATCTTCGAAGATGGTGACGGACAGGCCGTTCGACGACGTGATGTAGCTGGTGATGTTCCCACCATCGTCATAGACGGGTATTCGCTCGCTGTGGGTGTATTGGTCGATGACTCTCCATTTTTCGGCAAAAACTTGCGATTGATAAGCAGCCATGCCTGCATCAATTAGTGCAGCTTCATCAGGTCTCGTGGTGTTCAAGTCCGCGTAAGAAGCAAGCGCCAGTTCGGCGTATGAAAAGTAATCATAAAACATTTATTACTCCTCTACTTTCTTAAAAATCTGCTCTTGTAACAATGAGTTGCCTGATTCCTTAGGACATCTAAATGAAGACTCGTGCCATGGCCCCGGCATGTCGCCACCAATGCGGGCGTAACTGATCGCTTCTCCCAAGAGTTTTCCATCCGCGCGTCGGCATACAAGGAAATGATCTCGACGAACTACTGGTGATTTGTTACGGTACTTCTTAACTTGCCAGACATAGAAATATTCATCTTCAAGCTTGGCAAACTCCTTAGCAGGGACACGTATTAGGCCGTATTTATCAAATCTCTCCGGCGGCAGCGTCACCGTCTCATACACCCTCACCCCGCCATCTTTCGCACACAGCTCCCGCACCTGCTGGTCGGCCAGCCACTTCTCTCCCTGTGCCAACCACAGCAAGCCCGCCAGGGTTACCATGGTCCCCAGGATAACTAGGCCACGGGCCAGAGAAGAATCGGTCTTGCGCCACAGCCATACGGCCACCGCGACTACCAGCGCAGGAATTCCGATGAAATAGAAAAGAACGAGCAGCAGGCTCATGCGGCGATCCTCCAATTCCCAATAAAAAGGGTCAGCATCAACAATGTTTTCATTCTTCTCCCCCCTAGAACCCGAAACCAGTTTGCTCTTCTCTTTCCAATAAGCTCAGCGCCTTTACCTTCCGCGGCCTCCCGCGCCTTCCCTGCACTCGTCTCACCCCCGTAGCTTCGCAGACTCGTTCCTTGAATCGCTCATTGCCCAAAGGCTGGCACTGGAAAATTGCCAACCGAATGTCGCTGATCGCCTCGTTGTCCATCTGCCTGCGGAACAGGGCACGGTACGCAGATTGTCTCGTTGCTTCATCTGATCCAAGCGAACGGTAGAACGAGTGCTCGACAATTCGCTTGTCTGCCTGCCCCAAGCCGTTGTGCCGGTAGCTCGACCATTTGTATTGGCCGGGATCATTGACCATGCTGGCGCGCAAGGGGTTGAGTTCGATGTAGCGCATGCAGGTCAGCAGGTAGGTGTCAGCCTCGACGAGGCTGGATTTGTAGCGGCCTTCCCACAGGCTGCCGGTGCGTTTGTAGTGGCGGTTGATGTATTGGACGTAGCGGCGGCCAACGGATTGCATGAGCCGGGCTATGCCGTTCTCGGTTTCAGGCGTTACCAGCAAATGAACGTGGTTGGTCATGAGCACGTAGGCATGAATGGCGCAGTGCCAATCGGCAGCCGATTTCTGGAGCCAATGGAGGTAGCAGTGATAATCCTCCTCGGCGAAGAAACAGGGCTCTCGATTAATGCCGCGCTGGACGACATGCTGGGGCAGTCCGGCCAGTTTGATGCGGGGGCGACGGGGCATGTGTGCCGACTTTCAAAAGTTGATTGATGCTGACCCCTTTAGTTGCGGTTGGGTCATAAACCGTGGTGACACCCAGCACGTTTAGGATAGGCGAAGTGATGAAGCTGGTGATGCCGCCAACACCAGGCGAGTTGTAGAGGTATGTGTGCGAGACTTTGGCGGCAAAATCGGCGGTAATACCAATCGCCAGGAATCCGCCCAGGCTATGACCCGTCACGGTGAATGTCTGAGACAAGGTGCCATCCCCCAACCATTCTTCAACCTTGGCCTTGAGGCTGGTGTATTGCGCCTGCAAGGCTGTGGTTCCGAGCAGAGCGATATCCACGATATCCGTGAGCAGGTCGAGGCCATCATTGGTGCCGCGGATTGCGAGGTAGGTGTTCCCGGCCGCATCGGAAAACACCGTCGCCGAGAGGCCGTTGGCATCGTCTTTATATTGGGCGGCTACGGTGTAAGTAGAGGAGAAATATACGGCTTGTGCATCAGACATACCAGCATCGACCAAGGCTGTTTTACTCGACACACGCGTAGTCAAATTTGCATAGGCAGCCAATGCCAATTCAGCCTGCGTAAAATATTCTTGGTCCATTTCTTACTCCCCATTTAACTGGATAAAAACGCGACGAGCTAAAAACACATCATCAGCGTGCTCGGGGCATCTAAACGATGACTCATGCCAAGGCCCTGGCATATCTCCGCCACGACGTGCATAGCTAACGGTTTCACCTAATAACTTGGAATCAAATCGTCGGACGATCTGAAACTGATCTCGACGCAAACTAGGGCTTCCTTCCCTCAACTTGGCAACCTCCCAAACCACGTAATATTCGTCATCATCTTTAAGATTCTGGTACGGCATGGTAGTAAGTTTTTGTGTATATCGACTGTACTTGTCCGCCGGCAACTTCACCGTTTCATACACCTTCACCCCGCCGTCAATGGCGCACAGACGCTTTACCTCGGCATCGAGTTCTTCCTTGCTCGGGCCGCTTGCGCAAGCCGACAGAAAAGTCAGCAGGAGCAATAACGAAATTGGTGCTTTCATGCGAACCATTCCTCTTTGATCAATTTGATTTGTTCAACTTCACATAGCTATCAAAACGCTCAGCTCAGCTCAGCTTAGCCACGCTTCCCCATTCATCCTTCAGTCGCTCGTTTATGTCAGCCCGGTAGTGCTCGGGCAACGAAACGATGCTGCTGATTAGAGCGTCTGAGAAAGCCGGCGCTCTGGCCTTATTCATCTATTTCTCCTTTGCTGTTCCCTTTCCATCTGTCCGTTCGTCCTCCACCACTTCCATCCGTGTCGCCTGCTGACGCGGCCCGAAAGCAAGCACCTCGTCCACCTGCAGCCCCCGGGGGATATGGTGGGTAATGAAGAGCATGGTGGCCTTGCCCTTCAGGCCGTTGATGGTTTTGGCGAAACCCTCGGCGGTGTGGTGGTCGAGGTTGGAGGCGGCTTCGTCAAAAATGAGGATCTTCGGTTTCTTGAGCAGGGCGCGGGCGATGGCGATGCGCTGGCGCTGCCCACCGGAGAGGCCGACGCCATGCTCGCCCAGCTCGGTCTGGTAGCCCTTGGGCAGCGCCTCGATCACGTCGTGGATCTCGGCCGTTTTGCAGGCAGTGATGACGTCCTCGAAGCTGGCATGCGGGTGGGCCATGATGAGGTTGTCGTACACCGTGCCTGAGAACAGCACGGTTTCCTGCGGCACGACGCCGAAGGCGCTGCGCAGTTCGTTGGCGGCCAGGGTGCGGATCTCCTTGCCGTCGAGTCTGATCTGGCCCTCCTGAGGTAGATAGAAGCCCATCAGCAATTTGGCGAGCGTGCTCTTGCCCGAGCCGGACGGCCCCATGAGCACGGTGAGATGCCCAGGCTTGAGCGTGAGGTTGAGATTGCGGTAAAGCCAGGGGTGCTTTTCCGAATAGCGGAAGCCGAGGCCGGACAGCTCGATGCGGCCGTTGCCGGCGTTTTCCCGATTGGGCGTGAGCGTGTGGGGTTCCTGCGGCATGTCGAGGATGTCGCCGAGGCGCTTGACGGCGATGTCCGCCTGCTGGAACTCCTGCCACAGGCCGACGAGCCTGAGCATGGGCTGGCTCATGCGGCTGGCGAACATCTGGAAGGCGACCAGCATGCCGATGGTGAAGCCTTCGTTCTGCATGACGATGAGCGCGCCGACGATGAGGATGGACAGCGTCATGGTCTGTTCCAGACCGTTGGCCACGACGTTGTAGGTGTTGCCGGCCTGCTTGGTGTTGAAGCTGGCCGTCAGGTACTGGGCGAGGAAACCGCCGTATTTGCGGTCGACATCCGGCTCCATCTGCAGGGATTTCACCGTGGCCATGCCGGAAAGGTATTCGGTCAGGAAAGCCTGATTGCGCGCGCCCAGCATGAATTGCGTATTCAGCCGTTCGCGGAAAACCGGAACCATGAGCAGGCTGATGATGCCGATGAGCGTGAGCAGTCCGACCGCGATGAGGGAGAGCTGCCAGGAGTACCAGAACATCACGGCCAGGAAGATCAGCAGGAAGGGCAGGTCCAGGATGAGCGTGACGGCTGCGCCGGAGACGAATTCGCGGATGGTCTCTACCCCCTGCAGGCGTGCCACCAGGGTGCCGGTCGGACGATGCTCGAAATAGGGCAAAGGCAGCCGCAGCAGGTGGCGCAGCACCTGGCTGCCCAGCACGGCATCGATACGGTTGCCGGTATGCAAAACCAGGTACTGGCGCAGCCAGGTCATGATGCTGGTGAACAGCATGAACATGACCAGCGCGATGCCCAGCACCACCAGGGTGCTTGTGCTCTGATGGGCAATGACCTTGTCGATGATGACCTGGGTGAAAAGCGGCGTGGACAGCCCGACCAGTTGGATGGCGAACGAGGCGATCAGGACATCGCGCCAGATGCGCTTGTGTTTGAGCAGTTCGGGCACGAACCAGCGGAAGCCGAAGGGCTTTTTGCCAGTTTCGAAACCCGGGATTTCATCGCCTTCCCTGCTGCCGGCGGACTCCCTGGCGATGAGTATCAGTTCCGGCTCGAGCCGGCTGGCGGCATCGGCCAGGGCCAGCGTTTCCGGCACGCGGGCGTCGCGCTTGAAATAGATCAGGTTCTGCCCGTCGCACTTGAGGATCAGGATAGGGGCGCCGACAGGGGACGAGGGCTCGTCAAGAAAACCGATCGCAGGCAATGGCAGCGTCTGCCAGTCGACGTCGGCCCGGGATTCCGCGCCGGACTTGAAGCCGAAGGTGCGGCATGCCTCATGCAGCGTCGCCAGGCTGCATGGCGGAGGGAATTGCTGCGCAACCAGCTTGGTATCAAATGGAATGCGATGGAGATTGCACAGGCTCCCCAGAAGCCAGAGCAAGTCCTCCAGTGCCATGCCCTTTTCGATGGGCGTGGCAACGCCATTTCCTACGGACGAACTGCCAGCGTCCGGCTCTCGAACCGTAACCTGCACTTCATGCCCCCTGTACCAGGTATGTCCTGGTTGTCCTCAATTGTTGTTGTCTTTAAATTTTTTTATTAGCCCGGTCATTTCGCCGGAATTTGTGGAGAGAAGTAGACTACCTGAAGCTCGACAGCTCAATATAACTAAAGTAATAGAGAAAAAATTGCCAAGTTATCCACAATCAATGAAATGAATAACTTACAAACTTTTACCCCCAGCTTGCTCACACCGACCTGCTACGACCACCCCACCTCCCCCATCCGGCTGATCGAAACCCACATCTCCTGGATTCTGCTCACCGGCGAATTCGCCTACAAGATCAAGAAGCCGCTCGACCTTGGCTTTCTCGATTTCAGCACTTTGGATAAACGACTGGCCGCCTGCCGCGAGGAAGTTCGCCTGAACCGGCGGCTGGCGCCTGACATATATATAGGTGTGGTGCCGATTACCGGCACGCCGGCGGCGCCGCGCCTGAATGGCGCGGGCGAGGCGTTCGAGTACGCGGTGAAGATGCGGCAGTTTCCGGCCGAGGCGACGCTCGACAAGCTCGATGCCGAGGGCGGCATGACCGCGCGGCAGGTGGAAAGCATTGCCGCCACCCTCGCCCGCTTTCATTTGCAGGACTGCGACCGGGCGGGTCCCGACAGTCCTTATGGCACGCCGGAGGCGGTGTGGAAGCCGGTGGGGCAGAATTTCGCGCAGGTCGCGCCGCTGCTGGAAAACGCGGCCGACCGCAGCCTGCTCGATGCGCTGTCGCGCTGGAGCGAAAGCGCGCACGCCCGACTTGCGCCCTTGATGGCGCAGCGCAGGCAGAGCGGCTTCGTGCGCGAATGCCACGGCGACCTGCACCTGGGCAACCTGGCCTGGGTGGATGATGGACTGCTGGTGTTCGACTGCATCGAGTTCAACCCGGAACTGCGCTGGATCGACATCCAGGCGGAGATCGCCTTTTTCTACATGGACTTGTTGCAGCGCGGCCATGATGAGTGGGCCTGGCTGTTCCTCAACCTGTGGCTGGACGAGACCGGTGATTACGCGGGGCTGGCGCTGCTGCGCTATTACACGGTGTACCGGGCGATGGTGCGCGCCAAGGTGGCGGCCATCCGCATGGCGCAGCTGGCAGGCGCCGAGCGCGAGACTGCATTGGCGGAAGTGCGCGCGCTGCTGCAACTGGCCATGCGGCTGACGGATTCGCTGCCCGCCAGCCTGGGCATTACCCACGGCCTGTCGGGTTCGGGCAAGAGCACGGTGACGCACCGGCTCATGCAGAATCCCGGCGCGATCCGGCTGCGCTCCGACGTCGAGCGCAAGCGCATGGCCGGGCTGGCGGCGCTGGCAAAAAGCAATTCCGGCGTGGGGGAAAAGCTCTATGCCGCCGATGCCACGCAGCAGACCTATGCACGCCTGGCCGAACTCGCCGGCATCCTGCTCGACGCCGGCTGGCCGGTGATCGTGGACGCGACTTTCCTCATGCGCTGGCAGCGCGACCTGCTGCGCGATGTCGCCAAGGCGCGCGAGGTCGAATTTCGCATCCTGGATTTTCCGCTGCCGATTGCAACGCTCGAAGCGCGCATTCTGCAGCGGGCACGCGCGGGCGGCGATGCCTCCGAAGCCGATCTCTCCGTGCTGCAGCATCAACTCGCCACGCAGGAAGCGCTGGGCGCGGATGAACTCGCCGAAACCGCGCGTCAGGGCGAGTCATGATTTATTCATTTGACCAGGCCCCGGTTCGCGTCTACGGTTAGATCAAACGAACGCGCCGACGATTCCCTGCAATGCAGAGGGAATGCGTTCTTTTTATTTGTCATAGGAACAGCCAGGCTGAGCCGGCAGCCGGAACCAGCCCGAGAACATATCTATGCAGATCACCGACATCCTCGCCCAGATGGGCGACCTCCAGTCCATGGCGCGGGAACTGGGCGTGAGCGAATCCCAGGCGGCAAGCGGCGCCGATGCGCTCCTACCGGCGATTCTCGGCGGCTTCAAGAAGCAGGCCCAGACGCAGCCGGGCGGCCTCGATGGCCTGGGCGGCCTGCTCGGCCAGTTGGGCGGCGGCAACCTGTTCGACGAGGTGCTGTCGCCGCAGCCCACCGACTTGAGCCACGGCAACGACGTGCTGGGGCAGATTTTCGGCTCCAGGGACGTGAGCCGTGCCGTCGCGCAAAACGCGTCATCGCAGACGGGCCTGGATTCCGGAGTGCTGAAGAAGATGCTGCCCATGCTGGCGATGATGGTCGCCGGCTACATGTCCCGGCAGCAAGGCGGGAATCAGCCGGCGCAGCAAGGCGGAGGCCTCGGCGGCTTGCTGGGCGGGCTGTTCGGCGGTCGCTCTTCCGGCGCGGGCGCCCCCGGGCTGGCCGCGATGCTGGACCTCGACGGCGACGGCAATCCGCTCGACGACATTTTGCAGATGGTCGGAAAGAACATGCGCTAGCTTTCGCGCGCAACCCCGTTTGAACTGAGAAAAAGGAACAAAAATGGGCTGGATCATTTCGCTGGTCATCGGCGGCATCGTCGGCTGGCTGGCAAGCATCATCATGAAGACCAACGCCCAGATGGGCGTGATCGCCAACGTGCTGGTCGGCGTTGCCGGTTCGCTGCTGGGCAACTGGATCGCGGGGCTGGTCGGCATCTCGCCCACCGGCTTGCTGCGCTTTCTGGTCGCGCTGGGCGGCGCGGTGCTGCTGATCTTCATTCTGGGCAAGACCGGGGTGATGAAGAAGTCGTAAGGCGTGGCACGGCCCCTGCCCTGCCGGCAATGCGGGAAATCTTAATCGGCGCTGCATGCGCCATCCAGGGCAACAACACTCAAGGAGAGAACAATGCCAGGTTGGTTCGAGTTGAACAAAAGCAGTGATGGGCAGTTCCGTTTCGTGCTCAAGGCGGAGAATGCGGAAACCCTGCTCACGAGCGAGCTTTATCATTCAAAGGCCTCTGCCGAGAACGGCATCGCCTCGGTGCAGGCGAATTGCGGCAACGACGCACGCTATGAGCGCAAGGCCGCCAGCAACGGAAAACCGTACTTCAACCTGAAGGCGGCCAACCACCAGGTGATCGGCACCAGCCAGATGTATGGCGACGAGGCTGCCCGCGATGCGGGCATCGCTTCGGTGAAGGCGAACGGGGCGAGCACGACGGTGAAGGACAACACCTGAGCGATGCCGGGCCGCCAGGCCCGGCCCGATATCCCGATCCGCCGGCCGGCTTCCACGGAAGCCGGCTTTTTTGTGCCCGCCCGCCTGCGCCGACCAGGCTGCCTGCGGCGGATGCGTGCGACGCAGCCGGTATAATCCGGCCTTCGCCGTGTAATTGCCTGTCATGAATTTTCCTCCCCTCGACCCCAAACCCGGCCAGCGGGTGCATGCGCCTTTGCTTGCCGGCTCCAGCGATGCCTGGTTCCTCGCCGAGGCCGCGCGCGGCGGCAAGACGCTGGCGGTATTCACGGCCAACGCCTGGGACGCGCAGCGGCTGATGGAGGAGATCCGCTGGTTCGCGCCGGAACTGAACGTCTGCCTGTTTCCCGACTGGGAGACCCTGCCCTACGACGCCTTTTCGCCGCACCCGGACCTGGTGTCGGAACGCCTCGCCACGCTGTATCAGCTCGCACGCGGGCAATTCCAGATCGTGCTGGCGCCGCTGTCCACCGCGCTCTACCGCCTCGCTCCGCCCGCCTTCCTGCTGGCGCACACCTTCTTCCTCAAGCAGGGCAAGCAGTTCGACGAGGCCGCCTTCCGCGAGCAGATGCGCCAGGGCGGCTACACCCACGTCAACCAGGTCTACGCGCCGGGCGAGTTTTCCATTCGCGGCGGGCTGATCGATCTTTTTCCCATGGGTAGCGTGCTGCCCTACCGCATCGACCTCTTCGACAACGAGATCGAGAGCCTGCGCGCCTTCGACGTCGACACCCAGCGCAGCGTGTACCCGGTGAAGGACGTGCGGCTGCTGCCGGCGCGCGAGTTTCCCCTGGATGAAAACGGCATCAAGCTGTTTCGCCAGCAGTTCCGCGAGACCTTCGAGGGCGATCCGTCGCGTTCCAAGCTGTATAAGGATGTCAGCAACGGCCTCGCCCCGGCGGGCATCGAGTACTACCTGCCGCTGTTCTTCGAAGGCACCGCGACGCTGTTCGACTACCTGCCGAAAGACGTGCTGCTCACGCTGCATGGCGACGCGCCCGGCACCAGCCACGAGTTCTGGCAGGACACGCAGTCACGCTATCGCCTGCTTGCCGGCGAAAAGGACCGGCCGCTGCTGCCGCCGGAGCGGCTGTTTCTCAACACCGAGCAGTTCTTCCAGCGCGCCAACGATTTCGCCCGCCTCGACCTTGGCAAGGGCGAAACCGCCGCGACCCAGAGCGTGCCCGAAGTGGTGGTGGACCGCCGCCTGCCGCATCCGGTAGCCCGGCTCGATGCTTTCCTCAAGAGCTTCCCCGGCAAGGTGCTGATTCTCGCCCCCAGCCAGGGCCGCCAGGAGACGCTGGCCGAATACCTGAAAGAACACGGCCTGCACGCCGAGCGCGCCGAAAACTGGCAGGCTTTCCTCGATTCCTCGAAACCGCTTCAACTCGGTCCGGCGCCGCTTGCTGCGGGTTTTGTTTATCCGGAACAAGAACTTGCGGTCATTACCGAAACCGAACTCTACGCCCTGCCGCCAAGACACAAGCGCGAAAAACGCGGCAAGACGACACCGGTCGACAATCTCATCCGCGACCTCTCGGAGCTGAAAATCGGCGACCCGGTGGTGCACGTCCAGCACGGCGTCGGCCGCTACCAGGGCCTGGTCACCATGGATCTCGGCGAAGGCCCGACGGAGTTCCTGCTGCTGGAATACGCCAACGCCGACAAGCTCTACGTGCCGGTGTCTCAGCTCGAAGTCATCAGCCGCTACAGCGGCGCCAGCGCCGACGATGCCCCGTTGCACCGACTCGGCACCGAGCAATGGGAGAAGGCGCGGCGCAAGGCCATGCAGGCGGCGCGCGACACCGCCGCCGAACTGCTCGACCTGTATGCGCGGCGCGCGGCGCGCGAGGGGCATGCGTTCAGCTTTTCCGAGCACGACTACCAGGCTTTCGCCGACTCCTTCGGTTTCGAGGAAACACCCGACCAGGCCGAGGCGATCCGCGCCACGCTCGCCGACATGCAAAGCGGCAAGCCCATGGACCGCCTGGTCTGCGGCGACGTCGGCTTCGGCAAGACCGAGGTCGCCCTCAGGGCCGCCTTCGCCGCGGTGGCGGGCGGCAAGCAGGTGGCGCTGCTGGCGCCGACCACGCTGCTGGTCGAGCAGCACTTCCAGAATTTCGCCGACCGCTTCTCGCCCTGGCCGGTGAAGATCGCCGAGCTCTCGCGTTTCAGGAGCGCCAAGGAGCAGGCGCAGGCGCTGCAAGACCTGAAGGACGGCAAGATCGACATCATCATCGGCACGCATCGGCTGATCCAGAAGGACGTGGCATTCAGGAACCTGGGCCTCATCATCATCGACGAGGAGCACCGTTTCGGCGTGCGGCAAAAGGAAAGACTGAAGCAGCTGCGAGCGGAAGTCGACGTGCTGACCCTGACCGCCACCCCCATCCCGCGCACGCTGGCGATGTCGCTGGAAGGCATCCGCGATTTTTCGGTGATCGCCACGGCCCCGCAAAAGCGCCTGGCGGTAAAGACTTTCGTGCGCCCCTATTCTCCCGGCCTCGTGCGCGAGGCGGTTCTGCGCGAGCTGCGCCGCGGCGGCCAGGTATTCTTCCTGCACAACGAGGTGGACAGCATTTATCGCATGCAGGAGAAGCTGGTGGAGTTGCTGCCGGAAGCGCGCATCCGCGTGGGCCACGGCCAGATGCCGGAACGCGAACTGGAGCACGTCATGCGCGACTTCACCCAACAGCGCTTCGACCTGCTGCTGTGCACCACCATCATCGAGACCGGCATCGACATCCCCACCGCCAACACCATCCTCATCAACCGCGCGGACAAGTTCGGCCTGGCCCAGATGCACCAGTTGCGCGGCCGCGTCGGGCGCTCGCACCACCAGGCCTTCGCCTACCTGCTGGTCGAAGAAGAAGCCGCACTGTCCGCATTGGCGAAAAAACGCCTCGAAGCCATCCAGATGATGGAAGACCTGGGCGCGGGTTTCTATCTCGCCATGCACGACCTGGAAATCCGCGGCGCCGGCGAGGTGCTGGGCGAGAAGCAGAGCGGCGACATGCTGGAAGTCGGCTTCTCGCTCTACAACGACATGCTGGGCGCGGCGGTGGCGAGCCTCAAGGCCGGGCGCGAGCCGGACCTCGCCGAGCCGCTCGGCGCGGTGTCGGAAATCAACCTGCACCAGCCCGCGCTGCTGCCCGAAACCTATTGCGCCGACGTGCACGAGCGCCTGGTCATCTACAAGCGCCTGGCCAACTGCAAGACCGCGGACGACATCACCGAACTGGGCGAGGAGCTCATCGACCGCTTCGGCCTGCTGCCCGAACCGGCCAGGGTGCTGCTGGCCGGGCACAAGCTGAGGTTGCAGGCCAAACCGCTCGGCATCACCCGCCTGGACGCCACCGCCGACGGCCTCAACCTGCAATTCATGAAGAATCCGCCCATCGATCCGGTTAAAATCCTGCTTCTGGTGCAAAGCCGCGCCGGCCTGAAACTGGCCGGGCCGGACCGCCTGAAGCTGCAGAAACCCTTGCCCGACCTGGAGGCCAAGCTCAAGGCGGCAAGTGAATTGATGGATGAACTGAAATCTTAAGAACACATAACGCAGAAAGTCCCTTGAACAAGGAGGACATGAGGACAAGAGGAACGCCGAATATGCGCGTAACCTGCCTTGCTCCTGTCCTCTTGTCCTCTTTGTAAAAGCTTTCGTCTGCGCCCCTGCGTTCGCCAAATTTAGCCCCCTGGAATTCAACATGAGCCTGATCCGCCCCTTCCCCGCCCTGCGCCCCGCTCCCGGCCGTGCCGCCGAAGTCGTCGCCCCGCCCTACGACGTGCTCTCCACCAGCGAGGCGCGCGTGCGCGCGGCCGGCAAGCCGTTCAGCTTCCTGCATATTTCCAAGCCCGAGATCGACCTGCCCGAGGGCACCGATCCCTACGCGCCCGAGGTGTACGCGAAAGCCGCCGAGAACCTCAAGGCCATGATCGCCGCCGGCGTGCTGAAGCAGGACGAGGCCGCCTGCTACTACGTCTACCGCATCCAGATGGGCGAGCATGTGCAGACCGGCATCGTCGCCGCCGCCAGCGTGGCCGACTACGACACCAACCGCATCCGCAAGCACGAGTTCACGCGCCCGGACAAGGAAGACGATCGCGTGCGCCAGATCGACGCCACCAATGCCCAGACCGGCCCGGTGCTCCTGGCCTACCCCGACCAGCCCGAGGTCGATGCGATCCTGAAGAACACCGCAGCGGGCACGCCGGACGCCGACGCCATGGCCGACGACGGTGTGCGCCATACCCTGTGGGTCATGCGCGATGCCGGCGACATTGCCGCCATTACGCGGCTGTTCGACGCCATGCCTGCGCTCTACATCGCCGACGGCCACCACCGCTCGGCCTCGGCTTCGCGGATTTGCGCCGCGCGCAAGGCGGCCAATGCCGGCTACAGCGGGGAGGAGGCCTACAACTATTTCCTGTCGGTGATCTTCCCGGCGCACGAAATGAAGATCCTCGACTACAACCGCGTCATCACCGATCTCAACGGCCTTTCAGTCGAGGCCTTCCTCGACAGGATCAAGGGCGCCTTCGCCACCGAGGCCGCATCTGCGGCCGTGAAGCCGGCCAAGCCGGGCGAATTCGGCCTGTATCTGGCCGGCAAGTGGTACAGACTCAACATCCAGCCCGATCGGATCCCGAATGACCCGGTCGGCCGGCTCGACGTCAGCCTGCTGCAGAACAACCTCATCGCCCCGGTGCTGGGCATTGACGACCCGCGCCGCGACAAGCGCATCGATTTCGTCGGCGGCATCCGCGGCCTCGGCGAACTGGAAAAGCGCGTGAACAGCGGGGAAATGGTCCTCGCCCTGTCGCTCTTCCCCACCCGCATGGTCGACCTGATGGCGGTGGCCGACGCCAACGAAGTCATGCCGCCCAAATCCACCTGGTTCGAGCCCAAGCTGGCCGACGGCATGGCCTCGCATCTGCTTTAAATTATCCGCGTCAGGATCATGGCTTATCGCCTTGATTCGTAATCGATATTCATGCGACCAGCCTAAAGTTTTTCGCGGCAGGGCCGAAAAGCCAGATTAGTAGCAACTAACTATCCGGCTTTCCGGCTCTGCCCACATGAAAATCACCAAGCGGCCCCCTACCGTTAACGGCGACAAGAGTGTTTCCGGCACCCGGGGCGCTCGCGTCAGCGAGCTGGCCAGGCCGGCAGCTTCCGGCAATGTGGACAAGCTCCAGGTCGCCGCCTCCACCACCCAGTTGCGCGAACTCGAGGCCGAGCTTGCCAAGTTCGACATTTCCGACGCGGCCAAGGTGGCCGCGATCAAGCGCGCCATCGACAACGGCACCTTCGAAGTGAACAGCGTGCTGGTTGCCGACCGTCTGATCGACACCGCCAAGGAAGCGGTGCGCAAGCGCCCGCGCAAATAAATAGGGTTTAAACTTGGCGCCATCTGCAGAATGACGATGGAGCCAAAATGACCGAAACGATCCTGACCATTTCCGGCATGACCTGCGGCGGCTGCGTCAACAGCGTGACGCGCGTATTGACTGCCGTTCCCGGCGTACAGAAAGCCGATGTGACCCTGCTCCCCTCACAGGCCCGGGTCAGCTACGACGCGGCGCTCGCCGATCCGGAAAAGCTTGCCCAGGCCGTGGCCGACGCCGGCTTCACGGTGACAGCACACCGGCCTGCTTGAGCCTTGGCAGCAGGGTCGACAGCGGTTCCGGCTTGTGCAGGTAATCGCCCTGCGCATAATCGATGCCGATGCTGCGCAGGCAGTCCATGACATCGGCCGATTCGACATATTCCGCAACGGTCTTGAGGCCGACCTTGTGGCCGATGCGGTTGATCGCCTCGACCATCGAGTAGTCGAGCGTATCCCTTGCCATATCCTGCACGAATGCCCCGTCGATCTTGAGGTAGTCGACCTGCAGGTTCTTGAGGTAGCCGAACGAGGACAGGCCGCTGCCGAAGTCGTCGAGTGCGAAGCGGCAGCCGAAGGTCTTCAGCTCGGCGATGAAGTCGTTGATGGTGACCAGATCGCCGATCGCGGCGGTTTCGGTGATCTCGAAGCACAGCATTTCGCCAAGGCCCGGCCTTTCCTTGAGCGCGGCGTGCAGCCAGCTTCTGAATTCCCGGTTTTTCAGTGACACGCCCGACAGGTTGACGGCGAACATGCAGCCGTTGCGGGCGGTCCTTGTCCGTTCGGCAAGGGTGCTGCCGAAGGTGTCGATCACGCTCTCGATGGTCCAGCGGTCCAGCCTCGGCATCAGCGCGTAGCGCTCCGCCGCCGGGATGAAGGCCATGGGCAGGATGATGCCGCCGTCTTCGTCGAGCATGCGCATGAGAATCTCGATATGGCAGGCCGGATTGCGCTCGTCGACCGGGCGGATTTCCTGCCAGTACAGCCTCATCAGGTCTTCTTCCAGCGCCTTGTGAATGCGGGCGACCCATTGCATTTCGCCGCGATGGCGGGCCATGTCGATATCGGCAGGCTGGTAGACGTGCACCTGGTTGCGGCCGCGGTCCTTGGCCACGTAACAGGCCGCATCGGCAGCGGACAGCAGGTCGGCCATCGAGCCGGAGTCCCGTTCGACCATCACCAGTCCGATGCTGACGCCGATATTGAACAGGCGATTGTCCCACTTGAAACGGAACTGCCGCACCATGTTGCGGCAGGCTTCCGCCACCAGGGTGGCATCCTTGAGATCGCAGTTTTCCAGCAGCAGGGCGAATTCGTCGCCGCCCAGACGCGCCAGGGTGTCGCGCTCGCGCAGCAGTTCCTTCAGCATCAGGGCGAGCTGGCGCAACAGTTCGTCGCCGGCGGCGTGGCCGCAGGTGTCGTTGATGACCTTGAACTGGTCGAGGTCCATGTAGCACAGGGCATGGGTTCTGCCATGCTGGCGCGCGGTAGCGATGGCCTGGCCCAGCCGGTGCTCGAACTCGTTGCGATTGACCAGCCCGGTCAGCGCATCATGGTTGGCCTGGTAGACTAGGCGCGCAGTGGCCTGGTCGATGCGCTCCTGCATCTGCTCGTGCGCCGCCTGCAGGCTGCTTGCCATGTGATTGACGCCGCGCTCGAGCACGCCGAATTCGTCGTTGGCATCGGTCGAGGCCACGCGTTCGGTGAGATGACCCTCGCCGATGCGCTCCACCGACCTGGCCAGCGACAGGATCGGCTGGGTGATGCGCCGCCCCAACTGCCAGCCTAGCAGCGCACTGAAGGCGAGGCCGATGAGCAGGATGACCACGCTTTGCCAGATGATCTGCCACTGTCCGGCATACAGGCTGTCCTTCGACAGTTCCAGGCTCACCCAGCCTGCCTTCTGGCGCAGATAGGGCTCCCCCTCCTCCTCGGGCATCTGGAAATCGTCCGTCGTGACCACGGTGCGCATGACAGGCGCATAGAACAGCAGGGAACCATCCACCTCCATGCGGGTAACGCCCTGCACGTCCGCCACGCCAGCGGGTATCGTGCGCTCCCGCGTCGAACCGGCATGGGTCAGCATACGGCCGGCGCCGTCGAAAACCGTCACCCCCCTGACATCGGGCTCCCGCGCAGCGGAAGTCAGCAAGGGAACGAGGATCTCGGGATTGCCTGAAATCACGCCGTATTCCACGGCGGGCGCAAGATGGCGCACGGTGGCGGCGCCGCGCTCGACCAGCGACTGGCCAAGTTCCTGAATGCGGGTATAGGCCAGATAGGTCATCAGCGCGGAACTGATCACCATCACCGGCAGGATGGACAGCCAGAAAACGCGTGCGCGAATGCCTGACCTGATCATTCCTGCCCCCCCAGCACGTTCAGCAAGTATTCTTCGCTCAGTGTGTCGATGCCTAGCGAGCGTGCCACATGCGCGTTTACCGAAACCGAAAAATACCTGGGCCACTGCATGCTCGGCAGCTTGCCGCCATTCAGCATCCTGGCGGCAATCTCGCCTGCCTGGCGGCCCACCTGCTCGGGCGACGAGTACAGCGAAACCAGCGCCCCGGCGCGCGACAGCGCTTTGGAATAGCCCACCACCGGGTCGCGGTAGCGGTAAGAGGTCATGAGCACGCTCTGTACCGTGTTGCGGTTGAGCACTTCCGCATCGGGCACGGCGAGCAGGAGGTCGGCATCCTTCAGCACCTGGCCAAGCGTGGCGACCAGCGCCGACTCGGACTCGGCCACGGCGCCGACCACGGTCAGGTTCTCGGCCTCGGCCGCGGCCTGCAGCACGCCCAGTGCATCGGCATTCCTGGGTCCGACCACGACGCCCACCCTGGTTGCCCGGGGCAACGCGTTCCTGACCAGGCGCAACTGGCGCGACAGCGGCTGTTCGAGCACCACGGCCCCGGCACTGCGGCCGCCTGCGGCAAGCTTGGCCCTGCCCTGTGCCTGGTACCAGTCCTCGGTGACCAGCACGGCCAGCACCGGCGTGTTGCCGCCCTGCGCCGCCATCTGCTCCGCCGCCTTCACGCCGACGGTGACCAGCAGGCTGGCGCGCGACACGACAGCGCCGCTGGCTGCCAGCCTGTCCGCCAGCACCTTCGATATGGCGTGCTGCGGCTTCAGCGCCGCTTCGATGGCATTCGCCGCCTCATGGTAGGGAGCGGCGTCCTCGGACAGCACGACGGCCACCAGCGACGCCTGCGCGGACACCCCGGCGAGCGCCAGCATGAACATGCCGGCATGCAATAACTGCCGTCCGCAAAAGCGCTTCAGCAAAAAGGGGGCGCAGGATAGCGTCAGCAATTCAAATCGCTTGTTCTTGCATCCAGAGGCAGCCGCCGCCGCTTTCCTTGTCGATCTGTTTCAGCAAATCGAGATGGGCCGCCACTTCCTGCTCGGGAATTTGCACGGCCAGCGGGCGCGGGCGCTGCCTGCTCCTGTCCTCCCTGGCGGCCTCGGCATTCGGCCCTGACGAATCCATGACCAGGGTTTCCTGCCCGCGCGTCATGGACAGATAGACCTGGGCCAGCAGTTCACAGTCGAGCAACGCACCGTGCAGGGTGCGGGTGGAATTGTCCACGCCATAGCGCTTGCACAGTGCATCGAGGCTGTTGCGCTGGCCCGGATGCAGGTTGCGGGCCATCAGCAGGGTATCGATCACCTCGCCAATGCAGGTTTCCAGGCCGCCCATGCCATGCAGCGCCAGTTCCGCATTGAGGAAGGCGGTATCGAAGGGAGCGTTGTGGATGATGAGCTCCGCGCCGCCAACGAATTCGAGGAGCTCCGCGGCGATGTCGGCGAATCTCGGCTTGTCCTGCAGGAACTCGCGGGTAATGCCGTGAACCTGCAGCGCCCCCTCCTCGATGTCGCGGTCGGGATTGAGGTAGCGGTGGAAATGGTTGCCGGTAAGCCGCCTGTTGACCATCTCGACCGCGGCGATCTCGATCACCCGGTGTCCCTGGCGCGGGTCAAGGCCGGTGGTTTCCGTGTCCAGAATGATTTGTCGCAATTTTCTGTCTTATCCCGTTATGCCGGCCGCGCCCAGATTCGCCAGCCTGTCGGCGGATTCGTTGCCCGGGTGTCCGGCGTGCCCCTTCACCCAGATCCATTTGACCGTGTGGCGTGATGATACCGCCTCCAGTTCCTGCCACAGGTCCTGATTCTTCACTGGCTTGCCGTCGGCCGTCTTCCAGCCCTTGCGCTTCCAGCCGGCCAGCCATTCGCTGATGCCCTTGTGCACGTATTGCGAATCGGTATGAACGCGGACATGGCTCGGCCGCTTGAGGCTTTTCAGCGCCTCGATCACGGCCTGCAACTCCATGCGGTTGTTGGTGGTGTGGGCTTCGCCGCCATGCAGTTCCTTGCGATGCGTGCCATAGACCAGCAGCACTCCCCAGCCGCCCGGGCCCGGATTGCCCTTGCAGGCGCCATCGGTGTAGGCGTCCACCCAGTCAGTGTTTTCCACGCCGGGTCCGGTAATGGGCAAGATTGTGCACGTTGCGCGCGGCAAGCTGGGGAGCGGCGGCCTTGGCCGGCGTGCTTCTCCAGGCCGGGGTCAGCACGCGCATGCCATGCACGCGCTTGATCGCCTGCAGGAAGTAGACGCCGCCGCCCATGGCCCACCAGCGGTCGCCTGCGGGCTCCATGAAGCGGAAGCGCTTCAGCCAGTTGTCCTTGTTGATCGGCGGGCGGTAGCAGCACATGCTGCCTGCCGACAGCTCGAAGCCGAGCAGTTCGAGCCAGTCCCTGACCCGCGGCATGTTGAGGAAATGGCCGTTCCAGGGAAACCCCCTTTCATGGCCCTTGAGCATGCGGGCAAGGCCCCAGAGGCTGCGCGGGTTGAAGCCGGACAGTACCAGCCGTCCCTCCGGGCGCAGCACTCTTTCCGCCTCGCGCAGGACTTGGTGGGGATGGTCGGTATATTCCAGCACGTGCGGCATGATCAGCAGGTCCACCGACTGGCTGTCGAAGGGCAGGAACATGGGCTCGGCCAGCACCTGGGCACGATCGGCCTGGCCGCACTGTATCCGGCCGGGAATACGGCTGTTGCGCAGGAAGTCGAACTGGTTGAGACCGATCTGCACCGCGTAAAAACCGAATATGTCGGCCACGACGCGGTCATAATAGTTCTGCTCGCGCTCGAGCAGGTAAGCTCCGAGCGGACTGGCGAACCATTCCGGACTGATTATCGAAGCCTTCATGCCTGCCTCAACTCCATGCTGACTGTCACTCCCATTCCCGCATTCAATGACAATTATATCTGGGCCCTGCACGATGCGCGTGACATCGTGCTGGTCGATCCCGGCGATGCCGCGCCCTGCATCGAATTCATCGAGTCGCACGGGCTTGGCCTTGCCGCCATTCTGGTCACCCATCATCACGGCGACCACGTCGGCGGGCTCGCCGCGCTCGCCGCGAAGTATCGCCCCCGCATCTACGGTCCCGCGCTGGAGAACATTCCGGCCAGGACCGATGCGGTTGCTGACGGCGACACGATCACCCTGCAGTCCCCCGTGCTCCGTTTCAGCGTCATCGCCACGCCCGGCCACACGCTCGGCCATGTCGCCTACTACGGCAACGGCCGGCTGTTCTGCGGCGACACTCTGTTCGCCTGCGGCTGCGGCAGGCTGTTCGAGGGCACGCCGGCCATGATGGCCGCAAGCCTGGACAGGCTTGCGCAACTGCCCGGGGACACGCTGGTCTTCTGCGCGCATGAATACACCTTGAGCAACATCCGCTTCGCGCGGGCCGTGGACGGGGCGAACGACGCGCTGCTGGAGCGGGAAAAGCGCGACATGACGTCGCGCAGGAACGGCGTGCCGACCCTGCCCTCCACCCTGGCGCTGGAGAAGGCAACCAATCCCTTCCTGCGCTGCGGCGAGCCAGCCCTCATCGCGGCGGCCCAGGCACGGCTCGGGCGCCCAGCGCGCGATACCGTGGAAGTGTTTGCGGCCCTGCGCCGGGCCAAGGACGCCTTTTGAGCGTTTTGTGCGGTTGACCTCGCCGGTCGACGGGCATAGGATTTGGCCTGCGCACAATTACACCTGTAGGAGAAAGTCTTGCGCCTGCGTTTGATTGCATCGTTTGCCGTTTCCATCGGCCTGATGTCGCCGGTGGCCTACGGCGCGCAGGAAGTGCAACTGGCCTACAACGACAGCAGCCCTTCCTCCGCGTTCGCATTCACCGAAAGCACCGACAATCTCTGGGATCGCCTTCGCGACGGCCTCAAGCTCGCCGAATTCGAGTCCCCGCTGACCCAGGTTCACGTCGACTGGTACGCCAAGCGGCCGGACTATGTCGCGCGCATGCTGGACCGCTCGCGGCGTTATCTCTATCACATCGTGGAGGCGGTAGAGGAACGCGGCATGCCGATGGAAATCGCGCTCCTGCCCATGATCGAGAGCGCCTTCAATCCGCAGGCCTATTCGCGTTCGCACGCAGCCGGAATCTGGCAGTTCATTCCGTCCACCGGCCAGAATTTCGGACTCAAGCAGAACCCCTGGTACGACGGCCGGCGCGATGTCGCCGCGGCAACCCGGGCCGCGCTGGATTACCTGCAAAAGCTTTACCGGGACTTTGGCTCCTGGGAACTGGCCCTGGCCGCCTACAACTGCGGCGAGGGCTGCGTATCCCGCGCCATCCAGAAGAACGCCGCGCAGGGCAAGCCGACCGACTACCAGAGCCTGGCATTGCCGCCCGAAACCCGCCACTACGTGCCCAAGCTGATGGCGATGCGGCAACTGGTGCTCCACCCGGAGAGTTTTGGCGTCGAGCTGAACCAGATTCCCAACGAGCCGTATTTCACCCAGGTCTCGATCAACACCGGGGCCATGGACGTGCGTTCCGCCGCCAGGCTGGCGGGTCTTTCGGTCGACGAGTTCCTCGCCCTCAACCCGGCCTTCCCGCGCAAGCTGATCAAGGCGGGCAGCAGCGTTTCCGTGCTGGTGCCGGTCGACCACGCCGAAGCCTTCCAGTCCAACCTGGACAAGGGCGAATGGGACAGATGGGAGCCGGTCAGCGCCAGGAAAGGCATGACCGTGGCTGAAATCGCCGAGCAGTTCGGCACCACGCCGGAGCGGATCGCGGAGCACAACCAGCTGCACCTGCGCAACGGCCGCCTCATCAAGGACCAGGTCATTCTCGCCCCGCTCGGCAATGCAGAAAGCAGCGACCTCGCGGCTGCGACCTGGCAGGAAGCAGAAGCCGAGTCCAGGCAGCCGAGCGGCACCCCGGCGGAATACTATGTAGTGCGCAGGGGCGGGACGGTCGAACAGCTGGCCCGCAAGCTCGGCATCAAGGCGAGCGACATCCGGCTGTGGAACAAGCTGAAGTCCTCCAGGCTCCATGCCGGCCAGCGCCTGGTGGTAAAGCCGGCCACCTCCGAGGCCGCTTCTGCCAGGCTCGCGTCCGGCGCGGACAAAACCGCCAAGGCTGCCACCCGCTACACCGTGCGTCGCGGCGACACGCTGTATTCGATCGCCAATCGCTTCAACGTTTCAGTCTCGCAGCTGAAAAGCTGGAACAAGCTGCAAAGCAACCACGTGCAGGCAGGCCGTCAGCTCACCATCAAGCGCAGCTAGGGGCCCAACCCCCGCCGCTTACACGACGGAAGCCAGCAGGCTTTGGGTGTAAGGGTGCTGCGGGTGCGCCAGGATGTCCCGTGTCGCACCCAGTTCCACGATCTTCCCCGCCTGCATCACGGCCACGCGATGCGCAAGATAGCCGACGGCGGCAAGATTGTGAGTAATGAACAGCATGGCCAGCCCTTCCTCACGCTGCAGGTCCGCCAGCAGGTTGAGTATCTGCGCCTGCACCGACACGTCGAGCGCCGAGGTCGGCTCGTCGCAGATCAGCAGCTTGGGCCTGACCGCCAGCGCACGCGCGATGGCGATGCGCTGGCGCTGGCCGCCGGAAAACTCATGCGGATAGCGCGTCACCGCATCGGGGTCGAGGCCGACCTTTTCCAGCAGGGCCGCAACGCTTTGTCCGCGCGTGTGCGCTTCGCCCACTCCCAGCGCAGCCATGCCTTCCTGCAGGATGTCGCCCACGCGCATGCGCGGGTTGAGCGAACTGTAGGGGTCCTGGAAGACGATCTGCGCCAGGCGTCGATACGGTTTGAAGCGGCGTTCGGACAGGCCGGCCACCTGTTGCCCGTCGAGTTCGACCCTGCCGCCGCTGATCGGAGTCAAGCCGAGGATGGCCTTGGCCGCAGTGGTCTTGCCGCAGCCTGACTCACCCACCAGCGCCAGGGTCTCGCCCATCCGCAGTTCGAAGCTGATGCCGTCCACGGCATGGATTTGCTTCTTGCCGAACAGCTGCCCGGTGCGCTGGGTGAAGCTCACGGCAAGATCGCGCACCTCCAGTACCGGCACCTGGCCGGGACGCGGCATTTCCAGCGGCTGCGCGGACTCGTCCCCGCGCACGGCCGCGGGATGTTCCGCCAGGTGGCAGCGCACCTGGTGTCCCTCGGCCAGCCCGCTCCACCCCGGCGCGGCGCTCGTGCAGGGACCGAATGCATGAGGGCAACGCTCGGCGAAGCGGCAGCCGGCAAATGCCCGATCGAGCGGCGGCACGCGCCCGGGAATGGCGGCCAGCCTCTGCCCTGCCCGCTCGAGGCCGGGGACCGCCGCCATCAGCTTGCGCGTGTAGGGATGGAACGCGCGCGCAAGTCCGGCTTCGGCATCCACGGGCAACTGCTCGATCAGTTGGCCAGCGTACATGATGCCGACGCGGTCCGCCATGTGCCGGGCAACGCCGAGGTCGTGCGTGATCAACAGCAGCCCCATGCCGCGCTCGCGCGCCAGGCGCTTGATCAGCTGCAGGATTTGCGCCTGCAGGGTGACGTCGAGCGCCGTGGTGGGCTCGTCCGCGATCAGCAGCCGGGGCTCGCCAGCCAGGGCCTGGGCGATCATGACGCGCTGCTTCTGTCCGCCTGAAAGCTCGAACGGATAGCTGTGGAGCCTGGCCGCCGGATCGGCGATGCCGACTTCCCCCAGCAGGCGAACCACCGCATTGCGCTGTTCCTCGCGCGACAAGCCGCCGGGCAAGGCCTCGGCGATCTGCTCGCCGATGGTCATGACCGGGTTGAGCGAGGTCTGCGGCTCCTGGAAGATCATCGCCATGCCGCGGCCGCGCAGGCTGCGCATTTTCGACTCGGGCAGTTCGCCCAGCAACTGGCCGTCGAAGCGTATCTCGCCGCCGCCGATGCGACCGCCGGCCGGCAGCAGGCGCAGAAGGGCGAGCGCCGTCATGGATTTTCCGGAACCGGATTCGCCCAGCAGCGCGAAGGTCTCGCCGGCGCCGATGCTGAAGCTCACGCCGTCCACCGGCACCACCGCACCGATGCGCACGCCGAGATTTTCGACTTCGAGCAGACTCATGCCTTGCCTCCCCTCGCGGCCGTGCGCGGATCGAATGCATCCTGCACCACATCGGCGAACAGGTTGGCCGCCAGCACCAGCGCGAACATGAAGCTGAATGCCGCCAGCAGCGGCCACCACACGATGGGTTCGCGCGCGAGTTCCATACGCGCGGCATTGATCATGTTGCCCCAGCTGTTCATCACCGGGTCGACGCCGACGCCGACATAGGACAGGATCGCCTCGGCCAGCACGAGGCCGGAAAAATCCATCACCACCGTGATCAGGATGAGATGCTGAACGTTGGGCAGGATGTGGCGCGCGAGGATGCGCGGGCCCGAAACGCCGAAGGCGCGCGCGGCCGTGACGTAGTCCAGCTCGCGCAGCTTCAGCGTCTCGGCGCGCAGCAGGCGCGCGAGCCCGGTCCAGCCGGTGAGGCCGATGATCACGCACAGCGCCAGCAGGCGCACGTCGGCGCGCTCGGCCACCGAAGAGAAACTCGCCTCGTTCTGCTCGATGAACACCTGAACGATCAGCACCGCGGCCGCCACCAGCAGCACCCAGGGAATCGAGTTGAGCGTGGTGTAGACGTACTGGATGAAATCATCCACCCAGCCGCGGAAATAGCCCGCCAGCAGGCCGAGGCCGATGGCCGCCGGCAAGGTCACCAAGGTAGTCAGCGTTCCGATCACGAGGCCGGTGCGGATGCTCTTGAGCGACTGGTAAAGCACATCCTGGCCGACCTTGTCGGTGCCGAACACGTGATAGCCGCCAGCCAGGCTCGCCACGGCGCCGCACGTCAGCAGCAGCATCGACACCGTGAGCAGCAGACTCTTCCAGGCGATATCCCCCTCCTGCGGGCGCCACAGGCGCACTAGTGCGGCAGCGAAGCCGCAGCGCCACAAGCGTTTCAGGGGTACGGCCAGCAAAACGGCGAATAGCAGGGAAGCCGCCAGCCCCAGCGCCAGCCCCTTCAGTGTGCGTGCCATGACATCGCCCAGCCAGTCCTGCTGCGGGTCGGCCAGGTGCGCGCCGCCGAACTGCAGTCGCGGCGTTTCGCGCACGGTGCTGCCGTCCGGCCGCTGAACGGTTTCCCGTGACTGGGCATGCGTGGCGAGCGGCGCCGAGTAGGTGCGCTCGTTGCGCGCCGTAAACGGAACCAGGGCCCGGTCCAGCAGGCTTTTCACTTCCACGTCGAGCTGGCCGTTATCGAGCCGTTCGCGGTAATGCAGGCTGTCAGCCAGGCCGACCAGCACGAAAACGCCGAGCACTGCCAGCGACGACATGCCCATCGGCCGGGCCAGAACCTTGCGCCAGGATGCGCGCAGCGCCGGGGTGCGCGCGATGTGCCAGGCGAAGCCGCCGCAGATCAGCACCAGCAGCCAGATGAGCGCATCCGTCCACAGGATCACCGGCTGGAAGCTCATGTCAGCTTCACCCGCGGATCGACCAGCGTATAAGACAAGTCGGTCAGCAAGAGGCCCAGAATGTAGAGCGCCGAGCCGAGGAAGACCATGGATTGCACGATGGCGAAGTCCTGCGCGCGGATGGCGTCGATGGTGTAGCTGCCGAGCCCGGGAATGCCGAAGAAGGATTCGGTGACCAGGCTACCGGTAAAGAGCAGCGGCAGCACCACCACCGCACCGGTGAGAATCGGGATCATGCCGTTCTTCAGCACATGGCGGAACAGCACGCGCAGCTCCGACAACCCCTTGGCGCGCGCCGTGCGCACGTAGTCCTTGCCGATTTCCTCAATGAAGATGGTGCGATACCAGCGCGCCCCGCTGCCGATGCCGGCAGCCACCGACACCAGCACCGGCAGGAGAATGAACTTGAAGCCGTCGATGCCGCCGCCGAAGCCGGAAATCGGCAGCCATTGCCACAGCTTGGCGATAAAATACTGGCCGGCGATGATGTAGAACAGGCTGGAAATCGACATCAGCGCGATCAATCCGGCCACGCCGGCATATTCCAGCCGCGTGCCGCGATAAAAGATCATCAGCAAGGCCGCGGTGATGTTGACCATGATGCCGATGACGAATACCGGCAGCGCGATCGCCAGCGAGGGCCACATGCGCGTCTTGATGTCGCGCGCGATGTCGCGGCCATCGTCGGCCTTGCCGAAATCGAAGCTGAACAGCTTGATCGAGCGGTCGACGAACAGCGTTTCGGTCACGGCCCGGATTCCGTGCTGCTCAGGGTTGTGGAACAAGGGCTTGTCGTAGCCGTGCTCGGCCTTCCACTGTTCGATCGCCTCGGGCGTGACGTGCTTCACGCCGAGGTGAATGCGCGCCATGTTGTCCGGCGTGTTGACGACGAAGAACAGGAAGAAGGTAATGAGGTTGACCCCGATGAGGATGGGGATGGCGTACAGCAGGCGGCGCAGGATGTAGCGGATCATCCCCGCCCCTCCTCATGCCTGCGATACTGGCGCCAGGCCGGCCAGAACAGGGCCAGCAGGACGATCGCGCCCGCGGCGAAGGGCCACAGCACCGGACGATTCCATTGCGCCCGGCTCTGTTCGCGCAATCCGGCGTCGATGCGCCGGTATTTCAGCGTGTTGTTGGCCATGAGGTTGGGCTTGACGTTGCCGACCCAGGCATGCTGCAGGCTGAAGCCCTTGGGAAAGAAGCCGAACAGCCAGGGCGCATCCTCGCGCAGGATGGCGGTCATGCGGTCAATGACTTGCTGCCGTTCGGGGCCGTTGGCCATGCCCTTCATCTGCGCGAACAGGCGGTCGAATTCCGCATTACCGTAATTGGCGGCATTCTCGCCGTTCCTGCCGGCCTTGGCGTTGGGTCCGTAGAGCAGGAACAGGAAGTTCTCCGGGTCGGGATAATCGGCGTTCCAGCCCCATTCGAAGAGTTGCGCATTGCCGCGCAGCATCTTGTCCTGGAAGCGGTTGTAGTCGGTGGCGCGGATCACCAGCTGGATGTCGAGCTTCCTGAACTGCTTGATCAGCCAGTCGAGCCGCGACTTGGCGTCGGGGCCGGTGGCGGCGGTATCGAAATACAGCACCAGCGGCTCGCCGGTCCTGGCATTGCGGCCGTTTGGATAGCCGGCTTCACGCAATAGCCGTTTAGCCTCCTCGATGCTGCGGCGCTGGCCGGGGGCGGCATAGACCACGGGGTTGAAATCGTCCTTGTAGCCGAAGATGCCGGGCGGCAGCGGACCATGCGCGGAAATGCCGCGCCCATTGAGGAAAATGGAAATGAATTCCTCGTAATCGACCGCAATGGAAATGGCCTGCCTGAGCTTGCGAGCGGCCTCGCCGCCGGGATGCCCCACCAGCGGGTCCTTCATGTTGAAGCCCATGTAGCGGTTGGAGGTGGTGACGGCCGTGACCAGCTTGATGCCCTTCGCCCTCATCTCCGGCGCAAGATCGGCCTCGCCATCGGGCGTGAACTGCACGGCCTGATCGAAATTGTCGGAGCTGATGCCGGAAGCATCGTAGTAGCCCTGCTGGAATTTGTTCCACTGCGGGATGTCCTCCTTTTCCAGGGTGAATACCGCGCGATCGAGCAGGGGCAGCGTCTTGCCGGCGTCCGCCAGCAGGCCTTTTTCCGCATCGCCCGGCTCGCCTTCGCCGGGATAGGTTTCGCCATGGAAATTTGGATTGCGCGTCAGCACCATGCGGCGGTTGGGATCGTTCTCGCTCAGCATGAACGGTCCGGTGCCGACCGGGAACCAGTCAAGGTTGAGGTTGCGCTCGGCCATGCCCGGCTGGGCGTAGAACCGCTCCGCCTCCCACGGTACCGGCGCGAAGAACGGCATCGCCAGCCAGTAGATGAACTGCGGGTAGTGCGTCTTCAGGGAGATGCGGAAGCTGTATTTGCCGGTAACCTGAGCGCCGGAAAAATCATGCGGGCGCAGGTCGAACCAGGCGGCTTTCGGCAGCGCCTCGGCCGCCCTGGACAGGCGCTGATTGAATTCGTCGAGGCCCTCGATGTATTCGCTCATGAGGCCGAAGATCGGCGAGTTGATGCGCGGACTGGCGAGACGCTTGACCTCGTACACGTAATCCTCTGCCACAAGCTCGCGGCTGCCTGCATGCTCGAAGTCGCCGAGCGTGTCGATGCCCTCGAGATCCTGCGCCGAGAGCCCGAAGTAGCGCGGCTCGCCGTCCGGCAAGCGCGCGAAGGCCGGATGCGGCTGGTAGCGGATGCCGGGCCTGATCGTGATGTCGTAGGTGGTACGGGCAATGGCCGACGTGGGCGCGTCGGCAGGCAGTTCGCGCCCCGCCCGGTCCCAGTAGCGCACTACCGGCATGCCCTCGGTGGTCAGCGGCTCCAGCGCGTAGGGCCGCTTGAGAAAATGGTATTGCAGCGGCGGCTCATAGATCTGGCCGGTGAATTCGACCTCGTTGCTGCTGTACGAACGCGCCGGATCGAGCCGCTTGGGGCGCTCCTCGAACACGGTATACAGCGTGTTGGTGGATGCGTCCTCGGTGGGATAGGGATTGTTCCAGGCCTCGCCGCAGCCTGACAGCAGAACCGGCAACAATAAGGAGATGAGCCAGAGACGCATGGGCAGATAGTGTACCAAGGCTGGGCGGCTTGTCAGCGTATAATCCGGCTATTCGATTATTGTTCTCAGCTGCAAGGAAAAGACATGGGTTTTCTCGCCGGCAAAAAAATCCTCATCACCGGACTGATCAGCAACCGTTCCATCGCCTATGGCATTGCCGGCGCCTGCAAGCGCGAAGGCGCCGAACTCGCCTTCACCTACCAGGGCGACCGTGCCAAGGACCGTGTGGTCGAATTCGCCAGGGAGTTCGGCTCCGACATCGCCCTGCCCTGCGACGTCTCCAGCGACGAAGAGATCGAAGCGGTCTTCGTCGAACTGGCAAAGAAATGGGACGGCCTCGACGGCCTCGTGCATTCCGTCGCCTTCGCCCCCAAGCAGGCGCTGACTGGCGACTACCTTGATGCGGTGACGCGCGAAAACTTCCGCATCGCCCACGACATCAGTTCCTACAGCTTCGCTGCCCTGGCCAAGGCGGCACTGCCAATGATGGAAGGCCGCAATGCCGCCTTGCTTACGCTCAGCTATCTCGGCGCCATCCGCTCCGTGCCCAACTACAACGTCATGGGACTGGCCAAGGCCAGCCTGGAGTCCGGCGTCTATTACATGGCGCAAAGCCTCGGGCCGCGCGGCATCCGCGTGAATGCGGTATCCGCAGGCCCGATCAGGACCCTGGCCGCAAGCGGCATCGCCAATTTCAATGAGAAGCTGGACATCGTCGCAAAGAATGCCCCGCTGCGCCGCAACGTTACCATCGACGAAGTCGGCAATGCCGCCGCCTTCCTGCTGTCGGACCTCGCTTCCGGCATCACCGGCGAAATTACCTACGTGGATGCGGGCTTCAACACCACGGCTGGCGCCGAGACATGACCGAATCCAGCCTGCGATGAAAAAAACGCGCCTCTCGGCGCGTTTTTTTCGGCGGGTCTGGCCGTTGCCTCAGTCCCGCTTCTCCAGGGCGCCGGGCTTGATCACGATTTTCTGCGTAGCCTTGACCAGTTCCATCTGCGCAAGCGCATCGCTCTGCGCATAGGCCTGGCGCAGGCCGTTTTCCACGGCCGCACGCAGCATGGGGTTGGCCGTGTCCTCGATGATGCGCGTCACCCGCACGATGCGATAGCTGCCGTCAGGCATGCCTGCGCCGACATAAGCGGGCAGCTTGGCCGTATCCACACGCATGATCGACTGCACCGTCTTGGCATCGAGGCCTTCGGGCTGTTGGCGGCCGATCAGCTTGAATGCCGACCACGCGGCTAGCGCCGGCTCCTTGCCCTGGTTCAGTTCGGCGATCTGCGACTGGCCCATCTTCGCGACGAGGCTCGCGGTTTGCTCCGCCTGCAGCTTCGCGCGAATGGCTTCGGAGACTTCCGCAACCGGCTTCTGTCTCGCCGGCCGGTGATCGATGACGCGCGCGGCCGCCATCGTGGTGCGGCTGGTTTCCACGGGTTCGATGTTCTGCCGGCTCTTGATGGCATCGGCGGTGAAAACCGCGTCAAGCAGCTTGTCCGAATCGAAAGGCGCGGCGGCCTTGTCATTCCGGCTCATCCAGTCAGTGGTCTGTATCGACAGCTTCAGCGCGTCCGCCGCCGGCTTCAGGCTGGCGGCCTGCTCATAGACCAGGTTGCTGAAATTCTCCGCCGCTTCGGCATAATGCTTTTGCGCCTGCTGCCTGCGGATTTCCGCCTCGATTTGCGCACGCACCGCAGCCAGCGGCGGCGTCTTCGCCTGGATGCCGTCGAGGCGGATGATGTGGAAGCCGAATTCGGATTCCACCAGCCGCATCTCGCCGGGCTTCATGGAAAATACGGCATCCTCGAACGGCTTCACCATCATGCCGCGGCCAAAGCTGCCCAGGCTGCCGCCGTCGACCGCGGACCCCTCATCCTGCGATTCGCGCCTGGCCACATCGGCAAAGGTCTGGGGGGCCTTTTGCAACGCTGCGAGCAGGGTTTCGGCCCTGGCTTTCGCCTGCTTGCGCGCCTCGGCATCGCCTTGCGCCGCGCCGATCAGGACATGGCTGGCGCTGCGCTCCTCCGGCGGCCCGAGCGAAGCGGCGTTGCTCGCGTAATATTCCTGCACTTCCTTTTCGCTGGGCTGGATGTTCCTGGACAGTTCGTCCAGCGACAGCACCGCATATTCGACCCGCACTGCCTCGGGCTCGACGTACTCGGTCTTGTGCGCATCGTAGTAGGCCTGGATGTCCTTCTCGGTGACATTCACCTGGCCCGCAACCGCAGCCGGGCTGATCTCGTACCAGGAAATTTCACGGCGCTGGCCGGCAATCCTGGCCACCAGCTCTACAGACGTGGCGGGAAGAAGCGCCCCGGCAAGCACGGGCTGGCGCATGAGGCCCAGTGCAATGTCGCGCCTCAGCTGGTATTCGAAATAGGCCGGGGTATAGCCGCGCTGGGCCAGTACGCGCTTGTAGCGTTCGGGCGAGAATTTGCCGTCTTCCTGAAACGGCGGCAGTTGCTGCAACAGCGCCGCAATCTGTGCATCCGTCACCTCCAGCCCGATGGCGTTGGCCTCCTGCAGCATCGCTTCTTCCTCGGCCATCGATCGCAGCACCTGCTCGCGGAATTCCGCGCTCTGGGTCATGGAGGAATCGAAATTCGGCCCCATCGCCTGGCGCAGGCGATCGGCCTGCTCCCGGAGCATGTCCGTGTATGCCTGGCGGGTCACGCCCGAATCCCCGACTTCGGCAATCACCTCATTGCCGCCGCCCGAACTGAAATAGGCGTCTACGCCCCACAGGGCGAAGGGAATGGTGATGAGGGCGAGAATGATCTTGGCGAACAAGCCTTGTGCCCGTTTGCGTATGGCTTCCAGCATATCGGTCTCTGATGCAACGACAAAGCGCAATTGTCGCCCGAAACGATGGCGATGTGTACGGCTTTGGCGGACAGAAAAGAAAAAAGCGAACCTGAGTTCGCTTTTTTCGGTGTTGGCGGAGCGGACGGGACTCGAACCCGCGACCCCCGGCGTGACAGGCCGGTATTCTAACCAACTGAACTACCGCTCCAGAGTTTTGCGCTTGCACAACCCCCTCAAGCGCAGGCCGCAATTATACACACGACACAAAAAAAGTGGATGCCTGCCGAAGAAAAAATTCCTCGCGGCGAACGAACGCCGGGATTTTTTCGCCTCTCGCTGTACGCCTCGATGCAAAAAGGCCCGCAACTGCTGCGGGCCTTTCGCCATGGTGACGCCATGATGCGTCAAATCTGGTGGGTGCTGACGGGTTCGAACCGCCGACATTCGCCTTGTAAGGGCGACGCTCTACCAACTGAGCTAAGCACCCGTTGATACGGTATTGCTGTTGGTGACGCGAATCAGTTGATCGCGTCCTTCAGGCCCTTGCCTGCACGAAACTTCGGAACTTTTGCTGCCTTGATCTTGATGGAAGCGCCTGTGCGCGGATTGCGGCCGGTACGCGCAGCACGCTTGCCCACGTAGAAAGTGCCGAAGCCAACCAGGGTCACCATGTCGTTCTTCTTCAGCGCCTTCTTCACTGCCTCGACCGTGGCATCCAGGGCACGGCCCGCGGCAGCCTTGGAAATGTCGGCGGAATCAGCAATGGCATCGATCAATTCGGATTTGTTCACGTGTTGTCCCCTTTCGAAACGCAGCACAGGAAAACCCTGTGGCGGATTTATAGCTTCCCGCAAAGCCTTGTGTCAAGCGGTATTCAGGGCGATGGACAAAAATCCGGAAGGTCAAGAAAAAATCCCGCCGTTCGGCGGGAATTTTTTCAGGGCTTGGTGAACGATGCGGCTCAGTGCTTGAGCGAAGGCTGTTCGACCGCCTCGGTTGCCGGCACGGACTCGCCCGCGACTTCATCGGGCAGCGGTTCGGGCTGGTGCTCGAGCGCGATCTTCAACACCTGGTCGATCCATTTCACCGGATGGATGTCGAGGCGGTTCTTGATGTTGTCCGGAATGTCGGTCAGGTCCTTGACGTTCTCCTCGGGGATCATCACCACCTTGATGCCACCACGGTGCGCGGCCAGCAGTTTCTCCTTCAGCCCGCCGATGGGCAGCACTTCGCCGCGCAGCGTGATCTCGCCAGTCATGGCGACATCGCAGCGCACGGGGATGCCGGTCAGCACCGAGACCACGGCCGTGCAGATCGCAATGCCCGCGCTGGGGCCGTCCTTGGGCGTCGCACCTTCCGGCATGTGGATGTGCAGATCGAACTTCTCGTGGAAGTTTTCCGCGATGCCGAGCGGACGGGCGCGCGAACGCACCACCGACAAGGCAGCCTGGATCGATTCCTGCATCACCTCGCCGAGCTTGCCGGTCGTGGTCATCTTGCCCTTGCCGGGCAGCTTCACTGCCTCGATGGTCAGCAGTTCGCCGCCCACCTCGGTCCAGGCAAGGCCGGTGACCTGGCCGACCTGGTTGTGCTTCTCGGCGATGCCGTAGCTGTAGCGACGCACGCCAAGATACTTGTCGAGGTTGCGCGAGGTCACGGTCATCTTGCCCTTGTGCTTCTTCAGCAGCAGCGACTTCACGGCCTTGCGGCAGATCTTGGAAATCTCGCGGTCGAGGCTCCTGACACCGGCTTCACGGGTGTAGTAGCGCACGATGTCGCGCAGGGCCGTGTCGGCGATGGCGAACTCGGTCTCCTTGAGGCCATTGGCCTTCATCTGCTTCGGCACCAGGTAGCGATGGGCGATGTTGATCTTCTCGTCCTCGGTGTAGCCGGACAGGCGAATCACTTCCATGCGGTCGAGCAGCGGCGCCGGGATGTTCATGGTATTGGCGGTGGCCACGAACATGACGTCGGACAGGTCATACTCGACTTCGATGTAATGGTCCTGGAAGGTGTGGTTCTGCTCGGGATCGAGCACCTCCAGCAGCGCCGACGACGGATCGCCGCGGAAATCCTGGCCCATCTTGTCCACTTCGTCGAGCAGGAACAGCGGGTTGCGCACCGCGACCTTGGTCAGGCTCTGCAGGATCTTGCCCGGCATCGAGCCGATGTAGGTGCGGCGATGGCCGCGGATCTCGGCTTCGTCGCGCACGCCGCCCAGCGCCATGCGCACGAATTTCCTGTTCGTGGCGCGGGCGATCGACTGGCCGAGCGAGGTCTTGCCCACGCCGGGCGGACCGACCAGGCACAGGATCGGCGCCTTCACCTTGTCCACGCGCTGCTGCACCGCGAGGTATTCGAGGATGCGTTCCTTGACCTTCTCCAGGCCGTAGTGGTCCTCGTCGAGAATCTTCTCGGCCTTGGCCAGGTCCTTGCTGATCTTGGTCTTCTTCTTCCACGGCAGATTGACCAGAGTGTCGATGTAGCCGCGCACGACGGTCGCTTCGGCCGACATCGGCGACATCATGCGCAGCTTCTTCAGCTCGGCCTGCGCCTTGGCAACGGCCTCCTTGGCCATGCCGGAGTCCCTGATCTTGCGCTCGAGTTCTTCCAGTTCGGCGCCCTCTTCGATGTCGCCGAGTTCCTTCTGGATCGCCTTGACCTGCTCGTTGAGGTAGTACTCGCGCTGCGACTTTTCCATCTGGCGCTTGACGCGGCCGCGGATGCGCTTTTCCACCTGCAGGATGTCGATTTCGGCTTCGAGCAGGCCCATCAGGTGCTCGAGGCGCTTGGCGACGGAAATCATTTCGAGGATTTCCTGCTTCTGTTCCAGTTTCAGCGGCAGGTGCGCGACGATGGTGTCGGCCAGGCGGCCGCCTTCGTCGATGCCGGACAGCGAAGTCAGGATTTCAGGCGGAATCTTCTTGTTCAGCTTGACGTACTGGTCGAACTGGGCCATCAGCGCACGGCGCATGGCCTCGACTTCGGTGTCGTCCTTGCCGTCCAGGGCCACCAGCTCGGCCTGGGCGGCCAGGTAGGTGCCTTCGTCGCTGACTTCGAGGATTTTCGCGCGCTGGTTGCCTTCAACCAGCACCTTCACGGTGCCGTCGGGCAGCTTCAGCATCTGCAGCACGGTCGCCATGCTGCCGGTGTCATAGAGATCCTTGGTGGTCGGTTCGTCCTGCACCGCCGATTTCTGCGCGACCAGCAGGATGTGCTTGCCGGATTCCATCGAGGTTTCCAGCGCCTTGATCGATTTGGCGCGACCGACGAACAGCGGAATCACCATATGGGGGAAAACCACCACGTCGCGCAGGGGCAACAGGGGCAGTTGAACGCGTTCACCGCTATCTGAAGTACTCATGATGTCACCTTTAATAGAAGTCAATTTCCACGCTGAACGCAGATAAACCCAAACTAGGAACTGCGGGCTGTCCCAGAAACATCAAGGGGCGAAAGAGAAATATTCCCTGACGCCCCCGCTTCAACCTCAGGACCCCGTCGCTGCCGACTGGTCCGAATAGATCAGCAAAGGCGGGCCTTCGCCATTGATCATCTGTTCGTCGACCACGACCTTGCTCACGTTCTGCATCGAAGGCAGATCGAACATCAGGTCCAGCAGGGCGTGCTCGATGATGGAACGCAGTCCGCGCGCGCCTGTGCGGCGGTCCAGCGCCTTCTTGGCGATGGCCTTGAGCGCGCCTTCGCGGAATTCCAGTTCCACGCCTTCCATCTTGAACAGCTTGGTGAACTGTTTGCTGAGCGCATTCTTGGGCTCGGTCAGAATCTGCATCAGGGCCGCCTCATCCAGCTCGTCCAGCACGGCAACTACAGGCAAACGTCCGACAAATTCCGGAATCAGGCCATATTTGATGAGATCTTCGGGCTCGACCGTGTGCAAAAGCTCCATGTCGCGCTTTTTCTCGTCCACGCTCTTGACCTTGGCGCCGAAACCGATGCCGCCCTTTTCCGAGCGGTTGCGGATGACCTTTTCCAGGCCGCCGAACGCCCCGCCGACGATGAACAGGATGTTGGTGGTATCGATCTGCACGAACTCCTGGTTGGGATGCTTGCGCCCGCCCTGCGGCGGCACCGATGCAGTGGTGCCTTCGATCAGCTTGAGCAGCGCCTGCTGCACGCCCTCGCCCGACACGTCGCGGGTGATCGAGGGGTTGTCGGCCTTGCGCGAAATCTTGTCGATCTCGTCGATATAGACGATGCCGTGCTTGGCCTTGTCCACGTCGTAATCGCACTTCTGCAGCAGCTTCTGGATGATGTTCTCGACGTCCTCGCCGACGTAGCCGGCTTCGGTCAGCGTGGTGGCATCGGCAATCACGAACGGCACGTTGAGCAGGCGCGCCAGCGTCTGCGCCAGCAGGGTCTTGCCCGAGCCGGTGGGGCCGATCAGCAGGATGTTGCTCTTGGCCAGTTCGACTTCATCCTGCTTGCCCTGGCTGGAACGCAGGCGCTTGTAGTGGTTGTAAACCGCCACCGAAAGTGCTTTCTTGGCCTGACCCTGGCCGATCACGTACTGGTCGAGAATGTCGCGAATCTCGTGCGGACTGGGCAGGTCGGTGGAGCCCTTGACCGCCTGGTTCTGCTGGATTTCCTCGCGGATGATGTCGTTGCAAAGCTCGACGCACTCGTCGCAGATGAAAACCGAAGGGCCGGCAATCAGCTTGCGCACCTCGTGCTGGCTCTTGCCGCAAAACGAGCAATAGAGCAGCTTGTCGCTTCCGCCCTTGTCTGACATCACGTTGTCTCCCACTTAAGCCGCCGCCTGTTCGCGGTTTTCCAGAACCTTGTCGATCAGGCCGTAGTTCATGGCCTCTTCGGCGCTCATGAAATTGTCCCGGTCGGTGTCGCGCTCGATCGTCTCGATCGGCTGGCCGGTGTGCCTGGCCAGCATGCCATTGAGCTTGTCCTTGAGGTACAGGATCTCCTTGGCATGAATCTCGATGTCAGAGGCCTGGCCCTGGAAGCCGCCCAGCGGCTGATGAATCATCACGCGCGAGTTGGGCAGGCAGTAGCGCTTGCCCTTGGCGCCGGCAGTCAGCAGGAAGGCGCCCATGCTGGCGGCCTGGCCGATGCAGAGGGTCGACACGTCCGGCTTGATGAACTGCATGGTGTCGTAGATCGCCAGGCCGGCGGAAACCGAGCCTCCCGGCGAGTTGATGTAGAAGTAGATATCCTTGTCGGGGTTTTCCGACTCCAGGAACAGAAGCTGGGCCACGATCAGGTTGGCGGTGGCATCGTTCACCGGACCGACCAGGAACACCACGCGCTCCTTCAACAGGCGCGAATAGATGTCGTACGCCCGCTCGCCACGGCCGCTCTGCTCGATGACCATGGGGATGAGCCCCAGACCCTGAGGCTCGATGTAATTGCTCATATGCTTAGCCGTCATGCGGCACGTCCCATCAAATCGTCAAATTTCACCGGTTCATCGGTAGCCTGAACCTGGCCGACAACCCATGCTACCACATTGTCTTCCAATGCCAGGGCCTCGATTTCCTGAAGCCGCTGGGGGTCCTGGTAATACCACTGCACGACCTCCTGCGGGTCCTCGTAGCCCTGCGCATACTCGTCGATCAGCGCACGCACCTGCTCGGGTTTGGCCGCCAGGTCATTCTTCTGCACGATCTCGGCGATGATCAGGCCCAGGCGCACGCGGCGCTCGGCCTGGTCCTTGAATATATCGGACGAAATCATGTCTTCCTTGATCTGTCCGCCGCTCGCCTGGATCTGATTGAGCATCTGCTGGCGGAGCCGGTCGATTTCAAGCCCCACGAGGGATTTGGGAAGTTCCAGTTCGGCGTTGGCCAGCAGCACTTCCATGGCGGCCTCCTTCACGCGTGCCTGGATGCGGCGCTTGACCTCGCGCTGGAGATTGGACCTGACTTCTTCGCGGAGCCTGGCGATGTCGCCGTCGGCGATGCCCATCGACCTGGCGAATTCCGCATCCAGTTCAGGCAGCTTGGGCTCCTGCACCTGCTTCATGGTGACATCAAAATGCACGGACTTGCCGGCCAGGTGTGCGGCGGAATAGTCCGCCGGGAAGGTCATGTCGAAGCCGCGCGACTCGCCGGCGGACAGGCCCGTCAGGTTGTCCTCGAAATCCTTGAGCATGCGGCCTTCGCCGACCACCGTCGAGAAATCCGTGGCCTCGCCGCCGGGGAAGACCTCGCCGTCCAGGGTGCCCCGGAAGTCGAACTTGACCAGGTCATCCTTCTGGCTGGCGCGATCGACCTTGCTGAAGCCGCGGCGCTGCTTGCGCAGGATATCCAGGGTTTCGTCGACATTGGCTTCTTCGACGCCCACCACCGGGCGCTTCAGCGCAGCCGCGCCAAGATCGCCCAGCCTGACTTCGGGATAGACCTCGAAGGTGGCGGAAAAACGGATTTCCGCAGCGTCGGTTTCGCCTTCCCTGGGCTCGAAGCGCGGCATGCCCGCCACTTTCAGCTGCTGGGCGTCGATCGCCTCGAAAAAGGTCTTCTGCAGCGATTCGCCAAGCACTTCCTGCTTCACGCCCGCGCCATGCATTTTGCTGACGTGACTCATCGGCACCTTGCCGGGCCGGAAGCCCGGGGCCTTGACGCTCTTGGCAAGGCGCTTGAGACGGGTTTCCACCTCGGCATCGATCGCTGCGATGGGAACGGCCAGGTCGATGCGCCGCTCAAGGGATCCGATAACTTCTAGTTGGGACATGAGACACTCTCTAAATGACAGGAAATAACAGGTTAAATGGCCCGGCGGGCTTCATTGCCGGCCGTCCGCCGGATGCGCCCCAGGGCGTCCGGACAGGAAAGATCGGGGAATGCGAGGCAGACCGAGTTTCAAAGCCATGATTTTACCGTGAATGGCCCCCCAGAAAAACCCGCCCCTTTCTGACATACCCCTGCGCCGGGCAGGGAAAAGGCCCGGCGGTCAATTTCCCGTCATGCCCGCCTGCTATAGTTGCGAAAGCCATGCCCAAACATTTCCTCCCCCACTCCGCATTGCAAAGCCTGATCGACGTTCTGGCAGGACAAGGCTATGCAGTCATCGCACCGCAGGCCAGAAATGGCAGCATCGTGTACGAAGAAGCCCGCCAAGCCGACGAACTGCCCTGGGGCGTCAGCCTCAACCAGGCCGCCGGCAGCAGCCGCACGCATCAGGACGGCCACAGTCGGTGCTTTGCCTGGGCCAACGGCCCGCAGGCGCTCAAGCCGCTCGTATTTGCGCCGAGCGAACCGCTGTGGCGCATCGCCCGGACCGAATCCGGATTTGCCGTCGAAGTCGACGAGATGCCGAAGCGCCCGCTGGCCGTTATCGGCGTGCGGGCCTGCGACCTCGCCGCCCTCGCCATACAGGACCGGCATTTTCTCGGCGGACCCCACCCCGATCCGCACTACGGCGCGCGGCGCGAGGACATGCTGCTCGTCGCGGTGAACTGCACCCATCCGGCCAGCACCTGCTTCTGCGCTTCCACCGGCGACGGCCCGGAAGCCAGGTCCGGCTTCGACCTTGCCCTTACCGAGCTTGATGACGGCTTCATCGCCCAGGCCGGCAGCCCGGCCGGCGAACGGCTGCTCGCAGCGCTGCCCCTGCAGGAAGCCCAGTCCGAAAAAATCGAGGCCGCGGCGGCCGGCGTCCGCCGCGCCGCGGAAAGCCAGACCCGCGCCATTCCCGGCACCAACCTGCGCGATGCCCTGATGGCGCGGCTCGACCATGGGCGATGGCAGGAGGTGGGCGAGCGCTGCCTCGCCTGCGGCAACTGCACCATGGTCTGCCCCACCTGTTTCTGCCACGCCGAGGTCGAACAGCCCGGGCTCGACGGCAGCGACAGCCTGCACATCCGCGAGTGGGATTCCTGCTTCGGCGAGCGCCACGGCTACATCCACGGCAAGCAGCTCCGGCCCGAGATCAGCCAGCGCTACCGCCAGTGGCTCACGCACAAGCTGGCAAGCTGGCACGACCAGTTCGGCCGCTCGGGCTGCGTCGGCTGCGGCCGCTGCATCGCCTGGTGCCCGGTCGGCATCGACATCACCGAGGAAGCGACCGCGCTGCTGAAATGAATCGGAAAACTGCATTTGCACCACGGGGAACACGGAGTTCACGAGGAAAGCTTCAGGCTTTTAATGCTGCCCCCTTCACCCCATGCTCGATTGCCGCAACCAGGCATTACTCCCGGCTTGCCCCCGTGTTCCCCGCGGTCAACAGGTTTTTCCCAGGATGAATTCTCCCCACGTCCCCCAAACCGCCAGAATCGTCGAGCGCGTCCAGGAGTCCGACGATATCTTCACCCTGCGCCTGCGCTTCAATGACGCCGCCGTCCAGGACAGCTACAGTTTCGCGCCGGGCCAGTTCAACATGGTCTACCTGCCGGGTGCCGGCGAGGTGCCGATTTCGATTTCTTCCGATCCGGAGGAACGCACGAATTTCGCCCACACCATCCGCGCCGTCGGCCGCATCACCCATGGAATCGCGCAGCTCAAGCCCGGCGACGAAGTCGGCCTGCGCGGCCCCTATGGCCGCGGCTGGCCGCTCGCCGAAGCCGAAGGCAAGGATGTGTTCATCGTCACCGGCGGCCTCGGCTGCGCGCCGGTGATGGCGGTCATCCACTACGTGCTGAAGCGGCGCGAACGCTTTCGCCGCCTCATCATCCTGCAAGGCGTGAAGCACAGCCACGACCTCATCTGGCGCGCCTCCTACGAGCGCTGGGCACAGGTGCCGGATACCCAGGTGCTGCTCGCCGCCAATTCGACCGAAGCGCTGTGGCCCTGGCACGTGGGCAGCCCCATCGACCTGGTGGCGCAGGCCGAGTTCGAGCCCGCCCATGCCATCTCGATGATCTGCGGGCCCGAAGGCATGATGGTCGCGGCTGCCAAGGCGCTGAAAGCGCGCGGCATGAACGAAGCCGATATTCACGTCAGCCTGGAGCGCAACATGCAATGCGCGCTCGGCCTGTGCGGGCACTGCCAGCTCGGCGGCCATTTCGTCTGCAAGGACGGGCCGGTGTTTTCCTACCCGGAAGTGAAGGCGCTGCTGGAAAGGGGCGGCTTATGAGTCGCCCGCGCATCGCCGTGCACAAGTTCGCCTCCTGCGACGGCTGCCAGCTCGCCTTCCTCAATGCCGGTGAATCCCTGGTCACGCTGGCGCAAAGGGTGGACATCCTGCACTTCGCCGAAGCCGGCTGGATCGATCAGTTCGCCGAAGTCGACATCGCCTTTGTCGAAGGCAGCATCTCGACGGAACACGACATCGAGCGCATCCGCGCCGTGCGCGCTTCGGCCAGATACCTAGTCACCCTCGGCGTCTGCGCCACCGCCGGCGGCCTGCAGGCCCTGCGCAACGGCGTGAAGGAGTCGGCGAGCTGGGTGGCCGACATCTACGCCAGCCCGCAATACATCGAGTGCCTGCCCGAGTCGCGCCCGATCTCGGCGCACGTGAAGGTCGACCTCGAAATCTGGGGCTGTCCGGTCACCACCGAACAGGTGCTGGGCGCCACCGCCAGCCTGCTGAATGGCGTCACCCCGGCCAACCCGGGCGAGCCCGTGTGCGTGGAATGCAAGCGCCGCGGTTACACATGCGTCGCGGTCACGCAGAACGCGCCCTGCATGGGCCCGGTCACCCGCACCGGCTGCGGCGCGCTGTGCCCGGGCGTGGGCCGCGCCTGCTATGGCTGCTTCGGCCCGGCCGAACTGCCCAACGCCGCCGCCATGGCGGAGCATTTCGAGCAGTCCGGGCTTTCACGGCGCGATGTCGCCCGCCGCTTCCTGTTCATCACCTCCACGGCCCAGCCCTTTGCGGACATCGGCCAACGCTACAAAGAACAAGATGACTAACCGCACCGTCAACCTCAATGTTCCGGTGCTCGCCCGCGTAGAAGGCGAGGGCGCGCTCGACCTCAGCATCGTCAACGGCGAGATCAGCGAGCTCGGGCTGCGCATTTTCGAACCGCCGCGACTGTTCGAGAAGTTCCTCGAAGGCCGCCACTACATGGAAGTGCCGGACATGGTCGCGCGCATCTGCGGCATCTGCCCGGTGGCCTACCAGATGAGCGCGGTGCAGGCGCTGGAATCCATCCTCGGCATCGAGCCCACGCCCTGGATCCGCGACATGCGCCGGCTGTTCTACTGCGGCGAGTGGATCGAGTCGCACGGCCTGCACATCCACCTGCTGGCGGCGCCCGACTTCCTCGGCTTCGCCAACGCCATCGACATGGCCGGGCAACATCCCGACATCGTGCGTCGCGGCCTGAGAATCCAGGAGGCCGGCAACGCCATCATCCGCTTCCTCGGCGGCCGCTCGGTCCATCCTGTCGGCGTGCGCGTGGGCGGCTTCTGGCATGCGCCTTCGCGCAGCGCCGCCGCCGCGCTGCGCGAAGAACTGCAAGCCCTGCTGCCGGAGGCCGAGGCGCTGGTGCTGTGGACGGCCGCACTGCCGCTGCCGAACGAAACCCAGGATTTCGAATGCGTATCGCTCGGCCGCGCCGGCGAATATCCCATCACCCGGGGGCGCATCGTCTCCAGCCGCGGACTCGACATCGACATCGCCGAGTTCGACAGCGAGTTCAAGGAAAGCCATGCGCCCCATTCCACCGCCCTGCACTGCCATCATCGGGGGCAGGACTACCTGGTCGGCCCGCTGGCGCGCCTCAACCTAAACCTCGACCTGTTGCCCGCGTCGACGCGCAAGCTTGCGCAAGCCTGCGGCATGCATTTCCCCTCGTCCAACATCTTCCACAGCATCGTCGCGCGCGCACTGGAAATCCATGCCGCCCTGGTCGAGTCCATCCGCCTGCTCGAAGCCTACGCACCAACCGACACGCCCTACCTCGAAGCCGCGCCGCGGGCAGGCGTCGGCTTCGGCGCCAGCGAGGCGCCGCGCGGCATTCTCTGGCACCGCTACGAGTTGGACGACAGCGGCAGCATCGTCAGCGCTCGCATCGTGCCGCCGACCAGCCAGAACCAGGCGCGCATCGAGGCCGACCTGCGCACCTCGTTGAACCATTTCGGCCTCGACCAGCCTGAAGAGAAGATTCGCCACCATGCGGAAACCGTGATTCGCAATTACGATCCCTGCATTTCCTGCGCCACGCATTTTTTGAAACTGAGCATCGACCGTACATGAACGCACACATCCATCCGTCCGTCCGCATCCTCTGCATCGGCTCGCCCACCGAGCCGGACAACCTCGGTTTCCTCGTCGCCCACGCGCTCATGGGCCGTTTCGACCCGGAAAAAATCGAAGTCGTGGCGCTCGACCGCCCCGGCCCGCGCCTGATCGAGCACATGCGCGGCGCCGACACCGTGATCCTGGTCGATGCCGTCAAGGGCGGCGCGGCGGCCGGCACCCTGCACAAGCTGGAGGGCCGCTCACTCGACGGCCTGATCATGCACCACACCTCCAGCCACGGCTTCGGCCTCGCCGAGACCCTGGCGCTGGCAGACCGCATGGGCGAACTCCCCAAGCATCTCAAGTTCGTCGGCCTGGAAGCCGGCACATCGCCGTTCTCCAGCGAGCAGACCATGCAGGTGGTGGATGCCGTGACCGAAATCGCGAGTGCCGCGCTGAGATCGCTGGAGCAGGCGCTGGAAACATGACCTCTGGCTGACGCAAGGCATTCGGGAGTAGCATAGCCGCACAACATCTCCCTAGGAGGCAAGCCATGTCGGACACCAAGATCCTGCTCGAAGAGAAGGACATTCCCACCCACTGGTACAACGTCGTCGCCGACATGCCCAGGCCGCCTGCCCCGCCGCTCGGCCCGGACGGCAAACCCGTGGGACCGGAGGCGCTCACGGCCATCTTCCCGATGGCGCTGATCGAGCAGGAAGTCTCGGCCGAGCGCTGGATCGCCATTCCCGATGAAGTGCGAGAGGCCTACCGCATGTGGCGGCCCGCGCCCATGTTCCGCGCCCACCGCCTGGAACGGATGCTGGGCACGCCGGCGAAGATCTACTACAAGTACGAAGGCGTCTCCCCCGCCGGCTCGCACAAGCCCAACACCGCGCTGCCGCAAGCCTGGTACAACAGGCAGGCCGGCATCAGGCGCCTGGCCACCGAAACCGGCGCCGGCCAGTGGGGTTCCTCGCTTGCCCTGGTCGGGCAGATGTTCGGCATCGAGGTGCGTGTGTACATGGTCAAGGTGTCCTACCAGCAGAAGCCCTTTCGCCGCTCCATGATGCAGACCTGGGGCGCCGAGGTGTTCGCCTCGCCCACCGACATGACCGAGGCCGGACGCAAGGTGCTGGCCGAGCACCCCGATTCCCCCGGCAGCCTGGGCATCGCCATTTCCGAAGCCGTGGAGGAAGCCGCCTCGCGCCCCGATACCAACTACGCGCTCGGCTCCGTGCTCAACCACGTGTGCCTGCACCAGACCGTGATCGGCCTGGAAGCGAAGAAGCAGTTCGAGAAAATCGGCGTCTATCCCGACATGGTGTTCGCCTGCTGCGGCGGCGGCTCCAACTTCGCCGGCACCGCCTTCCCCTTCCTCGCCGACCAGGCCGCAGGCGACGCACGGGCGAAGAACCTGCGCCTGGTCGCGGCCGAGCCGACTTCCTGCCCCACCCTGACCCGCGGCCACTACGCCTACGATTTCGGCGATGCCTCCGGCTATACCCCGCTGATGAAGATGTATACCCTGGGCCACGACTTCGTGCCGCCCGGCATCCATGCCGGCGGCCTCAGATACCACGGCGACTCGCCGCTGGTGTCGCAGCTCTATCACGAGAAGCTCATCGAAGCCGTGGCCATTCCGCAACTCGCATCTTTCGAAGCCGGCGTCATGTTTGCGCGCGCCGAGGGCATCATCCCCGCGCCCGAGTCCTGCCACGCCATCCGCGCCTGCCTCGACGAAGCCATGCGCTGCAAGCAAAGCGGCGAGCCCAAGGTGCTGTTCTTCAACCTCTCCGGGCACGGCCATTTCGACATGGCTTCCTACGACAAGTACTTCGCCGGCGAGCTGGAAGACTACGCCTACCCGGAAGAAGCCATCCACGCGGCGCTCGATCGCCTGCCCAAGGTCGCTGCAGCCTGAACCAACAGCGGGAATGGCGCAGCGTGCGGCTTACGGAAAGAGGCTGATGGAACCAAGCGGCTCGGGCTTGTGGATGGCGTAGCCCTGGCCGTAGTCCACGCCGATCCTTGCCAGCACATCGCGGATCGCCCGGCTCTCGACATACTCCGCCACCGTCTGGATGCCCATGACTCCCGCCACCCGGGCGATGGCTTCGACCATCGCGGCATCCACCTCGTCCGCGAGCACGTGCCTGATGAACACGCCGTCGATCTTGAGATAGTCCACCGGCAGGTACTTGAGATAGCCGAAGGAGGACATGCCGCTGCCGAAATCGTCGAGCGCGAAACGAAAGCCGAACTCCTTGATTTCTCCGATCAGCCTGGCGGTTTGCGTCAGGTTGGCGACCGCCGCCGTCTCGGTAATCTCGAAGCAGACCTGCGCGGGGTGCACGCCCAGCGCATAGGCCGCCTCGCTGATGAAGGATGAAATGCTTTCGTCGTTAAGCGTATTGCCCGAGAGATTGATCGACAGGAACAGGGGGACCTGGCCCGACCGGCTGTGTTCCGCCAGCCAGGTAAATGCCTTCTCGATGACATAACGGTCGATGCTGGGCATCAGGCCATAGCGCTCGGCTGCGGGAATGAAGGCCATGGGCGGCACCATCACCCCATCATCGCCCCTGAGCCGGATCAGGATTTCATGGTGCGTCGCTTTTCCCGCGCCATTGGACAAGGGCTCGATCCTTTGCGCATACAGTTCGATCCGTTCTTCCTTCAATGCCGTCCTGAGGCGTCCGGCCCAGTCCATCTCGCGCCAGCGGGCGACGAGATCGTTGTCCTCCTGCCGGTAGACCTGCACGCGATTGCGGCCCTTTTCCTTGGCCAGGAAACAGGCCGAGTCGGCCGCGCTCAGTGCGTCGGCCGGATTCGTGACCGGATCGCCGAAGGAAACCAGGCCGATGCTGACGCTGCCGCCGAACACACGGTTCTGCCAGATGAATTCGACATCCCTCACCGCCTGCCGCAAGGCCTCGGCGATGCGGCCGGCCGTTTCCGCTGGACAGTTTTCGAGCAGGAGCCCGAATTCGTCCCCGCCCAGGCGGGCCAGGGTATCAGTCGGCTTCGTGTTCGCCCTCAGGATCATGCCGATCAGACGCAGGAACTCGTCGCCGGCGCGGTGCCCGCAGGTGTCATTGACCAGCTTGAACTGATCAAGGTCCAGGTACATCAGCGAATGCACCGTATCCTTGCCGGACAAGTCCCTGATCGCCTGTTCCAGTTGCAAGCCGAACGCATGGCGGTTCAACAGCCCGGTCAGGGAATCGTGCTCCGCCTGGTGGCTCAGCTGCTGCGACAGTTCATACGCTTCGGTCACGTCGTGGCCCTGCACGAAAATGCCCGAGACCGTGCCGTCCTGTTCGAAGATCGGCTGGTAGATGAAATCGATGTAGCGCTCGACCAGCGGCGCACCGGGTTCCTGCTGGAACAGGATGGGCATGGCGCGGCCGATGAAGGGCTTGCCCGACTGGTACACCTGGTCCAGCAGCTCGTAGAAGCCCTGGCCCTCGAGTTCCGGCAAGGCCTCGCGCACCGGCTTGCCGAGCAGTTCGCGGTGGCCGACCAGCTGGTAGTAAGCCTTGTTGGCGAGTTCGAAGGTATGCAGGGGCCCCCTGCCTATGGCCACGAAGCCCGGCGCCTGCTCCATCAGGGTGCGCAATCGCTTGCGCTCGCTGTCCATTGCGCTCATTTCCAGGACCAGGTGCGCGCGGCGGATATCCTGCAGGCTGGCAAAGCGGCTGCGCCCGGCATCATCCGCCAGGAACAGGTACGTTACATCGGCAACGTGATTGAGGATGAGGGCGACCTTGCCGGCCTCGTCGAACAGCGGCGTATTCACCACGCTCCAGTACCTGTCTTCCCAGACCTCGCCATTCTCGTTGCGGTGGACGATCGGATAATGCAGCGGATATATCTTGTCTTCGGTCTTGCCGGACAGTACGCGCGCAAAGGAGTCGCGCAAGAGCCGCTCCTGCTCCTCTCCCGGCACAGGAAAAACCTCGAACAGGTGCCTGCCCAGCACCGCCTGGCGTTCAAACCCGGTCAAGCGCAAATGCGCGTCGTTGATGTCGACCAGCATCAGGTCCGGCGTCAGCAGGATGTAGGCATTGGGCGAGGCATGAAAAAGCGACTCGTAGTGATTCTTGAACGTTCTCAGCATTCTGCCTTGTTCTCCCTGGCGGCCCTCGCCGCCGAACTGTTCTACCGTTATACGACATCGCACGTGCCGCATTTACCCTTTTTCATGCATGGGTTTGCCGCGCGTGCCACGGAATGCGTCCGCCGGTTTGACAAAAGCGGGAACCCGGCCGATGCTTTGCCTGTCTGCATTCGACAACGAATGCCGCGTGTGACCCGCCCGTCACGGCGGCGTCTCGGGCGCCCCCGCCATCAAGAAAACCAAGGAGAATCCATGCGATACCTGTTCCTGCTGTTGGCCCTCGCCCTGCAGCCCGCCTGGGCCGCCAATTCCGACTACGCGCGCGAGCAGAAATGGGCCGACGAAATCGTCCCCGGCGTCGTCGTCGGCGATCCGGTTTACATCGAAGCCCAGGGCCACAAGTTCCTCGGCCTCTATACCGAAACGCCCAACGCCAAGGCCGGACTGGTCATCGTGCACGGCATCGGCGTGCACCCCGACCACGGCCTCATCGGCGTGCTGAGGAGCCGGCTGGCCGACCTTGGCTACACCACGCTGTCGATCCAGATGCCCATCCTTGCCGTCGAAGCCGACAGCAAGGCCTACCAGCCGCTGTTCCCGGAAGCGGCCGAGCGCATCAAGGCCGCGGCCAAATTCCTGCAGGGCAAGGGCAACAAGAAAATCGCCGTCGTTTCGCACAGCCTCGGCTCGGCCATGACCAAGGGCTATTTCCAGAAGAACCCGGATTCGCCCTTCGCCGTGTGGGTGTCGATGGGCATCTCGTCCGACAGCTATGACGGCGTGACGCTGCCGATCTACGACCTCTACGGCGGCGACGACCTGCCGGCCGTGGTGAAAGGCGCCGACGGCCGCAAGAAAACGCTCGTCAACGCCAAGTCGGCGCAGACCATGGCGCCGAAGATGGACCACTTCTTCACCGGCTATGACGACGACCTGGTGAAATTCGTCAGCGGCTACCTGGACAAGAACCTGTAAGGAACAAGGCCGGGCAGGAAGGCGCTCCTGCCCGGCCAGCCAGGATTCAATCCCGGGTGCGGGCGCAGAGCGACTCGGTCAGCACGAACTTCCTCAATCTGTCCTTGCGGGTCATCGGTACCCATTCCCGAACCTGCCACTTGCGACGATCATTTTGGGCGTCACGCATCCAGGCGATGAAATCGCGGGCGTAATCTTCTGCCGAACAGGCAGCGGCATCCACGGCGGGTTTTCCAAACGAAGCCTCGATCTCGCCCGCGTCAGTCACCCGGGTAAACGCGTAAACCACCCGCGCCTTGATGCCGATCGCCAGCTGGAACATGGCGGGGCTGACGAAAACGTCGCAATACAGGGAGCCGGGTCGTCGCCGGGCATCGTCGATGTTGGCGCAGACCAGCTTTCCATCCCTCAGCTTGCGCCGCATGAGCAGGAGCGTGTCGCTCGAACGGATGAGCAGGTCGAGCTCGGACTGCAGCCCCAGCAGCCTTGCCTTGGAGGCTGCACTCTCGCCCGCGGCGAGCAGCGTCCAGTCGAGGCCGCATTCCTCGAACGCCCGGTTGAGGCTCGCGTCCACCGGCGAATGCACGGTAACCACGATCATCGGCTGGCTCTCCTTCGCAGAGTCCAGCAGCCCGGCATTGGCCAGTTTCAGCTTCGGGCGACAGGCGAGGCCCGCTCGCTGCATCTCCTCCAGCAGCCTCAAAAACAGCATGTCCTGCCAGGGGAAGGAAAAGCGGTTACGCATCATCGCTGCGCCGCGAAAGAAACAGCCCTGCTTCAGGATCATGGCCCAGCATGCCTCGAACACCCGATCCGGGCCGAGCCTGCGGTTTTTCCTGATGCAATGCCTGAGCCAGAAAATCCCCGCCTGAAACCTCAGCAGCCCGAAGATCCCCAGGGCAGCGCATGGCAATTGCCTAGCCAGGCTGGGCACTCGCGCGCACCACCAGTGAAACAAGGTCGCTGACGCTGCGGCAAGCGGCGATTTCCGTTTCATTCAGCATGAGGCCGAATTCCTTTTCCAGCTCCATCACCATTTCCAGCTTGCCCAGGCTGTCGATGTCCAGCGCGTCGATTTCGGCGCGCAGCAGCGCAGCGTCATCGGCATAAGCGTCTGCATTTTCCTGTAGCGTTTTGCGCACGACCCCGAGCGCCTGTTGCTGCCTCTCGTCAAGCATTTACTGCAACCTCCATCAGTCTTGGAAACATGAACATGCAGTCGGCCTCGCGATACTGCAGATTCTCGATGCTCACCCGGTATTCCAGCCTTGCCAGGATGGCGGCGAGCGTACGCCAGGCCTGCTGGGCCAGCGACCTGCCGAGGCAGGCATGGCGCCCGGAGCCGAAGAACGCGTCGCGGCTGTCCAGGGGTTCCATGGAAAAGCGGTCGAGGTACAGGCGCACGATCTCGCCCTGCTTGATCTCCACCCTGCCCGCCCTGGCCGGCTCGATGGCCACGCGCTCGATGAAGGGCACGGCCGTGCGCGAAAGTTTTTCGCCCCAGCCGATCTCCGACAGCTTGCTGCCGGGATGGGCGTTGATGCGCTCGACGAAGCTCAGGGCAAGCGAGCCCAGTATCGAATCGGTCCCCAGCACGGCAAGCGAAACCGCCGAGTCGGCCTCTCCCGCCGGGCATTTGTCCCGGGCCTGCTGCCGCAGGCTGCCGATCTGCTCGTTGATCAATCGCCTTCGGTTGAGCCCCAGCGCCTTGTCGAAAATCTGCGTGGGCGAAAGGAAATCGGCATTGTGCTGCAGCCGGATGCCGCTGACGGAATGCGCCAGTTCCAGTATCAGCGGCTCGAACAGGCCCTGCACCAGCTCCGCCTTGCCTACCCGGCCGAGGTGCAGCGCACAAAGTTCCTCGGCCATCGCCTGAAATCTGGCCATGCCTGCATCGGTCCTAGCGGCGATCATTTTCGCCAGGCGCTTGCGGCGCTGGGCGTGTTCCTCGCCTTCCACGCCAAGCGGCATGGCGTTCAGGGCCGCCTCTATATGACCCAGGTCGACTCCCAGCTTCTGCTTGATCCGCTCCGCCTCGCCGGTATGGTCGACCACCCGGAAGGCCTGGCTTTTCTGGATGTCCTGGATCAGCGCGGGATCGAAAGCCAGCCAGCATTTCAGCTGGTCCGACCAGACCGGGTCCGAATTCTGGCCATAGTATGCATACCTGGCATCGGACCGGTGCAGCAGGAGATGCGAATCGTTCATCTGCGATTACCCCTTTAGACGACACAAGTATGCTTTAAAAGCCTCCCGGGCGGCGAGAGCCAGAGGCCAGGCATGCAAAAAATTTGTCAGCGGGCGGCAACGCCGGCTCGTGCCATGCCGGATGATTCGCGCCCGACACACGCGAGGCGCAAGCCATGCCGGCCGCAATGATCGTCCATTCCCGAAAGTGGCGGACCCATCGATCACACGGGCGCCAGCCAGGCCGGACTGCTCGCAGTGTGCATGCCCTTTGTCAATCGGAACAAAATCAAAAGGCAAGCGCAGACATGAAAGTGATCAAATCGGCACCCCTCTTTTTTGTGCTGGCCGGCGCCACCCTGGTGAATTACGTCAGAGCCTACCTCGACAAGTCGCTGTAATTTCCCGGAGGCGGGTCTGCAAGACCCGCCTCGTTCACTTCGGCCGCGGTGCGCTGTAGGCGACCGACTGCCGCACGAACTTCCCGCCCTTGCAGATGAAGGTATCGGTCCCGAACGGAAAGATCTGGTTCATCGACTCGGCATGCCACGCGATGAAGATCGTGTCGTGCCGGACATGCAGTGCATCGAAAGTCAGCCCCGGCGAGTCGCCGCGGTCGATTGCGCCGAACTCCGCCAGCAGGCCGCCATACAGCGCACGGATCTGCCCAAGGCCCTCGTACACGCCATCCGGCGTGACCACCACGGAATGCTCGCCGAAGTCGTTCAGCACGGCTTCGAGATCGCCGGCAGTGAAAGCGGCCAGATGCCGCCTGAAGGTCTCCAGGGCCTGCCGCTCCTGGCGTGTACGCACGTCTGAATTCATGTTCATGTTGCCTCCTGTTTGCGTTTGCAGGCAAAGGCGGCTGGCATGCAATCCTCCGCATTGCCCGCATGCGGCTATTTCCGCCTGATCACGACTTCGAGATACTCGCTCGGCACGACCAGCGAATCCTTCCCGCCAAGGTTCCGGCGTTCGAGCAGTTCGCTGATGTCTCGGCTCAGGCTCGCCTGGTGATCGGGGTCGAGCGCGGCGTAGACCTTGTGCGTCGGCCCGTAGAACTTGCGGAACACCTCGATCCAGTGAGCGGGCGATTCATAGCGAAAGGTGTAGTGGCGCCGCTCGCAACGGATCTCGCTCGACTCCGGCCCGAACAGCTCGACGATGCGCGGCTCGGTTCCCCACAGCATGGGCGATTGCAGCCCTGCCGGCGGCGGCACATAGGCGGCAATCAGGAGAAACAGGTCGCCGATGAAGCCTTCGGGCGTCCAGCTCGCCAGGCCGATGCGGCCGCCGTTGCGCACCACACGCATCAGTTCCTGCGCCGCCCGGGCCTGCTGCGGCGTGAACATCACACCGAAGGTGGACAGTGCGGCGTCGAACGCACCGTCAGCAAACGGCAGGTTTTCCGCATCGGCCACCTGGAAACGGATATCCAGGCCGTTGGCCCGTGCGCGCTCGGCCCCGCTTTCGAGCAGCCCCGACACGTAGTCGGTCGAGGTCACCCGTGCGAAGCGGCGCGCCGCCGCCAGCGTGGCGTTGCCATTGCCGGCCGCCACATCCAGCACCCGCTCGCCGGCGCGCAGGTCCATCGCTTCAGCCAGGTTCTCGCCCACAATCTGCAGCGTCGTGCCGATGATGGCGTAGTTGCCGCTGGCCCAGGTGGCCTGCTGGCGCTGTTTGATCGCGCTGAAATCGACATTCGGTTGAGCGGGGATGGTCGCCCTGCCCGGTGTCGAAGGGGTACAAAGTTCCGTGTTCATTGCATTTCTCCTGAAGTTGACTTGACTCAAGACCAGCTCGCCATGACATGGCCCGTGATCACATGCCGACAAGGCACGCATCGAATCCACGCGCCGTGACGGTATGAAGGATGTGTTGCGTGTCGGTCTGCCGGGGATCGAAATCCACCAGCACCAGACGAGAGGTGCGCGGGCTTATCCACGCACGGCTCACGCCCAGTTCACGGACTAGCTCGTTGACCAGCTCGACGCCGGTTTGCGGGCTGAGCGCCTGCCTGACGTCAACGACGATGTTTGCCTGGGGTGTCTTCATGATGCGTCTCCTTTTCAAATGGCCAGTGGCAGTGGCGGTGCTCACAGCCGCTCAGCCAGTGTCTGCATTGTCATGAAGGAATTGCATTGACACTTCACCCGGCGTCGGGCAAATATGCTCGAGCGTCCGGAATTGGTGGATGAATTGATTTCGCGTCCACGCTTCTTGATCGACCCTCCGCAGAAAGGCCTGGCCCATGAGCAGAGACACGCTTTCCGATCTGTTGCGCGTTGTGCGGGTACGCGGCGCGGTGTTCTATTACGTGAGCTGCCGCGACCCCTGGTCATCCGAGTCGCCGCCTGCCGGCGAGATTGCCGAGGCGGTGATGCCAGGCAGCGAGCACGTCATCATGTACCACATGATCGCCAAGGGAAACGGCTGGGCCGCTGTCACGGGCGAGCCGCCGGTAAGACTATCCGCAGGGGACATCGTGATGTTTCCGCAGGGTGACCGGCACGTGCTGTCGAGCGCCCCCAACGTCGAGCCGGTGCGAACCACGGCCGAATGGGTGTTTTCCACCCGCAACGTGCCCAAGCCCATGCCCATCGCCTATCATCACGGCGTCGTCGATGCGGGTGCGCCGCTGCCCGTCGACGAGGCCGACACGATTGCCGTGTGCGGCTTCCTCGGCTGCGATTTGCGCCCGTTCAATCCATTGGTTTCTGCGCTGCCGCGCATCCTGCACCTGCCGGCCGAGCGCGCCAGCGGCTGGGCCAATCGCGTCATCGAACAGGCGGTAGTCGAATCCAACAGCCCGCGGCCCGGCGGCGATGCCGTGCTGGAGCGCCTGGCAGAAATGATGTTCGTCGATGCCGCCCGCCGCTACCTCGACAACCTGCCCGCCGATGCGACCGGCTGGCTTGCCGGCCTGCGCGACCGCTTCGTCGGCAAGGCGCTTGAACTCATGCACGAGCGCCCGGACCAGGGCTGGACGGTGGATGACCTCGCCCGCGAAGTCGGCCTGTCGCGCTCCGCGCTGCACGAGCGCTTCATGCAATACCTGGGTGACCCGCCCATGCACTACCTCGCCAACTGGCGCATCCAGCTCGGCAGCCGGCTGCTGCGGGAAACCAATCGCAACGTGGCAGCGATCGCCCTCGAGGTCGGCTACGATTCAGAAGCCGCGTTCTCGCGGGCATTCAAGCGTTTGGTAGGCATGCCGCCGGCGGCCTGGAGAAAGGCGCAGAGTGCCCCATAGCGTTCAGGATCAGCTGTTTTCGCCCTTGCCAAGCCAGTGATGCGGAAGCAGGTCGCGCAAGCGCACGGTCTCCCCATCGCCGATGATGACCTTGCAGTCGAGATTGCGGATGTCGATCTGCGCCATGGTTTCGCGGCAGCGGCCGCAGGGCGGCAGGATTCTGTCTTGGGCGACCGCCACCACCACATCGATCCGGGTCTGCCGGCGCGCCAGCATCTGGGTGATGGCGGAGACCTCCGCGCAGAAGCCGAGGCCGCATTCGAGGTCGATGCAGATGCCGGTGAATACATCTCCTTGCATGGTGCGGATCGCTGCGCCCACGCTGCCGGCGGAAGCGCCCTTGCCGAGCTTCATCTCGCCCACCATGGCGCGGGCGGCGGCAATCAGTTCGCTGTCCGGATCGCTCATGCCTTCGATCCTTAATTAATGGCCAGCACCAGCTTGCCGCGCATGCCGCCGGCCTCGATCAGGCGATGCGCCTCGGCGGCGTCCTCCAGCGGAAGCACTTTATTAACCTCGACACGCAGCTTGTTCGCATCGAACAGCGCCGCGCACTGTTCCAGTATCCACGCCTGGTGCTGCTGCGCCTCCACCCAGCCGTAGAACATGGGCGAGAGCATCAGCTCCTGGGCGACGCGCAGGTTTCGCAGCCGCGCGATCTTCCAGTCGGTTTCCGGCCTCGGCTGCAGCAGGGTGACGAGATCGCCGTAGGCGCGCACGGCGGCAAAGCTGTTTTGAAAGGTGGCGCCGCCCACGGTATCGAACACGATGTCCGCGCCCTGCCCGCCGGTCAGTTCCAGCACGGCCTTGACGAAATCGGTGTCGCGGTAAGGGATGGCCTCGTCCGCACCCAGCTGTTTGACGAACGCGGCCTTGTCCGGCGAACCGATGGTGGTGAGCACGCGGCAGCCCGCCGTTTTGGCGAGCTGGATGGCGACATGCCCCACCCCGCCCGCGCCGGCGTGAACCAGCACGGTCTGGCCGGCCGTCATGCGCGCGCGGTCGTAAAGCGCTTCCCAGGCAGTGATCAGCACCAGCGGCGCGGCAGCGGCCTGGTTGAAGTCGAGGCTCGCCGGCTTGCGCGCGGCAAAGCGCTCGTCCACCACCGCGTATTCGGCATAGTTGCCGGGATGCCCGCCGATGCCGCCGTTGCAGAAATACACCGCATCGCCCGGCTTGAATCGGGAAGCACCAGAACCCACCGCCTCCACCACCCCCGCGCCGTCGCAGCCCAGGATGGCGGGCATGCGTTCGGGGAAGAACGTGCCCTTGGCACGCAGCTTGATGTCGATGGGGTTGACCCCGGTCGCCTTCAGGCGCACCAGCAGGTCGGTGTCATGGCTGATTGCGGGAACGGACACGTCGGCGAGGCTGAGCACCTCGGGTGCGCCGGGGGCGGTCATCAGGATGGCTTTCATGCTTGCTCCTCGCCGATTCATGGATGGAAAGACAGGGCCGAGCTAGCAACAATTCGAGCCAGGCCCATTTGATCTCAGCTTACCCCTCGATTCCCGGCAGGTCCGCCACTGCCGGTTCGAGCTGGACCTGCATGCAAACATTGGTCAGGCCCCAGAAAACATACTGCGAGACAAGCGAGATCAGATCGACGAAGTCCCGCGGGCCAAGGACACGACTGGTCTGATCCCACAATTCTGGTGAGAGCGACCGTTCGTTCATGAAGGCGTCGGTGAGTTCGAGGAAAGCGCGCTCCCTTTCCACCGCGAAGGCGGTGCAGGAACCCTGCCGAATCGCGTCAAGCTCCGTGTCATTGATGCCGAACTCGCGCCCGACCTTGACATGGTGCTTCCAGACATACTCGCTGCGATAGAGGACCGCCATGCGAAGAATGACCAGCTCCTGCTCACGGACAGTCAACCCCATCTTCGACTTCGACGTCACCCAGTAGTCCAGGAACGGCCCAAGGGTCTCCTGATTGTGCATCAGAATCCCGAGGACATTGCGCGGGAAGCCCTCGCCCTTGAGGCCCTTGCCGGGCAGCCGCGCCAGAATTTCCACCCATTCGGCGCGCAGTTCATCGGTCGACAGCGGGGCAATGCGCGAAACTGGTTCGTTGGGAAACGTCATGTGACGAACTCCATGAACTTGGGGGTAATTCAGTATGAATCCGGGAGATTGGTTTTCAAGTTTTTTCAGCGGAACCCAGGCGATCTAACCCAGCCGGGAGTCAAGGGAGGCTATATCGGGATGGTTCATCTGAGCGATAAGTTAAATGAAGCTGACTCCTTTGATTACGGCATGCCCAATAAAATGTCGCATTAACAACGTCTAGCTTTTCCCATGTATCACTCTTTGTCCAACTGATAGGTTGGGCACAACAGAGAATGACTTGAATGCGAGGCGAGCCTTTGTGAGTTGAAGAGAATGTCCTTTGGGTAATACTGCAGAAATTTCTCGTTCTTTTAGCTGACAAAGTGGGCCATGAATAATGCCAACTAAAGTCACTCCATCTTCAAATGAGTAAAAGTGCAAACCATCTTCTTCTTGTGAATCATTCAGCCTTATGAAAACACGCACCTCTTCTTCATATTCCCATTGCTTGAATTTTGTCTTAAGAATGCAATCCATATCATTCTCGTCCAGCCCGCCACTAGAAAGTTTATTCCCGATATTCAGAAGCAAACGATCGGGCTTGTAGCTAACCTCATTTATAATATCTTCGTTGATGTCAAACTCAAGCGCGACCCCTTTATGCCTGTCTCCATAATGGCTCCAAAGCAATGGGCTTTTCCATGATTTGCTGAAACACAGCAGACCGAAACGTTTTGCCATTTCTTTCTTAAATTTTCGGAAGGCAATACGATGTTTCGGGTTTTTGAGTTCTGCTGCATAAAGCTCAAATGGATCATTGAGATCATCAAACCTAGACACCTTAAGCCGCTGCTTTTCAATTGCAGCCAAGGCATATCTTGCCGACAAGAAGTGGTACGCTCGCATCCAGAGTAATTAAATAACTAAAAAACAATAAAAGGTTAAGGCTCGTTTTATTTGCCCCTCAAAAAATCAAAGGGGTCAGCATCAAGATAGTTTCATCTGATCGACAAGCAAAATGCAGCTGACCCTTTAGATTGCTGTTCCGAGATATCGCTATCTCGTGCCCATTTATCGCGACACCCCCTGGGCATGCACGCAGCTGCGTTCCAGTTCGACCAGATGCGGCAGCAGTTCGGAATTCTTCTGTACGTGGAAAATGAATCGCGGCACATCCCGCTCGGTGGTCTGCGCCATGAACGGCTCGCCCCAGAAGCTGAGCAGCGCCTCTGCGCCCCCGCTTCGCTGATTGTCGGCAAGGATGAAGGATGTTGTCTTGCTCAGTTGGCACCAGCGCGGCTCTCTGACCTTAGCGCGTCCCGGACAGGCGGCAATCTTCGGCTGGATGGCCTCATCCCATAATGTCTTCTGGCTTTCATCGAGAACGAACTGGATGGAAGAAACCATGGGATTGTCGATGGCCGGCCGCAGCAGCGCGTCGAACAGTGGCTGGGGACGGTACATCGAAAGGCACAGATTGAACCAGACAGTGTCGCCGCTCATGTGCCTGACGAACTCTTCATTGACGGAACGCAGGTGGCGAGGGCCGACCAGGATTACATCGGAAGGCTTCAGCCCCGCCTGGATCCGCCGCACCAGTTGCGCCGTTTGTTCGACCTGCTCGGCAGTCAGCTCGTTGTTTCGCGCATGACGCATGAAATTGATGAACAGCAGCCCCAGGAGAGCCAGCACAATGGGCAGGATGACATGCTCGTCGACGACGTGCAGCAGGTGCAACACGATCGCGACAACCGCGGCCACGATGCCGGCGATTGCATCCCATTCGAAGCTGAGAAATCTCTTTATGTTCATGGACTCGATTGGCTCAGAACACGGCTTCCCCCAATATTACCCTCAATCGCAAATCGCCCGGGCAAGCAACCCGTTCAGCCGCCGCCGTGGGCATGGACACCACGGATCATGCCGGGCCTTCACACTTCTATGCGAGCATCAAATCGGGCTCGTGAGTCTTCATTTGTTTCCACGCAACACCTTGATCTGAAACAGCGTATTGCGCTCGTCCTCCTCCAGCGCCTGCTTGATGTGCGACACGGTGACGCGGTAGCGCGGGATGATGTTGTACCTGAGCGCGTTGACGCGCTTCTGGGTCTTGCGCTGCTCGACGACGAAGCGGCGCAGGGCGTTTTCGGCCTCGCCCAGGCGGGCGAGGAAGGCGACTAGCTCGGTCATCCTGGCTCTTGCCTCGTCGAAGCTGGTGTCGGTCCACATCAGGCCCACGGGCTGCAGCGGCAGGGTGCGAGCCTCGACCGAGGGGTATTCGACGCCGACCGAGGAGCGGTGGGTGATGTCGACCTCGACCGAGGGGCCGAAGCCCATGCTGGCCTGGCGCAGGATCTGGCTGCCCATGCGCAGTTCGCAGATCGCCACCCAGCGGTAGGCTTCCTGCAGTTTCAGTTCGGCCTCGCGGCGCATGGCCTTGTATTCCTTGAGGCGGTCCTGCACCACGCGCGTGAGCAGCTCGCGCTTTTTCTCCAGCATGTCGTGGCCCTGGGTGAGGAATTTCACTTGGCGGCCGAGCTGCAAAAGAGCGTTGCGTGTGGGCGGGACTTTCAGGCGTTTCATGTGGAAAGGCCTTGTTGAACTGGATCGCCGCGCTTCGCTCGCGATGACGGAGTGGTGGTGCCTGGTTTGACTGGATCGCCACGACCCTTCGGCTCTCGCGATGACGGGCGTGGTAATGCCTTGATGAACTGGATCGCCGCGCTTCGCTCGCGATGACGGGTGTGGGGAAACGTGTTCATTCCGCAGCCGCCTGCCGGTAACGCGCGTCGAGGTCCTTTTCCGACAGGCGCGTGAGCGCTTCTTTCGGCAGCAGCGACAGCACTTCCCAGGCGAGGTCGAGGGTCTGGAAGATGCTGCGGTCTTCGCGTTCGCCCTGGCTGACGAAGCGGTTCTCGAAGGCTTCGGCGAATTGCAGGTAGCGGTTGTCTTCTTCCGACAGTTCCTCGGCGCCGATGATGGCGGCGAGGCTCCTCACTTCCTGCGCCTTGGCGTAGGAGGCGAACAGCTGGCTGGCGACGCGGGCGTGGTCTTCGCGCGTCATGCCTTCGCCGATGCCGTCCTTCATCAATCTTGAAAGCGAAGGCAGCACCGCCACCGGCGGCTGCACGTTGGCGGCGGCGAGTTCGCGCGACAGCACGATCTGGCCTTCGGTGATGTAGCCTGTGAGGTCGGGCACGGGATGGGTGATATCGTCGGAGGGCATGGACACCACCGGGATCAGGGTGATGGAGCCGGCCTTGCCACGGATGCGACCGGCGCGCTCGTAGATTTCCGCGAGATCGGAATAGAGATAGCCGGGGAAGCCCTTCCGCGCGGGCACGTCGCCCTTGCCGGTGGCGATCTCCCTCAACGCCTCGGCGTAGTAGGTCATGTCGGTCATCACCACCAGCACGTGCATGTCGAGGTCGAAGGCCAGGTACTCGGCGCAGGTCAGCGCCACGCGCGGCAGGATCAGGCGCTCGATGGGCGGGTCGTCGGCGAGGTTGATGAAGGTCGCCACCTGCCCCAGCACCCCGCTCTCCTCGAAGCTTTCCTCGAAAAAGCGCGCATCGCTGTGCGACACGCCCATGGCGGCGAACACCAGGGCGAAGTCGCCGTGGCTTTCGGCCTTGCCTGCATGCAGCAGCTTGGCCTGGCGCACGATCTGCGCGGCGAGGCGGTTGTGCGGCAGGCCCGAGCCGGAAAACACCGGCAGCTTCTGCCCCCTGACCAGGGTGTTCATGCCGTCGATGGTGGAAATGCCGGTCTGGATGAACTCGCGCGGATAGGCGCGCGCGGCCGGGTTGATCGAGGCGCCGTTGACGTTGCGCGAGAGCCTGGCAACGATGGGCGGGCGGCCGTCGCGCGGCTGGCCCACGCCGTTGAACACGCGCCCCAGCACCTCCGGCGCCAGCGCCAGTTCGAAGGGCTTGTCGAGGAAGCGCACCCAGGTGCGCTCGAGGTCGAGGTTGTCGGTGCCCTCGAAAATCTGCACCAGCACGAGGTCGGCGGAGGTGCGGATGACCTGGCCGCTGCGGCTCCGCCCCGTGTGGTCGCGCACCACCACGCGGTCGCCCAGCGCCGCTTCCGGCACGCTGCGCATGGCGAGCAGGCCGCCGCGCGCCCAGGCGGCCGAACTGTATTCGAGCATGCTCATTGGCCGGCCTCCTGTTCCTGCGGCTTCTTCGCCGTCGGGCTGGCGTATTCCGCGCGCAGCGCGTCGAACAGCGGCACGATGTCACGCGCCTCCTGTTTCAGGCCTTCCAGCTCGTCGCTGGCGTAGGCGATCTTCCAGCGGCGCGCCTTCGCCAGCAGCGGCAATCTCAACAGTTCCTGCACCGACATGCCGAGCCTGAGCATCTCGGCGCCGCGATTGTAAATGTCGATCATCAAGCTGAGCAGCAGGTATTGTTTCTCGGGCGAGCAGAAGCTGTCCTTGGGCTCCAGCGCGCTTTGCTGCAGCAAGCCTTCGCGCACCAGGCGCGCGGACTCCAGGGTCCAGCGCTGCTGGCTGGAGAGCGCTTCCACGCCCACCAGGTTGACGATGCGGTTGAGTTCCTCGGCCTCGGTCAACAGGCGCAAGGACTTGTTGCGCAGCTGCAGCCAGTCCTCGCTGACATTCTCGTGCCACCAGCGCGCGGCGGTGTCGACGAAGAGCGAGAAGCTTTCCAGCCAGTCGACCGAAGGATAGTGGCGTGCGTCGGCGAGGTCTTTGGACAGCGCCCAGAAGGTCTGAATGATGTCCTTGGTGTGGCTGGTCACCGGTTCCGAGAAATCACCACCGGGTGGCGATACCGCGCCGATCAGCGTCACCGAGCCGTGGCCGCCGCTCAGGGTCTCCACCCGGCCGGCGCGCTCGTAGAAGGCGGCGAGCGTGGAACCGAGATAGGCGGGATAGCCCTCTTCCACCGGCAACTGGCCCAGGCGCCCTGCCACTTCGCGCAAGGCCTCGGCCCAGCGGCTGGTGGAGTCGGCCACCATCACCACGTCGTAGCCCTGGTCGCGGAAATACTCGGCGATGGTCATGCCCACGTACACCGAGACCTCGCGCGCCACCACCGGCATGTTGGAGGTGTTGGCCACCAGCAATGTCCTTTCCATCAGCGGCCGGCCAGAGCGCGGATCGCTGAGCTTGGGGAAGGTGTCGAGCACTTCGGTGAGCTCGTTGCCGCGTTCGCCGCAGCCTACGTAGATCACGATCTGCGCGTCGGACCAGCGCGCGATTTGTTGTTGTAAAACCGTCTTGCCGGCGCCGAACGGCCCGGGGATCGCCCCCTTGCCGCCCTTCAGCAGCGGGAAGAAGGTATCCATGATGCGCTGCCCGGTGATGAGCGGCTGCACCGCGTGGTCGCGCTTGCTGAACGGCCGCGGCATGCGCACCGGCCAGCGACTGGACAGATGCAGTTTGTGGATGTGGCCCTGGCGGTCGCGCACGCGGCCGATGGCCTCGTCCACCGTATAGTCGCCGGCGGGCGCCAGATCGATGAGTTCGCCCGCGACCTCTGGCGGCACCAGGATGCGGTGGGTGATGGTTTCATTTTCCTGCACCGTGCCGAGGATGGCGCCGCCGCCGATGCGCGCGCCGACCTTCAGTTCTTCCTGCGGCACGAAGGGCCATTTTTTCGCACTGTCGATAGCGGGAATGACAAGGCCGCGCTCGATGCGCTCGCCGGTTTCCTTGAGCATGGTTTCCAGCGGGCGCTGCAGGCCGTCGAAAATGCCGCCGAGGATGCCCGGTCCCAGCTCCACCGACAGCGGCTCGCCCAGTGCCGTGGCCGGTTCGCCGGGGCGCAGGCCTTCGGTGTTCTCGTACACCTGCACGATGGCGCGCGCGTCCTCGCGCGCGATGACCTCGCCCATCAGGCCCAGCTTGCCCAGCTTGACCTGCTCGCCGGTGCGCGCGTTCGGCAATTGTGCAACCACGATCGGCCCCTGGATGTCGAGGATGCTGCCCTGCCCGCTCATGCCGCGTTACCCGATTGATTGAAAAGTCTGTCCATGATCACGCCCAGCACTTCTTCCTGCATGCGCGCGAGCCGGCCCTCGAAAGTGTTGTCCACGCGCAGCCTGCCGTCCGCGCTGCGCACCCGCATGCCGCCGCTGGCATGCTCGGCCAGCGGCGCCAGCTCCACCTTGCGCCCCGGGGCGGCCTGCGCTGCCAGTTCGTCCCAGCGCGGGCGCAGCGCATCGAGGTCGCGCGGGTTGAGTTCGGCGACCAGCTCGCCCACGGGCATGGCCTGCGCGGCCTCGGCGAGATAGTCCTGCAGCACTGCGTGGTAGCGCGGCGCATCCTGCGTGAGCTGTTGCAGGCGCCTGGCCACTTCATGCAGCACGTCCTGCGCCAGCGCCCAGCGCAGGCGGTCGTGTTCGCTGTCCATGCGCAGCTTCGCAGCCTGGATGATCTGGCGGCACAGCCGCTCCGCTTCCAGCTGGTAGCGCTGCTCCTCGCCCTCTTCCAGCTTGCGCAGCCTGGCCTGCAATTCCAGCCCGATCTGTTCGCTCGCGTCGTGCGCCTTGCGCAAGTGCTGATCGGCAAGCGCCATCGCCTGCGCGTTCAGCAATCCTTCGAGTTTCTCGCTGTGCTGGCTCATGCCGCCTCTCCTTGCAAGCCGATCAGCCGGTCCACGTCGGAATGGAATTCGCCAGCGCCGGCGAGCGAAGGCACCTGCACCACCACGATGCGCCCGCCCTCGCTGCGCACGCGCGCAAGCCACGGCCCGGGCGCATCGGCCAGGCTGGACTCGATCAGCACCAGCGCCTTTTCCTTGTTCGTCACCAGCGCCTTCAACAGGGCTTCGAGTTCGTCCGCGCCGGCGTTGGGCACCACTTCCACGCCGGCCAGGCGAAAGCCGTCCATCAGCGGCGCCGAGCCCAGCGCGATGATGCGTGTTGTCGACATCAGATCTTGCCCAGGAGCAGGATCGACATGACCAGGCCGTAGATGGCGATGCCTTCGGCCAGGCCGAGGTAGATCAGGGTACGGCCGAACATTTCCGGCTTCTCCGCCACCACGGCGAGCGCGGCCGATCCGACCGGCCCCAGCGCCAGCGCCGCGCCGATGGCGGCCAGGCCGGTCGGCAGGCCGATGCCGAGGATGGCCACGCCGAGGCCCATGCTGATCTCGCCTCGCGCGGCCACCGCCGTGGTCTCGGCCATGACTTCCTGCGCGCCCATCACCATCAGGCCCAGGAAAGCCAGGGCGAACACGCCGAAATTGCCGAGCAGCCAGCCGCGTGCGCGCTTCGGCGAAGCGACGCGCTTGTCCGGCGACAGTTCCAGGTAGACCCCCAGGGCGATGAGCCCGACGACGCTGAGCGTCATGATCCCTGCGATAAAAATCATGTTGTTCTCCTCTTCAGGTTTTCAAATGGTGTTGCTTGCGCAAAACGAGGGGCTGGAAGGCGCGTCCGCTGCCGCTGTAGAAGCGCGAAAAGCCTTCGTAGTATTCCAGGCGCAGCACCTGGATGGCGACGATGGCGCCTTCCAGGCCGAGAATGATGATGTTGCCGACGACCAGCGTGATCCAGCGCCCCGTGGTGCCCAGGCTGTCGGCGATGGTGAACACCGCCAGCGCCAGCGCCACGTGGTTGATGGAAAAGGCGGCGACGCGCATGAAGGACAGGGTATTGGAAAAGAAGCCGATCACCGACTCGAAGGTCTCGATGACAACGGTCAGCAGGCGCTCGGCCAGGCCGCCGCGATTTTCCAGCCAGTTCCACGCCAGGATGGCGGCAAGCCCCGCGCCTGAAAACATGGCCGCGATCGCGCCGAACTCGCCGACGGTCGCCAGCCCGTATACCCCCGCCGCCGCACCGAGGTACAGAAACAGTCCGGCCACGCCCCCGGCGTCGAACAGCGCGCGCGAGACCATGCCGGCCGCCAGGCGGTTGTAGATGGTCAGCAGCTGGGTGACAGTGATGAAGCCCACCCCCCACCACACAGCCGCCAGCAGCATGCGCACCGGGTCGTGCAGCGGCGAGACCCACAACGGTTCGATGACGGTCTCGAAGCCGAAGATGCTGCCGTAGGCGAAACCGAAGGCGGTAGCAGACAGGCCGGCGCCGACGAACAGCGAGCGGAAGCGCTTGGCCCTGCCGCGCAGGAGCAATCCGCCGGCGGCGATGACCAGGCCCTGGCCGATATCGCCGAACATCATGCCGAACATGAGCACGAAGGAAATCGCGAACAGCCAGGTAGGGTCGAATTCGCCGTAGCGCGGGATGCCGTAGTTGCGCACCAGGTCGGAGAAGGGGCCCAGCCAGTCTGGATAGCGCACGGCCGAGGGCACGCTGTCTAGCTCGGACTTCAACGGCGGCCTCAACTGCAGGACATAACGGTCGGCCAGCCGTGCATCCAGCGCCTGGCGCATGCGCTCGACTTCGCGCTGCGGTATCCAGCCGGTGATGAGGGCAAGGCCGCCGCGCGCGCGCAGGGTTTCGGCGGAAATGCGCGCGTAGGGCTCGGCCAGAGCCATGCCCTTGCGCACCTCGCGCAGTCTTGCGTCGACGTTGCCGAGCGTGTCCTGATGGCGCATTTCGCAGCGCTGCAATTGCCGGCGCAATTCCACGGCGGCTTGTTCCAGCGATTGCCTGGCTTCGCCCGGGTGCGCCAGCAACTCGGGTGCCAGCGTCATCTCCTGCCAGCCAGCCGCATCCAGCGCGCCGCGTATCGCAGCGTCCTTGCCGACCGGGCCGATCGCCACGGCATAGGCCCTGCCCTCCTCGACATCGAAGACTTCGAGCATGAAGCCGGACAATTCCAGCGCCTCGGTCAGCCGTGCGATATTCGCTTCCGGCACCGTACCGACGCGGGTTTGCAGGAAGCGCTTGGGACGTGCGAGCCAGGCGAGATCGACATCGAGCGCGCGAAAATGCTCGAGCGACTTGAGCAGGCCGGCATTGTGCTCCATCGCCTCGGCGAGGCGGCGCTTGTCTTCCTCGCAACGCGAGGCCACGGCCCACAATTCGCCCAGCCAGTCGTCCCATGCCTGCAATTCATCGAGCGTGGGCGCATCCGGCAGGACAGGCGGCGCAACGGACTCCTCGTACCCGGCCTCCAGGTCCGCCGGCGGCATCGGCCCGAAGTGCTCCAGAATCTTGTTCAGCCGCGCGTTCGCCTCGGCGAAGACTTCGGCATAGCGGTCGCCCGGGGTGTCCGGCAGGTCGCGCTCCCAGGCCAGGCTCTTCTCCGGGGTGAAGATACCGTAGGTCGCCAGCAGCAGCGAGGCTTGCGGCGCATCCGCGTTCAGCACCCAGAGCGAGACATGCTGCATGCTGAGCGGTTTGAACATGACTATGCCGCCTCCGCTTCGGCGCCGTTTCGCACCTCGGCCAGTCCCATCGCCTGGCGGATGGTCTGCGTGTCGAGTCCGAGGACCTGCCCCTTGAGCGCCGCGCGCACCTGCTTGAGGTCGCGCTCGCGCAGGATGAGGTAGGCAAAGGCGCGGGCGAAGCCCGGCGCGTTCGAGCGCAGGACGACATGCGCAGCGCGCGCGGCCTTGCCGTCCATGACGGTAAACACCCGGTAAACGCTGTCCGCCTCGGCCAGCCAGCCGCGATAGGGTTGCGGAAGCGCCGCCACCACTTCCTCGAAACGGTTGAGCACCGACAATTCCTTGAGCAAGGTCGAAGAAAGCCGGTAATGGCTGGGAACCAGCAGGTAGTACACCTGCGATGGCGGCAGCTTGTAAAGCAGCCGATAACGCAACAGCCAGACCAGGTTGACGCGGTCGATCAGCATTTCCATCAGGCTGTGGAACGGCTTGCCGAACGCGGCCTCATGCTGGCGCGCGAGTTCGACCAGACCGTGATAGAAACGGCGGTCGAGTGCGGCATCGAGCTCGAACAGCTGCGGCTGCGCCTCGAAGGCGCGCCGCGCAAAGCGCACGATGTCGGCGTAATGCGTGGTTTCCAGACGGCGCAGCAGTTCGCCGACATCTTCGGTCTGCAAGAGATCTTCCACCGGCAGCGAGGCCAGGAAACCGAGGTCGATCAGTTCCTTGCGCACGGCAGCGATGGGCGTATGCGAGACTTTTGCGCGGAGAATGGCCTTGAGGTTGGAAAGCTCGAAACGCAGCGTCCAGTACTCCAGGAACCTGCGCGCTTCGCCTGCGGCGCGCATCAGGATGAGGATGTCGTCAAGCTGGCTGCGGATGATGGATTGTTCCAGGTAGCGCCCCGCTTCGAGGTCAGCCAGGGTCTGCGAGAGGCCGGCGCGCACCAGCACGGCAGCCCGTTCTTCCGCACTGCCTTCGGCCAGGACGGGAAGCTCGGCCTCGCGCAGCAGGCGCGCGGCCATCAGGCTGACACGGGCATCAAGATAACGGTTGAGCATGGTTGGCTTGGCTGCGCGCATCAGCACCCGCGTGCGGCAGGGCTCAGCGCCGGCCGAGGATCAATGCCAGCGCGTCCTCGACTGCGGATTTCTCGTTGCCTGCCGCAAGCGCCCGCAGCGAGCGCATCCGCGCGGCGGACTCCGCTTCGAGCTCGGCGATGCGCCGCTGCGCGCCCTCCTCGGCGGTGGTCAGGAAAGGCCTGCGCCGCGCTTCGGCCTGCTTCTCGAATTCGATCTCGGCGCGGCGCGCCTCGTCGAGCGCCTCCTGGATGATCTTGCGGCGCGCTTCGTCGGCCGCCTCGACCTTGTCTTCGGCGTCCTTTTCGGCTGCCAGCAGGCGCTTGAGTATGTCTTCCATCAGCCGGCGAAGTTCGCCAGCATGCCGAGGCCGGCCAGCGAAATGGCGGCGCCGGCCATGCCCAGGTAGAGCTGGCGCAATTTGCAGCCGGCGAGCACGCCAGCGCCATGCAGCAATATGGTGGCCGCCAGCATGCCAAAGCCATAACCCCAGGGCGAGGCGGCGAGCGGCATTTCCTGGCCGTGGGCGACGCCGTGGAACAGCGCGAAGCCCCCGGTCAACATGACGGCGAGCGGCAGCAGCATGTGGCGGCGCAAGACTACCAATGCGCCCAGGGCCAGCACCGACAGCGCAATGCCGGCTTCCATGCCGGCGAAGGCCACGCCGCTCATGCCCAGCATCGCGCCGACCGCCATGGCGCTGACGAAGCTCAGCGGCAAGACCCACAACGCGCGTCCGCCCTGCTGCGCCGCCCACAGGCCCACCGCCACCATGGCGAGCAGATGGTCGAGTCCGCTGAAGGGGTGCAGCATGCCGGCGATCAGCCCGGCGTCATGGGTATGCACGCCCTGGCCGTGCGCCCAGGCGGCGGGCGCGGCGACTGCAATCGTCAACAGTGCGAGTTTTTTGATATCCATATTCTTCCCTTCTCAATAATTCATATTTACCGCGAACTCCGCGGTCAAACGTTTTTAGCGCACTTTCACCTTCACCAGCTCTTCCCCATCCGGGTCGGTCACGTGCACCGCACAGGCGAGGCAGGGATCGAAGCTGTGGATGGTACGCAGGATTTCGATCGGCTGCCTGGGGTCGTGCAGCACATGGTTGTGCTGCAGCGCGGCCTCATAGGCCCCCGGCTGGCCGGCGGCATCGCGCGGGCCGGCGTTCCAGGTCGAGGGAACCACCGCCTGGTAGTTGGCGATTTTCTCGTCCTCGATGACGATGTAATGCGCGAGGCCGCCGCGCGGCGCTTCCATGAAGCCGGCGCCCTTGGCGCTCTTGGGCCAGCTCGATGGCTCCCACAGTTTCTCGTTGAAGGTGCGGGTGTCGCCGGCCTTGATGTTGGCCATCAACTGGTCGAACCAGCCCTGCATGGCGTCGGCCATGATCTTGGATTCCAGCGTGCGCGCAGCGGTGCGGCCCAGTGTCGAGAACAGCGCCTCTACCGGCACGTCGAGCTTGTTGAGCGTTAGCCCCACCAGTTCCCTGGTCTGCTCGTGGCCATTGGCATACAGCATGAGCACGCGCGCCAGCGGGCCGACTTCCATGGAATGTCCCTTCCAGCGCGGCGATTTGAGCCAGGAATACTTCTGGTCGACGTCGAGGTGCTGGTAGGGCGGCTTGGGGCCGGTGTAGTTGAATTCGGTCTCGCCCTTGTAGGGATGCAGGCCGGTCTCATCGCCCACGCTGTACTTGTACCAGGAGTGGGAAACGAATTCCTGTATCTCGCCGTCGGCGTGCAAGTCCACCGGATGGATGGTGGAAAGGTCGCGGTTGAGAATGGCGCCGCGCGGGATGAACATCGAGTCGGTGTCCCACATGGTCTTTTCGGGGAAGTCGCCGTAGGTGAGGAAATTGCCCAGCCCCTCGCCCATGCCGCCCCACTCCTTGTAGAAGCCGGCAATGGCCAGGGTGTCGGGCACGTAGACCTGGTCGACGAACTGGCGCATCTGGGTGATGACGTTCTGCACCGTCTGCAGGCCGACCAGGTTCAGCGCCGTGCCGGCCTGATGGCCGCCGCGGCCCTTGCCGCCGTGCCCCTGTTCGCTGATGGCGCAGGGCACGCCGCCGACCAGGAACATGGGGTGCGGGTTCTTGCCGCCGAAGATGGCGTGCAGCTTGACCACATCGCGCTGCCAGGCGAGCGCTTCCAGATAATGCGCCACCGCCATGAGGTTGGCCTCGGGCGGCAGCTTGTAGGCCGGGTGGCCCCAGTAGGCGTTGGAGAAGATGCCGAGCTGGCCGCCTTCGACGAAGTTCCTGATCTTCTTCTGCACGTCGGCGAAGTAGCCCGGCGAGGACTTGGGATAGCCGCTGATGCTCTGTGCAAGCTCCGAGGTCGCCTTGGGGTCGGCCTTGAGCGCCGACACCACGTCGACCCAGTCGAGCGCGTGCAGGTGGTAGAAGTGCATGACGTGGTCGTGCACGTACTGCGCGGCGATCATCAGGTTGCGGATCAGCTCGGCGTTGCGCGGAATCTCGTACTTCAAGGCATCTTCGACCGCGCGCACGCTGGCGATGCCGTGCACCAGGGTGCACACGCCGCAGATTCTTTGCGCGAAGGCCCAGGCGTCGCGCGGATCGCGGCCGCGCAGGATGATCTCGATGCCGCGCACCATGGTGCCGGCGGAATAGGCCTGGGTGATCTTGCCGCTGGGGTCGGTTTCCGCCTCGATGCGCAAATGGCCTTCGATGCGGGTGATGGGGTCGACGACAACGCGTTCAGGAGCGCTCATGTTTTTCTATCCTCAGTCTTCCAGGTGTTCGGCCAGCAGTTCGGTCAGGCCCAATAGTTGCGTGTTCATCTCGAAGTGATCGATGCTCTCTTCCAGCGTGATGCGGCAGTTGGCGCAGAAGGTCACCATGGTGTTGACGCCGGTTTCCTCGATCTGCGCCTTCTTGCGTTTGAACGCGGTAAAGCGCAGTTCCTCGGCCGCCGGCTCGTGGATGGCGGAGGCGCCGCCGCCGCCGCCGCAACACCAGTTCATCTTGCCGTGGTCGGTCATGGGGCGGAACTCGACCACCACTTCCTTGAGCAGGGCCTCGGGCGCGTTCAAGACGCCGCCGCGGCGCACGATCTGACAGGGGTCGTGCAGCGTCACCGGGGTCTTCAGCTTGTCCTTCATTTTCAGCACGCCCTTGGCGCGCAGCTCGTCGAGCAGTTCGAGCACGTGCACCACCTCGAACTTGAACGGCCGGCCGACGAGGTTGGGGCCTTCCCAGCGGATGGCCATGTAGGCGTGGCCGCACTCGGGCGACAGCACCTTCTTCACGCCCAGCTTTTCAGCGGCGTTGACGATGCGCGAGACGATCTCGCGCGCGAGGTCGCTGTTGCCGATCTGGATGCCGGCGTTGGTGGCCTCGAAGGCTTCCGACGACAGGGTCCAGGTGATGCCCGCCTTGTTGAATATCCTGGCCAGCGCGCCGATGTACTCGGGATAGTTGACGATCTCCATCGAGGACAGCAGCACCATGTACTCGGCGCCGGCCTGGTCGACGGGGACCTTGTGGCCGCTGTCCGCCTCGACGTGCTTGATGACGTTCTGCACCGCCGGCCACTTCAGCCCCATGGGCCCGCCCAACTCGACCGTGCGCTTGGTGGCGTTGACGATGCCCTCGGGCGCGTGGCCCGACACCGCCATGCCCTCGCGCAGCTTGCGGATCATGTAGGTGAGATCATTCCCCACGGGACACACCATGCTGCAGCGCCCGCACATGGTGCAGCTGTCGTAGACCAGTTCGCTCCAGGCTTCCAGCTCGTCGTCGGTGACGGGCTTGGCGAGGCCGGTCATTTTCGCCAGGCGGCCCAGCAGGGTGTATTCCTGCTGGTACACGCGCTTCAGCGGTTCCAGCTTGTGGATGGGCGTGTACTTGGGGTCGCCGGTCTCGGTGTAGAACAGGCAGGCCTCGGCGCACAGGCCGCAGTGCACGCAGCTGGCGAAGAAGCTGGCGACCGGCGCGTCGATCACTTCCTTCAGCGCGTTGATGCCTTTTTGTAATGAAGCGCTCATATTCTTCTCCCCCCTTAGACTGGCACGCCGCGCTTGCCGCTGATGTCGCCGTTGTACCAGCGTGAGGCGAACAGCGTGAAGACGTGGATCAGCTTGGTGAACGGCAGCGCGACCAGCAGCAGTTCGACGCTGAGGATGTGCAGCGCCAGCATGGTCGTGTACGGCAGCAGCAGGTGCTTGACGGCGAGAAAGCCGGTCAAGAGCGGCAGGAAGGTCAGCATCCAGGCAGCATAGTCGCCGACGGTGGAGAGATAGCGCTTGACCGGATTGTTGATGCGGTCGAACAGCACCAGCAGCATGGTCGCCAGCGTCACCACCGTCACCGCGTCGATCACCTGCGAGGGCAGACCCGGCCAGGACAGGCCGAGCAGGCTGTCCACCAGCTTGATGTGCGGCGCGAACAGGAACACCACGATGAACAGTCCGATGTGAAAGATGTAGCCGCCGATGTAGCTGATCGGCGAGCGCTTGAGCATGCCGTGCGGCGGCATGGAGCGGCGCACGACGGTATGCCAGCCGGAGGCGCCGGGGGCATTGCGCGCCGGCGCCAGGTCTTTCTTGCGCCCCAGCGTGTAGATTTCGACCAGGCGCCACAGCATGCCCAGGATGAACAGGCCGATGGCGATGTTGAGGCCCGGGCCGCGCGCCCAGGTCAGGAGTTCCATCTCGTTCATCCTATTTCTCCAGGTCCGTGAGCTGAGTCTTCTCGTGTGCAGCCTTGGCGGCATTCTTGGACGCACGGTTGGCAACCGACACCGCCGCGCCCGCCGCCACGCCGATGGCAGCCGCCGCGCCGACGTACTTGAGCGGGTTGGCCGGGGTGGAGAGCGCCTTGTAAAAGCCGCCGGCATCCCAGAAATCCGGCTCCGAGCAGCCGATGCAGCCGTGGCCGGACTCGATCGGGAAGGAGGTCGAGTCGTTCCACTTGGTGGTGGCGCAGGCGTTGTAGGTCACCGGCCCCTTGCAGCCCAGTTCGAACAGGCACCAGCCCTTGCGCGCGCCTTCATCGTCGAAGGTCTTGGCGAACTTGCCCTGGTCGTAGAACGGGCGGCGGTAGCAGCGGTCGTGGATGGTCTCGCCGTAGAAGGCCTTGGGCCGGCCGAGGCCGTCGAGCTCCGGCAGCGTGCCGAAGGTGAGGTAATGCGCCAGCACGCCGGTGATGACCACGGGGATGGGCGGACAGCCGGAAATGTTGACGATGGGCTTGTCCTTGATGATGTCGGACACCGCCACCGCCCCGGTGGGGTTGGGGTTGGCCTTGGGGATGCCGCCGAAGGCCGCACACGAGCCGAGCGCGACGATGGCGGCCGCGCCCTTGGCGGCTTCCTTCAACAGGTCGAGGTTGCTGCGCCCGGCGATGCAGGAATAGGCGCCGTCCAGGCCCGTCGCCACCGAACCGTCGACGATCAGCACGTATTTGCCGAAGTTGTCCTTCATCGCGTTGTGCAAGGCTTCCTCGGCCTGATGGCCGGCGGCGGCCATCAATGTCTCCTGGTAATCCAGCGAGATCATGTCGAAGATCATGCCCTCAACGCTGGGCGTGTGCGAGCGGGTGATGGATTCGGTGCAGCCGGTGCATTCCTGGAACGGCAGCCAGATCACCGAGGGGCGCTTGGCCTTGCCCAGGGCTTCGGCCATGGCGGCGGCTGCGCTCGGCGGCAACGCCATCAGCGAGGCCAGCGAGGCGCAGTACTTGAGAAAGGTGCGGCGGGACATGCCCTCTCGCTCCATGTGGTCCAACAGGGTTTCTTCCTTGTCCATATTTTCGCGCCTCCCTCTAGGAATCCTGTTTCAAACTGGCTTGCAGGCGTTTGTGCGCCTGTTCTATGTCCGCAGTGGCCGGCCTGACGATGGCCGGTACGTAGGCAACCTCGATAAATTCCGCCACCACGCGTTCCTCGGCGTCGCGGTGCACGACCTTCCACACGCCGGCACAGGCGGTTTCATAAAGATCCGAGCGCCCGCCGGCCTCGATACCGATTTCCACTTCGCCGCGGCCGAGCCTTTCGTCCAGCCAGTCGCGGTCTGCCGGCGACAGCGGCAGGCTGCGCAGGTCGATGCTGCCCTCCTCGCCCGTTGCCAGCAGCCGGCCCAGCAGGTCGGTGACTTCGCTCAGCACAGCCTCGGCCTGCCCGGTGAGCATCTCGTCGGGCGACAACACGTGAATCGGGATTTCGTTAAGGACACACTGATTTATTCGCCAGCCATGTATCGAAGTGATGCCGGATTTGCGAGAATCCATG
>WBSG01000011.1 GCA_008923285.1 Betaproteobacteria bacterium SCN2
TACGTGGGTCAAATTTGCGTGCAAACTTTTATGTCAGGTGGGTCAGTTTTAAGTGCAAATCAACATACGCCGCCATTGAATTCTGCACGCACCAGGAAGTCGCGTTCCAGCGTGGATTCATAGGGAATAGAGTGCTGGCCACGGAATGAAAAAATGCCCGAAACGCTCAGTCGAGTGGGCCGGATCTTACGAGTCTGAGACGGAGTTTTAACCGCGTTGCAGTTATTTCTATTCAAACCAGACCCCATTGCAGTTATTTCTATGAAATTGTTTGCAATTATTTCTAGAATCTCTGAGCTAACTCATTGTTTCTTTATACACGTTTTTGCAATTAATTCTAGAAGTCACAGCGGCGGCAATCCGCGCCCGGGCGAGATTTCACTCGCGCACCATGGCGTGCTGTTCCTCGACGAACTGCCGGAATTCGACAGAAAGGTGCTGGAGGTGCTGCGCGAGCCGCTGGAAACCGGCCACATCACCATTTCGCGCGCCGCGCGCCAGGCCGAATTTCCCGCGCGCTTCCAGCTCGTCGCCGCGATGAACCCCTGCCCCTGCGGCTACCTCGGCCACCACAACGGCAAGTGCCGCTGCACGCCCGACCAGGTCGCGCGCTATCGCGGCAGGATTTCCGGCCCGCTGCTGGACCGCATCGACATCCAGATCGAAGTGCCGGCCCTGCCGGAAAGCGAGCTGCTGGCCAGGGGCGCGGCCGAGCCCAGCGCGGCCGTGCGCGAGCGCGTCGCCCGCGCCCGCGAGTTGCAGCAGGCACGCCAGGGAAAACCCAACGCCGCGCTGGCGCCGCAGGAAATCGAGCTGCACTGCCGGCTCGACGCGGCAGGCGAAGCGCTGGTGAGACAGGCCATCGCCCGGCTCGATCTTTCCGCGCGCGCCTATCACCGCATTCTCAAGCTCGCGCTGACCCTGGCCGACCTGGCCGGAGCGCACCGCATCGAGGCCGCGCACCTGGCCGAGAGCATCCAGTACCGGCGCGCATTCAACTGATAACGGAACATCGCCATGACAAGCAAACTCGACAACGCGCTGGAAGGCTGGCAAGAGGAAAAACGCTCGGCCTATCTCTATCGCGCCGTGGCGCTGGCCGAGGCCGGCTCGGCGCGCCAGGCCCTGTTCGAGGAACTGGCGCGCGCAGCCGAAGCGCAATCCGGCATCTGGGCCGGCGTCGTCGAGGCGGAAGGCGGTCAGGTGCCCGCCCGCTTCCGGCCGGATTTGCGCGCGCGCGTGGTGTCGCGGCTGACCCGTCATTTCAGGCCGCGCACCCTGCGTCCCATCCTCACCGCCATGAAAGTGCGCGGCATGTCGCTGTACACCTCGCCGCAACCGCACCAGATGCCGGTCAATGTCGAGGAGATCGGTCGCAGGCACCAGAGTTCCGGCACCGGCAACACCCTGCGCGCGGCGGTGTTCGGCGTGAACGACGGCCTCGTATCCAACGCCGCGCTGATCCTCGGCGTCGCCGGCGCCGCTGCCGACAATGGCGTCATCCTGCTCACCGGCACGGCAGGCCTGCTGGCCGGCGCGCTGTCGATGGCCGCGGGCGAATACATTTCCGTGCGCTCGCAGCGCGAAATGTTCGAATACCAGATCGGCCTGGAGCGAGAGGAGCTGGAACAGTACCCCGACGAAGAAGCCGCGGAACTGGCATTGATCTACGCCGCCAAGGGCATTCCCAGGGAGGAAGCGGAAAGTCTCACACGCCGCCTGTTCCAGGATCCCGAGCGGGCGCTGGACACCCTCGCGCGCGAAGAGCTGGGGCTGAACCCCGACGAACTCGGCTCGCCACTCAAGGCGGCAGTCGCCTCGTTCCTCGCATTTGCCGCCGGCGCGATCATTCCGCTGTTTCCCTTTGCGGTGCCAGTCGCCAGCCAGCCGCTCGCCCTCAGCATTGCGCTGACCGGGGCCTCGCTGTTCGGCGTGGGGGCGGTGCTGAGCCTGTTCACCGGCCGCCAGGCCTTGTTCGGCGGGCTGCGCATGCTCGCCATTGGCGGCACGGCCGGCGCGGCTACTTACTTCATCGGCAAGGCGCTGGGCGTCAGCCTGGGTTGAGGCCTGCCGCCGCAGCGGCCGCGTCCTAGCGGCGCGCCTGCGACCCCAGGATCATGTCCTCCATTTCGCGCTGCATGGCCAGCACGGCCTGGCGCTGCTGTTCTGCCCGCTCCGCACGCTGCAGCGCTTCGCGCCTGGCCTTTTCCTGTGCGGCCTTGAGTTCGCGGGCCTTCTGCTCGCTTTCCTTTTGCGCCGCGGCCAGGGCGATGGCGTCCTTCCTGTCCTGTGCCGCGCGTTCTGCCGCTTCGCGCCGGCGCTCTTCGCCGTGCTGGGCCTGGGTGCGCGCGCGTTCCGCGCGGATGCGCTGAAGTTCGGTGCGAAACTCTGCGGCGCTTGCCTTCACTCGCTCGGCAGCCGCTTCCATCGCCTTCATGTTTTCCTCATCCGTACTGGCCCAGGCCTGCATCGGGCCGGCCCAGAGCAGCCCCGCCATCATCAACGTCACATTGCGAACGTACATGCTTATCCCTCATTGGTTGGTTACAACAGCCAAAATCTTTATTGTTATCGTGCGTCCTCAAGGATTGACCAGCTCAGCGAGTAAGTCAGTGCACACTTACGTGCAGCCGGTTTTATATGGGCAAATCGGCGCATGCGCAAGCGCCAAGATTCGGCACCAGCCACCCGGGCCGGGTTCACCCCGCCAGCTGCAGTCCAAATGTACTAGTACTTCTACGGATATTTCGCGCCAATCTTCAATGGCATCACCCTTGCAGCGAGCCATCGCGCTCAGCATGCCCCGGCCAAGGGCGCAGGCGCGCGCAGACCGGCGACGTGAGGTCAGGAAGGAGTCAGGTCTGCTCCCAGGGCAGGCCTTCGAAGCGCCAGCCGTTGACCACGCTGCGCCGGCGCTGGGCGTCGAGATCGCCCTCGAAGCCGTGCAGCACGTTGTAGACCTCGGGAAAACCGTGCTTTTCGAGGAACTCGCCGGCAATCTTCGAGCGGTTGCCGGAACGGCAGATCAGCACCACCGGACGGTTGAGGCTGGAGGCCTTGCGCACATGGCCGAGAAAATCCGGATTGAGATCGAAATACTCGCCATCCTGCCAGGGGATCAGCAGCGCGTCCTTGGGATGGCCGACGAACAGGTATTCCATCTCCGAACGCACGTCGATCAGCACGGCATTGGGGTTGGACTGGAGGAATTCGTAGGCTTGGCTGGGGGCGAGATGCTTCATGGCGGAGGCTGCAAGGGGTCCGGGACCTTATAATAGACGGCCTGATTTCACTTTTCTTCAGCCATGTCCCGCATCGCCCAGCTAAAAGACGCCCTCTCCCGCCGCATCCTGATCCTGGACGGGGCCATGGGCACCATGATCCAGAATTACGAACTCGGCGACGCGGACTACCGCGGCGAGCGCTTCGCGGACTGGCCGCACGACATCAAGGGCAACAACGACCTGCTCAGCCTGACCAAGCCGGAGTTGATCCGCGAGATCCACGAGAAATACCTCGCCGCGGGCGCGGACATCATCGAGACCAACACCTTCAACGCCCAGCGCATTTCGCTCGCCGACTACCGCATGGGCGAGTTCACGCGTGAAATCAACCTGGCCTCGGTCAGGCTGGCGCGCGAGGCGGCGGACAAGTTCAGCACGCCGGACAAGCCGCGCTTCGTCGTCGGCATCCTCGGCCCGACGTCGAAGACCGCCAGCATCTCACCCGAGGTCAACGACCCCGGCGCGCGCAACGTCAGCTTCGACGAACTGGTCGAGGCCTACGGCGAGCAGATCGATGCGCTAATGGAAGGCGGCGTCGACCTGCTGATGGTTGAGACCATTTTCGACACGCTCAACGCCAAGGCCGCGCTGTTCTCCATCGAGCAGTACTTCGACGGCCGCGCCGACAAGCCGCCGATCATGATCTCCGGCACCATCACCGACGCCTCCGGGCGCACGCTGTCGGGCCAGACCACCGAGGCCTTCTGGAACTCGGTCAAGCATGTGAAGCCCTTCTCCGTCGGCCTCAACTGCGCGCTGGGTCCCAAGCAGATGCGCGCCTTCGTCGCCGAATTGTCGCGCGTGGCGAACTGCCTGGTTTCCACCCATCCCAACGCCGGCCTGCCCAACGCCTTCGGCAAGTACGACGAGACCCCGCAGCAGATGGCCGAGGCCGTGCGCGAATGGGGCGAGTCGGGCTTCCTCAACATCCTCGGCGGCTGCTGCGGCACCACGCCGCCGCACGTCCAGGCGATGGCCGAGGCCGTCGTCGACCTGGCGCCGCGCAAGCTGCCTGCGATCGAGCCCTGCCTCAGGCTGTCGGGCCTGGAGCCCTTGAACGTCTGCGCCGACAGCCTGTTCGTCAACGTCGGCGAGCGCACCAACGTCACCGGCTCGCGCGCCTTCGCGCGCATGATCCTGGAAGGCCGCTACGACGACGCGCTGTCGGTCGCGCGCCAGCAGGTGGAAAACGGCGCCCAGGTCATCGACATCAACATGGACGAGGGCATGCTCGACGCGAAGGCGGCGATGGACCGCTTCCTCAAGCTGGTCGCCTCCGAGCCCGACATCGCGCGCGTGCCGATCATGATCGATTCCTCCAAGTGGGAAGTGATCGAGGCCGGCTTGAAGTGCGTGCAGGGCAAGTCCATCGTCAACTCCATTTCCATGAAGGAAGGCGTCGACAAGTTCAAGCAGGAGGCCCTGCTGGCGCTGCGCTACGGCGCCGCCGTCGTGGTGATGGCCTTCGACGAGCAGGGCCAGGCCGACAGCTTCCAGCGCAAGATCGAAATCTGCGAGCGGGCCTACAGGATACTGGTCGACGAAGTCGGCTTCCCGGCCGAGGACATCATCTTCGACCCCAACATCTTCGCCATCGCCACCGGCATCGAGGAGCACGCCAACTACGCGGTGGACTTCATCGAGGCCACGCGCTGGATCAAGCAGAACCTGCCGCACGCCAAGGTTTCCGGCGGCGTGTCCAACGTGTCCTTCTCCTTCCGCGGCAACGAGCCGGTGCGCGAGGCGATCCACACCGTGTTCCTCTACCACGCGATCCAGGCCGGCATGGACATGGGCATCGTCAACGCCGGCATGCTCGGCGTCTACGACGAACTCAATCCCGAACTGCGCGAGCTGGTCGAGGACGTGGTGCTGAACCGCCGGCCCGACGCCGGCGACCGCCTGGTGGAAGTCGCCGGCAAGTATGCCGGACAGAAGAAGGAAGAAACCGAAAACCTGGCATGGCGCGATGCCCCGGTCGAGGACAGGCTCACCCACGCCCTGGTCAAGGGCATCACCAGCCACATCGTCGAGGACACCGAGGAGGCGCGGCTCAAGGCCGACCATCCGCTGAAGGTCATCGAAGGCCCGCTCATGGCCGGCATGAACGTGGTCGGCGACCTGTTCGGCGCCGGCAAGATGTTCCTGCCGCAGGTGGTGAAGTCGGCGCGCGTGATGAAGCAGGCGGTCGCCCACCTCATGCCTTATATCGAGGCCACCAAGGCCGCGGGCGACGCGCAGAACAACGGCAAGATCGTCATGGCCACGGTCAAGGGCGACGTGCACGACATCGGCAAGAACATCGTCGGCGTGGTGCTGCAGTGCAATAACTTCGAGGTCATCGACCTCGGCGTCATGGTGCCGACGGACAGGATTCTCGACACCGCCGAAAAGGAAGGCGCCGACATCGTCGGCCTCTCCGGCCTGATCACGCCGTCGCTGGAGGAAATGGCCAACGTCGCCAAAGAGATGAAGCGGCGCGGCATGAAACAGCCGCTGCTGATCGGCGGCGCCACCACCAGCCGCGCCCATACCGCGGTCAAGATCGAGCCCAATTACGACATGCCGGTGGTGTGGGTGCCGGACGCTTCGCGCGCCGTCGGCGTCGCCACCTCGCTGCTGTCACGGGACCTGAGCGCGGCCTACGTCGCCGAGATCAAGGCCGACTACGCCAGAATCCGCGAGCAGCATGCCGGCCGCGGCGAAGCCAGGAAACTGCTGCCGCTGGCAACGGCGCGCGAGCGCGGCGTCAAGACCGACTGGAAAGCTTACACGCCGCCGGTGCCGCGCCAGCTCGGCATTCAGGTGTTCCGCGACTACAGCCTCGCCGAGATCGCCGCCAGCATCGACTGGACGCCCTTCTTCCAGACCTGGGAGCTGGCAGGCCGCTACCCCAAGATCCTCAACGACGAGGTGGTGGGCGAGGAAGCGCGCAAGCTGTTCGACGACGCGCAAGAAATGCTCAACCGCATCATCAACGAGAAATGGCTGTCGGCCTCCGGCGTGTTCGGACTGTTCCCGGCCAACACCGTCGATTCGGACGACATCGAGATCTACGCCGACGAGTCGCGCAGTGAAAAGCTGATGACCTGGCACAACCTGCGCCAGCAGATGGAAAAACCGCTGGACCGGCCCAACCTGTGCCTCGCCGACTTCATCGCGCCCAGGGATGCCGGCGTGAAGGACTACATCGGCGCCTTCGCCGTCACCACCGGCGGCGGCCGCTTCGACGAGAAACTCGCCGAGTTCGAGAAGGCCAACGACGACTACAACGCCATCCTGTTCAAGGCGCTGGCCGACCGCCTCGCCGAAGCCTTCGCCGAGCGCCTGCACCAGCGCGTGCGCACCGAGTTCTGGGGCTTCTCCAGCAATGAGAACCTGAGTAACGAACAGATCATCAACGAGGAATACCGCGGCATCCGTCCGGCGCCCGGCTACCCGGCCTGCCCGGAGCACACCGAGAAGGGCCCGCTGTTCGAAATGCTCAAGGCCACGGAGAATGCCGGCATCACCCTCACCGACAGCTTTGCCATGTGGCCGGCGTCGGCGGTAAGCGGCTTCTACTTCAGCCACCCGCAGAGCCAGTACTTCGCCGTGGCCAAGATCGGCCGCGACCAGCTCGAAGACTATGCGCGCCGCAAGGGCTGGGACGTCGAAACCGCAGAGAAATGGCTGGCGCCCAACCTCGCCTGAGTGTCGTGCTGTTTTAACCGCGGAGTTCGCGGAGAGAGCGTTGCCTTAACTCTGCATGCTCTGCGAACTCTGCGGTCAATGAAGCTGCTGCTGCCCGCAGGCGCCTAAACCTGCCACGCCCCGCTGCGCACCTTGTCCCACCAGAACAGCGCGGTGGTGGTCTTGGTCTCGCAGATTTCGCCGCGGCGGATCATGTGCATGGCCTCGTCGAAGGGCACGCGCAGGATTTCGAGGAATTCGTCGTCGTCGCGCTCGTGGCCGACGTGCTCGAGATCCTGCGCGAGGAAGAAGAACATCTTCTCGTCGCAATAGCCGATGGCCGGATAGAACTCGAACAGGAACTGCATTTTGCCGGCGCGATAGCCGGTTTCCTCGATCAGTTCCCGCTGGGCGCAGAATGCCGGGGTTTCGTCCGGGTCCAGCTTGCCGGCCGGCACTTCGATGAAATCGCGCCCGCAGGGATAGCGGTGCTGGCGCTCGAGCAGCACGTCGCCGTTTTCGAACACCGGCAGGATCACTGCCGCGCCGGGGTGGACGAGGAACTCTCGCGTCGAGGTATGGCCGTTGGGCAGGCGCACGGTATCGCAGCGCGCCTTGAGCAGCCGGCCCTGGCACATCCATTCGGAGGCCAGCATGGTTTCGGTCAAATCAGGCTTGTCGTTCATTCTCGATCTTTCTTCTCGCGCAGTCTTTTCCCGGCAAGACACGCAGGCCGCGGCCGGCACGAATGCGGCCAAAAAGGCATGATAATGGAGACATGTGCCGTCTGCGGGCAAAAAGAAGCCGGGCGGAGAACCACCCGGCTAAACTGGAGGAAACGGCTTGCGTTACCTCGCTGCGGAGAACCATTGGGCGGTCCGACAAGGCCAGCCCACGAATTCATCATACGGGGGCGTTCCGGGTTTGCATATATAACTAAAGTTATAGTCGTCCCGTTTTTTTGCCGCTTGCGCGCACGCACCGGATGCGGGGATTTTTCAAGACATCGCTGACAAGGTAGACTCTGGAAGCCTTGAATCCAAGCCTTTCCGGCCAACCGGAAAGCTCCGCACAAGCCGATGAAAATTTTGCTGGCCGACGACCATCCGCTGTTTCGCGAAGGCGTCAAGCACGTCTTGATGCTGCTGGGCGAGGATGTCCGCATCGTCGATGCGCACGACTACCCCTCGCTGTTCGCCGAGGCAGCCGCCCATCCCGACCTCGACCTGGTGCTCGCTGATCTGTACATGCCCGGCATGGGCGGGCACGAGGGCATCGCCGAGTTCAGGAACCAGTTTCCGGACACGCCGCTGGTCATCATGACCGCCTCGGAATCGCGCGCCGACGCGCGCCGCGCCCTCGCCTCCGGCGCGCTCGGCTACGTGCTGAAATCCTCGCCCAGCCAGGAAATGCTCGATGCCCTGATCCGGGTCCTCGATGGCGGCATCTACGTCCCGCCCATCCTCGACGGCGACGAGCATCCCGATGACCGCGTCAGCCTGATGCCGCTTTCCAGGCAGGGCATCCGCCTGACTCACCGCCAGCTGGAAGTGCTGAAACTGCTGCTGCAGGGCAAGACCAACAAGATCATCGCGCGCGAACTCGATCTCTCGGAGGGCACGGTGAAAATCCACGTGGCGGCGATCTTCAAGGCCCTCGGCGTGACCAACCGCACCGAAGCCGCGGTCGCCGCCCAGCGTTTCGGCCTCAACATGGCCGGCGTCTGAACGGCCCGCCCATGCTGCAGCACACGCTCGAACGCTCCGCCCGGACCGCGCGCGACGCCGGAGGGCTGGGCTCGCTGTTCTGGCGGCAGAGCATTCGCACCCGCATCCTCGTCATCGCCCTGGTTCCCTCGCTGCTGACGGCGGGCGTTCTGACCATGCTGCTGCTCCAGCAGACACTGGCCGCGGCCGAAGACAATGCACGCGCCGACTTGCTGAGCGCCGCCCGTCACATGGCGGCAGCCAGCCAGTACGCCCTGATCAGCGGCGATGCCGGCCTGCTGCAGCGAACCGCCGAGCAGGAGCGCGTGCAGCAAAATCTCCTGTTCACCTGCATCCAGAACGCCGAGGGTTCCGCCCGCCATTGCGCCGGCACTGCCGACCTCCGGTCGATGCCGGCCGTGCCGGCTGCCGGCGCCATCGCCGAAATTCCTGGCGCCTGGATGGCCGCGCATCCGATCCTGATGCCGCGCACCCACGGCAACAGCGACATGTCGGCCATCGCCCCGGCTGCGCCCGCCCTCATCATCGGCTACGCCATCGCCGCCACCAGCACGGAACCCCTGCAGACCACCCAGCGTCGGGCGCTGCTGACGGCGGCAAGCCTGATCATTATTTCCGCGCTGCTCACGGCCTTTCTCGCCTGGCGCCTGTCCACCCGACTGACGCGCCGCATCCAGCATGTTTCGCAGGCGGTCGACCGCATCGCCGGCGGCAACCTGCAGATCCGCGTCGAGGCCGACCCCTCCACCGAACTGGGCGTGCTCGAGGACGGCATCAACCGCATGGCCGAATCGCTGCAGGCGCATGAGGACGAACTGCAGGTGCGCATCATTCACGCCACCTCCGACCTCGCCGCCAAGAAGGAGGAAGCCGAGCGCGCCAACACGGCGAAATCGCGCTTCTTCGCTTCGGCCAGTCACGATCTGCGCCAGCCGCTGCACGCACTGGGCCTGTTCGGCGAGGCGCTCAAGCAGCGCGTGAACAGCAGCGAGCTGAAAACCCTGGCCGCGCAGATCTCCAGTTCGATTTCATCGCTGGAAACCCTGCTCAACGCCCTGCTCGACGTTTCGCGCCTGGATGCGGGCACCATCGAAGTGCGCAAGCGGCACTTTCCTGCCAGCCAGCTGTTCGACCACATCCGCCAGCAGTTCGAAGGGCCGGCCGCGGCCAAGGGGCTGAAGCTCAGCGTCAGGCCGACCAGCTGGATACTTCACACCGACCCGGTGCTGCTCGAACGCATCCTCATCAACCTCGTCTCCAACGCGCTGCGCTACACACCAGACGGCCGCGTCGTCGTCGCCGGCCGCAAGCGCGGCAGCAGCCTGCTGATCCAGGTCTGGGACACGGGCATCGGCATTCCAGAAAGCGCGCTCGAAAACATTTTCGAGGAGTTCGTGCAACTCAACAATCCGGAGCGCGACCGCGAAAAAGGCCTCGGGCTCGGCCTTGCCATCGTCTCGCGCACGGCCAGCCTGCTCGGCCTGCGCATCGGGGTGCGCTCGCGCGTGGGCCATGGCTCGGTATTCGAACTGGAGGTTCCGCTCGGCTCCACCCAGCATATCTCGCAAGCGGAAGCGCCCGCGCTGGCGGTTGCGGCCAGTCTGCAGCAGCGGCTCGCCGTGGTGGTGGACGACGAAGCCTCGATCCTGCGCGCCATGGAAAGCCTGTTCAAGACCTGGGGCGTGGGCATCGTCGCCGGGCACAGCGCAGAGGACGCGCTCGCGCAGCTCGGCGAGATCGGCGCCGCACCGGATTTCCTCATCACCGACTACAGCCTCGCCGACAACGTCGACGGCATCGAAGTGGCGCGCCGCTTCCGCGCGGCCTACGGCGCCGACCTGCCGGTGCTGATACTGACCGGCGACACTGCGCCGGACACCATGCAGCGCATCGGCGACGCCGGCTACAAGATCATGCACAAGCCGGTGCGGCCCGCACGCCTGCGCGCCGCTCTCGCGCACCTGCTGGACAAGGATGCCCACGGCCCCGGCTGGCAGGACAGCAGCTTCGGGCCCGTCTCCGGCTGACCCGCAAACCAGCGGCGTTTTGTCGCACCCGCCCCTTGCCGAACCGGTGCGGCCCAAGCCCAAGTAAAATGCCGGCATGACCGCACAAGCCGCCGCCCCCCGGATGCACGCCAGCCCGCTGGGCCGGCTGTTCTGGCTGAGGAATTTCATGCTCGCCGGATTGCTGCTGCTGATGCTGTGGTCCGAGTGGTCCATCGGCGTCAGGCTGCCGTGGCTGGCCATGGGCGCCACCCTGCTGCTGCTGGCGGCGCTGAACGCCTTCACCGCCCTGCGCCTGCGCCAGCCTGCGCCGGCGCGCGCGCCGGAAATCCTCATGCACCTGCTGGCCGACCTGGCCGGCCTCACCGTGCTGCTGCTGTATACCGGCGGCTGGGCCAATCCCTTCGTCTCGCTCTTGCTGCTGCCGGTGGTGATGGCCGCGCTGCTGCTGCCGGCGGCGACGGCCTGGCTCGCCGGCGCGCTCTCCATCGGCGCCTACAGCCTGGTCGCCTACGTCAACGTGCCGCTCAACATCCCACCGGAAAAGGCCTTCTACCTGCACGTTTCCGGCATGTGGTTCACCTTCGCCGCCAGTGTGATCGTCGTGGTGTTCATGGTGCTCAAGCTGCGCACCCAGATCGCCGAGCGCGAGCGCGAGCTCGCCGCCTTCCGCGAGGAAAACCTGCGCAACGAGCAGGTGGTGGCGGTGGCGCTCACCGCTGCCGGCGCCGCGCACGAACTCGGCACGCCGCTCAACACCCTGGCCCTGCTGAACGAAAGCCTGCTCGCCGGCGCCGACGACAAGAACCGCGAAGACCTGGCGCTGATGCGCACGCAGATCGAACGCTGCCGCACCCTGCTGCACGAGCTTTCACGCAGCGCGCAGTCCGCCGCCGGCGAGGCTGTCGCCGCCGACACCTACCTCATGCGCCTGGCCGAGGAATGGCGCCTGCTGCGCCCCGCCGTCGAAGTCGAAGCCGTGTGGACCGATGAGAAAAGCGCGCCGTCCATCCAGCCGCCGGCGAGCCTCAGCCAGTCGCTCATCAACCTCTTGAACAACGCCGCCGACGCCGCGCCCGGCACCGTGCGTATCGAAGGCAGGATCGCTGACGGTGGCCTGCAGATCGACATTCTCGACAACGGCCCCGGCCCCGCGCCGGCCCTGCGCGCCATGGCCGAGCCCGGCCGCTCCAGCAAGGGTGGGCTCGGCCTCGGCCTGTTCCTCAGCAACGCCAGCATCGAAAACCTCGGCGGCCACGTCACGCTGTCCGAGCGCGAACGCGGCGGCGCCTGCGTGTCGGTGTGGCTGCCGCTGCGCGGCCTGCAGGCAGCGCCGAGCCGTCCAGCACAGCCGGAGTTGAACAAATGATGAGCGTGGCGCTTTCCCCGCTATTGATCGTGGAAGACGACGAAGTCTTCGCCCGCGTGCTGGCCAGGTCGCTGGCCGCGCACAAGCTCGACGTGCACGTCGCCCGCAACGGCGCAGACGCGCTCGCGCTGGCCAAGGATCAACGCTTCGCCGCCGCCGTGCTGGATTTGAAACTGGAAGGCGAAACCAGCCTCGCGCTGATTCCGCAACTGCAGGCGATCAACCCCACCATGCGCATTCTCATGCTCACCGGCTACGCCAGCATCCAGACCGCCGTCGAAGCCACCAAGCTCGGCGCCACCAACTACCTGCCCAAGCCCGCCGGCGTCGCCGAAATCCTCTCCGCCCTGCAAAGCGACCAGCCCAACCCCGACCTCCCCGTCGCGGAACAGCCGCTATCGGTCGACCGCCTGGAATGGGAACACATCCAGCGCGTGCTCGCCGAGTACGATGGCAACATCTCCGCCACCGCAAGGGCGTTGAACATGCATCGCAGGACGTTGCAGAGGAAGTTGGGGAAGAAGCCGGTTAAACACTAAAGCGGCTTTAATCAGTCAGAAGCGGACCTATAGGAAGACCAGCTTATATGCCCAGTCTTAGATGGAAAGCAGCTATTCGACCAAACTAAAAAACATATCGAACCTGCCCCCTTTAACTCGTCTCATGCAAGCTAAATTTGGACTGCCACATGCAAGAACAGCAAAAGTTCCAGCTATCTTTATCCAGCATATTTTTCCCAACACATGAGAAAAAGCTGAAGAAGTTTAAAGACGCCAATCGTCAGCTTGCGTACTACACAAGTTCGGATACCGCCGTCAAAGTAATAGAGTCACAAACTTTGTGGCTCAGAAATACTGGTGTGATGAACGATCGAAGTGAGGTCATACACGGAGCAAAACTATTATTTGGCGCCCTAAAAAGAGAGCCCAGGAACGAATTCTTGAAGGCTCTAGAAGAATGCTTTCCGGGGATATCGACTGAATTCATGGAAATGGCTCAGAATTGGCTACCATTGATTCTCGGCGATACATTCATAGCATCATTTTCTGAGCACCCAGCAACTCAGAAGGAAAATGATTATGGTCGCTTGTCTATGTGGCGAGCGTATGGAGCCCCAAATGGGGTTGCCCTAATTTTGAATCCAGACGCCATTTTCCAGGATTATGGGAATACTGGTGCCTACATTAGCTCGGTTGAGTACATGGATGACACCGAGGTAGACCAAGCTTTCCTTGAAATCGCGAACAACATCCGGAAAAACAAGAAACTCCTTCAGTCCTTTGATCGAGATGAAATACGCGAGTTTAGTTTTAGAGCTTTGCGATATGCTGCCGTCTGCCTGAAGCACCCGGCTTTCCATGAAGAATTAGAGTGGCGTTTGGTGGCATCAACGTCTCTTTATACTGGCAATCTTGTCACCCAAAGTATTGAGTCAATAGGCGGAGTTCCTCAACTTGTACTCAAATTGTCGTTGCAGGCAGCGAACTCAGATTTAAATCTGAAGAATCTTGTCAAAGAAGTATTGCTAGGCCCATGCGCCTATCCAGAAGTTATTGAGCGAGCTTTGTGGGAAGCCATGACCAAGGCTGGTTTCGAGAATCCACAAGCAATGACCAGACGGACTAACATCCCACTTCGTCCAAACCAGCGATAGCTGGAGTTAATTATTTGGATGGGGAAACCAAGCAGTAGGTCAGAACTTCACATTCACCCCCACATATACCGACCGCCCCATGCCCGGCACGGCCGTACCCCATTGCGGGTAGTTGCCGACCGGCGGGTTGATGGCCATGGTCGTGCCCTGGCCGAGGTAGGCGCCGCCGAGCGGCAGGGAATAGAACCTGTCGAACAGGTTTTCGACGCCGATGTCCAGCCGCACCTGTTTCCATTCGTAGCTGCTACGCAGGTTGAACAGGCTGTAGCCGTCGGTTTCAATTTCGTTGCGCACTTCCGACACGTCGTCCTTGGCGGCGACGAACTGGCCTTCGACGGTGTTGCTCCAGCGCCCCCATTTTTGCGTGAGCGCGAGTTTGGCGTTGAGCGGCATGATGTTGTAGAGGTCGTCGCCGGTGTCGCGGTTTTCGCCGCGGACGTAGTTCAAGACACCACTCAAGCTGAAATCGCCGTAGCCTTGCGTGCGGGCGACGAGCGCCTTGCCGGAGACGTCGACGCCGTAGAGCCGGGCCGACTGGTTGACGTACTGCAGCACGTTGAACTTGTCGGGCGTGCAGGTGGTGCCCGGCAGGCAGCGCGCGTCGATGAAGTCGCGGACGTGGCTGTAGAACGGCGATACACGCAGGTTCCAGGTCTTGGCGCCGGCGTCGTGCCAGTCGGCGGCAAGGCTCAGGGTATGGGCGACTTCGGGCTTGAGGTCGATGTCGCCGACATAGCCGTTGCCGTCGCCGACGTAGTTGTTCATCACCGCAGCCATGGACCAGGTGGACCAGGTGTAGCGCTCGTAGAGGCTGGGCGAGCGGGTCTTTTGCGCAATGCCGGCTTCAAAGGTCTGCGTGGCGTCCGGGGTATAGCGCGCCAGCGCGCTCATGTCCCAGTTGCGGTCGGTCTTGTCATGGCTTTGCCCATTGAAGGCGGCGGCATCGGCGAGCTGGTTGCCCATGCACATGCCGCCGGTGCAGTAGCCGTTCACGTCGCCGGCGTCCATCTTCACGGTTTCGTGGCGCAGGCCCAGCACGCTGGTCCACTGCGCGCTGTGGCGCGCTTCCCATTCGCCGAACACGGCGTAGCGGTCGCGCTCGCCGTCCCGGATGTTCCAGAAGGTGTTGGGCCACATGCCTGCGCCGGAGGGCGGCCACCAGTCGTCGAGGCGGTAGGCCTGGAATTCTGCGCCGACCTTGAGCAGGTCGCGCGCGTTGAGCACGATGTCGGCGCCGAGCGAAACCCCGGTGTTCTTGCCGTCGGTGTACATGGGCATGCCTTCGGCGCAACTTGCACTGATGGGCGAACAGGACGCGCCGTTCTGCGCGCCCGACCCGCCGGAAGCGCTGCCGTACCAGAAGCGCTTGTCCTCGCCGAAGTCCATTTCGTGCCGGGTGTGCTCGTAATACGCGCGCGCCTTTAGCGTGCCCCACGCTTCCTTGCCGGTGTATGCCAGGCTGAACTGGTCGCTGACGTTGTCGGTCATGTCCATGCGCTGGTTGGGATAGTTTTCAAACGGGATGTGCTGGCGGCCGTACTTGAATTCGACGAGATCAGTATCGCCCTTCCACGCCAGGGTGACGGACTGGTTGACGGCCTTGTAGGCGGTGGAACCGACTTCGTCTCGATCCAGCGTATGCCCGGCGCGCCCGGTGAAGGCGTAGGTCTTGAAGTCGTCGCCCGCAGTGTAGTTGTCCGACTGCGCGCTGGAGCCGGTGTAGTTGAAGCTGAACTGCTCGCTCGCCACGGTGGCGGAAAGATGGCCGCCGAAGGCGTTGCCGTTGCTGCGGTAAAACAGGCCGGCCTCGCCTTTCAGCAGCGAACCCTGGCCGGATCTGGCGAACTCGGGCTCGGCCGATTCCACCACGATGCTGCCGCCGATGCTGTCGCCGCCGACGCTGACCGGGCTCGCGCCGCTGTAGACCTTGGCGCTCGCTACAGCGCCGGGGTCGATGTAGGAAAGCGGCGAGTTCATGTGGTTGGGGCAGGCGGCGATGAGGTCCATGCCGTCGACCTTGATGCGCAGGCGGTCGTCGGCCAGGCCGCGGATCGAGGGCAGGCTGGACACGCCGCCGGCACCGTACAGGCTCACGCCCGGCACGTCGCGCAGCAGGCTGGCGGTGTCGCTGGTGGCGGAGCGCAGGTCTTGCAGCGCAGCGGCATCCAGCTTCGATTCGCTCGGCGACACCGGCGCGGCGCCGGACTTCGCCGCCTTGACGACGACTTCCGGCAGGACCACCGCATCTTCTGCAGCGAGAACGGAAAAAGGCAGCGCGGCGATCGCCGCCGACAGCGTGGCGAGTTTGAAAAACACGGGAGGCTCCGCAAGATTTTTGATGCAGGGGATTCTACGAAGAAGCGCACAGCGCAAGCTGCGACAAGATGTCGCGCCATTCGCGGGGCCGCGTTTGCGGAAACGTTCGGCGCTGCCGGCATGCACGATGGCGCCATGATTGATTAATATAGCCAGCGTAAAGGATCGATAATCGCGAGCGCTCCCAGGTGGAGAACAACAAACAAACCAAAGTGACGGCCCTGGTGCCTGCCTACCAGGCTGCGGAATTCATCCAGCCCACGCTGGACTCGCTGTCTGCGCAGACGCGCGGCAATTTCGACGTCATCATCTCCGTCGACCTGTGCGAGGACGACACCCATGCCATCTGCCAGGCCCACGCCAGGCGCGACCCGCGCTTCCGGGTCATCTGCCAGGACCGGCGCATGGGCTATGTGGGCAACTGCAACTTCCTGCTCGGCGAGGCCGATGCGGACTATGTGCTGTTCGCCTTCCACGACGACCTCCTGGCGCCGGCCTATGTCGAAAAGCTGTGCGACGTGCTGGACAATCGCCCCGAGGCGATCCTGAGTTTCTCCGACCTGCTGCTGACGGATGTCGATGGCACCCGCAAAAACCTGGCTTTCACCGAGCTGGAGGGCATCCGCGACCCGGTGCTTCGCGGCCTGACCATGCTGAGAAAGGGCGTGCACTGGTGGATACCGAATCGGGGTGTTTTCCGCCTGCAGGAGTCGAGGAAAATCCGGGGCATAAAAACCCACGGCGCCGGGGAATTCTCCGCGGACAAGCCATGGCTGTTCCACATGAGCCTGCTCGGGGAATTCGCGCGCGTCCCGGAGACGCTGTGCCACAAGTTCTTCAAGCCCGGCAGCATCACTAAAGGCTGGTCCTTTACCCGGGAGCAGCAATACGAGGTGGCGGCGGCCTGCATGCGCGAACTGTGGAACTCGCCGCTGTCGACCGACCAGAAGATCCGGCTGGCTTCGCCCCTGATCGAGCGCATGGAAAGCCTCGGGCGCAAGATCCATGGCCAGCCCGTCCCGCTCATCGAACGGCTGTTGAAGCGATGGTAGGCAAGCAGGAACATTCCAGGGAGTTCTTCGGCGGCCACGCCCGGCTGGTCGCCTGCCCCGGCCACGCCGACGAGCGCGGCATGCTGACGCCTTTCGCCTTCGACCAGCTGCCGTTCGCACCCTGCCGCGCCTTCACCGTCAGCGGCACGCCGGCCGGCGGCGTGCGCGGCGGCCATGGACACCGTGCCGGCATGCAGCTGCTGGTCTGCCTGCACGGCCGCATCGAGGTGCTGATGCGCCATCAGGGCGAGGAAGCCGCATTGACGCTGGAATCCGCTGCGCACGGCCTGCTGGTCGGCGCCAACGTCTGGTGCCAGCAACGCTATGTGACGGCAGGGTCGGTCCTGCTGGTCTTCGCCAGCGAGCCGTACGATCCCGCGTCCTACATCCGGGAGCCGGCATGAAGGCTCGCCGCATCGCCGTGCTCGGCGCCGGCATCATGGGCAGTTCGGCGGCGCTGTTGCTGGCGCGGCGCGGCCATCAGGTGGACCTGTTCGACGCCGCGGCTGAACCCTTCTCTGCCGCCAGCCGCTGGAACGAGGGCAAGATCCATCTCGGCTTCATCTACAGCGCCGACCCTTCGCTGCAGACCGCCCGCCGGGTGCTGCCGGGCGGCCTCGCCTTCAGGCCGCTGCTGGAAAACCTCATCGGCTGCCGGATCGGCGACTGCACCACGCCGACGGATGACCTCTTTCTCTGCCACCGGCATTCGGTGGTCGACGCGGATGCGATGCACGGCTACCTGCAGGCAGTGGCTGCGCTGGTGCGCCAGCATCCCGATGCCGGCCAGTATCTGGCGGACGCTTCCGCCTGCCGCGTGGAACGCCTGACTGCGCGCGAACTCGCCGCCGTCACCGATTCGCCGGACATCCTTGCCGGCTTCCGCGTGCCTGAACGCTCGGTGGCGACGAACTGGGTCGCCGATCGCTACGTCGAGGCCCTGGCGGCCGAACCGCGCATTGCCCGGCACCTGGGCGTCCATATCGCCTCGGTGGCGCGCGACGATGCCGTCCGCAGCGGCGAAAGCTGGCACGTCGAATCCAGCCATGGCAGGCACGGCCGCTACGACTACATCATCAACGCGTTGTGGAACGGCAGGATGGCGGTGGATGCCACGGCCGGATTGCCGCCAGCGGGCAAATGGTCGAACCGCTACCGGCTTTCGCTTTTCGCGAGGACGACGACGGCCGTGGCCGCGCCCAGCGCGATCATCGCCACCGGCCCCTTCGGCGACATCAAGAACTACAACGGCCGCGACTTCTACCTGTCGTGGTATCCCAGCGGATTGATGATGGACAGCTCGCTGGTGTCGCCGCCCGAGCCGCCGGTTCTGGACGAAGCCGCGGTGCGGGAAAAAACGCATTCCATTTTTCAGCGGCTGACCGAGCTGCTGCCGCAAGTCGGCGACATCCGCCAGCATATCGAGCAAGTGTCGCTGCGCGGCGGCTGGGTGTTCGCGGCCGGCCAGGGGCAGCTGTCCGACCCCCGTTCCACCCTGCATCGGCGCAGTGATTACGGCATCACCGCAAAGGGCAGCTTCATCTCGGTGGACACGGGCAAATACGCCCACGCACCCTTGCTCGCGCACGCCCTCGTCGAGGACTTCGGCCTCTGACCGGGCCGCTGCGGCTGCCCGTATAATTGCGCTTTTCCAAGCCTTTGCGCATGTCATGCACATCCACATTCTGGGCATTTGCGGCACCTTCATGGGCGGCATCGCCGCCATCGCCAGAGAAGCCGGCCACACCGTCACCGGCTGCGACGCCAACGTCTACCCGCCCATGTCCGACCAGCTGCGCGCGCTGGGCATCGACCTCATCGAAGGCTTCGACGCCGACCAGGTCAAGCTGAATCCTGACATCTACGTCGTCGGCAACATGGTGTCGCGCGGCAAGCAGCCGCTGATGGAGGAAATCCTCAACCGCGGCCTGCCCTACACTTCCGGCCCGCAGTGGCTGGCGGACAACGTCCTGCGCGACAAGTGGGTGCTGGCGGCCGCCGGCACCCACGGCAAGACCACCACTTCGTCGATGCTGGCCTGGATCCTGGAACACGCCGGCATGCAGCCGGGCTTCCTCATCGGCGGCGTGCCGGCCAATTTCGATTTCTCCGCGCGCCTGGGCGAAACGCCCTTCTTCGTGATCGAAGCCGACGAGTACGACACCGCCTTCTTCGACAAGCGCTCCAAGTTCGTGCATTACCGGCCGCGCACGGCCATCCTCAACAACCTCGAATTCGACCACGCCGACATCTTCGCCGACCTCGCCGCCATCGAGACCCAGTTCCACCACCTGGTGCGCACCGTGCCGGGCAACGGCCTCGTCATCGCCAACAGCGGCGAGGAAAGCCTTGACCGCGTATTGAACAGAGGCTGCTGGTCGCCGGTGGAAAAATTCGGTGCTTCAGGCTGGACGTCAAAAGGCAGCGACAGCGATTTCGAGGTGCTGCTCGACGGCAAGAAGCAGGGCCGCGTGCAATGGGCGCTGCTCGGCGAGCACAACCGCATGAACGCGCTCGCCGCCATCGCCGCCGCGCGCCATGCCGGCGTGGCGCCTGCCGTTGCCTGCGAGGCGCTGGGTGAATTCAAGAACGTCAAGCGGCGCATGGAAGTTAAGGGCGTGGTCAACGGCGTCACCGTCTACGACGACTTCGCCCACCACCCCACCGCCATCGCCACCACCGTCGCCGGACTGCGCGCCAAGGTCGGCACGCAGGCGCGCATCCTCGCCGTGCTGGAGCCGCGTTCCAACACCATGAAGATGGGCACGCTGAAGAACCAGCTGCCCGGGAGCCTCAAGGGCGTGGAGGAGATTTTCGTCTACACCCATGATCTGGGATGGGATGCGCAGGCCGTGTTCAGCCGGCAGCAGGTGGCTGCGCACCTGCACGAGGACCTCGCAAGCCTGGTTCAGGCGGTGGCGCACGCCGCCCGCCCGGGCGACTACATCCTGGCCATGAGCAACGGCGCCTTCGGCGGCATTCATCAAAAACTGCTGGATGCGCTGGCATCACCGCAGACGTCCTCGCCCGGCGGCGAGCGGCACTAGGCAGTCGCCGAGAAAACAGCGCTTTCGTCATTGCGCGGCAGCGCAGCTGCGAGCCTCGCGATGACGATCGCCCTTTCTGCCGGACTCAATAGGTCTTGTACGGCAAGAACTTCCCGTTCAGCACGATCCTGACGCGGTCGCCCTTGGGATCGGGCACGCGCGAGATGTCCATGGAAAAGTCGATCGCGCTCATGATGCCGTCGCCGAATTCCTCGTGGATCAGCGACTTGATCGTGGTGCCGTAGACCTGGACGAGTTCGTAAAAGCGGTAGATCAGCGGGTCGCTCGGCACGGCCGACGGCAGGCTGCCCTTGCAGGGCACTTCCTGCAACTGGGCGACGGCCTCGGGCGGCAGGCCGAGCAGCTTGCCGACGGCCGTGGCCTGTTTCTTGTCCAGAGTCATCTGGCCGAGCATGGCAGCGGTCGTCCACTCCTTGCTGAGCCCGATCTTCCTGGCGATGTCGGCCCACTTCAGGCCTTTTTTCTGCCTGGCGGCAAGAATGAGTTCGGTAACTTCGTTGCGGGTCATGGTTTTTTCAGGCGTTGACAAGGTGGATATGGGATTTTCCGGCACACGGCTTCGTGGCGGGCGCTTGCTCGCGTGCCTGCAGGGCAGACGCCTCGAACACGCTCGGCGTACTGGGCGCGTCGGGCGCTTCACGCAAGCTTCCGTACCGCTTCGAGCGGCTCACCAGGAAATCGACCATGTGGTTGCGGATCGGGTAGTAGTGCGGGTGCTTGTGGATGGTGCTGCGCTCGCGCGGCCGCGGCAGGGTGTTGCCGACGATCTCGGCGATGCGCGCATGCGGCCCGTTCGACATCAGCATGATGCGGTCGGAAAGCAGGATGGCTTCGTCGACGTCGTGCGTGATCATGAACACGGTCTGCTGCGTCTCGGCGCAGATCTTCAGCAGCTCGTCCTGGATCACGCCGCGCGTCAGCGCATCGAGCGCGCCGAAGGGCTCGTCCATCAGCAGCATCTTCGGCTCGATGGAGAAGGCGCGCGCGATGCCGACGCGCTGCTTCATGCCGCCGGAGAGCTGCGCCGGTTTCTTGTGCTCCGCGCCCTTGAGGCCGACCAGCTCGATGTAGTACATGGCATGGTCGCGCACCTTCTGCCGGCTCCAGCCGGGCCAGCGCGACTTCACGGCGAAGGAAACGTTCTCCAGTACCGTCAGCCAGGGCATCAGCGCATGGCTCTGGAAAATCACGCCGCGGTCGAGACTCGGACCCGACACCTCGCGGCCGTCCATGAACACGTTGCCGCTGCTGGCGGCATCGAGTCCGGCCAGGATGTTGAGGATGGTGGATTTGCCGCAGCCGGAGTGGCCGGTGATGCAGATGAACTCGCCCTTGTCGATGTGGAAATTGACATGGTCGAACACGGTGACGTCGACGCCGCCGGTCGGGCTCGGGTAGTCCCGCGACAGGTTTTCGACCGCGAGAAACGGATGTGGCTTGGAATCGCTCATGGCTTTACTCCTGATAGGCGACGCGCTTCTCGAGCACGCCGAAGATGCTGTCCAGCGCGAGGCCGACGATGCCGATCATGAAGATGGCGAACAGCACGTTGGTGATGGACAGGTTGTTCCACTCGTTCCACACGAAGTAGCCGATACCGGTGCCGCCGACCAGCATTTCGGCGGCGACGATGACCAGCCAGGCAATGCCCATGGAGATGCGCATGCCGGTGAGGATGGTCGGCGCGGCGGCCGGCAGGATCACGCGAAAGGCCTTCCTCAGCGGATTCACTTCCAGCGTGCGCGAAACGTCGAGCCAGTCGCGGCGCACGCCGGCCACGCCGTGCGCCGTGTTGATCAGCATCGGCCACAGCGAGCAGATGAAGATGACGAAGATGGCCGACAGCGACGCGTCCTTGATGGTGTAGAGCGCGAGCGGCATCCACGCCAGCGGCGAGATCGGCTTCAGCACCTGCACGTAGGGGTTGAGCGCCTGGTAGAACACGCGCGAGTTGCCGATGGCGAAGCCGAGCGGGATCGCCACCGCCGCGGCCATCAGGAAGCCGGCAAGCACGCGCGCCAGCGAATAGGCCAACTGGATGCCGATGCCCTTGTCGTTGGGACCGTTGTCGTAGAACGGGTCCGACAGCTTGTCCCACAAGGTCTGCGCCATCGCGAGCGGACCGGGGAAGCTCGACGCCGAACCGGCCGAACCGCCGCCCATGAGGGCGGCGTACTCGGGATCGACATCGGCGGCCACTGCCTTGGCTTCCGGCAGGGTGGCAAGCTGCCACACCAGCAGGATCACCCCGAACAGCAGCAGGGACAGCAGCGCGGCTTTTTGAGTAAGGCTGAGTTTCGTTTTCATGTGCGTTTGATGGCAAAGGAGTTGAGGTATTCGGCAGGCCTCGCGGGATCGAAGACCTTGCCCATGATGGTGTGCCGGGCGTAATTCGCGGCCGGCGCCTTGATGCCGATTTCCGCCATGCGCGCCCTCGCGTCGGTGGCGCGGAATACTTCCTCGGCGATGGCCTTGTAGTTGACCTCGCCCTTGATGTAGCCCCAGCGCTTCAACTGCGTGAGGATCCACACCGCCATCGACTGCCAGGGGAAGGGGTCGAAATCGACGCGGTCGGGCACGTTCCTGACCTTGCCGAGGCCGTCGGCGAAGCGGCCGGTCATGACCTGCTCCAGCACCGGGATCGGCTGGTTGAGGTAGTTGGCCGGCGCAATGGCTTCAATGATCGCCTTGCGGTTCTCCGGCTTGTGCGCGTAGTCGGTGGCGCTGGCGATGGCGCGGAACAGTGCGGCATAGGTGTTGGGATACTGCTTGTAGAAGCCTTCCTGCACGCCGAAGGTGCAGCAGGGATGGCCGTCCCACAGGTCGCGCGACAGGGTGTGAATGAAGCCGACCTCCTCGTACACGGCGCGCTGGTTGAACGGTTCGGGTCCGAGGAAGCCGTCGATGTTGCCGGCGCGCAGGTTGGCCACCATGTCGGGCGGCGGCATCATGCGCAGTTCGACGTCCTTGTCCGGATCGAGGCCAGCCTCGGCCAGGTAGTAGCGCAACAGCAGGTTGTGGATGGAATAGTCGAAGGGCAGGCCGAACTTGAACCCCTTCCACGACTTGGGATCGAGCTTGCCCTTGTGCTTGAGATGGAGGGTGATGGCCTGGCCGTTGATGTTCTGGATCGAGGCGACGTCCACCGCCTGCCTGGCGGAGCCGAGGCCCAGCGACATCGCCAGCGGCATCGGCGACAGCATGTGCGAAGCGTCGTATTCCTTGTTCTGCACCTTGTCGCGAATTACCGCCCAGCCGGCGGTTTTCTGCAGGCTGACGTTGAGGCCTTCGCGCGCATAGAAGCCCATCGGGCCGGCCATGATGATGGGCGTGGCGCAGGTGATGGGAATGAAGCCGATTTTCAGATCAGTTTTTTCCGGCTTGCCGGCCTCGGCCGCCAGCGCCTTGGCCGTGCCCAGCGGGAAGAATGTGGAGATGGCCGCCAGTGCGGTGCCGGCGCCGACCGCGCGCAGGAAATTGCGCCGCGCTTCGTCTTCCGGAAACAGCGCGCGCACCACGGCGGACTCGACCACGCGCGAAATGCGCGCATCCTCGTTTTTCATGTCGGCCTCATGCCGCGCTTCATCATGCGCTGCCTGGCTGTGGTGGCGGCCGCAGCTGCAACCTGCGCGGTGCAATTTGGTATCAGGGTCAAACGGGTCATCGAAGCCGGACATAGGGTTCTCCATCAGATTGAAAAATGTTGCTTCTGACGACGCCGCGCACTGCTTTGAACGCTTCGTGCAAGCTTGTGGTGCACCTTGCGCCATTCCTTATCGCTTTCCGCTTCAGGCCCTGACTATGCGATTCAGCGCGTATCCGGGCCTGGGGCATGGTGTGATGCGGCGTCTTCGCTGATGACTCATTCACAAAGCGTGCCAGCTATCTGATAGATTCGTGGGCATTCGTCATGAATGGATGATCCGGAGCAGACATGATCCGTTTTGCCGTATCGCTCGGTGTCGACGACGCCGCGCAAAAACTCATTGCCGCCATCGCGGCCTTCCCCATGGGCCTCACCGCGCACATCAACGGCCAGTCCAACTGCCTGAAGAAAGGCATGGACGCGCCGGCCGACCAGATCCTGGAAGTGTTCCGGCCGGACTACGCCATGAAGGTGTGGGCGGCCGAGAAGGCCGCCGGCATCGACATCCCCCTGCGCATCCATCTATATGAACAGGATGGCCGCACCTGGATCGCGCACCGTTCCGCTTCGGAAACCTTCCGGCCTTACGCCAACCCCAGGCTCGACGCCCTGGGGGGAGAACTGGATGCCGTCTTCAGCGGCATACTGGCTGCGCTCGATCCCTGGCGCCTGCCGGGCTGAGCGGAATTTCGGGAATCCCTGCCGCCCCGGTAAAATGCGGCGATGATTCTCTATATCCACGGTTTCAATTCCACTTCCGGTTCCGGCAAGGCGCAGGAACTCAAGAAATGGCTCGAAGCGCAGGGACGCGGCGACGAGTGGGCCTGCCCCGACCTGCCGCACCAGCCGGCGGCAGCCATTGCCGAACTGGCGCGCGTCATCGAGTCGGCGAAAACCCCGGTCAAGCTGATCGGCTCCTCGCTGGGCGGCTTCTACGCCACGGTGCTGGCGGGCCGCTACGGCCTCAGGGCGGTGCTGATCAATCCGGCGGTGCATCCGCAATTGCTGCTGCGCGACGCGCTCGGCCCGCAGAAGAACTGGCATACCGGCGAGGAATACGAGTTCACCCAGTCGCACCTGAACGCGCTGGCGGCCATGGACGAGGCCTCGCCCAGCCAGCCCAGCAATCTGCTGCTGCTGGTGGAAACGGGCGACGAGGTGATCGACTACCGGGATGCGGTGGCCCATTACCGCGAGGCTCATCAGATCATCCTGCAGGGCGGCGACCACGGCTTCACCCGCTTCGTCGACCTATTGCCGTTTATTGATAGTTTTTAAGAACCCAAAATTAACAGGGAGGTTAAGAGAGGCAAGAGAGTAAAAACTTTCTATACCTCCCTTACCTCCCCTTCCTCCCTGTAAATATATGTTTGTTTTTTACGAAGAAGACGGCCAGTTCAAGGCCGGCCGCGTCATGGCCGACAACGACGCCTCGCTGCAGGTGGAGACGGCCTCGGGCAAGCGCTCCAAGATCAAGGCCGACCGCGTGTTCCAGCGCTTTTCCGCGCCCGAGCCCGCCGCTTTCATGGACGCCGCGCACGCCGTGCGCGACGAGGCCGACCCCGATTTCCTGTGGGAAGCGGCCGGCACCGAGGAATTCGATTACCAGCAGCTGGCCGAGGAATATTTCGGCCACTCGCCGCAACCGCATGAAGCGGCCGGCATCCTCATGCGCCTGCACGAGGCGCCGATGCACTTCTACAAGAAGGGCCGCGGCCGCTACAAGCCGGCGCCGGCTGAAAACCTCGCGGCCGCCAAAGCCAGCGTGGAAAGAAAGGCGCGCGAAGCCATGCAGGTCGACGAGTGGAAGGCGAGCCTCGTCAGCGGCGCGCTGCCCGCATGGGACGCCGACATCCATCGCCTCCTGTTCAAGCCGGACAAGAACACGCTGGCCTGGAAGGCGCTCGACGCCGCCTGCAGCCAGACCGGCGAATCCGCGCTGCATCTTTTGAACCGCTGCGGCGCCATCGCCGACATCGAGGCGCTGCACAAGGCGCAGTTCCTGCTCGAGTATTTCCCCAAGGGCACCGGCTTTCCCGACATCGCCGAACCCTTCGATCCGCCCGGCCTGCCCGAGGCCGAGGTCGCCGCCTTCAGCATCGACGACGCCGCCACCACCGAAATCGACGATGCGATCTCGCTGCAGTTCAGCCCCGATGGCGGCGCACGCGTGGGCATCCACATCGCCTGCCCGGCGCTCGGCATCCCGCCGGGCTCGCGGCTCGACGACATTGCGCGGGCGCGGCTGTCCACGGTGTACTTCCCCGGCGACAAGATCACCATGCTGCCCGAGGCGGTAATCGACCATTACACCCTGATCGAGGGCCAGCACTGCCCGGCGCTGTCCATGTATGTCGATGTCGCGGCGGATTTCTCCATCCGCAACATCGAAAGCCGGCTCGAGGCCGTGCACATCGCCGCCAATCTGCGCCACGACACCCTGGACCAGCGCTTCAGCGAAGAGACCATCGGCGCCGGCCCGGACTACCCCTACAAGCGCGAGCTCGAATGGCTGTGGGGCTTTACCTCCACCCTGGAGGCGTCGCGCGGCGCCGTCAACCAGATCAACCGCCAGGACTACAACTTCAGCATCGAGCGCGACGGGCAGGGCAACAGCCGGGTGGACATCGTGCCGCGCAAGCGCGGCAGCCCCATCGACAAGGTGGTGGCCGAACTCATGATCCTGGCCAACAGCCGCTGGGGCACCTGGCTCAAGGAAAAGGGCGTGCCCGGCATCTTCCGCAACCAGAGCATGGGCAAGACGCGCATGGCCACCCAGCCCGGCATCCACCAGGGCCTGGGCGTGGAGAACTACGCCTGGTCGAGCTCGCCCCTGCGGCGCTATGTCGACCTCGTCAACCAGCGCCAGCTCCTCAGCCTGGTGCAGGACGTGGCGCCCACCTACGGCCCGCGCAACGACTACCTGTTTGCCGCCGTGCGCGACTTCGAACTCACCTACGATGGCTATGCCGACTTCCAGCGCCGGCTGGAACGCTACTGGTGCCTGCGCTGGCTGCTGCAGGAGAACGTGAGCGAGATCACCGCCAACGTCATACGCGACGATCTCGCGCGCCTCAACGGCCTGCCCATGGTGGTGAAGGCGCCCTCGCTGCCGCCCGGCCTGGCAGCCGATACGGTCGTGCGCTTCAAGCTGTCCGGCATCGACCTGCTGGGGATCGAGCTGCATGCGGAATATGCTGGCACTGTGGAGGCGGCTTCCGTAGAATCGGCCTGACCGATATGCAGACAGCCGTCCAGCCTCAGCTTGCCGCCCCCAGCCAGCGCGACATGCGCATCGCCCTGGCCTTGATGGCGTCCTTCGCGCTGCACGGCATCGTGCTCTCCACGCAGTTCACCCTGGTCAATCCCCGGCACTTCGAGGACCTCACCCCGCCCATGGAGGTGGTGCTGGTCAACGCCAGGACAAGCGAGGCCCCGCTCAATCCCGACGTGCTGGCGCAGGTCGACCTCGCTGGTGGCGGCAATGTCGACGACGACCGGCAGGCCAAAAGCCCGCTGCCCTACAAGGCGCAACCCGCCGAACAAAGCGAGGCCGCCACCCTGGCCCGGGTCAGACAGCTTGAAGAGCAGGCGCGCCAGTTGCTGACCCAACTGAAAAGCCAGGCAGCCGTCGACAGTTCGCCCGAGAGCGCCCCCCGCCGCGAAGTCAACAGCGCGGAACTGATGCTGCAAGCTTCGGAAGCCGCCAAGCTGCAGGCTCAGATCTCGCGCAACTGGGACGAGTACCAGAAGCGTCCGCGGCGTGATTTTGTCGGCGCCAATGCCAAAAGCTACACCTACGCACGCTATATAGAAGATTGGGTAAGCAAAGCCGAGCGCATCGGCAACCTTAACTACCCCGAGGAAGCTCGCCGCCAGCGCATTTATGGCAGCCTCCGCATGACTGTTTCCCTTTACGCGGACGGCACGGTTGAAAGTATTGATATCGACAAGTCTTCTGGCTCGAAAATCCTGGACCAAGCCGCTATCAACGTCGTCAATCTAGGAGCACCTTACGCGCCGTTCCCACGTGAAATGCGGGAAGCCATCTGGAAAGCCAGTGGAGCACCGAGCGCTTTTGCCAACCAAGGTGGGCGCGAAATTGCCATTTCCATCACTCGCACCTGGACTTTCACCCGTTCCGACCAGCTCGGAGTCGCCACCGAATAAACTTCTTTAATCAGATCATTCGATCTATTTTTGCTCCGGTGATAGAATATGCGGCTTTGCTGATATTCTGATCTTTCTGGAGCGCACCATGCATCTCGGAACCACCCTCACCCAATTCATCATTGAAGAGCAGCGCCACATTCCCGGCGCCACCGGCGAATTCACCGGCCTCTTGAACGACGTCGCCACCGCCTGCAAGATGATTTCCAACGGCGTCAACCACGGCGGCCTGCTGGGCGTGCTGGGCGCGGCCGGCACCGAGAACGTGCAGGGCGAAGACCAGAAGAAGATGGACGTCATCTCCAACGAGATCTTCCTCAAGCGCAACGAGTGGGCCGGGCATCTGGCCGCCATGGCATCCGAGGAAATGGACGAGATCTACCAGATCCCCGAAGGCAACCCGCGCGGCAAATACCTGCTGCTGTTCGACCCGCTCGACGGCTCTTCCAACATCGACGTCAACGTATCCGTCGGCTCCATCTTCTCCATCCTGCGCTGCCCCGGCAACGAGAACGTGAGCGGTCCCACCCCGGTGGAAGCCTTCATGCAGCCCGGTGTGAAGCAGGTCTGCGCCGGCTACGCCCTGTACGGCCCCTCCACCATGCTGGTGATCACCACCGGCCGCGGCGTCAATGGCTTCACGCTGGACCCCAACGTCGGCGAGTTCGTGCTCACCCACGAGAACATGACCATCCCCGAAGACACCAGGGAATTCGCCATCAACATGTCGAACTACCGCTTCTGGGAACAGCCGGTGCGCCGCTATGTCGACGAATGCCTGGCCGGCCAGACCGGCCCGCGCGGCAAGGATTTCAACATGCGCTGGGTCGCTTCCATGGTCGCCGAGGTGCACCGCATCCTCACCCGCGGCGGCGTGTTCATGTACCCGATGGATGAAAAGCTGCGCGAAAAGGGCGGCAAGCTGCGCCTGATGTACGAAGCCAACCCGATGGCCTTCATCGTCGAGCAGGCCGGCGGCGCCGCCACCACCGGCAGCGAGCGCATCCTCGAACTACAGCCCACCAGCATCCACCAGCGCGTACCCGTGGTGCTCGGCTCCAGGAACGAAGTGGACGTCATCACCGGCTACCATCACGCGCAGGCCGCCTGAGGCAGCCTTCCGCCCCAGCAAAAAACCGGGCCGACGCCCGGTTTTTTATTGCCGCCGGCTGGCGAAAGATTCGCCTGCGCTTGCCCGCTGCGCATCGGCCATTCCCGCCTGCGCCGGAAATCCGCCTGAACTTTCCAGTTTGCCTGCTGACTAGCTTTGAGCAGCTTGTTCTTTGAATTCAGACAGGGGGACAACAAATGGAAACACTGCTCGCTTCATTCGGCCTCGACGACGCAACCCGGCTTGGCGCCATCAGCCGCAGCGCCATCCACATCGCCATCATCCTGGCCGGCGCCTGGCTTCTGAAGCTGTTCGCCAACAAGGGCATCCGCAGCTTCCGCATCTACATGACGGAACGCAAGGCCAATGCGCATGAAAGACAGCGCCTGGAAACTCTCGGCCGGGTATTCCGCTACGTGGCCAATGTGCTCATCACCGCGCTCGCCGGCATGCTCGTCTTCACCGAGCTCGGCATTTCCATCGCCCCCATCCTCGCCACCGCCGGCGTGCTCGGTCTGGCCATCGGCTTCGGCGCGCAAAGCCTGGTAAAGGATTATTTCAGCGGGCTGTTTCTGCTGCTGGAGGATCAGATCCGCCACGGCGACGTGATCGAGGCCGGCGGCAAGGCCGGACTGGTGGAAGAAGTCACCCTGCGCTACGTGCGGCTGCGCAGCTATGACGGCAACGTGCACTACGTGCCGAACGGCCAGATCGACACCGTCACCAACATGACACGCGATTTCTCCTTCGCCGTGATCGATGTCGGCGTGGCCTACCGGGAAGACATTGACGAAGTAATTGCCATCATCCGCGAGGTGGGCTCAGCGCTTCGCGCCGACGAAAAATTCCGGAGCATCATCCTGGGTGATGCCGACATTGCCGGCGTCGACAACTGGGCGGACTCCGCAGTGGTGATCCGCCTGCGCTTCAAGGTCGTGCCCATCGAGCAATGGGGCGTCAGGCGCGAGTTTCTGCGCCGGCTGAAAATAGCGTTCGACGCGCGCGGCATCGAGATTCCATTCCCCCATCTCACCGTGTACGCCGGCCAGCGCAAGGATGGCTCCGCGCCGCCGCTGCGCATGGTCAGCCAGAGCGCCTAGGCCTGGCGCGCTTTGCCGGCGCTGGCGGCCTTATACAGCGCCAGCGCCCGCTCGCGCTGCAGCTTGTGCTCCACGACCGGCGCCGGGTAGTCGCGGCCGATTGTCACGCCGCATTCGGCCTGCACGCCTTGCGGCATGGTCCAGGGCGCATGGATATACTTGTCCGGCACCTTCGACAGTTCCGGCAAATAGCGGCGGATGAACCTGCCCTGCGGGTCGAACTTCTCCGATTGGGTGACGGGATTGAAGATGCGGAACCAGGGCTGCGCATCGCAGCCCACCGAGGCCGCCCACTGCCAGCCGCCGGAGTTCGAAGCCAGGTCGAAATCGATCAGCTTCTCGGCGAAATGGCGTTCGCCGAGCCGCCAGTCCACCAGCAGGTCCTTGGCCAGGAAACTCGCCGTCACCATGCGCAGTCGGTTGTGCATGTAGCCGCTCCGGTCAAGCTGGCGCATGGCGGCATCGACCAGCGGGTAACCGGTGCGCGCTTCGCGCCAGGCCTCGAAATGCCCCGCGGGATTGGGCCAGCGAATCGCATCGAATTCCGGCTTGAAGCAGCGCCCTTCCGCCAGGTCCGGGCGATGCCACAGGGTTTGCTGGTAGAACTCGCGCCAGATCAGTTCTGAGAGCCAGGTTTCCGCGCCGGCACCGCCGATAGCCTGCGCCGTGGCAACGAGTTCGCGGATGGAAAGGGTGCCGAAGCGCAAGTGCACCGACAAATAGGACGGCCCCCTTACCGCCGGGTAGTCGCGCGCGGCCTTGTACTGGCCTATGCGCGCAAGAAAATCCTCGAACAGCGCCCTGGCGCCCGCTTCGCCCGGCCGCACGCCCAGTTCTGCCAGATTGGTACGCACGAAGCCGAGCGATTCCAGCGGCGGCAGCGGGACCGGCGGCTCCTGGGCCAGGCGCTCCAGGCGTTCGCCGGGCGCATGGTGCGCGAGGCCGGCGGACCGGAGCTTCCTCAGCCAGGCATTCTTGTAGGGCGTGAACACGGTGTATGGCCTGCCGCTCTGCGTCAGCACTTCATCCCGCTCGAAGACCACCTGGTCCTTGCCGTCATGGAAGGCGATGTCATGCCCGGCCAGCGCCTCCTGCACCGCCGCATCGCGCCGGATCGCCGCCGGCTCGTAGTCGCGGCTGCAGAATACCGCCTGCGCCCCGGCCGCCCGTGCGAACTCGGGCACCCGTTGCGGGGCCGCTCCATGCAGCACGTGGAGGGTGGCGCCCAACGCCTCCAGGTCCGCCTTGAGCGCCGCCACGCTGCCGTGTATGAACTCCACCCGCCGGTCCCGGCGCGACGGCAAGGCGTCGAGGATGTCCGTGTCGAACACGAACAGCACGCGCACCTGCCGGCTTGCCTGCAGGGCATTGTCGAGGGCCGCATGGTCATGCAGGCGCAGGTCGCGCCGCAGCCAGACGATGGAATTGTCGTATCTAATCATGCAATTGGGCCACGGCCATAAAACGAACCAATTTCACTTTCCAGGTTCTCAGCACACAGTATGAAGTGTGGGGTTAAAATGCATTCAGCACCATGGATACCATCAACCTGACCAACCATTTTCTGATCGCCATGCCCAACATGGCCGACCCCAATTTTTCGGGGACGCTGACCTACATCGCCGACCACAATGAACAGGGCGCGCTGGGGGTGGTGGTGAACCGGCCCATCGATCTCGACCTGTCGGCGCTGTTCGAGCAGATCGGCCTGTCCCTTCCCGAAGGCCTGCGCGGCCAGATCGTATACCTCGGTGGCCCGGTGCAGCAGGAGCGTGGTTTCGTGCTGCACACGCCTTCGCAGCCCTATTCCTCCACCCTCAACGTCACCGACGCAGTCAGCCTGACCACGTCCAAGGACATCCTGGAAGCTGTGGCGCAGGGCAGCGGCCCCGCCAAGTTCTTGGTCTCGCTGGGTTATTCGGGCTGGTCGGCCGGCCAGCTGGAGCAGGAGATGGCGCAGAACGCCTGGCTGTCGGTGGAAGCCGACCCGCACGTGATTTTCGACCTGCCGCCGGACGAGCGCCTGCCCGCTGCGATGAAGCTTTTGGGCATTGATTTCTCCAATTTGTCCGATGAAGCAGGTCACGCCTGATTTGCCAAACGAACAAAGAGGACAGGAGGGAAGCGGCCATTGTGTTTTTCCTCCTGTCCTCTTGCCCTCTTTGTTCAACGCGGTTTTTGCCTGAAAGGCCGGCATGAGTTTGGGCACGGTGCTCGCCTTCGACTACGGCGTAAAGCGCACCGGGGTAGCATCGGGCGAACTCGAAATCGGCGTGGCCCACCCTCTCGTCACCCTCCACGCCGAAACGCGCGCCGCGCGCCTTGCCGCCATCGACCGGCTGGTGGCGGAATGGCAGCCCGGCCTGCTGGTGGTCGGCCTGCCGCTGCATCCGGACGGCGTCGAGCACGAACTGACTCGCGCCGCGCGCAACTTTGCCGCCGAGCTGGAAGATCGCTACAAATTGCCGGTTTTCCTGCACGATGAGCGCTATTCAAGCACATCTGCGGCAGAAGCATGCCGCAGTGCACAACACGGCGGTAACCGGAACGTGGCAAAATCACGCACTTCCCTCGACGCACTCGCTGCGCAAATCATTCTGCAAGGGTTTTTCGATGAACGCGCCACTGCTTGACGTTGCCGCCCTGCTCGACCGACTGGCCGAACAGATCCGCCCCACCCTCACCCCCGACACCGCACTCGTCGGCATCCACACCGGCGGCGCCTGGGTGGCCGAGGAGTTGCACCGGCGGCTCAAGCCGGTGCTGCCGCTGGGCACCCTGGACATTTCCTTCTATCGCGACGACTTCTCGCGCATCGGCCTGCACCCCGAGGTCAAGCCTTCCGCCATCCCCTTCGTGGTCGAGGACCAGTCCATCCTGCTGATCGACGACGTGCTGCACACCGGCCGCACCGTGCGCGCGGCCATGAACGAGTTGTTCGACTACGGCCGCCCCAGTTCCATCCGCCTTGCCGTGCTGGTCGACCGCGGCGGCCACGAACTGCCGGTCCGCCCGGATTTTTGCGGCATGACACTGGCAATCGAGCCGCAACAGAACGTACAATTGCGTCGCAATGAACAAGGCCTCCTCACGCTGACCGTCGTCTGATGCCGGACAACCCGCAACTCACTCCCGACGGCAAACTCAAGCACCTGCTGACGCTGGACGGCCTGCCTGCCGGCATTCTCACCCAGATCCTCGACACCGCCGAAACCTTCATGGGCGTCGGCGAGCGCGACGTCAAGAAGGTGCCGCTGCTGCGCGGCAAGGCCATCTTCAACCTGTTCTTCGAACCGTCCACGCGCACCCGCACCACCTTCGACATCGCCGCCAAGCGCCTGTCGGCCGACGTCGTCACCCTGAATATCGCCGCCTCTTCGCAGTCCAAGGGCGAGACCGTGCTCGACACCGTGGCCAACCTCACCGCCATGCACGCCGACATGTTCATCGTGCGCCATTCGCAGTCGGGTGCCGCGCATTTCATCGCGCGCCACGTCGCGCCGCACATCGCCGTGGTCAACGCCGGCGACGGCCGCCACGCCCACCCCACCCAGGGCCTGCTCGACGTCTTCACCATCCGCCGTTACAAGGGCGCGTTCCACAACCTGCGCGTGGCCATCGTCGGCGATGTCCTGCATTCGCGCGTGGCGCGCTCGCAGATCCACGCGCTCACCACCCTGGGCGTGCCGGAAGTGCGCGTGATCGCACCGCGCACCCTGCTGCCCAGCCACGTCGAGCAGATGGGCGTGCACGTATTCCACGACATGAAGGCCGGCCTGAAGGACGTCGACGTGGTCATCATGCTGCGCCTGCAGAACGAGCGCATGAAAGGCGCCCTGCTGCCCTCGGCGCAGGAATACTTCAAGCAGTTCGGACTCACCCCCGAAAAGCTTGCGCAGGCGAAACCGGATGCCATCGTCATGCACCCCGGGCCGATGAACCGCGGGGTGGAAATCGACTCCGAAGTGGCCGACGGCGCACAGTCGGTGATCCTGCCGCAGGTCACCTACGGCATCGCCGTGCGCATGGCGGTCATGTCGATGCTGATGGGGTCGACGACATGAAGATCCATATCAGGAACGGCCGCCTCATCGATCCCGCCAACGGCATCGACCAGCCGGCCGATGTGTTCGTCGTCGCCGGCAAGATCGCCGCCATCGGCGCCGCACCGGCGGGCTTCCACGCCAACAAGACCATCGATGCCAAGAATTGCATCGTGTGTCCCGGCCTAGTAGACCTCTCCGTGCGCCTGCGCGAGCCCGGCCTGGAATACAAGGCCACCCTGGAATCGGAGATGCTCGCCGCGGCAAGCGGCGGCGTTACCTCGCTCGCCCTGCCGCCCGATACCGATCCGCCGCTCGACGAGCCGGGCCTGGTGGAAATGCTCAAGTTCCGCGCCAGGAACCTGCCCGGCCCGCGCGTCTATCCGGTCGGCGCGCTCACGCAGAAACTCAAGGGCGAAGCCCTTACTGAAATGGCCGAACTGGCCGAAGCCGGCTGCATCGCCTTCTCGCACGCCGACGCGCCGTTTGCCGACACCAAGATCCTGCTGCATGCGCTCGACTATGCCGCCACCTTCGATTTCCCGGTGTGGCTGCGCCCGCAGGATGCCTGGCTGGCTGGCGGCGGCGTCGCGCACGACGGCCCGGTCGCTTCGCGCCTGGGCCTGCCGGGCATACCCGCGCTGGCCGAAACCGTGGCCCTCGCCACCATCCTGGCGCTGGCGCGCGAGTCCGGCGTGCGCCTGCACCTTGCCCGACTGTCCACGCGCGAAGGCGTGGAGATGGTGCGGCAGGCCAAGGCACAGGGCATCAAGGTGACCTGCGACGTGTCCGCCAACCACCTGCACCTGTCGGAAATGGACCTCACCCGCTTCGACAGCAACCTGCACTTCCTGCCGCCGGCCAGAAGCCAGCGCGACCGGGAGGCACTGGTCGCCGGCCTCAAGGACGGCACCATCGATGCCATCTGCTCCGACCACGCGCCGGTGGACGACAACGAAAAGCAGCTGCCCTTCGGCGAGGCCTCGCCCGGCGCTTCCGGTGTCGAGCTGCTGCTGCCGCTGACGCTGAAGTGGGCCGCCGAGAATCAGGTGCCGCTCGCCCAGGCGCTGGCCTGCGTCACACGCAAGCCCGCGCAAATCCTCGGCGTCGCCCATGGCCATCTTGGCGTCGGGGCCAATGCGGACCTCTGCGTGTTCGACCCCGAAGCACGCTTCACCGTCACGACGAAATCGCTCAAGAGCCAGGGCAACAACACGCCCTTCCTCGGCTATGAACTGCCCGGTGTGGTAAAAACCACCATCATCGACGGCCATCTGGACTTCGAACGCCCATAGGCCGCGCCGTCCCGCTGCGAGGCGTGGCGGAATCGCGTAAAATGCGGTTTTGCAAGCAGTTTTTGCCATGCCCCGCCTGCGCGAGATCCCTTACAACTACACCTCCTTCTCCGACCGCGAGATCGTCATCCGCCTGCTGGGCGAAGAAGCGTGGGCGACGCTCAATACCCTCAGAAGCGAACGCAAGACCGGGCGCTCGGCGCGCATGCTGTTCGAGGTGCTGGGCGACATCTGGGTGGTGGAGCGCAACCCGTACCTGCAGGACGACCTGCTCGACAACCCGCGCCGGCGCACGGCGCTGATCGAGGCGCTGAACCACCGTCTGAACGAGATCGAGAGCCGCCGCCAGGGCAACGAGCCGGTGGCCAGCCTGCTTGCCGCCGCGCACAAGGCGGTCGGCAAATTCGCCAGCCAGTTCGAGCGTATCGCCGAGCTGCGCCGCCATACCCTGCGCGCGCTGTCGCGCGTCACGCGCAAGGACAACATCCGCTTCGACGGCCTCTCGCGCGTATCGCACGTCACCGACGCCACCGACTGGCGCGTCGAATATCCCTTCGTGGTGCTGACCCCCGACACCGAAGCCGAGATCGCCGACCTCGTCGCCGGCTGCATCGAACTGGGCCTCACCGTGATCCCGCGCGGCGGCGGCACCGGCTACACCGGCGGCGCAATTCCGCTCACGCCGCACTCCGCGGTGATCAACACCGAAAAGCTGGAGAACCTGTCCGGCATCGAGATGCTGCGCCTGCCGGGCATGGACAGGGAAGTCGCCACCATCCACTGCGGCGCCGGCGTGGTCACCCGCCGCGTGATGGATGCCGCGGAAAACGCCGGCCTCGCCTTCGCCGTCGACCCGACCTCGGCCGACGCCTCCACCATCGGCGGCAACGTCGCCATGAACGCCGGCGGCAAGAAGGCGGTGCTGTGGGGCACGGCGCTGGATAATCTCGTCTCCTGGAAAATGGTGACGCCGGACGCCAACTGGCTGGAAGTCACGCGACTCGACCACAATCTCGGCAAGATTCACGATGCCGAACTGGCGCGTTTCGAGATCCGCCGCTACAGCCGCGAGTCCGGGCGCGAGATCGGCACCCAGCGGATTCTGGAAATCCCCGGCGAGCATTTCCGCAAGGTCGGCCTCGGCAAGGACGTCACCGACAAGTTCCTCTCCGGCCTGCCCGGCATCCAGAAGGAAGGCTGCGACGGCCTCATCACCTCGGCGCGCTTCGTGCTGCACCGCCTGCCCGCGCACACCCGCACCGTGTGCCTGGAATTCTTCGGCCAGGTGCGCGAGGCGGTGCCGGCCATCGTCGAGGTCAAGGATTTTCTCGACGCGCACCCCGCCGCCATCCTGGCCGGGCTGGAGCACCTCGATGCGCGCTACCTCAAGGCCGTCGGCTACGCCACCAAGGCAAGTCGCAACCAGCGGCCGACCATGGTGCTGCTCGCCGACATCGTGTCCGACGACGAGAATGCGGCCATGGAGGCCGCCTCGCACATCGTGCGCCTGGCCAATGCGCGCCACGGTGAAGGCTTCATTGCGGTGACGCCCGAAACGCGCAAGAAATTCTGGCTCGACCGCGCCCGTACCGCCGCCATCGCCGCGCACACCAACGCCTTCAAGATCAACGAGGACGTCGTCATCCCGCTGCCGCGCCTGGCCGATTATTCCGACGGCGTCGAGCGCATCAACATCGAACTGTCGATTTCGAACAAGCTCGCCCTACTGGACCGCCTGAACGAATTCTTCCAGGGCAATCTGCCGCTGTTCGAGGACGAGGACACGGTGGCCGATGCCGCCATGACCGAAGACCGCCGCGAGCGCGCCTTCGTCCTGCTGGACAAGGTACGCGCCCGCTGGCAGTGGCTGCTCGACAACCTCGACGCGCCGCCCTCGAGCGCGGAACTGGCCATCGCCAGCACCGACCTGGTGTCCGCCAGCGCCCACGGCAGCGTGTTCCACGCCCTGCAGGACCACACCCTGCGCGTGTCCTGGAAGCGTGAAGTGCGCAAGCCGCTGCAGGAAATCTTCGTCGGCCGCGAATACCAGCATGTGCTCACCGAGTGCGAGAAAATCCACAAGGCCGTGCTGAAGTCGCGCGTGTTCGTGGCCCTCCACATGCACGCCGGCGACGGCAACGTGCACACCAACATTCCGGTCAACTCCGACGACTACGCCATGCTGCAGGCCGCCAACGCCGCGGTCGCGCGCATCATGCGCCTGGCCGAGGATCTCGGCGGCGTGATTTCCGGCGAGCACGGCATCGGCCTCACCAAGCTGGAGTTCCTCTCGCCCGACGCCATCGAGACCTTTGCCGCCTACAAGCGCCAGGTCGATCCGGAAGGCCATTTCAACCGTGGCAAGCTGCTCGAGGGCGCCGACCTGCGCAATGCCTACACGCCGTCGTTCTCGCTGCTGGAGACCGAATCTCTGATCATGGAGCAGTCGGAAATCGGCGCCATCGCCGATTCCATTGCCGACTGCCTGCGCTGCGGCAAATGCAAGCCGGTGTGCAACACCCACATCCCGCGCGCCAACCTGTTGTACAGCCCGCGCAACAAGATCCTCGCCACCTCGCTGCTGATCGAGGCCTTCCTCTACGAGGAACAGACGCGGCGCGGAGTGTCGCTCGCGCACTTCGACGAGTTCAACGACGTGGCCGACCACTGCACGGTATGCCACAAGTGCCTCAACCCCTGCCCGGTCGACATCGATTTCGGCGACGTATCCATCGCCATGCGCAACTTTCTGCGCAAGCAGGGCCAGAAGAAATTCAACCCGGGCTCGGCCGCCTCGATGTTCTTCTTGAACAGCAAGGATGCCAGCGTCATCAAGATCGTGCGCAAAACCATGATCGAATGGGGCTATGCCGGCCAGCGCGTCGGCCACGCACTGGGCAAGCGACTCGGGCTCATCCAGCGCCAGACCCGGCAGCCGCCCGCCACCACCGGCAAGGCCTCGATTCCGGCGCAGGTCATCCATTTCATCAACAAGCCCATGCCGGGCGGCCTGCCGAAGAAGACCTCGCGCGCACTGCTGGGCCTGGAAGACCCGCGCATCGTGCCGGTGATCCGCGACCCCGCCAAGCTCTCCGAAGACTCCGACGCGGTGTTCTATTTCCCCGGCTGCGGCTCCGAGCGCCTGTTCTCGCAAGTGGGCCTTGCCACCCAGGCCATGCTGTTCGAACTCGGCGTGCAGACCGTGCTGCCGCCCGGCTACCTGTGCTGCGGCTATCCGCAGACCTCGGCCGGGCGCGCCGACCTCGGCGATGCCATCACCACCGACAACCGCGTGCTGTTCCACCGCGTGGCCAATACGCTCAACTACCTCGACATCAGAACCGTGATCGTGTCCTGCGGCACCTGCATGGATCAGCTGCTGAAGTACCAGTTCGACAAGATCTTCCCCGGCTGCCGCCTGCTCGACATCCACGAATACCTGATGGAAAAGGGCGTCAAGCTGGACGGCGTGGAGGGCGTCAAGTACATGTACCACGATCCCTGCCACACGCCGATGAAGACGCACAACCCGATCAAGGTGGCGAACGCGCTCATGGGCCAGGACGTGAAACTGTCCGATCGCTGCTGCGGCGAGTCCGGCACCCTCGCCGTCACCCGCCCCGACATTTCCACCCAGATACGCTTCCGCAAGCAGGAGGAAATCGAACGCGACAAGGCCGAGTTGCTCGACAACGGCGCAGTCGAAGTGAAGATGCTGACTTCCTGCCCTTCGTGCCTGCAGGGGCTATCCCGCTATGGCCAGGATACCGGTGTCGAACCGGATTACATCGTGGTCGAAATGGCGCGGAAACTTCTGGGCGAGGACTGGATGGCCGATTATGTCGCCCGGGCCAACAACGGCGGCATCGAGCGAGTCTTGCTTTGAGCTGCCCCCTCTGCGACGCGCCGGGCGGTGAAGTGCTCTGGCAGGACGAGTTCTGCCGCATCGTGCTGGCGGAGGACACGCCCGGATACCCAGGATTCTGTCGCGTCATTCTCAACCGCCACGCAAGGGAGATGACCGATCTCGACCGGCATGAGTGCGACCGCCTGATGGCTGCAGTGTGGAAAGCCGAACAGGCGGTGCGCGACGTTCTGCACCCGGACAAGATCAATCTCGCCTCGCTCGGCAATGTCGTGCCGCACCTGCACTGGCACGTGGTGCCGCGTTTCCTGCACGACCCGCATTTCCCCAATCCCATTTGGGGCGAAGCCAGGCGCGCGGCGGCGCCGGCACAACATCCGCATCCGGGCGAGGCCCTGCGCAAGGCATTGGGGCAGGCCGCATGAATCCCCTGTCGCCCGCACTGCAGTCAAACGCTCGGCCACGGCTGGCATGAGGCAGAACCAGCAACTCCCCCGCATCAGCATCAGCATCGTCGCGGGCTTCCTGATCGTGCTCGCCCTCATGATCAGCCTTGCCGTCGTCGGCCTGCGTTACATTTCCGAGGCCAATGCGCGGCTCAAGGACATCGTCGAGAACAACAATCTCAAGACGGCGCTCGCCACGGACATGCAGTCTGCACTGCGGGAGCGCGCCCTGAGCATGCATGCCATGTCGATACTGACCGACCCCTTCGACAAGGAGGCGGAGATGGAGCGTTTCTATGGCTATGGGTCGGTCTACCTGAGCGCTCGCGAACGCCTCGAACAGCTGCCCCTGAGCCGACAGGAGCGCGAGACGCTTTCGCGCATCAGTGCGTTGATGGGCGAATCCAACCCCGAAGTCCTGGCGGTGATGGAAATGGGCCTGGCGGGAAACGACCAGGAAATCTTCGACCGCATACGCAACAAGGCCTTGCCGAAGCAGCGAAAAATCGCCGATGAGGTCAGCGCCCTCATCCGCCTGCAACATGAGTTGACGGATGCCGCAATCAGGCGTGCGGATTCCTCTTATGCCGAAGTGCGCAGCCTGATGATCGCGCTCGGCTCAAGCGCGGTGCTGGTCGGCCTGCTGGTCACCTTCTACGTCAGCCGCCGCGCCGGCCTGCAGGCGAAGCAACTGACCACGCAGGCTCTGTACGACTCGCTGACCGGGCTCCCCAACCGCAGCCTGCTGCGTGACCGCATCGAACAGGCCATCGCCCATGCCCGCCGCAGCAATCGGCCTTTTTGCATTGCCATGATGGATCTCAACCGCTTCAAGGAAGTCAACGACACGCTGGGGCACAATGTCGGCGACGAATTGCTGCGCGAGGTCAGCCGTCGCCTGAGGAAGATCATGCGCGCGGAGGACACCGTCGCCCGCATGGGGGGCGACGAATTCGTCCTCGTGCTGCAGGGGCTGGGGAAGGACGGCATTCCCGCCTTCGCCCGCAAGCTGCACTCCGCGCTGGAAACAGCCTTCTTCTGGGGCAGCCAGCGCATCGATATCAGCGCCAGTACCGGCATCGCGCTTTTCCCGAGCCACGCCGAGGACGCCAGCTCGCTCATCCGCTATGCCGACATCGCCATGTACATGGCCAAGCGCTCCGGCCGGGATTACGCACTCTACTCACCCGACCAGGAGCAGGTGAACCGCGACCGACTGTCGCTGAAAAGCCAGCTGCGCGAAGCGATCCAGTCCGGCCAGCTGACCCTGCACTATCAGCCCAAGATCGACCATCGCACCTGCCAGGTCACTGGCGTGGAGGCGCTCGCGCGCTGGAACCATCCGGAAAAGGGCATGCTGGCGCCGGACAGCTTCATTCCCCTGGCGGAAGAAGCCGGGCTGATCGAAGAAGTCACGCACTGGGTGCTCAAGACCGCCATCGCGCAGCTGGCCGCGTTGCATGCCGGCGGCCACCGCCTCACCATGGGCGTCAATCTTTCCGCGCGCAACCTGCACGAAATCGAACTGCCTGGAACCGTCGCGACCCTGCTCGCGGCAAATGGCGTCGCGCCGCAATATCTGACGCTTGAAATCACCGAGAGCGCAGTCATGTTCAATCCGGCTGACGCCGTTTCCATCCTGGGCAAGCTCGACCGCATGGGCGTCATTCTCGCGATCGATGATTTCGGTACCGGCTACTCCTCGCTGGCCCACCTCAGGCAGTTGCCGGTCGACGAGATCAAAATCGACAAGTCGTTCGTCATCGACATGGAACAAAACGAAAACGATGCCGTGATCGTGCGCTCGATCATCGATCTCGCCCACAACCTCGGGCTCAAGGCTGTCGCGGAAGGCGTGGACACCAGGGACGCCTGGGACACTCTCACCATTCTCGGTTGCGACTGCTCGCAGGGCTATTACCTCTGCAAGCCGCTTCCGCAAGAAAGCCTGCTGTCGTGGCTCGATGACTCTGCCGCCTTGTCCATGGCCGCCCTGCAGCCTGCCCGTGGCGCGGCGAGTTCCTGAGTCGGCAACGGCGCCTCAGGCGCCTTGTTCCAGCGCTTCCCAGCGCTCCAGCAGTTCCAGCAGCTCCAGCTCGATCTCTTCCATCCGCGCGTTCATGGCAGTGACATCGTTGCCCGCCTGCTGATAGGTAGCAGGCTCGGCCAGCGTTGCCTGGAGCTGCGCCTGTTCCTGCTCAAGCCTGCGGATCTTTTCCGGGATGGCCTCCAGCTCGCGCTGCTCCTTGTAGCCGAGCTTGCGCTTCTCCCTGCGCACGCCTGTCGGCGGGGCCTTGGCTGCGGGCCTCGCTGCGGCCGCTTGCGGCCTGGCGCGCACCGCACGCTCACGCTTCCAGTCTTCGTAGCCGCCCGCGACATAGGCCAGCAGGCCGTCGCCCTCGAAGGCGATGGATGCCGTGACGACGTTGTCGAGAAAGGCGCGGTCGTGCGAGACCAGGATCACCGTGCCGGAGTAGTCCTGCAGCAGCTGCTCCAGCAGTTCCAGAGTATCGATGTCGAGGTCGTTGGTCGGCTCGTCCAGCACCAGCACGTTGGCAGGGCGCGCGAACAGGCGCGCCAGCAATAGCCGATTGCGTTCGCCGCCGGACAGCGCTGACACCCTGGCGCGCGCGCGCTCCGGCGGAAACAGGAACTGTTCGAGGTAGCCGATGACATGGGTTTTCTGGCCGGCGATTTCGACGTAATCCGAGCCCGGCGAGATGGTATCGACCAGCGTGGCGTCGTCATCGAGCACGTTGCGAAACTGGTCGAAGTAGGCCACCTGCAAATTGGTGCCGCGCTTGATGCGGCCGCTGTCGGGCTGCAGATCGCCGAGGATGAGCTTGATGAGCGTGGTCTTGCCTGCGCCGTTCGGGCCCAGCAGGCCGATCTTGTCGCCGCGCAGGACGGTGACGGAGAAATCGCGGATGAGGTCGCGGCCGGGAATGGCATAGCTGACGTGCTCCAGCTCGGCCACCACCTTGCCCGAGCGCTCGCCGGCATCGAGCTGCAGGCCGACCTGGCCCAGCTGCTCGCGACGCGCTGCACGCTGGCGGCGCAGATCCTCGAGCCTGCGCACGCGTCCTTCGTTGCGCGTGCGGCGCGCCTCGATGCCCTTGCGGATCCAGGCCTCTTCCTGCTTCCAGAACTTGTCGAACTTGCGGCTCTGCGCCGTCTCGACTTCCAGTTGCTCGGCCTTTTTCACCTGGTAGTCGCTGAAGTTGCCCTTGTACTCGCGCAACTGCCCGCGATCGAGTTCGACGATGCGGTTGGCCACGGCATCAAGAAAGCGCCGGTCATGGGTAATGAAAAACAGCGCACCGGCAAAGCCCTTGAGCAGTTCTTCCAGCCATTCGATGGCGGCAAAGTCGAGGTGGTTGGTAGGCTCGTCCAGCAGCAGCAATTCAGGATCGCCGGCCAGCGCGCGCGCCAGCGCCACGCGCTTCTTCTGCCCGCCGGACAAGGTTTCCACCAGGGTATCGGCCGGCAGGTCGAGGCGCGCCAGCACTTCCTCGACTTTTTGATTCAGCCGCCAGGCATCCTGCGCCTCCAGCTCGTGGGTGAGTTCGGCCAGTTCGTCATGCGCGGATTCGTCCCCTTCGGCCAGGCGATGCACCACCGCATGGTAGGCGGACAACAATGCCTGCGCTTCGCCCACGCCCTCCGCCACCGCCTCGAACACGCTGTGCCCGGGCGCAAATTGCGGTTCCTGGGGCACATGTGCGAGACGCAGCCCGGGTTTCTTCCACACCTCGCCGGCGTCGGGCCTGACGTCGCCCGCCAGCACCTTCATCAGGCTGGACTTGCCGGTGCCGTTGCGGCCGATGAGCCCGATGCGCTCGCCCGTATCGATGACCAGCGAAGCGCCGTCGAGCAGCGGCCAGTGCCCGTAGGCGAGTTCAAGTTTGTCGAGGATGGCTAAAGGCATGGATGAATTACACAGAGGTAACAGAGGCATCAGAGTAGAGTAAGGCAAACCGATATAAGGTTTCCTCTGCTCCCTCTGCTGCCTCTGTGTGAATGAGGTTCTGAAGACCCGCTATTTTACGAGACTCAGGCGCGGTTGCTGTTCTTCGCCCTGCGCAGGGATGAGGCGTTCCGGCGGAAAAATGGCGGAAAACGTGCTGCCCTTGCCGGGCGTGCTCTGGATGTCGAGGCGGGCCCTGTGGCGGGTGAGGATGTGCTTGACGATGGCGAGCCCGAGGCCGGTGCCGCCGGTTTCGCGCGAGCGCGAGCGATCGATGCGGTAGAAGCGCTCGGTAAGGCGCGGCAGGTGCTCGGAGGGAATGCCTTCGCCGGTGTCGACCACCGAGAAGACCGGCTGGCCGTTCAGCACGGCCCAGCGCAGGGCGATCTCGCCGCCTTCCGGCGTATAGCGCACGGCATTGGAAACCAGGTTGGAGAAGGCGCTTTGCAGCTCCTGCAGGCTGCCGGACAGCCAGTCGTTGGAATCGATGGCCAGGCGGACGACATGGCGGCCGCGGCTCAGGGATTCCGCCTCGCGCACCAATTCACGCATCAGTTCGGGCATGTGCACCTGCTCCTCGGCCACGGTATTGGGTGACGATTCGAGCCTGGAGAGAGTCAAGAGGTCGTCGAGCAGGCGCTGCATGCGCCGGGTGTGGTTGAGCATGATGCCGAAATAGTGCTTGAGGTCGGCATCCGTAGGCTTGTCCAGATCGTTCAGGGTTTCGACGAAGCCGCCGACCACGGTCAACGGCGTACGCAGTTCATGCGAAACGTTGGCGACGAAGTCGCGGCGCATGGCATCGACCCGCTCTAGTTCGGTGATGTCGCGCACCATCAGCAGCTTCTGTTCGGCGCCGAAAGGCACCAGTTGCAAAAGCAGCTTGATGTCGCGATGGGCCGGTGAATTGATAGTCAGCTGCTGCGAAAAGTCGCGCGCCTCGAGGAAGTCGACGAAATCCGACTGCCGCATCAGATAATGGATGAACTGGCCGCGGTCGCGCTCCGCATCGAGTCCGAGCAGTTGGCGGGAGGCCGGATTGCACCACTCGATGCGGTCCTGCTCGTTGAGGATGACGATGCCGTCCGGCACCGCTTCGGCGGCATGCTGAAAACGGCCCAGCGCGGTGGCCAGTTCAGACTGGCTCTGGCTTTGGCGTTTCTGCAGCTTTTCCAGGCGATAGAAGATGTCGCCCCACACACCGATGTCGCTCGGCGCAGGCTTGTCGCCGCCCTGTTCCAGCCAGCGCGCCAGGCGTCCTTCCTGCCACAGCTGGCGCAACAGATACGCCAGCAGTGCGGCAGCGGCGAACTGGAACGCGAGCGCCTCGCCGCCCCCGGCCCACAACACCAGGGCAATCAGCGTGATGACAGAGAGCGTTATGAGAGGACGCCACCAGAAACCCATTTTTTCACCTGCGTAGTGGGCGCTGGTGGGATTATCTACTGTTGCGCAGAAAAACGGTAGCCTGCGCCGCGCACCGTCTGCACCAGCCCGTCGTGGCCGCTCACTTCCAGGGCAAGCCGCAGCCTGCGGATATGCACATCGACGGTGCGTTCCTCGACGAAAACGTCGTCGCCCCACACCTGGTCCAGCAGTTGGGAGCGGCTGTAGACCCTTTCAGGATGCGTCATGAAGAAATGCAGCAGGCGAAACTCGGTCGGCCCCAGTTCCAGCGCCTTGCCGTTGCCGGTCACGCGGTGGCTGGCCGGATCCAGCCTGAGGCCGCTGATTTCTGCCGGCTCTTCGGTCATCTGCGGCGCGCGACGGCGCAGCACGGCGCGAATGCGCGACACCAGCTCGCGCGGCGAAAACGGCTTGGTGATGTAGTCGTCGGCGCCGGTGTCGAGGCCGGCCACCCGGTCCTGTTCCTCGCCGCGCGCGGTCAGCATGATGATGGGCACCGGCTGGTAGCGCTTGTCAGCGCGCAGGCGGCGGCAGAGGTCGATGCCGGACATGCCCGGCAGCATCCAGTCCAGCAGGATCACGTCCGGCAAGGTGGTTCTCAGGTACTGCAGCGCGCCCTCGGCATCGTCCGTGGCGGTGACCGTGTGGCCGGCCTGGCCGAGGTTCAGTTTCAGCAGCTCCTGTATGCCTGGCTCGTCTTCCACCAGGAGGATGTTTGCAGCCATTTCAGGCTCCTGTTCGTTTAATCCTCGGGCATAGTATGACGCCTAAATGACAGCTTTGTGACAGGGCGACTAAGGCTTCCCGTCAGGTAAAATGGCGCATGGACGAAAAAAACACCACCCATTTCGGCTTCAAGACCGTGGCCGAGTCGGAAAAGGCCGCCAAGGTCGCCGAGGTCTTCCACTCCGTGGCGCGCCGCTACGACCTCATGAACGACCTCATGTCGGGCGGCCTGCACCGGATATGGAAACGTTTCACAGTGAGCCAGGCAGGCCTGCGACCCGGCCAGAAGGTGCTCGACATCGCCGGCGGCACCGGCGACATGACCCGGTTGTTTTTGAAGGAAGTCGGCAGAACCGGCGAAGTGGTGCTCACCGACATCAACTATTCCATGCTCAACGAAGGCAGGAACCGTCTGCTCAACGAGGGCACGATCACTCCGGTGGCGCAGTGCGACGCGGAAAAGCTGCCCTTCCCCGACAATCATTTCGACTGCGTGTGCGTGTCCTTCGGCCTGCGCAACATGACTCACAAGGACCAGGCGCTGGCGGAGATGTACCGCGTGCTGAAGCCGGGCGGGCGCCTGCTGGTGCTGGAATTCTCCAAGGTATGGAAGCCGCTGGAGCCTCTCTACGATACCTATTCCTTCAAGGTGCTGCCGAAGATGGGCCAACTCATCACCCAGGACGCCGACAGCTACCAGTATCTGGCCGAGTCCATCCGCATGCATCCCGGACAGGAAGAGCTGAAAGCCATGATGGAGGGCGTAGGCTTCGAGCGCGTGACCTACCACAACCTCACCGCCGGCGTGGTGGCCTTGCACAGGGGCTACAAGTTTTGATCGCCGAGCAGCTCATCGCCAGCGGCCTTGACCGCCTGTTCGCCCAGACCCCGGGCGCGCGCGATGCGCTGGCCAGGCATGCCGGCCGCACCCTGGCGCTGGACCTGGCGCTGTTCCGCGCCAGGCTGATGATCGACGAAGGCGGCAGCCTGCGCGCCGCGCCGATGGACGAGCCGGAAGCCGTGATTTTCCTCACCCCCGAGGTGCTCCTGCGCCTGCCCGCGAAAGGCAAGGCCGCGTTCCGCGAGCTGCGCACCGAGGGCGACGCGGAACTGCTGTCCGCCTTCAACGATGCTTTCCAGCAGCTTGATCTCGACGCCGAAGCCGAATTGTCGCGCCTGTTCGGCCCCATCGCCGGTTTCCGCCTGGCCGAGGCCGGCCGCGCCTTCTCCGGCTGGGTGAAACAGGCGGCGGAAGACACTGCCCGCACCGTCGCCGAGTACGCCGTGGAAGAGTCGCCCATGCTGGCAGGCCGCGCCGACATCGACCGCTTCAATCGCGAGGTCGATGCGCTGCGTGACGAGGCCGCACGCCTGGAAGCACGCCTTTCCCGACTGGAAAAGGCCGAATGAAATTCCTTCGCCTGCTCACGATCATGCGCGTGGGCATCCGTTACGGTCTCGACGATTTCCTGCTCGGCCATGCGCGCACCCGCTGGCTGCGGCCGCTGGTGCGTGGCCTGTTCTTCTGGCGCAATCTGTCGCGCCCGCGCGGCGAACGCCTGCGCCTCGCGCTGGAGTCGCTGGGTCCGCTGTTCGTCAAGTTCGGACAGATGCTGTCAACGCGCCGCGACCTTTTGCCCGACGACATCGCCGACGAACTGGCGCTCTTGCAGGACCGCGTACCGCCCTACCCCTTCGCCCAGGTCGAGCGCGAGCTCAATGCCGCCTACGGCAAACCCTGGCAACAGGTGTTCACCGAACTTGATCCGACCCCGGTGGCCTCGGCTTCGGTGGCGCAGGTGCATTTCGCCGTGCTGCACGACGGCCGCGAGGTCGCCGTCAAGGTCCTGCGTCCCGGCATTGCGCGCATCATCGAGCACGACCTCGGCCTGCTCGATGCCGGCGCGCTGCTGATCGAGAAAATTTTTTCCGACGGCAAGCGCCTGCGTCCGCGCGAAGTGGTGGATGAATTCCGCAAGACCCTGGCCGACGAACTGGATTTGATGCGCGAGGCGTCCAACGCCGCGCTCTTGAAGCGCAACTTCGAACATTCGCCGCTGATGCGCGTGCCGGAAGTGCATTTCGACTACTGCCGCGAATCGGTGCTGGTCATGGAACGCATCCACGGCCTGCCCATCAGCCAGGTCGCCGCCCTGCGCACGGCCGGGGTCGACATCCCCAGTCTGGCCAGAAGCGGCGTGGAAATCTTCTTCACCCAGGTATTTCGCGACGGCTTCTTCCATGCCGACATGCACCCGGGCAACATCTTCGTCGGCGTGGACGGCGCGGACAGGGGCCGCTACCTGGCGGTGGACTTCGGCATCTGCGGCACGCTGTCGGAAGTCGACAAGAACTACCTTGCCATCAACTTCCTCGCCGCCTTCCGCCGCGACTACAAGCGCTTTGCCGAGGCTCACATCGAGTCGGGCTGGGTACCGGCGAATACGCGGGTGGAAGAACTGGAGGCTGCAGTGCGCGCCTGCTGCGAGCCCTACTTCGACAAGCCGATCAAGGACATCTCCTTCGGCCACCTGCTGATGCGCCTGTTTGCCATGTCGCGCCGCTTCAATGTCGAGATCCAGCCGCAGCTGGTGCTGCTGCAGAAGACCCTGCTGCAGATCGAGGGCCTGGGCCGCCAGCTCGATCCGGACCTGGACCTGTGGAAGACCGGCAAGCCTTATCTGGAGCGCTGGATGAGCGAGCAGCTCGGCTGGCGCGGCTTCGTGCGCCGCATGAAGGAGGAGGCGCCGGAATGGGCGCGCGTGCTGCCGCAGCTGCCGCGCCTCACTCACGCCTTCCTGTCGCGCCCGGCGAGGGACAGTGAACTGCAGGTCCGGATCGCGGCGCTGGAGGCGCGCCAGCGCCGCGCCGAGCGCATGGCCCTGGCCGTGATCGTGGTGGTGGCGACTTTCGCCCTGGCGGGCTGGATCAGATGACGCAGCGGTCAACCTGGTTGACCGCCCTGCTGCTGGCCACGCTGGCCGCCCTCGCGGTTTCCGGCATTGAACCTTACGATCGCCTCACCTGGTGGATGGAAGTCATGCCGGTGCTGATCGCGCTGCCGGTGCTGTATTTCACCCGCAAAATTTTCCCGCTCACGCCGCTCCTGTACGGCCTGCTGTTCTTCCACGGCCTGGTGCTGATGCTGGGTGCGCATTACAGCTATTCGCGCGTGCCGCTGGGCTTCTGGCTGCAGGACTGGCTCGATCTCGCGCGCAATCATTACGACCGCATCGGCCATCTGGCCCAGGGTTTCGTGCCGGCGATTTTGGCGCGCGAAATCCTTGTCCGGCTCTCGCCGCTCAAGCCCGGCGGCTGGCTGTTCTTCCTGGTGTGCTGCGTGGCGCTGTCGGTGTCCGCCACCTACGAGTTCGTCGAATGGTGGGCCTCGCTGCTCTACGGCGCCGAGGCGGACGAGTTCCTCGCCACCCAGGGCGACATCTGGGACACGCAGTGGGACATGCTGCTGGCGCTGATCGGCTGCCTGGTCTCGCAATTGCTGCTGTCAGGCTGGCACGACCGCCAGCTCAGTCGATATCTGAAATAACCCCGGCCTTCATCTTGGCGGCGAAATCGAGCATGCGCTCGATCGGCACCACGGCCTTTTTGCGGATGGTTTCGTCGATGTGGATTTCGTTGGCGCCGGTTTCCAGCACCCGCTTCAAATTGCGCAGGCCGTTCATCGCCATCCACGGGCAGTGCGCGCAGGACAGGCAGGTGGCGCCGTGGCCGCCGGTAGGCGCCTCGATCAGCACCTTGCCCGGGGCTTCCTCGCGCATCTTGTGGAAAATGCCGTTGTCGGTGGCGACGATGAACTCGCGATTGGGCAGGTTCTTCGCCGCCTCGATGATCTGGGTGGTCGAGCCCACCACGTCGGCCAGCGCGATCACGTCTGCCGGCGATTCGGGATGCACCAGCACCGCGGCTTCGGGATGCAGCGCCTTCATCCGGATCAGCGCGTCGGCCTGGAAGGCCTCGTGCACCACGCAGCTGCCTTCCCACAGCACCATGTCGGCGCCGCTCACCTGCTGCACGTAGCGACCGAGGTGGCGGTCCGGCGCCCACAAAAGTTTCTCGCCGCGCGCATGCAGGTACCTGGCGAGCCTGACCGCGATGCTGGAGGTCACCACCCAGTCGGCGCGCGCCTTCACCGCGGCGCTGGTGTTGGAATACACCACCACGGTGCGGTCGGGGTGCTGGTCGCAGAATTCGGCAAACTCCTTGGCCGGGCAGGACAGGTCGAGCGAGCACTCCGCTTCCAGCGTCGGCATCAGCACGCGCTTTTCCGGGTTGAGTATCTTCGCGGTCTCGCCCATGAAGCGCACGCCGGCGACGATGATGGTCCTGGCCGGATGGGCGTGGCCGAAGCGCGCCATTTCCAGCGAGTCCGACACCTTGCCGCCGGTTTCCTCGGCCAGGTCCTGCAGGTCGGCATTGGTGTAGTAATGCGCCACCAGCACCGCATCCTGCGCCTTCATCAGCGCCGTGATCTCGGCCTTGAGCGTCGCGCGCTCGACCTCATCCAGCTGCTCTTCCACGATGGGCGGCACGCTGATCTGTTTCATGAACTGTAAAGCCTGCATATGAGCCTGTTTCAGTAGATTTTATATCCCGCGTTGCGCTCGATACCGATGGGTGCGCAAAGCGAGGCGAAGTCAATGGCGATCCCCTCGGCTAGCCGAGCGACAAGGCTGCCGCGCTTTTTGGGCACATCCCGGATGGGCTGTGGGATCAGCGAATTTAAGCCGCCTTGCCCCGCCCTGTAAACCGCTATTTTCGGGATAATGTCGGCCATGCAACAGTTGCTGCTCGACATCCGGCCCGCCGCCCGGCCCACCCTGGACAATTTCATTCCCGGCCCCAACCGCGAACTGCTCGGCCACCTGAACAACTGGCTGGCCAGCGAAACCGCCGAAACTGCCTTGTATATATGGGGCCCGCCCGGCAGCGGCAAGACCCACCTGCTGAATGCGCTGGCCGCCGAAGCCGGCGGCCAGCTCTGGAATGGAGCCGGTGAAATCGCTGCCGAGCTGCCGCTGATTGCCGTCGACGACGTGGAAAGCCTTGCCGAGTCGGCCCAGATCGCCGTCTTCGACGCCTACAACCGCGCCAGGGCTGCCGGCCGCCGCTTCGTCGCCGCCGGCGAAAACGCGCCAGCGGGCTTGAGCTTGCGCGAAGACCTGCGCACCCGCCTCGGCTGGGGGCTGGTCTACCGGCTATATCCCTTGAGCGATGCCGACATGCAGGCTGCGCTCGCCAGGCACGCGCAAGCCCTCGGCTTCGAACTCGACCCCGCCATCGCCAACTGGCTGCTGACCCGCGCCAGCCGCAACCTCGGCTACCTGCTGCAGATCGTCGAGGCGCTCGACCGCTACAGCCTGCAGACCAGACGCCGCATCACCCTGCCGCTGTTGAAGGAAATCCTGCCTTAGGGCTTTTCACGCTTGCCTGGCCCTGCGCGACTGGTTAGATTGGAAGCTGTCCTCAGCTGAAAAGCATCGCCCATGACCGAGCCCGTTTCCTGCCGCGTCGCCACCCAGGCCGATCTTGCCGACATCCTCAGGCTGTACGCGCAGCCCGACCTCGACGGCAAGGCGCTGGCGCTGTCGCAGGCGGAGCATTTGTTCGCGCACATGGCGCAATACCCCGACTACAAGCTCTACGTCGCTGAGCGCGGGGGGAGAATCGTCGGCACTTTCGCCCTGCTCGTCATGGCCAACCTCGGCCACTGGGGCACACCCTCGGGCGTGATCGAGGACGTGGCAGTCGATCCCGCCTGCCAGGGCCAGGGCATCGGCAGGATCATGCTGAACCATGCACTCAAGCTTTGCGGCGAAAAGGGCTGCTACAAGGCGGTGCTGTCTTCCAACCTCAGGCGCGAACGGGCGCACGCCTTTTACGAATCGCTCGGTTTCGAGCGGCACGGTTACAGCTACCGCGTACAGTTCGACCCATCCCTGCAAAATACCTGAGGCAAGCCATGGCCAAGCGTTTCGACTCCCTCACCGAGCAGCACATCCGCTTCATCGGCGAGCAAAAGATTTTCTTCGTCGGCACCGCCGCGCAAGACAGCCGCGTCAATCTCTCGCCAAAGGGCATGGATACGCTGCGCGTGCTCGACGACAGGCGCTTGGTCTGGCTCAACGTGACCGGCAGCGGCAACGAAACCGCCGCCCACGTGGAAATCGACCCGCGCATGACCCTCATGTTCTGTGCCTTCGAAGGCCCGCCGCTGATCCTGCGCCTGTACGGCCGCGCCCGCGCCATCCACCTCAAGGACCCTGAGTGGGAAGAACTGTATACGCTGTTCAATCCCCTGCCCGGCGCGCGCCAGCTCTTCGAGCTTGCCATCGACCTGGTGCAGACCTCGTGTGGCGCCGGCGTGCCGCTCTACCAGTACCAGGGCGACCGCGAGGAACTCAGCGAATGGTCGCGCAAGAAGGGCGAGGAGGGCGTACGCCAGTACTGGCTGGAAAAGAACCAGCTCAGCATAGACGGCCTGCCCACGCACATCGCCGAGAAGAACACCTGACTGCGAACCGGGAGCAAACAGTGAAGGAATCGCTCAGACCCGGCATCCGTTTCGAACACAAGTTCGTGGTGCCATCGTCGAAAACCGTGCCTGCGCTCTACCCCGAAGCCGAGGAATTCGTGGCCATGCCCGAGGTCTTCGCCACCGGCTTTCTGGTCGGCTTCCTGGAATGGGCCTGCATCAAGTGCGTCAACCCGCACCTCGACTGGCCGCGCGAGCAGACCGTCGGCACCCACATCGACGTCAGCCACGAGGCCGCCACGCCGCCCGGGCTTGAAGTCACTGCCACGGTGGAGTTGCTGGCGATCGATGGCCGCAAACTCGTTTTCGCGGTGCAGGCGCACGACGGCCTGGAACTGATTTCCCGGGGGCGGCACGAACGCTTCATCATCGACCGCACCCGCTTCGATGCCAGGGTGGGCCAGAAAAAGCCCGGCGCCTCCGCGTAAATGCAAAGCGGACGCAGCCACGACAAGCAGGAACCGGTCATCGGCCCTGCACCCCTGAAACGCCGCCTGTTCTGGTTTCTGGCCTGCTTCATGCTCGGCCTTGCGATCGGGCTGGTAGGCAAGCACCTCACCGCCGATCCGCGCTGGCTTCTCGCCGTGCCTGCCATGCTGGCACTGGGCTGGCTGTTTTTTACCAATCCCGAAGCCTGCCTGACGGGCTGCCGCAAGGACGATGCCCCATAAGCCACGCGAGCCCGCCCTGACCGTCTATTGCGCGCGCACCGGCGACCACAACGACCGCGCAATGGCCGGTGCACGCCTGCTCGGCGATGCGCTGTCGAAAAAGCTCGGCCAGCCTGCCGACAGCATCGGCCAGCCCGCGCCGGTGTTCTATCAAGGCTGGCGGCAGGATCTCGCGGACGCGATGCCGGCGCTCGCGGAACTGGCCGCACGCCTTGACCGGCTATTCGAATGCGACCGGTTGCCGCTGCTGGTCCTGAGCCGCTGCGCGGCCTCGCTCGCCACGCTGCCCGTGCTCATGCGGCACCGGCCGGATGCCTGCGTGGTGTGGCTCGATGCGCATGGCGACCTGAACACCCCGCAGACCAGCCTTTCCGGTTATCTTGGCGGCATGGCGCTGGCAGGTCCCGCAGGCCTGTGGGATAGCGGCCTCGGCAAGGGCTTGCCGCTGGCCAACATCATTCTGGTCGGCGCGCGCGATCTCGACCCGGCGGAACAGGCGCTGGTCGATGCCGGCGCAGTCGGTCTGGTTCCGGCCAGTGCGGATTGCGCGGCCAGGCTCCGCACGGCGCTGGCTGGTCGCCCCGCCTACGTCCACATCGATTGCGACGTGCTCGCGCCCGGCATCGTGCCCACCGATTACCGCGTGCCGGGCGGCTTCACGCCGGCAACCCTGCATGCCGTGTGCGAGGTGCTGGCAGCATCGGCGCCGGTCGGCATCGAGATCGCGGAGTTCGAGAACGCCTGGCCGGAAAATGGCGAGCCGGCGTCGCCCGACGCGCTGCTCGACGCGCTCGATCCCTTGCTCGCGCGGCTGCGAACTCCCGCCTAGAACCTCGCCGAAATGCTGACTGCGCCGAAACTGTCGCCCAGCTTCTGACCTTCGAATTCCCGCGTGCGGTAGATATGCGTGTAGGCAAGCCGCAACGTGCTGAAGGTCAGCACCAGTCCCATTTGCAAATCACCGACCCAGGTCTTGCTGTCCACGCTGTGGCTGTCCTTGAATGTATTGCCGTCAAGGAAGATGTTGTGCGCCATCGCCCGTCCATCCACGCCGGCATAGACATACCAGCCCATGCCATCCTGCGGCAGGAAGAATCCGGAGCCCGGCAGGCTGGGGCGTATGCGCGGTGGACCGTAATCGCGCGCAAGCCCCTGGCCCACGCGCACCGTCGCACCAAGATTCAGATAAGTGGCAAGATTGCCCAGGCTGCCGCCGACATGCGGCGTGAAATCGAGCCCCAGCCCATAGGCGGGGTGGCGCCACAGATGGCGCCATTTGCGCTCGTGGGTGAGGGAAACGACGGGCTCGTCCTCAAGCTGGTTCTCCCAACCTTGCGCCTGCGGGGAGCCGATCAGGCGGTGGAAATTGTTCTGCACCTCTTTGCCGAGCGCGGAAGGGCCGACAATGCCGATATCCAGCTCCCAGGTATCCAGGATATTGCCGGAGCGGCTGTCGCTTTCCGCCACCACTGCCATGCCGGCATAGAGATAGCCGGCATAGGGCCGCTCGTCCGCAACCAGGCCGCGGGCCTTGGTATTGTTGGGCGTGTAGATGTTGTGGCCCAGCGCATAGCCCGCCCGCAGCCTGGCGCCCAGTTCCACGAAGGGCATGGCGGCGGCGAACGCGCGGATGTAATCCGGCACGTCGTCCTGTCGCGACAGATAGGAAAGGCGCAAGCCGTTGGTATAGTGCTGGTCGCTGCCGGTGAAGACATCGTTTTCCACCAGCAGGGTATACGAGCCGCCCAGATCGGCCGCCTGGGCGGCCGTCGCCGCCAACAGCAGCAGGGCGCCTGCAAGCCGTCGATCAGGCCTGCTGGTTCTGCTCGGCAATTTCCTTGCGCACCTGTTCCATGTCGAGAGCGAGCACCTGGCCCAGCAACTGCTCCAGCGCCGAGGCTGGCAGGGAGCCCGCCTGCGAGAACAGGATGATCTGTTCGCGGAACACCATCAGTGTGGGAATGGAACGAATGTTGAAGGAAGCAGCCAGGCCCTGCTCGGCCTCCGTGTTGACCTTGGCGAACACCACCCCGGGATGCTTTTCCGAAGCCTCCTCGTAAATGGGAGCAAATGCCCGGCATGGGCCGCACCAGGGGGCCCAGAAATCGACGATGACGACGTCATTGCCGGTAATGGTTTGCTCGAAATTCTCTTGGGTGAGTTCAATTGTTGCCATGGGTGCTCCGCAGGGGGTTCAAAAAGTCGCATGCAGCATATTCTCGGCTGCACGCCATTTATGCAGATTGGGCGCCTCTGTCTTATATCAAGACACGGACTGACATAGTCCTGCTTCCGGCGAATCGCCGCCGCGCGGCGCTCGTGCGCCATGTGCGGCACGATTGCTGCAACTAATGGCGCCCAGTCCAATCCTAGCAAGGAATGCAGGACGGGTTGCAAGTTTTTCGCCGCCGCAGCCGTCAGATGCCAAGGAGAATGCCATGCGGATCATCGGACAAGACGATATTCCCGCCTCGGAAATCACGCCGCGCGAGGTCTACCTCAAGCGCCGCCAATTCATGGCCGGAATCGCGGCCCTGGCGGTCTCGCCCGCATTCGCCGCAGCGGCGCCGCCCGTTCGCGGCGCCAGGCTGGCCGGGGTCAAGCCGGGGCGCTTCTCGACCCGCGAAGCCCAGACGCCCTATGAATCCGTCACGACCTACAACAACTTCTACGAGTTCGGCACGGGCAAATTCGATCCCGCCGAAAACGCCCACACTCTTAAAACCCGGCCCTGGACGGTATCGGTAGAAGGAGAAATCAAGCGCCCCAGGCTTTACGACATCGACGAACTGCTCAAGCTCGCGCCGCTGGAGGAGCGCGTTTACCGACTGCGCTGCGTCGAGGGCTGGTCCATGGTCATCCCGTGGGTAGGATTTCCGCTTGCCGAACTGATCAGACGGGTAGAGCCCAGCGGCAATGCCCGGTTCGTCGAGTTTCACACCCTGCACGACCCGGCCCAGATGCCCTTCCAGCGTTCCTCGGTGCTCGACTGGCCTTATGTCGAAGGCTTGCGCATCGACGAGGCGAATCACCCGCTCACCCTGCTGGCAGTCGGCCTGTATGGCGAAGTGCTGCCCAGGCAGAATGGCGCGCCAGTCCGCCTGGTGGTGCCCTGGAAATACGGATTCAAGAGCGCCAAGTCCATCGTGAAAATTCGCTTCGTCGAAAAACCGCCCTTGACCGCCTGGATGCGGGCCGCGCCGAATGAATACGGATTTTTCTCCAACGTGAACCCCAAAGTCGATCACCCGCGCTGGAGCCAGGCCAAGGAACGCCGCATCGGGGAATTTTTCAAGCGCGATACCTTGATGTTCAACGGCTATGCCGATCAGGTCGCCCACCTCTATCGCGGCCTGGACTTGCGCAAATTCTTTTGAATGCCGCTCACGGCCCGCCTGACACCCCGGCAGATCATCTGGAGCAAGGCCCTGCTCTGGGCGATTTGCCTGGCGCCGTTGCTGCGGCTCGTGGTGCTCGGGCTGAACGGCGGACTGGGCGCCAATCCGATCGAGTTCATCACCCGTTCCACCGGCACCTGGACTCTGGTTGGCCTGCTGGCGACACTTGCCGTCACCCCCTTGCGCAACCTGAGCGGGCTGAACTGGCTGATCCGTTTTCGCAGGCTGTTAGGCCTGTTCGCCTTTTTCTACGCCTGCCTGCACTTCACGACTTATCTCTGGCTGGATCAGTTCTTTGACCCGTCCAGCATCGCCAGGGACATCATCAAGCGGCCATTCATCACGGTCGGCTTTGCCGCCTTCATCCTGCTCATCCCGCTCGCCGCCACCTCCCGCCAGCACATGATGAAGAAGCTTGGACGCAACTGGCAACGCCTGCACCGGCTTGTCTACGTCATAGCCGGTCTGGGCATCGTGCATTACTGGTGGCTGGTAAAAAAGGACATCAGCCAGCCGCTGCTCTACGCATGCGTGCTCGCCGTTCTATTGGTCATGCGGCTGCCCAGGCTTCAGCACAGCCTGCTGGCTCGTGCACGGGATGCCGCCCCGCGAAGCTGCAAGCCAGGTTGCAGGGAATAAATAAAAAAGGGGGCCGAAGCCCCCCTTGTCTTGCCGAATCCGGCTTGACCTTAGAGCCCGAAGGGCTTGATGACCGGCACGGGGGCCGGGGAAGCGGGAGCAGCCGGTGCCGCTGCAGGAGCAGGAGCAGGCTTGGGAGCCGCTTTTTTGGGAGCCGCTTTTTTGGCTGCAGGTTTTTTAGCCACGGGCTTTTTTACAGCGGGCTTCTTCGCCGGTGCTGCCTTCTTGACGGCAGGCTTCTTGGCAGCGGGCTTCTTCGCCGCGGGCTTCCTGGCCGGTGCCGCCTTCTTGGCGACAGGCTTCTTCGCCGCGGGCTTCCTGGCCGGTGCCGCCTTCTTCGCCGCAGGCTTCTTGGCGGCGACCTTCTTGGCAGCAGGCTTTTTCGCTGCAACTTTCTTCACTGCGGGTTTTTTGGCGGCGACCTTCTTGGCGGCAGGCTTTTTCGCTGCAACTTTCTTCACTGCGGGTTTTTTGGCGGCGACCTTCTTCGCTACTGGCTTCTTGGCCGCCGGTTTTTTGGCCGGCGCCGCCTTCTTGGCAGCAGGTTTCTTGGCAGCGGGCTTCTTCACTGCAGGCTTCTTAGCAGCCACCTTCTTGGCCGCCGGTTTCTTGGCAACAGGCTTCTTGGCCGGCGCCGCTTTCTTGGCCGCCGGTTTCTTGGCGGCAGGCTTCTTGGCCGGCGCCGCCTTCTTGGCCGCCGGTTTCTTGGCGGCAGGTTTCTTGGCAGTAGCCATACATCACACTCCTTCTGAAGTTGGACAAGTCACTACAACTACAAACTTAAAGCGTGCAGTGGTTGGAAATGCACTTCCAAAGCGTGGCATCCACAACGGCCCCCTGTTCCGAAACCCCCATGGAATGGGCGACACCAAAGCTCCGCTTGGTGACGCTCATTCTAGATACTTTTCCCAGCAGTTCAACAAACTGTCAAGTTTTTTGCGGATTTTTCGGTCAAAAATGTAGCGGCCCAACAAAAAATATCGATTCGATACTATTTTTGCCAACTTTTCAGAAACCGACATGCCGCTTGAAAGCTAGTAAATAAGCCGTTCTCCGGCCATCATCCCGCTCACGGTTTCCCGCTCATGGACAAGATGAATTTCATTTCCGTTCACAATGACTTCGGCCGCCCGAGGTCTGCTGTTGTAGTTGGAGCTCATGCTCATACCGTACGCGCCCGCCGCAAGAACTGCGAGCAGCGCCCCCTCCTCTACCGCCAGATGCCTGCCAAGGCCAATGAAATCGCCGGTTTCACAGACCGGGCCCACCACGTCGCAAGCGACGGGCACAGCCTGCGACTCGCTTACCGGAACAATGTCGTGGAAGGCATCGTACAGCGCCGGGCGCATGAGATCGTTCATCGCCGCATCGACGATGACGAAATTCCTGTCTTCTCCGGCCTTGATGTATTCGACTCGCGTCAGCAGTATCCCCGCCGCGCCGACCAGCGAGCGCCCGGGCTCCACGATAATCGCCTCATCGCGCCCCTTGAAACGGTCTTGCAGTATCTTCCGGTATGTCGCCATGTCCGGCGGGGGCTCGTCCTGGTAGCGGATGCCGACTCCGCCGCCGATATCGACATGTCTGAGCCTGATACCGGCGGACCTCAGTTCGTCGACCAGAACCAGCACCCGGTCAATGGCATCCGCTATGGGCGACAGATCGGTCAGCTGGGAACCGATATGGCAGTCCACTCCATGGATTTCGACGTTCGGCATGGCGGCCGCGCGGCGATAAAGCGCCGAAGCCTGGCCGATGGCAACCCCGAACTTGTTCTGCTTGAGGCCGGTGGAAATATAGGGATGGGTCTTGGGGTCAACATCCGGATTGACCCGAAAGGAAACCGGCGCCCGCACGCCCAACTCCGCTGCAATCCGATTCAGCCGTTCGAGCTCGCTTTCCGACTCGACATTGAAGCAGCGGATATCGGCCTCGAGCGCCATGCGCATTTCCTCCGCCGTCTTGCCCACGCCGGAAAAAACGACCTTGCCGGCCGAGCCGCCGGCGGCGAGCACGCGCGCGAGTTCGCCGCCGGAAACGATGTCGAAGCCGGCCCCAAGTCGGGCGAAATGCTGCAGGATGGCGAGGCTGCTGTTGGCCTTGACGGCGTAGCAGATCAAGTGAGGCAAGCCTGCGAGCGCCTGCTCGTAGGCCTGATAGGCCTCGTCAAGCGCGGCGCGCGAATACACATATAGCGGCGTACCGTACCGGCGCGCCAAGTCCTCAAGCGACGCCCCTTCAAGGAAAAGGCGGCCGTCTCTGCGGTGCAAATGGTTCATTTGGAGATTTTCTGGGTATCGGCCGGCTTCTGTTCCGGCAGGGTCAGCGGCCCCTTGGAGCCGCATGCGGCCAGCTGCGCCAGCAGCAGCGTCAGGGCAAGCAAGGTAGCGAGCGATTTCATGGCGCGATGTTAACACGCGCCGAATTGCAGGAAAGCCCCGCGGCCGGCAGAATTGAGGCCTTCGAATCCATCCGGGCCACATCATGAACGACAGCGAATTCATCCAACTGACCGACGGCGTCTTCGCCCGCCTGCAGCAAGGCCTGGAAGAGGCCGAACTGGACTTCGAACTGCCGGCGGACGGCATTATCGAGGTCGAATTCGACGATGGCAGCAAGCTGGTCGTCAACCGCCACAGCGCCGCACGCGAGGTCTGGGTTGCGGCCCGCACCGGCGGCTTCCATTTCCGCCATGACGGCGACTCCTGGAAGGACACGCGCGACGGTGCCGAGCTGTTTGCCAAGCTTGCCGCCCTGATCGAATCCCAGGGCGGCACGGCCGTCAGCTTCGGCTGAGCCGCCTCAGTCCCTCAGGCTGGAAAACAGATAATTGTTGGCTTTCTGGGGGGCATGGCACTGGAAGCAGGCCTTGGCGGCATCGCCGCCGACAACCGGCCTTTTGGCATCGCCGCCGGCGAAAGCCTCGAAGCCCCAACCGCCGGTCGACGCATACCTGCGTGCATCGCGCACCATCACCCCCAGCACCTTGCGTTCCCCTTCAATCATGGCGTTGCCCTCGGTTTTCGCCTCCAGCAGATCGAACACGATCACCGCCCCGTCCCTGAACTGGCCGGTTCGATAGCCCCTGACCGCCTTGGGGTTGGCGTACAAGTGATGGATGCCGCCGAACGTGGCATACAGGGCGTGGCCCGGCTTCAGTTCCATCGACTTCACATGCCGCCAGTCCCGATAGTCCTGCGGATAGGGGACACTCGCCGGTTCGGCAGCCTGGGCGACACAGGCCAGGCCTCCCAGACACGCAAACATCAGTCTCTTCATGACACCCTCCTGAATAAAGTTTCGACACGATACGTTTCGTGTCGATACCAGTTTAGGGGAGGGCGTGCTATTGTCAAGGGCACGGCCAGGAACTAGGATGAACCCATGAAAAACCAGGCATTGATCCTGCTGGACACGGTGGAACGGCTGGGCAACCTGCTGCGGGTGGGGCTGCGCCAGGCCGGTGTCGCCCAGGGCCTGCAGCCAATCCACCTGCAGGCTCTGCTCTATCTGAACGAGGCCAACCGCTACAGCAATACCCCACAGGCACTGGCCGAATACCTGGGCCTGACCAAGGGCACGGTATCGCAAAGCCTGCTGCTGCTTGCCCGGCGCCGGCTGATCGCACGCCATGCCGACGACAAGGACGGCCGCGTCGTACGGCTGACGCTGACGGACAAGGGCAAGGAAGTATTGAAGGAACTGGGGCTGACGAATGCCTGGCGCGACGCGCTGCAGTCCGCCAGCCCCGCCCGCCTGAGTTCGGCCACCAAGGTTTTGAAGGAAGCGCTGGCCACGCTCCAGGCCAGGAACGGCTACCGCAGCTTCGGCGTATGCGTGACCTGCCGCCATAACCTGCATATCGGCCCGCGCAGTTACGTGTGTGGGCTGACCAAGGAAAAGCTTTCCAGCCGCGAAGTCAGCAAGATCTGCCGGGAGCACAGCCCGGTCGAAGAAAACGCCGCCTGACTATTTGCTCGAAATCGTCGCGCGCGCCCGCACGATAGCCGCTTTGACCTGCTCGGGCGCAGTGCCGCCGACATGGTTGCGGGCGGCAAGCGAGCCTTCCAGTGTCAGCACCGCAAAAACATCCCCCCCCACCAGGGGGCTGAAGGCCTGCAGGTCGGCCAAGGGCAGGTCGGCCAGGTCGCAGCCCTTGCCCTCGGCTGCGCGCACGGCACGCGCCACCGCCTCGTGGGCATCACGAAAAGGCAGGCCTTTCTTGACCAGGTAGTCGGCAAAATCGGTCGCGGTCGAGAAGCCCTCGGCGGCCGCGCGGCGCATCGCCTCCGGCCGCACTCGCACCCCCTTGAGCATATCGGCGTAGATGGTCAGGGTATCCAGCAGGGTGTCCACGGTATCGAACAGCGGCTCCTTGTCTTCCTGGTTGTCCTTGTTGTAGGCCAGCGGCTGGCCTTTCATCAGGGTCAACAACCCCATCAGGTGGCCAAAAACCCGCCCTGTCTTGCCGCGCACCAGTTCCGGCACGTCTGGGTTCTTCTTCTGCGGCATGATGGAGGAGCCGGTACAGAAGCGGTCAGCCAGGTCGATGAAGCCGAAGCGCGGGCTCATCCACAGGATCAACTCTTCCGACAGGCGCGACAGATGAACCATGACGAGCGAGGCCGCGGCGGAAAATTCGATGGCGAAGTCGCGGTCCGACACGGCATCCAGGGAATTTCCGCACACCTCGTCGAAGCCCAGTTCGCGCGCCACGAACTCCCGGTCGATCGGGTAGCTGGTGCCGGCCAGCGCCGCCGCCCCCAGCGGCAGGCGATTGATGCGGCGACGGCAGTCCGCCATGCGCGCGTGGTCGCGTGCGAGCATTTCGAAGTAGGCCAGCATGTGGTGGCCAAATGTCACCGGCTGCGCCACCTGCATGTGGGTGAAACCGGGCATGACGGTGGCCGCGTGCTCTTCGGCCAGGTCGAGCAGGGAGTTCTGGCAGGCACGGAGGCCGGACTGGATGCGGTCGACGGCATCGCGCAGGTAGAGGCGCACGTCGGTCGCCACCTGGTCATTGCGCGAGCGCCCGGTGTGCAGGCGCTTGCCGGCATCGCCGATCCTGGCGGTCAGCGCCTTTTCTATATTGAGGTGCACGTCCTCCAGGTCGAGCGACCACTCGAAACGGCCGGCGCGAATCTCCTGCAGGATGTCGGTCAGGCCGCGCTCGATGGCGGCCATATCCTCCGCCGTCAGCACGCCGACATGGCGCAACATGCGGGCATGGGCAAGCGAGCCCTTTATATCGAACTCGGCCAGCCGATAATCAAAGGGAATCGAAGCCGTGTAGCGCTTGACCAGTTCGTCGACCGGTTCGGAGAAACGGCCCGACCAGGCCCCGGAAGTCTTTTCCATGAAGGTTTTCAGTGAAGCAAAGTAAAAATCATAACAACCCCCCGGGGGTTTTGCCGAATTTCTGCCAGCTTGGCACCAGCCTGCGCGCCATTCTCGCCGTCGAGGCGGGCGCCCTGTTCGCCGCGCTGGCAGCGAGCGCGGACATCGCCAACGGGCTGCGCCTGTTCGCCGAGCGTTCGGTGCTGATCCAGCCGGCTCTGTTGCTGACCCTGCTGATCCTGTGCCTGGCCAGCCCGCTCAGCAAAAGGCTGAGCTACGCCGCGGGCATGGCGCTGACATTTCTGCTCGCCGCCAGCATCCCCTGCCTCGCCGCCATGTCGCTGGCGTGGCTGTTGCCAGGATCGGCCATGCTGTCGCCGCTGCAAACCGGCGCCTTCGGCGCATCGCTGGCCGCGCTGCTGCTGGTGTATTTCCATTTGCGCGGCAAGGCCCTGTCCCCCGCCGTCACCGAAGCCAGACTGCAGGCGCTGCAGGCCCGCATCCGTCCGCACTTCCTGTTCAATAGCCTGAACGCGGTGCTCTCGCTGGTGCGCTCGGACCCGCGCCGCGCCGAGCGCGCCCTGGAAGACCTGTCAGAACTGTTCCGCGCGCTGATGCGCGAAAATCGCGAGCTGACCACCCTGCAGGACGAAATCGAGTTGACCCGTGCCTACCTGGGGCTCGAGCAGTTGCGGCTGGGCGAGCGGCTCTCCGTGGCCTGGCATATCGACAAGATGCCGCATGACGCCCTGATCCCGCCGCTGGTCATCCAGCCGCTGGTGGAAAATGCCATTTACCACGGTATCGAGCCGAGTCGCGAGCCCGGGGAGGTCAGCCTCAACATCTACCGCAGCGGCGACAAGGTGCACATCCTCATCCGCAACCCCTACACGGAAAACGCGGCGCATCACAACGGCAACAAGATCGCGCTGGCCAACATCCGCGAACGCCTGGCGCTGCACTTCGATCTCGACGCCACGCTCAAGTCCCAGCCCATGGGCGCCGTATACCAGGTACATATAAGCTTGCCGTATGCTCGTGCCCCCGAACCTTCCCGCTCCCCTGCGCCTGCTGATCGTCGATGACGAGGCGCCTGCACGCCGGCGCCTGCGCGAGGTGCTGGAGGACTGCGGCCAGGAACTGGCACTGGAGGTCGTGGGCGAAGCCGACAACGGCATGGACGCCCTGGAGCACGCCCAGCGCGAACTGCCTGACGCCGTGCTGCTGGACATCCGCATGCCGGGCATGGATGGCATCGAGGTCGCCCAGCACCTGCAGAAGCTGGCGCGCACGCCGGCGGTGATCTTCACCACGGCCTACGATCACTATGCCTGCCAGGCCTTCGAGGTCAACGCCGTGGACTATCTGATGAAGCCGGTGCGTGCGGAACGCCTGGCCGCCGCGCTGACCAAGGCCCGCCACCTCAACCTGGCCATGCTGGATGCGCTGCGCGAGGCCCACCCCAAGGCACGCACCCACCTGTCGCTGTCGGAAAAGGGCCGCCTCAGGCTGGTGCCGGTGGAAGACATCCTCTATTTCAAGGCCGAACTGAAATACGTAACGGTCAAGACCCGCGAGCACGAGTTCCTGCTGGAGGAATCGCTGGTGCGGCTGGAGCAGGAGTTCGGCGAGCAGTTCCTGCGCATCCACCGCAATTGCCTGGTGGCGCGCGACAAGATCGACCAGATCGGCAAGGCCTACGGTACCGAGGAAGGCCATTGCGTGCGCCTGCACGGCCTCGACGAACCCTTGCCAGTCAGCCGCCGCCAGTATTCACAGATTCGCGAACAACTCAGGGGCTAGGCGGTCGGGTGCCTTGGTTCAGCGCGGGTCATCTGCTCCCGGCCGCTGCCGCATTTTCTCCAGCCCCGCGTTCATTGCATCCTGAATGTAGCCAAAATAGAAATCCGGGGTGAGGAAACCGACGATGGGCTCGGCCAGTTCCCTGCCTTGCGCATCGACCACCTTGATGGTCGGCACCATGACGATTTTCTGGCTGGCGGCATAGGCGCCGTGGGTGGTTCTGCGGCCGTCAAAGCCAATCAGCGCGCGGTCTCCGCCCGCCTCGATCTGGCGAATGATGATCTTGTCGCGGTAGGCCGGATCGGCCACCATGGGTCCGAGGTACTGCGCCTTCACCCGGTCGCAGTAGACGCAGAAAGGGCTGGTAAAGACCAGCATGATCGGCACCGCGCGACGTTCGGCCTGCCTGCCCTCGGCCTGCAGATTACCGGCCATGGGCACATCATCCCGGTTCGCCGCCAGCGCAGGCAGCACAAGCGCCCATGCTAGAATGCCCACAATCAGTTGTCTTGCTTTCATCGACCGTTCCTTGTCATGCACCGCCCGCACGCATGTTTGAAATGTGCGGCAGACTCCCGCCCCTGGGCAGTGTAATTTACTACCAAAGCCATGCTTCCTGACCGCCCCCTCATCATCGCCACCCGCGAAAGCGCGCTCGCACTCTGGCAGGCCCATCACATCCGCGACCGCCTGAAGGCGCTGCATCCAGGGCTCCAGGTGGAACTGCTGGGCATGACCACGCAGGGCGACCGCATTCTCGACGTCACCCTCAACAAGATTGGGGGCAAAGGCCTGTTCGTCAAGGAGCTGGAGCAGGCGCTGCAGGAAGGCCGTGCGGATCTGGCGGTGCATTCGCTGAAAGACGTGCCCATGGTCCTGCCTGACGGCTTCACGCTCGCCGCCATCGGCGAGCGTGAAGACCCGCGCGACGCTTTTGTGTCCAATAACTACCGCCAGCTGTCCGAACTGCCGCCGGGCGCGGTGGTCGGCACCTCCAGCCTGCGCCGCGAATCGCAGCTGCGCGCGCACTACCCGCATCTCGACATCCAGCCCCTGCGCGGCAACGTCAACACGCGCCTGCGCAAGCTCGACGAGGGGCAGTATGCCGCCATCATCCTCGCCGCCGCCGGTCTCAAGCGCCTGGGCTTCGCCGACCGCATCGCCGCCATCCTCGAACCGGAACAAAGCCTGCCTGCCGCCGGGCAAGGCGCGCTGGGCATCGAAGTCCGTGCTGGCCGAGCAGACCTGGAAGCCTTGCTCGCGCCCTTGCATCACCCCGACACTGCCGCCTGCGTGCGCGCGGAGCGCGAAGTCAGCCGCCAGCTGGGTGGCAGCTGCCAGGTGCCGCTGGGCGCCTACGCCCTCATGCACGAAGGCGCGCTGTTTCTGCGCGGCTTCGTCGCCAGCCCCGACGGCAAGACTTTCCTGCAGGCCGAAGCCCGCGGCGAGGCCGGCGCGCCCGAAGCCCTCGGCCGCCAACTGGCCGACGCCCTGCGCGCCCAGGGCGCGGATGCCATACTGGCCGCGCTCGCAGCCTGATGGACAGCACGGCGCTTGTCGGCAAGACCATCCTGGTCACCCGACCCGCGGAACAGTCGGCCGGCCTGAGCCGTCTCATTTGCGACGCCGGCGGCACGCCGTTCGTGTTCCCGGCCATCGAAATCAGGGAGCCCACCGATCCGGACCGACTTGCCGAGGTGCTGGGCAGACTGGAGCAATTCGACCTCGCCATTTTCGTCAGCCCCACCGCTGTCGCCCGCGCCTTCGAATACATCGATGCCGGCATGGACTGGCCGCGCAAGCTCGCCGCCGCCGCCGTAGGCCAGGGCAGTGCGTGGGCACTGAAGGTCAGCGGCATCGGCAAGGTCATCGCGCCGACCGGGCAAAACGACAGCGAAGCCTTGCTGGCGCTGCCGGAGATGCAGCATGTCGCCGGCAAGCGCATCGTCATTTTCCGCGGCGAGGGCGGGCGCGAACTGATGGCGCAGACACTCGCCCAGCGGGGGGCTGCCGTGGAATTCGCGGAATGCTACCGGCGCGTCAGGCCGGAGGCGGATGTCGCGCCGCTGCTGGCCCAGCACGGACAGCAGGCATTCGCCGCCATGGTCATGACCAGCCGCGAGGGCCTGGCCAACCTGCACGAAATGCTGGGCGACGCCTGGGTCTCGTTCAAATCCATCCCGACGTTCGTGCCGCACGAACGCATCGCCGAGACCGCCCGGCAAATGGGCATGGACTCGGTTCATGTGACCGCAGGCGGGGATGCCGGCACAATGCAGGCTATGATTAAATTCTTCCAGCCATGACCGACCCGAACATTCCGCCCCCCGTCCCGCGCCGCGCACTCTCCTTCAACTGGGGGGTATTGCTCGGCGCTGTTGCCATCGCCCTGGCCGCCACCACCTGGATCAGCAGCCGCGACCAGTCACTGGGTGTCAAGACCGACATGGCACGCAAGCTTGCCGAGTTCGACGCCTCGATCAAGGAAAGCCGGCTCCTGGCGCGCAATGCCGATGAACTCACGCGCCAGACCATGGCCCGCACCGCGCAGATCGAGGCTCAGCTGTCCGGCTCCAGGGAACAGCAGCAGGCGCTGGAAACGCTGTACAAGGAACTGGCGCGCGACCGCGACCAGTGGACCCTCTCCGACATCGAGCAGATCGTGCTCACCGCAAGCCAGCAGCTCCAGCTTGCCGGCAACGTCAAGGCCGCCATCATCGCGCTGGAAACCGCCGACCAGCGCCTCTTGCGCCTGGACAAGCCGCAGTTCACCCGCTTGCGCCAGGCCATCACCAATGACCTTGCGCGCCTGCGCGCCACGCCCTTCGTCGATCAGACCGGCGTCAGCCTCAAGCTCAGCGCCATGGCCGAGAGCATCGAACAGTGGCCGCTCGCCAGCGCCCACACCAGGAAGCCCGCGCCGGCCGCCCAGCCCGGCAACAGCCTGACGCGCGACCTGCTGGCCGAATTCAAGAATCTGGTGCAGATTCGCCGCCTCGACCAGGGCGAGCCCGCCCTGCTGATGCCCGAACAGGAATACTTCCTGCGCCAGAACCTGCAGTTGCGCCTGCTGGCAGCGCGCATCGCCCTGCTGTCACGCGACACCGCCGGCTACCAGGCCGACCTCACCGTCGCCGGCAAGCTGCTTGCACGCTACTTCAATACCCAGGATGCGGCAGTCGCCTCCGCCCAGTCCGAATTGCGCAAGCTGGCCGCACTAAGCGCGGCGCCCAGGCTGCCCGACCTCAAGGAAAGCCTGGCAGCCATCGAGTCCTACCATCAGGTCAGGCAATAGATCATGGGAAGCCCTTTGCGCTGGCTGATCAGCCTCATCATCGTCGCCGTCCTCGCCGTCGCACTCGCCCTGGCAGGGCGCTACGACCCCGGCTACGTCGTGCTGGTCTACCCACCCTGGCGCGCGGAACTGTCCTTCGTCAGCTTCGTCCTGTTGCTCGGTCTGCTGATAGGCGGCGCCTACATGCTGGCCCGGCTGGCCATCGCCACGCTGAATCTGCCGCGGACCGTGCGCGAGCGCAAGGCGCGCAAGGAAGCCGAGCGACAGAATGCCGACTTCACCGAAGCGCTGGCCGCCTATCTGGAAGGCCGCTTCAAGGAGGCCGAGAAAATCGCCGCCAAGCTCGTCGGCGAGCCGCGCCGGGAAATGCTGGCGCGGGTAATGGCCGCGCGCGCCGCACATGAAAGCCGCGCCCATGCACGCCGCGACACCTACCTGGTCGAGGCCAAGGACAACGAGAAACCGCTGGCTGCGCTCTACGCCGAAGCAGAAGCCCGGCTGGGTGACCGCGATTTCCCCGGCGCGCTCTCTGCCATCGAGGCCGGCAAGATCCTCGCACCCGCGCATACCGCCCTGCAGCGCCTGGAGCTCAAGGCACGCCAGCAACTTGGCCAGTGGGACGAGGTGCTGAGGCTCGCCGAACAACTGGGCAAGGCCAACGCGCTCGATGAAACCACGCTCGCGCTCACTCGCCGCGCCGCGCACCTTGGCAACCTGAAACGCAGAACGGGCGACGGCAAGGGCCTGGCTGAGTACTGGAAGAAACTGCCGTCCGGCGAAAAGACCCACCCATCCGTGGCCCTGGAAGCAGCCGAAGCTTTCGCCGCATCCGGCGATGCCGACGCCGCCGTCGGCATCATCGAGGATGCACTGAACAAATCCTGGGATGAAGGCCTGGCCGCGCGTTACGGCCACTACATCGGCAAGGCGCCGCTGGCGCAGATCCAGCAGGCGGAGAAGTGGCTGGTGTCGCACCCCAGGGACGGCGCCTTGCTGATGTCACTGGCCGACCTGTGCGCCCACGAGCAACTCTGGGGCAAGGCGCAAAGCTATGCCGAAGCCAGCATCGCGGTCGCGCCCAATGTCGACGGCCACCTGGCGCTCGCCGCGTTCAAGGAACAGTCGGGCCAGCCCGGCGAAGCCTGCGCGCACCTGCGCAAGGCGCTAGAACTCTGCCACGGCGCGCGCTAGAACGCCCTTCAGTCCGCCTTGTAAACGAAGGAATCGGCGAAGAATGCGTCTTCCGGCAGGGCGCGTGACCCGGTAAAGCCCTCGCGCGCCGCGTCGACCATGGCCGGCGCCCCGCAGGCATAGACCTCGAAGCCGGACAAGTCGTCGAAATCCTCCATCACCGCCTGGTGCACGAAGCCGGTACGGCCCTGCCAGCCGTCTTCCGGCGCCGGCTCGGACAGCACGGGGACGAAGCTGAAATTCTTGTGCTCCTGCTGCCATTGCACCGGCAGTTCGGCCATGTACAGGTCCTTCCTGGCGCGCGCGCCCCAGTAGAGAATCATCTGGCGATCGCTTTCCTCGGCGAACATGTGCTCGAGCATGCCCTTGATGGGCGCGAAACCAGTGCCGCCGGCGACGAAGATCATCGGCTTGTCGGATTCCTCGCGAATGAAGAAGCTGCCGTGCGGCCCTTCGAAGCGCAGGATGTCCTTTTCCTTCATGGTGGCGAACACGTGATCGGTGAAGCGTCCGCCCGGCACATGACGCAAGTGCAGTTCGATGAACTCGTCGTCATAGGGGGGATTGGCGATGGAATAGCTGCGGCGCCTGCCATCCTTCAGCAGGAAGTCGATGTACTGTCCGGCAAGGAACTGCAGACGCTCGGTCGCCGGCAGCTTCAGCTGCATCAGCATCACGTCGTCGGCCAGCTTCTCCAGCTTCTGCACCCGGCAGGGCAGCATCTTCACCGGCACCTCGCCCGCCGCGCGGATCTCGCGCGCCTCGACCACCAGGTCGGAGAGCGGCCTGGCCACGCAGAACAGCACCTTGCCCTCGGTAATCTCGTGGCTCTTCAGGGTGTTTTCCTGGTACTTGCCGTAGTCGACCTTGCCTTCCAGCAGCTTGCCCTTGCACGAGCCGCAGGCGCCATTGCGGCAGCCGTATGGCAGGGTGAAGCCTTCGCGCAAGGCCGCGTCAAGAATGCTCTCTTCCTCGTTGACGACAAACTGATGCCCGCTGGGCTGGATCGTTACCTGATAGGACATGGCTTAAAATTCGCTGATGAAAAAACACACGCTCCTGATTGCCGGCATGGGCGACATCGGCAGACGCCTCGCCGCCGCTCATCCCGAACTGCGCATCCTGGGCATCGCGCGCTCCGCGGAATCGGCCGCGCTGGCCCGCAAGGCCGGCGCCACGCCGATACCCGCCGATCTCGACAGGCGCTCGAGCCTGGTGCGGCTCGCCGGACTGGCGCCCTGGGTGCTGCATCTGGCGCCTCCGCCGGCGGACAGCGACGGCGACCCGCGCACGCGCCAGCTGATCGCCGCGCTGGCAAAGCGTGGCAGTCTACCACGCAGGCTGGTCTACATCAGCACCAGCGGCGTGTACGGAAACTGCAATGGCGAAAGGGTTTTCGAGCATCGTCCGACCGCCGCCAGGAACGCGCGCGCCAGGCGCCGCGTCGATGCGGAACGCCAATTGCGCCGCTTCGCCGCAAGAAACGGCATCCGCCTCACCATCCTGCGTGCGCCCGGCATCTACGCCGCCGACCGCCTGCCGCTCGAGCGCATCCGCAAGCAGACGCCGGCAGTAGTCGGTGCGGAAGACAGCTACACCAACCACATCCACGCCGATGACCTCGCCCGCCTGACCTGGCTTGCGCTGTTTCGCGGCAAGCCCAACCGGGTCTACCACGCGGTGGACGACAGCGTGAAGAAAATGGGCGACTACTTCGACATGGTGGCCGATCATTTCGGCCTGCCCAGATCCCCGCGCATCTCGCGCGCGGAAGCGCAGCAGGTGCTGTCGCCGGCACTGCTGTCCTTCCTCAACGAATCGCGCATCCTCGACAACACCCGACTGAAAACCGAACTGCGCGCGAAGCTCAGCTATCCCGACGTGGGAACCTGTCTGGCGGAGATTCCGCCTCGCGCCTGAACTCGCCGTCGATGACGTCGTCGTTGGCCGCCGGGCGGACGGCGGGCGGCCGTTTCCAGGTGCCCGGGTAAAGCAGCAGGGCGAGCGCCATCGCGTCGGTGATCAAGCCCGGAAACATCAGCAGTCCGCCCGCAACGAACAGGCGGGTCGACGCGAACAGGGCGCGGAAGGGACTCTCGCCGCGCTGCATGGAAAACAGCATGCGCGGCGCGAAGGCGATGCGTTCGAAACGGATCAGTGCAATGCCGCCGAAAAACGCCGCTGCGAGCCAGGCCAGCACCCACCAGCCGATATGCCCGGCGAGCCACATGATGGAAAGGGCTTCCGCCACCGGGAAGGCAATCAGCACGAATAAAATCAGCCAGGGATACATAAGGAGTCTTTCTGCGGCAGAACGGCTAAGATTTGGGTATTTCGTGCCAGTTCAATCCATTCCCAGCCTAAATACAATCCATCCATGGCCGTCCTCATCGTCTTTTCCACCTTTCCGGATACCGCCAGCGCCCGCAAGGCCGCAGGCAGGCTGGTCGAAGAGGGCGCCGCCGCCTGCGCCAGCATCCTGCCCGGCGTGAGTTCGATCTACCGCTGGCAGGGGAAAATCGAGGAATCCAGCGAAGTGCTGCTGATGATCAAGACCACGCAGGATGCCTATACACGCCTGGAGTCGAGCCTGATGGGCTGCCACCCCTACGAACTTCCGGAAATTCTGGCGGTCCGAACGGAAGCTGGCCTGCCGGGCTATCTGGAATGGGTGGCCGAAGCCACCGCCCACAATAACAAATAACGGAATCACCTTGAGAACGTCATGAACCGCTTGATCCGAACACTGCTTGTCCTGCCTCTGCTGCTGCTGTCCATGGCCACCGGCCGCGTCCATGCCCAGGAGTTTCTCGACCCCGAGGAGGCATTCAAGTTCTCGGTCCGTGCGCTGGATGCCAAGACCATCGAGGCCAGCTGGAAAATCGCCGACGGCTACTACCTGTACAAGGACAAGTTCAAGTTCGCCCTGTCCGGCGCCAAGCTCGGCAACGCCCAGTATCCGGTCGGCAAGATCAAGGACGATCCGACCTTCGGCACAGTCGAGGTCTACCAGAAAGCCGTCAGCATCCGCTTGCCGGTCACGCGCGAACCCGGCGGCAGCCTGCCGGTGAAGCTGGAGGCGACCTTCCAGGGCTGCGCCGAAGAAGGCGTGTGCTACATGCCGGTGACTTCCACGGCCTCGCTCAAGCTCGCCGCATTCGATGCTCCCAAGGTCGCGGCCGCGCCGCAGCAAAGCGCCGCGCCTGCTTCGGCGCTGGCCGGGCTGCGCAGCCTCGCCGGCAACGACGGCACTGCCGACCTGCTGCCGCCCGAGCTGGCGTTCAAGGCCGAGGCGCGCCTCAAGGACGCCCGGACCCTGGCAGTCAGCTACGTCATCGCCGAGAACTATTACCTCTACCGCGACAAGCTCAAGTTCGTCGTCAAGTCGCCCGCGGACGTCTCCGCTGGCGATATTTCCACCCCGGCAGCCGAGGTCAAGGACGACCCGACCTTCGGCCGCACCGAGGTCTACCACCAGGACTTCACTGCCGAAGTGGCGTTGTCGCGTCCGCTCAGCGAAGGCGAGAAACTGGTCGTCGACGCCCTCTACCAGGGCTGCAGCGATCTGGGTGTGTGCTATCCGCCCACGACCAGGAGCTTCACCCTCGCCGCAGCCGGCGAAGCCACGCCCGCAACCCTGAGCAGCCTGCCCGGCGACGCGGCGGCCACGGAAGAGGCCGACCTCGGCGATGCCGGCAGCATCGAACGGACGCTCAACAAGGGCGGCCTGTGGGTGGCGGTCGTCGCCTTCTTCGGCTTCGGCCTGGCGCTGTCGCTGACCCCCTGCGTATTCCCCATGATCCCCATCCTGTCCGGCATCATCGCGGGGCAGAAGAACGTCACCCACGCCAGCGGCTTTTTCCTCTCGCTCGCCTACGTGCTCGGCATGGCCATCACCTACGCCATCATCGGCGTGATCGCCGCGCAATCCGGCACCCTGCTGTCCAATGCCCTGCAGAACCCGGTGGCGCTGGGCATCGGTGCAGCCATCTTCGTCGCGCTGGCGCTGTCGATGTTCGGCTTCTACGACCTCCAGTTGCCCAGTTCGCTGCAAAGCAGGCTCACCGAGACCTCGAACAAGCTGCACGGCGGCCACTTCACCGGCGTGTTCGGCATGGGCGTGCTTTCCGCACTCATCGTCGGCCCCTGCGTGGCGCCGCCGCTCGCCGCAGCGCTCGCCTACATCGCCCAGACCGGCGACAGCCTGAAAGGCGGCCTCTCGCTCTTCTTCCTCGCCCTGGGCATGGGTGTGCCGCTGCTGGCGGTGGGCCTCTCGGCCGGCACGCTGATGCTGAAGGCCGGTGCGTGGATGAACGGCGTCAAGTACTTCTTCGGCGTGGCCATGCTGGGCGTGGCCATCTGGCTGATTTCGCCCTTCCTGCCCGGCTGGATGGTCATGGCGCTGTGGGCTGCGCTGCTGATCATTTCCGCCATCTATCTGCATGCCCTCGACGCACTGCCGGCCCCGGTCACGGGCTGGAAGAAGTTCTGGAAAGGCGTGGGCGTGGTGCTGCTGATCACCGGCATTGGCCTGCTGCTGGGCGCGCTCGGCGGCAGCCGCGACGTGCTGCAGCCGCTGACCGTGTATCAGGGCGTCATGGCCGGCCCGGTCGGCGCCCCGGCCGCAGTTGCCGGCCAGGCCTCGGCGCTGCCGTTCGAAAAGGTCAAGACTGGCGCCGAACTGGACCGGCGCCTGGCCGAGGCCAGGGCCGCCGGCCAGCCGGTGATGCTGGATTTCTATGCCGACTGGTGCGTGTCATGCAAGGAGCTCGAAAAATTCACCTTCTCCGACGCGCGCGTGCAGGCCCGGCTCAAGGACGTGCTGCTGCTCAAGGTCGACGTCACCAACAACACCGGCGACGACAAGGAACTGCTCAAGCGTTTCAGCCTGTTCGGCCCGCCCGGCCTGATTTTCTGGAATGCGCAGGGGCAGCAGTCGGACTACAAGGTCATCGGCTACGAGCCGGCGGACAAGTTCCTGGCCAGCATCGACAAGGCACTGAAATAACCATGGGCACGACGGCATGAACCGCCAGAACCGGCTTGTCGCGGGGGTGGCCGTGCTGGCGCTGGCTGCCGGGCTCGGCGTGGCAACCTGGCTGCAGCGGCCCGGCCCGGCCCAGCCCGGCGCGGGCGAGGCCCTGCTGGCCGTCCAACTGCCCGACCTGCAAAACCGGCCGCACAGCCTGGAGCGCTATCGCGGCAAGGTCCTGGTCGTCAATTTCTGGGCCACCTGGTGCCCCCCCTGCCGCGAGGAAATCCCGGTTTTCATCGAAGCGCAGGCGCAACATGGCAAGAATGGCCTGCAACTTGTCGGCATCGCGCTGGACGACCCCCGGCAGGTTGCCGATTTTGCCGAGGAATATGGCATCAACTATCCCGTCCTCATCGGCGGCGCCAACGAATCCGAAATTCTGCGCAAGCTGGGCAACCCCGGCGGAGGTTTGCCCTACACCCTGGTCTACGACCGCGACGGACAGTTGCGCGACAAGATCATCGGCGGCCTAGACAAGACGCGGCTGGAAGGCCTGGTCGCGCCTCTAATCTAACGCGGAAATCACGTCAATATCTGGACAAGTTCGCGGAACTTGTATCAAACTTGCGCCCATGCCGAAACCGACCAGCACGCGCAGGGGCAGCAAATCCGTGGCCTTACCCAAGGCCATTCTGGTTTTGCACGGCCCCAACCTCAACCTGCTCGGCAGCCGCGAACCGCAGCATTATGGCCATGCCAGCCTGGAGGACATCAACCAGATGCTGAAAAGCCGTGGCGAGGCATGCGGCGTCAGTGTGGAATGCTTCCAGAGCAACCACGAGGGCGTCCTGATCGACCGGGTGCAACAGGCCAGGCACGACGGCGTGGACTTCATCCTGATCAACCCGGCCGGCTACACCCATACCAGCATCGCGCTCAGGGACGCGCTGGCCGCAACCGGCATCCCCTTCGTGGAAGTGCACCTGTCCAACGTCCACGCACGGGAACCCTTCAGGCACCATTCCTATTTTTCCGACCTGGCCCTCGGCGTCATTGCCGGGCTGGGCGCACAGGGCTACGAGCTCGCGCTGGAATTTGCCCTGCGTCATTTACACGTGAAAGTCACAAGTCATGGATCTCAGAAAACTGAAAAAACTCATTGATCTGGTGGAGGAGTCCGGCATTGCCGAGCTGGAAATCACCGAGGGCGAGGAAAAGGTGCGCATCGCCCGTGTCATTGCCGGCAATCAGCCGATCTACATGAACGCGCCGATGCCCGCCCCGAGCGTGCCGGTTGCCGCCGCCGCGCCGGTTGCCGCGCCGGTGGAGGTCGCTCCGGCCGAACCGGAAGGCCATGTCGTGCGCTCGCCGATGGTCGGCACGTTCTATCGTGCCTCCTCGCCAGGCACCAAGGCTTTCGTCGAAGTGGGACAGAGCGTTTCCGTCGGCGACACGATCTGCATCATCGAAGCCATGAAGCTCCTGAACGAAATCGAGGCCGACCAGGCCGGGGTGATCAAGGCCATCCTGGCAGAGAATGGCCAGCCGGTGGAATACGGCGAACCGCTGTTCATCATTGGCTGATTTTTATCATTGCCGCGAAGTTCGCGGAGTTCGCGGAGTTCTGTATCGAATTCCCGGCGCGCTCTGCGAGTTCTGCGGTTAAACCTTAGGGTTTTCCATGTTCGAGAAAATTCTGATTGCCAACCGCGGCGAAATCGCATTGCGCATCCAGCGCGCGTGCCGCGAGTTGGGCATCAAGACCGTGGCCGTGCACTCCGAGGCCGACCGCGACGCCAAGTACGTCAAGCTGGCGGACGAATCCGTGTGCATCGGCCCGGCGCCGTCCAGCCAGTCCTACCTCAACGTCCCCGCCATCATCGCGGCGGCGGAAGTGACCGATGCCGAGGCCATCCATCCCGGTTACGGCTTCCTTTCGGAAAACGCCGACTTCGCCGAGCGCGTGGAATCCTCCGGCTTCGTTTTCATCGGCCCGCGCCCGGAGTCCATCCGCCTGATGGGCGACAAGGTAGCGGCCAAGGACGCCATGAAGGAAGCCAAGGTGCCCTGCGTGCCCGGCTCCGACGGCGCCCTGCCGGACGATCCCGACGAAGTCCTGCGCATTGCGCGCGACGTCGGCTATCCGGTGCTGATCAAGGCCGCTGGCGGCGGCGGCGGTCGCGGCATGCGCGTGGTGCACACCGAAGCGGCGCTGCTGAACTCGGTGGAGATGACCAAGGCCGAGGCACAATCGGCCTTCGGCAACCCCATGGTGTACATGGAACGCTACCTGCAAAAGCCGCGCCACATCGAGTTCCAGGTGCTGGCTGACGAGCACGGCAACGCCATCCACCTCGGCGAGCGCGACTGCTCCATGCAGCGCCGCCACCAGAAAGTGATGGAAGAAGCCCCCGCACCCGGGCTCGACGCCAAGCTGCGCGACAGGATCGGCGAACGCTGCGCCGATGCCTGCCGCAAGATCGGCTATCGCGGCGCCGGCACCTTCGAATTCCTGTACGAGGACGGCGAGTTCTTCTTCATCGAGATGAACACGCGCGTGCAAGTGGAACACCCGGTGACCGAACTGATCACCGGCGTCGACATCGTGCAGGAGCAGTTGTGGATCGCCAGCGGCGAGAAGCTGCGCTACAAGCAGAAGGACATCGAGTTCAAGGGCCACGCCATCGAGTGCCGCATCAACGCCGAGCACCCCTACACCTTCGTGCCCTCGCCCGGCCGCCTCACCACCTGGCATCCGCCCGGCGGCCCCGGCATCCGCGTCGACTCCCACGTGTTCGCCGGCTACATGGTGCCGCCGCACTACGATTCCATGATCGGCAAGCTGCTCGCCTACGGCAAGACCCGCGACCAGGCCATCGCCCGCATGCGCGGCGCGCTCATGGAAATGGCCGTGGACGGCATCCTCACCAACATCCCCCTGCACCAGGACCTGATGAACGACCGCGCCTTCCAGGAAGGCGGCGCCAGCATCCATTATCTGGAGCAGAAGCTGGCGGCAGAAAAAGCCAAGGCGTGAGGGCAACTCCCCCGCGCGGCGGCTCGCAGCTCCAGCCCATCCCATGCCCTGGCAATCGCTACGCGTGACCCTCGACGCCTCGCGCGCCGAGGCGTTTTCCGAAGCGCTGATGGCGCTCGGCGCGATTTCCGCCTCGCTCGAGGATGCCGATGCCGGCAGCCTCGACGAGACACCGATTTTCGGCGAACCGACCGAGCCCGATGCCGGGCTCTGGCAGCACTGCATCGTCACCGCCCTGTTCGACCCGGAACAGCGGCCTGCCGACCTGGTCGCCAAGGCAACCCTGGCTGCAGGCCTTGCCGAGATGCCGGCATGGACCGTGGAAACCGTGGACGACCAGGACTGGGTGCGCCTGACCCAGTCGCAGTTCGACCCCATCCCCATATCCAAGCGCCTGTGGATCGTGCCCAGCTGGCATGAGGCCCCTGACAGCGCGGCCCTGAACATCCGCCTGGATCCGGGCCTTGCCTTCGGCACCGGCTCGCACCCCACTACCCGCCTGTGCCTGCGCTGGCTGGACGAAAACATCCGGGGCGGCGAAACCGTGCTGGACTATGGCTGCGGCTCGGGCATCCTCGCCATCGCCGCCGCCAAGCTCGGCGCCGGCGAAGTCTGGGGCGTGGACATCGACCCTCAAGCCATTCAAGCTGCCGCCTACAATGCCGATATCAACGCCGTGAGCGCACGCTTTTACACGCCGGACCAGGCGCCTGCGGCCGCGGCGCAGATCGTGGTGGCCAACATCCTGACCAATCCGCTCAAGGCGCTGGCACCGCTCCTGGCCGGGCTGACCCAGCCGGCCGGCCGGCTGGTCATGTCGGGCATCCTGGAACAGCAGGCGGAGGCGGTCATGCAGGTCTATCGCACCTGGTTCGAATTTGAGACGCCGGTCGCCGAAGATGGCTGGGTCAGACTTTGCGGACGGAAAAAATGAGCACCGAAAACGATCTCGTCGCCAAATGCCCGCAGTGCGGCAGCGTATTCCGCCTGGCGCCGCAGCACCTGCAAGCCGCCAAGGGCTGGGTGCAATGCGGCATGTGCGGCAACGTGTTCCATTCCGGCCTCACCCCGCCGCCGGATAACGAATCCGACGCGCCCGGCCCGGCAACGCCGACAGGCGCGGCCGAAGCCCCCGCAGAAAGCCCACCGCCGCCGAGCGATGCCGGGCAGGCCATCAGCCCGGCGGAAGGCGAAGCCGCCATCGAGGCGGGCGCCGAGGCAGCCGCCGTCGGCCTCAGCGGCCTGGCCCAGCGCATGGCCGACGAGCAGGAAGTTCCCTCGGCGTTCGGCCCCAAACTGGAATCCATCATCCTGGTCGATCCCAACCTGCCCCAGGCGGACGACGACTACGGCCCGATGCCGGTGTTCGAGCCCAAGCCCGAAGCCTCCAGGCCCGAGGATGCCGCCCCCACATTCAAGCCCGCTGCCGCGCCCCCGGCCGGCATGAGCGCCAGGCAGTCGACCGCCACCAGCACCGGCTGGATTCCGCGCCGGCCGCCGCCTTCGCCTGTGGTCAAGGCCGACAAGAAGAAGGCCCGGCTGGGCTGGCTCTGGGCGCTGCTGAGCATCATCCTGCTGCTGGCGCTGGCCGCACAGCTGGTGTACTCCATGCGCGACAGACTTGCCGCCAGTTATCCGGAGATCCGGCCTTTCCTGGTGGCGGCTTGCGAAAAGCTTAACTGCACGGTCAGCCTGCCGCGCGACACTCAACAGGTGATCATCCGCGGTTCCGACCTGCAAACCGAAAACGACAACCATCTCAGCCTGGAGGTTACCCTCGCCAACCGGGCGTCCTACCCGATGGCCTGGCCCGTGCTGGAGCTCACGCTGACCGACGTCGAGGACCAGCCGCTCGCCCGGCGCATGTTCGCCCCGAGCGAATACCTGCCCAACAGCAGCATGGAAGCCGCCGGCATCCAGGGCCGCTCCGAAGTGCCGGTCAAACTGCAGTTGCAGGGCAAGGGACTCAAGGCCGCCGGCTACCGGCTGCGCATGTTCTACTGAGCCGGCGCTGCCGGCTGTGTTAAGATGGCGACCCAGTGGGAGAGCACGGCCAGGCCGTCGCCGAAGGCGTAATCACCCGGGAACGCTCAGGCAAAAGGACCACTGCAGCAAACACTCTGGAGAGAGCGGCATTTTCGACTGCCGCCGCCGAAGGGGATCAATCTCTCAGGCACCAAGGACAGAGGGGTGAAGATTGAACCGATTCAATCCTCACCCCTTTTTTGTTTTTTCGGAGCCGTCGTGCAGACCCAAGTCATCCGCAACATCAGTCGCATGCCATCCTGGATCCGCCAGAACCTCGGGCGCGAATCCGGCTATGGCGGCACGCAGCTCGCCGTGCACGGCAATCGCCTGCACACCGTGTGCGAGGAGGCCAAGTGTCCCAACCGCGGCGAATGCTGGAGCCGCGGCACCGCCACCTTCATGCTGCTGGGCGACACCTGCACCCGCGCCTGCGGCTTCTGCGCGGTCAAGACCGGCAAGCCCGGCTGGTACGACGTCAACGAGCCCGTGCGCATCGCCGAGGCCGTGGCCGGGCTCAAGCTCGATTACATCGTGCTGACCTCGGTCAACCGCGACGACCTCGAAGACGGCGGCGCCTGGGTGTTTGCCGAAAGCCTGCGCCAGCTGCGGCAACGCCAGGCCGACATCGGCGTCGAGTTTCTCACCCCGGACTTCCGCGGCGTGCAGGACGAGGCCATCAGCATCGTCATGGATGCGGTGAATGCCTGTCCGCTGACCAATCCCGGCCTGCCCGACCTGGTCTGGGGGCACAATGTGGAAACCGTGCCGCGTCTCTACAAAGTGGCGCGCAAGGGCTCGCAGTATGAGCGCTCGATCGAACTGCTGGAAAAGGCCGGCCGACAGGCCCGGGTGGAAACCAAGTCGGCGCTGATGCTGGGCCTCGGCGAGACCCGCGAAGAAGTGATCGAGGTATTGAAGGATTTGAAGAGCGTCGGCGTCGACCGCGTCTCGCTCGGCCAGTACCTGCGCCCGACGCTTGCCAACCTGCCGGTGGCGGAATACCTCCATCCCGACGCGTTCGCCGAACTGGAAAGTGAAGCGCGCGCGCTCGGCTTCAATTGGGTCAAGGCCGGGCCGCTGGTGCGCAGCAGCTACTATGCGGAAGAAATACAACAACAGCCTCACAAGGAGGCAGGGGAGGCAAGGGAGTAAACCTTTAATTCCTCCCTGAACCTCCACTGCCTCCCTGTTCATGCTTTTAGGGTTTAAAAATGACTGATTTGAAACGTACCCCCCTCAACGCCACCCACCGCGAACTCGGCGCCAAGATGGTCGACTTCGGCGGCTGGGACATGCCGGTGAACTACGGCTCGCAGATCGAGGAGCATCACACCGTGCGCTCGGGCTGCGGCCTGTTCGACGTCTCGCACATGCTGCCGCTCGACCTCAAGGGCGAGAACGTGCGCGCCTTTTTGCGCCGCCTCGTCGCCAACAACGTCGACAAGCTGCAGGTGTCGGGCAAGGCGCTGTATTCCTGCATGCTCAATGAAGACGGCGGCGTCATCGACGATCTCATCATCTATTACATGGATGAGACCTGGTTCCGCCTGGTGGTCAACGCCGGCACCGCCGAGAAGGATCTCGCCTGGATGCAGAAGTGCAACGCCGACTGGAACATGGGCCTCACTCTGACCCCGCGTCGCGATCTCGCCATGGTCGCGATCCAGGGTCCGGATGCGAAGCGCGTGCTCAACGAAGCCCTGCCCGGCGCCGACAGCCTCACCGAAACCCTCAAGCCCTTCAACGCCGCCGCCATGGGCGAGATGTTCATCGCCAGAACGGGTTACACGGGTGAAGACGGCTTCGAAGTGATGGTGTTGGCCAAATCCGTGCCCTTTTTCTGGAAGGCGCTGATGGAGGCCGGCGGCAAGCCGATTGGACTGGGCGCCCGCGACACCCTGCGCCTGGAGGCCGGCATGAATCTCTACGGCCAGGACATGGATGAAACCACCAGCCCGCTGGAGTCCGGCCTCGCCTGGACCGTTGACCTGAAAACCGAGCGCGACTTCGTCGGCCGCAAGGCGCTGGAAGCGAGCGAGGTCACCCAGCAGCTCGCCGGCCTGGTGCTGCTGGACAAGGGCGTACTGCGCAGCCACCAGAAGGTATTCACGAAAAACGGCACGGGCGAAATCACCTCGGGCACTTTCTCGCCCACCCTGCAGCAGTCGATTGCGCTCGCCCGCATCCCGCTGGGCATCGCCCCGGGCGAGGAAGTGGACGTGGAAATCCGCGACAAGAAACTGAAGGCAAAAGTGGTTAAATACCCGTTCGTGCGCAACGGCAAGGTTTTGATTTGAACAAGGAGGACAAGAGGACAGGAGTAAACCCTCCTTTGCTTTTCCTCTTGTCCTCATGTCCTCTTTGTGAAATTTGATTTGGAGCAAAAATGAGCATCCCCGCTGACCTGAAATACACCAAGTCCCACGAGTGGGTCAAAGTCGAAGCCGACGGCACCGTGAGCGTGGGCATCACCCACCACGCCCAGGACCTGCTGGGCGACATGGTATTCGTCGAGAATCCCGCCGTGGGCCGCAAGCTCAATGCCGGCGAAGAGTGCGCCGTGGTCGAGTCGGTCAAGGCCGCCTCCGACGTGTATGCACCGCTCGCCGGCGAAGTCGTGGCCGCCAACGACGAAGTCGAGTCCAGCCCCGAGAAGATCAACCAGGATGCTTACGGCGCCTGGATGTTCAAGATCAGGCCGGCCAGCCCCGCCGACGTGAACGCGCTGCTCGACGCCGCCGCCTACGAGGCGCACGTCGCGTCCGAGGCGCATTGATTTCCCACAAAGAGGACAGGAGTAAAGTCATCTTTGCTTTTCCTCTTGTCCTCATGTCCTCTTTGTTAAAGATGTTGAACTGACCATGCCATTCATCCCCCACTCCGACGAGAACATCGCCGACATGCTGGCCGCCATCGGCGCCAGGGACATCGACGCCCTGTTCGATGAGATTCCCGCTGCACTCAAGGCCGGCAAGCTCGCCAGGGTGCCCGAGGGCATCTCGGAAATGGAAATCACCCGCCTGATGACCGAGCGTGCGGAAGCCGACGGCCGCTATCTCAACTTCCTCGGCGCCGGCGCCTACGAGCACCACATCCCCTCCGCGGTCTGGCAGATCACCACGCGCGGCGAGTTCTATTCCGCCTACACGCCCTACCAGGCCGAGGCGAGCCAGGGCACGCTGCAACTGATCTACGAATACCAGACCATGATGACCCGGCTCACCGGCCTGGACGTGTCCAACGCTTCGCTCTACGACGGCGGTTCCGGCCTCGCCGAAGCCGTGCTGATGGCGGTGCGCTCGAACAAGTCCGGCCACCGCCGCGTGCTCATGCCGAAGACGGTGCACCCGCTCTACCGCGCGGCCTGCCGCGACATCGTCAAGAACCAGAAGATCGAACTGGTGGAAGTGGATTACCACCCGGCCACCGGCTGCACCGTGCTGCCCAAGGACGCCGAGGGCTGCGCCGCGCTGGTCATCCCCCAGCCCAACTTCTTCGGCATGCTGGAAGACGTCGACGCCATGACCGACTGGGCGCACGCCAACAAGCTGCTGGCCATCGCCCTGGTCAACCCGACCACGCTGGCAGTGCTGAAAGCCCCCGGCAAATGGGGCCAGACCGGCGCCGACATCGCGGTCGGCGACGGCCAGCCGCTGGGCGCGCCGCTCGCCAGCGGCGGCCCCTATTACGGCTTCATGTGCTGCAAGCAGGAATTCGTGCGCCAGATGCCGGGCCGCATCGTCGGCCGCACCGTCGACCTCGACGGCAAGCCCGGCTTCGCCCTGACATTGCAAGCCAGGGAGCAGCACATCCGCCGCTCCAAGGCCACTTCCAACATCTGCACCAACCAGGGCCTGGTGGTGACGGCTTCGACCATCTACATGAGCCTGCTCGGGCCGGAAGGACTTTCCCGCGTCGCCCGCGCGAGCCACGCCAACACCGTTTCCCTGGTCGGCAAGCTGGTTGCGGCAGGGGCGGAAAAGGTTTTCAGCGGCGCATATTTCCACGAGGCGGCAATTCGCACCAATGTGGAAAACACCAAGCTGCTGCACTCTCTCGTCGGCCAGGGCATCGTCGGCGGCTATGACCTGTCGAAGGATTACCCCGAACTCGGCAACGCCATCCTGGTGTGCGCCACCGAAACCAAGACCGCAGCAGACCTCGACCGCTACGCCCAGCAGCTTGGGCGCATCGTGTCCAAACTTTCAGAGCCGCCGCCCTGCGCGCGGAAGTGATGCAACACGAACCAACAAGGCAAAAGGAGATCGACATGGCAACCGTAACCCTCGCAGGCAACCCGATCGAAGTGGTTGGCAACTTTCCCAAGGTGGGCGACACCGCGCCCGATTTCAAGCTGGTGAACAAGGACCTGGCCGACGTCTCGCTGGCCGACTTCGCCGGCAAGAAGAAAATCCTCAACATCGTGCCCTCGCTCGACACCCCGGTGTGCGCGAAATCGACCAAGGTGTTCAACGATGCCGCCGTCGGCAACACGGTGGTGCTGATCATCTCCGCCGACCTGCCCTTCGCGATGAACCGCTTCTGTGGCGCCGAAAACACCAGCAACGTGGTGACCCTGTCCACCATGCGCGGCTGGGACTTCAAGAAGAACTACGGCGTCGACATCCACAGCGGCCCGCTCGCCGGCATCACCGCGCGCGCCGTGGTCGTGCTGGACGAGAACAACAAGGTGCTGCACAGCGAACTGGTTCCCGAGATCAAGCAGGAACCGAATTACGACGCTGCGCTGGCTGCACTGAAGTAAGTTTTTTACACAGAGGCAGCAGAGGGATCAGAGAAAACCCCTTTCCTTCTCCTCTGTTACCTCTGGTTCCTCTGTGTCAACGATTTGGTTTTGAGGCCATGCTGATATTCGATCACTCCCACCCCGGTCGCGCGGCCCACGCGCAGCTTCCGCCCCACGACGGCGCGCTCGACGACCTGCCCGCCGAACTGCTGCGCGACGCGCCGCCCGCACTGCCGGAATGCTCCGAGCTGGACGTGGTGCGCCACTACACGCGCCTCTCGCAAAAGAACTTCTCCATCGACACCCAGTTCTATCCGCTGGGTTCGTGCACCATGAAGTACAACCCGCGCGCCTGCAATTCGCTGGCCATGCTGCCGCAGTTCCTGGCGCGCCACCCGCATGCGCCGGCAGAGACCGGCCAGGGTTTCCTCGCCTGCATGTATGAACTGCAGGAGATGCTGAAGGATGTCACCGGCATGGCCGGCGTGTCACTCGCCCCGATGGCCGGCGCGCAGGGCGAATTCGCCGGCATCGCCATGATCCGCGCCTACCACGACGCGCGCGGCGACACCGCACGCAGCGAAATCCTGGTGCCTAACGCAGCCCACGGCACCAACCCGGCCACCGCGGTGATGTGCGGCTACACCGTGAAGGAAATCCCCACCGACCGCGAAGGCAACGTCGACCTGGAAGCATTGAAAGCCGCAGTCGGTCCGCAGACCGCCGGACTCATGCTGACCAACCCGTCCACCCTGGGCGTGTTCGAGAAGACCATCCAGACCATCCAGAAGCTGGTGCACGACGCCGGCGGCCTGCTCTACTACGACGGCGCCAACCTCAACGCCATCCTCGGCTATGTGCGCCCCGGCGACATGGGGTTTGACGTCATCCACATGAACCTGCACAAGACCTTCTCCACCCCGCACGGCGGCGGCGGCCCCGGCGCCGGCCCGGTGGGAGTGGCCGAGCGCCTGCTGCCCTTCATGCCGGTGCCGGTGGTGATCAACGACAACGGCGTCTACCGCAACGCCACCGAGGCCGACCTGCCGCAGTCCATCGGCCGCATGAGCGCCAACGGCGGCAACGCCGGCGTGCTGCTGCGCGCCTACATCTACGCGCGCATGCTGGGCGCTGAAGGCATGCACCGCGTGGCCGAGTTCGCCACCCTCAACGCCAACTACCTGATGGTCAGGCTGCGCGACGCCGGCTTCGAACTGGCCTATCCGACCCGGCGCGCGAGCCACGAGTTCATCGTCACGCTGAAGAAGCTCAAGGACGAGACCGGCGTTTCCGCGATGGACTTCGCCAAGCGCCTGCTCGACTACGGCTTCCACGCGCCCACCACCTACTTCCCGCTGCTGGTGCCCGAGTGCCTCCTGATCGAGCCCTCGGAAACCGAAAGCAAGGAGACGCTGGACGCCTTCATCGATGCCTGCATCAAGATCAAGGAGGAGTCCTACGCCAATGCCGACCTGGTCAAGGGCGCGCCCTACACCCAGCCGGTAAGGCGCCTGGACGACGTCAAGGCGGCGCGCGAACTCGACCTGGCCTACAAGGCGGCCTGAGCGCCTGCCCCGAAGGGCAATAGGGCGAGTGCCCGCCGCCACTTACAATGCCTGACATGAATCAGGAGTCCCCTTTCAAGGGCAGGACCGGCCTGGCCCGCGTCTGGAATGCGCTGTTCTATTCCATCGACGGGCTCAAGGCCGCCATCCGCCATGAAGACGCCTTTCGCCAGGAATTGCTGCTGACCCTCGTCTGCATCCCGCTCGCACTTTGGCTGGAGCCGGATGCCATCGGCCGCGCCCTGATGATCGCGGTCCTGTTCCTGGTGCTGATCGTCGAACTGATCAATTCGGCCATCGAGGCGGTGGTGGACCGCGTTTCGCTGGAAAACCACCATCTCGCCAAGCGCGCCAAGGACATCGGCAGCGCCGCCGTACTGCTGAGCCTGATCAATGTCGTGGTCGTCTGGGGAGTGGTATTGTCGGTTTAGGTTTGAGGGCCCGTCCGGGGATTTGGACAACCAGCGTGTTGCACGCTTAGAAACAATAAAAATGCATTTCGACATCCGCCGCTGGACGGCGGCCTTCGCCCTCTGCCTCAGCCCCTGCGGCCATGCCCTCGGTCTCGGCGAACTGACGGTGTCGAGCGGGCTCGGCCAGCCTTTGCGCGCCAGCATCGCCCTGCTCGGCGACGAAGCCCGACTCGCGCCGGACTGCTTCCGGCTGCAGCCCGCCGGCAACAGCCTGCCAATGCCGCCTGATGCCCAGCTCAGCCTGGAATCGAACGCACGCGGACAATCCCTGCTCAAGCTCAGGACGCAACTGGCGCTCCACGACCCGGTCGGCGGCTTCCTGCTGATCGCGCACTGCGGCGGCCAGTTGCAGAAGGAATACGTCTTCCTGCTCGACCCCGCGCCCGTGCCGGAAGCGCAAGCGCCGGCTGCAGCCGCCCAGCCGGTGGCCGACCTGCCGCCAGCCGCAGCAAGCCGCCCGCGCGCCGCAGGCGGGCCAAGCGCCAGCGCCGCGGCGAGCAAAACCTCCAGCCGCCGGCCGTCTGTCGCCAAGCCTCGCCGGCCGGCGAGCGCGGTGGTCCAGGAGCAACCCAGGCTGGTGCTTTCCGGCAGCACCCGCAGGCTGGCAGCGGCCAGCGACGGCTCGCTCTCGCTCAAGCTGGACCTCAGCCTGCCTGATCCCGCACGCGCCGCCATGCCGCTGTCGTCCATCGAGCTTTCGGACGAGAACACCGCGCTGAATCGCAAGCTCGACCATCTCGAACAGCAGCTGTCCAGCCTGCAAAAACGCAATGCCGAACTGCTCCAGCAGGCGCAGGCGGCCGGGCCGGCTGCTGCGACCGCCAGCCAGCCGCAGTCTGCCGGGCTGCCCTGGCCCTATTTCCTGCTCGGCCTGGCCTTGCTGAGCGCTGCCGTCGCCCTGATCCTGCGGCGCCGCGCCAGCCGCGCACCCGCACGCGCGCGCGGGAAAACCCGCTGGCTGCCTTCGCCGCCGCAGGCGCTGCCTTCCCTGTTCGCCCGGGAAAAGCCTGCGCCTGCGCAAGCCAAACCCGTCCCTGCCGCCGCGGCCGCCAGCCAGGACGACGATCTCCTGCTGCAGCCCGCCGAGGGCGCCGAAATCCGTGACAGCATGAAGGACGAGGTGGAGGTTTTCGTCGCGCACGGCAACGCTCCGCTCGCCATCCGCCTGCTGGAAAATCACATCCAGCAAACACCGGCCGAGTCACCGGTGCCCTGGCTGATGCTGCTCGACCTGCTGCAGCAGGAAAACCTCGTTAGCGAGTACGAGGAGGCGCGGCGGCGCTGCAAGCAATACTTCAACGTGGAAATCCCTTCGCTGGGAGAAATCGCCGCCGCTTCCGGCAAGCCGGGCATCGAAGCCTACCCCCACGTCATGGCCGAACTGGTGCATCGCTGGCCGACCGACAGGGCCATCGCCTATCTCGACGAACTGCTGCGCGACACCCGCAACGGCACCCGTCTCGGCTTCAACCTCACCGCCTACAACGAAATCGTGCTGCTGCGCGCGATTCGCGAAAGGGAAACGGCCGGTCCCTGGTAATGCCTTGCGGCAATGCAAAGACGTTTCCACGATAATATCGCCAGTCCAATTCCCGGTTTTCCCTCATGCGCACCCTGATCTGCGGCTCGCTCGCCTTCGATTCCATCATGGTCTTCCACGACCATTTCAAGCACCACATCCTGCCGGACAAGATCCACATCCTCAACGTGTCCTTCCTGGTGCCGGACATGCGCCGCGAGTTCGGCGGCTGTGCCGGCAACATCGCCTACAACCTCAAGCTGCTGGACGGCGAACCGGTGATCATGGCCACGGTGGGCGAGGATTTCGCGCCCTATGCCGCGCGCCTCGAGCGCCTCGGCCTCAGCCAGGAATGCGTGCGCAAGGTCGAAGGAAGCTACACCGCCCAGGCCTTCATCACCACCGACCTCTCGGACAACCAGATCACCGCTTTCCACCCGGGCGCGATGAATCACTCGCACCTCAACGACGCTTCCGCCGCACGGGACATCGGGCTCGGCATCGTCTCGCCCGACGGCCGCGACGGGATGCTGGCGCACTGCGCGCAGTTCCACGCGGCCGGCATCCCCTTCGTGTTCGACCCCGGTCAGGGCATGCCGCTGTTTTCCGGCGAGGAACTGCTGCAGATGGTGCGCAAGGCCGATTACATCACGCTCAACGATTACGAGGCTGAACTGCTGCAAACCCGCACCGGCCAGGACCTGGCCCAACTGGCGCGCGAGGTCGAGGCGCTCATCGTGACCAAGGGCGCCGAGGGCGCGGATTTCCATGTCGGCGGACAATGCATCCACATCCCCGCCGCGCCGGTGCGCGAGCTCGTCGATCCCACCGGCTGCGGCGACGCCTTCCGCGCCGGCCTGCTCCATGGCATCGCCCAGGGCATGGACTGGGAAACTACCGGCCGTCTGGCGAGTCTCATGGGTGCTATAAAAATAGAAAGCCGCGGCGGGCAGAACCATGCCCCCAGCCGGCTGGAAATCGAAACCCGCTTCGCCGAATCCTTCGGCTACCGGATATAGCGACGAACCCTTTTCCATCCGGCCCGACGCACGGGCGCCAGGCCGGAACCGCACAACTGGAGCCCATCATGAAAAAGCTTGCCGTACTGCTGTTCGCTTCCGCCACCGTCCTCATTGCCGGCTGCGCCGGCGGCCTGGGCAGCAAGGATTACTCGCGCGATCAGGCGCGCAGCGTGCAGGAAGTGCAGATGGGCGTGGTCGAATCGGTGCGTGCAGTCAGGATCGAAGGCACCAAGAGCGTGGTCGGTCCCGCAGCCGGCGCCGTGGTCGGCGGTGTCGCCGGCAGCACGGTGGGCGGCGGCCGCGGCAGCGTGGTCGGCGCCACCGTGGGCGCCGTGCTGGGCGGCGTGGGCGGAGCGGCGGCGGAAGAAGCCGTCACCCGCCAGAATGGCGTCGAGATCACCGTCAAGCTCGATTCCGGCCGCGTGCTCGCCATCACCCAGGCGGCCGACGAGGAATTCCGCGTCGGCGACCGCGTGCGCGTGCTGACCGGCGGCGGCGTCACCCGCGTGACACGCTAGCTCTCGCCAGCCGGTCCAGACCGGCGCCGCCGCGATCTGCTTGCGGAAACGATTGAGGTCGCTGGCATGGCGAAAGTCGCGCACGAACATTTCCGTGGCCGCCAGCGCGGCCCATTCGGTGATGGCGTTGCACTTGCGGTGAGCGCCTGTTCGTCGCCGGGCAGGGCGCCGTCGAACGCGTTTCAGGGGACATCGCCCGCCATGTTCCGACGCGCCGATCCCAGGAATTTGAAGAGTTCCGGGTAAAGCACGGGGGCTCCAGTCGGTAAATTCTTTACGGTCATTACACTAAGTTGATGTGACGGTTCAAACCCTCCGCAGAGACAGCCGCATTCACCAAGCTTTCATCTGCGCGACACATGCATGCAATGCGCCTTCCCTAAGCTGCCGCAAAACGCTCACAGAGGGAAGCTCATGCTTGAATCCGCGGTACTCAAATCCTCCGGCCAGCACGGCCGCTTCAAGGTTTATCTGGCCATCGACGACGTCGAGATCGCCGAGGCCCAGCAGTTGCGCTATCGGGTCTTTGCCGACGAAATGGGCGCCAGGCTGCCCAGCGCACACCTGGGACTGGACATCGATCCCTTCGACAACCTGTGCGACCACCTGCTGGTGCGCGACACCGCGAGCGGCGAAGTGGTCGGCACCTACCGCATCCTGCCGCCCGACTCGGCGAAAAAATCCGGCTACTACTCCGAACAGGAATTCGACCTCACGCGCTTTCATTTCCTGCGTCCGCGCATGGCCGAACTGGGACGTTCCTGCGTGCACCCCGACTACCGCAGCGGCGCAGTGATCGCCCTGCTGTGGCTCGGGCTGGCCGACTACATGATGCGCCACGGCTTCGACTACGTGATCGGCTGCGCCAGCATCGGCATGGCCGACGGCGGCCACCTCGCCGCCAGCGTCTACCGCCACGTCAGCGCCAGGCACCTGAGCCCGGTGGAATGGCGCGCCACCCCGCGCAACCCGCTGCCGCTGGAATCGCTCGACACCGGCACCCCCGGGCTGCCGCCGCCGCTGATCAAGGGCTACCTGCGGCTGGGCGCCATGGTCTGCGGCGAACCGGCCTGGGACCCGGACTTCAACACCGCCGACCTGCTGATGCTGCTGCCCATGCAGCAGATCAACCACAACTACATGCGGCACTTCGTGCACAAGCGCGCCTGAGCATCGCGCGGCCTTACAATAGGCTGCATGAGCGCCCTGTTTCGCCGCCTGATCCGGCTGGCCCGCCTGAGCCTGCACCTGCTGCTGGGCGTATTCCAGGCCGCCGCATTGTTCGGTTTCTACTCCCTGGCCGAGCGCGACCGCGTGATTTCGCGCTGGTCCGCAGGCCTGCTGCGCATCCTGGGCGTCCGACTCATCGCGGGCACGCCGCCGGAATTCACGCACGGTGCGCTGCTCGTCGCCAACCATGTCTCCTGGCTGGACATTTTCCTCATTCACGCTGCGCGGCGCGCGCACTTCGTTTCCAAGCACGAAGTTCGCAACTGGCCGGTGATCGGCTGGCTTGCCTGGCGCGCGGGCACGCTGTTCATCCAGCGCGCCAGGAAATCCGACACCGCGCGCATCAACCAGGAAATGCACGCGCTGCTGCGCGATGGCGCCTGGGTGGCGGTATTCCCCGAGGGCACCTCGACCGACGGCAGCAGATTGCTGCGTTTCCTGCCTTCGCTGTTCCAGCCTGCCGTGGACGAGAACCTGCCCGTGGTGCCGGCCGCGCTGCAATACCAGACGCCCGCAGGCGCCTACACCGACGCGGCCGCTTACGCCGACAATGTGTCTTTCGGAAAATCGCTGTGGCGCATTGCCGGCGAAAAGGAAATCGTCGCGCGCATCACTTTCGGCAAGCCAATCCGCGGCGACAATCGGCGCGAGCTGGCGGAAACCGCGCAGCGGGAAATCGCCGGCGCTCTGGGCTTGGACGCTACTTCTTCGGCGCTTTCATCTGCGGGCAATCGACCTGAAACACCCGGCGATCCTCCAGCCTCAGCGCCGTGAGCTTGCCGCCCCACAAGCAGCCGGTGTCGAGCGCCAGGATGTCCTCGCGCAGGTAGAGTCCCAGCGCCGACCAGTGGCCGCAGGCGACGGGGATGCCGGCGGTCTTGCGCCCCGGCACGTCGAACCAGGGCAAGAGCGGCGGCGGCGCACTGCCCAGCCGGCCTTTGTGATGGAACTCCATCTCGCCATCCGGGTAACAAAAGCGCATGCGCGTGAAAGCGTTGGTGATGACGCGCAGACGGTCCGCGCCAGTCAGCTCGTCCGACCATCGCGCCGGCACCGAGCCATACAGGTGCGCGAACACCCATTCGAAGTCCGGGCCCCTCAGCGCCGCTTCCAGTTCCTGCGCATGGAACAGCGTGTCTTCCAGCGACCAGCCGGGCCACACGCCGGCATGCACCATCAGCACGTCGTGCTCAAAGTGCGCGATGTTGCGGTGCAGCAGCCACTGCATGAGCGCGTCGCAGTCCGGCGCATCGAGGATGGGCGCCAGGGTGTCGCTGTGGTGCACCTGGCGATGGCCCGCCCACACCCCGAGGAGATGCAGGTCGTGATTGCCAAGCACCACGATGGCGCACTCGCCGAGGTCGCGCACGAAACGCAAGGTCTGCAGCGACTCCGGACCGCGGTTCACCAGGTCGCCGACGAACCACAGCCTGTCCTGCGCGCGCTCGAAGCCGCACTCGGCCAGCAGCTTTTGCAGGGACGCGAAACAGCCCTGCACGTCGCCGATCACATATGTCGCCACCCGTCGTCCTTCATCGTTCGTGCCCGGCCCCAATGATACAATCGTCGCTGGATTTTTCCGTGTCGCCCCATGCTGTCGCATCTCAACCCTCCCCAGCGCGAAGCCGCGAAATACCTGGACGGACCGCTGCTGGTGCTGGCCGGCGCCGGCTCGGGCAAGACCCGCGTCATCACCCACAAGATCGCCTGGCTCATCCGCGAATGCGGCTTCAAGCCTGCCAGCATCGCCGCCATCACCTTCACCAACAAGGCGGCGAAGGAAATGCAGGAGCGCGCCGGCAAGCTGCTCGAAGGCAAGGACGGCAAGGGCCTCATCGTCACCACCTTCCATTCGCTGGGCCTGCGCATCCTGCGCGAGGAGGCCGCCTCCGCCGAACTCAAGCCGCGCTTTTCCATCCTCGACAGCGCCGATGCCCTGCAGATCATTTCCGAAATCCTCAAGACCACCGACAAGCAGCTGATCCGCCAGGCCGCGACACAAATCTCGCTGTGGAAGAACGGCCTGTTGTCGCCGGCCGAGGCGCAGCAGATCGCCGCCACTGACCATGAACAGGTGTGGGCGAAACTTTACGACCGCTACGACGCCACCCTGCGTGCCTACCAGGCGGTGGACTTCGATGACTTGATCCGCCTGCCCGCCAGCCTGTTCTCGCAGCAAGGAGAAATCCGCAACAAGTGGCAGAACCGCCTGCGCCATGTGCTGGTCGACGAATACCAGGACACCAATGCCGCGCAATACCAGCTCCTGAAGCTCTTGACCGGGCCGCGCGCGAGCTTCACCGCAGTGGGCGACGACGACCAGGCCATCTACGGCTGGCGCGGCGCGTCGGCCGACAATCTGGCCGCGCTGAAGGACGACTACCCGCAGTTGCACGTGGTCAAGCTGGAGCAGAACTACCGCTCCACCGTGCGCATCCTCAAGGCCGCCAACAGCCTGATATCGAACAACCCCAAGCTGTTCGAAAAGAAGCTGTGGAGCGAACTCGGCGTGGGTGACGCCATTCAGGTCATCGTCGCCAAGGACGACGCGCAGGAAGCCGAATCCGTGGTCATGCGCATGCTGGCGCACAAGATGCAGCACCGCGCGCGCTTTCGCGACTACGCCATACTCTACCGCGGCAACCACCAGGCGCGCGTGTTCGAGCAGGCGCTGCGCAACGAAAAGATTCCCTACAAGCTGTCCGGCGGCCAGTCCTTCTTCGACAAGGCCGAGATCAAGGACATCACTGCCTATCTGCGCCTCGTCGCCAATGCCGACGACGATCCCGCCTTCATCCGTGCGGTGACCACACCGAAACGCGGCATCGGCGCCGCCACCCTGGAGGCGCTCGGCGCAGTGGCGGCCGACCTGCACGTGAGCCTGTTCGAGGCGGTGTTCACCAGCGCCGCAGAAGCGAGACTGAACGCGCGTCAACTCGATCCGCTGAGGGAATTCTGCGACTTCATCAATCGCATTTCATTCCGCGCCGAAAAGGAGCCCGCAGAACAGGTGCTCGACGACCTCATGCAGGCCATCGGCTACGAGGCCTGGCTGTACGACAACGAGGAGCCGCGCGCCGCGGAAACCCGCTGGAACAACGTGCAGGACTTTTTGCGCTGGCTGAAGAAGCGCGGCGAAGAAGACGAGAAGAACCTGCTGGAACTGACCCAGATGGTCGCATTGATCACGCTGCTCGAAGAACGCGAGGACGAGGAAGCCGATCTGGTCAAGCTTTCCACCCTGCATGCCGCCAAGGGACTGGAATACGATCACGTATTCCTGGTCGGCGTCGAAGAAGGCATCCTGCCGCACCGCGAGGCCGCCGAGGATGGCCGCCTGGAGGAAGAGCGCCGGCTGATGTACGTCGGCATCACGCGCGCGCGCAAGTCGCTGACCGTGACCTATTGCGAGCGGCGCAAGCGCGCCGGCGAATGGCTGGGCTGCGAGCCCAGCCGATTCATCGCCGAAATGGGCGGCGACATCCGCCTGCCCGGCAAGCCCGACACCGAAGAATCGAGGCAGAGCGGCAGCGACCGCCTGGCGGCGCTGAAGGCGATGCTGGCTTCGGGCTGAACCGGGACAGCCGGCAATGAAAAAGGCCGCAGCATGCTGCGGCCTTTTTGTCTGGCTTGCGCCGGCTTAATTGGCCGGGGCGGCGGCAGGCGCCGCTGCCGGGGCAGCCGCTGCGTCGGCCTTCGCCGGCTCGGCGGCGGGCGGCGGCGGCTCGGGCGCCTTGAAGCTGGCGCCGGAGGAGTTGGCCATGTAGGCCACGGTACGCGCGATCTCGATGTCGGAGATGTCCGGGTCGCCGCCGCGCGGAGGCATGGCGCGAATGCCGTTGATGGCATGATCGATCAGCTTGTCGAAGCCCTGGCCCAGTCGCCCGGCCCAGTCGCCCTTGCTGTTCATCTTGGGCGCGCCCAGGGCGCCCGCGTCATGGCAGGAGAAGCACACGGCCTTGTACACCTCTTCCCCGGACCGCTCGACCCGCGGGGCATTGGCATCGAGCGCTTCGAGCTTGGCTACCGGCGCGATGTTCCTCAACACGGTCTTCTCCGCGATATCGGGGCTGTCCTCATCAATCTGGTCGCTCTGGATGCTGTCGACCAGGAAAAGAATCAACACGATGGCAATCAGGGGGGCAACCAGCCCAAGCACAACGGAAACCATCACTTCCTGGGGCGTTGCCTTGGTCATCTTGGCGTGGGGGTCAGCCATGTTTTGTCCTTGAAAAATCTCAAAAGCCAGAATTATATGTAAACCGCGAGCGGCGGCAAAGCTTGGCTGGACGGGGAATGGCAAAAAAGATAAGCTTCGCCCTCCCGCGCCCGTAGCTCAGCTGGATAGAGTACTGCCCTCCGAAGGCAGGGGTCGTGCGTTCGAATCGCGCCGGGCGCGCCATAAATTCAACGGGTTAGACAGATTCGGTCTGACCATCTCCCTCACCGTGCCCATTTCGTGCCCAAACGGTGCCCACTTCGTGCCCTCATTATATGCCGACGCAAAATAGGAGCGAATTTTTAACTACTGCCTTCTGCGCCCAATTTTTTACTTCAGTTCAGGCCTGACCCGCTCGAAAAGCTCTCCGACCTGACACTCGAACAGTTCGCAGAGACGATCAATTGCATCCAGATCAACACGAGTCGCCGTTTCGTTGTACAGGAGCGTGACAGTATTGCGGTGCAGGCCAGTCATCCTGGCCACATCGGCGATTTTGAGCTTCTTCTCGCCCATCATTCTTGAGAGATGGCATTTGATCATCTCACCCTCCAGATAAATATTTCACGCAGAACGACATAAATGTATTGACAGTGACTTTTTTGCCTCTAGAATTTCATTCAGGATGACAAAAACGATACGAACCTGTCGTTTTGTCCTTCTGTGTGAATTTAATCCATGGAGGCGAATATGTCACTGACTTACTTAACCACTGACGAACTTTCCACCCGCATCAAGTACGATCCCAGGACGATCCGGGACAGGCTCAAGGACAGTGTCCTCATCGAAGGCACCCATTACATCCGCCCTTTCGGCGGCCGCAAGATCCTCTACATCTGGGAGCACATCGAGCGCGACATGGGCCAAGCCTCGAACGATGCCCTCTCCATCCCCATGGCCAATGGCGGGGTTTGCCATGGCTAGCATACGGGCTCGCAAGGACAACGGCCTGCTCTTCATGGATTTCCGTTACAGAGGAATCCGTTGCCGGGAACACACCGCTTTAACAGACACTCCCGCCAACCGGAAACGGCTTGGGAAGGTCCTCGACCGGATTACTGCCGAAATCGCAGCAGGCACCTTCGACTACCGGAAGACATTCCCCAATGGGCGTAATGCCAGGAAATTTGATGCCCAAAAGAGGATTTCCGCCCCCGAGTTCCTATCGCTCCCTAGCGACAGTCCGACGCCCCTTTTCCGCGATTTCGCCGAGGTCTGGTACCAGGAGAAGGAAGTCGAATGGCGGCGCTCCTACAAGGAAACCGTCAGGAACGTGCTCGACAAGTCCTTGACCCCCGAATTCGGGGATAAGGCGGTCGGCCAGATCTCCAAAGCTGACGTGCTCGCCTTCCGCGCCAAACTCGGCAAAGTCACCGCGCGGGGCAAGCAAACTCCACTCTCATCTGCAAGGATCAACAAGATGCTGAACCCGTTGAGGCAAATCCTCAATGAAGCGGCCGACCGCTTCGATTTTCGCACACCCTTCGACCATATCAAGCAGCTCAAGGTGAAGCGCACCGATGTCGAGCCGTTCACCCTCGATGAGGTCAAATCGATACTCGAAACCGTGCGCCCGGACTTCCGCAACTACTTCACGGTGCGGTTCTTCACCGGTATGCGCACCGGCGAGATCGACGGCCTCAAGTGGAAATTCGTCGATTTCGAACGGCGCCTGATCCTGGTCAGGGAAACCATCGTCGATGGGGAGGAGGAATACACCAAGACGGATAGCAGCCAGCGCGACATTCAGATGAGCCAGTTGGTCTTTGATGCCCTGAAATCGCAACTCAAGAACACGGGCCAATCAGTCTTCGTGTTTTGTAACCGCGAAGGCAAGCCGCTCGACCACAAGAACATCACCAACCGGGTCTGGTATCCCCTGTTGCGAAATCTGGGGTTCAAGAAACGCCGTCCCTACCAGTGCCGGCATACGGCCGCCACCCTGTGGCTTGCCTCGGGGGAAAGCCCGCAGTGGATCGCCATGCAACTGGGGCACACGACCACGGAAATGCTGTTTAGGGTCTACGCCCGTTTCGTGCCCAACCTGACCCGAAAGGACGGCTCAGCCTTCGAGCGCCTGTTGACTGGTGTCATGGGCAACCCGATGGCCGCACAACAAAAAAAGAAGGAGGCTTCACATTGTTGATTTGCACTTAAAACTGACCCACCTGACATAAAAGTTTGCACGCAAATTTGACCCACGTA
>WBSG01000017.1 GCA_008923285.1 Betaproteobacteria bacterium SCN2
ATTTTTACGCCGCCTTATTACGCCGCCGATTCGGCTGAAAAGGGGTTTTTCTACAGCGTCAACGTGTGACATAACCGGCTGGCTGGAGGTGGGCGAAGCCCGCTGTAAACCAGTCCGTGTTGATGGATGGGTTGGGCGTTTTCATGGGAGCCCCACAATTGAAAGTGCGTTCATGAGCGAGGCATTGGCATGTGTGAAGTTGTTCAACTGTCCCTGAATTCCGTAAGCCCACTTTGCGCCGTGAAAAAGGTTGTTTCGAAGCCGATAGACGATGATGAGAAGCGCGGCAACACAATCTGCTGGATTTGTGTTTTCTCCCTTTAGCACAGCGTGAACCAAGTCTCGACAATCACTCCGCCGGAGATTTAGGCCGGACAGATAGTCGGTTTCCACACCGTTTGAGTAGTACCGTTGTTGAAAGTACAGAAGGCTTTCAGAAAACGGCTCGGTGGCGAGACGACCTTGCGCTAACCACTCATGTGTAAGCGCGAGAATTGCGTGGGACGAACCGCGTGTCGAGAGGGCGCGAGCCTCGAAGAAGCTCCACAACAGAGCAAAGTGCGTAATAGCAGCGCGCTCTTCCTCCGACAACGCATCGAAGCCGGGGGCATTTTGCTCAAGCCAAAGGATCGGATTCATGACGCCCAACGTCTGAATTCACCGGCCTGCGCGGCTTTTTGCGCAGGTCCGGTGGAATGATGGGTTAGGCCGATAGCCCAAAGCGCAAGAGTCGGCTTTGGTGAGACGGCGACCAAGACGCCAATTCTCATCGTGGCATCAGCGCGAACACGCCCCAGCCCAGATACTCGCGTGTGTAGGCGGCGTGGCGCTCAGGCTCCGAGGTCAGTTTAGATCGAACCTCTCCCGCTAACTCATCGTCAGGATTGGCTTCAAGCCATCGGCGCATGGTGAGCCATTTGGCCGCTTCGTACCTGTCCCAGCCGTCTTGGTTAGCCAGAACCATTTCAACAACATCGCAGCCGAGCTGACCGAAAGATGCGATAAGTTCTGGAAGGACAAGAAAGTCGGAAATTGAGCTGGCAAGACACCCCTTGGCAATATCTTCCGTTGGCGGCAATTGCCGCCAATAAGGCTCGCCGATCAGGATGATTCCGCCGGTGCGCAGGTTGCGTGCCAGAAGCTCGATGGTGCCAGCGACGCCTCCGCCAATCCATGTGGCACCGACACAAGCTGCCACGTCGGCTTTCTCGTCAGAGACGTAACCCGCCGCATCGTCGTGAATGAACTTGACTTGATGGGCAACAGCAAGTTCTTCAGCACGCTGTTTCGCCTGCTCGGTGAACAACGGACTCATGTCGATGCCGGTGCCGATAATGCCGTGATCGCGTGCCCAGGTGCACAGCATCTCCCCCGAACCGCTACCAAGGTCAAGCACTCGTGCCCCTGGCTCCAGACGCAACGCAGCGCCGAGAGTAGCGAACTTATCGGGTGTGAACGGATTGTGGATGCGGTGCGCACTTTCCGTGATGGTGAATATCCGTGGGATGTCCATTGCGTAAATTTCCTTACGAGCGCAAATAGATTCGCTAAAAGCCTAACGTTTGAATTCACCGGCCTTGCGCGGCTTTATGCGCAAGGTCCGGTGGAATGATGGGTTGGGCCTCGGGCGACTAACCATGACCGATGCGCTCCCACTTCTCTTTGAAGCTCTCTTGGTCATAGCTGGTGGGCTGGGGCCAGAATGAGACACGGCCTTCCTTTTCGCCACGGTGGGCGAGTTGTTTCACTTCCGCAGGCAGGAGAATGAAAGCAGAGGGAGCAGACGAAGTGACTTTATTTACGACGACCCAGAAGTCGCCCATGACTTTCTCAAGGGATGTACCGAGCGGAACGGGGTTGCGCTTGCTCAGTGCCTTGACTTGGATAGCGAGCTTGCGAGTTGCATCTTGGCTGTAAGTGATGATGTCGACGCCACGAGCGTTGCGGGCGGTGGGCATGACATTCCACCCCAGCAGAGAGAGGTGGTAGCAGGTGTAGTAGAGGCCGGCATTGCCGGTGAGCTGTGGATCAAGCGTCATGTGAAGCGGCCCAACGTGTAGAGCTAAGGGGCTGGTTGGAAGCGGGCGAAAGCCCGCTGTAAGCCAGTCCCGCTTGAGCGCCATGTTAGAGCTTGGGGTTGCCCTCAATTTCTATAACTCCCTTGTGAAAGCTATGAGGTGGAACGGGTAACTCATGAGGTGAGGTTTTAGGGCCAACAAGCTTTCTGCCTGTGAGGTCGTATTCAGTAGCAGAGCATTTATCAACGAACCCACCACGCCCATGCACTGAATGGCCTACCCAGTCTGTTGCAGTGCTTGAGGCATAGATGAGTTCGCACCCCGATGATGGGTTGTAGCCCCAAACAACAAGGTAGTTGGGTGAGATTGAAAGCAGTACAGGATCACAGGTGGCACAGCTAGCGACGCGCGCTTTTCTGCCCACGTAGGATTGGCGAAGAGAGGCAATTTCGTTGGGCCTTCGATTTAAAACAAACACAGGCAGATTATTGACCTGAAATTTTATGAGCAGCCCAGGAGACAGCTTGCTTGTCTCAAGTTTTACTGGCAAAGGCTCCGCCGCCTGCGCGTTACCGAAAAGTAGGCTGATAAAGACCAGGAGCATGAGATGGACATTGTTCATGGCAGGGGTGAGCTCTAACGTTTGAATTAACGGGTGCCAACAGCAGGCGAAGCCTGCTGTTGTGCGTCCCTGTTGAATGATTGGTTAGGGCCGTACTTTTCCATTACTGCCTTGTAGTGTTTGGATTTATCAAGGTCAATCGGTAGTCCCCAACACCCGACTTCGTAGCAGAGTTGCAAGACATGAGCAGCTCGCCAATTATTCTTTTCACCCGCTTTGACTAGCCAGTGCTGGGCCAATTGAATTTCTTCATCTGTTTGGGGATGCTCCGGACTTCCTTTCTTGGCAATTCCTAAGAATACCGAATACATGGATTCATCGTTTCCTCGCTTTGCTGATTGGAGGTAATGCGCGAGAGCCTGGGCATTGTCTTGCTTTCGGCAAAGGCCGAGGTCATACATTATTGCGAGATAGAGGTCTTGGTCAGGTTGCCGCATGGCAACCTGTTCTGCTGATTCACATCCATTCTCTCGAACGAGAACACCAAATTCATACGGGGTGAGAGTTCTTTCTTGGCAACCCGCAGAAGTTGAAAAGAATGAAATAGCGAAGACCATTGCAATCGAAGTCCGCATCTGTCGCCCTAACGTTAGAGGTAAGGGGCTGGCCGAAAGCGGACAAAGGCCGCTGTAGGCCAGTCCCGCTTGACCGAAAGGTTAGGCAGTTTGTACATGAATGACACTCTGCCAATTGAGAAGCAATTGAGCGACTTTTAGGTCATGCTCTTTACGCACGGGTAACCCCATCCTTTCGCTTGCAATCATGCCCAAGTAACTTGCAATTTTTTCTTCGCTTTGGTTTTCCCGGACTAACTCGAAAACTTGGGGCAAGTAACTTTGATACTCGTCACGAGCTTCTGGTACTCCTGAGACACCAATTGGGTCCCATATGTAATGAAGTACTTCATCAACAGCCCGATAAAGAGCAAGGCCTGGTGGCGAAAGCTTCTGTCCCATGTTGATGCCTAACGCCTGAATTAAGCCGCGCCGCGAAGCGGCGTCGGCTTGAATGAATTGTTAGGCAACACTGCCGACAACATTGGGCCGGACATCAGTGCCAGCGCCCATAGTGATGAAGATCATGCGCACCGGTTCAGGAACCTCCGCGGTGTGCCACATGTTGCGTGGTATCAGGAATGCTGATCCTGCAACCAGCGTGACGGATTGTTGATCGGAGCCATCCCTGGCCTCAAGGCGTAAGACCACAGAGCCTTCCATTACATAGCAAAATTCATCTGCTTCTGGGTGAATCTCCTCATAGTCCCAAGAAGCTGTGAATAGATGCTCCGTGACCAGCCAGTCATGGCCGGTTCTCTCTATTTCTTCAGGAGGTTGAGTCCAGAACTCCTCGCCTCCTAGCGTGCTTCTTCCGTCCCCATTGGACGATAGAACTGCATAGTTCGACAGAAGTTTGAATGACATGCCACACCTCTCGATTGTGTTGCCTAACGAGGCTGTAGAAAAAGCCCCAAAAACATCACCCCCCGCATCTTGCCCCAGCCCCCCGC
>WBSG01000009.1 GCA_008923285.1 Betaproteobacteria bacterium SCN2
CATTCTCCTTCTCGAAAACGGACTTTACTAAATTCCGGTTGGTACTGTTTATGGGGAGCACCTCACCATCCACTTGTGTGTGAACATCCTCTGGTTACATTTTCAGAGCCGACCAAGACAGTCAATCTTCCGCTAGTACCGTCCATTACCAAATCACATTCAGTCAGATCCGGCTCGTTAATCGCTTGCAGCGCAAGTTCATGTATTGCTTTTGTCTCATCAGCGGTCAAAGTAATTGAGGCTTTACGACCCTCCTCATCGCCGCCGACGACGGCCTTTAGAAGGCCGTCCTCACCGAGGGAGACTTCAAACTGATATCTACTGGTAAGACCACCCCAAGTTTGAAACAGAAGGAGAGTTTTAGAATATTCCATTGCGATTTCTCGTCATGCGTTGATGTCAGATAGATGTCTTTAACTGCCCAGCATTCAATTTTTATCAAGCAATCAACATGTATTTTGCGTATGGATCAGGCGCTTTTTAGCAAACGTTACGAATTCGCTAGCAATCATAGGCTGTTGCATTTCCATAAGCCTGGCCAGGGTAATGCTTCGACCGATGTCGGCGGTCTCTAATTCATCTCTAGAGAGCAAGAAAAACTTCCACTGAGATAGATCCCAGACATTCCAGCGAACTGGATCTGTCTCAGACTGCATGCAAAAAACGTAACAGTCAGACTTGAAAACAGGTTCAGCACCTTTCTGAGCAACTTTCTCAGCTGTGCGAGCCTGAAGACCCGAGAACCTCACCCGGCCAGGAGACAGAACCGCTAACGGCAGCTCATGCTTAGGCGTTCCGTCAGGGTTTATAAGCTTCCACGATTGCCATAAGGAAGATGCCTTGACTTCAATCTTGAGGCCAGAAGGAAGAATAAGGTCATGGTCTGCCCAAGAGATTCGGCGCTTGCCCGATGTGGGTATACCTAACAGCGTTGCCACCATCCACTCGGCGAACACGCCCTTTATGTCGTCGTCGCATAGGTCTGCGAATGCCCATTTCCAAAAATCAAGCAATGATCCCGAGACATGGACAAGTGGATCGCCAATGAATTTGTATTGCTCAGGATTCATGTATAGCCTCCATAGTTGTTGACCTGGAGAAGAGCCCGATTGCGCCCGGCTATCGCCCCTTTCACCTGGAAAACGTTGCTAGCCTGCATCCTTCTGCGGAATGTACTTCTCGGCAAGCAATTCAACGTACCACGACAATCGGGGTGGTGTCGCCCTGCCGGTAGGAAGTTTGTCGAGTATGGTTTCCACGTTCACGATATGAATTCTTCTACGAAGTGCCGGATGTAGGCTTTCAACTATTTCCTTTAGCGGCTTTGAAAGCAAAATATTGGCGGCAGGATAGATAAAAACTACCGATGCTGTTTTATCGCGAGCTGCTAGCCAGATGTTTCTAAGCACTTGGTAGTTTTCAAAGAACTGCTCGGGCTGGAGCAACTCATCTGGGCAGTGCGATTTCAGCACGGGTGCATATATGTTGGCGAGTTTGTCCCGATGCCTCCTGTCGTCGGGTGCCTTGCCAAACTCCTGCTCGGAAAGCTTCACCTCACAGTACGTCCACGCACCGCTGGTGTACTGCCATGACACATCTACGTTGGTTCCCTCTTTGGCATTGGGAATATGCTCCGGCACCCATTGTGCAATCTTCCCCCTGAGATCCATTGCATGCAGCAATGATGATGGATCGCCGTTCTCAAAGAATGGAAAAAAGAGATTGAAGGCAAAAGCCTGGGAAGAATTAAGGTGGTGAAAATACTTGTGAAGACGGATTTCTGGGCGCCGCTTCACATACTCGCGAACCTCATGGCGAATTGGTTCAAGTATGTTCAACCACTTCAGCTCAACTGGAAGAACATGTGCGGTGGGAATGTCCCTCCCTCTGTAACGGAAGATACCTTTTCCCTTAATGCCAAGACGGTTGCGCTTATAGGAAGCAAGGTGTGATTGAAGAACCTTGGCATATCCCATCGTGACAGCCTCCTTCCGGCAAGTGATTAAATGGGCCAGGCACAATGTTTAGCCTAGTCGAATGGCAGCTTCACTGCCGACACCTGACATCTAGGTCAGACTTAACGTAGATCCGCTCCGATCACGGGCATACTTCATCTATCCTCAGGTAAAGCACACCCCACTCCTTCATGCCTAGGGTTGTTGAGTTCGCGACTCACTTCCCACTCCGTCAGCAGATCCTCCGGCGCCGGCGCCAGCAGTCTCTTCAGGCTGGCGGTGTCATGGTTCTCCGGGTCGAGCCAGGCATCGTAATCCTTCGCGTCCAGTATCACCGGCATGCGGTCGTGCAGGCGCTTCATGAACTGGTTGGCCTCGGTGACGATGATGCTGCACGAAAGTACTTCGCCTTCGGGTCCGTTCCAGATGTCCCACAAGCCGGCCATGGCAAAGGGCGCGCCGTCCTGTCTGCTGATGTGGTGCGGGCGCTTGATGCCGCCGGCCTCGTGCCATTCGTAAAAGCCGTCGGTCGGGATCAGGCAGCGGTGGAACTTGAAGGGATGTCTGAATGCGGGTTTCGTGTCCACCGTCTCGGCACGTGCGTTGATGGTGGAGTAGTGCTTGTCGCCTTCCTTGGCCCACGACGGAATCAGCCCCCAGAACGCCATGCTCAAGCGCCGCCCGGCGGGCGAGAAGCGGATGATGGCGATGTCCTGCGTGGGCGCTATGTTGTAGCGCGGTTTCAGTTCCGGCGCATCCGCTAGGTTAAACGCCTCTTTCAGCGCCTTTGGGTTTTTCAAGGCAAAGCGGCCGCACATGTCAGTTCACTCTTGGCAGTTCATCCCACTGACTAGTGTAGCTGGGAGATTTGAGCCCCCGCTTCATCTGCCAGGATTTTTCCACGCCCTCGGCGGCGAGCTTGAGCGTGCCGCTTCCCCACAGCGCGTTGGCCTCGTCGATCACCTCCATCAAGCGGCTGCGCGCGGAGGTGCTGGGCCCGAACAGTACCCCCTGCACCTGGCCGGTCGGGGCGATCTCCATCAGCATCACCCCCGCCTTCTGGTAGGCGTAGCCCGGCTTGAAGATACGCTTCAGCCCCCACAGTGCCGCGCGCGTGAGGCGCATGGTGTCGTTGGTGGCTTCCGTCAGCGGCACGGCGATGGCACGCTGGTACTGGGGCTGTTTCTCGCTGAAAGGATTGGTGCGGATGTAGACCTCCACCGCGCCCGCAACCGAATCCTGCGCGCGCAGCTTCTCGGCCGCGCGGGCGATGTAGGTCGCCACCGCCTCTTCCAGCCCGGCCAGGGTGGTGACGTAAGTGCCGAAGGAGCGCGAGGAGATGATCTGCTTCTTGGCCGGCGCCACTTCCTCCAGTTCCAGGCAGGACACCCCGCGCAGTTCCAGGATGGTGCGCTCCATCACCACGGAAAAGTTCTCCCGCAGCGTGCGCGCATCGGCATCGCGCAGCGCCTTCACCGTGCGGATGCCCATGTCGTGCAACCGTGCCGTGAGCTTGCGGCCCACGCCCCAGATCTCCGCCACCGGTAGGCTATTCAAAAGTGCCTCGTATTCGCTTTTGCTCAAGGCGCCAAAGTCGCACACCCCGTCTGACCCGGCAAAATCCTTCTTGGCGCAATGGTTGGCCAGCTTGGCCAGCGTCTTGGTGGGGGCAATGCCCACGCACACCGGGATGCCTACCCACTGCCGCACCTGCCGGCGCATGGCCTGCGCGTGCGCCACCCGGTCGAAATGCGCAAAACCGGAAAGATCCAGAAAGCACTCGTCGATGCTGTAGATTTCCTGCTGCGGCGAATAGCCGCCCAGCACCGCCATCATGCGGTTGCTCATGTCCGCGTACAGCGTGTAGTTGCTGGAGCGCGCCACGATGCCGTGCTTCCGGGCCAGCGCCTTCAGCTTGAACCACGGCTCGCCCATCTTCACCCCCAGCGCCTTCACCTCGGCGCTCCTCGACACCACGCAGCCGTCGTTGTTGGACAGCACCACCACCGGCCGCCCCTCCAAAGCAGGCTCGAACACCCGCTCGCACGAGACATAGAAATTGTTGCCGTCTATGAGGGCGAACATGGCAAATCCTGTGGAAACCGCTTACTTCAACTTCTGGATGATGCTGGTCACGACACCCCAGACGACGAGTTCCTGGCCTTCCTTGAACTCGATGGGGGCGAAAGCGGGGTTCTCGGCGATTAGCCGCACCTTGCCGCGGCGCTTCTCCAGCCGCTTCACCGTCAGTTCGCCGTCCACCACCGCAATCACGATGTCGTTGTGCCGCGGCTCCAGTGCACGGTCCACCACCAGGAGCGTGCCTTCCTGGATGCCTGCGCCGATCATCGAGTCGCCGGTCGCCTGAACGAAGAAGGTGGCCTCCTTGTGTTCGATCAGGTGCTCGTTCAAGTCCAGCCATGCCTCCACGTAGTCGTCCGCCGGCGAAGGGAAGCCCGCCCGCACCTTGTGGCCGAACAGTGGCAGCCTGAGTGGCGAAGGGACTGGAGATGGCAGCATCGCTCCGGCAGGAAGCTCCACCAATGCCTGGACGGCAGGCAGCAGACGCACTGGCAAACGGATGACCTTGCTGGGTTCCCCCTTGGGGCGGCCTGCGCCGGGGCGGGGACCACCGCGGGTGGGCTTCGATGTAGTGGGCTTGGGTGAAGTTGCCATTTATGAATTATGTTACACATTTCACAAATCGGAAACTAACCCTTTCCATTACTAGCCGAGCACTCTTTAAGGCCGATGCCGACCACAAGCGGATGCTTAGTCGGGCATAACACGGTGACCACCTCTCGGCCTTTGCTGACCATAGGATTAACCAGCTTCTACGTCAGCAATGTGCCGGACAGCTGACTTCCGAATAGCCTAATGATGCCTGTCACGTGACAAGAATTCCTTTGCGCTCGGCCACCTTAATCGTGGCCAATGTCCCCGAATTGAACTCCAGGAAATCCTTTTCAATACCATCGCTAAAGATAACCCCGTTTTCCGGCATTAGCGAAGTCAGTTTCAAGGGTTGCTTGCCCGATATGCTGCCATAGACAATGTTTGCTGCAGATGATCTGCTCGGGAATGGCTCTCTTACAGCAAATGTCAACTTGTCGCTGTCCCATGTGGTTGGCTGGTAGCCAACGTTCTTGGCCTTCAAGTTATAGGCAGAAGCGATCTGTAGGGCACCAGTGACGATGCTCTTCATCCAGCCTGTGGATCCCAATCCAGTCGAAACGATCAAGCCGCTTGAAGACTGCGTTTCCCTTTGTTCCCCGAATTGAATTTCATATCGGGCAGATACATGCGTCCGTGGACCAATGAATAGGTCGTTCACGGCATACAAAGCCTGGCCATTGGTAAGCTCTGCTTTGGCCATGGTGACTTCCTTAGCCACAAAGCGATCGCGTAGCACCTCTATCAAGGCTTTAGCCATGCCCGGAGGTTCATACGGCAACAGGATGCCGTCGTACCGGGAAGGTTCCGGATTGACGCCTATGAGAGGCTGCCCCTCAAGGTATTTCATCGTGTTGGCCACCAGACCGTCCTGGCCCAGTGCCACCACGACATCCTCCCTCCCAAACAGGAAGTTTGGGAGGAATGCCCGGTCAATGACTTGATAGCGGCCATAAGCCTGTAGCGTGGCAAGGACGGTTTTCTTGGCCTCGGCGTATGCTGACTGTTCGCGCTCGTAGTCGGAGAAGTCGGCCCCCAAGTGTTCCACATAGAACTTGGCCTGAGCCAAGGTGTGGAAGCGGGCGACCAACTCCTCCAGACGAGTCTGCCTAGTCACCAGGACAACCTTGCGTTCAACGATCCCGTCCATTCCCAACCTCCGCAATGTCAGGTTTGGCCATAAGCGCCTGCAGCAATTCCGGTGACACGTTGAGCTGGCCTATGCGTTCAGCCTTCTCAGCGATTCCACCAAAGGCCTGGGCAATCAGCTGGCCGGGCTGCATCCCGGACGCAGCAAGTGCCTGCACCACTCGAGGATCGGCGGACTCAAGCGCCTTCATCACCGATGCGACACGATGGGCTTCTGCCTCTGCCAAGGTACGAGTGTTCTCGGCATTGAGCTCGACATAGGCTTTACGCCGGCCTTCAACGGTAATGTCCGCTTCCATGTCCGCCTGGCGAAGTTCCTGTTTCTTGCGGCGTACGCTTGCTTCCGCTTCCATCTGTGTCTCGCGGATCAGCCGCTTCTTGTTTTCCACGGCCACTTCGGTGTCGAGCTCGTTTTCACGGATCGTGCGCTCCTGTTCAACCGCAGCATTGCGCCTTGCAAAGATGGCCTCATCGGACGCCTTCAGGATCGCCTCGCGAGCCTCGGCTTCCAAGGCACGCGCCGTTTCCGGGGTGGGTTTGATCGCCAAAACGAATACCCCCAGCACCTCCAGGCCAAGCGCCACGATCTCCTGGTGCGACTGGAGCTTGCCGAACAGCGTATTCGTCAATCTGTCCGAACCCCGCAGTGCCTCCTTGAGGCTCATCGCCTGAATTTCCTGCTGGATCAGCACCTCTACGACTGCCAATATGCGCTGGGGCAGTTTCTCGGGATCATCCGACTCATAGGTCTTGCCGTCTGCCCGCAAAGCGAAGTTCAGCATGGCTGCCGCTTTAGCCGGATCTTGCACCTTGTATGCCACCTGACCCTGGACCGTGATCGCTTGGAAGTCCGCCGTCACGTTCTGGAATATGAATGGTGCTTCCCGGCTGGCTATGGGCACGGCTACAAGGGACGAGGTCGGGGAGTAGTAAAGCATGGATAGCCCGGCTCCCGAGCGGACCACCTTGCCGCTTCTGACTTGCATGAGAAAGGTCGTAGGCAATGCCTTTACAAATCTGAATCCAAACATGGTGCACCTCCTCTCTGTGGTTACTTAGTGCGCCAGTCGCACTATGTTAGTTGCACAGTAGCACTAATGTTTCTACACTGCAAGAAAGATTTCTTAGAGGGATGCCAAAAAACATGAAAAAGCCCGCCAAACAATTGTTGAAGAAAGACAGAATGGATTTCCCGCGGCCGTTGACGACGGTCGATGTGGTTATCTTCACGGTGCTGGAGTCCGGTCTGAATGTCTTGCTCGTGCAGCGTCCAGAGGATCCAAATGAGCCCTATCCGGGGGGATGGGCTTTGCCCGGCGGGTTTGTCGATATCGAAAACGACCAGGACCTCGAATCCTGCGCCAGGCGCAAACTCAAGGAAAAAACGGGGGTGGACACGCCCTATCTGGAACAACTCGGTAGCTGGGGAGGGACCACACGTGACCCGCGCGGCTGGTCAGCCACGCATGTCTATTTCGCATTAATACCGGCGCAGGATGCGGTGCTTCAAAAGGGAGCAAATGCTCAGGATGTGGCCTGGTTCCCTGTTAACCAATCAGTGGCTAAAGCCAAGCTTGCCTTTGATCATTTGGAAATTCTGCAGGCTGCAATTAGTCGCTTGCGTAATAAGGTGGAATACACCTCATTGCCGGCATATTTGCTGCCTGAGAAGTTCACATTGAGTGAGCTGCAGCATATGTATGAGGTGGTCATGGAAAGGCCGATCGAAAAAAGCGCATTCCGCACAAGAGTCTTGTCTTCCAACCTTGTTACCCCGATACAAGGAATGCGAGAAGGCCCGAACCGTCCTGCTCAACTATATCGACTAACAGACCCAAATCGGCCGGTATTCTTTCCAAGGACGTTCAAGCAGAAACAGAAATAGCCAAAGATATGCACAGCCAGCTATGCGACCCAGAGGAGACCGTTGGAGTTGATGCCACGCCAGTCCGATAATCGGCCAAAGCAGACGGTAGACTGGTGGAAACTAGTGGTCTGCTTGGGGGCAGGAAGCGGACTGCCAACGTAGAAGTGAGGGGCGGCCGGAGTGCGAAGCGCGGAGGGAACCAACCAGCGCAGCTGGTTGGCCGTCCCTCTCGACTGCCGGGTTGGGCGCCTGCGTAGTGAAACTGTTAATAGAGTTTGATCTCAAGAACCAGCTCCGTTAAACGATGTTTGATTCCAGCTGCCGTTAGCTCTTGGGAGAGACGATCTAGGTCTTGCGTCTTTTCTCCTGCTTCGTAGCCACCCTCGGTTGTGTCCCAGAAGAAAGACCGGGGCAGAATAATATGTGCGATGTCTTGGTAGAGAAATGGCTGACCCCATGTGCCACTATCTTTTATGTGCGTGGGCATTAGGTCATCGACGGACGGAAGGCCGCACCTCCAATAGAAAACATCATCACTCAGTTTTGAAAATGTTGTCCAGCTGCACCAGAAGGCGCTCTTTGACGCTATGCGATTACCCGGCCCGAGCACTTTGGCGCAGATAGTGAAAAATGTGAGCCATTCTTGGTCGGTCATGGGGTTCTTTTTGGGGCCCAACGTTTGAGTTGAGGGGCTGGACGCCGCAGGCGGACAGTCCCAGTGAGCGTAGCGAACGACTCGAGCGAGAGGTTAGCCGCCATCATCGTATGCAAAAAAAGAAAGTTGTAACTCTAAGCCTAACGCAGCGATAGCTCTTTGTAGCTCGGGCGGGATGACAATAGATGCAGTACCTGATGACCCAATGTAGCAATTAAGCGCACATAAGTTTCCGGCGCGAGAAAGTTTTGATATTGCTTTGGCGCGGCCGGCTAAAGCTTTAACCCAGAACGCCAACTGGCGAGCGAATTGCTCTGTGAGTTGTGCATTGGGAAGCGCTTTCTTCCAACCACCCCACTCATAGGTAGAGTGGAGATCACGGGTTTTTGGTTCGCCCTGCCGCCATGCTTGAGTAGGGCGCAAGCGCAAAGAACGAGACACACTCTGTGGGTCGAGATTGTTGCCCAAGATCATGAGCGTGACATGACTCAAATATTCTTGTTTGTGTCTGGGTTTGCTCATGGTGGCTAACGTGAAGCTAAGGGGCGCGCCGCAGGCGCGTCCCAGCGACCGGAGGGAGCGAACTTGAGCGTAAGGTTAGGCGTCAGCATGCCACCGCACCAGACCAAACCCATGCACTATGCTCTGAGGGGCCAAAAACCTGTCTCGAATGCTCCAGGGCTTCAGGCAACTGGTTTGCACGACACCACATAGATGAGCCCAGAGAGCCATCGTCTTTAATTTCTGTGGCTACAGCAATTTCGCTGTGAAGAAAACGAGCGGCTTCTTTGACTGCTTCAGTTGCAATACGTCGTTTGAGATGGAGATTCGTAAGCCTCTCGCCGTGGTAGGTGCTTTTCGAAAAGTGGGAATGGCTGACTTTGCAGCTTAGAACGACCTCGCGGGCCGTTACTGACAGCCAGAGTGCTTCAATGTCAGGGCAAGGAGAATTCCATTTGAACCAAAGAACTCCCCATGAGTTACGCCCCATCTCTGCGCTAGGTAGCGTTCGCAGTCGTTGGGTAACAAGCCGTTCGAGCTTACTCGTGGGTGCCTTCATGACGCCTAACGTTTGAGGTAAGGGGCGCGCTGCTTGCGGCGCGTCCCGTGGAGGCCGAAGGCCGGAACGAACTTAACCGAGGGGTTAGGGAGTAAGGACAACTTGTTTCCCATCTTTGATGACATAGGCATCTGAGAGCGCGTTAATCCATTTGTCACGGTTAGTGGTACTAAGCGCATCGGTTTTCTCTGCGTAAGCGATGCGGTGCACTCCATCGTTTCCTCTCAGAGTGCGGGCGATTTCATGCTGATTAGGGTAGGTTCCACAATTAGTAATCTTCCACTCATATAAGACGCTGTTGGCTTCCTGACGGATAACGTTCCAGAATGAACCTGGGCATCGAGCCTGCATTTTGGCTCTGAGTTCTTCCATGACGGATAACGGGGTACGGCTTTCCCCTTCCAAGAACTGGATTGTTAAGAGCATGTTCCAGTTGTTGATCGTTTCATTCGCTGGAACGTATTCAGCGATAGTTTGCCCCCTGCTGTCTCTGCTAAAGCCCAGTTTCCAGCCTGAGGAATCAGCAGGTATGTAAACAGACTCAAGTGGGGTTACACAGCCAGCTAGAAAGATTGCGACGATCAATGGGATTTTTTGCCAATTCATTTTTTCTCCATAACGTGGAGCTAAGGGGCGCGCCGTAGGCGCGTCCCAGCGACCGAAGGGAGCGAGCTTGAGCGCAGGGTTAGAGTGCATCGACGTCACCACGGTAATTATTTAACAGCGCATCCCAAATTACCTCTAAGGCGGGTTGGTCTTCATCGATGTTTACGGAGCGCATTGCCCGCTGCATTCGCTCGGACTTCTCCGCAATGGCGGCTATGGCGTTAACCGCCGGTAGCTTAAAGCGATAGACCAAATCCTCAAGCGGCCCAGCGCCAATAAGTGCCAAACTCCAATCAGAAGGAGCGGATTCAATCAGTTTCTGCGTTATGCGAAGGCCGGAACTTAGATCGTGACATAACTCGTCCACTTCTTCCCACGCCCAAAAATCCTCATCTGCCTGAGTTTGCTGATGCTTGTAGTAGCCAGAAACGATTTGATCGTCGGTATGAAGCATGGTGCACTCTAACGTTTGAGGTAAGGGGCGCGCCGCTTGCGGCGCGTCCCAGCGTAGCGAAGCGGAGCGTACTTGACCGAGATGTTAGGTGACATTATTTACGCTCTACGCCTGAAGGCCTGTCCGACTTCCTTGACCCCAGCATTAGCCACATACCTGGAATAAGTAATAACCAGGAAAGCCAGTTTGCAAATTGGGCAACCAAGCGCTTGGTGTTAACAGAAAAGTTTGCGCTTGCGATTAGTTGTTGAAACTCTGGAAACCAATACTGCTTGGAGACCGAGAGCGCGACTGCCACGACTGACAAAATTATGCCCGCTCTCATTAACTTTGGTTTGGCCACCGGGGCCGGTTGATTTGGCGTGAATCCAAACATTTTCATGTTACCTAACGTAGAGGTAAGGGGCGCCGCTTTAGCGGCGTCCCAGCGTAGCGAAGCGGAGCGGTCTTGACCGCCGGGTTAGGGGTAATTGCCATGAGTAACCCAACGGAAAATAGCCACTACCAAAGCAACCAAAAGGCCTACAGATACACCGACGACGACCTTAGAACGCATGGGGTGATTTTTTTCATATGCGGTTTCTTTGTTTGGCCTGTCAGCGATCTCTTTTTGTTTTTGCTGGAGAAACTCAATGCCTTTTGAAGTAATTGTTAGGTCAATGTACTTAGACGAGGAATCATGAATGGTTGTTACGTCGATACCTTTAAGAAAGCCTTCTTCGTACAACCATTTGGCGTGCTCGGCATCGATAACAGAACTGTCTCGGGGTTTTCCGTCAGCAAACAACGCGAGAGTTTTGATCAGGTCTTGCTGGGCATCGTCCATGATTACCCCTAACGTTTGAGGTAAGGGGCGCGCCGCTTGCGGCGCGTCCCGTGGAGGCCGAAGGCCGGAACGAACTTGACCGAGGGGTTAGGCATATAGCTACCACCGCCAGCCATAACGCTTTTTGTTTTTATTATGGAGAGACACATCGTCTTTCCAATCGCCACGCCGCGGGCCTTGCCCGTAGATGGCAGCCCAAACGCAAAAGGCTGAGACAAAAAGCATAAATAGCGCATACCCGAGACGGGTAAAGGTATCAATTTGCGCAGCACTGGTGATGAGATTGAGGGCGAGCACGACAGCGCCAATAAGAAAGAGGAGTGCGCCAGCAAAGCAAACAACCCGGCGAGCAAGCAGCCATGTTGTGGCAACTGCTTTCTCGAACAGGGTTGGCGGATTTGATCGGTTGGAATGGAAAAACCAATAGGCACCGACGATGGCGGCGGTAAAACCGAACACTAGAAACCAAAGGGTAGTCTCGGTATCCATGTTATGCCTAACGTTTGAGGTAAGGGGCGCGCCGCTTGCGGCGCGTCCCAGCGACCGAAGGGAGCGATCTTGACCGATGGGTTAGATCACGACGATACATCTTGCCTCCGGATGATGAACTCCAGGACAAAGTATGAAAATAGAAGCGCGACTGAGTAAAGCAAAATTCCAAGATAAAGCTGAATGTTTGTTAATGGCCAGCCTATAGGGGCTGAGTGCTGCATAAGAAACCAAATAAATGTAATGCTCGCAGCAATAAAGCCAATACATAGCGCCGAGCAAATGGAGTGGCCTATATTTCTCGGGGTAAGAGCAAAGAATAGTGCGTGGACAAGTCCGGCAGAGAAACCGAGTAAGACGATGACAATAAGAAACTCGCGAGAGGTGGGAAATAGTTCTGGGGATAACCGTTTTGGAATTGAGTGGAACATCATTGCGGCTAGCGGTGCAAAGAATAGCCATGCGGCAAATACTGCAATAGCAGTCTGCTCTTTGTTGGTAGTGCGGCCGAGATTCAATATGTGATCTAACGTTTGAATTCACCGGCCTGCGCGGCTTTTCGCGCAGGTCCGGTGGAATGATGGGTTGGGCCTCGGGCGATCACTCGATTTTCACCGATGCAAACTGAGTCTTTGATTCGCGATGCTTGGTTTCATACACGAGTACCGTTAGCTTTGGCCCCTTCTGTTTCTTGTATATCTCCCCAAATGCCTTCACGAGATCGCCCACAACATCCGGGCTTGAGACTTCATAGACATAGATGGTTGGCCCACCGTAATCAAACTGCCCAATCTTGATGCCACCTGCTGTCCAAAACAGAAATTCTTTTTTGTTGCAGTCGTTCTTGTTTTGACAGAGTCCATGGGCAATCAAGACGTTTTGCGCCCCCTCGAAATATGCCTGTGCCTGCTGATAATAAGTGTGGGAATAACCCATGCTGGCTATGCCAAGGAAGAACCAGAGTAGCAGCAGAACCCCAATCGCTTTTAGGGCATACCGCGATACCTTTCGAAGTGCATCGATCATTGTGAGGCCCAACGTTTAAGGTGAGGGGCGCGGAGCCAGCTTGCTGGCGGAGCGTCCCTCTCGACCGCAGTGTTGGGCCGATAAGTCATTGTGGAATTGCCTGCTTAACGGGTGAGGCTTCAAGCATTTTTGCTGCCCTTGATTTTTGCTCCGCTGCGCATGACTTCGATTGGACAGCAGAATACACATTGCCCTGTGCTACTCCATGCAGTAGCCCGATAAATGCCACCTGCTTTTCGCTAAACCCCTGTTGGCGTGCTTTAGCTGTAAGACTTAAGAAATGAGTCTGCCAGTCCATGCCGCACCACTCTGCAATACCCGATAACTCCCCAACTGAAATTACGTGGTTAGCTGCTGCTGATGATATAGGGAGCGTGGATCGTTCAGCCGCATTATCGGGCTGAACGGGATTGCCATTGCTGAGTCTCGCCTTGCCCCAGAAATTGGCGAAAGCTCCTTGGATAAGCTGCTCTCGATGCTCTTGCTGCAGGATGCCAGCAGACGCAGTCATCGAAATGGAGAAGAGCAAACATAGGCTGATGAATGTATGCATTGTTGTAGCCCAACGTAGAGGTAAGGGGCGCCGCTTTAGCGGCGTCCCAGCGTAGCGAAGCGGAGCGGTCTTGACCGCCGGGTTAGGGGTAATTGCCATGAGTAACCCAACGGAAAATAGCCACTACCAAAGCAACCAAAAGGCCTACAGATACACCGACGACGACCTTAGAACGCATGGGGTGATTTTTTTCATATGCGGTTTCTTTGTTTGGCCTGTCAGCGATCTCTTTTTGTTTTTGCTGGAGAAACTCAATGCCTTTTGAAGTAATTGTTAGGTCAATGTACTTAGACGAGGAATCATGAATGGTTGTTACGTCGATACCTTTAAGAAAGCCTTCTTCGTACAACCATTTGGCGTGCTCGGCATCGATAACAGAACTGTCTCGGGGTTTTCCGTCAGCAAACAACGCGAGAGTTTTGATCAGGTCTTGCTGGGCATCGTCCATGATTACCCCTAACGTGGAGGTCAGGGGCGCTGCGCGGCTTTTTCGCGCAGCGTCCCCTGAACCGCCGGGTTATGTTCCAACGCTACAACACAGCGCTGCAACACTGCGCCGTCGCCCACAGGAATTACACGCAGGAATTTCTCATTCCGTTGCGTTCCGTCGGGCAGTGACTGAACCACTTGAACCTTCACATAGCCTTTTGCTTCAAGCTCGCGAACGTAGGCGATCTCGCCGGAGGATTCAAGGTATGAATAGAGAAGGTAGCTGCTTGGTGAAGCACCGACTAGATAGCGCACGGCATTTAGTGACACCCCAAGCAGCTTGATGGATTGAGAATTTAGTTCTGCGACTTTGCTTTCGATCTCTTTAGGATCAGCGGCATGTGCATTAATTGAAATGACCGCAAAGACCACTGAAATGAAGGCGGCTCGAAGGTTCATGGCTGAGTCCTTGGGGAGACATAACGTTGACGTTCAGCGGACGCCCGCTTTTGGGCGGTCCGCTGGAACGACTGGTTGGGCATGTGCGCTAAATTCCGGCACATACTGATGTAGCGTGCTCAGAAGTTCATGCGCTATCTGACGCATACAGGCGAGTTCTGGCCTTCCTGCCAAAGCAGATTCCACTTTCCCATCACCAAAAACCCAACCCAAGGAGTTCTCTCGGGAGATGGCCATGTACGCTTCTTCTAGCTCAGGGTCTACATGGGCTCCGCCATCGGTATCTGCAACGTGCAGAACTAGCTCGCGCCGATTGAACTTCCTGCCTTGGTTATCCTTCAAAACGGGCTCATTCCACCATTCGACAAAAGGAATCGGTCGCATAGGGCGAGGGCCACCGCCAGCAGCGATCAGCGGTAGATAACTGCCGCTACTATTCGAGATTTGCATTAGGACGAGGTTGCATTCCGTGAGTAGATTGTTCGGATTCAACGGCCCAGCTGAATCAAGGAAACGTCCTGTTCGCAAACCTAATTGGTCGAGCAATGAGCGTGATTGACCGTGATGATGGAGGAGTACGCGGAGGCTTAGAGAAATGTGCTTCCCGACAGCTTCTAGCCCCGCATCGAATGTTTGGCACGAATGTCGTAGGAGTTGAAGTTGCTCTACAAGCTCCTTTTTGAGTTCGTCCTTTGGTCTTTTTACACGCTTTGCCTTTGCCACTCAGCTACTCCTTCGCCCAACAGTTAATATACGGACGCCAACGTCCGTATAACATTATTATTTAGGGCGCCTCTCATGACCACCTATCCTCCTGATTCTTAATCGTTTTATTTTTCCTGCGTCTCTATAATAACCCCCAATAATACGGACGGCTAGATAGCCCCAAGAACTTGCCCTATTCTGTGCATTTTCTTGTCTCAAAAGGAGTGAAAATCATGGGGTCAGCCACCCCGTCTGCTTGATCAGGTCTCTACCGTCTGCCGTCGCCGTCACTTTAGTCAACGCACCGAACAGGCCTACCGCTACTGGATTCGGCAATACATCCTGTTTCACGACAAGCAACACCCTTCTCAACTCGGTGCGAGGGAGGTCGAGTCCTTCCTGAACCATCTGGCCGTCAAACGCCGAGTCACCGCCTCAACTCAAAGCCAGGCGTTGAATGCCGTTGTTTTCCTGTATGACAGTGTGCTGTCCAAGCCTTTGGGGGAAATGACAGGTCTCAAACGGGTACAGCATCGTCGTCGAGTTCCAGTAGTGCTGACAAAGCAAGAGACCAAGGCAGTGCTGGAATTGATGGAGGGGACGACGCGATTAATGGCCGAGTTGATTTATGGCGCAGGACTCCGGGTAAATGAATGTGTCACGCTCCGGGTCAAAGACATCGATCTTGTTGCCAAGACGGTCAGTATCCGTGACAGCAAAGGAAGCAAGGACAGGACGACCGTCCTGCCCTCACAGTTATGTGCCCCTCTGGAGAGGCATTTGCTCAGGGTGGCCACATTGCACAAGGAAGATCTGGCACATGGCGCAGGTCTTGCCCCCATGCCGAATGCGCTAGCCAGAAAATATCCATCGGCCTCCTCCACTTTTGCCTGGCAGTTCGTCTTCCCCTCAGCTGTATTACGACCCTGGGGTGATTCCGGACGGATGGTGAGATGGCATGTGTCAGACTCAACTATCCAGCGCGCCTTCAAGCAGGCTCTTCAACGGGCTGAGATTCACAAGCACGCCAGCGTTCATACACTTCGGCACAGCTTTGCCACGCATCTGCTAGCTTCTGGTACGGATATTCGAACGATCCAACTGCTTTTAGGACATCGCAGCCTGCAGACGACGATGATCTATACGCATGTGAACCAGGTCATGAAGGCTGTAACCGGCCCATTGGATGATCTTTAACAGGCCTTAGGAGCGTCTGCTTCCGTGCTGGAAGCAGACATGTCCTAAGATAAAACCCAGAGTCCGCTTTGGCCGATTAACGGACAATGCCCTATCGTACTTCCGCAATTTGTCACCTAGCCTACCTACGCAATCCCCATCAAAATCCGCCTATTTGTAGACGTCATCTGACTTGAAATTGCGCTTCGAAACTTGCTCCTCATTAACGTAGTTCATCATCATGTTCGCCAGGGCTACCGGGAACTTGATTGCGAACTGAGCACCATCCCTTAATTTAACAAACCAAATCATCCGCAGTTATCAACTTGACCGGCTTTACGCTTGTCAGGCCCAGTGCATAGGCCTCCTCGATCAAGGGTTCAAGCGCTTCGAGTCTGCGCAATTTTTCTTCCGACGTCACAGGCAATTGCATGATGCAATCCACAAGGCCTTGGATTCTGTCCCCTTTTTGCAAGGTGCCTCCCCTGTTCTAACCTGATTGACCGAAAGCCGGGAATGCCACATGGCGCATGCGCCGCATGGCATCGATCATGTCTTGGCGAAGGGTGGCCCTTTCCTTTTGGATTTGCTGCACAAGCCAGCTCCCGATTCCAATAAATTCATTTGCCTTCAGATTGTTCGTGTCGAACCACCTCTTCACGAAGCTGGTTTCGATATTCGGGTGGACAAGTGCCGTCAGGCGGCAGCTTCCTGCCTCGATCACCTCATGGGGAGGCCGCATGGTGGTGTCACTCGACAGTTGAAGCTCTGGCCGCAGGGAGTTGCGGTCGACCAGGACAGGCTCGCCATTCAGGAATTCATCCGTAAACAATGCGCTGCCTTGCGCGCACGCAAAAGCCAGATGTCCGAATCGCCTCCTGTATTCGGGCGTGGTCATCCACGCATAATGAAAAGGCTCAGTCTCTTCGGTCCGCGGGCGGACAAACACCTTCCCTGCTGCATTGATCAAACGATCCGTTCCCGCATGAGGATCGATGTAGAAAACAAACTTTTCTCCAGGCGGGTCCATCGGTAAATGCTTGTACCAGCTCCTGGCGCTGGCGGCATAGTCCGCGAAGTCCTCGATCTGCCTGTCGCTTGGCGGGGAAATCCCTTCAATCCAGGCCCTGTACTGCTGCAGCCCCATCTCGGACAGTTCATGGCCGGCGAGGCGCGAGAACATGACTTCATCCAGCAGGTCGCAATCATCCGTCACTCAATCCCCCTAATCCCATGTCGCCAAACTTGGCCAATACACAAGCTTAAGGACAACAGCGACAAGATGAGTCGTCACACTCTTGGCTTGGCAACAGCCGGTCTATCATCCGAAAGTGACACATCGCGTCACATTTTGTCGCCAGCAACTATTTAATTAAGCCCATTCACCAAGCGTCAGGGGGACAAATGCTGGGCATAGGGAGTCAATCTTTCTTTTACCAACTAACAGAATCAGCCAGAAAACCCGGCCGCAAAATACTTCACTGGCCAATCCTGTTCGCTCTTTTGATTTCCAACCAGCCCACCTTGGCACAAGAGCCCTGCCATGACCTGGGCATCCAGACCGTCAACTGGGTATCCCCCGAAAACTACAACCCCGGCGTGCTGGTGCTGGGTGTTACCCCCGGATGCGCGGCATACGGTTTGGGCGTGCGTGCAGGCGAGATCATCACCGGGTTTAACGGGCGCCCTGTTGCCAACCAGTACGACCTGGAAAAGCTGGCCGCAAACCAGGACGCCAGCCAGCCCTTCTCGATCACCCTGAAAAATGCCAGCGGCACTGAAAGGATCCTGACAAGGGGCACCTTGCCTGCCAGCCAAGTCAGCGAGATTGCCTATCGCCCCACCAAAGTCATTTCGAACGAGTGGTTCACCTGGCTCAAGTGGGCCGGGGTTTTCCTGCTCATGTCCCTTACGGTAACGCCACTCGTCTGGTACATGCTCAAGCACAACGTGGTCAGGTTCGCCGCCGTCGGCGCCGCCACCGCGATGTACGACGAATTCAGGAAAGGCGGCAGAAATTACATCGAGGCCGGCGTGAATGGCGCGATGATCACCCTGGTGGGCGTGCTGGTGATCGTCCTGATCGGCCCCATCGGCCTGGCCTACAATCTTCATCAACCCTTGCTGGCCATGGCCGGCGATGCCGACCGGAAAATCTGCTGCGTCATCAATGAAGGTGACTATGCCCTGTCACCGGATGGCCGCTGGCTCGTCATGGCCAGGCGCACGCCAAGCCGCTATTTCGGCATGGGCGACAAGATTGCTCGTGCGCCATACGTGGCCGCCATGATCCAGCTGGATACCGGCAAGTTCGTGTCCTGGCAGGACGCAGAGGGCGGACGCTGGCGCGGCATCGACGACCCGGCCGGAAGCGGCATGGATTCCGTGCTGTTCGACTTTGCGGACGGCCGCCCCTATGTCCGATTGAACAGTGGCTTCATCAAACCGGTCGAGCCAGCCGGCCAGCAGATTTTCCCCGCCAGAGAAGAACCGGCAGCCTCCCCGGAAGTACGATACCGCCTGGTAAGCGACGAGGGCGGCGCCTTCGTGTTCAAGGACGTTGGCACGGGCACTTTCATCAACCTCAAGCCCGCAACCCCTTACGACAAATGGTGGCTGTCGGCCGACGGCCGGGTGCTGGCCCTGGCCAACCGCCCGTATCAGCCCGACGAAAAATACGATGGCTGGTTCACCCGCACTTATCACCATCTACGCAACCTCCTGCTCGGCAACTGGAGCGTGACGTTCTGGGACGTGGGCCGGCAGCGGCAGCTCACGCGCTATCAGGGCTACGGATATGACGAGAGACGCTGGGAGGATGGGCGTTTCCTCAATGCCTCGCTGGACGGCCGCCGCTGGATCATGGTTCGTGACAACGGCATCGCTTACTTGTTCGACCTGTCCGGCAAGCTGGAACCGCCACGCATCACAGGCAACAAAGTTGGGCCGATTTACCAACCTCAGGGCCAGACCAGCGAAATCACGCTCTACACGGAGACTGAGACGCCTCGCCCAGAAAACCTGAAAACCCTGACCAGCTTGGTCGGGCGCTATCCGGTCGAGATCCTGGAAAAAGTCCCTCAAATCGAAGGCGAACTCAAAGCCACGCTCGGCCTGTCATACGGGCCACTGACCGAGGTGCTCACGGTGGAGACACCCGCCAGGGCCACCCCTGACGGAGGCCTGACCTACACAGTCTGCAAGGCTCATGCCTGCGGCGACGTAAGGCTGGTGGTGCATGTCAGCCCGTCATTCCAGGTCAGCGCCCTGCTGTTTCACGACGAAGCCGAAATCAACCTGCCCGAAACGCCCATCGAGGGCGAACTCAATCCGGACCCCTGGTCGCGTCTCGCGCTGTATGAACCTGCTGCCTACCCGGCAAGGATGCCGTTCCATCTCTATCAGGCCGCAGCCGACGAGCTGGCCGGCATCGACAAGGCCTTGCCGGATCAGCGACGCCTGGAAGTTTCTCCACGGTTCGTGGTCGTGGGCAAGCTGCAGTAACCCTTACACCACTTTCAATGAACGAATATTCCATGAGTCCGCATTTCAATCCCTCCATCATGCTGTTCCGCTACACGGATGAAAGCGATCGCTCCCACCTGGACGCCGCCGTAATCATCACCTTGGGCAAAGACGCCACCGCCCTGGCCGAACGGCTAAGGGACTATGTCCTGTCCATCCCGGAGCGCGAACTGACCAGGCATCATCTAGACCCGCTTGCCGTGCTCCCGCTCACCCCCACCGGAATTGGCGAAATTGACCGATTCGTACCCACCATCGTCGCCATCAGCGGCCAGTTGTCTTCCGAGGAGATCGCGTTTGCAGCCCGCCTCATGGAACGCGGCGGACATTGCACGGTCATGGTCGACGCCGAAACCGAAATCCGCCCCGAATGGCGGTCTGTGGTGCGCTTGCCGCCCGGCCTTTCACGCGATGAGCAATGGCTGTCTGGCATGCAGGCTTATCTGGAGGCCCTGTTCAATTTTGGGCTGATCGGCTTCGATGCGTACATGGTGCATGAATGCACCCGGAGCCGGCTATGCCAATTCTCGCTGGTACACGTACCGGCCAAGAACAAGCTGATCACCAGTGCCGAGGCCGCCGTCCAGGATCTCGCCCGGCGTTGCGACCTCGCAGCGTGCGACACCTTTCTGCTGCTGGTTCACTGGAGTTCCTGGGTCAGGATGAAGCGCATCCACTGGATCGTTCAGGCCTGCAGAAATGCCCTGGCCGAGATTCGCGATGACGAGTACCAGTTCGTTATTGCCGACCTGCCCTCGGATAGCGGATTCGCCATCAGCCTCATGGCCGGCACGCCGCGGCCCATCCAACTCCCCGCCCCCCATCCCGACCACCTTATTGTCTGGTAACCAACCAACGCGTCACATTTTGTCGCGTGCATCTTTATTCTGCTCATCCGCATCACGACTTTCCGCTCTTTAAAAACCCGGTGAACCATTTGTAGTTCAAACGATGAGAAGGGCCGCCCACAAGGCAGCGCCCTTCTCCCTTGTCATTTTTCTCATACAAGGAGGAAACCATGAATCTGAAAAACAACATCAATGAAGTCTGCATGTCATGGAGGTATTGATGGCCGCCAATCAACGCAAGAATGTTCCTGTTCCCACTGCAATCCTGGAAGCAAAGGCCTATGAAGCACTAGTCCGACTCTGGGTGCTCCGCCTCGTCGTGCCCCTCGGCGGCATCCGGGAACTCGCCGCCTCCTACGGTTACAGGCATGATGACCTCGCCGAATATCTCGATGTGCTGCACGAAGAGGGCAAGTTCGATCGCAAGCTTGCCAAGGCCGACCTGAAGAACAAGCACGCCAGGGCAGAACGCCGCCGCAAGCAAAGCCAGCTGCCCTCAAGGCTTATCCGGAATATCGACCGCTGCGCCCAGCTGCTGGGCTGGAACGACACCGACAAGGCCATCATCGCCTTTGTCGTGCTGATGGAAACCGACCTCTGGCTGGAGCGGGCTGCGAGCCTCATCGAGGATGTCAGCACGGCCCGTCTCATCGAAGTGCTGACGGTTGTTCTCGACCTCGACCGCGACCAGGTTCGCCACAGCATCTCGCCCAGGGGCGCGTTGGCCGAGTCGGGGTTCCTCAAGGTCGACCCGCGCCTGACGCGCAACCTGTTCTCCAAGATGTCGCTGCTCTCGGACGAACTGGCCGACCAGTTGCGCCACAGCGATGCCGACCTGCTCCACATGCTGCGCGACGTGCTGGCGCAAACCGGACCCGGCACGCTCACGCTGCAGGATTTCGACCACCTGCGGGATTCGCTGGAACTGCTCCATCCCTACCTCAAGCGCTCGCTGGAAAACCAGGCCTGCGGGGTCAATATCCTGATCCACGGCGCCCCTGGCACTGGCAAGACCGAGCTGACCCTCGCGCTGGCGCAAGACCTTGGCTGCGACCTGTTCGAAGTGTCCTCGCAAAACGAATCCGGCAACGGCATCGACGGCGGCGCCCGGCTGCGCGCGTTCCGCGCGGCCCAGAGCCTGCTCAGGCAGCGCAAGGCCATGATCCTGTTCGACGAGGCCGAGGACGTGTTCGACGGCAGCTGGCAATACGGCAAGAGTAAAAGCTCGGCCCAGGCGCAGAAGGCCTGGATGAACCGACTGCTGGAGACCAACTCCGTACCGTCGATCTGGCTGTCCAATGACGTGGAATGCATGGACCCGGCCTTCATCCGGCGCTTCGACATCGTGCTGGAAATGCCCCTGATGCGCGGCCGCCAGCGCGAACGCCTGCTGGAAAAGACCTGCGGCGACCTGATCGACGCAAGAACCAAAAGCCGGCTGCTCGACGCACACGACCTTGCGCCTGCCGTCATTCAGCGCGCCGTGCGCGTGGTGCGTGCCGTGCAGGAAGACCTTCCCGCCAGCCGGACGGGCATCGCGCTGGAGCGCCTGATAGAAAGCACCCTCACGGCACAGGGCCACGCGCCCTTGTCAGCAGGCCAGGTCGACACCCTGCCCGCCGGCTACAACCTCAACCACATCGCCGCGGATGTCGACCTTGGCGAAGTGGCTGAAGGCATCGTGCAGGCCCGCACCGGCCGCATCTGCCTGTACGGCCCGCCCGGTACCGGCAAGACCGCCTTCGGCCGCTGGCTCGCCCACCGGATGAACGTGCCTTTGCACGCCAGAAAAGTGTCCGACATCGTCTCGCCCTATGTCGGCCAGACCGAGCGCAACCTGGCACGGGTATTCCGCGACGCTGCGGCCGAAGGGGCGGTATTGCTGCTGGACGAGGTGGACAGCTTCCTGCAGGACCGCCAGCACGCCCATCATTCCTGGGAAGTGACCGCGGTCAACGAAATGCTGACCCAGATGGAGTCGTATCAGGGCGTGTTCATCGCCTCCACCAACCTGATGGACGGGCTGGACCAGGCCGCCTTGCGCCGCTTCGACCTCAAGGTGAAATTCGGTTACCTGCGACCGGCACAGGCGTGGGAGCTGTTCGAGGCCAACTGCCGGTCTCTCGGTCTGCCTGAGACCGACGGTGCCGTTCGTACGGTGCTGGAGCGCATGACCAATCTGACGCCGGGGGACTTTGCTGCAGTGATCCGCCAGCACCGTTTCCGGCCGCTCGACAGCGACCAGGCATTGATGGCCGCCCTGGAGGCCGAGTGCCGTATCAAGAAGGACTCAAGGAATCCCCTGGGCTTTTTGTGAAAGGCTCCACGCCCATGGGTTCAGACGCAATGGAACAGAGAGTGAAGCTCTTTGCCCAGCAAATGCGCGAAACCTACGTGCAACTGGGCAAAGCGCTTATTCCCTTGCTCACCAGCTCGCCGGAAGACATCCGGATGCTGCTGGAGCTTGGCGAGGTCTATGAAACCCTGGGCTGTGAACAGGAGGCCGTAGCGGCGTACAGCCGTGTCCACGCCCTGGCTCCCGACTGCCTGCCGGAAAGCGCAGGGCACTTTCTGGAAAACCACCCAACCCGCGCAGACTAAGCGCTTGCTGGACAGACTCGATTCTTAACCTTACAGGAGGCTAACCCTATATGGCATTCACCTCGGCAAGAAGAGCCCAATATGCAAACCGTTCGCCTGTTGCACTCATGGATCCTTTTAATACTGATCAGGGTCATTTAATGGATGAGGAGCCCGGGCCAGGCTTCGATTCCTATCAACAACCGCAACAGGTCGCACTGTTCAATGAAGACGACCTGGACAAGGCATTTGTCTACGCGAATAGCCTGGATGATAGCGCGCGCAATCGTCTGGAAAGCATCCTGTCCCGCCTAAACGAGCTTGGCCGCTTTCGCTCATTCACCCCTGCTGTCGCACCCGAAGAAGTGCTGGCACTGAAACAGACCTTCCCCAACTTCTCCGAAGTGCTGGACGAAATCGCCGCCCACATTGCCCTGGCCAAACTAGCCGGCGAGGATAAAGCACCTCTGGCCTTCCCGCCCATCCTTCTGGTCGGCCCGCCCGGGGTAGGCAAAACCTACTTTGCCCAGCAGCTATGCGAAACTTTGGGTGCTCACTTCAACGAAACCAGCCTCAACAGCAATAGCGCCGGCTTCATCCTTTCCGGCCTGGACATGGGCTGGAGCAGCGGCAAGCCAGGGCTGGTTTTTCGGGCTCTGATGGAAGGCCCGGTCGCCAACCCGTTCATCTTGCTGGATGAAATCGACAAGGCAAACAAACCAGATTCGACATACGATCCGCTCGGCCCGCTCTACGGCCTGCTTGAATCGAATATGGCGAAACGATTTCGTGACGAAGCCTCCACCTTGCCCATGGATGCAAGCCATATTTTGTGGGTGGCAACGGCGAACGATGTAGACAGCATTCCCGAGCCCCTGCTATCGCGCATGACCGTATTCGAGATTCCATTTCCCTCTGTAGAACAGACGGCAACGCTTGCCTACACGGTCTGGAGAAAGCTGCGGCAAAATACAGCATGGGGGCCCCACATGCACGAAAAGATAAGCGATGGCATCATTGAATGCCTGAAGGAAAAATCACCAAGAGACATGACCAGGCTGTTTATCAGAGCCGCAGGGCGGGCAATTATGAACAAGCGGCATATACTCAACCCCGTCGATTTCTCGATTGATGGCACAGAGGACTCAAGGAACACTGTTTTCCGCCCATAGCTAGTCTAGCTGCATGGGAGAATACTTAGAGACCATATCTACTTTCACCCGCCATGTTCTGGCTTGCTGGTAACGATGAACAAGGCTTACGATTCATCTCGACCAAATAGTTACAGAACACATCCTACCCGTTACCAAGTTTAGATGGCATGAGGGATTAGGAGGCGTGGTGTCAAATTCATGCTAGCAGGCATAGGAGAAGGAAGGAATGAACGACAACAACATCGTAGATGCCATAGCTAAGGCCCGTCCTGGAGTAGCCAAGTACTTGGCCATCATGGATTGCTTGTACTCAGTGAACGTTTCGCAGGACCAAGACTTTCAAACGCAGTACAAAGGTTTCTATCGCGTTAGACAGAAATCTCCGGATTGGTACAGCGCCTACTTCAATCTGCTTGAAGAATATAAGGGAAAGCGTCCATCATTTTCGGAGATCTTGGATTCCTTAAGCCAGTCCTTAGGCAATGGTGTTTGTGAAGCCTCATTTAGTAGCAAACTGGTCGCCACATTGGACCCATGGCAACCTATTTGGGACAAATACGTCCTGAAGAACACGGGCCACAAGGCCCCAGCATCAAAGGTGGTGGATAAAAATGCACTAGCTAAGAAGAACTATGCTTCGATACAGGCTTGGTACATCAATTTCCTCAATTCCACGGAGGGTAAGCGGTGGATTTTTTTATTCAACGAAAACATTGACGATTACTGGAGACTAACGGACATAAAGAAGGTTGACTTCATCCTTTGGCAAACACGAAGCGAGGTTAGCTAATTCCATGCTATCAGCGTTCCCGGGGACTGCTGAACTTCAGCGTTGGTGGGGAAAAAATGGCCATCAGGCAAGAGTGCCACATACCATCGAGGAAGACAGACATCGATTTTCTATTTTACCCAAGCTGCTGTAAATGCAAAAAATCCGTAACCTGACGCTGGCTTTAGGTTTTAAATGCAAAACTAAGGTAGCAGCAAATGAACATAATTAATGCCACAGAAATGAGCCTGGAAAGAATGCACAGCATATTCCAGTCAAAGGGTTGCCAAACAGAGATCGTCGAGACATTACCGGCCGATCCCGACCTTGGCCTCAGCCGAGACGCATATCTTCATGTTGATTTCCCACAGCACCTTCCAGTGGTTGTGTGGCTGGATAGCCATGCAGACCACCAGATTCGCATGCGTGTCATAGTTGCAGACCGTGAACATCGTGACCAAATGGGCGAAACCGAGCTAATGAATTTTGCGGCCGATTGCAATCAGCAAATCCAATACTTCGGCTCCCTCTCACCGAGAAATTCACTTGGGATAACGCTTGAGTATCGCCTGCCCTACAACCAAGGCATTTTGGAAAATACGATCTTCCGCGCTGCTGAAGAAATGTCATTCGGCGGTTGGTATGCACGGAAGCACATTTCAACTCTGGATGTTGAAAAGAACATAAGGAGCTAATTTGCCCTCCGATTCCCCCCGCAACGCCATCGACCGCCAGTGGCACTTGCTTGATCTCCTGCCATCAACCCCGCCCGGCAAGACCACTACAGAATTGGTGGATGCGCTTGCCGAGTCCGGTTTCGATGTCACCAAGCGCACCGTTGAGCGCGATCTGGTGGCCCTGTCTTCACGGTTCCCTATCACCTCGACCGATGAGAAACCTTGTGGTTGGTATTGGCGTAGCCGAAAAGCGCTCGGCATCCTCGGTCTCTCGGTAACCGACGCCTTTACGCTACAGATGCTGGAGCGTTATCTAAGGCCACTTCTTCCCGTCGCGACCACGCGGCAGTTGGAGCCCCTGTTCGAACTGGCCAAGAACAAGCTTGAAGCGGAGGCGGACAGCAACGAAATCGCCCGTTGGGCATCCATGGTAACCGTCGAAGGATCGGGACTCCCAACCATCCCCCCTTCAATCAACCCGGCCATCCTGCAAACAGTCCAGGAAGCCATGCTAAAGGGTGAAAAGCTCAAGATCCGCCATCTCAAGACAGGCACGGACACCAGCCGGGAGCACACCATCAGTCCGGTAGGCCTGGTGCAAAGCGGCGAGAAGACTTACCTGATCGCCTCGAAGCCAGGCAAGGCAAAACCGGCCTCTTTCGCCCTGCATCGCATTGACCATGCCGAGCGGACCCACGAACGTGCCGAACTGCCAAAAGGCGTTTCACTAAAAAGTTACATCCAGGACGGTGACAGCCAGTTTTTCAACAAAGGGCTGGTCAAGCTCAAGGCCTGGGTATCCAGTGAGCTCGGCAGCCAGCTTGACGAAACCCGGCTCTCGGAAAAGCAGAAGCTAACCCCAAAGGATAACGGTTTCATCCTCACCGTCGAACTGCCTGACAGCCTCAGGCTAAGACAGTGGATTCTTTCCTGGACAAGTCATATCCAGGTACTGGAACCCAAGGCTTTGCGTAGCGATATTGCGGATAAACTGAGTAGCGGGCTTGCCCAATACAAATGACAGCGCATTTTAAATCGGTGCAGAACACGCAATGACCTGATTGCACAATGCGTAAAAAAGATTCCTTGAAATGCAACTGGCAAGCTAACGAATCATGGCAGGAAAAATCAGCGGTATAATGAAAGCAGTAACCCTATGACTAAAACCAACGCACCCGGCCTCTCAAAATTCCGCATCATTGCATGGAAGCAATGTTCCAAGCGGCAGTGGCCCGAGGGCAACCGCCTAGACCTGCGAATCATCACCCCCTAGGCCGAACAGCGTTCCCATATCGGGGTCGATTCACAAGAGTCATCTTGACAGAATTCCAACAGCTACTGAATTGTCACGCCAAATTTGGCATGGCCTATTTGTTCCAAAAAAAACTTGTAAATGCAGAACAAAACTATACCAGTCATTGATCTGTTTGCTGGGCCTGGAGGGCTCGGAGAAGGCTTCTCTTCACTGCTCAACGGCAGCAAAGACCCCACTTTCAAAGTTTGCCTCTCGATTGAAAAGGACCCAGTAGCCCACAGCACCCTCTCACTTAGGTCAATCTTCCGTAGCTTTCCTAAAGGGAAAGCACCTGATGCTTATTACGAATATGTCAGGGGAAAGACAACCAGGGACGAATTCCTGAAGAATCCGGCAATAAGAAAACATGTAGAACTTGCGGAACACGAAGTAAAGAATGCGACACTTGGTGAAACACCACCAAAAAAAATAGATGCATGGATTCATGAAGCCATAGGTGGCCAAGATCCATGGGTTCTGATTGGTGGCCCGCCCTGCCAAGCGTATTCCATCGCAGGTAGATCAAGAATGAGGGGCGTCGACCCCAAGGCCTTCGAAGAGGACAAGCGCCACCTGCTCTATCGTGAATATCTCCGCATCATAAAAAAGTTCGGCCCTTCAGTTTTCGTGATGGAGAATGTCAAGGGCATACTCACATCCGAGCACAAGGGCTCACTCATTTTCGAGCGAATTCTCGAGGATCTCTCCATACCCGGGAATGGCCTTGAATACGACATACGATCATTCGTTGTCCCAATGAGCGAGGCCCCCATCAGGCCAGAGGATTTTGTCATACGGGCAGAGGATTTCGGTATTCCACAAAAGCGTCACAGAGTCATACTGTTCGGAATCAGGAAGGACTTGGCACACCTGAAACACGATGTACTAAAACCATCATCCACAACAAGAAGAATCAGCGTCCATCAAGCATTGTCAGGCCTTCCACCAATACGAAGCCGCCTTTCCAAGGAGCCTGACTCGTTTGAAGCATGGATCTCCGCATTGAGGAGATTCCCATCGTTAGCCGGATGGAAATCAGAGTACCGGAAAGAGATCGAATCAAGAGCACGTGATGCCGTTAAACACGCCGAAAGGTACCATTCTCCCGGCGGAAGATTTGTGGAGTTGATTCCAAAATTCTCGTCTCGATTGGCTGACGAACTCCGTGCTTGGTATGAAGACCCCAGACTTGGAGGAGTTACCCTCCATGAGTCACGATTACATATGAGGGAAGACCTTCACCGCTATCTATTTGCGTCCTGTTTTGGGGAAGAGGCCAAAAGATCACCAAAGCTCATGGACTTCCCTCCCCAACTTCTACCGAATCACGAAAACGCGGGGGACGAGGACGCACCGTTCAAGGATAGATTCCGTGTCCAGATTGGAAATAGGCCCTCGACAACCGTGGTTTCACATATTTCAAAGGATGGGCATTACTACATTCACCCCGATCCTGCACAGTGCCGCAGTCTGACTGTCAGGGAAGCCGCGAGGCTTCAGACCTTTCCGGACAATTATTTCTTCGAGGGGGGCGGAAGAACTGATCGATACGCCCAGATCGGCAATGCCGTACCTCCCTTCCTTGCAAAACAGATAGCAAGCATTGTCTCGGATTTTCTGGTCAAGGCTGCCTCGAAGTCCCGGTAACAAGGGTAGGCAATTCACCAAATGGCTGGTCCCCCTCCAGCCACTTCTGGATGAGGTCACCAAGACCTGATACGTAATTCCTGTCCCTCGTGGCGCACTCCCATATGATCAGCACCCTCCATCCTTTTGAGAGCAGTGCCGCGACGTGGGTGCGATCACGCTCTACATTCTTCTCAAGCTTGCCCTTCCAGAACTCGGCATTTGTTGAAGGCATTTTGACCAGCCGGCAGCCTGAATGCTGGTGCCAGAAACATCCATGAACAAATATGGCCACCTTTCTACCAGGAAGAACTATGTCCGGCACCCCAGGCAGATCACGGCGATGCAGACGGAATCTGTATCCCATCGCGAAGAGGAGACCACGTACCATTTTTTCAGGCTTGGTGTTCTTCCCCCTGATCCCGGCCATCATCTGGCTTCGCTTTTTCCTGGAAACTACATCCATGGCCCAGAGAATCCAATACGCAGAACAGTCTGAGTCATATAAAAAACATCAATTGCGCCATCCCACCGGACAATCATGGCTGTTCAATGTATCTGTCCGTGTAATCAGATGCCTCTGACTTGGTAACCTGAGGTATGTCGATGGTTCGAACATAATCGCCCAGGGGTCTGCCGCCTGCGCCTTGCCTGCTTAACCCATATGCAACCGACAAACGATCATAATCAGCAACCGGCAAACTCTCGGCTACAAGTTCAGCTGGTATGGGAATGCTCTCTTCCACGACGTTCACGTTGATATTGGCATCATTGATTAGCTCGATAACCTCCGAATAAATATGCATTCTTGATCCACCGCCACACAGAAAGAATGGGAGGTTATTGAGTTGTGTGTCAGGAACCCCCACCTCCCTTGCCCCTCTTATGCAACGGAAGACCTGAGGGCTGTACTGTTTCTTGAAGAATTCCGAATCGGCAGTTTCACAGCCTGGCGGTATTTCAATGCGGTATCCATTGACATAGTCAAGAACAGATCCAGGCAATGGCCCAAGATGGTCTGTCGAACCCGCAGTCTCGTCAAGGAACTGGCTTATGTCGTTGTCACAGACTCCACTGTCGGAAAACACTCTGCGTAACCATTCCACCCTTTTTCGGTGCAGATTCATTACACCCGCCTGTTGGACATCGTCGGAAAAGAAATTAAAACTAAGCCTGTTGCCCTCTTTCACGATCGAAAAGAATGCCGCATCGACTGTACCGGCACCAACATCCACCATCATCATCATGGGTCTCTGTCGCCAGTTCCACCTTTCGGATTGCACAAAGCCGAATACCTGCGCAGCAATCTCGGGAATCACATCCGCATCCTCCGGATAAAATTCCAGATCGTCCGGAGGATTTGCATTGTCAAAAACGTCAATTGACAGTTTTCGATACTTGTCGATCATGGCGGAGGTGATCTGTCCGGTCTTGTCCGATGCACAGTTAGCAGCAGCCCATGCGAGGCGCCGGAAAAGATCCACACTGCGCTCATCCTCGTAGGACCGTGCTGGCAGTCCGAGGTTAATCCTCCATGACAACGCATGTCTTGCGTATCTCGGCCCATAGGTGTCAAAGAACCAGCCACGGCTATGCCTGATCACCAAGGCAAGAAAGGCGCAGGCATCGTTGAATTCATCAACTGGCGACACGGCCTGACAGCTCAAAAGCCCAAGCTTCAGATCCGCGCGGATAGCACTGCCGGAATCCAGTGAATAGACTTCGTCTGTTTTCCAGACTCTCGAGGGCAACAGATAAGGGTTCAGGTCATCAGTCGTAAAAGGGACCGCAAAAGCAATGTTTGCTGCGTGGTCGCGTATAACGGCCTTTACCGAGGACGTTCCGAAGTCAAGGCCGAGTACAAGATCGGCTGCAGCATTCGGGCTTGTAGCTATCTGCCTGGCAATGCCATTATGTAGCGAAGTTTTCCGGACATGCCTGACATCAACCTGCCTTGTAAGAAGTGGATGTGGAGAAAATTTTCCCTCTCTTATAACAGACGCTACAGGCAGTGTTTTTTCCTTGCTTGTCGATGCAGTGCTGCTTTTCCCTTTTTGACTCCTTGAATAGGCCCCATGCAGTTTTTCCAAATCCTGCTGTAACTGCTTACGCTGTACTTCAGCATTGTGCTTTGACTGGTTTTTTCCCGGGTTCCTTTTTTTGGGAGGCCTGTCATGAATAACCCTGTCTGTTTTTGTTTTTAACGGCTCTATTTCCAGCGACTTAGCGTGGGTCGATTTGGCCTTGTCACTCATGCCGTCCTTATTCTTTTGGCTGGGGAAAATGCCCTTGGCTTTCAATGCATCCTTTAATTGCGACCCCATGTGTTCCCCCCATGCTTTATGCGCCTATTCAACCCTGATCACTCCACCGCATGCCAGACGCTGCTCGTGACGAAGCTCGCTTCTGGACTGAAGTTCTGCCTTCTTCTGGGCGGTACGCTCCCTGAGCTTCCTTATCTTTCCCTCAAGGGCGGGAATGATTCTGAGCCTGCCGGATAGTCGAAGGATGTTGATTCGCGCCTGCAAGTCAGCCGCGCCGCTCTTTTCGTGCTTTTCCAGAGTCTCGATCTGGAAGCGGATGCGATCCCGGTTCTCTCTCTCGGCTCCCCTGACGTATTCAACATAGCGATTCTCCAGGCGTTCCACTACGCTATCAAAGCCATCACTTATTTCATCAGCGGGAAGTTCTCCCCTTGCGTTGATCCAGTCCTTGCCGCGCATCGCACTCGTTGTCACAAGACGCTCGGCATCATCGGGGGCAATACTGGAACCTGTCCCATCAATCAGAATGGCCTCGTAGGCCAGACGCTCCAGATCGCGCTCTCCCATCATGCTCCAGCGCTTGACGGCAAAGACATAGTTCCCGGGCAGAATATCGCCAACCATGTCCCTGTCAATACGTATGGCAGCGAGACGAGGTCGTCTGTTCTGCTCGTTGCTTTTCAGCTTGCGGCTGACAAATGCAACCAGCGGGTGATACTGGGAGATAACCTCCACATCGTGTCGTGGGCGCTGCAACAGGTTCTCGAACACGCACAGAATCCTGCCACCTCCTGCCATCGCCAGCCTGGTCTTGCCCTGCAGTCGTTCACGCTCGAGAAAAGTCGAGAATTCGGCCCTTGCGACAGCTCCTAGGTCTACCTCGCACCAGATGCCAAGCTCTCTTCCAGGCCTCTGTGCTGTATCAGGGGCATTCCGTTCGACAAATTGCGCTCCATCGTAATTTTGCCTAAAGAAATCGCGGACATACGCCAGCAGATCCTCGTTTGTCACGTATCGATTAAGCTGCCTGGCCGCGCTGATCTTCATCTGCAGATAATCACCGTGGGCGTAAAGCCTCGCGGCGTCATCCTCAAGTTGAGTCTGGAGCCGGTTGTTCTGTTCCATGGCAACCGCTGTCTGTTGTATGACTTCTTCTTCTTCCTCCGGACTCAGGTGATGCCGCAGCAGTTCGTAACTCATTGCATTGATCTGTTCGCCAAGAATGCCCTCGGTAGCCCCAAGGGCCTGCTCAAATATCTTCAGCCGGTCGAACAGACGCGTGTAGACACGGTCATCAAGCGTGTCCCCCAGAAACATGTTCCAGATCAGAATCCTGTCAGCTTTCTGGCCGATGCGGTCGATCCGGCCGATTCGCTGCTCGATCTTCATGGGGTTCCAGGGCAGGTCATAGTTGACAACAAGACTGGAAAACTGGAGGTCAACGCCCTCGCTGGCCACTTCCGACGACAGCAGGATGCGTGCACCTCCAGGCTGGGCAAAATCCTGCAGCACCTGATCCTTGTCCATGCCGCCCATGAGCACGGCACAGGGAACGCCTGTTTCCTCCAGCCTCTCCTTCAGGTACTTCAAGGTTTCCCGGAAATAGGCAAAGAGAATCACCTTTGCGTCCGGAAAGCGTTTCCAGTAAGCCAGCAGCTGGTCGCGAAGCAGGTTGAACTTTGAGTCATGACGCCTCAGTTCCTCGAAATCGCCCACACTCCTGGCCACCATCGCCAGTTCGGTGATCAGGGGGGTGATTTTTACCCGTCCACTGGTGGACGCTTCGCTACCGAAAGCCTCCCAGACAATCTCTTCCATCTCAATGTCTTCCTCGCTCACCCTCTGCCTCCAGTCCCGGCATGCAGCCGCCATGGAACTGCACATCAGTCGCTGGGGAATGGTGAGCAGGAAGCCCTTTCCGATTTCGAGGCTTTCACAGTACTTGCGGACATGCTCCGTTACGTCGGCATAGAACATGGCTTCAACGTGTGTCATTTGTGCACGCTGGGCCACTGGGCTGCGAACAACTCTTCGCTCGTGGACGTCCCGCTTTCGCGTGCGGCATACCACCTTGGTAATCGGATTGATGCGGTCAAGCCGGTCCGCCAGACGCAATCGATCGGCCACATCGACGAGGTCGTCCGCGGACGGCAGGTTCTCCGCCAGGTCGTCCAGTACCTCACTATGGCCCAGCCCCCGCCCGACACGGGCAGTTTCCAGTGCGCGGGCAAAATCCTCCGGGGTTACCGGCCCTGCCAGCAACTGGTCCCGAAGCGCAACCAGTGGCTCGTTGTTCTTGAGCGCCGTGTCGAAGGACCATTCGTATGGGAAAGTATCCCTGTCGAGCAGGTTGAGCAGATGGAATAAATCTGCGCTGCCAAGCTGGATCGGGGTGGCAGAAAGAAGCAGCATGTTCTCGGAAACCGGTCGCAGGAGCTTCCCCAGTTTTGCGGTCTGCGTCTCGGGGTTCCTCAGATAGTGAGCCTCGTCGATAATAACCAGATCGAGCAAGGCTTCCTCGTCGGCCTGGGCATCCAGAAACCGCGCGAGACGTGCTCCATGGCTGCGGCCACCGCCTTCGTCCTCACGCCAGCCGGATGGGGGACGCAAGCCCTGCTGGCTGGCGATCAGGGCGAAGGAGTTGCGGTTCCCGCTGGCAGCATCCTGCAGCCGGGCCAACACATCCCCGGCAGAGCAGATCATGGCATCGATACCGAAACGATCCGCCAGTTCGCGGCGCCATTTTTCCCGCAGCATGGCCGGGCAAAGCACAAGAAGACGCCTGGCCTCCTCACGGCTGCGCAGTTCCGTCCACACCAAGCCCGCCTCGATGGTCTTGCCCAGGCCCACCTCATCAGCGATGAGCAGACCCCGGGCAGGTGAATCAAGGAAACTCAGCACCGGCTTGAACTGGTAGGCGTAGAAATCCGTGTTAGTAGTGTTCAGGCTGTAGATCAGGTCCGCCAGCCGTCCGCTGAGGCGGAAATAGGTCAGGGCCGAACGAATGTCCTGGGGCTTGCCAAAGCGCAGAGCTCGAATGTCTTCATAGGGACTGGAACCGGTTGAAATGACCGGCTCCAGAGCAAGTTCGGGATAGAACTCCGAGCCGTCGTCAAAATGCACTTCCCAGCGAACCGTGCCACGCCGTTCGGTCTTCTCACCCGAGAGCACACCAGCCCGGTTCGGGTTGTCCTTCAGGCGCACACGCAGTCCGGCACGGAACTCAATCGACATATGTCACAGTCAGCAAGTTGCAGTATATCCGCGCATCTTCCAGTCGGCATCAGCGTTGTCGACGATAAACAGATCGCCACCTGAACGCCCTTTGGAATGTGAGGTTGGTGCCATAATTTTCTATACAGTCGCGATCTACTGAATTCCGCCCCCGGCCAGTCTACGGCCGAATGCCTGGGCCTGAGCCTGGTAGGCCTTGCGTTCCTTCTCGTCGAGGAAAGCTCTCAACAGCCCACGGGCACGCGACAGACCGGCGTAGTGGAGCATGGAAGACAGCTCATCCCCTATGTGATCAAGATCAATGGCAAGGACTACGTTTCGTTCAAGCCCCTTGAAAGCGTGCATGGTGGAAAAGTGCAGCCCATGGGCTGCCGGATCCTCCGCCATATTCCGGATCGGCAAACCAGCAACACTCTCCACCCCCGCAAGCAGGGAATTCTCCAGCCTCCGGGTCGAGAGGATGACAATATCCCTGGGCTGAACGTCGGCCTTCACAAGATTTCTGACTTCGGCTACGAGTTTTTCCAGAAAATCGTCCCTGTCCCGGTAATAGACGCATTCGCACTCGGGCCCTTCCAGTGCTCCCTCGATGGCCATGTCGATGCCGGAAATGATCGACGTCTGCAGCGCGACCTGGCGGGTATTCCGGCAGTTGTCGTAGAGATCGTATTCTGCGAACCCCGCTTCATGGAGTCGCGCCTCGGTTTCCTCAGCTTCCTTCCCATATATGTTCTGCATGGGGTCGAGAAAAAGATGCCAGCGCCCCTTGCGCAGGCCATCTCCAAGCAGCAGATCCACGGCATCCAGATTCTGGGCGGTAAGAATGTCCTGTGCCTCGTCGATCACGAGCACATCTGCCACCTCGGGCTCCTCCTGCAGCGCCGCCTCGACAAACACCTCCGGGTAGAGATGGCCAAAAAGTTCAGCGTCACTGATATCGTCCCGTTGCAGCCGATCTGTCATTCCCGCCCGGTTTATCTGTTCCCTGAAAAGGGAATGGATATGGCGTACCCGAATCCGGTCTGCCAGCGGATCCTCCAGCAAACTTTGCTGTACATGGCGTGCAAGCATCTGGTTGAAACAGAGATAGAGGACATTCAGGCCCTGGGATGCCAGCTTTCTGGCATGCTCAATGGCAATGATCGTCTTGCCTGTGCCGGCTCTGCCGCGTATCACGGTGCGGGGATTGTTGGCCACACCCCTCGCCGCCCTGATCTGGCCATTGGTCAGCTGAAGTAGTTCTCGCTCAAGCCCGTTGAAGTAACTTCCAAGGCTGAATGCGGATTCTATGTCCGGCCTCATCAGTTTCCGGATACGCCTGATGTCATCCCTGTTCGGCAGACGCGGCACCCTGCCGTGACGTTCGTGGTAAACCGACTCCCAGTGCCTCATCAGATCGCCTATATAGAAGCGCAGGTTGCGACCAAAATCCCGGCTGTCCAGAAGGACAGCGGGCTCGATTTCAGGGCCGGTGGCAGTGAAATGCTCATGTGGCATGATCACGCCATAACCGAAAAGCACTTCCTGCAGGTCAGGAGCGTCCCTGACCAGTGCTTTTCGCAGTGCAAACATGGCGTCCTTGGCCTGGGTCCAGGGACCCTCCTTTCGTGTATAGGGTTCCTTTCCGGGGGCCTCGAATACCCAGACTCCATCCCTGCACGACACCCTTCCACCCTTGACCTCGATGACAAAGATGCCCTTGGTTGACAGTACGACGATGTCGATTTCGCCCCAGAGCTTCTTCTGATGCTCAACAAGCCCGAGTGAATGCATGATGATCCAGTCATCATCCAGATCACGCCCGAGCTTCTCGAAGACGATCCTCTCGCCGTTCGGACATTCCCTCGGGGTGTCAGGAATAAGCACTGCCATGTTCAGACTCCGGTCTGTCTATTCAGGGCGTCAAAAAAACCTTTCCATCTGGTTTCCGAATCGCCTACCAGCATGGTGCGGTCAAGTTCGCGATTGAACTTTTCACAGGCAGTTTCGGGAACCAGCAGGCAGCAGTGGCAGGCCGCACCACTGATGCGCTCCCCTGACTGGTCAGGATCCATTTCCAGGCAGACCGGATCACTGCCACACCACCGTGCACTGTGGATGGCCCGGATAACCGCATCCACTATCAGTTCAGGAATCGCCTGACGGACGAGCCCTCCCAGACTACCCTCCGAATCCGGCGACCCTGTGTAAATCAGGACGCCGTTCATTGCTGTCTGCCCGCTTTCTGCCTCTGCTATATATAGACGCTCCCGGAGTGCTGACGATGAGTAGCCGCAATCGATGGATAGCTGCCGAATCATCGCATGAGCGAAGGAGTGCACCAGAAGCAGCCGTGGCGTAATTCTGTATTCCCGCCTGTAGCCGCGTTTTGCTGCCAGTTCATCAGCATGCCGGTCAAGAATGGCAGCTCTTTCGGAAACGCCGGGATTGCTGCGTATCCAGTCTTCCACCGCTTCGGTACGAAAACGGAGGAAAACTCCCTCCCCGCGGATTTCCGCAGCAGGAAGCCAGTTATGGGGTCTCTTCGAGAGGGGGGCTATATGACCCTCCCGTATTGCATCCGCAACCCTGTCACCACTTACGGGATAAGGCTCGATGCGAGAGAAACCAGCAAGCGCCCTCACCTCCCTGAGCCGCGAGACAGCGCCGACCATGTCAAACCACTGGGAAAGCTCGCCTGGCATGTCTATTACATGGTTACGGAATTGCGGCAGGAAGCCACCAATTGCGTCATCGTCACGGGTGCTGCTCAGGGCCAGATATTCTTCCGATCTGCACATAGCATCCGTATAACCTGCGTCACCGCGCTCAATCATCAGGCGTTGCTCGTGGGCGGCGATCAGGCTTTCGACAGGTATGCCGTGGGTGGCAGCGATCCCCCCCAGGGATGCCGCAAGTGCCTCATGGGGGATACTCCTGATAACGGTCCAGTGTTCGTCCAGAATCTGGAAGATCGGCTCCGACACCGGAGGAATGGAAAGTGCTGACGGTACAACCGGAAAGTGGATATTGGAAGCGCCACGCTGGAGCGCCCTGGGCTGCATGTCACAGTTCTGCTGGCGGTCATAAAGCCAGGGACGGACTCCCCTGCATTTGCGACCCTTGAGGCTTGCCCCCGTGAAAGCATCACCCATGGTGCTGCTTGCCTTGCAGGTTCTGCACACGATATACAGATCTGCGAGGGATGCGCTCTCGCCGTGGGATTTCAGATACAGGACCGGGTTGTCACATATGCCCTTGTCGCTTTTACGATGCGCCCACCAAACCCAGGGGAAGTCCTCTATGTGGCCTCTTTCACAGGCAAGAACAAAACGGACTGGGTTGGCGTAAACATTTGGACCGCAGGCAACGCAGTGCATCCGGTTACCATTGCCCGCAGGCGGGAATGGATCATTCTCGGTTCCCAGCCGATGGCATTGAGGACATTCATGCCATTCCGGGAAGCGCACAACAGGTACTGTGTATCTGGCGTCCACCCTCCCAGGCTGGTTATCGATCTTTTCCTCAATGGGAGGCAGGCGAAAATGATCCACGCCCAGCTGGGCCTGCAGTCTGGATTCCGAGATCATCAAGGCGCCAACACGACCTCCACGCGTCTGGGATTCCCAGTCTTCAAGCCCCATGGGCATGAAGGACCCGTCCTCAAGGTCCAGGATGGCGCCAATACCGTAAGTTGTAATCAGCTGTGACCTGCGAACCTCGCCGACAGGTTCGATTGAAGGAACGGCAGGTGCTCCTGCCTGTACATTGGACGCATGGGGGCGATGCTGCCCGAATCCTCCCCTGGCATTGCCACCACGTCCCCTATTGGGTGGTATTGCCATGATCTTCCTCCACTCTTCTTGCAATACGTTTCAACACAAATGCGGTCGATGGCTCCACTTCACGCATCGAGTTCGGGGTCGGCCAGGCCGTGCTTTCCTGCCCCTTCATCTCCTCGGCAGCACGCATCAGATGGGGGGCAGTCCGGCCGAAGGGTGCACGTTTTTCCCAGTAACGCAGTTTCTTCCCTGCGGCGTTGCTATCGGCACTTCGGCGCGCCCAGGTTTTGACGATTTCTTCCAGATCGCCACGCGTTTCGACATCTTCAAGACCATCCGAAGCCTTCTCGGCACGAGCAACCATGTAATCAAGAATCACCCTGACCTCCGGATTGCCAGGGTCGAACCTGATGGCATCCTCATCTTCAAGAAGCCCCCCGATCAGCTGCCGAACCAGGGATATGAACACGGCATGCAGAGCCTTGTCCCTTGCACGTGGGGCCCAGGGCGTAACGCTGGTCGCCTCGACTCCCCGATAGAGCGCACCATGATAATTCTGAAAGTGTTCGAAATGCGAAACATCACGCGGCCGGCCAAAATTGTACAGAGTGACAACAAGTCCCGGCAGACCGCGCCCAACGCGACTGGTTGCCTGTATGTATTCTGCAGTCGACTTGGGCTGGCCATTAACAACCATCAGACCGAGTCTGGAAATATCCACGCCGACTGAGATCATGTTGCTGGCAAGGACTGCATGGACCGGGACAGGAGAAAATGGATCGCCTGAATTGAGTGCTTGCTCCAGCCTCAGGAGCACTTCTGGAATCTGGCGCGATGAAACCCGGCTGCTAAGCTCCGTCGGTGGTTCCTCGATCAGTCTCTGGATAGACTGAAGGCGTCGGGAGAGAAACTGCATCTGGCGTGGTACGTCATCAAGCATGAGGACATGGGCGCCGCCAAGTTCACGCAGGCTGTTGAAATAGGCCACACAGGTCCAGTAGGGATCGATGTCCGCATCGGCAGCCTCACCCTTTTCACGCGATGTGGCTATTGACTGCAGAAGCGCGGCAACGACAGCCTGCAAGGCAAACTTGGGGCTTCGGCCTGCCGTAGCCACACCTACGTAAGTTCTGTCAGGACCGCAGCTGTCCCTGACTGCAAAGAAAGAATCGGCCGAATCGAAGCCCGGCGGGGGAAACTGGAGAACGTCCCTGTCAAACAGCGCCCTGACCTGACGGCCTGCCCGCCCGATAGTGGCAGTGGATCCGACTATCTTGGGTCTGACCCCGTCCACAGTGCATATAAAGTCGATTGCGGCCTCGTATAAACCGGTCATCGAGCCCAGTGGCCCGGAAATGAGGTGAAGTTCATCCTGGATGATCAGCCCCGGCCGCACATTGCCATCAAGGCCAAACAGGTGTCTGATGTCTGTTCGCCTGGGAAGCTGGGCAAACTTGTCTATCGTCCCGATAAGAAGCGACGGTGGTGTCGCATAAATCACCTCATCCACGGTCATCACCGGAAGGGGTTCGCCATTGGTCGGGCAGCATGAAGAGGGGCATCTGATATCCAGCCGCACCTCATTCAATACTGGCCTGTATGCGGAAACGGGGAGGTCACCCCCGCATACTGGACATTTCAGCAACTGGCGTGGTGTCGATTTTGGTTGCTGTCCCTGTCTTTCTTCCAAGAGCCTTGTATCGGCATCCGCGAGCCGGTTCGGCGTCGAGTCGTCGCCGACATAAAGCCCAAGGGTGATCCGTGCCTGACCAAGCCTTGCACTGTCCTGCACCCTGATCTGCTCGCAGGCCAATATAAGCGCGGCAGCACGCTGGAACTGCTGGACAGTAAGAAGCCGCAGGGTATAGCGCATCAGGACATCCACACCACCTTCTTCCCGCCTCTGCTTGAGTTCAAGCCGGCGAAAGAAGATCTCGAATGCCGTCAGTCCAAGATACGCCTCTGTTTTGCCACCGCCAGTGGGAAACCAGAGCAGGTCCATTGTTTCCCTGTCGGGATCCCTTCCATCGACAATGGAAGGGATAACCAGAAGCAGGAAAGCAAGCTGGAATGGGCGCCAGACCAGGGGACGTGCCTTGTCCTTTTTTGATGGAAATCTGGACTGCAGGTCCATGGCCCTGTTTGCCAAGGCGAAGGCAGACCAGGCCGTGGCCGATGTGTTCAGAGTGGCGACACCGCGCCTCAATCTGGACAGAGTCATTTCGCATCTTTTGAGATTTTCTCCTGCGGCCTTCTCCAGATGCGGGTTTCCCTTGAATTCGGAAGTGCGGCCCTTCAGGGATGTGGAAATCCAGTTTCCGTAGAGGGAGCAAAACTCCTCCAGAGCTGTGCAGACATCTTTCTGTCTGCTCTCATCTGCAAGCCATTCCCCGACAAACGGATTGGGATCACGCGAGCGGAGTTTACTCAGGCTTTCATGCCCCTCCGGGCTTGTTCCTTCAACGATGGCCTTGGGCATCCAGCTGGTTGCTACCCATGGAACTGAAAGAGTTTCACTTGATGGCCATTCTGCAGAGATTCCGTGTCCTGTCGCGAATTCGCATACGTCCCTGTAAAGGAGAAGATTCGTCAGCGCATCCTCGTCGTCAACCAGGGGATGGCTTTCCCTGGGCCGTATGGCAGGCTCACCATTCGCACCGGCTGCCGAAATTCTCAGTCTGGCCTGGAAGATGTTGGCCCTGTCGCGCAAGCCCCCCTCTGGCTCGGCTGCAGCGTTTATCAGGGTAGCGGTGAGGACGATTCTTCCGCCAATTTCACGTCTTCTGATGTCCACCTCAATATCCGGATCGCCTTTCCCGCTGCCGTCTGGCAGAAGAAAGTCGTGAACGCGCCAGGAAGTACGTTTCTCATCGGCTGCAATTAGCAACCGGTATCGGATCGGGCAACGATGCCAGTCATGTTCTTCCGGACCAGTCCCTGAACCAGTTGAAGCGACTTCAATATCTACGGGGAATTTGGTGTTTCCTGCGTCATCGGAGGCCGATCCGGAAGTGGTTCCTTCACCCAGCCCGCAGGAAACCGGGATATACTTTGCGCTACCTTCAAGATCTATTTCGATAGGAATGCCTGCATCAATGGTGCATGTCAAACCAATTGAGCATGGTCGGACAGCCCTGTAGCCGGGCACAGCCACTTCCATTGCCTCGGTGTCGCCAGTTGCAAGCTCTGATGTACCAGCGTCATCTTCATCTGGCGGTATTGTCGATCCCCTTGGCCAGAGAATTCCCGTGAGATAGGTATCTGAAGGGTTGGATTCGAGACACTCGATCTCCTCCATCGGCCCAAGAAGTAGCCTCTCTACATGGATTCGGAGAGTAGCGCGCACATCGTTCTTGTCCACTATCTGTTTTCCCCCATGTTATTTGTGTGCTGATCTTTTGACCGGCTTGAAATCTCCGGTACCGTATATGTTTACACCCAGCCAGAGCCCACTTGTAGTCCATCCCGTTGCCAGGCCGGTTACATCATCTCCATGCAAACCCATGGTAACTACATCGGTGATGCGAAGATTGAATATCGATGAAGGGAGGTAGTAGTTTTTACCCAGACGATGCAACAAATCGAAGGTGAGCCGCTCACTCGTATGGCCCAGCAACCGCTCCGGCTGGGTGCCTTCCTGAAGATGAATTGCGTAAACAAAGTGGCCTTCTTTGCCAGGAACCTGAATTTTCCTGAGCATGACTTTGCGCCCGCGCAACTCTGGTGCATTCAGGGCAAGAAATTCCTGCAGTTGATTAACCTCGCTCTCTGAATTATGTAGCCTCGTATCAACGAAACTTGTGTCGGAAACATCACCCGGAATCCCCATTTCCATGTTTATCCAGCCATTGCGCCACATGCCCCATCTATTTCTTCTGCCCTCTTCGAATGGCCAGGATGTCAGGGGGTAAAGCTGGCCAGCAGGAATTCTCGTAAGCAGTTTTCCCGCCCTGGTAACGCCAACAAATATGACGCTTGCCTCTTCCAGTGTCGCGCCCTCTGAACTGGAGTCAGTTCCGGCATAATCGCTGTCTACCAGTGTGACCTTGTCAAATTCCCGTCCCTTCGATTGATGTATGGTCGTTATATGTATTGTGCCTGTCATCATGGCATCATCATCTGGAAACAGATCAGGCCATTCGAGCCGGCTGCGCAGCTGCTTCAGATCGACAGAGGTTGCTCCGGCACCAGCTTCCGCAGCCTTCAGCAATCTCTTCCACGCCGACTCCTCGTCGGGTATTTCAAGCTTCCTTGCCAGTTCTAGGCCGGATCCTGCATAAAGGTGTCTGTAGATTTTCTGGAATTGACTTCTGGTAACGGTGACCCCCTGCACTCGACCAAGTGTGGCCCCAACCCAGGCTGGGACATGATGGGGCTGCTTTCCGGCTGCAAGTACCACACTGACGGCTGGAGGTCTGCACTCGTTCCCCATGATCTTCTGGTAAACACGTATTGCTTCACCATTCGTACGGGTCAGAATCGCTGCCGTATCATCAGAAAGACTGCCAATCATCTCGGGAGACAGCCCAAGTCCTTCCTCAGGAATTGCGCTGAACAGTTTTTTCATCGCGGACAGCTTGCTAGTACCGGATGCATTCCTAACAAGAATTTTTCGCAGGTGCACGGCCAGATTCGCCAGATTCGGAACCGATCGATAATTCTTATCAAGTTCAACAACCTCGAGCTCGCACTTGTAATTTTCCCGGATGGCCTTGATGAGCTTTGCCGATGACAGTCCACCATTACCCGATTTCTCCTTGTCACGAGTAGAGAAACCGTATATAGCCTGTGCCTCATCACCAAGAACTGTAAAGCCAACCCCCCATTGACTGACGGGAGCCAGAAGATCGAGAAGCGTCAGAACCAGTTCTGCCCTTACGCCTGTGAGATCCTGAAATTCGTCGATGATTACGTGACGAATACCTTTAAGAAGTGCATGAACTTCATCGCGGCGCTCCCCCTTAACAAGATTGACCAGATGGGTGATGTTCTGATCGTACGTCCTGCTCATCAGATCCCTGGGAACCTCGCCAAGCTGCCTCAGAATGCGAAAGGTCCACGAGTCAAAAGTTCGGATCGAGATGTGCCTGAGATCCTCAAGCTCACCTGCGGTTTCCTTTGAGTATTTCTCCAGGCGGCGAACCAAAGTCCTGACAGCGCTTCGGGAAAAGGAAAGAACAAGAATCTGTGCAGGCTTGACCCCAGTTCGAAGGAGACTCTCCAGACGTAGGGCGACTGTTTCAGTTTTTCCTGTACCTGGACCAGCAAGTACAATCTGCCGCGCTCCAACCCCGGCACTTGCTACCAGTTGCTGTTTGTTGTCAGTTGTCATACGTAGTGATTTTCATCTTTTACGTTTTTTATGGATCGGGATTAGGGCTAGTCAATTTAGTCACGGGCAGGACTCTTGAACACCTCTCTGGCATGCCATTCCAAGTATTGACCTGACGGCAGGTAATGCGGACTTTGCGGCTTATTAATTAAATTCCCGTTGCGTTCTAGCAATTCACTCCTTATTGGTTCTCCACCCGTTAGGTGCTGACTAAAGGCCAATTTGTAACTGCCCGATAACACAGTGAACCCTCCCAAATCGAAGATCTTGTGATGTAATGCACAAAGGGCCAAACCATTATTTTCGACGTCTGGACCTCCAGCCTGAAACCATTTGATGTGTGCGGCTTCAAGTCCGATAGCCTGCTGCCCTAATCGAAGGTCATAACCACAAACACAGCAGCGATATTCATAGGCACGCAGAACACGATCACGGAATGCCGGATCGCGGCTCCGCCGCTTGCTCTCAGTGCCAAGCGGCCCATCGCAATTGACATCCATCAAGCTCAGACCAACAGCCGACAGTATGTCTTCATGAAGTGTTTCAGGAAAGTGCGCATCCAGTATGCGGCGGGCAACTTCCTGAATGAGGCACGGCTCACGCTGGAATGCCGACTGTAGAACAGTGGAAAAGCCACCTGCTATGTGTTGCTGACGAAGTTCTGTAAGCGTGGGTGTTGCACCACGGGGACGTTGCAATATGCTTGCGGGCCCATTCAGGTGCCATATCCCCCCATCAACATCCGTGGCCAAATGCCAGAAAGGCAAGTGGCGATTACGTCCAGACCCTGATGGGCCGAACTCATCAATGAGCGCTTTCAAAGGCTTGTCGAGTTGAGCGAACTCCACAATAGCGGGTTCGTCCCGTTGCAAACGCCCCAACGCCAGCAGAATCAATAATGGTTTGTGTGGCGCTCTTCTATCGCCCTGTTGCCAGATTCGGATTCTGTCGAATGCCTTAAGTAATTGAGTACGATTCATGTCCAGTATTTGGCCTTGTCTGGCAAAACCCAGCGCACCCCTCCCCGCGGGTCTTCCTTATCGCCCCTGTAGCGCGGGATTAGATGAATGTGCAGATGCGGCACTGTTTGACCGCCAGCGGGTCCATGGTTGATGCCGATGTTGTAGCCATCTGGCTGATGCTGTTTGTCCAGAATAGTCTTTGCTTTTGTCAGCGCCTTGAGTAATGCCGCCTGCTCATCCTCGGTTGCCTCGAACAAAGTTGCAACGTGACGGCGCGGGAGGATTACGGTATGCCCCATTGATACCGGGAAGCCATCTCGATATACCACCGTGAGCTCATCCTCAGCGAGAATGCGATTGGGCTCAAGATGGCAAAAAGGGCAAGGTTTAGCCGGGGTCATCTAAGCAAGGATAGGCTGATTAATTACCTGCGTACCACGCCAACAAGCGATCTAGACTTGCCTCGTCCCTTACTTCAATCCGCAAGACGTCATTGCTTGCCGGGTCCAGAGACGGATTCTTGCGCGCCACCGATCCCGCAATGCCGGGGTTGCCATTTACTCCCTGATGCCCGTGCACATACTTTTCGAGAACCTGGATTCCGTCCAAGCCTTCAGAAGGGCAAGGCAAGCCAGCAGAGGAACAATGGTTTACGTAAGCTGTTACCCCATTCTTGCGCGCAAGCGAAATGGCCACTTCTCGAGGTTGCGGGCCCTTAACAGTAAAACAGGCTGACTTGGTTGCCTGGTGATGGCATTGATAACCTCGATTCGCAAGTCTATCTGCGGCAAAATCGGCATTCCAAGCGGTCATCGTTTTCCCCTCTGATTTGTTTTGAACTGATGTTGTTTCAGATTGTTCATCGCTTTATCTGAGCGCTTTCTGCTCATGACCGCTATGCTGACGTGGCGAGTTGCCGGTTTAACTCCTTGATTGCATCTGCGTCCAAGTTGACATAGGTCACAGCCCCGGGATTGTGAGTGTAATTGACTGGTGAGCTGAGCCGAATGACATTCTTGAGCCGCCATCCATGAGTCCATCCCTTTTCAAAGAAAACATCTCTTTGCCTTTCTGGCTCAACTGCATGCTCGTGAGCGCGGGCTTGAAATTCTTCATATGTCATAGGCCCGACCGATTCAACAATCTCTGCCACTGCAAATATTTTTCCAGAACCATTTTTGATCAAGGCAACAGGTCCAAGCTGACGGTTGTGTTTAGACCGAAGCTCCATGGTTTTGCGGCCTTGAAGAATTTTGTTAAGCGGCTCTTCCATTATTACCAAACCGCGAGTCGGAACAATAAATGGGATATTTTCAGAATTCATGTTTTTTGAATAAGTAAGTAAACAGTTGGGGTTTCTCGGGATTTTGCTGATCGAGCGCTCAACTTGCGGATTTGAGTTGCTCGACCTGCTGACCAAGATTGTCCAGTTCTGCATCCAACGCCTTCTGCATCCGCTCCACCCGGTCAATGACCTTCTCGGCATTATTCTTGATTGTTCCGCTCCAAGTCCGGATTTCATCCAGATATTTCGCCTGCCTCTGGATCTCAGTCAGGGATTTGTCTATGGCCTGAAAATCCGCCACACGCTCGGCATTTTCCACACGGGCACGCACCGCCATGGCCTTGGCGGCCATGAAGGCGGCCTTGAGGTAGGCATCACTGGATTCGTCTTCGGCATCCCATACCACGATGATGTCGTTGCCATAGCGGGCAAGGGTTTCCAGCACGGCTGGGGCGGTGCGGCGTGAATGGACGAAAAGCCCCACCCCGGCATCGCGGTTCTTGCGGGCAGTGTCGATTTCTTCCAGGGTGGACTTCAAGGTATAGGAAGCGTCTTCCTTGAACTCGACGGCAATGCGCGCGCCGGCCGCGGCATTGTCGGCGCCCAGGGTAATGACGGCATCGCCCACCTTGCTACGCGGGATCAGGCCGGTCGTGCTGCCGGTATCCTCGGCGATGTCGCCAGCACGGGTGGCGAGATCCTGCAGGATTTCGAACCCCGCCTGCTGGAAGTCTTGGCCGTGGGTAGTTGAAGCCGCTTCGGCCGTTTTCTTGGCGCGCATGGCATCCAAAGCACCCACTACCTGGATCTGGAACTCTTGGGCGGCCTTGTTCTGGGCTTCGATCATCTGGGTCAGTTCACGCTTGAGGCGGGCCAAGGCGGAGTTTTCCGAATCGAGGGTGAACTCGTCGCTGATCTGCTTTTGCGCTGACTCGACGCGCCTGACCAGGCGGCTCAAGGCCGACTGCTCGTTGTCCAGCGAGAACTCTTGCACGACCTCACCGATTTTCTCCTTGAGATCATCGGCTGCCTCGCCATGCTTGTCCTTGAGTTCCCGCACCAGGCGAGCCAACGCACCTTCGGCATTATCCAGCGAGAACTCGCGCAGGATGGCGTCGGCCTGGGTGGAAAGCGTGGTCTCGACATGACCGCGCAGCGCAGCCAGGAAACGGTTGGACTCGTCCGGCGACAGGTTCTGCATCAGCACGCTGTCTTCGCCCACGTGCCGGGTCAGGGTATCGGCCAGGGCGCGTTCGTTCTGCTCGATCTGGGTGCGCATGAGCTTTTCCAGTTCGCCGTCCTGGCGTACCAGACGCTCGACACGCTCGTTGAAGCGGCCGTTCTGCGGGTCGAAGTATTCCTTGAGGGTGCCGGTAAGCAGGGTCTCGGTCTGGCGGCGGTAATCGGCCAGGCGGGCTTCCATTTCCCGCACCAGACGGTCGCCCTCATTGCGCACAGACTCGGCATCGATGCGGCCCTGGGCCTGGTTGAGCGCCAGGATGCCGATGCGAAGCGCAGTGCGCACGAATCGGTTGCGCTCGCGACCCTCGGGGTAAGCGACCAGCGCGGCGATGGCTTCGGGGTCGTCGATGACCAGGTCCAGGCGCAGGCCGGGCTCCTGCTCTGCGGCATCGGGCTTGATTTGCCTGGCTGCCGATGTCTGATTGTCCTCTAGCTCTATGGCCATTTTTTATGCCTCCTCTAACCTGCCAAGTTTAAACCATCAGCATGCCCCTTCGACCGGGGCATTGCATGACACCGATGCAGTCAGCAAGGCTAACAGCCAGATGGCTCACCGAATGAGCCACATCTGGGATTCCTTGCAGTCTTCAGCCGTAGTGACGGGCTGCCTGGGCGATCTGATCCTTGACCCGTCTGCGCAGGCTGGCCGGCCCAAGAACCTCCACATCCGGCCCGTACTTGAGGATATCCATCAGCAGCTCGCGGTCGTCGGCATAGGGGATTTCCAGCGAGTAACTGCCATCCGTGCCCATGGTGCCCTTCTGCCTGGGATGCCACTGCTCGTGGGCAACCCAACGGGCCCGCTCGGGCGTGAACTTGAGCTTGGCCCATTGCACCTTGCTGCCGGAGAAGATGCCATACCCCGCCCCCAGTACTTCATCCGTGGTCTTTTCGGACACATCCTTGGCCGGCTTTTCCAGAACCTCGGCCTTCTGGATAGCATCGACCGAGAAGTTGCGCAGCCCCTTGCGCAGGTGGCACCAGGCATCCAGGTACCAGTTTTCCCGGTAATAGACGAGGCGCTGCGGCGAGACTTCGCGCTCGGTCACTTCGTTGGTGCCGCGGGCATGGTAGGTGATCATCAGGCGCTTGCGCCTCAGGAGAACGGAGCCGACGGTCTCGAAATGGGACAGATGCATGCGGCGCGCGGCCACGCCGATGATGCGCACCCGCTTCCTTACCTCTTCGGCCGTGTTGTCGGCCGTGCCCAGGAGGCCGTTCAGCCGGGCCATGAGCGGCTGGATGTGGGGCGAAAGCAGCCCGCCCTTGTCCAGATTCGCCATCAGGTGCTGCATGGTCAGCAGCGCATGGATTTCCGAGGCGTTGAACCAGAGGCCGGGCAGTTCGAACTGGCTGCCGGCCGGGGCGTCGCCCTTTTCGTAGCGGTAGCCCCCTAAATCGCGGTCCCAGATGATGGGGGCGTTGAGCCGGTCACGCAGGTACTGGAAGTCCCGCTTGAGCGTGGCCCGCGAGACCTCCAGCTCATCAAGGAAGTCGTCGAACGGCACGACCTTGCGGTCGCTGATCATCTGGTCGATCTTGTAGAAACGCTCGGTGCGGTCCATGGTGCACTCCATCAGGGGATGGCGTGATTCTAGGACACTTTTCCCTATCTGGCTCAAGGCATGAGCCATAAGTGGCGCACGGATCATTCGAACGTGCATCGCGCGATCAGGATCAGCATGGCAAAGACCACCAGGGCCAATGCCATTCCCCTGAAGAAATACCTGAACGGGCCCATGACTCAGCACCACTCCCGCACCGTCAGGAAGTGAGCTCCAGGACAACCGTTCCGAACCAGCACGTACCCCGCTAGAAGTTCCTTCTGCCCCCATGTCGTCTCCCATCGCGCAGTAAAGGACCAAAGCTCGTCTCCATCCGAACAGCCGTCCAGGAAATCGCGCCAAGCCGCATTCAGGTGGCCGAACGGCAAGTTCGGTACGGCACCCAGGGGGTCTTCCACCGTTTCGCGAGCCTCGGTCTCCTGCACGGTCAGTCGTTCCTGTAGATGGCCACGCTCCACGGCAAATTCCCGCTCTTCCTCCAGCGCAGGCTCATTCTTCTTCGTAAAGTGCTCTGTAATCTTCATGTAGGCGGCAACTGGCCAGAATATTACGACAGCGACAGCAGCAAGCGCCGGGGCAACAATGTTGTTCAGTATTCGAAATGAAAGCTTCTCGCGGTCTGGATTCACCGCATCGAGCAGGTCATGAAGCGATTCCGACTCGCTCTTTTTCGTCAGCCGTTGCGCACCATAAATGAGGACAAGCACCGAAACCCCTATCCCGAGGTACCAATACAGGTAGATCACGACTCACTCCTGTCGTCCATGTTAACGCGAGGGAACACTGTCATGGCGCCGACTTCGTAGCCTTCGGGGGCGTCATCGGAGTCGGCTGTCCCGTTGTGTCGCACTCGCGTCGCCACCACGACACCGCGCTCGATGTCCAAGAACAAGTCCCGCTCGTAGGTGCTTCCATAGCCCATGTGGACGTACTCGAGCTGCTTACCCTGCGGAATGCGGATGGTGCCGGTGTACCAGTGCGCGAAAACCCTGTCTGGAAAGTCCGGAAAGATGGTAGCAACCGAGGCCTCGGATCCATCCTCCAAGGTGCCGTGCAGCCCGACCAGGTACAGTCGTTCGTTGACGATTTCCCATCTACCAACGTAGCCGCGCCACAGAGCCGTGCAGTTTGACTCGAACCGTGGGGTATACCCACCCATGGCAAAGTAGTCGCTGAGGGGGTTTGTGCACATGGCCACTTCCTTCCCTTGGTAGAGCAGCCTTTCAGCAATCTGCGCTGTCATGATATCTCTCCCTGTTGGCTCCCTGTTCCACCCGCAGCTACCAGCGCTCCCATTAAGCTGCCTTGGCGGTAAGCTGGACAACCTGGCCATTGGCCACGCCATAGGGCACATGGCCGGTGGCCACATGCTGGCGCGCCGATTCGCAGTGGCCCTGCTGGTCGTCAAAGAAGATGTCCGCGCCGAAGGCCTTGAGGAACTCGCCCTTGTTCATGCCGCCCAGAAACAGCGCCTCGTCGATGCGGATGTTCCATCCCCGGAGCGTGCGAATCACACGCTCGTGCGCCGGGGCGCTCCTCGCTGTGATGAGTGCGGTGCGGATGGGCGAAGCCTCGCTCGGATACTCGGACTGTATCTGGTGCAGGATGGAGAGGAAGCTTTTGAACGGCCCTCCGGAGAGCGGTAAGCGAGCGGCATCCCGTTCGTTTTGCTCGAAAGCCCCCAGCCCTTCGCGCTTGTAGATCTGCTCGGACTCGTCGGAGAACACCACGGCATCGCCGTCGAAGGCGATGCGCAGTTGCCCGGAGGCGGTGTTCTGGTTCACATGGGACGGCAGGATGGTCGCCGCAGCACAACCGGCTTCCAGCGCCTTGCGCACGTCGTCCTGGCTGGCGGATAGGAAAAGGTGCGCGCCAAAAGGCGCGATATAACGCCAGGTGCTCTCCCCGCGGGTGAAGGCCGCCCGGGTGATGTCCAGCCCGTGGTGACGAATGGAGTTGAACACCCGAAGGCCCGTGTCCGCGCTGTTGCGCGAGAGCAGGATCACCTCGACCCGCGCCTTGCCGGTCTCGGCATCGTTCAGGGCCAGAAGCTTCTTGACCAGGGGGAAGGCGATGCCGGGTTCCAGCACGTCCTCCTCGTGCTCGATCTGGTAGCGGCAATAGGCATCCACACCATCCTCCTCGAATACCCGGTGGCTTTCGTCCAGATCGAACAGGGCGCGGGAAGAAATGGCGACGACCAGCTTGTTGTTGGTGTTATCGGGCATGGCGGGCTCCTTTGGCTTTGTCATACCTGCCATGCTACGGGGAATGGTGGCTCATAGAATGAGCCTGTTCATCAAATACTTCAAAAATGCTTGGGGGCACTTCCGTTTTTGGTGATCACATGGAGAATAACCATGCAAACTTGGACATTTATTCAGCTGTCTAGATTTCTAGATTCGTATTCTGGTTGCATTGATCGGAATGCTTAAATACGTAGTAGATTTTTGACTGTGAGAATAGCCATTTCTCTTATCCGCCCATCTTTTTCCACATCGTACTTCGTTCTTCTCTGGGTCCAGTATCAAAAACCTGTGGTTGTCTTTCACCACCACTACCCAATGAAAATGCTTTTTTCTACGATTCACGCCAACAATCGCAGTGCCCTGTATGTCGTCCCAGCATCCGGATTTTTTCTCTTTTGCACGAATTCCGTATTTTTTAAGAGCCTTACCCAAATCCTTAGCTAGTGTGTAGTACTCCTCCCTTCGAGTGCTCCAATTAAGAATTTCGGCAAAGGCATCTTTCATTTCTTCGTAAGAGCGATTTGCAATCATGGCCACACAGGCAATTCCACATCCAGTTTTGTCCTTCTGTTTTATCAAGGATATCGTCGCCATCAGTTGCCTCCCACCTCGCAGTAATTCTCTGATTCCAACTTAATTAACACAGCCAAATTTCATCATTTAGCCACAGAAGGATTAGTCAATCCTGTTTGGTAACCTGAAGGCATTTCCCACAAAGCGTTCCAGCGAACCCAATGCAAGTGTACCCGCCGTCATGTCTGATTCTCCGCCCAGCGGCGTGGCATTTGTCTTGAGACATTCCTCATAGATTGCCTGCCGTCGAGGTTCGCAATTATCGCTGTTGATCAAATCACGCAGTAAATTGGTCGCCTCGATGCAGTCCATTGAAGGATCTTCATTTCGGGGGCCACTATGCTCCATGAATATATAGGAGAAGGTCTTGTTCATGACCAAGGACGGCATTTCGTAATAGTAGCGGTCGATCATGACCTGGCGTCTGCTCCCGTCTTGGGCATCGGCCTCGGCGTCTGGGTCCAGTGGAAGAATGAGCAGATCGAAGATGGCATCATCATCGGTATCCGGTTTCATGGCCAATGTGGAAACATGATTCCCATCCAGGTCGCGGATGGAAAAAATGCGCAGGCCGTACAACAGGCATTTTTGCGCATAGCTCCCCACACAATGCCCCATGGCATTCCCCTCTTGCCATAAAGAAACTTCATCATTCAGTTCGACGATCATCCGCTTTCCCAACCGGATTGACGAATCCAGCAATGGCGTCCAGGAGATTCCCTTTCCTGAAGGGTCGCCAGCAATCCCTTTTGTATTACGCATCTTTTCATGCCAATGATCGCTGATTTTGGTGAGCGTTTTGGGGCCAGTCTTGAACGCCCATCGCCTGACAGTGCGACGCGCCTTGATCGAACTGATACGGCGGTGATGAGCCACGCCATCGGCAAGCGCATCCAGAAAGTCGCTGACGCCTGATACGGCAGGAAACCGCAAATCCTCTTGTTCCTTCTCAAGCACGCTCATGGGAAGCTTTTGATATCCGGTGAGCCTTTTTAGCGCTGTAGCAGGCATTTCCCACAATCCGCCAATGACGCGCTCATTGATTCTTCCCAGTCCAAGACTGATGCGCCAATAGTGAGCAGCCAGCAAGGCAACATCACCTTCTTGGGCCAGATATTTCCACCCCGGCTGCATCGACAGCGCCTTGAGCATCGGCTGAAACTCGTCCCGAACTGCCTTGAATAGCGCAGTCAGATGGAGTCCCTTGGTTCGCCTCAAGGCAGCGGCCGGCACATCGAAATGCCCCGACAGGAAATGAATCAGTTTCAGACCCTGGTCGATGCAGGCGAGCACCTTCGACCGCTCTCCGCAGAAGGACATCTTGTCGTCATCTCGACGGCAGTTGGCCCATTCCTCAGGCAGTTCGTGGCAAAGGTATCTTGCCAGCCAGGGAAAAATGGCAAATGCCTGCCGCCTGTAATGCGAACATCTGGAGTCATCGCAATCAATCAGGTTGTAGGCGGCCACATTCGGGAACATTCCCCTGTCGTGAGTACGGAGTTTTTTCAGGATGCCGAAAGCCTCTGCATCAAGCAGGCCGATAAACCTCGTGAGGTCTTGTTTGGCCTGCGTAATTTCTGCGGAAGACCTACCAAGCCACCCGTCATTGCTCTCGTCGTAATTTCCATCCCAGTATCGCCTGATGATTTCCCCTTCAAGCGCACTCGGGTCAAGCGCCGCACAGACCATTGGCTCCCAAGCCACGGCATCGTGCGCCTCGTTCAAGATCGAATCCACACCCTTGCCCAGGTGATCAAGCATGGACTGGCATGCTTCTTCGGGCGTACCAGCCCAATCCTTGCGAACATAGGCGACTGCGCCGCTGGGCATCGCCACCCACATCAAGCAGTCGTGCTGCCCATGATTCTCTGATGAGGGAGCGATCAACTGGTATAGCCCCGCCACTCCGGGCAATGGGTTAAGGACTGTTTTCGACTCCAAGCGGTGCTTGACGGTATTCATGCCTGCCTCCATCCCGATCAGGCCGCAAAGCCGATCTTGCGGCCATGGCCTTCCTGATTGAGTTCGCTTTCCTGGCGCAGCGCCTCGAGCGCGTCCTCACAGTTCCTGATCCTTCTGAGGCGGGACTGTCTCGCGACGGTCGCGTAGTTGCCGGGGGTGATCCCGCTTACTCTGGCAAGCCTGGCTTTCAGTTCGGTCGCTGGCGCAGGAAGGGACAGGATGTTGCACAGGTTCTCAAACAGGCGCCATGCCTGCTCTGGCAGCAGGAATCCAAAGCAGACCTTGAGGTCAAAGCGACGCACCGAGGCCTTGTCCAGGTTGTCCATCAGGTTGGTCGAGGCAATGAAGATGCCCTTGAAGTTTTCCATGCAGGTCAGCATCTCGTTTACCTGGGTGACCTCCCAGCTGTTGCGGGCCTGCTGACGGTCCATCAGAAAGCTGTCCGCCTCGTCGATCAGTAGAACGGACTTGTCCATTTCGGCCCGATCGAAAGCATCGGCAATGTTCTTCTCGGTTTCGCCTACCCACATCGAGATCAGGTCCGAGGCGCGCTTGACCAGCAGGGGCTGCCCCAGGAGGTGCGCGAGGTAGTGGCCATAGGCGGTCTTGCCCGTGCCGGGCGGCCCGTACAGGCAGAGCCGCCCTTCCCGGCTTTCGAGCAGGCCCTCGCCGAGCGACGCCAGGTCGCAATCCGCGTTGAGGTAGCTCGGGTCGTAGTCGAGCCCGCCTGCGGCTTTGAGTCCTAAGCCCCTTTTCTTGCCCTGGGCCTTCAGGCTGGTCTCCATGATTCTGGTCAGTACTGCCTGGCGGTCGGAATCAGGAATCTGCTCGCGGACACTGGAATAGACGGCCGCGCTGCGCTCGATCAGGGCCGGCGTCAGGTGCTCGCAGGCGGCAGCCTGATGAGCCCAGTCTGTGCCGACTTCCGGTACATGCTGCCTGATGAGCTGTTCGCGCACCGCATAGGGTGGCGTCTTGAGTTCCAGCACATAGTCGAACCGGCGAAGGTAGGCCGGATCGAACAGGTCGATGCTGTTGGAAAGCCAGACTGTGGGAACCGGGTTGGTTTCCAGCAGCTCGTTCATGAACGCCTTGTTCTCGGCAGGTTTGTCCTTGCGTACCAGCCATTCACTCGGCTTGGGGAACACGTCCTCAATCTCGTCGAAGACGATCAGGCATTGCCCGGCCGTGTCGAGCAGGCTCTGGCTGAACATGAAGTACCTGAAGCGACCATGGGAGACCAGGGGGTCTCCATAGATGTCCTTGGTCGGCACTTCATAGGCCGCAGAGGAAAGCTCTCTGGACAGGGTGCGAACCAGTTCGGTCTTTCCGCAGCCTGGAGTGCCATACAGCAGGATATTCACGCCCCTGGCACGGTTGCTCAGCGCATCCTTCAGGCGTGCCAGAACGATCTGCAGGTCATCCCCCAGGTAGGAAAACGCGGATAGGTCATGTTTCCCCGACTTGCTGCCGACCAGATAGCCTTCCAGGATATCGATCGTGTCGGCATGTTCCTCCTGCATTTGCGAGGAAAGTCCGGGCAGCAGTTCGACCTTTCTGCTGAAATCCTCAATCTCGGCAGAGAGCTTCAGTATGCCGGTTTTGGCCAGCCGGCCTTCGGATGAAAAAGCCTTTTGCGCTTCTGCTTCGGGGAGTCCCAACGCTCTGGCAACGATCTGCACACACGCGAGCCGAGGCAATCTTTCAGCTGCATCGAAGATCGCGGTCAGTGCCGGCTCCTGGCGGACGAGGACTGCAAACAGCAATATATCCTGCTCGCTCTGGCTTAAATCCAAATGACTGGCCAGCCTGGCGATGTTTCTGGACAGGACAGTGCTTTCCGGCTTTTTGGGTTGTTCGGACTGCTGGGCCCTGAGCAATTCCCCGAAGCCGGCGATCTTTTCCGCTTCCTCCAGCTTCCAGAACTCCGATGGGGTAATCGCATTGCCGTCACCTCCTAGAGAGAACCTGCTTTCAGTAGCGAGACAAGGAATGTCTAGCTGCAGCGCCTCGTTTTGCCACACGAAGCCGTGTCGGACAGCCTGGGTTGCATAAGGGCTGACCAGAAAGCGCAGCGCCCACAACCGCATGAGCGGCAGGTATTCGGAGTTGATGGCCATGATCGGAACGTGTTGTCTGGACGGCTTTCATGTTAGGCCCAGTGTCCGACATGTGATGTCGCAGTGATGATGGGGTAGGTAATTCCTGGGCGGCGACAACCTCAGGGCCAAGAATGAATTCGCAGCACGTCCAAAGCGGTTCAGGGACAAGTCCAGCAGCTGCGGATTCCGGGAGGACTGACCACCTATTTAGGTGACTACTGACCAGTCATCCGATCTATTCTGGAAATGACCGATTCTCGGCCAAAGCCGACTTCGGCCCAGCTGCGCAAGTGTGTCTGCTCACGTATCCAGAGCGGTCGTAAGCCAGTCCGTCACACCGAATGTCTGCTTCCTAGTTCGGCGAACGCGTCCTACCGACCCCAAACGAACGTAAGCAAGCTTGCCATCAACGTTTTCCTTTTAGTCCTTAGCGGACGAACCAGAGACCTGGCAAGCTGACATTAAACCCGAACATGTCTTGGGCGATCAGCCCGGTTCTTTCCGAGTTGTCAGCTTCTCAGCTGCCTTCATGACCCCCTTTGTCTTGGAAGAAATGGCTCCACCAACTGCCATTGTCGTGCTCACGGTAGTGTCCACCACCTTGCCAGTGGCGTTTTTAACGCCTTGGACAGTTGAATCGACAACACCGCCAACAGCATCCCGAATGGCACCGCCAACGGTTTGCACAACTCTCGCCCCATTTTCCGTGGTGATTTCGCGCACCAGCGTCAGGGCGGATACTGTCGCTGCTTGCCTTACCGTATTTCTTTGAGGCGCAACGAGGGATTCGCAATACTGCCGTGCAACAATGCCCACGCGCAGCGTTAGAAACGCATTGGCCGAACCGCTGGCGATGCTGTTAACAAGCAGGGCGGCAATCCCCTGAAGGCCAGGTATCGCACCTTTCAAGGACGGGAATATTGATGCCACCAGAGGCGCGGCAAGCTCCGTGAATTGAACCTCATCCAGGCTATCGGCGATAAGGGCAGTCGCTCCGACATTCGAGTACAAGTAAAGCATCTGCCGTGGCGATGGGCGCTGGTAAAAAATAGAAGCGATTCGCCAAACCATTCTGAACTGCGTTGCAAGCACAACGAGCCCGTCCAGTCGCCCATTCTGCATGACTGCCGTACTGACAAATACTGTACTGGCCGTATCTTTAATGACCTTGTCTGCCTCAAGGGATAGCTTGCTCATTGCTATTGACATGTTATCCCTGATGTCCAGAGGCATGCCTCGCAGAAGAGGGTTTTTCTGCATCCTCAGAAGCAATTCAGCCAGATACTTTTCGTACTCTGGGCCAGAGTCCGTAGCAGGTTGAATCAGTGGTTTTGGAAGCCTTAAGTAAAGATAGACGGGAATAAGCAGAAGCAGCACCAAAGCAACAATCATCACCCAGAACAATGGCTGACCTGCACCCAAGTATATTCTGTCAGCAGCATCGGCAATTTGGGTGACACTGGCGACTATGACTAAGCCAAGATACAAAAGAACCAAAATGGCCAGTAAGGTAAGGATTCGGGCAATTGGCTTTTTCATTTTCCCTCTTTGCAAGGCATTGAATGCTACTTCTTGCTCAAAATGGCTGGGCTAACAACAACTACTGATCTGAGCAGAATATCCTGGACATGCCCACGAATCCTGATGCTGTCATTAGTCTTTGCTTTTCTTAGCGAATCTACGTCCACATCAGTTGCGGGATATAAAAAAATGACCACTCTCATCACTGGCACTGCATCCTTGGATTTAACGGGCAAGGGCTGAGAGGTTATTTTGTAGACGTCATCCTCCAGTGTTATCTCGTACACCAAGATGTCCCACTCGACCGTCTTTCCAATTATTTCCTGGCGCAGCAAGTCGCGCTGTAAATCCGTGGAGTCGCTGCCGAACGCAAAGGTCTCCGACATGAGCACCTGGGACACTGGCGTAACCTCGGTACGCATGAGCTCTTCGAGTTGCTCGCCGACGGATGGCCCTGCCTGGGCTGATTGATGGCCGTTACCGCAACCTGCAAGCACCGCCATCATGGCAATGCAGAGTAGCCAGGTTGCCAGAGTATGGTGTGTCATGTAGTTCATTTCAACTGATAACTGGGCTTGTGATACTGCACGTTGCCGGTATTCGGGCTTACCTCGTAAACTCGGTTTCCCTCAATTTTGTACGAGAGTTTGTGATATTGGATGTTGCCTGTCTGGGGGCTTACTTCATACACCTGATCGCCAATTCGTCTATATGCAGGTTTGTGTTGCTCAAGATTGCCTGTGGCCGGCGAGACTGTATAAGAGGTTTGACCATCTTGAATAGAGGGATTAAACGGCAATTCTGCCTGCGCTGTAATTGCACAGGCGGTAATCAAGAAAGCAATAAACACTCTCAACATCGATTACTCCAGTCTAGCCAGGCTTCGGCTTGTTTCATGTTGTCACTGAATCGCCCCCGATTTTCTAGACACTCGCAAGCCAGAGCAGTTACTACGTTGGCAAGGAATTCGGAGCGACTCAAACCGTCAGATTCCGAATGCATTCAAGATCGTGTCAACAACTCCCTGAATGCCTCGCCCAAATAGGCCAGAACGATCGTCTGGGCGGGGTGTTTCGGCATGGACGCAGCAACCCTTGCCCTGCCAACTATCGTTAAACAGCTCGCGCTCTCCGAAGAAGTATGACCAGAAAGTCTCGTTACGGGCTACTGAATAGTCCAGATTGGCGCTGAAGCCGAGTGTCGCGGCCTGGTTGACAGTCCGTCCGTTAACGGCGGGCTCCACGCGCACACCTCGACAGCCTTTGACAATCAGTTTTGCTGGGCCGTGGAAAGTGATGTAGCGAAACTGCAGGGTTAGCCAAGATCCGAGACTGCCGAATCGCCAGTGACGTGTAATCTTCAACTGTTCGCCGCGAGGCTGGATGATGCCAACCAAGCAGCTAGGCTGTAGAACCAGTGCGGAACCATCCGGGACGGTGAGCAGCGTGAATTCGGCGAGGGGATCGTTTGAGGATGATATCGTGATGCGCTCCTCGCTATTTGGGCGAATACGGGTCAGACGATACATTCCGGCAGCCAGGCTGGTTAGAGGCATCGACCAGTTGAGCAACCATTGAGTGTCGCTTTCAACGTTGAACGACATACCCTGCAGGTAATTTGGCAGAATGATCAACTCCGAACGTTCATCTAATACGAGTGAGAGCGATACCACCGATGGAGTCGTCTGACCTGATTCATTGCCCACGGAAGCGTGCGATGTGTAAATCTGTCCCGACGAATCGGGCAACAAGCGTATCGGCGGTCGGCGCACAGCAACTGGCGCAATCAAATAGTAGGCAATGGCCTTGACCAACAATGGCGATAGCAGGATAAGTACCAGACTCCAGAGCGCGGTGGGTAGCACCTCCTTGACTGGCCGCATGAACTTGTGAAGGTTTGAGCCTTCGAGTTGCTTGTTATTTTCAGAGAGGTGTTCGTTGACCGGTTGAATGATGAGATTGGCCGATCCGGGATCGAGGACGAACGGGCCTGGACGCGGGAGTTTCTGGAAGCCTTGTAGAGTCTTCTGTAGTCGCGCGATTTCAGCGTCGTGCTGCTTTTTGGAGTTTTGCAACGGGCGCTCTTGTGCTTCCAATCCCTTCATCTTGCGATAAGCACCTGAATAGGGCACTTGCCACATCAGAGGCTCCTGCTTGGACAACTCCCATTGGGCCTTCTTGTTCTGGTAAATCTGCCAAGCAAGCTTGGTGCTGGCAGTCTGGAGCCGCTTGATTTGGCCTTCGGCTTCAGCTGGCCCGGCGGTGACAGTGTGGAGGTTGCGCACATAAGCGAGTCCTTGTTGCAGGAACGCAATCTCTATATCCAGGGTGGCAATCCGTTGGAAGGTGTCACTGGTAGGTAGCTTGCGCTCGATTGGATGGTCGTCCCATAGTTTTTTGCGGGCAGCCCGCTTGTTACTGATCTCGGATTCTAGCGCCTTGATTTGCTCTGCAAGCATGGTTGCCGGTGTGCCAGGATGCGGGATTCGTGATGGCAAGCCCTTGGCCACCTTGTCGCGGATAGACTCGAGTTTGCCTTTGGCATTACGAAGTGCGGATTGCTCCCCTTCCAGCTTTTCGTACTTCTCGTACTCGGCGCTTAGGAATTTTTTGCCCAGGAGGATAGTGATAATTACCACGAGGATCAGGACAGCGCTGGCGGCAAAACTGGCGAAACTACGAAATGGGCTGCGCATGCTCATTGCCTTGTTGTTGCGTCCGGCATCGGGACGCTATTAATCGATGTTGTAGCTGAATCGGTAAACTGACGTTTTCTAATAAGTGAATCATCGCCCAGAATGGCAGGTAATGCATGTTCGGCTACGCCGTTTGGGTGTGGTTTTCGCCAAATTGTCATGTGGATGTGCCATGTAAAATGACTTATGCTCAGATACTTGCCCTCGAACCCCTTAATCTTTGGCTGACCGCTTGGGGTCGATAGTACGTGTTCGCAGAAGTTAAAAGCGGCCATTCAGTGGGATTACTAGGCAATGGCGATTGTGCGGTGCATAGCTGACCTAGGCGGCGCGGTATGCCGCCGGCGGCTTAGGCCGAGGAGCGGACTTCAGCCTTTGCCAGTCTGTGCCGTTTCGGGTCGTTAAGCGTCATTGGGCGATTAAAGTAAAGCAGACACCCGGTCAGCACCAGCAAGATGGCCATGCCTACCAGGAATGGCGGGCAACTCGAGCAGCGCCAGCTGCAGCGATTGGCCCGGGTTATTCAGGCCACGTCGACTCAAATATCTGTGTGTGATTTCGTAACCGGATGACTAGCTCGCTAGTGCCGGATATATACTTCCACGCATTCCCGCATGGTGTTGTCATGAATCTCAAGGATCGGCCCTATGCCCCCTTCGGCATCCACCTGATATCCCCCTGCCAGATCCCAGGCAATGGGCACACCACATTCCTTGGCTGTCTTGAACACCAGGCCATCGCGCAGCCTGATTTGCTCCGTGGTCAGGAATCCGCCCAAGGGATCATTGATGTGCGGATCAGCGCCGGCCTGGTACAGGATGATTTGGCAATCCTGCATGGACCTTACGAGTGCTGGAATGCGGGATATGAACGCCTTGGCTTGCGCTGCCTCAGCGTATTCACTGCCCGCGGTGTAGTGCCTGATCCAAGAGGAAGCCTGGTGATGCTGAATCAGATCTTCCGTTCCATCGCCGTAATGCATGTCGAAATCAAGAATCCCGATGCGTGTCGCTAGACCTTCATGCTTCAAGGAAAGTGACGTCACCATCAGGCCGTTGAAGGTGCAATATCCGAACGGCTGATCGTATCCTGCGTGGTGAAATCCGGAACAGGGTGCAACGGCGATCTGGCCGTTGCGGACGGCCTCACGAGCAGCCGACAGCATCGCGCCGACAGTATAGGGAAGCGTGGCAGCCACTTCCTGCAGCGTGTTTCCGAATCCATTCTTGATCTCCCCGGCCAGAATCCCTTCTACATAGGCAGGACTGTGGGTACGCTTGAGATCCTCGATGGTTGCTGGCGAAGGTTCCATGATGCGGATCGGTAACCTGCGATCCATCCAGGATGCGACAACTTGTGCAGGCTTCCCCGCGCTAGGGGAAAAGCTCTCGAAGTTTGCGACCATCCTTGGCGTATAGAATACCGGCAGCTTCTCTAGCCGCGCGTCGTCTTGGATTTGGTGGCCCATGTCGAACATCAATATGAATGGAGAAGGTCATATTGAAATCGATGTATGCGACAAAAAGTGTCGCATGCAACTGGATTTGTATGGATCGACTACCCTTACAGCTTCTCCCGGATTTGCCCTCCGCTACGCATCGCCACTGGTTCCAGTCGGGCCTGTGAATAACTTGCCCGACTTATTCTGACATGCGTATTACTTGATGATGCGAACGCTAGCTCCCGGAAAGATAGGCGCGGTATGCAATTTTAGTCTGGCTGATTAACAGTGAGCAGACATCAACTCGCTGAAGACAACTCGAACTTATTACGCTTGTAGCGGGATAGCAGACCACCTACTTCATCTCTGAACAAAGCAATGTAATCATCGTTCAACCCATGGCTACCGCTCGGATGTGGTAAGCAGGCAACTTCGCATCGCTCAAAGCTCTGGAACCATACTTTGAATCGTCTTCCATTGAATGGCTTTTGAACAGCGAAGGGATCTTTGGTGCAATTTCCCATTATCTGTTTGAAACGACCCAGCACCTTCCCATCTTGCATTTTCTCGATCAGCTTCGACCCCATGAGTAGAATAACACTGGGCCTAAAGTGGTCGACATGGAAAATGAAATTATCTACATGAACAGGTATTAACAGCTTCGTGTAGTCGCCTCCCATCGAGTGGCCTTCCGTATTACACCAGTTTGTCTGCGCGATGGATTTCTCAAAATCTCCCGGGTTATCCCTATTCAGCGCGTGTCCCCAGAAACCAAACCACTTGATAATGTTTTGATCGTATGGCCAACTATAAGCGCGAGGACCGTAGCACAACCCCTTGTTAGAGAAGGTACAGCCAGAGTTGAGCTCAATGGGTTGAACATTACCCGCCTCATCGTTCTCCTGGTCCGTCTTGGAGTAACCCCATTCGTATCCACAAATCATCAGCCCCTCCTGTTGCTGCGGGAACTGAGTGTGCGCAAGATTGAGTTGTTGTCTCAATTGTTATCCTTCACCACAAACGAAATAAAAGTTTCCCCGCGACAGCAAGAATCGACAAATTCCCGATCTCGTAGGTATTAGCCGAGTTCGCGCCAAGCTTGGGCTTGACTTTCCCGTTCTCAATTACCCAAGTGTTAGATGACGATGCTCCAATTTTTGGCTTCAGCTCTTTTCCGTCCCATAGCCAGGTATTTGAGGATGAGGCATTCATTTTCGGCTTGATTTCCCGTCCATCGAACAACCAGGTATTTGTTGAGGACGGGTTGTTCTTGGGTTTTAGTTCACGTCCATTACAAACCCAGTTGCCAGGCAGTTCTAGTTTGTTCGCCATCACGATCCTTTGTTGCTTGGTGTTAGAAGGGTGTTTCTATTCGATCACTATTACTATGAATTCAAAATTATGCTGCGCCAATTGGCCATTCGATGTATCTCGTCACTCAAAATGGGACTAATTGTAAAGTGCAATCATTCCTGAGATTTCTTCTTGAATGGCCTTACGCAAACTGACTGGCTTGACGACTTCCACATAGTGCCCGAGCCCCAGAATCCACCACTTCAATTGGAGTGTATCCGCGACTGTGGCAATGACCCTGAGTCGGCCATCCTTGCTCTCCGAAATGACCTGATCGTCTGACAGCGGTGTTTCGTACAAATGCCTGCCGCTGTCAGGATCGAACAGCAGTTCGATCCTGATCTGGTCACCGTCCCCGAAGTCCATATGTCCTTCCGCCAGGTAGGTATCGATCGAGAAATCCTCCGGACGGGTGAATGTCCTGTCCATGCGTGTCGCCTTCTTGATGCGACAGACCGTCAGGATGCGGGTGTCGTCGTAGCCTTCATAGCGGCAAACCAGGTACAGCATGGGTCCGCGCATGACGTATGCAAGCGGAGAGATGATGTGTTCTTTTGCCTCCGTGCGCCCGCGCCCCTGGTAGCTGACTTGCAGCCACTGGTTATTAAGAAGTGCGAGGCTGACGGCTTCGTGAACCTTGGGATCAATCGGGCAGGGTTTGAGCGGCTGGGCCGGGGTGCGGGCGCGCACCTTGTCGGGCCAGTCTTTGAGTGCCTTGGCGTTGTGCGAGGACTTCAACCGCTCACGCGCAGCCTTGAGTAGTGGCGACAAGCTGTCCAGCACGGTGGGGGGCAGCATGTCCTTGATGTGGCGCTCCAGCATGTAGAGGGACAGCGCCTGCTCGTCATTCATGGCCGGCAGGTTCCAGATGGCAGCATCCCTGGGCCAGCTCCAGCCGTAGGTGCGGTCCCGATCGTCCACCTGCAGCCCGAACAGTTCCACAAAACTCCACAGATCGCGCTCCACGCTGCGTTTGTTGATGCCGTAGCCGCGATCCATCAGCTTCTCGGTCAGCTGGCTGGCGGTGATCTGGCTGGGGTAGCGCGGGATCAGCCTCAGCATTTCCCACTGGCGAAGCAGAGTGTTGTCCTTGCTCATGGCGCCTCTCATTTGTCCGGATGGCTCAATCCTAGCAAGGATAGTGTTTCAGTGCGACACGTTATGTCGCACTGCTGCCTAAACTGGCCATACTTTGATATAGCGAGGCATGGGCAGGCATGAAGGCATTTGTGGTGAGGTGTGAATACGAGGATGGCGACAGCTACGAGTGGCCGCGCTTTGTCGTGCTGGGCAAGCGCGCGGACGTTCTGGCCGACCGCATGATCGAATACGCGGGATCGATTTCCCCTGTCGATTGGAAGCTGCAACCGAATGCAATCGAAACCAGACAGTTCGACGTACAAAACTGGCTGGCCATGCAGGAAAGCACGGGGTGGACGAACCAGCTCTTTGTGGCGATTGCAGGTACCTTGAGTGGGGAAGAATGCTCCCTACTCGATCGTGTGCTGGCATTGTCGGGGCAGCACTGCGTCATCGTGGCTGATGCGCACACGCCGCTTCAGGCTACCTGGCAGTCTGTCATTCGGCTACCGCCACATCGTTCATGGGATGCCCAATGGGCCTGGGGCATTCGGGTCGTGCTGGACGTGCTGCTGGAAGCGGCGGTTCAGCGAGGATTGATTTGCTTCTGCCCCGATGATGTCCGGATCTGCCTCGAAGGGCGCTATAGCGAGTTGGCGGTCGCGCACGCCGAAGGCGAAGACAGGGCTGTAGTGGCCGTGGAGAAGGTTCTGCAAGCGTTATCCGGGCGGATGGATCTGGCGCTTGCCGAGGCTTTCATCCTGAGTTTCCATGCCGGTTCGGACATCCGCATGCGGGAAATTCATCTTGGGTTGGAGCGACTCAAGGATGTTATCGTCAGGGAGGATGTCACTATCATGTCGGACATGGTCTGGACAGAAGACCGTCGTTTTGCCGTGAGCCTGATCGCCTCCGCACCTTTTGCCTGAACAGAAAGGACTTACAAGTGGCCGGACTTTCCAAATCCCGCATCCTGCTCAACCAGCAATGCCCGAAGCGTCTGTGGCTCAAGGTCAACCGGCCCGATCTGGAAGAGGCGTCGGATGGCATGAAGGCGCGCTTTGCCGCCGGCGACCAGATCGGCGACATCGCGCGCAGGCTTCATCCCGATGGCCTGCTGATCGATGCGGGCGATCTCAAGGGCGCGCTCGCCCAGACCAGGGCAGCCCTTGATGAAGCGCCGCGACCCTTGTTCGAGGCCACCTTCGAGCACCAGGGCCTGCTGGTCCAGGCCGACCTGCTGCTGCCCGAAGGCGGCGCCTGGCGCATGGTGGAGGTGAAGTCCTCCACCACGGTCAAGGACTACCACCTGACCGATGCGTCGGTGCAGGCCTGGGTGCTGGAGCAGGCGGGCATGCCGCTAAGCCGGGTGGAAGTCGCCCATGTCGACAACACCTTCGTCTATCCGGGCAACGGCGATTACCACGGTCTGCTGGCGCATGCGGACATCTCGCGCGAGGCTCGGGCACTGCAGCCGGAGATTCCCGTCTGGATCGATCAGGCCAGACAAACGCTGGATCTTGCTTCCGAACCGGCCATGCAACCCGGCCCCCAGTGCACCGATCCCTTCGAGTGCCCTTTCCGCCATCACTGCGACCCGGCCGCCATGGAGCCGATCCCAGCGCACTCGGTCCGGGTGCTGCCTCATGGCGGCAAGTTCGTGACCGGCCTGCTTGAGCAGGGCAAGGACGACCTGCGGCAACTGCGCATGGATGAGTTGAAAAAGGAAAACCATCAGCGCATCTGGCGCACCCTGCAAACCGGGCAGGCCGAACTGGACCCGCGTGCCAGCAAGGTCATCAGAGGACTGGGCTGGCCGCGCTATTACATGGACTTCGAGACCATTAACCCGGCCGTGCCGCTGTGGCCAGGCACGCGCCCCTACCAGCACGTACCGTTTCAGTGGTCGTGCCACATAGAGAGGCCCGATGGGTTGGAACATGCAGCGTTCCTAGCCGAGGCAGGGATAGATCCCCGCCGGCCCTTCATCGAATCGCTGCTGGCCACACTGGGGGATACGGGTCCGGTATTGGTCTGGAATGCGTCTTTTGAGCGTGGGCGGCTGGAAGACCTGGCGGACACTTTCCCTGACTTGGCGAAGCCGATCCAGAAAGTGATCAAGCGCCTGTTCGACCTGCTGCCGCTGTCACGTGACCATTATTACCACCCAGAGATGCGCGGCTCCTGGTCGATCAAGGCAGTATTGCCCACGATTGCCCCGGAGCTGAGCTACGAGGGGCTGGAAGTAGCACACGGTGGCGCGGCGCAAGAAGCATTTGTCGAGATGATTGCCCCGACCACCTCTCCCGAACGCAAGGCCGCACTCAGGCAGGCAATGCTGGAGTACTGCGAGCGCGACACGCTGGCGATGGTGAAGATTGCCGAGCATTACAGCCAGGCGGACAACTAGCACCACGGAGCATGCATGAGCGCGACATGGATTGTCGCACTCTGGCTCTACCATGTACTCAAGCTCATGCCGAGCTCAAAGTTCAATAACATCCAATAAGGGAGGAAAAATGCTTCAACAAATCGAAACCATCTATCTGGCCATTCTCAGGGTCGTCGTCATAGTCATCGCCGGCCTGCTGCTGGTTTCCGTCGTGATCTACGGGCTGAACTCCTTCCAGGGACTGTCCGAGCCCAAGCCGGACACCACGCCGCCTGCGATCACCAGCGAGTCACTGACCCGTGAGCTCACGGAAACAACCACCGGGGCTGACAACACCCCCGAGTTACGAGATGACGCGGAGGCTGAACAAAAGGCTGACCTGGCAAAGAACGGCATCCACTACTCGCGCGCAGCCGAGGCAATAGCCAGGTTTGTGGAAAAACAATCGGGTGGCGAGGAATTGGTGATTAAGCAGAAGGTCGAAGAGGTGATCAAGGAGAACGCCGAGTCGCAACCGACGCCAGAACTGGCAACAGCCTATGCGAAAGGGTTCGCTGATGCCATCGAAGGCACCCTGGCCAATCCTTCCATTGCTAACCTGGCACAGCAAACAGGCGCCATAGAGGTCGTCAACAAGGCATTGAACGCTTACAGCCAGTCATTCCACGATCAGCTGGCCGAAAAGGAGCGGAAATTCGTCGAGGAACAACAAGAACGTTTGGAGAAGCAGGCGGGGGCCATGATGAGCCTCTATATAGCAGCCGGCGCGTTCGGCATGTTTCTGCTGGTCGTGTTCCTGTCCATCTTCATCCGCATCGAGCGGCACCTCCGGCACCTGGATGGCAGGCCGCTTACGCAGAACAGCTGATCGAAGGTTGGTGTTGCCCCTAATGACTTCCGGGGACGGAGTTCTACAAGGTTGAAAATCAGGGCCGGGATATCCCGGCCCTGACCATTTATTTATCTTCGGACTCTGGCACCCAGATAAATCCGTTAGGGGTTTTCTTGCCGATGTGCCGGACACCGTGGATCAGCATCACCAGCTGCCGGCCCTCATTGCGCATTTCTGCCGGTGGGGGAACAGGATCACCGATCTCGTCATAACGATGGGAATAGATGCGGCTGCGCACATTGGCGCCGAACGGTTTGCGGTTCATGACTGACTCCTTTTCAAGTTGATCGAAGCCTTGCAGACGCACGATTCCCGTGCGATGCATAAGCCAAAAAAATCAACTTGTCTGTCAGGTCAGCTCATAAGTGACGCAATACCTCGTTATCCAAGCGGGCCAACAACAGTGTCGGTCCTCTGGTCTGATTCAAAGAGTCCCCCTATGCCTCAGCCACGTCCCATTCATGGCAGGATAGGTAGTACTCACGGGGAATTATAGTCCCAACGACATCGCAGTTAAATGACACCCTGCGCGCACTTAACCCAAACTCAGCAAGCCGTGGTGGGGTCGAGACTGGCCGCAACATGAAGCGCCCATTCTTTCCACTCTTCTGTTCTGTTGCTGCTCAAGACTCCATCCGGATTGGCTGTCGCATGAACGACATACCGACGGATCAGATTGGCCATTTGCCAATCCGAGGCCGCCTTGATTAGCTGGGCGACACGCTCGCGTTCCATCTCGCGCCGTCGCTCCTCCTCCTGGCGCAGCCTGGCCTGCTCCGCACGCCTTTGCTCCTCTTCTTCACGTTCTCTGTGCCAAACCTGCCACTTGCGATCATTCTCACGCACCCGCACCACAGCCAGATAAACCTTTCTGAAAACCTCCCCTAGTTTCGTTTCCAGAGGCGAATCCCCCTCGTCCGTTATCTCGACCTCGCCATACCCTGGGCGCCCCACGTGAAGGCGCAGCCTCCCCGTCGGCACCAGGATTCGTGACAGCCAGGAGAATGTCTTCCCACTCCCGTCCTTGTCAGGGTGCGCTTCCTCCAATTTCTCGCTGATACGGATTTCGATTTCCGCCCCATGTCCCTTCAGCATGAAGCGGCCTTTTGACTCGCTGTACTCCGCGACAAACCCGCGTTGTTCCGCCTGGAAAAGAAAGGTGTTGATAATGGCCAGCGCACGCTCGTAGCCAAGCGGGCTCAGCCTGATTGGCATGGAATGATGGGTGCGGCAAAGTATCTGTCCGTAACTTGAGAAGACTCGCCATTGGTGTGCGCCCTCGGGCATCCGCCAGCCGCGGACCTTGCCGGCCTTTTCACGCTCGGCAAAGTGCTCAGCTATTTTGCGGTCCTTCTCAGCCTTGGCCGCCGCTTCTGTCAAACGTTTCTTAAAAGGTGCGACAAGCGGGTGCCAGCGCCCGGGCTTCAAGTCCACGGAGATCACGTTTTCAGGCTGCCGGTCAAACTCGACCATACCCTGCATCCAGCTCTTATCCTCTGCCGCTTCCTGGCTCGCCTCGACTTCTACCGGGTGACATATATATGTATCTCGATCGCATTCCGCAGGAAGTGGCGTCTTGTTTACCTCCTTGCCGGCAGCGACCTTCGCCCAGTGCCCGGCCCTGGGGAGCGGGATATTCATGGCCTTGCAGATTT
>WBSG01000012.1 GCA_008923285.1 Betaproteobacteria bacterium SCN2
CCGCAACGGCAACCGCACCGGCGCCGGTGGCACCTTTGAGGACGTTTCTGCGCAAAGCGTTCATGGTTGTTGAATCTCCTAAACTTTTTTAACAATCAATTAATGGCGATCGACTTACTTCTTGTTCAGCGGCGACTCGGCTGAGATCAGAAAGGCGGTGACATCCGCGATCTGTGCCGGCGTGAGGATGCCGAAATGTCCCATGCGCGGCATGTTCGAGCACGCGACGGTGGCCTGGGTGTTGTAGAGCTTGTCGTAGGTGTACTTGATGATCTCTTCACTGGAGCCGCGCAGCGCGCCATAGCCGGCCAGGCTGGGGCCAAGGTTGCCGGCCGCGACTTCCTTCGGATCCAGCGCGTGGCAGGCGTAGCAGTTGCCGCCGTTGCCGCCTTTCTGGCGTTCGACTTTGTCGGGTTCGATGTTGCCGATGCGCATGCCAAAGCCACCCTTCACCAGTTTTTCGCCGTTTTTCCAGTCACCCATCAACTTGTTGTCGTCTGGATATTTGATTGTGGCCTGTTCGCGTGCATTGATGGCCTGGATTTGTGCAGGCGTAGGGCTGTTGCGCGTTTCGGAGCAAATTTTCTGGGTTTCGTCCTGAGTCAGGCGAGACATGTCCTGGCCTGGGCCGGCCCTGAAGCTTTCGGCCACCAGTTTGTCGACCTTGGCGGCCAGTTTCTCATCGGCCTGCGCGAAAGGTACCAGTACAGCCAGCAGGCAGGCAGTCATCAGTTTTGTTTTCATGTCGGTCTCCGTATCAACGCTTCATGCCGGGCAGGTCGTAGGTGCCGCCCTTGGCCTGGTAGGTAAGGAAGGAAATCAGGGCGACGGTCGCAGGCGAGCCGTAATCGATGTCCGGCGTGCGCATCTGCCAGTGGCAATCCCATATGCGGTGCTGCATGTTGCGTACCGCACCGTGTGAGACCCGATAGGTTGGCCAAGTGCTCATGGTCGCCTGGATATCCGTGGGTTTGAAGACATTGACCAGGCCCTGCAGGCGGATACGCTTGCCGTCTTCTGTGTGGCAGGTGGCGCAGGAGAAATCCATTGGGCCGTGACGGCGCCAGAACATGGCTTCGCCAAGCTTTACCGCTTCTTTCTCGGCCGCATGCTTGAGCGGCGGGTTGATTTTCATGCCGTCGGACTGGAATGAGACATAGGCAGCGATGGCCTCCATGTCGGTGTTGTCCTCATTCAGACGCTGGTCGGCGTAAAGCTTGGCCTTGAGTTCGTCCTCTTTGAAGCCCTGAAGGGTGGTCATGCAGGTGAGCAGGCGTGACTCCAGATCCTGGACCTTTTGGGTGTCCTTGAAGTAGCGCGGCAACTGCGCATAGGCCCCCTTGATCTTGCCGGGGCCGAGGCCGAAATCGCATTTTTCCAGGCTGACATTCTTTGGGCCACGCTTTTCATGAAAAAGCCGTTCGCCCTTGTCGATGATGAGCATGCCGGGGTTGGCGTCCTTGTCGGCGAGCGCAGCTCGGTAATCAGCCACGCTGGCTTCGCCCCAGGCCAGCGGCGTAGCCAGTGCCAGTGCGCCAAGGCTTATGACTTTCAATTTCATTTCGAGTCTCCTCAAGTTGAGTGGATACAGCCGAAGCTGAATCTCTCAAAGCAGGGAGCATGCCAATCGAAAAAAATCATTTAAATCAATGAAGATAAGGAAACTTTTCTTGGCTTTTGGGCTGGACCCCTCATGCGTTCTGCAAGAGTGCTTGCAAAATCCAATGTTTGGAGATTGATCCCGGCAGGGCCGGGTGATGGCAAGCAGTCAGTTTGTGATGGCCTTTCGACTCGGCAGGCTGTCGCTGTGCAAAAGCTTGTCATTGATGGAGGCAACAGGAATGGCTATCGCAAGTCTGATGTCAATACGGCATTCCCGTGCAGTTTCCCCGATAAGCCTGAAAGTCTGGCGACAGACAGAGCGATCGAAACCTAGGACCTCATGTATGGAAAGTCACTTTCGCTTTACTACGCCGTCAAGCTGTGTTCCGGGAGCGAGGGTATTGAATACTGTGCCGAATTTCCGCACATTTTCGTGCAGCAGCTCCAGGCGGCGGTCGGATTCGTCGCTGTCCACGATGATTTCGTAACGGACGCTTTCCATTTTCGGTGGGACATCCTGCCGTACGCCGGTGACGCGCACTTCGACGCCGCGCAATTCGAATTTGAGCATGGGCGCCACCCGTTCGATGCCCTTGATGATGCAACCAGACAGGGCGGCGAGCAGCAGTTCAGCCGGGTTGAAGGCATCGTCGCGATTCTGTATGTCGGTATCGAGGGTGATTTCGGCCTCCTTGCAGTAGGCGATGCTGCCGTGCGCATCCACACGCTCCGCGATGACCTGGTAAACGCGTTTTTTCTGGTCCATTTACATTCTTCCTAACAGCACTTTCCGCCGCTGCAACAGTTGCCGGCGGGTGCGGCCTGCGGTGCGCTGGGCGCGCCGGCCAGCCCGCCCGCGACCTTGTCTCGACTGGGTGCTCCGCCGGCATGCACAACCTGGCCATCAACGGCTACGCCGGGTATGAAGACGACACTGTAGCCCATGATGGCATGGATGTCCTCGATCTTCTCGAGTTTTACAGCCAGGCCTTGTGCGGCAGCGACCTCTTCGATCTGCTTGAGGGTGGTTTTGCATTTGATGCAGCCGATGCCGGGTACCTTGATATCCATGATTCGCTTCTCACAAGATCGGGTTGCAAAGATATCCTATTCAATGCGCTCGCCCCAGGCGAGGCGCGAAGCTTTCGTGGCGGTCGCGCCCTCATGCTCGACCGCAAGATCATCTGGCAATTCCACGTGCGTCTTTTTCAGGCGCAGGTCGACGGCCACGGATTTCTCGCCGCCCAGCCGGGTTATCCGACGCTCCTGCGGCATGCGCAAGAGTTTGATCTGCATGGCAAGCGGCATGTCGCCGATTTCGTCGAGAAAGAGCATACCGCCGTCGGCCTGTTCGGACACGCCGCGCCCGGCCGGCGCCGGTGAAAGCGTCATTCTCGTGGCCGAACAATTCGGCCTTCAGCAGGGTTTCGGGGGTGGCAGCACAATTGATGGCGATGAAGGGTGCGTCACCGCCCATGTCCGGCAGGCGGATGTCGGACAGCACGGCGCGGTACTGGCCGTTTTCCAGCCGCGTGCAGCCTTCCGCGCCGCTGCGGGCCCAGTCGGCTTTCATGTTTTCCCGTTCGAAGCGGTCCATCAGGGATTCACCCATGATGGGGTCGTCCTCGATCAGCAGGATACGAGTTTGATTCAGCATGGCTGTCCTCATTCAATGGCAACGCGACTGTGAATCGGGTGTGGTCCGGCTGGCTGTCGGCCTCGATTTTTTCGTTCAGTTGCTGCACCAGTTGATAAGTCACCCACAGGCCGAGGCCGTGGCCTTCGCCTTCGCCGAAGAATGGCTCGAACAAGTGCTCGCGGCGGCGGGTGGGGCCGTCGTAGTCCACGCGAGCATGAGTTTCATGCGCTTGGATATTTGGGCCGAGGCTGACTTGCCCGCCCGCAGGCGCGGCATGAACGGCATTGATCTGATTGCCCCTGATCATTTGGCCGGCTTTCGGGCCGTTTTTTATCGACGCGCTTCCCGGTTTTTCGAGCGCTGTTCGGCCGGGAGAGCTGATTTCTCTCGTTGCCTGTCATAGGCCCGCTTCTCGAACCAGTTGTGCCAGTATGGGTTGCGGCCACGCAGCAACTGGTAGAGGCTGGACAGGAGGTAGGCGGGGAAGAACAGCACGCCCCACGACTCATACTGCCGGACGTGGATGCGCTCGTGCGCACTCAGCCTTCGCAGGCTGGCGCGACTGGCGCCGATGACGACATGGCCGAAGGTAATGGCGTGAAACGGCAGCCGCGGCCTGCCGATGCGATGCAGAAAGGGAGCGAGCGAGATTTCCATCACGCCCCCGACCAGGCGTACCGAACTTCCGAGGAAGAGCACCGGCAGAAACAGCAGCAGTCCTGCCGCGCTGCAGGGGGCCGCCCACAGGTAACGGGCAATGCGCAGAAATCCCCTGCGCATGGTCGCATCGCCCGGCAGCTCATTCGAGGCCAGATTGCGCCTCCGCAGGCTGTTCCGGCTCCGGAATGCGGCTGGCCAGCACCTTGTCGATGCGCTTGCCGTCAAGATCCACCACTTCCAGGCGCCAGCTTTCCCAGGTTGCGATATCGCCCGTCTGCGGCAGCCTGCCGAGCAGCCACATCACCATGCCGCTCAAGGTGTGGTAGCTGGCTTTTTCCTCTTCGGGCACGGTTTTCAGGCTTAGGCGGTCCTTCAGTTCAGGAATCGGGATCATGCCATCGAGCAGCCAGGAGCCGTCTTCGCGCATCACCGCCCAGGACTCTGCATGGTTGTGCGGAGTGAATTCGCCGGTCACCGATTCGAGCACGTCATGCAGGGTGACCAGGCCCTGCACTTCGCCGTATTCATCGACGACCAGGACCATCTGCGTGCCGGTGGCGCGGAAATGCTCGAGCAGTTCCATGCCGGTCAGGCTTTCCGGAACGAAGGCATCGGTCTTCGCCAGCGCGGCAAGGTCGATGGGCCCCTTGTCGAGCGCGAGATTGAGCAGTTGCTTGGTGTTGACGATGCCGATCACCTCGTCCAGGCCGCCCCGGCACACCGGGAAGCGGGAGTGTTCGGACGCCAGCACCAGCGTGAGGTTTTCCTCGACGGGAAGCTCCGCGTCGAGATACACGATGTCGGCGCGCGGAATCATCAGCGAGCCGAGCAGGCGTTCGTCGAGGCGGAACACGTTGCGCACCATGTCGTGCTCCTGGCGTTCGATAACGCCGGTCACCGAGCCTTCTTCCAGCATTGCATGGATTTCTTCCTCGGTGACGCCGGACGCCGCCTGCTGGCTTTTCCCCAACAGGCGCAGCAAGGTGTCGGTGGAGATGGTGAGCAGGTGCACGAATGGGCGGGTGAGGACCGACAGCAGGCGAATCGGGCGCGCCACGGCGCGGGCGATGGGTTCGGGGTGGAATTGCGCGAGCCGCTTCGGCACCAGCTCGCCGATGACGATCGATACGTAGGTAATGATGACCACGACCAATCCGGTGGCGGCATACTGGCTGATGGAGGCGTCGATGCCGAACGCCTGCAGCCAGGCGGCAAGCGGAGCGGCCAGCGCGGCCTCGCCGACAATGCCGCTGAGAATGCCGATCGAGGTGATGCCGATCTGGACGGTGGAAAGATAGCGTGTAGGCTCATCGCCCAGTTCCATGGCGATGGCGGACGATGTGTCGCCATCTTCGGCGAGGCGCGCGAGCCGGGCGCGCCTCGCCGTCGCCAGCGCCAGTTCGGACATGGCGAAAAGGCCGTTGAACAGGATCAGGGCAAGCAGGAACAGGATTTCCATGGCATCAGGCTCGGGGCGGCTCGGGAAGAATACGACATGATTCTACCGCGTGGCCTTGTCGCCCCGGTCTGGACGCACATGCCCGGCCAGCGAACGCGGCCGGAGACAGGCCGGCTATCGCACTGCCAGCAGTTCCACTTCGAACACCAGGGTGGCGTCGGGCGGGATTACGCCGCCGGCGCCGCGGCTGCCGTAGGCCATTTCCGGCGGAATGGTGAGCTTGCGCTTGCCGCCGACCTTCATGCCGGTGACGCCGTCGTCCCAGCCGGGAATGACCTGGCCGGCGCCGAGGCGGAAGTCGAAGGGTTCGCCGCGGTCCTTGCTGGAGTCGAACTTGGAACCATTGGTAAGCCAGCCGGTGTAGTGAACCAGAACGCTCTTGCCGGCGACGGCTTCGTCGCCGCTGCCGACGGTGAGGTCTTCAATGATAAGTTCAGACATGTTTGCTCCTTGTGGAAAAAAGTTGAGAAATCAGATGGGCAGGAAAACCAGGCTTGCCACGTTGACGACCGTGGTGCGGATGGCGCGCCTGGTCTTGTCCTCGATGATGCGGGCGATCAGGTCCTGGGTGGCGATGAGCTTGCCGAACTCGCGCTCGAAGCTGAGGTTGGCCACGCCGTCTGCGCCGATGCCGTTGCTGAGCAGCAGCAACCCGCCGCCGGCAGCTTTCGCATTGGACAGGCGCCACGCGGCGATTTCCAGGTTGCGCGCCGCATTGTAGAGCTTTTGCGGGTCGAGGCTGTCGAGCAGATAAACTTCCGTCTTGTGGTTGTACGAGGCCATGCTCATGCTGAGCAGGCCCTTCATCAGCGCTTCGACGCGGTCGCCGGTGTAGCCTGCGTCGAAGGCGCTGTTGAGGCTGGCCTGCCAGTCCAGCGTGCGGCGCGAGGACAGGTGCCAGTGGTTGACCGGCCTGAAAATGCCGTCAACTGCATCTTCCAGGCTTGCCGCGCCGTTTTTTCTCAGTTCTCCCGGATTGCGGCGGTAGAGCTTTTCCGCCAGGCGCTTGAGGCTGGCGATGGTCTCGCGCTGGGCAAGCTCGGCGATATCATCCACATCGCTCTTGGCGATGCCGGAAAGGCTCATGGAGCGTTCGCTGCGCGCGCCGTCCTTGCGCTGGATGGCGCTGCCGGAACACGCGGCGAGGCTCAGGCAGATCAAGGCGGTCAATAGGATTTTCACTAGGACGAGCAGCTGACGGCGATTTCCCGCGCCCAGTCGGGCGGTTCCTTCGCATAGTCGTCGAATTCGGGCTGCTCGTCAAAGGGGCGCGACAACAGGCTGCGCAGGCGCTCGATCTCGGTGTAATCGCGCTCATCGCGGGCCTTGCGGATGGCGCTCTCGGCCAGGTAGTTGCGCAGCACGTACTTGGGATTGACGCGCTGCATCCGCTCCGCGCGTTCGGCATCGATGCTGCCGATGGCGCGCAGACGCTCGCCGTAGGCCCTGGCCCAGGCATCGAAATGCTCGCGTGCGATGAAGAGATCGCGCAGCCCGGTGTTTTTCGCGTCCGCGCCGGAGTCGAAGCCGGCCAGTGCGCGGAACAGAAGGGTGTAGTCGGTGCGGTTCTTCGCCATCAGGTCGAGCAGGCCGGTGACCAGGGGTGCAGACGCCTCCTCGAAGGGCAGGCCGAGCTTGGCGCACATCAGGCGCATGTATTCGGTGGCGAATATTTCGCCGTAGCCGGCCAGTGCATCGCGCGCATGGTCGATTTCCATCAGCGGCAGCAGGGCCTGGGCGAGGCAGGTGCAGTTCCAGGCGCCGATCTGCGGCTGCTGATCGTAGGCGTAGCGGCCGTCGTGGTCGGAATGGTTGCAGATGTAGCCCGGGTTGTAGGCTTCCATGAAGCCGTAGGGGCCATAGTCGAGCGTCAGGCCGAGGATGGACATGTTGTCGGTATTCATCACGCCGTGGCAAAAGCCCACCGCCTGCCATTGCGCCATGAGGCGGGCGGTGCGCCCGGTCGCCTCGCGCAGCAGGGCGACGTAGGGTTTGGCCTCGTCGAGCAGTTCGGGGAAATAGTGCTGGAGCGTGAAGTCGGCCAGGGCCTTGATCTCGTCATGCTGGCCACGATAGAAGAACACTTCGAAACTGCCGAAGCGGATGAAACTCGGCGCCAATCGTGTGACCAGCGCGCCGGTCTCGACGCTTTCGCGGTGCACCGGCATGTCCGTACCCGTGATGCACAGCGCGCGGGTGGTCGGGATGCCCAGACCGTGCATGGCCTCGGAACAGAGGTATTCGCGGATGGAGGAGCGCAGTACCGCGCGGCCGTCGCCGCCGCGCGAATAGGGCGTGCGCCCGGCGCCTTTCAACTGCACCTCCCAGCGGCTGCCGGACGGGTGCGCCACTTCGCCGAGCAGGATAGCGCGGCCGTCGCCCAGTTGCGGCACATAGTGGCCGAACTGGTGCCCGGCGTAGAGCGCGGCCAGCGGGTCGGCGCCGGGCAGTGCGGCATTGCCGGAAAAAACCTCGACGAATTCGGGGCTTGCGGCTGCTTCGGCGTGCAGGCCCAGCAGTTCGAAGGCATGCGGGTTCCAGGCCACCAGATAGGGGTCGGGCACGGGTGTGGGAGCAAGCCGGGTATGGAAATGCTCCGGCAAGGAGGCGAAGCGGTTGTCGAAAACGAGTTGGCTGAGCGGTTTCATGCGCCAAGTGTATTGGCTGCGGGCGAATAAATGACCCGGCGGACAATAGGCAGTTTTGCCGGCAGGGCTGGCAATGGCGCATGCTGCGGGCATTTGCCGGTGGATATTCCGCCAGTCAGTGGGCAGTTGTCATGTCAGGCGGTTAAACTGCGAAGCTGTACATGAAGCCGTGAGTTGAAGACATGCCGCGATTTTCCGATATGCACCCATATGGCCAGAGCATCTGGCTCGACAACCTCACCCGCGGGCATCTCCGCGACGGCCGGCTGGCGCAGCTGATTGCGCAGGGGGTGACGGGCATCACCTCCAACCCGACGATTTTCCACAAGGCGGTCACCGAGACGGACGATTACGCCGCGCAACTGGAGCAGTTGCGGAAAACCGAGGCTGACCCGGAACGCAGGTATGAAGCGCTGGTCAGCGAGGACCTTCGCGCGGCCTGCGACCTCCTGCTGCCGGCCTACGTCAACAGCGGCGGCGACGACGGCTACGTCAGCTGGGAAGTGGCGCCGCGTTTCGCGCACGATGCCGACATGACCGTAGCCGAGGCCGGGCGCCTGCATGGCCTGGTCGGACGCGACAACTTGCTGATCAAGGTGCCGGGTACGGAGGCGGGGTTGCGCGCCTTCGAGCGCCTGACCGCGGACGGCATCAAGGTGAACGTGACCCTGCTTTTTTCCCTGCACCACGTCGCCCGCACCTTCGAGGCCTATATCCGCGGCGCACGGCAATGGCTGGAAAAAGGCGGCAGCGCCTTGCAACTGAAGGCCGTGGCCAGCCTGTTCCTGTCACGTGTCGATACACTGGTGGACAAGCGGCTGGACGAAATCGGCACGCCCCGGGCGCTGGCGCTGCGCGGCAAGACCGCGGTCGCCGTGGCCCGGCTCGCCTACCAGCGTTACCAGGATTTTTTCAAGGGCGGCGACTACTTCGGCTATCTGCGTGCGCACAAGGTGCGGCCCCAGTATCTGCTGTGGGCCAGCAGCGGCACCAAGAATCCGGCCTACAGCGATCTGCTCTACGTCGAGCCGCTGATCGGTTCCGATACCATCAACACGCTGCCGGACAAGACGCTGGCGGCCCTGGCCGACCACGGCGTGATCAAGCCCACCGTGCATCTGGGCGTGGCGGACGCCGAGGCCGGTCTCGTCGAACTGGAGGCCCTGGGCATCAGCCCGACTGCGATCGGAGATGAATTGCAGGTGGACGGCCTGCGCCTGTTCGCCGAGTCCTACGACAAGCTGATCGCGGCAGTGTGAGGCCTGGCTCGCCGGCCGGGCTGAATCGACTTTTACCGGCCAGAGGCCGGGAAGAATATATCGTCGAGATCAGGCCGCGGCCCGACAAGGCCGTCGCGCCTGCAACGAAGTGTTAGACATTGGTGGAACCCTAAGAGCTATTGGCATTCCTTGACCACCTGATCGATCTTCTCGTGCTTTAGCTGGAAGTTGCGCCGATATTCGGTATGGGAGCCGATAGCCTCTCCAGGCGGGTTAGGCGAGACCCTGGACCAAATGGAGGGTAATGGCAGGAAGGTGGGAAAGTCTCGGGCCAACACCACTTCAACATAGTAGTAGTCGGTGGTCTGCGTCAGCGTAACCGGCAACTGAGCTTTTGAGTCTGGTACTTTGCGCCAGCCATTCGCGATGCACTCCGATACCAGGGCGGCTGGTTTTTGGCTCGCATAGTTGAATGTCGTGCAGCCGGTCGTCATTAGCGCTACAAACAAAAAACATGCGAATCGCACCAGTTCTCCCCCTAATGCCTAACATGGCCGGCTAGCCGCCGGTCATGGACATGAAGCGCACCAGCTTCTTCGGCGCTTCACGGAATTCGTGCCGCTCGGGCTTGCGCGCCACGGCGGCGAGGATGGCCTGCTCAATGTCCGTGTCGCTGGCGCCGGCGCGCAGCAGGGGGCCCAGTTCGAGTTTGTCGTCCTGGCCCAGGCAAAGATAAAGCGTGCCGTCCACGGCGATGCGCACGCGGTTGCAGGTGTCGCAGAAATGCTGGGTCAGCGGGGTGATGAAGCCGATGTTGAAGCGGCCGTCGGGCGTGCCGAGGTAGCGCGCGGGTCCGCCGCCCGGCAGGCTGGTTTCGACCAGGCCGTATTTCTCCGCGAGCCGCGCCTTCACCGGCTGCAGGTCGAGGAAGGCGGATGCGCGTCCGGTGTCGCCCATGGGCATGGTCTCGATCAGGCGCAGGGTGTAGTTGCCGCGCATGGCGAACTCGACCATGGCGTCGATTTCATCGTCGTTGACCCCGGCCAGGGCCACCATGTTGAGCTTGATCCGCCCGAAGCCGACGGCATGCGCGGCCTCGAGCCCGGCCAGGATGCGGTCAAGCACGTCGCGGCCGTTGATTTGTTCGACCCGTTCGCGTTGCAGCGAGTCCAGGCTGACGTTGAGGCGGCTGACGCCGGCATCCTTCAAGGCCTGTGCATGCTTTGCGAGCTGGGTGGCATTGGTGGAAAGCGACAGGTCGCTGATGCCGGGCAGGGCGGACAGCCTGGCCGCGAGTTCCGGGAGGTTTCGGCGCAGCAGCGGTTCGCCGCCGGTGAGGCGCACGCGCTTGACGCCCAGCCGGGCGAAGGCGCCGATCAGGCGCTCGGTTTCGTCGAAGGTAAGCCAGTGCGAGGGCTCCTCGAAGCCCTTGAAGTCCTCCGGCATGCAATAGGTGCAGCGCAGGTCGCAGCGGTCCGTCACGGACAGGCGGACATATTCGATGCTGCGGCCGAAAGGATCTACAAGCATGAGATGAATTCTAGCGTTATATATGCAAAAATATAACCGGATTCCGATTATTTTTTAGGCATGGGGAAGACTGAAGAGATGCTGAACCTGTCCGGCCTTGCCATAGCGGCTTTCGGCTGCGCATCGCCCGGGCCTGGCGCGCCCGCTGATTGCCCGTCGACCGGGGTTCGCGGCGTTGCCGGCTTGCGAACGGTCCAGGCCATATGAAAGTTCTGGGCATCGCCGGCTACAGCGGCGCCGGCAAGACCACGCTGCTGGAAAAGCTCATCCCGCTGCTGTGCGCCGACGGCGTGCGGGTATCGCTGATCAAGCATGCCCACCATGGCTTCGATGTCGACCAGCCGGGCAAGGACAGCTGGCGCCATCGCCAGGCCGGGGCAGGCGAGGTGCTGGTGGCGAGCGATGTGCGCTGGGCGCTGATGCATGAAAACGCATCCGCCCGGGAACCGCAATTGATGGATTTGCTGGAACAGCTTTCGCCGTGCGACCTGGTGCTGGTGGAGGGCTGGAAACGCGATCCCATTCCCAAGATCGAAGTGCATCGTGCGGACAATGGCAAGCCCTGGCTGTATCCTGACGACGATAATATTCTGGCGGTGGCGAGCGATGTTGCGCCGCCGGACGACAAGACTTGGCTGGCGCTGGATGACGTTGCCGCCATCCGCGCTTTCATCAAACAAGAAATAGGTGTCTAAGTGTTGACCGCAGCAGAACTCTTGCAGGAACTTCTCAACCGGGCACGCCCGCTGGACGAAACCGAAACCGTCAAACTATCAGATGCTTACAACCGTATCCTGGCAAGAGGCATGACCTCTTTCGTCAGCGTGCCGCCGCTCGACAACACCGCCATGGACGGCTATGCCGTGCGCAGCAGGGATTGCCATCAACCCGACAGCAGGCTCAAAGTGACCCAGCGCATCGCCGCCGGCCAGGTCGGCAAGCCCCTGGGCCATGGCGAGGCCGCGCGCATTTTCACCGGCGCGCCGATCCCGCCGCATGCCGATGCCGTGGTCATGCAGGAGGATACTTCGCTCGACGGCGACACGGTGACGGTCTACAGGCTGCCGCAGGCAGGCGACAACATCCGCCGCGCCGGCGAGGACATCCGCCCCGGCACCGACGTGCTGACCCCCGGCACCCGCCTGAAGGGGGCCGAACTGGGACTTGCCGCCTCTGTCGGCTGCACCGAAGCGAAGGTGGTGCGCAGGCTGAAAGTGGCGATGTTCTCCACCGGCGACGAGCTGGCCGAACCGGGCACGCCGCTGCGGGCAGGGCAGATCTACAACTCCAACCGCGCCACCCTGGCCGGTCTGCTGACCGGCATTGGCGCCGAGGTCATCGATCTCGGCGTGGTGAAGGATACTTTCGATGCGACCCGGACTGCGCTGGAAAAGGCGGCGAAGCGCGCGGACGTGATCATCACCACCGGCGGCGTGTCGGTCGGCGAGGAGGACCACGTCAAGGCCGCAGTCGAGCAACTGGGCCGCATCGAGATGTGGAAAGTGGCCATGAAGCCCGGCAAGCCCGTGGCCTATGGGCGTATCGGTGAGGCCGACTTCATCGGCTTGCCGGGAAATCCCGTCTCGGCCTTCGCCACCTTCTGCCTGTTCGCGCGGCCCTTCCTGTTGAGGCGCATGGGCGCCAGCCAGGTGTTGTACCGGGCCTACCCGGTGCGCGCGGCCTTCGACTGGGGCAAACCCGGCAACCGGCGCGAATTCCTGCGCGGCCATCTGGTTGCCGGGCTTGATGGCGCCGGCGAAGTCCGCATCTACCCCAATCAGGGCTCAGGCGTGCTGACCTCGGCGGTGTGGGCGGACGGTTTCGTCGACATCGAAATCGGCCAGACCGTGCTGCGCGGCGAGTGGGTGCGTTTCATTCCTTTTTCCGAGGTTGTCGAATGAAAGTAAAAGTCTTGTATTTCGCCAAGTTGCGCGAGAAATTTGGCATCGAGAACGAAGTCATCGAACTGCCGGGCGAACGTGCCTATGCCGCGGCGATCGTCGATCTGCTGAGGAAGCGCGGAGAACCCTGGAGCACCGAACTCGCACTTGACTCAGGCAATCGCATGGCAGTGAACCAGACCCTGGCCGGCATCGTGACGCCGGTGCAGGATGGGGATGAAATCGCCATCTTCCCGCCGGTGACGGGCGGCTGAACATGAAAATACAGGTCGGCGAGTCCGATTTCGATCCCGGCGCCGAGATTTCTGCACTGCATGCCGGCCAGCCCAGGGTCGGCGCGGTGGCAAGCTTCGTCGGCCTGGTGCGCGATCTCAACGAGGGCGACAGCGTGACCACGCTGACGCTCGAGCATTATCCGGCCATGACCGAAAAATCCCTGCGCGCGATCGTCGACGAGGCCGGTGAACGCTGGAGCATCCTCGATGCCACCGTCATCCACCGCGTCGGCAGGCTGCAGCCGTTGGATCGCATCGTGTTCGTGGGCGTGGCTTCCATGCATCGCGGCGATGCCTTCGCGGCCTGCGAATTCATCATGGACTACCTCAAGACCCGCGCGCCGTTCTGGAAAAAGGAGGGTACGCCGCAAGGCGAGCGCTGGGTCGAGGCGCGCAGTTCTGACGAAACCGCTGCCGAACGCTGGAAAGGGTAGCCGGGGAAAAATCGGGCCCGGACTGAGCCGGGCCCTGGTGCGGCACGGGCGGGCCCGTGCCTTCGGGACAAGTTGTTGTCGAATCAGAGCGAGGCGATGTGTGCGGCCAGGTTTTCCACCTCGGCATCGCTCAACATCGAGGCGATCGGCATCATCACGGCAGACTGCGGGCCGATCTGCTTGCCGGCCTTGTAGGTGGCCATCTTGGACTTGATCATGTCGGCAGACTGGTCGGCGAGTTTCGGGAAGCTCCCCATGCCCTGGCCTTTCGCGCCATGGCAGCTGGCACAGGAAGACGCGTACTTGGCAGCGCCGGCCGCGCTGTTGGCAGCGGCCGCAACGGCGGTGCCGGCGGCGGCAACGGCTTCGGCGGCGGGCGCAGCCGCTTCGGCGGCAGCCTGGGTCGCGGTGCTGGCCGCGGCATCGACGGCAGAAGTCGCAGCATCGGCCGCGGCGCTGGCTGCATCGGCAGCCGAGTCGACTGCAGCGGCGGCAGCATCGGCTGCCTGTTCCATGGGGGCAGGGGCCTCGGTCTGGGCGGCTTCCTCTTTCTGGCCGCAGGCACTGAGGCCTACGGCAAGCAGGGCGGCGACGAGCAGGGTGTAGCGCATGGGGGGTTCCTTCCTGATTTTCTGATGAACGGAGCTAGTAATATAGGCCAATAATTCCTTTTTGGCAGCGCGGTATCAGCCCTTGTCCAGGCGAAGCGAGAGTTCGCGCGAGGCGGCTTCCAGCCATAGCCGGTGCTTTTCCTCCAGCCGTTCGTATTCGCCGATCAGTCGCCGGCCGGCATCGGTGAGTCGGCTGCCGCCGCCGCGCGTGCCGCCGCTGGCGCTCTCCACCAGGGGTGCGGACATGGCGTTGTTCATGGCGTCGACCGCGTCCCACGCGCTCTTGTAGCTCATTTTCATGGCCTTGGCGGCCCTGGAGATCGAGCCGGTTGCATCGATCTGGCGCAACAGCTCGAGCCGGCCCTTGCCCAGCAGCGATTTGCCGTTGGCGCGCAGCCAGACGCGTCCCTGAACTTCTATGGTTTTGCTAGTCATACTCGTATTAAATCATCATTGGCCGCAACGGGTTAAGCCGCTAAGCTTGACCAGCCATTGACGTACGATCCGGAGAAAACGATGAAGCAGGTTCTGACTTTGATAATGCTGGCAATCGCAGCGGGTGCCGCCGTCGCGGCGGACAATTACGCCACGGTCTTCAAGGCCCAGGGCAGCTACGCCGATGTGCGCGATTTCATCCGCATGGGCATCGAATCCGAAGGCCTGGTGATCAACAACACCGGCCATATTGCCGACATGCTGGAACGCACCGGCAAGGATGTCGGCGCGAGCAAACAGGTTTACACGGGCGGCGAGCAGTTCGAGTTCTGCAGCGCCACGCTCTCGCGCACCATGATGGAGGCCGATCCGCACGCCATCGCGCTGTGCCCCTTCGTCATCTCCGTGTACCAGTTGCCCAACGACAAGACGGTCTACGTGTCCTACCGCAAGCCGGCGAAGACGAAAAACCCGGAACTTCGCAAAGCGCTGGGCGACATCGAGAAGCTGCAGGTCAAGATCATCCAGGGCGCCATACAGTAATTGCGTGGCAGGGCGGTAGAATGCCGCTCATGCAGATTCTGCCAATCTTCCCGTGAGCGGTTTTCTGGCCGTCGGCGTCGGTGCCATGTTCGGCGCCTGGCTGCGCTGGGGCCTGGGCCTGTGGCTCAACCCGGCTTACCCGGCCCTGCCCATGGGCACGCTGGCGGCGAACCTGATCGGCGGCTATTTCATCGGCGTGGCCATTGCCTTCTTCTCGCAGCATCCCGGCCTTGCACCCGAGTGGCGCCTGCTGCTCATCACCGGCTTTCTCGGGGCGCTCACCACGTTTTCGACCTTTTCCGCCGAAGTCGTCACCATGATCGCGCGCGGCCAGTATGGCTGGGCGCTGGCGACGGCGGCATTGCACCTGTTCGGTTCCCTGGGCGCGACCGGCCTCGGGCTGTGGACTTTCAAACTCATTCGGGGATAAAGATGAACGCCGTCATGCTGCGCCTGTTCACTGAGGAAGATCACAAGCACCAGGGCCGGCTGGTCTACGAATGGCTGCTGGAGTCGGCCCGTGAGCTCGGTATTCCGGGCGGCTCTGCATTCCGCGCCATCGCCGGCTACGGCCACGACGGCCGCATGCGCGAGGACAGTTTCTTCGAACTCGGCGGCAAGCTGCCGGTGGAGGTGATGTTCGCCGTCAGCGCCGAGCAGGCCGATGCGCTGCTGGCCAGGGTGGCGGCCGAAGGCCTGCGCCTGTTTTACATCCGGACCGCGGCGGAGACCGGCACCACCGGCAATTGATGGATTACACGCTTCAGGCACTGCTGTTTCTCGCCTCGCTGCTGGCCAATTTCTTCTCCGCGCTGTCCGGCGGCGGAGCAGGGCTGATCCAGTTTCCCATCCTGATCTTCCTCGGTCTTTCGTTCAGCGTGGCGCTGGCCACGCACAAGGTCGCCAGCGTGGCGCTGGGCATCGGCGCGACGGTGCGGCACCTGAAGGAAAGCCACCTCGCCCGGCGCGAATCGCTCATCATTTTGGGCGCGGGCATTCCCGGCGTGGTGCTCGGCGCTTCCACCATCCTGCAGGTGCCGGAGGATATCGCCACTTTCCTTCTGGGGCTGCTCACGCTGAGCCTCGGCGTCTATTCCATTTTCAGGCCCCAGCTCGGCATGGAGTACGCGCCGCGCAACTGGCAGGGCGGCGGCCTTGCTGCCGGCATGCTGGGCCTGTTCGTGGTCGGCTTCCTCAACGGCTCCATCACCTCGGGCACCGGGCTGTTCCTCACCATCTGGCTGATCCGCCATTTCGGCATGGACTACAAGCGCGCGGTGGCCTACACGCTGGTGTTGTGCGGCCTGTTCTGGAACGGCACCGGCGCGCTGGTACTGGGCTATCTCGGCACCATCGCCTGGGACTGGATGCCGGCCCTGCTTGCCGGTTCCATCCTCGGCGGTTATCTTGGCAGCCATGTCGCCATCAGGAAGGGAAATTTGTGGATCAAGCGCTCGTTCGAGATCGTGACCATCCTGATCGGCCTGAAACTCATGCTATGAACGACGAGGACTACATGCGCGAAGCCCTGGCCCAGGCGCGTCTCGCCTGGGAAAAGGGCGAAGTGCCGGTGGGCGCGGTGGTGGTGAAGGACGGCGCCATCGTCGGGCGCGGCTACAACCAGCCGATTTCCAGCCATGACCCCAGCGCCCACGCCGAAGTCATGGCGCTGCGCGACGCGGCGAAGCGCATCGGCAACTACCGCCTGGTGGATGCCACCCTGTACGTGACCTTCGAGCCCTGCGCCATGTGCGCCGGCGCGATCTTCCATGCGCGCGTGAAGCGCGTGGTCTACGGCGCGGCCGAATACAAGACCGGCGCGGCCGGCAGCATCGTCAACCTGTTCGCCGAGCCGAAGCTGAATTTCCATGCCGAGATCGAGGGCGGCGTGCTGGCCGGGGAGTGCGGCAGCCTGGTGAGCGATTTCTTTGCCGAGCGCCGGCGCCAGAACAAGGGCGATCAGTAATGGCCAGGTATTTCATCGATGTCGACAGCCGGCTGCAGCGCCTGTACCTGTGGGAACCCTATCCGGAAGGCGACATGCTAATCCGCGAATACCGCGTGTCGACGGCGAAAAACGGACTGGGCGAACAGAGCGGCAGCTACCGCACGCCGCGCGGCCGCCACCGCATCGCTGAAAAGATCGGCGCGGGGCAGCCTTTATATGCCGTGTTCAAGGCGCGTGTGCCAACCGGCGAAATCTGGTCGCGCGAACTGGCGCTGGAAAAACCCGGCTGCGACTGGATCCTCACCCGCATCCTCTGGCTGGAAGGCATGGAGGCCGGGAAGAACAAGGGCGGCACCGTGGACAGCCACGAACGCTATATCTACATCCATGGCACCGACGAGGAGCATCTCATCGGCACGCCGGTCTCGCACGGCTGCATCCGCATGAAGAACCAGGATGTCGCCGAACTCTTCGATCTGGTCGAGGTGGGCGCCGAGGTGCACATCAGCTAGGCAACAAAACAGTCAGGCAAAAAAATGCCCGCTTGCGCGGGCATTCGTTCAAGGATGCTGTGCTTAAGGGAAGTTCAGCGTTTACCTGGGTAGCGTCAGGTCTGGCCCGGCGCTTCTGATTATGGGCATTGCCGTTGTGGCGGATTAACCAATGCCCTGGTATGTGTCTAAACGGCGCTTGCCGGGCTTTCTTGAGAGAAAGACTCAAATCCCGCGCAACAATTCGTTGATGCCAACTTTGGACAGCGTTTTTTCGTCGACCTTTTTCACGATCACGGCGCAATACAGACTGTACTTGCCGTCCTTGGAGGGCAGGTTGCCGGACACCACCACGGAGCCGGCGGGCACGCGGCCGTAATGCACCTCGCCGGTTTCGCGGTCGTAGATCTTGGTCGACTGGCCGATGTACACGCCCATGGAAATCACGCAGTTGTCTTCCACGATCACGCCTTCCACCACTTCCGAGCGCGCGCCGACGAAGCAGTTGTCGCCGATGATGGTGGGGTTGGCCTGCACCGGCTCAAGCACGCCGCCGATGCCGACGCCGCCGGAGAGGTGCACGTTCTTGCCGATCTGGGCGCAGGAGCCGACGGTGGCCCAGGTGTCGACCATGGCGCCTTCATCGACGTAGGCGCCGATGTTGACGTAGGAGGGCATCAGCACCACGTTCCTGGCGATGAAGGAGCCGCGGCGTGCAGCCGCCGGGGGCACCACGCGGAAGCCGCCTTCGCGGAAATCCCTGGAATTGTAGTCGGCGAACTTGGACGGCACCTTGTCGAAGTAGTTGGTGAAGCCGCCCTTGATGAAGCTGTTGTCCTCCAGGCGGAAGGACAGCAGCACGGCCTTCTTGAGCCACTGGTTGGTTTTCCATTCCTGGCCCTGCACCCGCTCGGCCACGCGCAGCTGGCCCTTGTCCAGCATCTCGATCACCGAATTGACGGCGTCCTTGACCTTGGCGTCGGCATTGCGCGGCGTGATCTCGGCGCGGCGTTCGAAGGCTTCCTCGATGATTTGCTGAAGTTCTTGCATGGTATTTCCCGTAAATGAGGTTTCAGAAAGTTGTCGGATTCGGAATTTACTGCCGCGCCGGCTTCAAAACAGCCGGACCGCGATATCTAAGCTGAGATTGTAATGCCTCGACCGTGTTCCTGATGCGCCATTGGGCGTATCGGTAGCGACCGCATGCTGCGCTCGCCGCTTTTGCCGGCCCTGTCGCGTCGAGCACGGACACGGCAGGCGGCGTGCGCACGATCAGCTCCCCCGGATAAACTCCACGATGCGCTGCGCGGCGTCCTGGCAGGGACCGAGGCCGTCGACCAGGGCGATGCGCACCATGCCCTTGCCCGGGTTCCGGCCTTTCGCCTCGCGCGCGAGGAAGCTGCCTGGCAGCACGGTGACGTGCTTGCGCGCATACAGTTCGCGCGCGAAGGCGGTGTCGTCCCCCCCCGGAACCTCGGCCCAGAGATAGAAGGCGGCATCCGGCATGGGCGCGCGCATCACGCCATTCAGCACGGGCTGCACGGCGGCGAATTTCTCCGTATACAGGCGACGGTTTTCCACGACGTGGGCTTCGTCGGTCCAGGCCACGGCGCTGGCGGCCTGGATCATAGGCGACATGGCCGAGCCGTGGTAGGTGCGGTAGACCAGGAATTTCTTCATTACCTCGGCGTCGCCGGCGACGAAGCCGGAACGCAGCCCGGGTACGTTGGAGCGCTTGGACAGCGAGTTGAACACGACCAGGTTCCTGTGGCCGCGGCCGAGCTGCTTCGCTGCCGTCAGCGCGCCCAGGGGCGGATGGGCCTCGTCGAAATAGATTTCCGAATAGCACTCGTCGCTGGCGATGACGAAGCCGTGCTGGTCGGCGAGCGCAAAAATGGTTCTCCAGTCATCGAGCGACATGACCTTGCCGGTAGGGTTGCCGGGGGTGCAGACATAGACCAGTTGCACCATTTCCCACAGGTCCTCGGGCACGGTTTCCCAGGCCATGCGATAGCCATTGTCGGCCGTGGTGTTGAGATAGTAGGGCGTGGCGCCGGCGAGCAGGGCGGCGCCCTCGTAGATCTGGTAGAAGGGATTGGGCGAAACCACGCGCTTCTTGTGACGGGTGGGGTCGACCACGGCCTGGGCGAAGGCGAACAGGGCCTCGCGGCTGCCGTTGACCGGCAGGATTTCGGTGGCCGGGTCGAGTTCGACGCCGTAACGCCTGCCGCACCATGCGGCGATGGCCTGACGCAATGCATCCGAACCCTGGGTCAGCGGATAAGAGGCCAGTCCTGCCATGTTGGCGGCCAGGGCCTGTTTGATAAACTCGGGCGTGGCGTGCTTGGGCTCGCCGATGGACAGGTTCACATGCGCGAGTTCGGGCGCGGGGGACACCCCGGCAAACAGTTCCCGCAGCTTCTGGAACGGATAGGGATGAAGTTGATCGAGCCTGGAATTCATTATTGTTCGCTAACTACCTGAAACGACGGATTTTACACCCTATGCCTTTACGCCTGATGCCCGTGCTGGGGCTGCTCTTCGGAGCCAGCATGTGGGGACTGATCTGGTATCCCTACCGACTGCTGCAGGATGGGGGCGTCGGCGGCGTGGTGTCTTCGCTGGCGTCCTACCTTGTCCCGCTGCTGCTGTTGCTGCCGTTCTTCTGGAAGCATCTTTATGCGGCACGTCCGCATTTCGGCTGGTTGCTGGTGCTGGCACTGGCCTCGGGCTGGACCAACATGGGCTATGTGCTGGCCGTGATTGGCGGCGAGGTCATGCGCGTGGTGCTGCTGTTTTATCTCGCGCCGGTATGGACGGTGATCTTTTCACGCGTGCTGCTGGGCGAGAAGCTGTCCGAGTGGGGCTGGCTCATCATGGCCTTTTCCTTCGCCGGCGCGCTCATCATGCTGTGGCCGCAGAACGGCGGCCCGCCATTGCCGGCGAATGCCGCTGAATGGATTGCGCTGTCTGCCGGCGCCACCTTCGCGCTTGCCAACGTGGTGACGCGCAAAGTGGCCGAAGTTGATATCTGGGCGAGGGCGCTCGCCGTTTTCGGCGGGGTCACCATCGTCGCTCTGGTTGCGCTCGTACTGGAGCCCGAGCCGTTCGCGTTCGCCGGCAGTGCGCCGGCAATGATCTGGCTGCTGCTGCTGGGAGTGGGACTGAGCATTGCGCTCATGACCCTGGCAGTGCAATACGGCCTCAGCCGCACCCCGGCCAACCGCGCCATCGTCATCTTCCTGTTCGAACTGGTGGTGGCCGCCGTTGCCTCCTGGTTCCTGGCCAACGAAGCCATGAGCCTGCGCGAATGGGTGGGAGGCGCGATGATCATCGCCGGCAGCCTGTTTTCAGGACATATGGAGGGAAAGCGTGAAAATCCACAGCCTGCTGCATAGCTCCCTGCTGGTGGAGGACCTGGCGCGTGCGCGCGCCTTCTACGAAGGCGTGCTGGGCCTCGAGCCCAGTCCGCTGCGTCCGGCCATGAACTTCGACGGCGTGTGGTACGCGTTCGGCCCGCAGCAAATCCACCTGATTTGCCTGCCCAGCCCGGAGAAAGGCCTGCTACGCCCCGAACATGGCGGACGCGACCGGCATCTGGCGCTGGGCGTCGATTCGATCGGGGAGCTTGAATGCCGGCTGGATGCAGCCGGCATTCGCTGCACCCGCAGCCAGTCGGGGAGGGCGGCCCTGTTTTGCAGGGACCCGGACGACAATGCGCTGGAATTCGTCGAAATCGCGGCAAGCGTCGGCTAGCGAGCATCCATCCGCTACGCCTCCCGCTACTGTATGACAGCCTGGCCGCTGTCTGCATCCGGATGGCAATGAACCGGAATTCGTTGGGATTTTCGTGGTCTCGACTTTCGATGGCGGTTCCGCCCGGACTGCCCGGCCAAGCCAACAAAGGAGATGTCCATGCTGTTTCGGCAGTTTTTCGATTCTGTGTCGAGCACCTATACCTATCTGGTCGCCTCGGCGGCAGGGCGTGAAGCCCTCATCATCGACCCGGTCAAGGAACAGGTTGCGCAATATCTGCGGGCCATCAGCGAGCTTGATCTGCGGCTGGTGCGCGCCATCGACACCCACACGCATGCCGACCATGTGACTGGCCTCGGCGATTTGCGCGACGCGACCGGGTGCATCACGCTGATGGGCGAATACAGCCGGGCCGAATGCGTATCCGAGCAGGTGCGCGAGGGCGAGCTGATCGAGGTCGACGGCATCACGCTTTTCGCCGTCTACACGCCAGGACATACCGACGAGTCGTTCAGCTTCGTGCTCGAGCCTGCGCGCCCGCATGCGGTGTTTACCGGCGACGTTCTGCTCATACGCGGCACCGGGCGTACCGATTTCCAGAACGGCGATCCTGAAAAATCCTGGGATTCCATCGTCAACAAGCTGTTCAGGTTGCCGGACGAAACCCTGGTCTATCCCGCACATGACTACAAGGGATGGAGCGTTTCCAGCATTGGTGAGGAAAAGCGCCACAACTCGCGCCTGGCCGGCAAAACGCGTGAGCAGTACATTGCCCTGATGAATTCGCTGGATCTCCCCGATCCCAGGCTGATGGATATTGCCGTGCCTGCCAATCTGGCTTGCGGCAAGCTCTAGCTGGCAGTCAAAAAACTGACGGGCGATCGGGCGCAGCCGACGGAGGAGGGCATTGCACCGCGCCGAGGGAAGCCGCCTTGCCAGTGCCGCTCGCCCTTCTATTATGAAAGTGTGGCGACGACAAAACGATCAAGCACACGAACCATGAGCAAACTGAGCCGCGATACCCTCGCCAAAATCACCCGAAATCTGCGCGACCGGCAAAAGGCAGTGCTGGAAGCGGTGCGCACTGAATACGACCAGCGCGACAACCAGCAGTTGATCGAACTGAGGGCGTGAGCCCGGCGACAGTGGCGACGTCTCGCTGGCGGACGCGGTGGCTGATCTCAATGTTCTGAGGGCCGATCGCCATGTTCACGAACTGCGCGACATCGACGGCGCTTTTGCCCGCATGAAGTCGGGCGCATACGGCATCTGCACGGATTGCGGCGCAGACATTCCGGCACAGCGCCTGCTTGTCTATCCTGCCGCCAAGCGCTGCATGGCCTGCCAGCAAAGGCATGAGCAGCTTTTCGCACAGGAGGGCAAGCCGACGCTCTAGCTTCCCTGTCGCGCCCTTTCTGCAATGCCGCCAGGCAATGGACTCAAGGAGTCATCATGCAAGTTCCCCTGCAAATCACCTTTCATGACGTAAGCCATTCCGAGGCGCTGGATAAGCATATCCGCGAAAAAGCCGGAAAACTCGAACGTTTCTATACGGGACTGATGGGCTGCAAGGTCGTGGTCGAACAGCCGGGATTGCACCAGCACAAGGGCAAGCCTTTCAACATTCGTATCGACCTCACGGTTCCGGGCGCGGAAATCGTGGTCGACCGCCAGCAGGATGAAGATGTCTATGTCGCCCTGCGGGATGCCTTCAATGCCGCGCGCAGGAAACTCGAGGACTATGGCCGGCGCCAGCGCCTGGAAATCAAGACGCACGATCCGGTGCTGTCCGGGCGCGTGGCCAGGCTGGTCACCGAAGAGCGCTATGGGTTCATCGCCGGCATCGACGGGCGCGAGTTCTACTTTTCGGCCATGAACCTGGCGAACGGAAATTACGACCACCTGGCCGAAGGCGACGAAGTGCATTTCCTCGAAGATGCCGGCAGCCAGGGCCTGCAGGCCAGGCGCGTGACCTTGCGCAGGCACGAGGAGGCCTAGCGAATCCGGGCGGCAGCGCTGCCGCCCGGATCAGGTCTTATTGCCGTTCTTCCAGGTTGCGGATCAGCACGAGGTGCCGACAGGTCCCGTGCAGATAGTCCTGGCGCAGGCCAACCATGACCTGGAAGGTGTTCCCGTCGGCATGCCTGGCTTCCATGCGCACGTTCTTGAACTGCGGGGGCGCAGATTGCCTGTCCGGAGCATTGGCTCTTCCCTGTGAAAAATCAGGCAGGAGCTGGCTGACATGCTTGCCCAGCATTGAAATCTCGGGAAAGCCGAACAGCGTGCTGGCTGCGTCCCCGTAGGTGCATACGTGGTAATCCTCGTCCAGCGTCAGCGCGGTATACGGGATGTAAGTCTGTTTCGGCGTGAATTTTCGGGCTTTCTTGTCTGATGCGTCCGTCATGTCGTCCCCTCTTGTCTGTTTATGTCCATCCGGAGCCAAGCCAGAGCCATGTCTTGCCATGGCTGGTATGAATTTACCAGCACCCGCGCCGGGGCAGCATACGTAGTAATACGGATAATTGAATGAAATCAAGCAGAAAGCGCGCGAATCTGCCGCGGGGCCAAAACATTTTGGCCTGCGGGTGCGCCCCAAGACATCCGCTCAAACACTGTCGGCGATGTAATAGAGCTGGCCCAGTTCTATGAGATTCGACGTGCCGGTCTTGGCGAGAATGTTCTTGCGGTGGATTTCCACCGTACGCGGGCTCAACCCCAGTTGCCTGGCGACTTCCTTGTTGGTCCTGCCGCTCAGCAGCAGGGCCAGCACGCCTTCCTCGCGCGAGGTGAGCAGGCTCAGACGTACCTGCGCGGCATCGCGCTCGGACTGCCTGAGCCATCGGTATTCATCCAGTTTCAGGGCGCCGCGGACCCGTGCCAGCAGGGTGTCCGCCGCCACCGGCTTTTCGAGGAAATCGTAGGCGCCGGCCTTCATCGCCCGCACCGACATGGGCACGTCGCCGTGCCCGGTGAGGAAGATTACCGGCATGAGTATGCCTCGGCGCTTGAGTTCGGCCTGGGCCTGCAAGCCGTCCATGGCGGGCATGCGCATGTCGAGCACGACGCAGCCGGCCGACTGCGGGCCGCAGGACTGCAGCAGCAGTTCCGCCGACTCGAAGGTCTTGACGTCAAAGCCTTCGCCTTCGACGATTTTTTCCAGCCCGCGCAGGACGGCGGCATCGTCGTCCACCAGGAATACGGTCGCCTTCATTGCGAAACCGGCAAGGCGAACAGGAAGCGGCCGGCTTCCCCGGGTTCGGCCCAGATGCGGCCACCGTGGCCTTCGATGATCGAGCGGCTGATGACCAGGCCCATGCCGATGCCGTTCTTCTTGGTCGTGTAAAGCGGTTCGAACACCCTGGAAACAGCATCGGCTGCCAGCCCGGGGCCGCTGTCCTCGACGCAGGCGAGGACCTGGTTCTTCGCCGCTTCGTGTCTCGTGCCGATCTCGATCGTGCCGCTTCGATGGCCGGCGTCCGCCATCGCATCCATGGCATTTTCGATCAGGTTGACGATGACCTGTTCGATCTGCGAAGGACGCATCAGGATGAGCGGCATGGATTCTTCCAGCTTCATCCTGAGGCGTATCTTGCGGCCGCGCGCCAGCACCTCCATGAGCTTGCAAGCGGCACGCACTTCAGCGTTGAGGTCGGCCTCGACCATCGCCTGCGGCTGGCGGGCAAGGAACTTGCGCAGGTCGCGGATGGACTTTGCCGCCCGTTCGGACTGCTCCACGATATCCTGCATGGTCGAAACCGCTTCCTGCATGTCGAAGTCGCCGCGTCGCAGCCTGGCCAGCCGCGCTTCGGCAAAACTGCGGATCGCCGCCAGCGGCTGATTGAGCTGATGCGCCAGCAGGGCCGCGATTTCCCCCGCAACATGCAGGCGGTGCATTTGCGCCTTGTCCTCGAGCCGTGCATATTCCGCGCGCTCCTGCTCGAGCTGCTTGTGCTCGGTGATGTCGAAATTGACGCCTATCAGGTGCAAGGACCCATCCGTCGCGGTCATCAGAGGCTGCCCGCGGCCGGCCAGCCAGTGCAGGCTCCCGTCCGGGTGCCTCACGCGGAACTCCATTCCGAACACATCGGACTTGTTGAGCGCCTGCTCGATGATCGCGCGCACATGCGCCTGGTCTTCTGGGTGAATGAGCCCGATCGCATCGGAACCCAGTCCCGAAAAGTTGTCGGGGGAGGTGCCGAACAGCTGGTACTGCCGCTGATCCCATTGGATTGCATCCGTGGTCAGGTTCCAGTCCCAGGTGCCCATCTCGGCGCTGTCGAGCGCGAGCCTCAGGCGGTGCTCGTTTTGGCGCAAGGCGTCCTGCGAGCGCCGCCTCTCGAGGGCGTTGCCATTGCTGTCCTGGGCTTTTGCCCCGCTTGGCATTTTCTGGCTTTTACTCATTGCCGCTTGTCGATCCGATATGAAGCCGGGCTGTTTTGCAGCCTCGGGAAGGGTCTGTTATATGCCGGATTGTGGCATGTCCGGTTTTCAGTGTGGCAAAAGTTGCGGCCCTGAGCGGGCCAGCATTGCGCTGCCAAAGGCGGCTTCGCCATGAATTGCGGCCCCGACCGGAACTTGCAGCGCCTGCTGCCGGATCATGGCCCAGATACGGTTGCGTGCGCCGCCGCCTGCCGTCAAGACCCGCTTCAACGGGGTGGCGCCCAAAGCTGCCAGCTTGCGATAGCCCAGGGCTTCGATCGCGGCCATGCCTTCGAGCAGGCCATGCAGGAAGCGGGCATCGTCCTCGGGGCGAGGGCTCATGCGCGGCGCCAGCGCGGGATCGTTGAGCGGGAAGCGCTCGCCCGGGGCGGGCAGGGGGTAGTAGTCGAGTCCGCTGGAGCGGGCAGGGTCGATGCGTGCAGACAACTGGACCAGCATCGCGTCGCTGAAATACTGCCTCAAGACGCCGCCGCCACTGTTACTGGCGCCGCCGGCAAGCCACAAGCGGCCATAGCGGTGCGAATACACGCCGCTGGCCGGCTCTTCCACGCGGGTTTCGGACAATAGCTTCAATACCAGGGTGGTGCCTAGTGAGGTCACGGCCTCGCCAGGCTCGGTAAGTCTGGCGGCCATGAAGGCGGCGATGCTGTCGGTGGTGCCGGCACGCACGATGCAGTCGGGGTTGAGGCCGAACCGCCGTGTCATTGCCGGCAGCAAGGGGCCAATGGCATCACCCGGCGTGAGCACCTTCTGCTGCCAGCGCGAGCCGGGAAGCCGGCCCACCCAGTCCGGCCAGGCCAGGTTTTCCGCATCGAAGCCGGATTTCAGCGCATTGTGGTAGTCGGTAATGTCGCCCCTGCCGGTCAACAGCGCGGCCAGCCAGTCGGCCTGATGGAAGCAGTGGACGGCATCAGGAAAGTTTTTAGCCAGCCACAGGCGCTTGGCCAGGCCGGATGTCGCACCGTATTGTGGATTGCCGATGGCCCTGGCCTCGTCGGCTGCGCGGCCGTCGTTGTAGAGCAGGGCGGGGGCCATGGGCTCGAACGCGGCATCGGCCGCCAACAGGGTGCCCGAAGTGCCGTCGATGGCCAGTGCAGCCAGATTGAGGCGGATTTCGGCAGGCAGGTCGTCTATCAGCCCGAACAGGGCCTCACGCCAGGCCTGCGCACTGGCCGGATCAGCGTAGGCGGCCCGGTTTTCGGAAACCGTCTCCCCGGCCTTGTCCAGCACGCAGGCGCGCGCGCCCGAAGTGCCGAAGTCGAGGCCGAGATAAAAGGTCATTCAAACAAGGCGGACAGAGGCACAGGGGAAATAACGCTACGAGAGTTGGTTTGCCTCAAGTGCTCCTGCCCTCTTTGTGAAAGATGAAATGAGTCAGCCACGCGTGTTGGACTGGTGCTCGAACTGGGTAAGGTCTACCCTGGGCGCGGGCTTCCAGCCCTTCTTGCGATGTTCGGCGACGACGTTGGTGAATATGCCGCCACGCACGTAGAACTTGGCGGTCAGGCGCATGAACCTCGGCTTGGTCACCTTGACCAGATCATCAAGAATCCGGTTGGTGACGTCCTCGTGGAAGTGGCCTTCGTTCCTGAAACCCCAGATGTAGAGCTTGAGGCTTTTCAGTTCGACACAGGTCTTGTCCGGGATGTAATCGAGGTAGAGCGTGGCGAAATCCGGCTGCCCGGTCTTGGGGCAAAGGCATGTAAATTCAGGAATTTCCATGTGGATGTGAAAATCCCGCTCAGGTTTCGGGTTGGGGAAGGTTTCCAGGGTTTTTGAAGGTTGGGACGGCATGGTCGGGCTCGGGGTAGAATTCAAGGAGCCGGCTGGAGGAGGCCGGTTGTTGTCGCCAATTATATAAGCAACGGGTAATCATCTTGCGTCTGACATCCATCAAACTCGCCGGCTTCAAGTCCTTTGTCGATCCCACCACCATCCCCATCCCCGCGCAGCTGACGGGCGTCGTCGGCCCCAACGGCTGCGGCAAGTCCAACGTCATCGACGCCGTGCGCTGGGTGCTGGGCGAATCCTCGGCCAAGCACCTGCGCGGCGAGTCCATGCAGGACGTGATCTTCAACGGTTCCTCGGCGAGGAAGCCGGTGTCGCGCGCCTCGGTGGAACTGATTTTCGACAACAGCCAGGGCAAGGCCTCGGGCCAGTGGTCGCAGTACGGCGAGATTTCGGTCAAGCGCGTGCTGACTCGCAACGGCGATTCCAGCTACTACATCAACAACCTGCATGTGCGCCGCCGCGACGTGGCCGATCTGTTCATGGGCACGGGCCTGGGGGCGCGCGCCTACGCCATCATCGAACAGGGCATGATCTCGCGCGTGATCGAGGCCAAGCCGGAAGAACTCCGCGCCTATCTCGAGGAAGCCGCCGGCATTTCCAAGTACAAGGAGCGGCGCAAGGAAACTGAGGCACGCTTGAGGGATGCACGCGACAACCTCAACCGCGTCGAGGACATCCGCCAGGAGCTCGACAAGCAGATCGAGAAGCTCTCCAGTCAAGCCGAAATTGCCAAGCAATACAAGGCCTTCCAGGAACAATTGACGGTATCGCAGCACATGCTGTGGTACGTGAAAAAGCGCGACGCGCAGGCCGCGCGCGGCCGTCTGGCGCGTGACCTCGGTGAAGCCGGCAACCGCCTGGAAGCCGAAACCGCGCGCCTCAGGGAAATCGAAGCCCAGCTCGAAACCACGCGCAACGAGCATTACGCCTCGCAGGACAGCTTCAACGTGCTGCAGGGAGAGTACTACTCGGCGCAGTCCGAAGTTTCGCGCATCGAGCAGGCTCTGGGCCATCTGCGCACCACGCGCGAGCGCCTGTCGCGCCAGCAGGGCGAACTGGAAACCCGCAACCAGTCGCTGAACGAGCGCATCGCCGCCGCCGCCGCGGAAAAGGAAAGCCAAACGCACAAGCTCGCCAACCTCGCCGACCTGCTGGCACAGGCCGAAGCGCGGCTCACTGCCGCTTCCAGCCAGCACCTGCCGGAAAAGGAAGAGGCCCTGAGGCAGGCGCAGCAGGCCGTGGGCGAGGCCCAGCGCGAACTCTCGAATTCTGAACAGAATCGCCAGGTGGACGAGACCCATCTCGCGCATGCGAAGAAAACCGTCCAGCAACTGGAGGAACGCAAGGAACGGCTGGACCGCGAACTGGCGCAGCTGCCGCGTCCGGATGCCGCCGCGCTGTCTGCCAAGGAAGCCGAACTCGCCGAACTTGCCGAAACCCTGGCCCAGGCCAGAATGCAGCTAGAGGGCCACGAAGCCGAGCTGCCGGCGCTCGACCATGCGCGCAGCGCCGTTTCGCGCGAACTTGACGAGGCGCGGCGCGAATCCCATCGTATTGAAGCCGAACTCAGCGCGCTCACGAAACTGCAGGAAAGCCTCAAGGCCGACGAAAAGCTCGGCCACTGGCTCGCCCAGCAGAACCTCGCCGAGGTTTCCAGAATCTGGCAGCGCCTCGACGTCGAGCCCGGCTGGGAAGCCGCCGTGGAAGCGGTGCTGCGCGAGCGTCTGCAGGCGCTCGATGTCGGCGCGCAGGACAGCTGGTTCAGCGAGGGCCCGCCTGCGCGCATGACCGTGTTCGACGCCGCAGGCGAGGGCGGCACAGCCGAAGCCGGTAGTAGCCTGTTGGGTAAATTGCGCGCCACGACCGGCAGCCTGCCCGGGGCCGTGAACGACTGGCTGGCCGGGGTGCTGACCGCCGACGGCGTCGAAGATGCGCGCCGCCGGCAAAACGCATTACAGGCCGGGCAATGCCTGGTTACCCCGCAAGGCCATGTGTTCACCCGCCACAGCGTGACTTTTCACGGCCCGCACACGGCCGTGGAAAGCGTGCTCGCGCGCAGCCGCGACATCGAGCATCTCGGCCGGCAACTGGTGGAACAGAAAGCGCGCATGGCCGAATTCGAGTCGGCGCTACAGGGCGCACAATCGGCCTACACTGCCGCGCAGCAGGCTGTGCAACAGTTGAGGCAGCAGGTCAGCCAGGCGCAAAGCCGCCACCAGTCCGTGCAGATGGAAGTCGTGCGCTTCCAGCAGGCGGTCGAACGCGTGACCCAGCGCCGCAGCCAGATCGAGAATGAACTCGCCGACATCGAGAACAGCCTGGCCGAAGAACGCGCCGAGTCCGTCGCCACCGAAGAGCGTCTGCACAGCCATCGCACCGAGATCGACTTCGCCCGCGAACGCGTGTACGAAGCGCGCCAGGCACGCGACATCGCCGACCGCGCCGTGCACGAAGCGCGCGAAATGCAGCGCGAGGCCGAGCGCAGCCTGCAGGAAACGCGCTTCATCGAGACCACGGCCGCCAACAAGATCAGTGAGCTGACCGCGCTGCTCGCCTCGCTGGAAGAGGAGAAGAGCCAGTCCGCGCAGTCGCTGGCTTCGCTGCAGCAGGAAATGTTCGGTCTGGACGAGGCGCCGCTGGAAACCGGCCTGCAGAATGCCCTGGCTGCGCGCGTGGCGCGTGAGGAGTCTTTGGGCGCTGCACGCAATGCGCTGGAAGAAATGACCAACCGCCTGCGCAACGAAGACGAGGCCCGCGTGCAGTGCGAGCAGGGGCTGACCCCGCTGCGCGAGCGCATGGAGCAGTTGCGCCTGAAGGACCAGGAACTCCTACTGACCGAAACCCAGTTCGAGGAGAACTTGAAGCAGGCCCAGGCCGACCAGGAAGCACTTAAAGTCAGCTATGAGCAGACCGGTCCCAAGGCCGGGCCCTTGCAGAGTGAAATCAACCGCTTGAGCAACGATATTGCCGCGCTGGGTGCAGTCAACCTGGCGGCACTTGACGAGCTGACCGAGGCGCAGGAGCGCGGCACCTATCTCGCCAACCAGCATGCCGACCTGCTGGAAGCGACCAATACCCTGGAAGCCGCGATCAAGAAAATCGACCAGGAAACGCGCGAGCTATTGAAGGCGACCTTCGACACCGTCAATGCCAACCTCGGCGAGTTGTTCCCGCAGTTCTTCGGCGGCGGCCGCGCCGAACTGGTGCTGACCGGCGAGGAACTGCTCGACGCCGGCGTGCAGATCATCGCCCAGCCGCCCGGCAAAAAGAACGCCAGCATCCATCTCCTGTCCGGCGGCGAGAAGGCGCTCACCGCGCTATCCCTGGTGTTCGCGCTGTTCAAGCTCAATCCCGCGCCGTTCTGCCTCTTGGACGAAGTCGATGCGCCGCTCGACGACGCCAACACCGTGCGCTATTCGGAAATGGTCAAGCGCATGTCGAGTGAAACCCAGTTCCTGTTCATCACCCACAACCGCATTACCATGGAAATGGCCCAGCACCTGGCCGGCGTGACCATGAACGAGCCGGGCGTATCGCGCATCGTCGCGGTCGACGTGCAGGAGGCGTTGCGCTTCCAGGAAGCGGCGGCCTGAATCGAAAATCCGCTGACTTTGGTCTGTCATGGCATCGGTTCATGATTCAATACCCACGCCATGCCGGCGTGTGTTTGAATCAATACATTAGACAATGACAGGGGACCCGGGCTTGAACCCTCTCGATCAGTTGTGCGCCCTTTATGGCGTGCACCAGGAGTACTACACCATCTGGGGGGAACATCACCCCACGAGCGAACATGCCAAGCGCACGATGCTCGCTGCCATGGGCGTTGCTGCCGGGGACGACTCTGAAGTGGCAGGCGCCCTGCGCGAGCATGAACGCCGGCAATGGAGCCGCCTGCTGCCGCCAGTCATGGTGATGCGCGAACTCGCCGGCCCCTGCCGGATTGCCTTGAACATGCCTCTCGACTTCGATCAGGCTGCCTGTAACTGGCAATTGCATACCGAATTCGGCCAGCAGTTGGGCGGCGAGTTCGTGCCTGCCGGCCTGGAAGAGGCGGGGCGCCATCATCTCGACGGCCGTGAATTGGTGAGGCGCGTGCTCGTGCTCGACCTGCCGCTCGAAGCGGGCTACCACCGGCTCACCGTCGATTGCGGCAACGACCTCGCGGGCGAAATGCCTTACATCGTGGCGCCGCACACCTGCTACACCCCGCCCGCGATCCATGGTTGGCGCAGGGCCTGGGGATTCTCCGCCCAGCTCTACGGCGTGCGCTCGGATCGCAACTGGGGCATGGGTGATTACAGCGATCTGCGCGCAGTGGTCGATTTTTGCGCCGACAGCGGAGCCGGCACCGTCCTGTTCAACCCCCTTCACGCATTGTTTCCGGATGTTCCGGAGCATGCCAGTCCTTACAGTCCGTCAAGCCGTGTGTGGCTCAATACGCTGTATCTGGATGTCGAGGCGATGGCCGACTTTGCCGAATGTGGAGCCGCCCGGGAGCGGCTGGCTGCGCAGGACTTCCAGGAAAAGCTCAAGGCGCTGAGAGCGGCCGGCCAGGTCGATTATGTCGGCGTCGCTTCCGCCAAGCAGGAATTGCTCGAACTGCTGTACCGTCATTTCCGCACGCATCATCTTGCAACAGGCAGCGAGCGGGGCAGGGACTTCCGCAATTTCCAGGCCGGGCACGGCGACAGCCTGCGCAAGCTGGCTGAATTCGAAGCCCTGCAGGCGCATTTCCGCGCGCGTGACACGTCAACCTGGGGCTGGCCGTCCTGGCCGGAGGCCTATCGCGACCGGCTTGCGCCGGAGGTGGCCGCATTCGCCGAAGCCAACCTGGAGCGGATCGAATTCTACGAATACCTGCAGTGGCAAGCATTCCTGCAGCTCGAAGCCTGCGGACAGCGCTCATGGGATCGCGGCCTCGGCGTCGGCATCATGCTCGACCTTGCCATCGGCGTCGCCGAGGGCGGGGCGGACACCTGGGCCCGGCCGGGCCTGTATGCGCTGAACGCCAGCGCCGGCGCGCCGCCGGACGAGATCAACCTCATGGGCCAGAACTGGGGACTGCCGCCCTGGATTCCCCACAAGCTGCGCGAGGCGGCCTACGCGCCCTTCATCGAATTGCTGCGCGCCAACATGCGCTTTGCCGGGGCATTGCGCATCGACCACGTCATGGGTCTCTATCGGCTGTTCTGGGTGGCGCGGGGCCTGCCAGCCGTTGAAGGCTGCTATGTCGGCTATCCCTTCGAAGACCTGCTGGGCATTCTGGCGCTGGAAAGCCAGCGCAACCGCTGCCTGGTGGTGGGCGAGGACCTCGGTACCGTGCCCGACGAGGTGCGCCATGCCCTGCAGCCGGCCGGCGTGCTGTCCACGCGGGTGCTGTATTTCGAGCGATGGGGGGACGGGCGCATGAAGCCGCCGCGCGACTATCCGGAGCAGGCGGCCGCCACCGTCACCACCCACGACTTGCCCACGCTTGCGGGTTACTGGCGGGGCCTCGACATCGAACTGCGTCAGCGCCTGGCCCTGTTCCCGTCGGATGAAGTGCGCAATCGCCAGATCGCCGCGCGCGATGCGGACCGCCCGCATCTGCTGCGCGCGCTGGAAGAGGAAGGGCTGCTGCCGCCGGGCAGCAGCACACAAGCCGCATCCTTTCCGGACATGACGGCAGAACTGGCGCAAGCGGTATACGCCTACCTCGCCCGTTCGCCATCGAAACTGCTGCTGGTGCAGATGGAGGATGGCTTCGGCGTCGCCGAGCAGCCCAACCTGCCCGGCACCACTGAGGCCATTTATCCCTGCTGGCGGCTCAGACTGCCAGTAAAGCTGGAAGACTGGCACAACAACAACTGGCTGAGGGGCATCGTGCAAGCCTTGCGCACGGCAAGGCCATAAGCTCACGCCGGTCTCGCCAGCAGTGAGTCCGTAACGCATCAATCCTGCGGGACAAGTGTTCTTCAAGGCCAAGTCGTTTCTTGCGCCGTGCCTCATCGCGCAGAAAAAATAAATGCAACAAGATTGCATATGCAATCTTGTTGCATTATGCTTCGCTCCAATCAGGCTGCCCCATGACAAGGGGGAGCGCTTTCCATGGTGTGACAGAAAGGATTGGAGCAGCATCATGCTGTACGAGAACAATGCGGCGAACAAACCACGATTGCAGCAACTTCACCTGGCCATCCTGAGCGCACTGGCCTTACCCCTTGCCCATGCCGAAACGGTGCTTCCCACCGTCCAGGTAATTGAAATCGCGGAAGAGGGCGAACTGGCAAGAATCTCATCCAGTGGCAGCCGGCTCGGCCTGACGCTGCATGAGCTTCCCGCCAGCCTTGAAAGCGTCGACAGCGATACCATGCAAAAGCGCGGCGACTACAGGGTTTCCGAGGCCATCACGCGAACGGCCGGAGTGACGGGCACCGGCACCAGCGGCGACGGGGGCATGGCCTTTTCCGTGCGGGGATTTTCCGGGACGAATTCGGTGGGCCTGGCGGAAGACGGCCAGCGCCTCGCCACCGGGGCGGGCACGCAATCCCATCCAAGCGACAGTTGGGGCTATGAGCGCATCGAGGTATTGCGCGGCCCCGCTTCAGTCGTCTACGGAAGCGGCACAGTGGGCGCGACCATCAATGCGATTCGCAAGGCGCCCCGCCGGGAACCCAGCCTGGAAGCGCTCATGGGGATAGGCACTGATGGTTTGGTCAGGGCAGGGGTGGGCGGAACGGGGGCGATAGGGGAGAACGCCAGTTTCCGCATAGACGCCTACGGCCACACCAGCGATGGCAGCCGGGACCTCGGCGACGCCAGGGGCGGCAAGTTCATGGGCACCTTGCAACTGCAGCCAAGCAGCAATCTGCAATTCCAGGTTCTTGCCGACTACAGCGACCAGCGACCCGAACGCTACTGGGGCACGCCCCTCGTCAACGGCCGGATAGCCGGCAGGCTCAGGGACGAGAATTACAACGTCAACGACAGCGTCATCCGCTACGAGGACAACCGCCTGCGTGGCCGAGCAGAGTGGCGAGTCAACGACTGGCTGCTTCTTAGGAACGAAGCCTACCGTTTCGGTGCAGACCGCCACTGGAAAAACGTCGAGCAGTACCAGTTCGACCCCGTGACGAACACCGTGGACCGGTCGGATTATCTGGAAATCAAGCACGACATGGTGCAGTCGGGCAACCGGCTGGAGGCCGCACTGACAGGCAACAGCCATCGGGCCGTGCTGGGATGGGAGGTCGCCAAGGTCGATTTCACCCATATCAACAACTCGCCCTACGGCGGAAGTTCCACGGTGTCTGCGAACAACCCGGCACACGGTCAATGGGCCAGCCCCGACCCGACCTTGCCGAAATACCAGACCGAAACCATCCTGCAGGGGTTTTACGCCGAGGATGCATTCCAGCTCAGCGATCGCTGGCTGCTGCTGGGCGGGATTCGCCATGACATCGCCGACATATCACGCGACGACCTCGTGGGCGCTGGCACCGATCTGGACGCGACGATTTCTGGTACCGCCTGGCGCCTGGGGCTGACCTACATGATGTCCGGAGCCACCAGCCTGTACGCGCAGGCCAGCACCGGGCACGACCCGGTCACCAGCCTGGTCACGATGAATCTCCGCAACAAGGATTTTTCCCTGACCCGCGGCCGTCAGGTCGAGGCCGGCATCAAACAGCGCCTGCCCAAAGGGCTAGGGGAATGGACTGCGGCGCTCTACCGCATCGAAAAGGATGACATCATCACCCGCGACCCTTCGAATCCGGCGCTTTCCGTGCAGGGCGGCAGCCAGCATTCGAAGGGCCTGGAGGTCACCGCCAACCTGATTCCGCACAAGAACTGGCGCCTGGAAGGCAACCTGGCCTTGCTCGATGCGCGCTATGACAAGCTCGTGGAAGCGGGCGGCGCCGACCGTTCCGGCAAGCGTCCTGTGGATGTGCCGGAAGTCGTTGCCAATCTCTGGGCGCATTACCGCATGGCTGACTGGGAACTGTCGCTGGGCGCGCGCCATGTCGGCAAGCGCTATGCCGACAATGCCAATACGCTTGCGCTGCCGGCCTATACCGTGGCGGACGCTGCGCTCTCCTGGCAGTACGACAAGCGCACGACCTTGCGTTTCCTGGCCAGAAACCTCACCGACGAGGTGTATGCAACGACGTCCTACGGCAGCAATCAGCTCGTGCTGGGGGAAGCTCGCCGGTTCGAGGCGGTTGCGGAACTGAAGTTCTGATATGGCGGCAACGGTGTTGACCGCACGCGATCTGCACCTGCTGCATCGCTGGATGGGCATCGGGCTCGGGCTTGTTGTTCTGATCTGGTTCGTGTCCGGCGTGGTCATGCTTTTCGTCAGCCGCCCGGCGCTGGAGGAAAGCGAGCGGCTGCAAGCCCTGCCGGAACTCGGCCCGACTGCTGCCTTCGCTGCTCCGCTGGCAGCCTGGCAGTCACTGGGCCTGACGGGCTGGCCGGAGGACGTGCGCCTCAATGCCGCGAACGGACAGCCCGCCTACCATTTCCTCGCTGAAGGCAAATGGTCGTCCGTGCGCGCAGCGGACGGCATGCCGCAGCCCGCAACCAGTGCCAGTCAATCGGTCGACACTGCACGCAAGCTGGTTCCGGATGGGAATGTCGTAGCGGTCACGCCGATAGACACTGACCAGTGGACGGTCTATCGAAGCTTCGACGCATGGCGGCCGTTTCTTCGGGTCGAGTTCGACAATGGCGAACAAATCTATATTTCCAGCCGCACTGGGGAGGCGGTGCTCGATACCAATAAATGGGAGCGCGTAGGAAACTGGCTGGGTAGCGTCGTCCACTGGGTCTATTTCGTCCCCATACGCCAGCACGCCCAGCTTTGGCGCAGCACAGTGCTTGTGCTCAGCTTCCTTGCGCTGCTGCTCGCGGTGTCCGGTTTGTGGCTCGGTTTTCAGCGGCTGCGCCTGGTGCGCCGCTACAAGGAGGGACGCATCAGCCCCTACCGGGAGGGGCTGAAAAAATGGCATCACCTGCTGGGCATCGCCGGTGGAGGATTCATCGTCAGCTGGCTGCTGAGCGGCTGGCTCTCCATGTCGCCGCTCGGCCTGGCCGCGGGGGTCGGGTCCAGCCAGCAAGACCACCTCGGCTTTGCAGGCGGCCCGCTGTCAGCCGATGTGCTCGGCCTGGAGGCAAACTGGCCGGAAAGCACCCGTGAAATCGAATGGCTCAGGATCGGCGGCGAGGGCGTGATGCGCCAGCGCGGCGCCGAAGGAGAGAACCGGCTGACATGGCAAGACGGCAGGCACATGCCTTCGCTTTCGCTGGAGATGATTGCACGATCGGCCGAGCAGCTCAGGACAGGCTCTACATACACGGCCGAGTGGCTGCACGCGCCTGACCGGCGCTATTACCCGTTGCGCCACCACCCAAAGCCGTTCCCGGTTGCCCGGATCAGCTTCAAAGACGAGCGCAACAGTGTGTTCTACATTGACCCCGCAGCCGCGTCGATCACGATGCTTTCCGATCGCACGGACACCGCGCACCGCTGGCTTTTCCTGGCGCTGCATCGGCTGGATTTTCCGCTGCTGGTCGCCAGTCCCTTGTTCCGGGACATTCTGGTCATTGTCTTTTCCGTGCTCGGGGGGGCCGTGGTCATGGCCGGGTGCATCCTCGGATGGCGTCGGTTGAGAAAGTAAGGCGATGCAGAGGCCTGCTATTGCGACACATTCGATCCGCCACTCGCCCGTGCTGCTGGCGGCCGTGCTGCTGGGCCACGCCGGCGTGCTGCTGGCCGTGGTGACGATGCAGCAGGTCGACGAGGCGGTCGCGCCCCCGCGTGCGCTCACGGTCAGCCTGATTGAAATGCCCGAAGAAGCGAGGAGGCCGGAGCCGAGGCCGCAGCCGCCCAGGCCCGTGGTCAAGCCGCAACCCAAGCCGCAGGTGCTGGCCGTGGCGCAGCCGAAAGCCGCGCCGGCCGAGCAGACGCCTGTGCTGGCGGAGCTGCCGAAACCGGTGGCTGAGCCTGAGCCGCAGCCGGCAGCCCCTGCGGCAGCGGCCGAAGCGTCGCGGCCGGCCCCGCCGCCGCCGCTGGTCGAGCCGCGTTTCGATGCCAACTATCTCGACAACCCCAGGCCGTCCTACCCCAGCCTGTCCAGGCGGCTGGGCGAGCAGGGCACGGTGCAGCTGCGCGTCTTCGTCAACGCCGACGGCCGCGTCGGCAAGCTCGAACTCAGACGCAGCAGCGGCCATCCGCGCCTCGACCGGTCGGCCATGAATGCCGTGCAGGCCTGGCGCTTCGTGCCGGCGCGCCAGGGCAGCCAGGCGGTCGCAGCCTGGGTCGTCGTGCCCATCCATTTCACCTTAGGGAGTTAAATCATGGAACCCGCATCCGCTCAGGTCCAGCTGGGCTTCGCCCATTTCATCGCCCAGACAGACAGCCTGGCCAGGTTCCTGCTGGTCGTGCTCTTGGCCATGTCGGTCATCACCTGGTATCTCATCGTCAGCAAGACGATTGCCAACTGGCGCATGAAGCAAAGCGCACGCCTGTTCCTTGCGCGCTTCTGGGATGCGCCGGGCCTGGCCTCGGTGGCCGAGCACATCCAGGCCGCCGGCGTGCATGATCCGTTCTCGCACCTGACCCACCACGGCCTGAAGGCGGCCGAGCAGTACCGCAACAAGACCGGCAGCCGCCTGATCGAGTCCGGCTCGGCCGACGAGTTCCTCACCCGCGCGCTGCGCCGCGCCATCGAGCAGGACACCGCGCGCCTGGAGTACGGCCACACCATGCTCGCCTCCATTGCGTCCTCCGCGCCCTTCGTCGGCCTGTTCGGCACCGTGTGGGGCATCTACCACGCCCTGGTCAACATCGGCATGAGCGGCTCCGGCAGCCTCGACCAGGTCGCCGGCCCGGTGGGCGAGGCGCTCATCATGACCGCGCTCGGCCTGGCCGTGGCGATTCCCGCCGTGCTCGCCTACAACTTCTTCAACCGCGCCAACCGCATGGTGCTGAATGAGCTCGACGGCTTCGCGCACGACCTCTTTGCCTTCATGTCGACGGGGGCGCGGGTGAACGTCCCCGACGCGTCAGGCCAGCCGCTGGCGCTCAAGATGAGGGAGGCGTAAATGGCCTTCGGCGGACTCAGTGCGGGCGGTGCGACCAAGGACGTGGCCGAGATCAACATGATCCCGTTGATCGACGTCATGCTGGTGCTGCTGGTCATCTTCATCATCACCGCGCCGCTCCTGACGCACGCGGTCAAGGTCGACCTGCCCAGGGCGGCGAGCCTGCCCGATTCACCGCGGCCGCAGACCGTGCAGCTGTCCATCCAGGCCGACGGCGCGGTGTACTGGAATGCGGAAAAGGTCGATGCCGATGCCTGGCGCGGGAAAATGCAGGCGGCATCGCAGCAGACGCCGCAGCCGGAAATCCACATCCGCGCCGATGGCGAGCTGGCCTACAGGCATGTCGCCCAGATCATGGCCGATGCCGCGCGCGCAGGATTGAGCAAGCTCGGCTTCGTCACCGATCCGCGCGGTTCTGGCAAATTGCCATGAGGGCGATTTCCCCGCCCGGGTCTGAACTACATCTGACCGCTGCAGCGCGGGCATATGCCCTCGATGACGAGCATGGATTCTTCGAATTGATAGCCCTTGGGCAGGCGGATCAGTTCCGTCTTGGTGCTGGCAAGGCAGACGGTCTGGTCGCAATGCGTGCAGTGGAAATGAACGTGGTGATTGGTTTCCTGGAAGGCGGCGCTGTATCGCCAGACACGGTCCTTTCCCGGGATTTTATGGGCGAGGTGCTTGCTGACCAGCCATTCCAGCACTCGATAGATGGTCACGCGGTCGATTTGCTGCCCCACCGCGAGCAACGCGGCTTCCACTTCCGCGTGGCTGAGCGCGTGTGTTGCGTAAAGCAGCATGTCGAGCACGACGATGCGCGCATGTGTCGCGCGACCGTGCGGCTTGATGAGTTTTTCAGTTTCGGAGGGCATGGTGTCTGCAGTTCGGCAAGAAGCGGGAATTTTAGCCTACATCCATGCCGGTTATCCGCCCACCCGCCGGGGCGGGGCTAGCGCTTCCAATGGAGAAAGAAATGAGCAAGCGTCATGAAATTGCAGAGCGTCTGCGCAATGAAGGCAAGACTTTCCGTCAGATCGGCATCGAACTCAATGTCAGCCTGGAGCGTGCCAGACAGCTGGTTCTGGATGCGCGCAAGCTGAGAGAGCATGAATGGCTGCGCCGGGACATTCCCTGGCTCACTCTCAGCACGCGCACGCGGAATCGCATCATGTACTACGGACTCTCCCGCCATGTGGGGGCGTCAGGCGCCGGGGGCTTCCCCACGCCGCAACTGATTCGCAGGCTGGTGAACGACGGGACCATACACAGGCAGTTGCCGAATTTCGGCAGGATTTCGTTCCAGGAACTGGAGGATTGGCTGCGGCGTCATGGCGCCTGATCCGGTCGTTTCCTGAGCATGCTTCGCTGCGGGCAATTCAAGTTGGCCGCAACGATGCACGCCGCTATTCGCAGCCCAGGAATTCCTCGGCCAGCGAGTGGGGGCCGAATTGTTCGATGAGGTCATCGACCTCGGCGAGAAGCGTGTCATCCTCGTCCTCATCCAGCACGCCTTCGCCCACGAGACGGACTCCCAGACCGGAAACGAGTGCCGCCCTTACTGCGGACAAGGTAGGCGGAGCTTGACGATTGTCATCGTCGACCATCGATTCGATTACCCGTGAAAGCGCTTCGCCGGCATGTGCCTGCACGAAATCCACGGCCAGCGCGCCCTCGCCGAACTCCTCGATCAGCGCATCCATCTCGTCGAGCATCGAGGCATCGGTGTCGAAATGATGCAGGCGTTCGGCTTCCCTGAAGTCGGAAGGAAGCAGCCCGGCAAGAAAACGGCGCGCAGCGACGAGGGTAATGGGCTGATCGCTGTCGGGGTCGTTGACCCGGTTGCGGAGAAGTGCGGACAGGCCGGGACTGACACGGCTTGCCACATCGACGGAATGATGAATCATGGCATTCCCCTGCTTGTGTCGAGCGGAATTAAACTGGTGACGCCGTTCTGATTCCGCCATCTGTTCCTATTCTGAATATATAGCAGACGATGCATCCTGCGATGCGCCGAGCCCCACCACTGGAAAAACAGGAAAAAGCCCATGGTCCAGCCGCTGCCACCGGATCGCCTCTGCCACGCATGCGATGCCGAGCATTTTGCCTTCGATACCACTGACGATCTTGAAGAACTGACAGAGGCCATCGGCCAGATGCGTGCCGTCGACGCGGCGCAATTCGGCATCGGCATGCGACACACGGGCTACAACCTCTATGTCATGGGGCCAGCCGGCATCGGCAAGCGCTTTCTGGTCTACCAGTTGCTGGGACGCCAGGTCGTTTCCGATGCCGCGCCTTCGGACTGGTGCTATGTAAACAATTTCAGCCAGCCCCACAAACCGCGCGCGATCGAATTGCCTGCCGGTACCGGCGCCGGATTGCAGACCGACATGCAGCAACTGCTCGCCGAGCTGCAGTCCGCCATCCCCGCCGTGTTCGAAGGCGAGGAATACCGCCGCCGCCTTGCGCAGATAGACGAGGAGTATGAAGGACAGCAGGCTCAGGCTTTCGGTGACGTCGGTGAAGAGGCCGGCAAGCAAGGCATCATGCTGCTGCGCACTCCGAACGGCTTCTCGTTCGCTCCAGTCAAGGATGGCGAGGTGATGAGTCCGGAAGACTACGACAAGCTGGCGCAGCAGCAAAAGGACCGCATAGACGAGGACGTCAACAGGCTGCAGGACAAGCTGGAGAAAGTCATCCGCCAAGTGCACCAGTGGCGGCGCGAACGCAACGAACGGGTGCGCAAGCTCAACGAGGAGGCCGTGCTGTTCGCCGTCGGCCACCTGATCGACGCCCTGCGCAGCGAGTACGCGGCCTATCCGGCAGTGAGCGAATATCTCAACGAGGTGCAGCAGAACGTCATAGCGAGCATGGACGAGTTTCGCAAGCCGAGGGAGGCATTGACCGGGCTCGCCGCGCTTGCCGGGGACCAGCCGGGTTTCAACCGCTTTCTGGTCAATCTGCTGGTCGGGCACGGCAAAACCGACGGTGCGCCGGTCGTTTACGAGGAGAACCCCAGTTTCCAGAACCTGATGGGGCGGGTCGAGCACGTGTCGCAACTCGGCGCCCTCGTCACCAATTTCCTGCTGATCAAGCCCGGTGCGCTGCACATGGCCAATGGCGGCTATCTGCTGCTCGACGCCATCAAACTGCTGTCGCAGCCGTTTTCCTGGGAAGCGCTGAAGCGGGCGCTGTCCACGCGCGAAATCCGCATCGAATCGCTGGGACAGATGTACAGCCTGGTCAGCACCGTGTCGCTCGAGCCCGAGCCGGTCCCGCTCGACGTCAAGGTCATCCTGCTCGGCAACCGCATGCTGTATTACATGCTGGCCGAATACGATCCCGAGTTCGGTGAGTTGTTCAAGGTGGCGGCCGATTTCGAGGACGAAGTCGAGCGCAATGCCGAAAATGACCTGCTCTACGCGCGCCTGGTCGGCACGCTGGTGCGCAGGGAAAAGCTGCATCCTTTCGACCGTGGCGCCGTGGCCAGGGTGATCGAGCACTGCTCGCGCCGTGCCGAGGACGCCAAGAAGCTGTCGACACACATGGAGAGCCTGTCGGATCTGGTGCGCGAAGCGAATTACTGGGCGGTACAGGCGGGCAGGGCGATCGTTTCCCGCAACGATGTCGAGCGTGCCATCCATGCACAGATACGGCGCGTCGACCGCCTGCACGAACGTTCGCAAGAATCCATCCTGCGCGGCATCCTGCACATCGACACCGGAGGCGAGAAGGTCGGCCAGATCAATGCGCTGTCCGTGTTCCAGCTCGGCGATTACGCATTTGCCCAGCCTTCGCGCGTTACCGCCAGCACCCGCCTGGGCGACGGCGAACTGATCGACATCCAGCGCGAGGCCAAACTTGGCGGCTCGATCCATTCCAAGGGGGTGATGATCCTGGCCTCATTCCTGTCCGCGCGCTACGCCGCAGAACAGCCGCTTTCGCTTTCCGCCAGCCTGGTGTTCGAGCAGACCTACGGCCAGGTCGAGGGCGACAGCGCCTCGGTCGCGGAGCTGTGCGCCCTGCTGTCCTCGCTGGCGAACGTCCCCATCCGGCAATCTCTTGCCGTGACCGGATCAGTCGATCAGTTCGGACGGGTGCAGGCGATCGGCGCGGTCAACGACAAGATCGAGGGCTATTTCGACATCTGCAGCAAGCGCGGCCTCGACGGCAGCCACGGCGTGCTCATCCCCGCGTCCAACGTGGAACACCTGATGCTACGCCAGGACGTGGTGGAGGCCGCGGCGGCCGAGCGCTTCCATGTCTATGCCGTGGAAACCGTGGATCAGGCGATCGAACTGCTGACCGGCCTGCCGGCCGGCGAGCCGGATGCAGAGGGCTATCTGCCGGAAGGCAGTCTCAACGCACTCGTTGCCGAACGTCTCGCCTATCTTGCTGAATTAAGAAGGGCGTATGCAGGAATGAAAAGTGAACTTTCCGTGGCCGCGGAACACGAAGACAAGGATGACTGAGCCGCTCGATGAAGCGTTCGATGGAACTGCCCGTGTTCGAGGCGAATAGGCAAGCTGACAACTTTTCTGTATATTTGAGTATTCGAGTTTGTTGATGCAGTTGTAGTGAAATAAAGAAAACACGTGCGGTGCAACATCGTGGACATGCCCTTGGCGGCATGGCCGACCGCCGCGTCAAGCGCCTGTGGCAGGTAAGCAAGTGCGCGTCGAAGGCAACACGTAAACGCCCGCGTCATATCCCACCATCGTTCACAAACAGGAGATGAACCAATGAACACTCACGATCCCAAACGACGATCTGTATTGATGGGCACCCTTGCTGCCGGCACGGCATTCATGCTGTTCGGTTGCGGGTCCAAGCAGGAGGAGGCCGCCGTTGAGGCCGGTGAGGAAGCTACGCCGGAAACTGCACAGAACGCTGCTGCATCGCAAATGCCGGATGAGCCGACGCCCAAGATGAGCCAGGAAGGCGCACTGTACCAGGCCGAGCCGCTGGACGACCGGAAGTGCCAGGACTGCGGCAACTTCATTGCCGAATCCAAGACCTGCAAGCTCGTGGAAGGCCAGGTCAGCGAGGAAGGCTATTGCATCCTCTGGGATTGGGCATAAAGCCGGATCCGCTCCAGCCACTTGCCTGAATTGGCAGTGGCGAAATCTTCAAATTCCCACCATTGAAACGGCTTGTCGTCATGCAGTCGCGTGATGACAAACCCCAGCACTGCCAATTGCCCGCTCGATACGCCTGTGTCAGCGGGCAATTCATTTTGGCAATGCAGCAGCGGGGCCCAGCCTGCGCCCCTTGGCATACCGTACGACAGCGGCGATTTTGAGCCGGGATTCCCTGCTGGACAACTGGCGCAACCCCGCCACGGCCACGTACCTTAGACGGCATTGCCGTCATCACACGGGTCAGCACTTGTCTGGACAAGCAGAAAATCGCTCGGCCTGTAGGTTTCTCTTCTATACTGAGTTTTATCCTGTTGCAGGAGACTGGTGATGAAACAGCGAACTGCAGTATCAATGATTGCGCTGGCGCTGGTGCTGGGCGGATGCGCAGAACTGGGCAACCTCGGCGCCACAAAATATGGCGAAACCGGCGCCACAAGCTCGAGCCAGTCGGAGCGGGACGGCAAGATCATCCAGATGGAAAACCTCAAGGTAGCCGAAGACTACAAACTGGGAGTGGGCACGGCTGTCGGCGCTGTTGCGGGCGGCCTGCTCGGTGCGGGCATCGGCGACGGCAAGACCGCCACGGTAGTGGGGGCGGTCGTGGGCGGCGCAGCCGGCACCTATGCCGAAAGCAAGCTGAGACAGAAGGATGCCCAACGCATTGTTGTGGAAATGTCGACAGGCGGCCGCGTCACCGTTACGCAGCCGCCCGACAGCCGTCTGCGCGAAGGCATCCAGGTACGGATAGAAGGTAGTGGAGAAAGTGCGCGCGTAGTACCCAAGTAGATCCATCATAAGGAAAAGGAAAAGGAGAATGACGATGAAAGAGCATGATTCCAAACGCAGAACCGTATTGATCGGCACGCTCGCTGCCGGCGCCGCCCTGATGCTGCATGGTTGCAAGGGCAAGCAGGAAGAGGCTTCGGCGGACAGCGAGGCCGCGCCTGCGCCCCAAGGCGCAGCACCGGCCGCTCCGCAAGGCGAACGGCGCATGGACGATGAGCCGACACCGAAAATGAGCAAGGATGGCGCTCAATATCTGGAGACGGCCCAGGGTGACCAGAATTGTTCCGGTTGCGAAAATTTCATCGCCGACTCAAAAACCTGCAAGGTCGTGGAAGGGGAGGTCAATCCAAAAGGATGGTGCATCTTCTGGACCGCCGCATGACTTTTTGCTCTTCCTGACAGAACAGCCGACGGCCGTGAAGCTTCACGGCCGTTTTTCTTTGCATAAGCGATATGCCATCGGCTTTATCCCGACTGCGAAAATCTCCCAGGAACCTACAATTTCCCATTGTTTTTAAATGGAAAACGCTCGTCATGCGAGCACGCGATCAAGTTTCACGCGCTTGTAACTGCGTTCGGCTGAACTACGATTCAACTCCTGACACACCGCTTGAAGGTGTCCCGACCAAATTCTTATGCAAAGGAGAAGAACATGAACAGGCAAACCCGCTTGAGCCTGGTGACGGCCTGCCTTGGCGCCGTGATGGGAATCGCAGCCCAGGCCCAGCAAGCTCCGACACCCGGATACGGCATGTGGCAACAGCCAAGCCCTGAACAGCAGAGGCAAATGTGGGAAAACATGCAACGCGGCGGCTACGGACCCGGCATGATGGGTGGGGGCTCGGGTTACGGCATGGGCATGGGCCCAGGCATGATGGGGGGGTATGGCCCGGGTTACGGCATGGGCATGGGCCCAGGCATGATGGGCGGCTGGCAAGGGCTGGATCTCAATGAATCCCAACTCGATCAGTGGGACAAGATTCACGACAAGCTGCAGGATAAGCATCGCAAGCTCATGCGGCAGATGTGGCAAGAGCAGGCCAGGCTTGCCGATCTTTATAACGCCGAGAAGCGCGACCCGACAGCCATCGGCAAGTCCCATGACAATCTCGCCAAACTCCAGCGCGAGGCCATCGAAGCCCGCATCGAAGCAGAAAACAAGCTAATCGAGATTTTGACCAAGGAGCAGAAAGCCCAATTCCGTCGCAACCGGGGCTGGGGCATGATGGGCTATTGATGCTGGCGGTCGGCGGCTGCCTGAACAGCCAGCCAGGCCTTTCTCGATTCGAAATTGCAGTTCCAAGGAGTATTACATGATGGGCGGCTATGGCATGGGCGGTTTTGGATTCGGCGGCATCTTCATGATCTTGTGGTGGATTCTGATCATCGTCGGCATCGTCGTCCTGCTCAAATGGCTGTTTGGTCCGGGCCTCAGTCACGGCGGTGGCAGCGACCGGGCTCTCGATATCCTCAAGGAACGCTACGCCCGCGGCGAAATCGACGAGCAGGAATACCGGCAGAAAAAGCAGGATCTCGGCCAGTAAACGAGAGGGAAACGCATGGATCGGAATAAGGTTTTCTGGGTCGCGCTCTGGCTTGTTCTCGTTCTCATCACCGGCTATTTTGCATTTTCCCACTCACCGTGGCGCATGGGTTACGGGTCCTGGCATGGCTGGGGAGGCGGGTGGAGTGATGAAAGCGCCTATCCGGCCTATCGCTCGCGTGGCTGGCATGGCATGGCGCCGGGTTGGAGGGGCGGCTGGCAGGGGGATGGCGGATGGGATGCGGGACGCAATTACGGCATGATGGGCCCCTATGGCAGCGCCATGCCCGGAATGGGATTCGGCATGCCAGGCTATAGCATGGTGCCGGGGGCCTTGCCCGAGCTGACGCCAGCACAATCCCGGCAATTCGAGCAGTTGCAAGCCGAGCAATTCGAACGCAGCCGCGCATTGATGCAACAGATGTGGCAAGCCCAGGCGCGGCTCAACGAACTCTATGCAGCCGACAAGCGCGACTGGAACGCGATCCGTGGCGCCACGCAGAAGCTCTTCGAACTGCAACGCCAGCAGCATGATTCGGCCATTGAGCTGCAACAGAAGATAGACGGCCTGTTGACCGAAGCCCAGCGCCAGGCATTGGCGCGCTCGCAGCGCGGCTACGGATGGATGGGCAAGCAGTAAAGCTTGTGGAATTCTTCCTGGCCTGACGCTGCCGCCTGGCAGGTGCATGCCTGCCGGCGTTTCCCTTGAGGGGAAAATCGATATGGTCAGAGACCCAAATCTTGAGCAGCTTGCCCCCGGTTTCCCGGTGCTTACTTCGCATAATGTATATTATGTCAAATATTGTAATTGTACGGGGCAAGAAAAAAGCGGCGTGCCGCAGCACCCGCCCATAACTACCCTGTTGTCTCGCTTATTCCCACTCAATTGTTTCCGAGGCCTGGAAACCCGTATTAACACTAGCTTTAATAATGTTCACAATCCGTCTTTACCGTCAATTTTACCGTCAAAAACCGATCGCTTTATCTGGTGCGTGAAATGCACTCGGTTTGCGCGGCGGCTACTCTTTCACATCAATCGTCAACTATCGTCGGGAGCTGAAAGCCTGTTTCAAGCCGATCAGACCACCTGCTCACCCTTTACAAAGTACCACGATCATCCGTATCACTACGTCAAGCCACGGCATCTGCAAGTCCGAGAAAAGCATGATGCAGGCGGACTGGTGACGACGGTGTTGCCCGTGCATGTTGGCTTTCCCAGCTCGGTGCGTCTTCGCAAATATCGGCAGGTTCGAGATGTTCCACTTTGCGAGAGACGCGTGTCAGGTGTGCGTTGACACCATCCGCAGCTTCCACGGCCGTGCCGGAGAGCACATAGCCGACCATGAAGCCCAACGCGTGGTTCTGCCCGTATTTTCCGGTGCGGAATCTGTCGATGCCTTCCACTACATACTCACGGCACAGATGCGTATCCGAGCCGGCAATGCGCTTGCATTCGATGATCGCGTGAGGATCGTGTTCTTGTGTTCGCAAGAACACTTCGATCAGCATCAGTGGAATGTCGGTTCGACCGTCGGGTATCACAACAGTGCTATGGGATCGTGACTCAGTGCCTGGGAGCACCACCAACATCTTGCCCCACCGATACCCTTTCGAATTCAACTCGCTGCGCATGCCGTCGCGCAAGCGCTCTGTCATCAGCACCTCACCTGCCTGCGCGTTGACATCGTTGAAGGCACAGGCACGCTGCCACCCAGCAACCAGCGTGAGCAAGATCGCGGCGACGACTTCCGGCGCCAGCTCGATGAATTCTCTACCCAAGGTAGCAGGGGCTTCATAAGGGATCCTCAAACGTTGCCCCCTGTGAAGCTTTCCGCTACCACGGCATCGGCATCCTCCAGCGCGGCAACACCCATCCAGTAGCGCTGCGCTGCCGGCTTGATGATCACGACCTCATTGCGTCCGTGGATTCGCAGTTCGCGCTCGCCGCTAAGTGCGGTAGCAAGCTTGACCTTCAGACGTTTGCCGATGCGAGCAAGAACGTCATTCAGCTCGCCCTCTGGCGTCACCACTTCGACGCTAGTATCACCAGGACCATCTTCAAGAACAAAACGCACGACTCGGAGCGCAGCGCCTCTTGGCAGGTCGAAAATTTCGGCGCGCATGTGTCGCTTGTTGCGGGCTGAAAGCCAGCCACTGATCACACTCAAGAAGACTTCTGCGTATCGGGCAATGTCGGTGTGGGCGTTGGCGCTGGCTACCGAGCTTTCTCTGCCAGCTTGCCATTGCCAACTGGCGCGAAACAGGCCATCACGGACGACCACGCGATCAGTTTCATCGAGATCGTACAAATCGAATACCGCCTCGTCCAGAGCACGCCAGTCCTCTTCCGTGGCGGCCTGTTGCTGGAGCCTCTTCTCGACCTGCAACAGCCGTTTGCCGGCCTCCGACTTGACGGCTGGCTTCAGGTCGGGAGTCGGGATTAATGCAACATCGTGCCGGAGCAGTCGCCGCTTCCAGATACCGAATTCTGATGCGGCCATCAGAAAGAACCAAGACGCAAGCGATGAACTCAGGATCGCGGCGAGAAGGTGTGCAGACTGACGATGCGCAACTGGCATCGAAGCGCCGAAGTACGCGTTAGTGAAAACCAAATCACGATCCGCCACGGCCACAATGGCACGCGGCCCTGCACTCAGCGTTTCCTTGACTATGAGGACAGGTGCCCGGTAGATGTCTCGCGATCGCGGCCACTGCGCCTTCGACAATTTGAACGGGGGTAGCTCATTCGGTATCCGAAACGGTTCGATGTCATCGGCTTGCAGCAACTCCAAGCCCTTCAGCTCACGTGCATCGCGAGTTTGATTGGCTGGCAAGCCGCGAATCAGACCGACATGCAGTTCGGTATCCAACGATGCAAACTGAGCACCCAAGGTGAGATGAGACGATGCCAGCGAATCGAGCAGAGCGACATCGCGCCTGCGCCCTATCGCCGCTGCCTTCAACTTCATCGGTCGCGCTTCGATGTCGGGCATCGAAAGTTTGATGATGTCGCTGGGCGAGACCTCAAACGAATGAGTTCTTGCGCCGCTTGCAGTCCAGGGGATTTGTACAACCGTCACTTGGTCCGAAGGCTGCGGCCGATGCCGCGCAAACAGCACAACAGCCGGCATCGTGGCCGTGGCGAATAGCCAACTGCACAGGTTCGACAGGTTGACCAACGTTATCGGCGCAAGAAGTCGCATGACATGCTGCGCGGCCGCCATGCCCGTACCGCTTCGGCTGAAGAACGGCATTGCACTGAGAATCACGCCAAAGCGAGTCTTCTCATGCGAGAACTCAGCCGCACGCAACACAAAGTCAAGACCTTCGCCACGAGGTTGCGCAGGGATGCCTGCGACGCGCGTCTTGCGGCGTGCTTCGGTCCCGGTCTGACCCTTAAAACTCCATGGCGGGTTGCCAACGATGAGATCGAATTGCTTCAACCCCGTCTGCGTCGTCAAAACCGCTTCGCCTTCATCACTCTGTTCAACGGTGCGGGCGTCCCCGATCAGCAGCGTCTTGCCAATAAGCGGTCGGAATTTCAGTGAGTGTGGTGGCTGAGGATCGGGATCGAGTTCGAGTGCAGCCAGGTAGAGGCTGAACGCAGCCACACGGACGGCAGCCTCACTGATGTCAACACCGTAGACTTGTTCATACAGGGTCGAACGAATCAGATCCCGTGTCAGTGGTTGGCCGTCAGCACGCAAATGCACTAGGCGCCGTAGCGCCTCGACCAGAAACACACCAGAGCCGCAGGTCAAGTCAAGCACCGACTCCTTGCCTGTTAACCCGTCCATCACTTCATCGAGTACTAGCGACACCAAGGACAAGCGCGTGTAGTGCACGCCGTTTCTGACGGCCTCGATCGAACGCCGGGCGTCAACTCGCGGCTCGGCATGAGCAAATTGCTCGTAGATCGAACTGATGAGCTCGACCGGAATCACATCGAATTGATACGGGAAGAAGCTCTGCTGCCCGCTCTCTGGATCAACGGCGTCCAAGAAGTCGGCAACGCGCACAAGATGGCTGATGGCCGGCGTGTTCTTAACGGACGACGGTGGGAACATGTCGCCGTTGAAGGTCTGGCTGAGCCAACCAAAAAGCTGCCCGGTCGCCGTACGATCACGCAGGATCGGTGGCAGCGCCGTATGCCCGCACAGTCTCTTCAGACGTGTCGCGCTGACGATCTCACGATCAATCAGGTACTGAGTGAAGATCACTCGCCCAATCAGGGCTTGCGCAGCACTGCGCGCGAGATTTGCTTCGACGAGATCGCACTCCAAGAAGGCCAAATCCGACAACAGCCTTTGGTCGACGCTAGTCTTGCGATCGACCACAGTCGCCTGTGTCCAAAATTGTCCGGTCTCAATCGACAGTCGCCCCGCCAGGGCGTCCAGTTCGCCGAGAGAGGTCTCGATGTTCTTGAAGGACCGGATCAGATGCTTCTGTGCATCCCCTTCTTTGACCGGTGCGCCGAAGCCGTTATATAGATCAATGCGCTCGGGTGAGACCACCCACAGCAGCGGTGCAAAGCCTTCATTCCAGACTTCGCGGCGCCACTGGCTGACCAGTTCATCGGCCGGGGTGGTCTGCTCGAACTTGAAATAGACAGTCAGCGACGATGGGCTGCGCCAGAGTGCGTCTGGAGAAAAGTCGCGGCGATGGCGCAAGTTGCGCGCGTCCTGACCCAGATGCAAACCTGCCGCAGGCTGTCCATCCGGGAGATAACCCGTGGCCGCCAGCACCTGCATGAGCGTTGCGGCGCTCATGCCCTGCTCCGAACGGCTTCAGGCGGGAACGGCAACACCGTCTGGCTTGAGACGGGCATGACGGGCAGCATGTGCCGTTGGATTCTGGCCATCAACGGTGCCAACGGAATCACGAGCGCGGGTTTGGTCGGCGCTTGGCCGATGTCCTCGACGCCTGCTTCATACAAGGTCGCCTCGGTTGCGGTGATGAACACAATGGCGCCATCCAGCGAAGCCGGGCCGCTGGCGGCTAGCAATCGAAAGAGCGAATCGACGCCCGCGCTCAGGGTGGCAATGTGAACGCCAAACGAATTCACCAGTTCGTGTGTGACGGCCAACCCCAACAGGTCGGCAAAGGTGAACCGCGCGGCCTTGCCAGTCTTGGAAGACAGATAGGGGATGGCCTTTCGCCAATGGCGCACAGTCTCAACCGACACGCCTGTGAGCGTGCGAGTTTGGTCCTGCGTGAATTGAATGGCGGTGATTTCAGACATTCTGGTTGCTGACAACGCAAAATATATCAGCATTATGCACACAATAACAGGTGCTGGCAACATGCAGTGTTCGCTACGCTGTTCAGAAGGCGGCCGTAAGTAGCCTTACTCTACCCGTGACTCTACCCGTGGCGCTTCTTGTACTTCAATCCCGATACACGCAAGGAGAGCGCTCGTTGCGCCCGTCTGCCCCGCGCAAGCCGTAGGGCTTGCAAAGTGTCAGAAGTAGCCTCATAATTCTACCAGTCAGGAGATATCGCCATGCAGACCCTCGCCAAACAAGTCTTGGAACACGCCACAGGAGTACCGGAGGGTACGCCTTTGGTCGCCAAAGAACTGTTGCACTTGGGCAGCCGCGCAGCCGTAGACCAAGTGTTGTCCCGCTTGGTGCAGCGAGGAGCCCTGCTGCGCGCGGGTCGTGGTATCTATGTCCTGCCCGTCGAGAGCCGCTTTGGCACCCGTGCGCCTTCGGCTGTCAAGATGGTCGAGGGCTTGGCGAACCAGCGCGGGGAAACCATCGTGTCGCACGGTGCCGCCGCCGCCAACGCGCTGGGCCTGACCACGCAAGTGCCGATGCGGGCGGTCTATCTCACGTCCGGCCCCAGCCGCCGCTTGAAATTGGGCGCGCAGATGGTCGAGTTCCGGCACGCGCCGATCTGGCAACTGATCTTCCCGGGGCAGGCCGCGGGCGATGTGGTGCGGGCACTGGCCTGGCTGGGCCCGGAAAAAGCCGGGGAAGCGATCCAAAAACTGCGCGCCAAGCTGCCGGCGTCTGAGCTGAAGGAAGTCGCGTCGGCGCGATCGCGCCTACCGACTTGGATGGCCCAAGAGGTCAGCGCCCTGGTGACCCATGGCTGAGTTCTTCCAGCTCTCCATCGCTGAACGCCTAGACGCGCTCAACGCCGCAGCTAACGTATCGGGCCTGCTGCCCCATCTGCTGGAAAAAGATATCTGGGTGGTCTGGTCGTTACGGCACCTCTTTGCTGGCCCCTATGCTGACCACTTAGTATTCAAGGGCGGCACGTCCTTGTCGAAGGCTTATGGCGTCATCCGGCGCTTCTCCGAGGACGTGGATCTGACCTACGATATCCGCGCCATTGCCGGCGATCTGGTGGGCGATGCTGATACGCCACTGCCGGCCAGCAAGAGCCAGGAGAAGAAGTGGAGCAAGGAGATTCGTGCGCGCCTGTCGGACTGGGTCGGCGCCGAGATCGTGCCCCGTCTCAAGCATGACCTTGAGCAGCAGGGTCTGTCGGCAACCGTACGGGCCGAGGGCGACAAAGTATTCATCGACTACGCACCGCTGGCCACCGGCACCGGCTATGTCGCGCCCGCCGTCATGTTGGAGTTCGGCGCCCGCTCGACCGGCGAGCCCAGCGAACCGCGCGTCATCCGCTGCGATGCGGCCGCGTATCTGCAGGGGGTAGAGTTTCCGATCGCCACACCGCAGGTCATGCGCGCCGAGCGCACCTTCTGGGAGAAGGCCACGGCGATTCACGTTTTCTGTGCACAAGGCGAGTTCCGGGGTGGTGACCGCTTCGCGCGTCACTGGCACGACGTGACAAGACTGGATGCCGCCGGCTTCGCCGACGCAGCCATCGCGGACAAAGCCCTCGCTCGCGCAGTTGCCGAACACAAGAGCGTGTTCTTTGCAGAAAAGAACACGCATGGCGATGTCATCGACTATCACGTTGCCGTCGCCGGTGGGCTCCAGCTTGTACCTGATGACAACGCGTTGGCCAAATTGGCTGACGACTATCAGCACATGGTCGATGACGGTTTGTTTCTCGATGATGCCGAACCTTTCGACGCTCTGCTGGAGCTATGCCGAGCAATTCAACAGAAAGCCAATGCAAAGCAACCACCACAATGATATTCAATTGACATGAGATGAGAATCTCTGTCGGGCACGCTGCCTGGATGGAGAGCACCAAAGGGGGCCGTATGGCTGGAGCAATCGATACGCAAAACAAGCGAGGCTCGATATGGCATCGTTGGGATCGTCGCCACCTGCGGGCCGCATCGGCCCGGCCAGTTACCACTCATCACATATGAGAGTGGTAGCCTCGAAAACTCACGTATTCGGCGGCATGTCTGCGATATCTTGGAAGGCGGCGAACGCGCTTTCAAGGAGCGCGCCAAGCGGCTACCGTCCGGCCAACGCCGACGAGGTGCTGCAGGCGGCGCAACGTGTGCTTGCCGGGCAGATGCGCGGCTGCGAAGCGCTGACCTCGCCGCAGGTGGTGCGCGACTTCCTGCGGGTCAAGCTGGGGACGCTGGAGCACGAGGTGTTCGGTGTCATCCACCTGGATGCGCAGAACCGTGTCATCGACTACGTCGAGATGTTTCGCGGCACGGTGAGCCAGACATCGGTGTATCCGCGCGAGGTAGTCAAGGAGGCACTGGCCAGGAACAGCGCTGCGCTGCTGCTGGTGCATAACCACCCGTCGGGTGCAGCCGAGCCATCGCGCGCCGACGAGATGCTGACGCAGACGCTGAAATCGGCGCTGGCGCTGGTGGACGTGCGGGTGCTGGATCACCTGATCGTCGCTGGCAGCGCCATCCTGAGTTTTGCCGAACGTGGGCTGTTGTAGCCCGAGGGGGCTTTGCCCCCTTTTTTTGCTGCGTCCTTGGTTTCGAGAATAAGCTGTGCGCTGCGCTTGCCTCCAGGGGTCGGCTGACGCCCACCCCGCCGCGCAGGCTTGGCGCCCCGCAAGACCGCCGAACAGGCGGCGCCTGATCGGCCTGCGCACATTGCCGTTTTCGCGCTGCGCGCTTCGTTCACTTCTATCAAAGCGTGCCTGCGGCACGCAGCAGCGCTCGCCGCGCGGCGTCGGTCCGTCGATCATCTGGCCGTAGGCCGGTCATCCGTCTTTCCCTCTCCTTCATCACCAATCCCGCGACCGTAGCCAGCGGTGCCTGTCCGTCAAGGCGCGCAGGACCGTGTCCTCGCTGCGCTGCGGGCCGCACCACCCTGCGCTTTCCTCCTTGACCGCCAGACCCTCGCTGACCCGGTTGTTCGCGGGCGATGAACTCAGGAAAGACGGCGGCAACGGCGACCAGCCCAGGTCACTGCGCCGAACCCACCAAAGCCAACACCGGGCTCCGAATCTTGGAATCCGGTCAGCTTTGAAACCACAACCTGTAACCACTGGAGAAATACCATGCAACTCAGTTCCCGTTTCGCAAACGCTACACCCATCTTACGCGCCGACCATCCGTTATCGGATGATCAGATTCGCAGCGTAGCCCCTTCCATCTTCGCGGAGGAAAAGCACCTGAGCCGATCCGACCGCTACACCTATATCCCGACCGGCGAAGTATTGGGTGCCCTGCGCAAGGAAGGCTTCCAGCCTTTCATGGTGTGCCAGACACGCGTGCGCGATGGCGGCAAGCGTGAGCACACCAAGCACATGATGCGATTGCGCCACGCGGCGCAGATCAACGGTGCAGAGGCCAACGAAAACATTTTGCTGAATTCGCACGATGGCACCAGCAGCTATCAGATGCTGGCGGGAATGTTCCGTTTCGTTTGCAGCAATGGGCTGGTATGCGGCGACACCGTGGCCGACCTGCGCATTCCGCACAAGGGCGACGTGATCGGCCAGGTGATCGAAGGCGCCTACGATGTGCTGGATGGGTTCGAGCTGGTGCGGGAACGTCAGGAAGAGATGGCTGCCATCACGCTCAACCACGGTGAATCAGAGGCATTTGCCCGCGCCGCGTTGTCGCTGAAATACGATGACCCGGTCAAGCCTGCGCCCATCACGGAAACACAATTGCTTCACTCTCGACGCCGGGAGGATGATCGACCCGACCTATGGAGCACGTTCAACCGCGTGCAGGAAAATCTGGTTCAAGGTGGGCTGTCCGCACGCACGGCCAACGGACGCAGGAACCGCACCCGCGCCATCCAGGGCATTGACCAGAACGTCAAGGTCAACCGGGCGCTATGGATATTGGCCGAAGAAATGAAGCGGCTCAAAGGCTGACATGCGAGGGGGCTTTGCCCCCTCATTTCAAGGCAATGCAGCAGCGGGTGGCCATGCAACGCCGCCGCGCCGCCCAGACTGATAAAGCTGGGCGGCGCGGCGGCAGTCGGGTAGCGACTGCCCGATGGCGAAATGCCTTTCGCCATCCCTATCTTTGTTCATCCGTCCAATGAGTACACTATGCTTTGGGCTGGGCATCCGATCCCAAAAACGCGCCCCGCCGCTTGGGCGGGGCGCTGAGGACGACAGGCGTTACTGCGCCGGGTTGTGCAATCACGCGCCTTACCCGACGCTGGCGGGCAGACTGCCATAAACGACGGCGGCTCACCGATAAGCCGTCCACCATGCCGAGACCTAACCACGCCGCGATCGATCAAGCCCGCGCCAATGCGCGAGGAGCTTTCATCCTTGGTGATTCGGAACTTACCTTGCCTGCGATGAGGTGCGTGCCGGCAACGCTTCTGTGCAGGGATGCCGGAGCCATGCTGCCTTTCGGTGAGGATCACACCCAACGGCGGCCTTGGCTTGTCGTGAATCCTGGCGAGGCAACGGCTACGCCTCGGGCTTCATGGCTGCAACCGTCCGGCCCAACAAATTTCCCCGGCACTGCGTGCCTTCCTCGCGAAACAAATTTCTTGTTCCTCCCGGTCCTCCACTGCGTTGCGGCCGCTGCGCGATGCAACCCGCCCGTACCTCGCCCTTCGGATCACCGACAAGGCCGCGATGGGCGCGACCTTGCACCACCAAAAGGAGATTCATCATGGCAAACATCGGCACCTTCACCGCACAGAACGACAGCTTCACCGGCACGGTTCGCACCCTGACGCTCAACGTTAAGGTCAAAATCATTCCGAACGCCAAGGAAAGCGAGAACGCCCCGGACTACCGCATCGTCGCCGGCAACTTCGAGATCGGCGCGGCGTGGAAGAAAATCAGCAAGGCAGAGCGGCCCTACCTGTCGGCGACCCTGGATGATCCGTCGTTCCCGGCGACCATCTACGCCCGCCTGGTCGAAGGCGAGGACGGCGCGCACAACCTGATCTGGTCGCGCAGCAAGGGCGACTGATCGTCGCCCTCGGCGCCCCGCCCAAGCGGCGGGGCGCTTTCGAGTTCAGCGTCCGCGTTGGACGCATTTCCGTAAAAGCGCCATTGCGGCTTCGTGCATCGGCGGCAAGCCGCTTTCACGAATCTGCGATTCCGTGGAACGCAGTCAATGCGCGGAGCCGGCTTCGTGCATCCGTTGTTTTACAGGGAAGCGGTTTCGCTATTTTCAGGGATCGGGAAACTCCGTGCGTCCACCGGCTGATGCCGGGGCGCGCTGTCGTGCTGCGCATCGAGCCACCCTTGGCGTCTCGCCCCTTCGGCTTCCATCACTGACGCCTGCGCGCTTCGCTTGCTATAGCGGGCAACGGTGGGGGCTGGCTTGCTGTGCCCTTCACCTTATCACGGCGTTCTCGCCGTCAAGGTCTGCGCGCGCCTTGCGCGCTGGCGTCCTGCGGCCGTCTGCGAACCCTGACGGCTGTGCTGCGCCGTGCCTCTCGCGGTCTCGGGCAATCCCGCCCGAAATCCTTCCAAGGAGAAGACCATGACGAAGCTCATCACCGACGAACAACGCGCACAACTGCTGACCAACGGCCGGCAGTCCCTCGAAAACGAAAACTTCGACCCACCACCCGTGGTCAAGTTGTTCACCCCTGATGCGGGCGCGACCTGGCTGCTCACCGAGATCGACCCGGACGACCACGACCATGCTTTCGGGCTGTGCGATCTGGGGCAGGGTTTTCCGGAGCTGGGCTATGTGAGCCTGGCCGAGCTGCAATCCGTGCGTGGCTGTCTCGGCCTTGCGGTCGAGCGGGATCTGCACTTCATTGCGACGAAGGCGATCAGTGCCTATGCGCGTGAAGCGCGGCTCGCGGAGCGCATCGTGGCGTAGCCGTCACGCGGGCGCTGCCGCTGGGCAGCGCCCTTTACTCCCCTATTTGCTCTTCTTGGCCTGAATGGCGGCCAGTTCGCGCTGCACGTGCTCGATGAGCTTGTCCACCCCCTTGATGTCGCCGCCATAGGCCAGCGTCAACAGCGTGAGCGGATGCACGTCCATGACCTCGCACAGCTCGGCGACCTTGCTCAAGGTCGGGCTTTTCAGGCCACGTTCGAGCGAACTCATGTACGTGCGGCTCGACACGTCCGAGAAAGCTTCCTGGCTGAGGCCACGGGCTTTTCTGACTGTCTTGAGCGCCGCAGGGAATGAGTTCTTCGATGTCATCAGATCGTTTCATGTAAAACAACGATGACACCTGATCGCGCCCTATAGGACTACAATCTATAGTGTTCATTTGTAGTCTTCCCTGCTTGAATTTGTTGCGGGCGTGTCTATGCTGAAAGCCGCTTTTACTGACATCATGGCTTCCGTACTTACGCAATCGCCGATTCGTGTACCCACGGATTCGGTGAAATCCGCTTTGGCAATTTGGTGCGGAAGCGCACTTGTACATTCAAGTTTTGACTCATCGACACGTTTGCGCAAAACTGACGCCGCGTTGATCGTGACCCCTTGCGCGCAACAACCATGAAACCACTCATCAACGACGATCACCGCAGCCAACTGCTGGACAACGGCGCTGCCGCCGCGCGTGGCGAGAAGCGTGACCCGCTGCCGGTCGTCAAGCTGTTCACCCTGGACGCACATGCGACCTGGCTGTTGACTGAACTCGATCCCAACGATGGCGACACGGCCTTCGGCCTGCTCGACCTCGGCATGGGCATGCCGGAACTCGGCTATGTGAAGTTGTCCGTCCTGGAAGGCATTCGCGGGCCACGGAACCTGGCCGTTGCACGTGATCTGCATTTCACGCCAAAGCGGCGACTGTCCGAGTACGTCCGGCAGGCGCGAACCGATGGATCAATCAACGATTGATCGATTCCTGTTGGCCTGCTGGTGGCGGGCCACTCCATGCGATGACATATAGGCTCGCATTGCGTCTTCTTGGGTCTGAGTCCAGGCATTCTTTAGTATTGATCGTTGCTCATTCCTGCAGCGGCGCAACGCGGTCGCAAATAGTGCGAATGTCCCGCCCGTTATTGGCCACCTTGCCGACGCAGACCGATGATGGAACTTTACCCACCCATCATCATCAACTTAAAATCTTGCGTTTATGTGATTAACCCATAACAGTCGAAGACCGAGGCGGTCTTGCCCACCGTGTCCCCCGTGGCGATTGATTTCTTTCTAATCGAGAGGAGGTTTCGCCATGGCAGATTCGAGCGCCGTTCACTGGCATCCCAGCGCTGCATACCTGTACGTCCTGCATCTGGACGGCCCGGCGCTGGCTTGGGAATACCTGCGGCGTAACCCGGAATACCGTCACGCTTGGAAACACCACCGGCACCGTCCGCAGCACGCGGCGCTTCGCTGGGGCTTGCGCCTGCTGGAAGACCCCATGCGCGATGCACGCGACGCGCACCCCGACTGGTTCCCTGATCCCTCCTCGGTCGTCCAGGTCTATCCCGACGCCGACCCCACTGAAGATGCGCTGCCGTTCCATCTCTGGCACTTCCCCGGCCGCAAGCACCTGACGCACGACGGCAAGCGCCTGGTGCTGACCACCCGGCTCGTCGGCCGCATGCTGCGCATGGCGATATCTCCCGCACTGGCGGACGGCATGGCTTACGCCTATGCCGTCCGCGCCGGTTGCCAGCTCCGCGAGCGCTGGCGTGCAATCGAACCTGAGCTGTCGATGCTCGACACCGACAGCGCGCACCACAGCGCGACCACCTCGGACAGACCAGGCCGCACATCGATGCTCCACATGCACACCCTGCAGGCGCTCGACGGCACGCTGGCAGGTGCCTCGCAGCGCGGCGTGGCCGAAGTGTTGTTCGGCATCACCACGGTCGCCGAGCGTTGGTACGAGGACAGCGATCTGCGCGCCCAGGTTCGCCGCATCATCCGGCGCGGACAAACGCTCATGGGAGGCGAATACCGCCGCCTACTGCAACCCGGCAGCGCAGCACAGGGACGTTAGCACGAACGCGCAAAACGTCCCTGCGCAGAACGCCTGACTTTCCCGAGACTGCTTCCATCCGGCGGCGATTGCTTCGTCGGCGATCTTGACCGATGGAGGCCCATGCCATGAGACCCGCACCGTTACGGCAGCATCCCGTACCCGCAGCCACCCAGCAGCCTACCCAGACCACGCAGTCTGCGCGTTACCTGACTAACAACGAAGCCGCCGAGTTCCTGCGGCTGTCGCCGCGCACGCTGGAAAAACAGCGCGTCATCGGCGGCGGGCCGCGCTTTCGCAAATTCGGCCGGCGCGTGATGTACGCCGTCGCCGACCTCGAAGCGTGGGCCGATGCACGCAGCTTCGAGATGACTTCCGACCCCCAATACACCGAACAACACGCCGCGCGCCGTTCCGGCTCGCGCTGATCGGCGATGGACACCTTTGTCGATGGCCATCGGGCAGGACCCGCAGCGCGAGCAGCTCGAACTGTTCCATGCTTTCTCGGGCGAACTGCCCGCGCGCGATGCGCAGGACCTGATGGCGTATCCGTTCTTCTCGCTGGCCAAGAGCAAGCGCACGGCGCCGATCGACTTTCGCACCAGCAGCGTGACGGTGCGGGTCGAAGGAACGGCCGAGCATGGCATCGCGACGATCTGGGATGCCGACATTCTGATCTGGGCCGCCAGCCAGATCGTCGAGGCGCGCGATGCGGGCATTCGCTCGTCGCGGCTGATGGCGGCCACGCCCTACGAGATCCTGCGCTTCATCGGTCGCGGCACGTCGCTACGCGACTACCAGCGCCTCAAGGCGGCGCTGGATCGCTTGCAGTCCACCAGCGTGGCCACGTCGATCCGTCAGCACAATGCGCGGCGTCTGCACCGCTTCTCGTGGATCAACGAGTGGAAGGAGCGCGCGGACGGCCAGGGCCGGCCGCTGGGCATCGAGCTGATCCTGCCGGACTGGTTCTACGCCGGTGTGCTCGAAGAGAGCCTGGTATTGACCATCGACGCCAACTACTTCCGCCTGACCGGCGGCATCGAGCGCTGGCTGTACCGTCTGGTGCGCAAGCACGGCGGCTGGCAGCGCGACGGCTGGCGTTTCGATTTCCCGCAGCTGTACCGAAAATCCGGCAGTCTGGCGCGCTTCACCGACTTCGCCTACGACCTGCGCTGCATCGTGGCGCGCCAGCCCTTGCCGGGCTACACGCTCGCCATCTTGCGGTCGAGGCATGGGCCGGAAGTGTTGACCTTCCGCGCCGTACCGTCCACGGCACCGCTGCGACCCGGCGGCAGCTTTGGTGCCAGCCAGGGTGTCATCAGCGTGCCTGTGGAAAAACGGTGAATCCACTCGTGCTATCGGGAGTAGAAATCCTCGTGCTATCAGGCGCAGCACTGTCGTGCTATCAGGAGTACGAACAGGCCACAAAGTATTGTGTGGCGCTGGTCTCGGCGCCTCTTAACTTGGTTTCTAACTTTGAATCTATAAAACTAACGATAAAAAGACCCCGCGCGCTGTGGATAAACCGGCGCGCGAAAGGCCACGCATCATGATCATCGCGCTGCTCAACCAGAAAGGCGGGGTCGGCAAAACGACACTCGCCACGCACATTGCTGGCGAGCTGGCCTTGCAAGGCAGCTCAGTGATCCTGCTTGATGCCGATCCACAAGGTTCGGCACTCGATTGGACCCAGCGCCGTAGCCAGAATGGTTTGCCAAGATTGTTCAGCGCTGTCGGTCTGGCAAGGGAAACCCTGCATCAGGAAGCGCCAGAACTCGCCAGGCGCTGCGATCACATTGTCATCGATGGCCCACCCCGAATTGCCGCCCTCGCGCGCTCCGCGCTGCTCGCAGCGGACCTGGTGCTGATTCCCGTTCAGCCCAGTCCCTACGACGTATGGGCCAGCGCCGAAATGGTGTCGCTGATTCGCGAAGCGCAAGTGTTCCGGCCAACGCTACGCGCGGCCTTCGTCATCAACCGGCGGGTCAGCACCACGGTGATCGGGCGCGAGGCACGTAATGCGCTCACCGATCAACCGTTGCCATCGCTGTTGTCCGAGGTTCGCCAGCGCATCGTGTTCGCCGACAGCGTGGCCAGGGGTCAACTCGCCCACGAACTCGACGCAGACAGTAATGCCGCACGCGAGATCGCGACGCTCGCCGCTGAAGTGTTGAGGATGGCGCCATGAAGAATGGGAAACGGGTTGCCATCGGTGCGCGTCCACCTGCCAATCCACACGCAGATGCCTGGGTGCGCCAGGGCGACGGTGCAGACATCGGCAAGACCGATCTCTACACCGCCCGGTTGACCCTCGACGTGACGCCGGCGCTGCGCGCCCGCATCAAAATTGAAGCCTTCACACGCGGCATCACGGTCGCCGAGATGCTGCGTGCGCTGCTGGAACATGAATTCCCGGAGAAACAGCCATGAGTGCGCTGCCGCAGGCGGCCAGCAACGTACCACCAACACCACGTCCCGTGCTATCAAGCGTTACGAACAACACGCCGCTGACGCGCGTGTCGCTGGCGTTCGTCGAACACCGGATCAACCTCTACCTGCGCTTCGGCCATCCGGTGCGCGAACTGCGGCTGGACCGCTGGCGGCGCAGCGCGATCTTCACACCGGCGGCAGTGTTCTGCCGGGTGCGCTGGGAATCCAACGACTACGGTACGACGCGCTGGCAGCTCATGATTTTGCAGGCCTGCTCACCGCTCGATGACATTCAGCGCATCGCCGGCATCCGACCGGGCGCGCGCCTGTTGCTGTGCGCTGAGGGCGAGTTGCAGGTGCAATCGGTGTTACCGCAGATCGACGCCATCGAAACGCTCGACATCGATCCGGTGACGGTGTCGCCCGCGTACTGGCGCACGCTGGGTAATCGACTGTCTGCGCGTTTGCCACTGCCGGCTTACACGGTCGAACGGCATGCCGCTTACCTCGCGGGCGAGGTGTTGCGATGAACACCCGCGTCCATCGCTGGGCCGTCGTACTGTTCACCGTCCTCGGCATCGCTGCGCTCGCCTGGCCGTCTAACCATGCGCCCGCTGCGCGCCTCGTCTACAACCCAAGTGACAGCGTGCCACGCGGCTGGTATCGCATCGGCCCGCCTGACTCGCTGCACGTCGACAGCATCGTGCTCGCCCGGCTTCCGGCAGACGCCGCCGCGCTGGCTGCGCAGCGTGGCTACCTGCCCGAGCACATCCCGCTGCTCAAGCGCATCGGCGCGATGTCGCCGCAGCAGGTGTGCATCGAGAAGCACATCGTCCGCATCGACGGCGTGGCAGTCACTGGCGTTCGTGCAACAGATGGTCGTGGCCGTCCGCTGTCGGCCTGGCAACAATGCCGACCGCTTCGCGACGGCGAGCTGTTCCTGCTCAGCGCAACCAATCCGGCGTCGTTCGACAGCCGCTACTTCGGTCCCGTTGAGGTCTCCGCCGTGATCGGCAGCGCGCAGCCCTTGTGGACGTGGGGCATGCCATGAACGTGCAGCACTGCATGCCGTTCTTCGTGCAGCCCCACTGCACATCGCTTGCACCACAGCCTGCGGTTGCGGTGCTTCACCCGTGCAGACCATCGCAGCCTGACCGTCTGGGCCGGTCGCGTCAGCGATCGGAAAAGACGGAGGGCAAGATAAAAGGACGCGGCACTTCGCTGCGTCGAAAGCCTTGTCTACACGTGGGTTGGCGCGGCACGCGCTTTGGGTGGCAATGTGCCGTGTGCGGCGCGAAGCCCGCGCCCGCACTGATCGAATGGCGTGCTTTGTCCGCTGGACTTGGCAGTGCTGCGCTGGAGTTCATGCCATGAGCAAGCAGGACGATGACCGTTTCCGCGTCCGCCCCGGCGCACCCAGGAACCGCCAACAGAAGTTCGTCTCGCAGGTTTTGAAGGAGGTCAGCAAGGCTGGCGGCAAGTCGGTGCGCAAGTCGGGAGCCCGGCCCGGCGCACGCCTTGGTCGCGGGCATGTAGCCGCCAGTTTCACCGGCCGCTCTGCGCAGCCTGGCTCACGGCGCGTCACCATCAAGACCCGGCTGGTGAACCTCAAACAGGCCGGGGCACGCTCGACTACCACGCATCTGCGCTACATCGAGCGGGAGGGCGTGGGCCGCGATGGCGAACCGGGCCAGGCCTATGGATCAACAACGGACAACGCCGATCTGGCCGCCTTCGAGGAACGCGGACGGGAGGATCGGCACCAGTTCCGTTTCATTGTTTCGCCCGAGGATGCCGAGCAGCTCGACGACCTGCGCCGCTATACCCGCCACCTGATGAGCCGCGTGGAAGCCGACCTGGGTACACGGTTGGACTGGGTGGCCGTCGATCACTGGAACACCGACAACCCGCACACCCACGTCGTGCTGCGCGGCAAGGATGACACAGGCAAAGACTTGATCATTTCCCGCGACTACATCGCGCAAGGCATGCGCGAGCGGGCCTCGGAACTGGCGACCGAATGGCTGGGGCCGCGCACCGAGCTGGAGATACAACAGAGCCTGCGGCGGGAGGTCGATCAGGAACGATGGACCAGTTTGGATCGCACGCTGCAACGCGAAGCGCAAGGTGGGCTCGTCCACATCAATCAACCCACCGAAGACCCCAAGCGCAGGCAGCAGCGCGCGCTATTGATCGGGCGACTGCAACGCTTGCAGCACATGGGACTGGCGCACGAGTCATCGCCCGGCGTGTGGGGCGTCCACGCCGATGCCGAACAGGTTCTGCGGGCGATGGGCGAGCGTGGCGACATTGTGCGCACCATGCAGCGGGCGATGAGCGGTGTGCCGCGCGACTTGGCGGTGTTCGATGCTGGCGAGAACGCCCGGCCGGTGGTCGGTCGGGTAGCCGCCAAAGGCATGGCCGATGAGTTGTACGACCGGGGCTATCTCGTGGTCGATGGCACCGACGGCAAGGCGCACTACATCGCCTTGAATGCCAAGGTGGAGCTGGAACAGTACCCGGTGGGGTCCGTGGTGGAGGCACGCGGGTCGGCCGAGATTCGCGCGGCCGACAAGAACATCGCCGCGCTCGCGGTCGATGGCCTGTACCGCACCGACCATCACCTGACGATGGCCATGGCCCAGGCCACGCCTACGCACGACCCCAAGGAGGTGGTTGATGCCCATGTGCGCCGACTGGAGGCACTGCGCCGGGCGGGCATTGTCGAGCGCGTGGCCGAAGGGGTCTGGCGGGTGCCGAAGGACCTGCCCGAGCGAGGTCGGCAATACGATGTGCAGCGGCTGGGCGGCGTGTCGGTGGAACTGCGTTCGCACCTCCCCATCGAGCGGCAAGTCCGCGTGATCGGCGCGACCTGGCTGGATCAGCAGTTGATCGGTGATGCCAGCGGTATCGCCGACAACGGCTTCGGCGGCGAGGTGCGCGAAGCGCTGCGGCAGCGGTCGGATTTCCTGGTCGAACAGGGGCTGGCCGAGCGGCGCGGCTCGCGCGTGGTTTTAGCGCGCAACCTGCTAGCCACCTTGCGCGGACGCGAGATAGAGGGTGCGGCCAAGACCATCGCTGCGGAAACCGGCCTCACGCATCGTGCCGTCGCCGACGGCGAGCGCGTGACCGGCACCTACCGCCGCAGCGTGCAACTTGCCAGTGGCCGCTTCGCGATGCTGGACGACGGCAAGGGTTTCAGCCTGGTGCCGTGGAAGCCTGTGGTGGAGCAGCGAATGGGGCAGCAGGTATCGGCCATCGTGCGGGGGTCATCGGTCACTTGGGAGCTGGGGCGGCAGCGTGGGCGGTAAGCGAAGGGCTATTTCTAAAATGGTGGCTAGCATCCGATGCTGGCCGCGCCCAGATCGTGCCGTTGCCAAGTGCCCACCTGAAGTACAGATGCAGCAAGTTCGCACAGATGGCCCCGCGAACATCAGGTCGCTGAATACCTGAAGGTCACCGAACGGACTATCTACCGGTTGTCGGTTCGAGCGCAAGGTGAAGCGTGGAATCGAAATCACCGCCGTTCCCTACATCTGCCCCGCAGGCTTCTGGACGATTGGTTACGGCCACCTGTGTGATCCGAAGCATCCGCCGATCACCGAAGGGAGAAATCCAGGGCGGCAATAGCGTGGTGATATGCCTCCGGCTCGCCTTGGAACTTCACGATCAGCACCGGACAGGTCGCCACCCGCAACACCCGCGCGGCCGTGGAGCCCAGCAGCAGGTCGAGCAGGGTGTTCTCGCCGCGCGCCCCCGCCACCACCAGACCGGCCTCGACCTTCCGCGCATAGTCCGCGATTTCCATGTGGGCGCGGCCGATGCGGGTGGCGACCTGTGTTTGTATGCCGTAATGGCTGCGCAGCGTCGCCGCCAGCTCATCCAGCCGCCCACGCGCATTGACTGCGATGACCGAGTTCTGGCGGGAAAGATCGCCCGACGCAATATCCGGGCCGGGATAGAGCGCGAGCGGGTGCACCACATGCAGCAGATGCAATTCCGCGCCCAGCGCCTTGGCGGTGAGTGCGGCGCGCCGCACGGCGCGACCGGCGGGAGTGGAAAAATCGGTGGCGACGACGATGCGATGGATGGGTGTCATGTCTGTTCTCCTGTTTGTCGATCCGAAAGCCATGCCCTCGGGACACACTGATTTATTCGCCAGCCATGTATCGAAGTGATGCCGGATTTGCGAGAATCCATGTG
>WBSG01000015.1 GCA_008923285.1 Betaproteobacteria bacterium SCN2
CGGAACATTTCGGCTGAACACGTTCGTCATCGATCAATTGCTGAATTGTTCAGCGTGTCCCTAAGTCTATATGGGACAAGGATTTTGGCTTCTATGCCAGCTTCTAGCACATACCTGCTCTTGCAAGCTGGGAGCCACATAGGAGCAAGGCGGTTGCGGGTCTCGGCGTAGCCGAGCAAGCGTCCGGCAATGTCCGTGCAAATGATATGACAAGGCTCCCGCGAACCATAGCCCAGAAAAGCGAAGGCGCAGGTCAGTGACCTGCGCCTTCGTGAGTCGCCGCCGATGTGAGGCACGCCTACGTCGGCGGCGCGTCCCGGCGGGACGCTGAAGGCGTTTTCGCGGTCGTCCCTTTCCTGAATCCCCGATCCCGTGCGATGAACGTTTCCAGCATGTGCGGGATCAGCGTCACCGCATCGACCGCCTCGCCGTAGGTCTGCGCGTGCAGCGTGGCGTAGCGGTCAAGATCAGCCTTCAGGCTGGCCGGACACGCGAATGTCAGCTTGACGGTCTCGCTCTTGGGCAGCGGGCCGAGCCGCAGTTTGTTCGTGTTCATTGCGATGATCCTCTCTGGAAGAACAGCGGCTGGTACGGCCGCAGCACCAGATCCCGGTTGACGATGATGCGCACCGGCAGGCCGGGGCGAGCCGTCAGCGTGGGCTGGATGTTCATGTTGCGGCGGGTCATCTCCTGGCCGATCTGGTTCACGCTATCCTGCACGCTGTCGCGGCCGGCGACGATGACGCGGTCGCCGTCCTGGCGATTCTCCGGGGCGGCCAGCTCGGCGCCGACGCCCAGCAGCGTGGTCAGCACCGCACCGGCGAAGATGCGGTCCCAATGCCAATCGACGCCATCCTCCAGCCCTGCGTAGCCGGCCGGGTCGGTGCCCACAAGGTTGTCGAGCTGGCTTGATGAGGTGTCCGGCAGAATCAGCCGGTGCCACACCATCTGGATTCGGGTCTGCCCATAGCTGACCTGGCTGTTGTAGCGGCCCAGGATGCGCGAGCCCTGCGGGATCAGCAGATGGCGGCCGGTGGCCGTGTCGTAGACCGGCTCCGTCACCGTGGCGATCACGTCGCCCGGCAGGTCGGACTTGATGCCCGTCACCAGTGCGCCCGCGATCACCGTGCCGGCCATCAACTGGTACGGTGAGGTCGGCAGTTGCAAGTTGCCGGAATTACGGGTTTGCGTAGAACCGGCATTGCTCAGAAACGCTTCCTTCTGGTCCTGCCGGTTCTGCACGGCGGTGGGATCGGCGGGCTGCGCAGCCGTCGAAGCCGGCCCGGCGGCCAGCGGGTCGAAGCCAGCCAGCCCGGTCAGCGCTGGCGGCCCTGCCACGCTCCGAGTGGGGGCGGCTACGGCAGCGCGCTGTCCGCCCGTGCTGAAGAACACGGACGAAGCTGCCGCTTCCTCGGCCTCCTTGAGCCGCGCCAGGCGCTCGGCCTCTGCCGGGTCATAGCCCGGTTGTGAGTAACCCTGCGCCCGCTGCTCGGCGCGCAGGATCGGCGCGCCGAGGTCGCCGGGCAGCGGTTCGCCCAGCTCCGGCGGCAGCGGTGGCAAGGTCGGCGGTAGTTGCGAATAGTCGGCGGGTAACTGCGCCAGCCCTTCGGAGCGCGAGACGCGATCGACGTTGTACAGCTCAGCTGACTCGCTTGCGCCACGGCGCTGCGGCGCTTGCAGCGACCAGAGCGTTGCGCCCAATACTGCGATGGCCACGCTGCCGACCAGAATCGCCAGCATGCGCCGGTTCAACCGCGTGACCGGACGCGGCTGCGCCCGCAGGGCGACTTGTTCCGGTGCCAGCTTCGGTGCGGCGCGAGGCATGTCCGGGGAGTCGTCTTGGCTCATGGTCAGTTCCTCCGCGCGACGCCGTCCGTGCGCTCGATGCGCACCACGTCGCTCTTGTCGCCGCCCAGGCGCAGCTCGGCGGCGCCGAACAGCCGGTCCACGATGTAGTACGGTGACCGGAAGCGGTAGTTCACGAGCTGGCCATCGCCCTGCGCACCGATCACGAACAGCGGCGGCAGCTCGCCCTGTGCGATGCCGCCGGGGAACTGGATGTAGACCTTCTCGCCATCATCGAAGGCGCGCAGCGGCTTCCACGACGCATTGCTGCCGCTGATCACGTAGCGGAAGCGGATGTTCTCCAGCGTCAGGCCCGTATCGACCGGTGCGGTGCTTTGCGCCGCTTGTGACTGTCGCTGCAAGGCGAGCATGCGGTCGCGCGGATAGTCCCAGGATACCGACGCCATCCACGCCCTCTCGGTCGAGGTCAGCTCGATCAGGTACGTCCTGCGGCTGGTGGTGATGACCAGGTTGGTCTTCAGTGCGGTGCGGGTGGGCTTCACCAGCACGTTGACTCGCAACTCGTCACCGCCGCCGCTGGAGGTATCGCCGACGATCCAGCGTACCGTGTCGCCGGCGGCGACCGTCACCAGTTCCTCGCCGGGCTGCAAGGCGATCATCGTCACGCGGCCTGGACTGGTATAGACCTGATAGAGCGCGCCGTCGGTGAAGGGCCAGACCTGAATCGCGTTGATGTAGCCTTCGCGTGTGGGCGCCATGCGTGCTTCCGCGTTGGCGAGGGATACGCGCTCGCGCGCGTCTTCCGGCTCGGGCGTCGGCGGCGTCTCGTCCTGCACCGGCAGCGGCATCAACTGTCCCGGCAGCGGCAAGGGCTCCGGCACAGCGACCACTTCCACCGGCAGGGGTGGTTCGGGCAGGGGCTGCGCCTGCACCAGCTCGTCTAGCGTGATGGTCGGCGGCTTGCGCGGCGTGGCGCAGCCCGCCAGCGTGACGGCAATCAGTGCAACAGCGTAAAAGCGCAAAGACGGTTTCATGGCCTGTCTCCTTCGATCGAGTCGAGTTCCCGGCTCCACGACAAGCCGTTGATGTAGATGCCCAAGGGATTGCGGCGCAGCCGCTCCTCGGTGCGCGGCGTTTGCAGCACGATGGAGACCACCGCCGTCCAGCGCTCCAGTCCCGCCGCTGCGCCGTTGACGTAGCGGCGCTCCGTCCACCGCACCTGAAATGACTCACCGCTTGCGCGCACGACGCTGTTGACCTGTACCGTCACCGTTTCCCGGCCGATGCGCGCGAAGGGATCGTTGACGCGCGCGTAGTCATTGAGCACGGCTGCGCCGCGGTCGGTGGTGTAGTCGTAGGCATCCAGCCAGTTCTGCCGCACCACGATCGGGTCGATGGACAGCGAGCGCACCAGCGTGACGAAGCGCGCGAGGTGATGCGCGGCCTGCGCATCGTTGGGCCGGTACGGCGTGGCGGCCTCGCCCACAGCGCGGACCTGCCCGCCGTGGTCCACCTCCACCACGTAGGGCGTGACGATGGACTGCGCTGAGCGCCACACAAGGCCGCCGGCCATCAGCAACGCGAGTGTGAGGCAGCCAAAGGCCATCAGCCGCCAGTTCTTCGCTTGTGAACGGGCCGAGCCGATGCGCTCGTCCCATACCTGTTCGGCGGCCTGGTACGGCGTGGCCGGCTGCGGTGTGTCGGCGTAGCGTACCTGCGGTCGTTTGAATCGCATGGCAGGTTCTCCTTATGAGTTCGATGGGTCGCGCAGGCTGGGGCCGCTGCCCGAGCCTCCGCCGTCGCCGCCGCGCAGCGTGTGTGCGACGGTGGTGGCGGCATGGGTGAGCTGCTGGCGACGTTGCAGGCGGCTGGCCCACGCGGGTTGTCCGGTGTTGGCGGTCGCGGCCTCCGCGCTGCCCTGAGCGGGCGAGCCGGTAGCAGCGCTGCCTGTGGAAGCATCGGGATTGATGGCGGCAGCGGCACGCGTCTTCAGCGAATGCGCACCGGCGGCCACGTGCTGCCCAACCGACTGCGCGCCGGTCCGGGCGACGTTGCCGAGACCCACCGCCGCGCCCCTGAGGCCACCGCCGGCACCGGCGGAACCAGCCTGAAAGGCCGACCTCGCGCTGCTGGCGGTCGATGCCATCGAACGTGCGCCGCCGACGGCCATGCGGGCAGCGCCGGGCGTCATGCGCGCACCAGCCGCGACGGCACCACCGACACCCGTGGCCACCGCGCCCACCGCGACAGCCGTACCGGCCGCGCCGAGCGTGGCACCCGCCATCGCACCGGCGCCGAGCTGCGGCGAACCGGACACCAGGCCGGTGGCAATACCCGGCCCGAAGATCCCGAGCGCCAGCAGCGCGAGGGACGCCAGCATGATGACCAGCGCGTGGTCGATGGAGGGTTCGTTCGGCGCAACCTGGAACTCGGCAAACAGGCCGGTGCCGATGCCGACGATCACCGCCAGCACCAGTACCTTGATGCCCGACGACACCACGTTGCCCAACACCTTCTCGGCCAGGAACGCCGTCTTGTTCCACAGTGCGAACGGCACCAGCACGAAGCCGGCGAGCGTGGTCAACTTGAACTCGATCAGCGTGATGAAAAGCTGGATCGCCAGCACGAAGAACGTGACGATCACCACCAGCCAGGCCAGGAACATGACCACGATGGGGGTCATGTTCACGAACACCTCGGGGAAGCCCGCCATGTCGCTGATCTGTTCGAGGATCGGCGAGGCGGCATCGACGCCCACCTTGGCCAGCCGGCCGGGTTGCAGGAACTCGGCCTGTGAGATCGTGGAACCCGACGCCATCAAACCCAGCCCCGCGAAGGAGCGGAACACGATGCTCGCCAGCCAGTTGAAGTTACCGATGATGTAGGCGAAAGCGCCGACGTAGAGCACTTTGCGAATCAGCTTGGCGATCACGTCCTCGCCCTGGCCGGTGGCGTGACTCATCGCCCAATAGAGGCCCGCGATGGTCATGTCGATCACGATCAAGGTGGCGGTGAGGAACGCGACCTCACCACCCAGCAGACCGAAACCCGAGTCGATGTAGGTGGAGAAGACGATGAGGAAGCGGTCGATCACCGAGATGTCGTTCATGGCGCGTGCCTCAGTCGCCGCCGTAGAACGGCACGGTCTGCGGCGTGTAGGGCGTGCCCTCGCCGTGGAAGCGCCGCCGCACTTCGCGGGCGCGCTCGGTGGCCGCTGCCTGGCGCGCCAGCTCCAACGACGCGGCGCGATCCTGCGTTAACTGGAGCTGCTGCGCCTGGATCGCCTGCTTGGCCTGCAAGGCCAGCAACTGATTGGTCGCCTGCATGGCTTGCAGCGCGCCGTTGGCCGACTGGCTCTGGCCGACCAGATCGGCGAGCACGCCTTCGTCTTCGCTGAGGTTCTGGTACACCTGCGCCTGCACACGCATCGCGGTGTGCAGTCCGTCGAGCGTATGGCGCCAGCGCTCGCGCGCGTCCTGCGCCATGCGGTCGCCGCTGACGGTGGCGGCGTACTCGTGCGGATACAGCCGGGCGAACTCCCGGTCCATGTTCGCCACGTCGTAGGCCAGCCCCTGCGCCTCGGCCATCAGGCGTTCGATGGTCGCCAGCGTCGAGCGCAGGCGGTTGACCGTGTTGTAATCCAGCCGCTCCAGATTGCGCGCCTGGTTGATGAGCATTTGCGCTTCGTTCTGGAGTTGCCGCACCTGGTTGTCGATCTGTTGCAGCGTGCGGATCGCGGTCAGCGTGTTCTGCACCAGATTGGTTGGATCAATCACGGCCCACTGCGCGTGCGCGACAGGCAGCGTGCAAAACAGCGCGGCGGCAACGGTTGCGAGAAGTGTCTTTTTCACGACGGGTTCTCCTGTGGTGGGTTGGAAGCGGCAGGCGCGGACGGCAGCAGATCGGCCGCCCAATCCAGACCGCAGTGACGCAGCCAGGCGGCTGCGAAGCTGGAAGACGAAGCGGCCGCCTCCACCGCGTCGATGTCGCGTTGGTCCTGCGGTGTCGAGGCGCCGGCAAAAGCCAGCGCGACCGACCCCAGGTCGAGGTCGAACAGGCGATTGCCCAGCCGAGACTGGTAGTAGTAATCGCGCTTGGGCTGCGCGGTGGCGACGATCTCGATCTGCCGGGCGTTGAGCCCGAAGCCTTCGTAGATCGTGCGAATCTGCGGCTCGGTCGCCTGCGGGTTGGGCAGGAAGATGCGGCTCGCGCAGCTCTCGATGATCGCGGGCGCGATGCTGGAGTCCTTGATGTCGGCGAGCGACTGCGTGGCGAAGATCACCGATACGTTCTTCTTGCGCAGTGTCTTGAGCCACTGGCGAATGCGCGCGGCGAACACCGGGTCGTCGAGAAACAGCCAGGCTTCGTCGAGGATCAAGAGCGTTGGCGCGCCGTCGAAGCGCTCGTCGAAACGGGCGAACAAATAGCGCAGCACGGCCAGCACAGCGGCGCGGCTGGCCATCAGTTCCTCCATCTCGAAGCACTGCACGTCGGCCGTGCCCAGCCGGTCGTGGTCGGCGTCCAGCAGCTTGCCGTGCGCGCCGCCGAGCACATAGGGCGCGAGCGCCTGACGCAGCGCGTTGTTCTGCAACAGCACGGAAAACCCCGTCAGCGTGCGCTGTTCCACCGGCGCGCCGGCGAGGCTTTCCAGCGCCGACCAGATGGCCGCCTTCTCGTCGGGGCCGATGGCCGCGCCTTCCTGCACCATCCGGCCTTCCAGCCATTCGGCGGCCCAGGTGCGGTAGCCCTCCTGGTCGATGCGGGCGAGCGGCTGGAACGCGATGCCGCCGTCCGTGCCGAGGTCGTAATGCTCGCCGCCCAGGCCCAGGGTCGTGGCGCGCAGCGAGCGGCCCATATCGAACGCGAAGATGCGTGAGCCGCGATAGCGGCGGAACTGCATCGCCAGCGTCGCCAGCAATACCGACTTGCCCATGCCGGTCGGGCCGGCGATCAGCACATGCCCGACATCGCCGATGTGCGTCACCAAACGGAACGGCGTGGCGCCATCGGTGCGCGTGACGATCAGCGGCGGCCCGTCCAGGTGCGCATTGCGCTCCGGCCCGGCCCACACCGCCGACACCGGCATCAGGTGCGCGAGGTTCAGCGTCGAGACGATGGGCTGGCGCACATTGGCGTAGGCATTGCCCGGAATCGAGGACAGCCAGGCATCCACCGCATTCAGCGTCTCGGGAATGGTGACGAAGCCACGGCCCTGAATGACGCGCTCGATCATGCGCAGCTTCTCGTCGGCCACCGCTGCATCCGCATCCAACACCGCGACCGTCGCGGTGACGTAGCCGAACGCCACCTGATCGCTGCCCAGCTCCTGCAAAGCAGCGTCGGCGTCGCTTGCTTTGTTGCTGGCATCGGTATCCACCAGCGGGCTTTCCTGCTGGAAGATGGTTTCGCGCAGCAGCGCGACGACGTTCTTGCGCTTGGCGAACCACTGGCGACGCAGGCGGCCCAGCTCCTTTTCCGCCTCGGCCTTGTCCATGCACAGGAAGCGCGTGCTCCAGCGGTACGCGAAGCCGAGTCGGTTCAGGTCATCGAGCAGCCCCGGCCAGGTCGAAGTCGGAAAGCCGCGTACCGATGCGACGCGCAAATGCGCATCGCCCAGCATCGGCGCCAGCCCGCCGGTCAGTGGGCAGTCGGTCAGCAGCGCATCGATGTGGAACGGATGTTCCGGAACCGCCACGCGATAGCGTCGCGTGGAAATGGTCGCGTGCAGATAGGTCAGCGTCTCGCTGTCGTCGAGCCAGGCAATCTCCGGCATCACGCCGTCGAGCAGGTCGAAGCAGCGATCCGTCTCCGCCAGAAAGGCCGTCAGGCGCTCGTGCCAGTCCACGCCGCGCTGCGGCGTGTTCTCGTAGAGCAGCTTGGCGGCGCGTGCGCGCGATTCCTCCGGCGGCAGGTACACCAGCGTCAGGTGATAGCGGCTCTCGAAGTGGCTCTGGTCTTCCTCGAACACCGCTCGGCGTTCCTCGTCCACCAGCCACGACAGCGGTTCGGGAAACTCGGACTGCGGATAGTCAGCCGCTGACAGCCTTTCGGCCTCGACGAACAAGGCCCACCCGGAACCCAGGCGGCGTAGCGCGTTGTTGAGCCGCGCTGACGTGGCGATCAGCTCGCCCTGCGTCGCGCTGTCCAGGTCCGGCCCGCGAAAGCATGCTGTCCTTTGGAACGAACCGTCCTTGTTGAGCACGATGCCGGGCGCCATCAACCCGGCCCAGGGCAGCCAGTCGGCGAGCAGTGCGGGACGCTGACGGTATTCGGCGAGATGCAACATGGCGTCGTCCTCACACGTCCAGCAGAGGCTTGTGCTTGATGTGCCGCGCGAACACCTGCATGAACTGCGGATCGACGCGCGCCCCCCATACCGCGAGCGAATGGCCGACGATCCACATCACCAGACCCGGAATCCACAGTTGCAGGCCCAGTCCCACGGCGGCGGCCAGCGTGCCGTTGGCAATGGCGACCGTGCGCGGCGCACCGCCCAGCAGGATGGTTTCGGTCAACGAACGATGCAGCGGCACCTCGAAGCCGCTGGCGAACTCATCGGGCGCACTCATACGACAGCCCCACCGGAGAAGCTGAAGAAGGACAGGAAGAACGAGGACGCCGCGAACGCGATGGACAGGCCGAAGACGATCTGGACCAGTTTGCGAAAACCGCCGCTGGTATCGCCGAAGGCCAGCGCCAGGCCGGTGGCAATGATGATGATGACTGCGACGATGCGCGCCACCGGCCCCTGGATGGAGTCGAGGATGGCTTGCAGCGGCCCTTCCCAGGGCATGCTGGAACCGGCCGCGTGCGCCGTGCCGGTCGCCAGCAGGAATACGACCGCCAGCAGCAGCCCCTGTTGTGCTGGCCCGGCCAGGCACCGTAGGCGTGCGAGCAGGGAAAGCGGATTTACGGAAATGCGGGAATCATGAGAAACGTAAGCAGGCGTCATGGCAGTTCTCCAGAGTGGGTTGAGGACGGGGAAGGAAGCGGCGCGAGCGCGTCGTCGAGTTGGTAGCCCTGACCGTCGAAGCCGGTCACGCGGGCGACGGTCTGGACCTGGCGGGCACGGCCGCGCCCGGCAATGAAGACAATGACGTTCACCGCTTCGGCGATCAGCGCGCGCGGCGGCGTCATGGCGACTTCGAGAATCAGTTGTTCGAGGCGCAGCAGCGCGCCGTGCGCGGAGCTGGCGTGCAGCGTGGCAATGCCGCCGGGATGCCCTGTGCCCCACACCTTGATGAGGTCCAGCGCCTCGCCGCCGCGCACCTCGCCGACGATCACGCGGTCGGGCCGTAGGCGCATCGTGGCGCGCACCAGCTCGGTCATCGACACCACGCCGGCGCGGGTGCGCAGCGGCACGTGGTCGCGTGCCGCACACTGCAATTCCACCGTGTCTTCCAGCACCAGCACGCGGTCGCCAGTGCTGGCGATTTCGGCCAGCAGCGCATTGGCGAGCGTGGTCTTGCCGGTGCTGGTGCCGCCGGCGATCAGGATGTTCTGTCGCTCGCGCACCGCGCGGCGCAGGAACTCGGCCTGCTGCTCGGACAGGATGCGATCGGCCACGTAGTCGGCCAGGCCGATCACGCCCACGGCGCGCTTGCGCAAGGCGAAGGCCGGGCCCGGCGCCGCCGGCGGCAGGATGCCCTCGAAGCGCTCGCCGGTCTCCGGCAGCTCGGCAGTCAGCAGCGGCCGGCCGCGATGCACTTCCGTGCCGACGTGAGCGGCGACCAGGCGGATGATGCGTTCGCCATCGGCGGCGGACAGCGACTCGCCGGTGGCGGCCCGCCCGGTGGAGAGGCGGTCGATCCACAGCGCGCCGTCCGGGTTCAGCATCACTTCCACCACGTCCGGGTCTTCCAGCGCGGCGGCGATCAGCGGTCCCATTGCCGTGCGCAACATGCGGATGCGCCGATCCAGTGAGGTGACAGAGGACGACGGTTGCTGTGGGACGGCACTCATACGGCAGCCTCCCGTGCACGTTCCTGCGCTTCGGCCAGTGCCGCCGTCTCGTCCAGCCGCTGCGTGTCGGGCTGGATCTCCTCGTAAACTTCGCGCACCAGGCTGCGACCACGCAGCAGGTGGCGGCCGAGCTGTTCGACGAACTGCTCGAAGCGCGCCTTGCCTTGTGCTCTCGCCGCGTCCTGATGCGCCTCGGGCAGCGGTGTGCTGACCGTCAGGTAGTAGCGCACGAACAGCGCCAGCGTCTCGATCAGGATGTTCTGGTCGCGCTCCAGCTTCTCGAACTGGCGCGACAGCCGATCCAACCGTTTCGCCATCGCCGCTTCGCGCTGGTCGGCCGCATCCGGCGACAGCCAGGACGCGAGTGCGGCCGCGACGATGCTGGATTTCGAGACGCCTTTCTTCGCGGCCAGCTCGTCCAGGCGCTTCGCATGGTCGCGCTCGATGAACAGGTTCAGGCGATGGCGGGAATGAAGATGGCTCATAGCTGGATTCCGTCGTCGGGGTTGAGGGCGGCCAGCCGAGCCGCGCGCTGCAAGCGCGGGTCGAGCTGGGACGGCAGGGGAAGCGGCAGATCGTCGTCGTCATCGAGCAGCGCCAGATCGCTGGCCGCGTGCTCGGATTCAGAGCTGTAGGCGACGACTTCGGACAGCTCGGGCTGTTGGCGCGGGCCGCCTTCGTTGGCGTCTCCCAAGTCCGAAGCCACAGCGGGCACGGCAGGCATGGCGGGAATCGCCAAGGCGCTCCAGTCATCGGGCCGCGCGGCCGGGGCATCGGCGTAGCGGCCCTGCGCCAGCGTGGGTGCTGGCAACACGCGGCGCTTGAAGTTGGCGTCCGCGTAGTAGCGCAGCTTCTTCGCCTTGATCGGCGGATGGCCGGAGACCATCACCACGGCGTCGTCGGGTGGGAGCTGCATCACCTCGCCGGGCGTGAGCAGCGGGCGCGCCGTTTCCTGCCGCGACACCATCAGGTGCCCGAGCCAGGGCGCGAGCCGATGGCCCGCGTAGTTGCGCTGCGCGCGCAGCTCGGTGGCGGTGCCCAGCGTTTCGGAAATGCGCTTGGCCGTGCGTTCGTCGTTGGTGGCGAAGGTCACGCGCACATGGCAGTTGTCCAGAATCGAATGGTTCTGGCCGTAGGCTTTGTCGATCTGGTTGAGCGACTGCGAAATCAGGAAGGCGCGCAGCCCGTAGCCGGCCATGAAGGCGAGCGCGGATTCAAAGAAGTCGAGCCGGCCGAGTGCGGGGAACTCGTCGAGCATCAGCAGCAGCTTGTGCTTGCGCTCCACGCCGTCGCTGCCATCGAGCGATTCAGTGAGGCGCCGTCCGATCTGGTTGAGGATCAGACGAATGAGCGGCTTGGTGCGGCTGATGTCCGACGGCGGTACCACGAGGTACAGCGATACAGGATGCTGCGCGGAAATCAGGTCCGCGATGCGCCAGTCGCAGCGCGACGTGACTTCGGCCACCGTGGGGTCGCGGTACAGGCCAAGGAAACTCATCGCGGTGGACAGCACGCCGGACCGCTCGTTGTCCGACTTGTTGAGCACTTCGCGCGCAGCAGACGCGACGACGGGATGCGGTGCATCGCCGAGGTGCTTCGTCGTCATCATCCGATGCAGCGTCACCTCGAACGGACACGCGGGATCGGACAGGAAGTTGGCGACGCCGCGCAGCGTCTTGTCCTCGCTGGCGTAGAGCACATGCAGGATCGCGCCGACCAGCAGCGCGTGCGAAGTCTTCTCCCAGTGGTTGCGCCGCTCCAGCGCGCCTTCGGGATCGACCAGAATGTCCGCGATGTTCTGCACGTCGCGCACTTCATGCGCACCGCGCCGTACTTCCAGCAGCGGGTTGTAGGCGGCGGACTTCGCATCGGTAGGGTTGAATAGCAGGCAGTGCGAGAAGCGCGAGCGCCAGCCGGCGGTGATAGCCCAGTTCTCGCCCTTGATGTCGTGGATCACGGCGGACGCGGGCCACGACAGCAGCGTGGGCACCACCAGGCCGACGCCCTTGCCCGAGCGCGTGGGCGCGAAGGTCAGGACGTGTTCTGGGCCTTCGTGTCGCAGGTACTGGCGGCCATGCAGGCCGAGGAAGACTCCGGATGGCTGGGTCAGCCCGGCTTTGCAGATTTCCGCGGCATCGGCCCAGCGGGCCGAGCCGTAGGTCGTGACCAGACGAGATTGGCGCGAGCGCCAGATGGACATGCCTATGGCGACCACCACGGCCACCAAGCCGCTTCCGCCCGCGATGGCGCCACCAATGTCAAAGACGTGCGACGCATAGGCGTCGAAAAGGAACCACCACTCGAACAGCTTCCACGGGTGGTAGATCGGCGTGCCAAGGAAATCGAACCACGGCGAGCCAAGACGTATCTGATAACCAAGGGTCGCAGCTGTCCATTGTGTGGCGCTCCACACTCCGGCGATCACGATGCTGAATACCACGGCAATCTGACCGAACAACACGTTCGTCCCTTGCATCTCCCGGCCTCCGATTTCCCCTGCGCGCACTGCGTTCAACGTGCCGCTGGTGTCAGGATCGGTGCCGGGTCAGTGCCGGTCAAAGACCGTTATCGGGAGAAAGGTCGAACAAAAAGCAAGAACTCGCGCAGGGGCGTAGGCAGAAAAAAAGCCGCAAGCGATGGCGCATTGCGGCGTGTTTGACAGAAATTAAATGATTCGTGGCGAACTGCCTACAATCAAAATTTGGGCGGATTCTCCAGTGATGTATACGGCACCTTGCCGTCGCCATAGAAGCGCTTGCGCGTTGCCTCAGAAACCCGGTTGCACAACTCATTGCCCAGCTTGGCTCGTTCCAGCTTGCATTGCTGACGCAGCTCTTTGAGGCGCTCGGGATTAGCTGCAAGGGACTCCACCGTTTCAATGGTGGTCTTGGTCGCGATCGGGTTTGACTGACCGCATGCGGTTAGCATCAAAGCGAGCAGAAGCAGGATGATCTTCTTCATAGCTCGATATCCTTCAAAGCACCAGATTTTGAGGATGCAGGCCAATCAGGATCGTTCGACTCCATGGACGCCAGCCGTTCAATGAAGCGAGCCAGCATCTGCGACGGTTCGGCGTCCCTACGAAGCAGGTAAGTAGTCAACAAGGGTGGCTGTCCCGCAAGCGGGCGCGCCACGACGCCTAGCTCACGACTGAATGCGATGTGCGCGCCACCCGCAAGGCCCAATGCCAAGCCGGCCGATACCAGCATCATCATCACGTCGAACGTCGCCACACGCTGCGCGATCAGCGGCTCCCGTTCCTGTCGGCGCAGGATGCGATCAACTTGGCGAGCATGGCCTTCGCATGCTGCGGGATCACCCAGCACGATCGGGTAGCGCAGCACTTCTTCCAGCGGAATTCGTTTGTAAGCCAGCACGGGATGACGCGCGGGCACGGCTACCATCAACTGGTCTTCCCAAACTGGATTGACGATGATGCCGTCGCCGGCCTCATCGGCCATGGAAAAGCCCGCGTCGTACAGATCATCATGCAGGCCCTTGATCTGCTGATCCAGCGGCACTTCGAAGAGCCGGATTTCGATTTCTGGATATTCTTCGCGGCAACGTGCCAGTAGCGCCGGCAGGCGCGATGGTGTGATGCCATCAGACAAAGCAATGCGCAACTGCCCGTGAAAGCCATTGGTAGCCGATTTCACGCTTTCACGCGCCTGCTCCAGGACTGCAAACACGCGCGGAATGTGATTGAGGAACAGCTTTCCGGCGAGAGTCAAGCGCGTGCTGCGAGTAGTGCGCACAAAGAGCTGCACGCCCAACTCCTCTTCCAGTTCCTTGATAGCACGTGATAGAGGTGACTGCTCGATGTGTAGCCGCTCAGCGGCACGGGCAAAGTGGAGTTCTTCAGCAACGGCCAGAAAGCAACGCAGATGACGAAATTCCACTGGACGATCTCCTTTGTGTGATAGCACCACCGACTGCTTCGATCGTTGTGGAAGCCTTAGCCTTGATCGCCATCATTTGCGTTAGCCGTAAAGATGGTGTCCCCAGTCAGAGGTGCGAGGAGCAACAGCACCGCCTCAACCCAGCGCTGGAACTAGCGAACGTTGCAGCTTCGTGTTCGCGCGGGGCACGTCGCTGTAGGTCAAGGAAGAGGCGTCGATGCGGCGGTCATTCCTTGGTCTTTCGTGGATGGAGGTCAGAACGCGATCTGCGTGCGGGCACCAACGGCTTGGTACCTCGCGCCAATGTCGCCACCGCCACCCGTTCGCTTGTCCACCGTGCCGTTGATGTAATTAAGCATGAAGCGGATGTTGCTGTTCACATACCAGTTCAGGCCGAGCGTGAGGTTCTCCTGCCGGCCGCCGAAGATGTCCCTGTCGTTGAGATCAATCATGCTGTAGCGCGCAGCAATCTCCCATGCGCCCCAGTCGCCCATCCTCCAGTCGAAGGGACGACTTGGCGCAACGCTCCCATAAGAGCCGGAGCTTGCGCTGTAGCGTCGCGTCTCGCCGGTGAGGATATAGCCGCCTTGGATGTAATAGCCGCTGAAGTTGAGGCTGGGCCCGTTGCCAGGGGGCCGCTCGACGTTGAAATCGAAATACTCGCCCTAGAAGTGGAAGCTGCCCAGTGTTCCGGCCAGTTCCGCGCTCAAGACGCGCGCGGAGTCGATCGGAAGAGGACCGGTGCCCAAGATGCGGTTGCCGTCGATGCGCATCTCAATCCGGTCTCGCAGGTTCAGTTCCGAGGCGCCCGTCGGCGCATCGAACAGGTACTGCACGTCGCCGCCGATCAGGAGCGAGGCGCTGTCGGTCAGAACTGGCAGGAACACCACCCGTCCGGTCGCGGCGGTCTGCCTTGCATCGTGCGATGTCCTGCCGGAGGCCGGTCCCGTCAGGAAGGCGCCGGCCCACCATTGCCGCTCGTTGGCGGTAATGCCGAAGCCTGAACGCGTGGCGGCGCCGATGCCGGCGGCGACTTCCACGGGCGCGGCTCGCTCCATAAAGGTGATGTTGTTGTTACTTGTCGCTCGGTCGAGCGAGTAGCGCACGCTGAGAATGCCGGCCCAGATCTTGAATGGTTCGAAACCACTATAGGAAAGGTAAGCTTTATCTAGGACCACGCCGGACCCGCCGCCGGACCCGCCACCCTCAAATTCGATGCTGTATCCCCAGTCGTTCAGGAACGCGCCGATGACCCCGAACTTCGCTCGGCGCGCGATCACGCCGCCGACAAGATTCTGCGGCGTCGTGGCCGTGGTGTTCGGCCGGTAGTTGTAGCCGCCGAAGTCGAGCTGCAGGCGGCTCGTGAGCGAGATGCAGTTTCGCCCGTCGGAACTGCAGATCGTCGGCTGGTTGCTGGAGGATACTCGAATGCTAGGTGCGTCGGCGGGCGGCTCCGTTTTGGCCGCAGCCATCTGCCCAGTGGCCCCTCTGGCTTCCTCTCGCCCCTCCGCAACGTCCCCTTTCAGGGCCTCGACTTCGTTCCGCAGCTCGTTGATTTCCGCCTTCAGCGCCTCCAGCCGGGCGCTGGCGGAATCCTGCGCGGCGGCGGGTCCGCCGGCGAGGATCGCAGCGACAATCGCCGTCGCCGTGAAGATTCCGCATCGTTTCACGCAATTACATTTACGCGGGCGAGGACAAGAATGGTCCGGTGCAGGTTCCAAACCACTTCGCTTAATGTGCCTGCTCACGAAGATCCTGCTCGTACTGAATTGCCCAGTCCCCGACACACGCTAGTCTTCCAATGGTTTTGGAATGGACCGCCCTTTGTCCTTTTCAGCCACGATGAATTCGAGAAAGCGGAGTCTCTCCGTTGAACTCGGATTCCAGTGAGCATGAATGGTGCCGGCCGGAACGAGCAGACTGTCGCCAGCGCGTAGAGTGACTGGCGGTTCACCTTCCTCCTGCCAGATGCCAGTGCCGGAAAGGATGTGGAAGGTGACCGCAGCCGGATGAAGGTGCCGTGGATTGATGCCACCCGGCTCATATTCGACGTGATAGACGGCGACTTCCTGGTTAGCCGTATCGGGCACGGCTGTTCTCAGCAGCGGCGCATGCGGTATCACGCCTCGCTTTTCCTGGGCGAAAGCCGGTTGGGTGTAAGCCATACATAAAACTCCTGTTATCGCAATGACGATGCTGAAGAGAGCGCCTTTGGTCACACATTGCCTCCCAACCTTCAGAGATGCCCAAAGGCCGGGTCCGACTGGAACCGGACATTGCGCTGGCGATAGCCAGTTGAAAACAGAGCCTGAATTAGCGAAGTAGTGCATGTGAGCCTCCGTAAGAAATTTGATTCTTTCAAGGCATATTAAGGTAGTAGGCATTGTCAGACAAACGACTTTAACTTACCATTCCCCCAAGAAAAAATTGGGGTCTCACATGATGCGACAATTACCCTCGCTGAACGGACTGCGGGCTTTTGAGGCGGCTGGCCGGCATGGCAGTTTCACTGCCGCGGCAAGAGAGCTGAACGTCACCCAAACTGCGGTAAGTCGCTTGGTCCGTCTGCTGGAAGATCGTTTTGGCTTTCCTCTGTTTCTGCGACATGCGAACGCGCTTGAACTGACGGCGCAAGGGCAGGCGCTGCTGTCCGGTCTGACTGATGCTTTCGATTCCATTGCCCGGCTCACCGAAAGCGTTACGGCAATGCGTAGTGGCCCGGTGCTGACGGTTGGAGTCGGTCCAACCTTGGCGATCACTTGGTTGATCCCGCGACTGGCAAGCTTCTATCGCAGCCATCCCGACGTCGAAGTGCGCATGGCGACGGGTGGCGCAACTCGTCCGGTACGCGATGACTGGACCTGCACTATCCGACGCGATACCGACGCGTTGCCAGGCTACGATGCAGAACGCCTATTCCCGAGCGCCGTCGTGCCGGTCTGCACCCCTAAACTCGCATCGACGCTGCGCTCGCCTGACGATTTGCGCGACGCGATTCTCATCGTCGTGTCCGACATGCCCAATGAATGGCCGTACTGGTTCGAGGCTGCGGGCTTGCGTTCTCCCGTGCACCCCGCCAGTGAAGTGTCGTTCGAGAGCAATGTCATGGCGATGCAGGCAGCGCTCGACGGGGTCGGAGTCGCTATCGCTCAAATCCCTTACGTCAGCGACGCCCTGGCAGCGGGCCGGTTGGTCGCGCCATTCCCGATCGTCGCGCACACAGTCGGGAGTTGGCTTCTAGAATACCGCGCTATTCGAAAGGAAGATCCGGCACTTCTAGCTTTTCGCGCTTGGTTGCACCAGGAAGCTGATCTGGCGCGTCAAGTTGAGATCGTGCTAGGGCGTGCGAACACAAACGGAAGCGCTCGGCGATCAGCAGGCCACCCGCCGCGCGATTGACGCCGGCTTCGAGACGTGGAGCTGCATGGGGCATCCGACACTAGACGGATATGCCCTTGGTACGTCCGATTTCCCACGACACGCCACCGCCTCGCACCGTGGCGGCGATCTGCTGTCCCAGTCTCTGTTCGATCACCGGCCGCCACGGGACCAGACGGAACCCAATGCCGTCATCGAGCATCGCATAGCGCCCGCTGGCAAGTATGATGCTGCGCCGATAGATGCCGGCCACGCGCTGCCCGTCGGCCACTGAGCGATGCTCCAGCCCGGTTTCGGTGGCAATGTCCTGCGCGGCCTGCGTCAGTTCCCGATTGCGCAGCGTCGCCAGCAGGTTGCGCGCCAGGATCACCCGCTGGCCGCGCCGCTCGGCCAGTCCCTGTTTGGCCAGGAAATCTGCCCGATTCTGTAGCGCGTCCTTGACCTCGCTGCCAAAGCCAAAATCTCCAAATCTCTTGCCGCCACCGATCAACTGCTGATCCAGCCAGGTAGCCCCGATCACGTGAGCCTGCCGCTCGATGGGCAGGTGCGATTTCAACTCCACGGCCACGCCGCCCAGGCGCTGCGCGTCATACTGATGCCCGCGTGCGGGCAGATCGTCCGGCACCTTCCACAGCCCCTCGGCCACACGCTCCACGATACCGGCCCGGCGCAGGGCTTCCAGCCGACGGACATGGGCCGCAACGACTTCCTGCGGATCGCGGCCGGCCTGCGCCTGACCTTGTGCAATCGCCAGGTGATGATCGGTGCGATACAGCCCATCGCTCGCCAGCGCGGCGATGTTCCTGTCCGCCGTCCGCACCTCGGCGGAACCGTGCACTTCCACCACAGCGCCGGTCGGGTAGTTGCCGGGTGCGTCGCGGGCGTTGAGCGCGACATAGTGGGCCTTGCCATCCACGCCGTCGATGATCAGATAGCCCCGGTCGAGCAGTTCGTCGGCCAGCCCCTTGGCGGCCACCCGGCCGATGACGGTTCGGCCGTCCTCACCTGGCTCGAAGACAGCCAGCTCGCGCGGCTGGCCGCTCATGGCCCGTTGCATGGTGCGGATGATGTCGCCGCGCTCGCCCATCGCGCGCAGCGTTGGTTCCGCGTCGGCATGAACGGCCCACACACCAGGCTGGCTTTCACTCGCTAGTCCCATGCGCTGCAAGCGTTGCAGGCGGCCAACCAGCAGCAGGCGCTGGCGTTGCAGCCGGGGTTCGTTGAAGTGTTCGACATGCACCAGGCCGTCCGCCGCTTCACGCTGTAGGGTACGGTCCAACCCCGTCCACCGTTCCTGTTCCACCTCGCGCGCCATGCTGCGCTGGATCTCCAGCTCGGTGCGAGGCCCGAGCCATTCGGTGGCGAGTTCGGCGGCACGTTCGCGCATGCCGCGCGTGATGTACTCCTGCGAGATGATGAGGTCTTTGCCGGTGTCGTCCTTGCCGCGCAAGACGACATGGGTGTGCGGGTTGTCGGTGTTCCAGTGATCGACGGCAACCCAATCGAGTCTCGTGCCCAAATCGGCTTCCATGCGGGTCATCAGGTCGCGGGTGTAGCGCCGCAGGTCTTCCAGCTCGGCGGCATCTTCCGGCGAGACGATGAAGCGGAACTGGTGACGGTCCTCGCGGCCACGTTCCTCGAAGGCGGCCAGGTCGGCGTCGTCGGTGGTCGTGCTGTACGCCTGCCCCGGCTCGCCGTCGCGGCCGACGCCTTCGCGCTCGATGTAGCGCAGGTGCGTGATGGTCGAACGCGCGCCGGCCTGCTTGAGATACACCAACCGCACCTTGACGGTGGCGCGGCGCGAGGTCGCGGACAGCGACTGCCCGGTGAAGCGCGCGGCGACGTGGCCGCGCCCCAACCGCGAACCGGGTGCCTTGCCGCGTTTGCCGCCGGTGGCATTGGCCGCTTTGCTGGCCTGGCGCAGCACCTTGGAGACGAAGGCATCGCCGCGCTGCTTCGGCGCGCCGGGGCGCAGGCGGAAGCGGTCGGCGTCGTCATTGCTGCGCCGGCTCATGCGGCAGCTCCGGCGAAGTGCAGCGCACCACAGGGCGTGATGCACGCGGTTTCGCCAATGCCCGTGCGGCATTGACGCTGCTCGCGGCACGGTGCCGCGATAGGGCGCGTGCCGCGCCAACCCCACGTGCAGACTGGCTTTGTGCGCACCGTGGTGCCGCACCCTTCAATCTTGCCCTGCATCTTCCCCCGGCCTGACGGCACGGGGGGGGGCGATGCCCCGGCGGCGCTGCGCATAGCGCAGCTTGGCCGCCGGCGAGCGCCCGCCATGCCTGCGGCATGGCGCGCTCAGGGCAAGCTGTCTGCACGGGGGAATGCCGGTTGCTGCGCGGTGCGAACGCACACGCGCTGCACCGGCCTGAACACGGGAACGACATGCCGAACGGCGCGCTGCTGTGCGCCGTCACGGCTGTGGCTCCAGGCGGATCGGTCGCGCCACGCCGAGCACGGCGACGGCGCTGACCGGCCCGAAGTAACGGCTGTCGAACGATGCCGGGTTGGTGTTGCTCAGGAGGAACAGCTCATCATCGGCGAGCGGACGGCACTGTGGCCAGGATGACAGCGGCCGGCCCCAGCGATCGGTGCGCAGCACGGCGGCTATGGGCACGCCGTCGATACGCACGATGCCATTCACGATGCAGACGTGTTGCGGCGCGACCGCGCCAACACGTTTGAGCAGCGGAACGTGCGACGGCAGATAGCCGCGCTGCGCGGCGAGCGCGGCGGCGTCTGCCGGCAAGGTGGTCAGCACGATGCTGCCAACGTGCAGCGCGTGCGCCGGTTCGATGCGATACCAGCCGACCGGCACGCTGTCGGACGGGTTGTAGACGATGCGCGCCGATGGCTGCACGAAGGCCGCCCAGGCCAGCGCAGCGAGGCCGCAGGCAGCGAGTGCAGCCAGTGCGAGGCGCGCGCGATGGCGCGAGCGAGGAACGGCGCTTGTGGTGACGGTCGTGATGTTCATTGCAGTGCCCTCCCGGCCAGCCAGGCCGCATGACGTTCGGCGGTGTAGTCCGGCAGCGGCAGGCGTGCGGCGAGACGGTTGCCGAGCGTGCGCCAGTACGCGGGCGACACGTCGGCGGGGTCGATGCCCAGCGCTTCGATGGCGTCGATCCGTGCGAGCACGGATCGCGTTTTCTGTTCGCCTTCGGCGTGCAGCAGCAGGCGCGCACCAGGACGAATGCCGGGGATGTTCTGCATGGCATCCAGCGGCGTGCAGGCTTGCAGCACCAGGAGCTGCCAGCGCACGGTGCCGTAGTCGTTCGATTCCCAGCGGATGCGGCAAAAGACCGCCGCCGGCAGGAACACCGCGCAGCGCCGCCAGCGGTCGAGCTGCACGGTGCGAGCTGGATGGCCGAAGCGCAGATAGAGATTGATGCGCTGCTCGATGTAGGCGAGCGACACGCGCGTGAGCGGCACGCGGCTGTCGAGTGATGCGAGCGGCTGCGGTGAAGACGGTGGCGCAGCCATGACCGCCTGCGTGGCGGGGTTCATGGCGTGTGCTCCGGGAACTCGCGTTCCAGCAGCGCACGCAGCAGCTCGGCTACCGTCACGCCCTGCGTGAAGGCCGATACCTTGATGCGGGCGCGCATGGAGGGCGTTACATCGAGGGTCAGGCGCGCGGTGTAGAGGTCGCTTTTCTGGACGCCGTTGGCGTCGCCTTGGCGAATCCAGGCCTCGGCCTGCGGATTCGCCGGCGGTCGCACGCCGATGGCGATGCGCTTGCTACTCATGGCGACCACCTCAGCAGCTCGTCGGTCAGCGCCGTGATCTCGCGTGCAGCAGCGCTGTCTGGCGCGGTTTCTCGTGCAAGCCGCCCAGCGGCCACGCTGTCGGCGAAGACGATGCGCTGGCGGATTTCCGCGTGCAGTGCGGGCAGCGGCTGCTCGGCGAGTGCGCCACGCGCTTCGCGTCCGATGACGGTGCGCACCACACGCCGGTTGATGACGAAGGCCGCGCGAAGCGCTGGCCTGAACAGTTGCGCCTCGCGGATCAATGCCACCATCTCGGCGCTGGCCCACAGGTCGTAGGGACTCGGTTGCACCGGCACCAGCACGCGGTCGGCCGCCAGCAGCGCGGAGCGCGCGAGTGCGGCGATGCGTGGCGGGCCGTCGATGACAATGTGATCGCAGCGGCGTGCCAGCTCCGGCGCTTCCTGGTGCAGCGTTTCGCGTGCGAGGCCCACGGCGCTGAACAGCCGTGGTAGCCCCTGCTGGCTGCGCCGTTGTGTCCAGTCGAGCGATGAACCTTGCGGGTCGGAATCCAGCAGGATGACCTGTTGACCGCGCAGCGCGAGTTCACCGGCGATGTGGGTGGCGAGCGTGGTCTTGCCGACACCGCCTTTCTGGTTGAGCAAGGCGACGATCATGGCGCAGCCCTCCTTTGCGGAAGGCGGCTCGATGAACGGCCTGAAAAACGCTGTTGCTGTTGACCTTCGGCGGTTATCCACCGCGCCAATAACAAGCTCTTGTTATTCGTTAGAGAGCTTTTAAAGTTAGATATAAAGTTAAGGGCCGGAAAAACCCTTGCGGCCGCTGAAGTTAGCGGCGATTTGCGCGCCTGATAGCACGATACCGCTGCGCCTGATAGCACGAGTCCCGGCGCGCCCGATAGCACGAGCCCATTCACAGCTTGTCCCGCTTTCATCCCCACGGTTATCAACGTGCCGTGGACGGCACGGGACGAAAGGCGAGGATTTCCGGTGTGCCGGGCCAGCGTTCGACGGACAGCACGTAGCCGGGCAGCGACTGGCGCGCGGCCAGCAGGCGCAGGTCGCGGGCGAAGTCGCGCGGCTGCGCCAGGCTGCCGGACTTGCGGTACAGGTAGGGAAAGTCGAACTGCCAGCCGTCGCGCTGCTTGCCGCCGTGCTTGCGCACCAGGCGGTACAGCCAGCGCTCGATGCCGCCGGTGAGCTTGAAGTAAGCCGGGTCGATGGTGAGCACCAGGGCTTCGTCCAGCACGCCGGCAAAGAACCAGTCCGGCAGGATGAGTTCGAGGCCGAGCGGCACGCCCTTGGCGTCCGTCCGCTCCTTCCACTCGTTGATCCACGAGAAGCGGTGCAGGCGCCGCCCGGTCGTCTCGCGGATCGAGGTGGCAATCGTGGTCGATTGCAGGCGATCCAGCGCAGCCTTCAAGCGCTGGTAGTCGCGCAGCGACGTGCCGCGCCCGATGAAGCGCAGGATCTCGTAGGGCGTGGCCTGCATCCTGCGCGATGGGCGAATGCCTGCGTCGCGCGCTTCGACGATCTGGCTGGCGGCCCAGATGAGGATGTCGGCATCCCAGATGGTGGCGATGCCGTGCTCCTGCGTGCCTTCCACGCGCACGGTGACGCCGCCGGAGCGGAAGTCGATCGGCGCGGTGCGGCGCGATTTCGCCAGCGAGAAGAACGGATAGGCCATCAGGTCTTGTGCGTCGCGCGGCGCCATGTCGCCCGGCAGCGCACGGAACAGGTCGAGCTGTTCGCGCTCCTTCTCCGAGCTGGACACGACGAGGGCCACCCGCGCGCCGGCTGTCAGCGGCCATCGCGGTAATCGCCGGCATGGCGTTCGGCGTACTCGGGATCGGACGTGGCCTCGAAGCTGCGCGCATCGGCCCAGGCGTCGAGGTCGGCCACCGCGTACATGACGCGGCGGCCGAACTTGCGAAAGCGCGGGCCGCCGCCGATCACGCGCTGCTTTTCCAGCGTGCGCGGCGACAGGCGCAGGTAGTCGGCGGCTTCGTCGTTGGTCAGGTAGCGCGAAGGCTGGGCGGGCTGCTGCTGGGCAGCGGGGGCGGCTTGCGGCCGCAGCGGTGCGGGTCTCATGGCGTGAACCTCCATCGGTCTGAATCGCCGACCACAACAGCGCGGCCGGATGGAGGCAGTCTCAGAAAAGAAAGGCGCTGTGCTCAGGGACGTTTTGCGAGGGATGCGAAACGTCCCTGCGTGTGCGGATGAAGCTGCGCGAGACGGCGGTAGCCGCCGCGCATCAAGGTCTGGCCCCGCCGCACCAGGCGGCGCACGCGAGCGCGCAGTGCGCCATCCGCGTGCCAGTCTCGGGTGACGGCCGCCGCACCGAACAGCACGTCCGCCACGGTGCGCAGGGATGCGCCGGCCAGCGTGCCGTCGAGGGCCTGCAAGGTGCGCAGTTCCAGCAGCGCGGTCGTCGAGGGACGCGGCCCGGCCAATGCTGTCGGTGCGGTCGCCACCAGTTTGTCCAGCTCGCCCACCAGTGCGCGGCAACGCGAACAAGGATCGGGCGATGCGCGCACGGCATAGGCGAAGGCCATGCCATCCGCCAGATCGGACGCGAAGGCCAGGCGCAGACAGCAGCCGGCCCAGCGCGTGGCGAGCACCAGCCGCCGTCCATCGTGGATCAGGTGCTTGCGACCTGGCAGATGCCAGAACGCAAAGCGTTCGGCATCGGGCGGTGGATCGGTGTCGGGATAGAGCTGCACCACACTGTCGTGGTCGGGAAACCAGACCGGGTGCGCGTCGCGCGCATCCAGGGCCGGGTCTTCCAGCAGGCGCAGGCCCCAGTGCTGGGCCGCTCCGGGATGACGGCGACGGCGCAGCCAGTCGCGCCGATAGTCGGGGTGGCGGCGCAAGTATTCCCATGCCAACGCGGGGCCGTCCAGGTGCAGGACGTAAAGGTAAGCGGCACCGGGGCGCCAATGATCGGACTCTGCCATGACGCAGCCTCCTGTCGGACAGCAGGGCTCGTCGCCACGGGCGTCAGGGGGAGCTACGGCTTCATCGGCGTATCGTCACGGGTACTCACTAAACTGGTGGTGTCAAGACCGATTGGCTCCAGGGCATTGCACGCATCGTCCGAATGCGACGGCTGCGCGAACGATGACGGTGCGCAGCAATGGACACGTTGCCGCAAGCCGCATCGGAGATCAGGACTGTTTTGGTCTTGCCCGCCCCGTGCTGGTGCAAGAATGCCGATTGATGCGCTGGCGGTCTGAGCCAAGACCGAAATAGACACAATGCGCCACGCTTGGCGGCGCTGTGCTGGCCCGTGACAGCGAGCCAACGGGGCCGGTCAGTCGATGATCGACCCGTTGCGCTGTGCCAGCCGCGTGTATTCCGACAGCGTGCGCGTGGCGACGAAGTACAGATCGCGTTCGACGGACAGCTTCAAAGGCCCAACGATCGACGCCAGTTCGGACAGCCGCACGGTGCCCAGCGCGGGCAGGCCGATGCCAATGTCGCACAGCCCATAAGCCGTGTCGCCGTCCTCGGGATCGAGCGAGGCCAGCAACCAGGTGGCGTGCGCGTCCGGGGTGAACAGACGCACTATCGGCAGCAGATCGGTGGCGTGGCCGACAGCACGCGCCTCGCCGTTGGCCAATAGCCACGCGCGTTGCCCGTCAGTGATAAGCGGGTTCATGGTCACGCTTCCTCTCCGATGCACGGAACCGCCGAATCGCGTCTGCGCGTCTACGTACAAGCGCGAAAGCGCAAGCCAACACATCCGCAGTCGCGTAAAGGCACGAAGGCGCATTGACGGAAGCCAGCAAAGACACGGATGCGATTCCATGGATTTGATGCCAGTCGCAGATACGGATTTCCGTAAAGGCACGGATGCGCAGAGCAACACCAAATGAACACTATAGATTGTAGTCCTATAGGGCGCAATCGGTTGTCATTCTGGATTTTAGGGGTAGTCCAGCATGACAACGGTCAAGCCATCTTTGCCAGACGCCCTACGCCGTATCAGGAAGGCCCGTGGTCTGAGCCAAGAAGCGTTCTCGGATGTATCGAGCCGCACTTACTTGAGCACCTTGGAGCGCGACCTGAAAAGCCCAACCCTCAGTAAACTAGCGGAGCTGTGCGAGGTGATGGAGGTGCATCCGCTCACCCTGCTGACGCTGGCCTATGCCGGCAACAGCGAGACGCAGGCTGACCAGCTCCTAGCACAAATACGACAAGAGCTGAAAGAGATTGCCGGCGATGGTTTATGAGGAACGACAGTCGGCCACAAACGAGCGATGACCCGTAGCTGGTTGCGTGTAGTTCAGTGAGCGCGCATTCGAAAACGCCGAGTCAATACAGAGGAACTAGCGCGTCACATGAAACTACAGAGTATCCGACTGTTCAGCTTTCAGTCGTTTGGGCCGGAGCCCACCGAACTGACCCTCAACGACATCACCTATCTGATCGGCCCGAACGGCTCAGGCAAGACGGCAGCCCTTCAGGCGCTGTGCCGTTTGTTTGCCTTCGATCCCTCGCTGCGGCGCATCCGGCGGGCGGACTTCCACGTTCCCTATGACGAAGAGGAGGTTCCCGAGGAAAGGCAGCTCTGGATCGAAGCCGACTTTATCTTCCCCGAACTTGAAGATGACGATGATGTCGCAACGGTAGCCCCCCACTTCGGCCACATGCGGTTGGACTCCGCTGACGACCCTCCTCGCGTCCGGTATCGCCTGGATGCCACGATGGGTGTGAATGGCGACATCGAGGAAACCTTGGTTCATGTACTGGACCTCGATGCCGATGGTTCTCCCCTCACGACGGCACAGGTTACGCGAGCGGAGCGCAACCATGTGCAAGTCCACTACCTACCCGCACGACGAGACCCCGCCGAGCACATCGCTTACGGCGCCAATGCCCTGCTCGGACGCATGCTGCGAGCCGTGAACTGGGAGGACGAGCGAGAAGAAATCAAAGGCTTCACGGACAAAATCAGCGAAAGCCTCGCTGGCAATCCATCGATCGCGACACTGAGCGAAAGCCTGAAGACAACCTGGAGCACCTTGCACAAAGGCAGTTTCTTCGCCGACCCCAAAATCACCTTCGTCGCATCCGAGATCGAAGCCTTATTGCGACATCTGTCCGTCTCATTTTCTCCCGGGCATGACGAGGAATTGGTCGATTTCTCTAGGTTAAGTGATGGCCAGAAGTCCATGCTCTATCTGTCGCTGGTGCTCTCGGCACAGTCGATTGGGCGTGCGGTCCTTGCCGGCGACGACGATACCTTCGACCCAGACAAGCTGCGCCCCCCGGTGTTTACGATCGTCGCCCTTGAGGAGCCTGAGAACAGCCTCTCGCCTCACTATCTGGGACGAATCGTGAATGCTCTGGTCACCATGGCGGGTAACGAGGATGCCCAAGCCCTGATCGCCACCCATGCACCTTCCATGCTGCGGCGAGTAGATCCTAGGCACATTCGCTACTTACGGCTTACCAGCGAGCGAACCACCAAGACCACGCGCATTCGCTTGCCAAAAAGGTCCGATGAAGCCCACAAGTTTGTCCGCGAAGCCGTGCAGGCATATCCAGAAATCTACTTCTCCCGGTTGGTCATCCTTGGAGAAGGTGATAGCGAGGAAATCGTTCTGCCCCGTATCCTGCGTGCCAAAGGTATTCCAGTCGATGAATCTGCTGTGACCGTCGCGCCCCTGGGCGGTCGCCATGTCAATCACTTCTGGCGCTTGCTCTCGGCTCTCGAAATCCCCTATCTCACTTTGCTCGATTTGGATGTCGCCCGGCATCAAGGAGGCTGGGGCCGGATCAAGTACGTCAACGATCAGTTAGGCGAATACGCTCCTGCCAACAAGCTCCCGCCGGACCACGGAATCCCCGTCTGGAACGATGCGAAAGAGAAGGTTCGTGACTATCTCCACTACCTTGAAAAATTGGAGAATAGAGACGTTTTTTTCTCCTATCCGCTGGACCTCGACTTCGCGATGTTGCTCTCGTTTCCCGATGAGTATGGTGTCAAGTCTAATCCGCCGAGTGAGACTACGGTCAAAGCTGTCCTCGGCGACAGCCATTTCGACGCGGAACAGTACGATGACGATGAGCGTGCGCTTTTCAAAACCTATCACAAGCGTTTCAAGCTAGGCAGCAAGCCAGCGGCCCATATCGATGCTCTGGCCCAATTGAGTGATGAAGAACTTCTCAACGACATGCCTGAATCACTGGCACGACTGGCGGACGCGGTGATCGCCAAGCTGGAGGAATTGCCTGAATGATCGCCGTAGGCGATTGGCAACCGGCGGACGGGCTGACGCTTGAACCCAATGCCTTGCGTGCCGCACGGGAGATAGAGCGCTGTCTTGCTCTGACAGCCGGGCCGGGTGCAGGAAAAACGGAAATGCTTGCACAGCGCGCCGACTTCCTGCTGCGCACAGGAACCTGTCGCTACCCGAAACGGATACTGGCCATTTCGTTCAAGGTTGAGGCCAGCAAAAACCTGAAGGAACGCGTGCAACGCCGTTGTGGTTCCGACTTGGCAGCTCGTTTCGACAGCTACACCTTCCATGCTTTTGCCAAGCGGATCATCGACCGTTTCCGTCCGGTGCTGACCGGACAGGATGCCCTCGACGTCAACTACCAGATCGGCGATCGGAGAGTGACACGACGGCAGATCGAGTTCAGCGACCTGGTGCCTCTGGCCATCCAGATCCTCAATACATCCGTTGCAGCCCGCAACGCCGTCCGTCAGACCTACAGCGATGTCTTTCTGGACGAATTCCAGGATTGCACTGACCACCAGTACGCGCTGGTGAAGCTCGCGTTCCAGGGTACGGCTATCCGCTTGACGGCAGTCGGCGACACCAAGCAAAAGATCATGGGATGGGCAGGTGCCCTCGACGGCATTTTCCAAACCTTCGCAGCGGACTTTGCTGCTGAACCACTCAACATGTATCGCAACTTCCGCTCGAAGCCTCGCCTGCTGCGTGTACAGAACGAGATCATCAAAGTGATGGACCCCACCTCTGTCATGCCTGATGAACAACTAGCAGGTGAGGAAGGCCAGATCTTCGCGTGGCGATTTTCGAGCAGTCAGGAAGAGGCCGAGTACCTAGCCGATTCAATCAACACGTGGATTAACCACGAGCAGCTTCCCCCCTCGGAAATTGCGGTTCTGATCGTCCGGCAACCAGACCTCTATGCCGACCACCTGATCCAGGCATTGGAACGGCGGAGCATCCCCTTTCGCAACGAGCAGCAGATTCAGGACATCTCTGTCGAACCGGCGGCAAGGCTTATCGTCGATTATCTGTCCAGTCTTTATGGCCAGCGTGAACCCAAAGCCTGGATTCGGTTGATGGCGCAGCTCATTCCTTTCGCTGACGACGATGTACAGTCCAGCATCCGACAGGACTTCCAGCGCTTTATTGCTGAGCAGCGGAGAAGTGCGGCACAGGTCGCATCACTGGGTGAACCATCCATGGGCTGGTGGGATTTTGTCCGCGTCTTCCTGAAAAAAGTAGGCATCGAGACCCTGTGTGCGCTTTCACATGATTACGAGTCAAAAGCGCGACTTATACAAATCGTCAATGACACCAAGACTCGCATAGATGAACTGCTGAGGTCGGAACCCAATTTGCCCAAGGCACTGGAGCGCTTTTCCGACGATCAGGCTGTGCGCCTTATGACCATCCACAAGAGCAAGGGGCTCGAATTCGATACGGTTGTCATCCTCGGCGTTGAAAATCAGTCCTTTTGGGGAGAGGAAGATGCAGAGCGTTGTGCTTTTTTTGTCGGCATTTCCCGGGCCAAGAAACGGTTGATGTTGACCGTCAGTGATCGCCGAGACACCCCACCATCCAACCCTTACAGATGGAAGGAAAACAGGACGCCTCACTCTGAGTTTCTAGGCTACGCCATGCCTTTTCTCAGCCCCAGTCAGTAGCCTCGCAACACTACGGAGAGTGCCGAGCGATCGCTTAGGGTCGCCAGTTGCCTTTCGATGGGGGCGCCCCGCTACGGTGGGCGGGGCGCCGGGGCGGCCGTCAGGCCGCCGGCTTGCTGCGCGACCAGATCAGGTTGTGCGTGCCGTCCTCTTCTTCGATCAGACGGGCGTAGATGATCGCCGGGAACGACGGATCATCCAGTGTCACCGACAGGTAGGACCGCTCGGCCTGGCTGACTTTCTTCCAGGCCGCGCCGATGTCGTAGCCGCCCGCCGCCTGGATGCGGAAGTCGGGGGCGTTCTCGCTGCCCTTGTCGTTGGGGACGAACCTGACCTTGACGTTGAGCGTCAGGGTGCGGACGGTGCCGGTGAAGCCGTTGTCGTTTGCGGTGAAGGTGCCGATGTTGGCCATGATGTTTGCTCCTTTCGGGTTGCCAAGGTCGCGCCTATCGCGTCCTTGTTGTGATCCGGTCGGCGGGGGACGGGCTGGCTGCACCGCTGGCGGCCGCAACATCGTGGAGGACCGGAGGCGCAAAGAATTTGCCGCGCGAGGAATGCGCGCAGCGCAGGGGAAATTGTTTGCGCCAGACGGTTGCAGCCATGAAGCCCGAGGCGCAGCCGTGCCCCCGCCAGGATTCACAACGAACCAAGGACGCAACGGGCCGAACTGACCCGAATGGAGCGATGGCCGGCTCGGCGCACCGCATGAAGGCTTTGCCGGCACGCACGCTGACGCTGGCAAGGTCTGTCCCTTACGACAGGCGGGAACGCTCCCCGCATCCTGCGGCGGACGGTTTGAGGTGTGGCATGGATTCGTCATGGCAAGGCCGTGGGGCATGTCGGTGAACAGGCCGGCGTGATGGCCTGGACAGCCCCCGCCAGCGTCGAGGACGGCACGCTTTTGCACAACCGGACGTAGCAAGGTGCAGCGTGCTCCGGCGCACCGCCCACCGTGGCGGGGCGCATGAAAACCGTGCTCGCGTCAGCGGGCGCCGATTGCCGAACCGCACCAGGCACTTGTGCGCCGCCCCGTCGCCGCCTGATCGAAGGCGGCGACGGGGCGTTTTTTGCTTTGGCCGTTGAAAACCGGGCGCGGCAGACTTGCCGCGCCCGGTTTTTGATGTTCGGAAAAAGCCCCGGCGCGATCTGTGCCGGGGCCAAGTGTCACGCGGCTACGTCATGCGGCTAGCGTGTCGGCCACTTCTTCCGCTTCGTTGGTGGCCTCGTCCTGCGGCACTGTCTCCTGCGCCGTGCTGTTCTCGGCCGCGAACATCACAGGCATCCAGTCCGTGCCTTGCGCCAGCCGCTCGGCTTCGCTGGCGATGTCGGCCTTCTTGAGCTTGGACAGGCGGGTGACGTGCGACGGCGCGAATTGCTGCACGGCGTCGAGAATCACGGACTTGGACACATGATTGAAATAGCCTTCGGCGGTCGGCTTCCACCATGCGGCCATGTCCAGCCCCACCGCCTGCGCCAGTTCCGCGCCGGGCGCGGCCTGCGCGGCACGCGGCGTCACCACGTCCACGCTGGCGGCCACGCACACGGCCAGCAGTTGCACCAACTCGTCCTGCGGCATGGTGAGCAGCGCGGCGAACAGTTCGGCGCTGTCCTCCGGCAGTCGTTCGCCCCATGCCTGTTGCAGTTCGCGCAAGGCGACGGCGGCGGACGATTCCGGCCAGTCGTGGGCGTAGGTGTCCAGCCGGTTCTGCGGGCGCGCGTTGATGCCGATGGGCAGTTCCACCGCATAGCCGTCCTGCAAGACTCGCCGCACCATGCCATGCACCAGCGCGGCCAGCGCCACCTGCGGATGCCGGGCCACTTCGATTTGCAGCGCGGCGGTACGGTGCGCGCTCAGGCGCTGTGCCAGCCGGTCGGACAGGTTCGCGGCCTTGGCCGGCTCGGCGTCTTCGCCTTCGTCGTTATTCGCACCTTCCGTTCCGGTGAAGCCTTGGCGCAGCTTCTCCAGCGTGCGCAACGCCTTGGCCTCGGCTTCACGTAGCAACCCGCGATGGATTGCTGCCTCGCCGTCGCGATCAATGGTGACGATGGCACCGGCCACCGCGCGCACGTCCGGGGCGTAGTTCTGCAAGGCGTCGAGCGCGGTTTGCAGTTGTGCGGCCACTTGCTCGCGCTGCTCGTGCAGGGTGTCGGCCTTGTCTTCGTCCTCAGTCTCGTAGGTGTCTTCCAGCGCGGTATCGGTCTTGTCAAGGCGATCTTGCAGCGATGCGATGCGCCGGGCTTCGCGGGCGTTCGGTTCGCGCCGCTGGCGGGGGGCGTTCTGGAACGCTTGCCGGTCGGCATGGCTCAGGTGCGGCACGGCTTCCACCCATGCCCAGCCTTCGGCGCGCACATCCTCGGTGATGCTGGCCAGCTTCTCGCGCACCATCCGTTCCAAAAGCGCCGCATCGTTCAGATAGATGCCGCTGTCGTCCTCGGCGAACAGATCGCGGCGGGTACCGCCGCCTGCTTCGGTGTAGGTGTCCATCCCGACGAAGCGGGCCAGCGGGTGCTGTGCGTCGATCTCGCGTTCGGTCAGGTGCTCGCGCAACGCGGACGGGCTGCGCTGCCACTGCGGCGCGCTGTAGAACGCGGTTTCCTGCGCGGCGTGGTCGTCGGTGATGGCAAGGGCCATCAACTGTTCAAGGGTGACGGCACCGGCGCGGTAGTCGGCCATCAAACGCGGCGAGACGTTGGCGAGTTTCAGGCGGCGTTGCACCACCAGCGGGGAAACGCTGAAGTCGGCGGCAATGTCCTCAATGGGGCGGCCTTCCGCGACCAGCGCGGCGAATGCCTCGAACTGGTCGGCGGGATGCATGGCTTCGCGCTGCACGTTCTCGGTCAGGCTCACGGTGCGGGCGCTGCTATCTGCCACCAGCAGGCAAGGCACTTCCCAATCCTTGGCAATGCGCTTCTTCTTGGCCAGCAGCTTCAACGCGGCCAGCCTGCGGCCACCGGCGACGACTTCGTAGTGCTCGCCATCGGCGGCCAGGATAACGATGAGGTTTTGCAGCAGGCCGACGCGCGCAATGCTCGCGGCCAGCTCTGGAATGGACGTGCGCTGGCTCTTGCGCACGTTGCGCTTGGACTGGCGCGGCAGCAACTGCGACAGCGGCACCAAAATCAGGTTCTTGGTCGGGTCGGCCACTTCCAGCGCGGCGGCGGTGTGGATGGCGCGGGTTTCGGTTTGGGTTACGGTGTTCATGGTGATGACTCCTAAAGAAAGAATGTGAAACAAGGGAATGAATGGAGGGGCTGCCCGCCCCTCCGCGTGGGGTTCAGGCTTTCAGGCGCTGCATGCCATCAGCGAGTAGCCACAGGGCGCGGTTCAGTCGCAGGTTCTGGTCGATGCCCTGCACGGGGCGCGTGCGCTGACGTCGTCCGTTGATGCTGCGGCCCATCAGTCCGCCTTGCGTCAAGTTCTCTTGCGTGCGATTGAACACGCTCCACAGGTCGGGGCGGTTGTCGTCGAACCTGCGCGGGGCCAGCACTTGGCTTTCGGTGATGGGCGCGGGCTTGTCCGGGTCGTCGTATTTGAGAGCCAGCGCGGCGCGGGCGAAGACTTCCGCCTCGCTGCTGTCCAGCGTGATCGACTGCATGGCATCGCGGGATGCCTGCGCACGCTCGAAGCCGTGCAAGACTTCATAAGCGCCTTCGATGACGTGGCCCGCCACGTTGCCCTTGTGAGGCACGCGCACATCCGCCACGGTGTCGCCGCAGACCAGCCCATTGCTGCACACAAAGCGGAACATCCCGGCCAACATCTGATAGCTGCTGGTGCCGTCGTGCGAGTTCAGCAAGATGATTTCGTTGGCCTCACGGCCGGCAATCTGGCTGGCGTGGCGCAGCCGGATCATGTGCTTGGTGTGCTCGCGCTTGCCTTCATCGCGCACGCGGGTCTGGCAAGCCATGAAGGGTTGAAAGCCTTCCTTGCGCAGTTCCGTCAGCACGGCGGCGGTGGGGATGTAGCTGTACCGCTCGGAGCGGCTTTCGTGCGGGGCTTCCGCGAAGATGGAAGGGGCCACGCGCTGGATTTGTTCATCCGACAGCGGATGATCGGCGCGCAACATCGGGGAACGTGAAGCGAAACGGGATGCGAGTTGCATAGTGGTTACTCCTGACAAGGTTGCTGTTAAAGCCCCACCGGATTCCTAGATTCGGAGCCCGCTTTTGCGGTTTTCCGGTGGGGTCGGCGCGGAGACCTGGGCCGGCCTCGTTGCCACCGTCTTTCCTGAGTTCATCGCCCGCGACGGTCAGGAGCGCGCGGTCGTGGGCCGTCAAGGAGGCAAGCGACGGGTTGGTGCGGCCCGCAGCGCAGCGAGGACACGGCCCGGCGCGCCTTGACGGCACACGACCGCGGGCTACAGTCGCGGACAAGGTGATGAGCGAGGGGAAGACGGCGGTTGTGGCAACGGCCGCAGATGGCGCAGACCCCACGCAAGCGAAGCGCGCAGCGCCGTAGGCGCGAAGGCCGATCAGGTGCAAACCTGTTCGGCGGCTGTCAGGGGCGCCAAGCAACGCGCGGCGGGGATCGGCTGCAAGCCGTTCCCCTGGAGTGCAAGCGCAGCGCGCAGGCCCGTGAGGGCCGGAGATCGTCGGCATCGGATGCAGCAAAAAGGGGGCCGAAGCCCCCTGGGTTAAAGCAGCCCTCGTTCGGCGAAGGACTCTGTGGACTCGCCGCCGACAACGATGTGATCCAGCGTGCGTACTTCCACCAGCGCCAGCGCATCCTTGAGCCGCTGGGTTATCTGCCTGTCGGCCTGGCTCGGCTCGGGATTCCCGCTCGGATGGTTGTGCGCAAAGATCACCGCCGCCGCATTGAGCCGCAACGCCGCCTTCACGACTTCGCGCGGATACACCGCCGCCGAGTCGATGGTGCCTCGGAACAATTCGGCGTACTCGATCAGCCCATGTTGCGTGTCGAGGAACAATGCCGCGAACACCTCGTGCTCGAAGCCAGCCAGTTTGGTGCGCAGATAATCCTTGACCAGCGTCGGCGATGTGAACGGCGCCCCGCGCGGGATCTTCTGGTCGATGACCTGCCGGGCCGCTGCAAGTATCTGGTCAGCAGTAGCCGGGAGATAGCGCCCCTGGTCGTCACGCACCAGCAGCGAGGAATCGAGAGTGAGAGAGAGTTGCGACATGATTGTGCTCCGGTTGCTCGGGCGGAATTGCCCGGAACCGGCTTCAGCACGGCGCAGCGCAAGCAGTCAGGGGTCGCAGACGGCCACGGCCGCAAGCGTGCAGGCACGCGCAGCCCTTGACGGCGAGAACGCCGTGGTACGGTGAAGGGAAACAGCAAGACCGCCCATCCCCCACTTCCGACGAAAGCAGGGACAGGCAAGCGGAGCGCGCAGGCCCTAAGGGCCGGAGGCGTCAGGGATCAAAGCCGGATGGCCGCGATTCGGCACGAAGTGCGGGGCGCAGCCCGCGAGCCCGACGGCGGCACGCCGGGATGCTGTTTATAGGGCTACCACATGCGAGCCCAATTGGGCTACGATGTAGCTACATCCACTCTCAGGGGTCTGATTGATGGCAAGTAACGACGTCGTACGCGCTCGAATTGACCCAAAGATCAAAGAAGAGGCCAGTATTGTCTTATCTGAAATGGGGCTATCGATCTCAGACGCAATTCGTCTACTGCTGACACGCATTGCGATGGACAAGGCCTTGCCCTTCGATCTTAACCGCGCAGATTCCCAGTCAAGACGTAAGTCTCCGTGAACGTGCGGAGCAAATATCGGGGAAGTCTATGAGAGAACTAACAATAATTTGCCCTACTACATAAGGCCTTGAGCATGGCTGAGATATCCACCGATCAGTATTCCGCTGGTGAGCAAGGGCTGGGATACATCTATCAGCCACGCTTCGCCTTGCTACGACTTTTGCAACTGCCAGAGAGCACGTCGGTTTTGATTGAGAAAGACGATGATCTTGACTTCCTTGACAAGGACGGAATCAAGACACTTGCCTCCCTCAAGCACAAGGCCGTCGGTGACCGCTTGACCAACCTATCCACCGACTTCTGGAAATCCGTCCGTATCTGGCTGGCGCGCTACAACCGAGATGGACGTAGCGAAGCCAGCCTTCGTTTCTTCTTGTTCACGACAGGCACTGTTGCAAGAACCTCTTTTCTGCGGCATTTTTTACTTGATCCTCCAGCTCATGATGACGAGGGGGCTTCGCTATCGAAGCTTGCAGGCGATGCCCTTGCTGCGACTGAATCGAAGTTAATTAAATCGATTGCCTCGGAGTTCAATGTACTAAGCGATGATGAGAAAGATGATTTTCTCTCGCGCATTGTCATTCTTGATGGAAACCCTCGAATTGCCGATGTGCCAGTACTCGTCAAAGAGCAGCACATGCGGAGTATCCGTCGTGAATTCAGGGAATCCATCTTCGAGCGTTTAGAGGGCTGGTGGAACGATGTAGTCGTGAATCTTTTGACAGGCAAACGCACGGAAGCAATCTATGGTTATGAAGTTTCGGACAAATTGTCTGCTTTTGCAGAAGAATACAAATCCGACAACCTCCCCATCACGTTCCGAGGAAAGACTCCTGCCGGTGAAATCGATGCGGAGAACGATCCTCGACTTTTTGTCGTGCAGTTGCGTGAAATCGGCATTTCCTCAAACAGAATCCGAAATGCGATCTTGGACTACTACAGAGCCTTCGAGCAGCGGTCAGTTTGGGCACGCGAGAACCTGCTGGTCTCAGGCGAAATGGAAGAATATGAAGACCGGCTTGCTGATGAATGGAGCAGATACAAAGATGTAGTTTTTGAAGATCTTGACGAAGAGAGCGCCGATACCGTCCTTCTGAGCGCAGGGAAGGCGTTGTACCAATGGGCCGATATCGAGAGCGGCAATATTAGTGCACTTCGCATTCGGGAGCGTGTGACTGAACCATACGTTGTCCGAGGCGGCTTCCACATTCTCGCGAACGCTCGTCCATCGCCACGAGTGTACTGGCATCCTCACTTTCTGAGTCGTATCGGTGGGCTGTTGGGGGCAACTGAATGAAACGATGGGATCAACGCCCCTTTGAGGTGCGAAACCTGTTCAATCCGGCCTTCTGTGGTCTGATCCTGTTCAGGGCCATGCAGGGCTACGAAGAAGAGAACCCTGACGGCATACCATTCTCCCTCTCGCTGCTCGTGTTGCCGCTGTGTCTGCACAAAGACTCTCGTGAGGTGATTGCAGGCAGTCCCCGCAGTTATCTCCTGAAGACAGTCGAAAAGCATCCTCAACTGCTGGTCGGTTTTTCTGCTCGCGCAAGTGACTTGATGCCGTATGCGCTTGAAGCGTTCGGGCTGCTGATGGAACGAGGCTGCTTTGTCGTCTCGCAGGATGGTCGGTTAAAGACCGTGCCAGACAAGGTGCGGAAATCCGTCACCGGCACAAGTGAATCCGTCTCCTGCCAACGTGTCGCGCGCATAGTCGGAAAAGAGTTTGCCCGCATTGCGGACCGAGTGACGGTATACACAACCTTCGGAATACGGCCATGAAAATAAAATCCATTCATATCTATAGCCATGATGGCCAACGTCGAGACCTTCAGTTCAAGGTAGACGGCCTCAATGTGATTACTGGTCGGTCATCAACCGGGAAGTCCGCTCTCTCAGAGATCATTGAATACTGTATGGGACGTTCAACCTTCAACGTCCCTGAAGGTATCATTCGCGACAAAGTGGCTTGGTTTGCCGTGATCTATCAGTTTCCGAAGGAACAGGTATTGATCGCCAAACCCACCCCCACTGCGGGAGGCACGAGTTGCAGCACTGTCATGCAGCGGCGGGGCAATCAACTGGCGATCCCTGACTTTAAAGAACTGGTGGTCAATACAGACGACGATGCAGTTGTTGCCCTGCTGTCGCGACTATTGGGAATTTCAGAGAATCGGACCGATGTAGCGATCGAGCACAGTAGAGATAGCTATGACGCAAACATCAAACACACGTACTACTACCTTTTCCAGAAGCAAGGAATTGTCGCCAATAAGGACCAACTTCTCTATCGTCAGAACGAAGCCTTCCAGCCGCAAGCAATCCGCGACACACTGCCGATTCTCCTCGGGGTTTCCTCGAATGAGCGATATGAACTCGAAGCCAAGCTTCGTGCGGCTCAGCGTGAATTGAAGCTAAACGCGAAGCTTCTTGAGCACGCGCGCGATGCCATCGATACATCCCAGCAGAAGGGCATCGGCCTCTTCTCGGAAGCAAGGGCAGTCAGCATCATTGAATCAGCTAGTCAGCAGGTTGGCACCGACGGTGTGGTTGATGCCCTACGTACTGCCTTGCTATGGAAACCTACTGCGATACCGGATGATGACGGCCACCGGATATCTCAGCTCGAAGACGAACTGATTCAGCTACGCAAGGATCGGCGAGAGATCCAGTCAAAGATTGATGCAGCCCGTCAGTTCTCGAAAAAAGCTGGCGGTTTCGAAAGCGAAGCGACCGAACAGAAGGATAGGTTGGCCTCGATCAAGGCCCTCCCCAAGAACCCTCAGACTGGTGAGTGGCAGTGGCCCTTCTGCGAAGAGAACCTAGCCTTGGAGGCTCCGGTTGCGAAGGTATTGCTCAATGAGTTAGCAACATTGGATGCGGAGATGAGCATCGTTGCCGGCCAACGCCCCAAGCTGGAGGCGTATTTGGCTGAGCAGGACGGTAAGGTTCAGGAAGTTGTTGAGGCTATTAAGCATAAGGAAACAGAGCTTTCTTCAGCCATTGCAGCCAACGAAGTTATCGCACAGATGGGTACGCGCAACAATGCGGCAGCGCGCGTTGTTGGCCGTATCAGCTTATTCCTGGAGAACTTGGTTCCTAACGAGGAACTTATTTCACGTGAGGCAGAGCATCGCCGCCTCAAGTTCAAAGTCGATGAACTAGAAAAGCGAATTGGTGCTGACGATAGCAATGAGCGGCTTACATCGATCCTGAATAACATCTCCGCACAAGTGTCGCAGTACATCCGTATGTTTCAAGCTGAGTTCAGTGCGTTTCCTGCGAGATTCGATCTCACCAATCTCACCATCATCTTTGACCGTCCAGATCGACCAGTCCCAATGGGCCGGACCGGCGGTGGCGAAAACCATCTCGCCTATCACCTCTCAGCCTTGCTTGCACTGCATCTCTTTGCAGCGAAAAACAACCGACCGATTCCCCAATTTCTGCTGATCGATCAACCTACCCAGGTCTACTTTCCTTCGGAGAAGGTCTATCAGGAGGCCGACGGTTCAGTTCAGAAAACGGAAGCAGATGCTGATCTGGCAGCAGTTCGCCGTTTGTTTGAGCTGTTGCTGAAGTTCACGCAAGAGGACGTTCCTGGATTTCAGCTCATCGTGACCGAGCATGCGAACCTTCGCGATCAATGGTTCCAGGATGCTTTGGTCGAGCAGCCATGGACTAAGCCTCCCGCATTGGTGCCAGAAAGCTGGCCTGTGCAACCCTGATCGTGTTCATGAGCCAGAGAGAGTGTGTGAGTGGCCGCGATTCGGCACGAAGCGCGGGGCGGAGCCCGCGAGCACGACGGCGGAACGCCGGGACGCGCTGATTCGCCCTTTGAATATCCTTGGAGCGAACCACAAGCGACATTTATAGTTGTGATCTGTCGGCCGGCTGTCGGGTTGCTGTCGTGTTGTTCTTGTTCTTGGCTCCCCATACTTCGCCACGTCTACTGAAACGATGGAGCCACCAATGAACACTACAGAACATGCTCAACAAACCCGTCTTCTGACTCTGGCCGAGCTGGCCGCTTGCATCAAGCTATTCCGCGAGATGCGGCAATGGTCGCAGGAGCAACTGGCCGCCATTTCCGGCCTCAACGTGCGGACGATTCAGCGAGTCGAGCAAGGCTTGTCCGCTAGTCTTGATACACGTCGCGCTCTTGCACGCGCGTTCGAGTTCGAGGACATCGACGCACTTAACAAGCCGTTCACGATTCCATCCGGAGAAGAATTCAAGGCGGCGAAGGAGAAGTTCGATCGGGAGCACGTCACGCTGACAGCCACACCACTGACAACGGGCAAACAATTGGCCAAGTTGGCCGAGTCCTGCACGATGGATCTGTCGGAGCCGGGATTCGAGCTGCCCCGCGAAGCGGACGAGACCTTCGCCGCACTGGTGGATTATTTCCGGGACTACCGGGATTGCGCCGATGTTTACAGCGAAACGCAGAAGTTCGAGGTGTACGACGAGATGCAATCCCACATCGACGCGCTCAAGGCGCTCGGCGTCTCGCTGCGCTACGCCACGCGCAAGGTGCAGGTGAAGTGGGGCGCAGATGCGGATGCGAAGCCAATGCCCGCCACGGTGCTATACGTAGTTGGCTTCCCGCTCGGTGAGGAACCCAAGCAGTTTGCAACGCCGAAGTCTGCCGGCATCCGTCTGTAGCTCGGAAAGCGTCAGCGCTCGTTCTCGCTAGCGCTGCGCTGCCCGATCTGCAACTGCCCCGCTGGGCTGCTTGCTGTCCCCGTTCCACCAGCACGGCACGCGGCGGCATGGATGCCCGACTTGTTCAGTTCCAAGCAGTTCGATTTGCTCTGACTTCTTGCCAGTGCAAAGGATGATGCCCGACGGTGACGCTTTTTCCGGCTCACGTTCGCACTTGTCGAGTCAGCGCATTTCAGAGGTACATGACGGCCGCACTAGATTCCCAGCTTCTGGAAAAATATCTGACTGCGCATCTTCGCGTCTTTCAGCACCTTGTCCCAGCTTATGACCTCAACATAGAGATTGATATTGCCCATCCACTGGAACCAGCCGAGCCTATCGGGCATGGGCGTAAAGTTCTTCTCGCGCTCCAGCCAGGTTTCCACCTTGGCTGTCAGATCGCACACGACGTAGCCGTAGAACGGCGTGTTATCGGCAACAAGTATCTTGCGACCTTCGGGTGTCTTGTACTTGCCGTCCCGAATGTCGTTCACGTAGCGCACGATTTGCTGGACTGGGTCTTCTCTGGAGGACGGGTTCACGAAGTCGTCACGCTGCGGCTTCTTGAACTCGAAGATCGTAATCGGGTTGCTCGCTTCGTTATCGCCTCGGAACAGAACCCGTTTGTTGTAGACCAACAGGTCCGGGCGATCAGTATTCCCACCGTTGAGGGGAAGGTCGGAGGAAACGTAGGTAGTGAAATTCAGCCTTTCGTCTACGATCCAGAGATTGTGATCGTGAAAGGACGTGATATCGGCATCTCCCTTGCGTGGGAAGATAATGTCGTGAACCACTCCTTCGGAGGAATACGTTCCTGAGTCATCTGTTTCAAGACTCTTACCGAAGATGTCTAGGATTTTTCGGCGCAGTGCGACGTAGTGAATCAAGTCGTTCTTACTGGTGCCGGATATTTTATTGACGATCTCGATCACACTATCCTGAACATTCTCGAAATTTGTCTCCGCCATTAGCTTCGCCACATCGCGCTTGATGGTGATCTCCTGCGCAAATTTCTCCTTTTGCAACCTTGTTTCGATCTCTTCATTGCTTGGGTTATAGGGCATCCCGCTCAGGTCGAGCTTTTCCAGGATGGCCTTGTGCCACGGCGCTTCTTCATCGACATAAAACTGCACACGCTCTTTCTTCTTCTCCTGCCGGAAGGTGATATCTGCACCCATCGCCTCACGGGCGATCGTGGCAGCGTCCTGCTCAATCTGGGTTTGCCCGATTCCGAGAATCAGGTCGCTGTCCATTTGAAACTCAAACCCGCCTCGCTCCAGTGAAACATTGCGGTCGAGATAAGGCCCGAACACGTAGGCTTTGATGATGTAATTGCGCGCGCTGTCGATCTCACCGTTTCGATCATTCTCGAAGAATTCGTCCACGAACTCTGGGATGTATTTGTGGATCGCGGACCCTGAGACTTCCCGCTTGTGCGCGACAAGACTGATTCGGCTTTTCTGGTTGCGCGGAGAGTAGAGCTTAAACACGCGGACCAGGAACTCCTCTTCCGTATCGGAAGCCTTGAGCGTGAAGGTCTTGCGATCAATGCCGATCTCCCGGATGACGGCAGACAATTCGTTGCTCACAAAGTCGTTCAAGCGGATCGCGCCACTCCCGTCCTGCTCTGAAAGAACAATGTCGGGGCAGACGTAATCTTGCGTGATGAAATACGGCAGCAGCCGCTCCACGAGGCTGCGGGCGATGGTCGAAAGCTTCTTGTCGAAGGCGCGCCCCGTCTTCAAAGGTGCCAGCGTGACCACCGTGCCGGCGTCCTGCTTGTCACTTGATGTGACCTTCTCACGCACGATGATCTCGTGTTCCTTGCCCATTGAAAAGCTGCGGGCTTTGAAGGCGGCACCATCGCGGTAAACACTCTTGACGTGCAGGTCTTCGAAATACTTGAGCCCAGTGAAACGGCCGAATCCCTTCCCGCCTTCGGCGATCTTGCGGTCGGTGTAGAGCGTATCGAAGGAGTTACGATGCGCGTCAGTAAATCCGATGCCGTTATCCTCAATGTCGAAGCCCGTAACATCTGGCAAACTTCCATCCAGTTCGACCTGAATGCTCCGTTGCGCGCGGACCTGGACTTTTCCATCTTTGCGGCCAGCCTCGTCAATCGCCTGAATTGCGTTAACGATCATCTCAACAACAGGCGTGTAAACGGTCGTATTAGCCCGGATATTCTCGACGGCGCGTTTGATGTTGACATTGCTCATGCGGTTGCGGCCTCCGCGGGTTTCTTGCGGCGTTTGCGTATTGCCGTTACCCAGTTGTCCAACGCTTCGATGTCGGCCTTGAGCTCTGCCGGACCGGGTACCGGCGCACGAGCCGCCGCGGCTTGATCATGGCCAGGCAGCCATTTCGAGCATTTCGTCATAGCCGTCTCGACGGTCTTGCAGTCCTCGGGAGTGATGTCGGCGATCTGAGAAACTTGTTGTGTCTGAATACTCGGCCTGTAGCGTTCGACCACGCCGCCCAAAAGGACTTCTTCGAGGGCGCGCTCCCATGCTTCCCGCAGCAAACCGTAAAGATACTTGGCGTCTTTCTCGTAGGCGTCCTGATGACCGTCACGAGAAAGCTTGTCGGCGGCTTGCCAGCCACTTTTCAGGTAACCAATCTTTTTCTTGACCGGCAGCGCAACCCACGGAAGCTCTTCCGCACACACGCCTGCACCCTTGGAAAGGAATCGGACGTGCTGGTCAAACTGATCGACGCCCAACTCTTCCGCGAATTGCTTTAGGAGCAGCAGGAAGACGACATCGTGGGTGAAGACGATAACCTGCCGGGTGTTGGCTTCCAACACCAAGCGTCGAGCCACACCCTGACGCCATTGGTAATCAAGCGAGGACACGGGATCATCGAACACGATGCCAGAGGGGTCATCGGCAGTGCTAAGTTCCGCAAAGAATGCGGCGATGGATAGGCAGCGCTGCTCGCCCTCGCTCACAACTTTTGGCAAGTCAACGCCAGGCGCGCGCGTAAGAGCAAGCTTGTGGTAGAAAACGCCGTCAGCACCGCCCAGTTCCTTTAACTCGACCTCGACGTGACCGAAAGACAGATTGACCAGTTCGTCTTTGAAACTCCGCTTGAGCTTCTGCGATACGACGGCCTTCGTAACGGCAGTGCTCTTCTGCGTAATCACCTGTGTCTTGGTTTCGTCGATGCACAACCCATAAGCGGCGTACTTCTTCCGACGCTCGATATCATCAAGAACAGTCTGCTGATGTGTCGCTAGAATCTTACGGGCGCGCAGCTCCTGCGCCTCGGCGGTTATGCGCTTGCGGGTTTCATCGGTGGCGCTGGTGCGCAGCGTCTTGATCCGGGCCTCGATTTCCCTGGCCAGCGCCTCGGCGTCAAGAGAGGCCGACACGAGGGCGGGACACTCGGGGGCGAGGTCCTTGTCTTCGGCGATGGCTGCGGTGACAGTCCTACGGCGGCTCTCGTTGGCTGAAAGCGCCGCGGCTATCGCGTCCGCAACGGCGTCATGCTCGATGCGGATTTCCTTGAGCGCTTCGTCAACGGCTTCGGTTGTTGTTCTGAGATCAGTGAAGCCCTTTCGCAAAAGTGCGAACTTCTCCCTGATCTGCCGGAGTTCACGTTCCGTCGTCGAAGCCACGAACGCTTCAAACTGGCTGAGCCTATGGGATGCTGCGTGATCGAGATCCTGTTGGCACAGGACGCAATGAGCGCCATCTTCTCCGACTGGATATGCCTTGTCTGGATACGCCAACTCTTGCGAGAACTGGCGCGCCGCTTCCCAAAGCGCGACCCAGGGATCAGTGCCGGTTCCAGGCAGCATCCCTTCGGGAAATGTTGCCTCCCGCAGCCGTTTTGCTTCCTCGCTCTTGCGGCGGCCTTCTGTCCGTGCATCGAACACGGCAGCCACGGCCTCCATCGAAAGCGCCGCTTCCACCTCCTTGAGGTGCCGGGCCAGTGTCTGAACCCGACCCGCGCGTAGGGTGAGTTGCCGGATCAGCTTCTCGGGATCATTGGCCTGCAAGTCGAGCAGTGATTTTTCCAGAAGCGCAAGCCGGGCTTCCTCCTCCGGTGAGAGACGCGCGAGTGCCTCTATGGCATCCGGCTTGGTGAGCGAACTGATGTTCGTTAGAAACTTCGCAACTGCTGTGCCTTCGGGGATCTGTGCCTGAACAGTGACGATAGCGTTCGAGGCAAGCGCACGCTGCTCGCTTTCGAGTTCTGCGCGAACGGCTTTACACGCCTTCACGAGATTGTCGAACAGATCCAAACCGAAAGGCCGGAAGGCAACATCAGTTTTCTCGGTCAGGTAGACGGCAGCGCATTGGGTGTCGAATACGCTCACCCGCGAAATGAACTCAGCCTCGCCGGCTCCGGTCCATTCCCGTGGTTCGGGTTCGGCTCCGATCTTGTATTTGATCGCAACGACCGGGGCAAGTGGTGCTGTGCCGGAGACGACATTGCCCAGGATTTGTTCCTGCCCGCGCGCCCGGCAGGCGCCCTTGAGGATTCGGATATAGCCCGTCTTGCCTGCACCGTTATCACCATAGACCACAGTGAGACCTGGAGCGAACCTGAGCGTCTGGTCCTCCGCCAGCGCATTCACACCACGATGGTGGAAGATTGATACCAGAGAAACAGGGGCAGCGCCCTCTGTTGTGTCGGGCACATGCTCCTTGGCGAAGGGCGAGGTTTCCTGCTCATCAGCGAGACCATGCACGCTCTTGCAAACTTCGGTAAGTGCACGGATGTCATCGTCGGAGGGTTCTCCGGTGAGGACGAGTCGACGTAACGCGTCGCGTTGCCACGCTGGGCGGCCTTGAGACCATTCAAGTATTTCCTGCAAGACCGTCATACTCCCCCCGCTGCATCGCGTCCTTTTATATGGGCATAGCCAATCTCATCGTTCGCTTCACCGTGTATCGTCCTCAATGGGGCGAAGCACCGCACCCTCGGGCTGATCCAAAAAACGCCGAATGGCCAAGCGCACAACATACTGGAGCGGCAACGGCGGACGTTGCGCCTCAGCCAGCTTGCGCAAAGCCTCGTAGTCCTCGGCATCAAGGGAGACTGTGAAGCGCTTGAGCGGTTGCGATTGAGGCATAAACGGCGGATCAACCAACATGGAACCCAATCACCAGATTACACCGGAATGCACCAAAACGCACCAAAGTGTAATGGCGCACGCCTTGACGGCACGCGCCGCCCTTGACGGCGAGAACGCCGTGGTACGGTGAAGGGAAACAGCAAGACCGCCCATCCCCACTTCCGACGAAGACAGGGCAGGCAAGCGGAGCGCGCTGGCCCTCAAGGGCCGGAGGCGTCAGGGATCAAAGCCGGATGGCCGCGATTCGGCACGAAGCGCGGGGCGCAGCCCGCGAGCCCGACGGCGGTACGCCGAGACGCATCGTTATCGTTGGCGAGTCTCGGGATGAATCGCTGCGCGAGATTCCAGCAGACGCCGCGTGTTCTCAAGTTCCTTTTGCAGCAATTCGGCATCCGGCAGCACCATCCGATAGTTCGCCGCCATGACCTTGCTGGGCAATCCCTCAAGCGCATACCGCGCCAAGGCGTGCCCCTTGTCCGCGCACAGAATCAGGCCCACAGGCGGATTCTCTTCGGGAAACGTCCAGTGCTCCTTCGCGTAGTTGCAATACAGGTGCATCTGGCCCACGTCGGCATGGGTCAGGCTGCCGAGCTTCAAATCGATGATGACGAGGCAGCGCAGCCGGCGATGGAAAAACAGCAGGTCCACCCGATACCAAGTCTGGTCGATGCGCAACCGGCGCTGTCGCCCGACGAAGGTGAACCCCTCACCGAGTTCGAGCAGAAAAGCTTCCAGCCGCTGGATCAAGGCGCTTTCAAGATCGGACTCCGAATACTCGTCCTTGAGGTCCAGGAACTCCAGCACATACGGGTCCTTGATCGCTTCGGCGGGCGTGACGGCATCCTCCGGTTTCGGCACCGTGCCCTTGGTCAGCATCGCGGCTTTGTCCTTGGACAGCGCGGTGCGTTCGTAGAACTGGCTGCCGATCTGCCGGTCGAGCTGGCGCACACTCCAGCCACCGCGCAGGGCTTCGGCCTCATAGAACTGGCGGGCGTGGTCGTCCCTAACCGACAACAGCCGCACATAGGCCGACCACGGCAGCATGAACGCCTGTGCCAGTTCGGAGAGACCCAATTCCCCAGACACTGTCTGGGATTTCCCAGGAACTAACTGGCTTTGCAATTTCCCAGACAGTGTCTGGGAAATCACGGAACGGGGATATGCGAGGAAGAAGCGTCGCATGTTCTCCAGGTTGTTTACGCCGAACCCTCGCCCGAACCGCGTGGTCAAGTCACTGGACAGGCGAGCGATCAACTGTTCGCCGTAGCCGGCACGCCGCTTGCCTCGTTGCTCGGCTTCGACGATCCGGCGGCCAATCTCCCAGTAGCTGGCAGTCATCAACGCATTGACGCTGCGAACCGCCGCATGGCGCGCGGCATCGAGCAATTCCACGATGCCGCTGCAGATGTCGGCGTAGCCGGCCGGTATGGCGGAGCTTTTCCCCGCCGTTGCCGAAAGCGTCTTCTTGCTCATGCCACCACCTCCGCAGGGCGCTGTGCCCCGGTGATCGTCTTGCGCCGGTTCGCCACCAGTTCCGCCGCCTGGCGCACCGGATCGTCCTCGGTGTGGACGTAGCGCATGAACATCGCCACGGTCTTGTGCGCGGTCAGCACCATGCCGACCTTCACCGGGATGCCCGAGTTGGCAATGTCGGTGGCCGAGCGGTGGCGGATGCCGTGCGTCCCTACATGCGTCGCACCCGCCGCCTTGAGCGCACGGCACCAGCCGCCGTAATACTCGCCCGTGGTCAGGTGTTGCCCCGAATGGCGTGGCGACGGCAGCACGTAGGGATTGCCTTCCTGCCTCGGCGCCGTCGAAAGCAGCCGGTAGGCTTCCTCGCTCATGGGCTTGGACATGCCGCCGGTCTTGCTGTCGGGCCAGGCCACGCGACGGTTCGCCAGATCGACCCAATCCCATTCGAGCGTGACGATTTCGGAGCGGCGACCGGCAAACTCGAACTGGAGCCGGATCGCCAGCGGAATGACGTAGTTCTCTAGTCCTTCGACCTCGATCTTGGCGAGCTGCCGGAACAGCTTGCCCATGTCCTCGTCGCTGATGAGGTGGGTGGACTTGCCGGCAGGGAACATGGGGACATGGCGGCAAGGATTGGTGCCGTCAGGCCGATAGCCCCACACCTCGGCCAAGTTGAACATCTTGCGCAGGATGCTGAACGCCTTGTTCGCCTCGGTCTGTTTGTACGAAAGTTTTTCCATCAGTCCGGCAACGTCAGGCCGCTTCACGTCGTGAACCTTCTTGCGGCCCAGCAGCGGGATGATGCAGCGCTCAATGACGCCTTGATAGCCGACTCGGGTGCTGGGTTTGTTGCGCTTCTTGGAGTAGTCCTCCATGAATTTCTTGCACAACTCCTCAACGGTGGGTGCCTTGCGCGCCTCGGTTTTGGCTGCGCCGGGATCGCCGCCCCGGCGAACCTCAGCCAGCCAGTTCTGCGCCAGCGAGCGGGCCTGTTCGACGGTCAGTTCTCCGTACATGCCCAGCGCCGGCTTGCGCCGCTCGCCGGCATTCGTCCGGTACTGGAGCATGAAGACCTTGCGGCCGGCAGGTGTAATCTTGCACAAGAAGCCGGGAACAAGAGTGTCACGCAGCTCGATGGGCTGCGCCTGGGGTTTTGCCGCATCGACTGCGGACTTGGTGAGTTTGATCTTGGCCATAGCTGACTCCTTGGAAAGACCCGATTCCAGGAGCCTGTTGGGAGCCAAGCGGAGGGAAGCCGGGTCAAGTTTCGGAAAGCACCGGCATAGGATGAACTCACGTAAGTTCTTGATAAACCTGCCACAGAGGGCTTAGGCGTAGTCCAGCGAAGTTCGGTGCTGGAGTCATGGTGAAATAAAAAAACCCCGCCACTTTTCAGGTGGCGGGGTTTTCAATGGGCTGGAAGTCAGGCTGCCTGGATATTTGACGCCTGCTTGCCTTTTGGACCCTGGCTGACTTCGAAGGAAACCTTTTGGCCCTCCTTCAAGGTCTTGAAGCCATTCATGTTAATGGCGGAAAAATGCGCGAAAACATCTTCCCCACCGTCATCCGGGGTAATGAAGCCAAACCCCTTGGAATCGCTGAACCACTTGACGGTACCCGTTGCCATCGAAACTCCTCTGCCTTTGGCGCTAACAAATTTGTATAAACCGCTTATTGTGAGTGACCTAAGTTACTGCACACAGCGAACTGCGGTTTGAAATCAGCAGGCTTTGCGGAAAAAAATCCGCAAATTCATGCGGTTGATATCAAACTGATAGACTTTCTACTCCTGAAATAAAAGCTTGACAAGTGTTTGCGGCAAAAAATCCCACTGTCCGTCGGCAAGCGTTCCACTCAAGCCACAGCGCCACCAGGCGCGTCGCGGCGCAATTCCCGGGGTTGCGCCGGGATGGCGACGGGGTGTAGGGATGAAGCTTTCGTGGGACATTTTCTGCACCGTCATCGACAATTTCGGCGACATCGGCATCTGCTGGCGGGTGGCGCGCCAACTGGCGCACAGGCACGGCCAGCAGGTGCGGCTGTGGGTGGACGACCTCGAGACCTTTCACCGCATGTGCCCCGAAGTCGACCCGCGTCAGGCCGTACAGGCGCTGGACGGGGTGGAGATTTGCCACTGGTCGCAGGCCATGCCACAGGTGCGGCCGGCAGAGGTGGTGGTGGAGGCCTTCGCCTGCCGCGTCCCGGAAAGCTATCTGGCGGCGATGGCTGCGCGCACCCCCAGGCCGGTGTGGCTCAACCTTGAATATTTCAGCGCCGAGCCCTGGGTGAGGGAAAGCCACGGACTCGGTTCGCCGCACCCGCGGTTGCCGCTCACGCAGTACTTTTTCATCCCTGGCGTTGGCCCGGGTACCGGCGGCATGCTGGGCGATCCGGAGGAATTGCGCCAACTGGCGGCATTTCAGGCGAGTGAGTCGGCGCGGCGGGCGTTCTGGTCGGAATGCGGGCTGGAGGCCGACGGCGCGCTGAAGCTCTCGCTCTTCAGTTACGACAATCCGGCCATTCAGGGATTGATCGAGGGACTGGCTGGCGCCGGGCGGCCGGTGCTGCTGCTCGTCCCGGAAGGCAAGGGGCTGGCGCAGGTGGCGGCAGCGCTGGGCGCGAGCCGCCTGCGGGCGGGCGACAGCCGCAGCGTGGGCGGCCTCACGGTGAGGGTGCTGCCCTTCATGGCCCAGGATCGCTATGACAGGCTGCTGTGGGCTTGCGACATCAACTTCGTGCGTGGCGAGGATTCCTTCATTCGCGCCCAGCATGCGGCCCGCCCGCTGGTGTGGCAGGCCTACATGCAGGAAGATGGCGCGCAATGGCCGAAGATCGACGCCTTTCTCGGCCACTATGTGGCGACGGGCCTTGCAGCACCGGCAGAAACCGCGCTGCGCGAAGCCTGGAGTGCCTGGAATGCCGGGGAAGGGCATGCGCGGATCTGGATCGACTGGCTGGCATGCCTGCCGGAGTATCAGGCCCATGCGCGCAGCTGGGCAGGAAGGCTGCAATCCTGGCCCAATCTGGTGGACGAACTTGCCGAGTTCGTCTTTTCCAGGGTATAATTTCGCGCTTTTTCAAACGCTTACAAGCGTTTCAACCCATTTACAGGAATGCAACGATGAAAACCGCCCAGGAACTCCGCGCCGGCAACGTGGTGATGGTAGGCGCTGACGCCATGGTGGTGCAGAAGGCCGAATACAACAAATCCGGCCGCAACGCGGCCGTGGTCAAGCTGAAGCTGAAGAACCTGCTGACCGGCGCAGGCACTGAATCCGTGTATCGCGCCGACGACAAGTTCGACGTGGTCGTGCTCGATCGCAAGGAATGCACCTATTCCTACTTCGCCGACCCGGCCTATGTCTTCATGGACACCGAGTACAACCAGTACGAAGTCGACGGCGAGAACATGACCGATGCGCTGAAGTATCTCGACGACGGCATGCAGGTTGAAGTGGTGTTTTACAACGACAAGGCGATCTCGGTGGAACTGCCCACCACCATCGTGCGCGAAGTCGAGTACACCGAACCCGCGGTGCGCGGCGACACTTCCGGCAAGGTGATGAAGCCGGCGCGCATCAAGCCCACCAACTTCGAAATCCAGGTGGCTGCCTTCGTCGACATCGGCGACAAGATCGAGATCGACACCCGTACCGACGAGTTCAAGCGCCGTGTTTCCTGAACACCGGCCGGACCGCAGGAAAAAAGCCGCCCCCGGGCGGCTTTTTTCGTGGCAGCGACGCCCGTCTTTCGTCGCCGTGCCCGTCGAGCGATGAAACTGTCCTATTCTGAGAGGGAAGACATGTTCAGACAGGAGGACGAAATGACCGATCTGCGCGAGGAACTGAAAAAGCTCGAGGACCTGGTGCTGCAGCAGCGCGACGAACTGCGCGTCAAGCTGCACCTGGCCAAGGCCGATGCGCGCGACGAGTGGGAAGGACTGGAGCGCAAGTGGGCGGAAGCACAAACCAAGTTCGCCCAGGTGCAGAAAGCCGCCGGCGAAAGCGGCGAGGACGTCGAGGCGGCTGCCAGGCTGCTGGGCGAGGAACTGCTCAAGGGCTACGAGCGCATCCGCCGGCTGTTCTAGCGCCTCAACCCTGGGCAGCGAGGTTCATCTGCTCGAGGCGCTTGCATAGCGTGGCGATGATGCGGCGCGAGAGCGGCGCCGAGTGGCGCATGAGTTGCTCCAGCATCGCCGGCGGCAGCACCAGCGCCACCACCTCAGTTTCCGCCCGCACCGTCGCAGTGCGTTTTTCCTTCAGCAAATAAGCCATTTCGCCGAACAGCTGGCCTTCGTTCAGGGGGCCGAGCCGGCGCTCGCCGCCGTTCATGTTCTTGTAGGCGGCCGCCGTGCCGGAATACAGGAAGTAGGCATCCTGGCTGTCGTGGCCTTCCTCGATCAGCACCTCGCCCGGCTGGAAGGTGCGGCCGTATTTTTCCAGCAGACGGTTGGCGCGGGCGAATACGAAGCTCTCCAGCTTGCCGGCCCCGCTGCCGGCGCCGCCCAGGAACAGTTTCTCCAGCGCCTCGACATCGATTCGGGCGACGGCGAACAGGCACTGGGCCCACAGATAGAACACCACGCAGGCGAAATAGGCGCCGATCAGCACGAATACCGCGCCGCCCAGCGCACCATACAGCGACTGGTAGTTTTCCAGGCGAAAGAAATGGTCAAACAGGGCGAACAGGGCGATCAGGCTCAGCGAGGCAAGCAGCGCGATGACAGCCGACAGGCGCGCAGGCGGGCGGTCCACCGGCAGCCGCCAGAACGCCAGAAAAACCAGCAGCCAAAGCACGAACAGCATGAACATCAGGTTGAGGATTTTGAGCACGATGCCCTGTGCGGCGGCGATCAGCTCGACATGGGTGAAGAAGCTCAGTACCGCCTGCACCAGTCCAGCCAGCCCCAGCAGCGCGAAGGCGATGGGAATGATGATCAGCGGCAGCAGCCAGGTGGCAACGAATCGGCGGCGGCGGCCCTCGGAAGGAAAGATGACGCTGAAGGCCGACTGCGCCGCATTGACCAGTCCGCGCGAGGAAAGCAGCAGGGTGAGGAGGCCGACGCTGCCAGCGGCGAGCTGGGTCTGGCGTGGCAGGAAGCCCACCTCGGTGAGCGTTTCCAGTTGCAACTGGTTGTACAGCGCGGCGAACAGCATGGTTGCCGGCACGTAGGTTTCCGCCAGCCGGCCCAGCCATTGCATGCCGTAGGACAGCAGCAGCAGCAGCGGTGTGGCCGACAGCATGAAATAGAAGGCTGTCGCAGCGGCATGGTTCTGCAGGCTGTTCTTCATGAACATGCGCCAGGTGGTATAGGCCACCTGCACCAGCCAGTCTAGCGAATTGCGCTGTAGAGTCATGCGCCCAGTCTAAATGAAAATGTCCTCAGGCATGACGGCCGGCAACCGTACCGGAGGACCATGCCCACTGGAAGTTGTAGCCGCCCAGCCAGCCGGTGACGTCGACCACCTCGCCGATGAAGAAGAGGCCGGGCACGGCAGTCGCTTCCATGGTTTTTGAGGACAGCGCGCGTGTGTCGATTCCGCCCAGGGTGACTTCCGCCTTGCCGTAGCCCAGCGTTCCCGCGGGCATGAGCGGCCAGTCGTTCAGCAGCTCGGCGGTCCGTTGCAGGGCTTTTGCGGAGAGCTCGGCAAGCGGCCGCGTGATGCCCTGCAAGCCGCACCATTCCTGCGCGAAGCGGCGTGGCAGGATGCCGGCGAGCAGGCTGGCGAGGGGCAGATTCTGCTTGCGGTGCTCTTCCAGCAGGGTTTCCGCATCCTGTCCGGGAAGCAGGTTGAGCGCGATGTGCTGTTTCCTGCCGGGTTTGTAATCCTGCATTTGCCAATAGCTGGAAATCTGCAGGATGGCCGGCCCCGAGAGGCCGCGATGCGTGATCAGGGCCTGTTCGCGAAAGGCGGGCGAATGCCTGCCGCAGGTCGAAATGGTGTCGAAGGAGAGGCCGGCCAGCGGCTTCAGCGCGGCCAGGGTTTCCGGCGGCAGGGCCAGCGGCACCAGCGCGGGCTTGGGGGCGACCACCGGAATGCCGAACTGTTCGGCCACCTGGTAGCCGAATGGTGTCGCGCCGAGTGCAGGAGCGGCCAGGCCGCCGGTGGCGACGACCAGAGAGGCGCAGCGGAACCGGCCCTGGCTGGTGGCGAGTTCGAAGCGCGCCGCGCCATCGCGCCGCGAGATGGATTCCACGCTGCAGGGCTGCGCCCATTTCACGCCGCCTGCATCGCATTCGTGCCTGAGCATGGCGATGATGTCCTGCGCACTGTCGTCGCAGAACAGCTGGCCGAGGGTTTTCTCGTGGTAGCCGATGCCGTGGCGTTCCACCAGGCCGATGAAGTCGGCGACGCCGTATTGCGTCAGCGCCGAGCGGCAAAAGTGCGGATTCTGCGACAGGAAATTTTCCGGGCCGACCGAGCGGTTGGTGAAGTTGCAGCGCCCGCCGCCGGAAATGCGGATGCGTTCGCCGATCTTCTGCGCATGATCGATGAGCAGCACGCGGCGCGCGCGCTGGCCGGCTTGTGCTGCGCACAGCATGCCAGCGGCGCCGGCACCGATGATGATGACGTCGAATTGCATCGGCGGATTGTCTTATGAAACCGGGAAGCCGCAAACACGGCGGCAGAAAATTGCATGGCCATGCGGCTGGACGGCATCCAGCGCCTGTCCTACCATGAGCAAACCAAATGCCTGCATAGAATGGCCCCATGCCAGCAGCAACAAGAACAACTGCCGCACCCTGTTCGCTTACGCCCGGGCTGCATGCTCTGCTGAAACAGCGAACCGGCAGCCTGCATCGCAGGCTCGATGCGTCGCCATGCATGCTGGCCCTGATGCGCCCCGGCCTTGATCTGCCGACCTATGCCGGCATCCTGCAGCGCTTTGCCCTGGCCTATGCCCGCATCGAACCGCTGCTGTGCGAACTGGATCATTGCCGGCCTGCCGGCCTGCCGGCATACCGGCCGCGCCTGCCCGCGCTGCTCGACGAGCTCGCGGGACTGCCCGAGTCCGTCTCGCGGCCTTTCTCTCCGTTGCCGCCGCCTGCCAGCGACGCAGGCGCGCATTATTTCGGCATGCGCTATGTGGTCGAGGGCTCGACCCAGGGCGCGCGGCTGATTTTCGCGCAACTGGAAAAGAATTTGCCGCAGCCGGCAGGCGCAGGCTTTGCCTACTGGCGGGTGCAGCGCGAGGCGGCCACGGGCTGGCCATTGTTCCGCGATTGCCTGGATCAGGCCGGTGTCGAACCCGAAGCGCTGGTGCAGGGCGCGGAGGCGGCTTTCTCCGTTTTCATCGACGCGTTTGTCCCGCCGGTGCACGCAGCATGATCAACGCGCCCTTCGACGACTGCAAGACCGCCGCGCTGCATCTGGCAGACAGCATCCAGTCCTTCGGCGCCATGCTCATAATCGATGCGGCCGGCCGGATCTGCGCGGCGTCGGCCAACAGCGCAGAGTGGCTCGGCCAGCCGCCGTCAGGGCTGCTCGGCCGGCCGGCGGCCGGCGTGCTGCCGGGCGACATGTTCGATAGCCGGGGCGCGGCAGCCTTTGCCGCCGATGCCGGCCCCTTTCTGCGGCCTTTCAGCCATGACGGGCAGGAACTGATGGCGGTGATCCACCGCGCCGGCGATCTGCTGATCGCCGAAATCGAGCGCAGGTCGTCGTCCTTGCCGCTTAACGGCTGGGAGGATGCATTGCTCGCACGGGGGCTGGCGGCGCTGGGTGCAACCCGGACTGCAGAGGAAGCCGGCGAGGCACTGATGCAACGGGTGGCCGAAATCACCGGCTACGACCGGGTCATGCTTTACCGCTTCCTGCCCGACTGGCATGGCGAGGTGGTAGCCGAAATCTGCCGTCCGGGATTCGAGAGCTATCAGGGCCTGCATTTTCCTGCCGGCGATATCCCGGCCAATGCGCGCAGGCTCTACCAGGAAAAGCGCCAGCGCATCATTGCCGACGTCCATGCCGAGCCGGTGCCGGTTCTCGCAGCGCATGCCGGCATGGCGGTAGACCTTACCCATTCGCAGTTGCGCGCCGTGCATCCGGTGCACATCCAGTACCTGAAGAACATGGGCGTTTCCGCCTCGTTCAGCGTGTCGCTGGTGGTCGGCGGCCGGCTGTGGGGCATGGTCGCCTGCCACCATTTCGAGCCGCGCAAGGTGGGGTTTTCCAGCCGCCTGCTGTGCGAGCGGCTTGCGGAGATGGCGGCGATCCACATGGGCGACCTGCAGCGGCTGGATCGGGAGCAGTCGCGTCATCGGCACCATGTGGCGCGCACCCAGGCCTGGCTCGAACTGCAGGCGCTGGCCGGCGGCAAGCAGGGCATCGCCACCCAGCTCGCGCATTTTCGCGCGGCTTTCGCGGCCAGCGGCGCCTGGGCCCGGCTCGACGGCTGCAGCCATGTCAGCGGCGAAGTCCCTGACGATGCCGGTCTGGCGCTGCTCGACAACTGGCTGGAAAACCAGGGCCGCCAGCGGATTCTCGCGCGCGACCGCATCGATCTGCAGTTGGAGAAACACCCCTCGCTCGTCCGCTTTGCCAGCGGCCTGCTCTACGTGCCGCTGGGCGAGCAGGATTACCTGCTGCTGATGCGGGCCGAGCAGCAGCAGAATGTCGACTGGGCGGGCAGGCCGCCGCACGCTGCGGACGAAGGCGAGCAGGCATCCGAGCTGACGCCGCGCAACTCCTTCCAGATCTGGCGCGAGCAGATTCACGGCCATGCCACGCCCTGGCAGGACTCGGAAGTGGAGGCCGCGGGCTTCCTGCGCGACATGCTGGTCGAGTTCATCGAGCGCGTGCGATTGGAGCGCCTGGCCCTGACCGACACGCTCACTGGCCTCGCCAACCGCGCCATGTTCGAGCGCAGCATACAGGACGCGATCCGTGTCAGCCTGCGCGACAACACCCGCTCGGCCGTGTACATGATGGATCTCGACAATTTCAAGCCGGTGAACGACACCTATGGCCACGCGGCCGGCGATGCCCTGCTGGTGCAGGTCGCGCAGCGCCTGCGCGAGCAGGTGCGCGAGCGCGACGTGGTGGCCAGGCTCGGCGGCGACGAGTTCGCCATCATCCAGTTTCGCGTCGCCGGCGGCAGCGAAATCGAGGCCGTGGCGGCGCGGCTGCTGGAAGCCATCCGGCAACCCTACGAGATCCAGGGCCAGGTGGTCGAGATCGGCGCCAGCATCGGCATAGCGGTATGCCCGCAGCACGCCTCCGAGCAGCACGAACTGCTGGAATGCGCCGACCTGGCCATGTACAAGGTCAAGAACGAGGGCCGCAACGGCTTCCAGATGTTCGACTCAAGGCTGCTGCCGGACGGTTCGCGCCCCCAGTCGTTGCGCAGCAGGCTGGCGCAGGCCATCGAGCGCGATGCGCTGCATTTCGTGTATCAGCCGATTCTGCATGCGGCCACGCACAGGCTGTGGGGCCTGGAAGCATTCGCACGCTGGCGCCATCCTGAGCGCGGCCTGCTGGAAGGCGCAGAATTGCTGGCACTGGCGGAACAGCACGGGCTGCTCGAGCAGTTCGCGCATTGGGAACTGCGGCAGGCCGTGCAACAGGCCGGCGAGTGGCAGCGCCTGGGGCTGCCGCTCGTGCCGCTTGCGATCAGGCTGTCGGCGCAGCAGTTCCGCGGCGTCGATCTTGCCGCGCGCTGCGCCGAACTTGCAGCCCTGCACAGCATCAGCCTCGACTGGCTGCGGCTGGGGGTGGACGACACCATTCTGCAAGCGGGCATTTCGAGCGCTGCCGAGCAGATCGCCCGACTCGCCCGACAGGGTGTCCTGGTACAGATCGACCACTTCGGCAGCAGCCTCGTTTCGCTGGCGGATCTGGCTGCGCTTGAACTCGATTGCCTCAAGATCGACGGCAGTTTGCTGTTGGGGCAGGCCGGCAAGCTTGCCGCCATGCTGGAGGCCGTGGCCCGTGCGCTCGACGTGCCGATCGTCGCCACGCTCGTCGAGTCCCGGGCCATGCGGCACGCGCTGGCCGAACGCGGCTTCGGACTGGCGCAAGGCTACGCAGTGGCGCCGCTGCTGGAAGCTGATGACGTCCCGGCCTGGCTGCGGGCGGAAGGCCGGCCGGCAGAGTAATCCGGCTCCCATCAGCAAGAACGCCACCGCAAAGGTGGCGCTTGAGTTCGATGGTGGAGCCGGCGGGAATCTGGCCCGGCCATCCGCGCTCGCGCCGGTAGGCACGAGCGGCTCACACAGCGCAAAGCAGTGCTTTGCGAAACCCTGTGTTCGCCCCGCGTCCCGCGGGTTCGATTCCCGCCAAATCGCACAAACCAAAAACAAATGGCCCACCACAAGGGTGAGCCATTTGCTTTTGGTGGGCCGGCGGGAATCGAACCCATTCCCATCGCGGCCTTGTGAATACGGGAATATTGGTATTTTTAAGGAGGTTGGATTTTTAAAGATACCCCCAGAAATACCCCCAAAGTGGTTGGATGTCTCTGGACAGTCAAATCTGAAACGGCTCAATTTTCCTAAAGTGGGTTGCCTTAAATCGCCCCGGCGATCAGTTCCAATGCCTGCAAGGCAGGCAGTTCCAGGCTTATTCCCCGGCGTCCTTTGGGTAGTTCAGCTTCACGCGGGTTGATCCGTATCAGAAAGCCCTCCTGAAACTCTCCGAAGTGCCGCACTGACGGGATCGACGTTCCCGCGCCAATTTCAATGATCGCCAGCCGCTTCACCTTGGCGAGCCATTGCTGCAAGTTGGCTTCCTGCTCGCGGAATCGATAATCGAGCCAGCCAGCATCTCCAAACATCAGGATATTTGGCCGGGCGATGCCGCCACACCACTGGCAACGGGGCGGGTCATTCAACAGGTGGCAATGAACATTATCCACTTCCGGCTGAAAGTCCCTGGCTGGCCAGATGTCGCCCATGCAGCCATCCAGGCATTGCAGATGATGGAGGGAGCCGTGGCATTCGGCCACCTGGCCGTTGCCGAAGCCGGCTTTCTGGAACTGGCCATCCACATTGCTGGTGAAGACGAATGCCCCATGATCCATGAACAAGGCAAGGTCGCGCAGGATTGCGAAACCTTCATGCGGAATGGCTTCCCGGTACAGTTCCAGCCTGTGCCCATAGAACCCCCAGGCTAGCTGTGTAAACCCACCAGGTTGTTCATTGAGGGAAGCCGGCTGATTGGAGGCAGGTAGCCGA
>WBSG01000016.1 GCA_008923285.1 Betaproteobacteria bacterium SCN2
TCCAACTCGATCAGGCAGGCAACCAAGATACCCACACCTATCGGCTGTTAAGTTTTTAAAGAGCAATGCGCTTGCGCGACTTTATAAATCCTGCTGGTTGCGGGGGCAGGATTTGAACCTACGACCTTCGGGTTATGAGCCCGACGAGCTACCGGACTGCTCCACCCCGCGTCCGAAGAAGCGAGACTATAGCAAGGATTCTGAAACCGTGTCAACAAAATGCGCTGTCAATTTCTCCGGCTTGCTGTCCGAGCCTGGATACCCGAATAATCCGCACTAGATTGACAGCCCGTTTTAGCCTGAGGTTCCAAATGTTTCCAGCCTTCACTCTCGCCCGCCTTCCCCGCATCATCTTCGGTCACGGGGTACGCACTCAACTGCCGGCGCTCGCCTCAATCCACGGCAGGCGAACCCTCCTGGTTATGGGGGCCAAGCATTTCCAGTCTAGCCTGTACTGGGCGGAAATACAGGCCGGCCTCAAGACGACGGGCATTACTTGGGAAGTACTAGTTGTCGACAGCGAGCCTTCGCCGAACCTCGTCGACGAAGCAGTGCGTGCATATCGCAAGGCGAACTTTGGCAGCGTAATCGGCCTGGGAGGCGGCAGCGCGCTGGATGCGGCCAAGGCCATTGCAGGCCTGCTGAAACCGGGCAACTCGGTCATGGACCATCTGGAGGGCGTGGGGCCGGAACTGCCTTATCAGGGTCCCGCCACTCCCTTCATCGCTGTGCCCACCACCGCCGGAACCGGTTCCGAAGCCACCAAGAACGCGGTGCTGTCAAAACACGGTCCGGAAGGCTTCAAGAAATCCTTCCGCGACGAGAAGCTGGTCGCCGAAGTCGCCCTGGTCGATCCGGATCTCTTGGCCACCTGTCCGCCGCATATCATCGCCGCCAACGGCATGGATGCCTTCACACAACTGCTCGAATCTTACGTTTCCAGCAGGGCCAACCGCTTTACCGATGCGCTCGCCTGGTCGGGCATGAAGGCCGCGCGCAACTCGCTGCTCGACTGGTACGGCAATGGTGCGGAAGCGCGCGAAGCCCAGGCCGGCATGGCCTATGCTGCCCTGCTTTCCGGCATCACACTGGCCCAAGCGGGACTCGGCTCGGTGCATGGCCTGGCCTCTCCGCTCGGCGCCTTCTTCCCGATCCCGCACGGCGTGGTGTGCGGCACGCTGGTCGCAGAAGCCACCGCCACGAACATCCGGGTGATGCAGGCACGCGACGAAAATCCCGAAGCCCTCCTCAAATATGCCCAAGCCGGCCGCTTGCTGGCGCGGAACACACATCTGTCCGACAAGGAGGCGCTCGAACAACTGGTCGAGATTCTTCGCCAGTGGACTGAGCGGATGCAGCTGCCAAAACTGTCCGTTTTCGGCGTCATGCCTGCGGACATCCCCAGGATCACCCGCAATAGTCGCGGCAGCAGCATGAAAACCAACCCTGTTCTGCTGAGCGACGGGGAAATCACGGAAATCCTGGCAAAACGGATTTAGCCCTAAGGCTTGCCCGATACCGTCCGATATAGGCAGTACAAACGGACTGGAGCAGGCAATGAACGGCGCGGCCTTGATTTTTCTCGCGATTCTTTCGGTAATCATCATTTATGCGATCTTCACCTACAACCGGCTGGTCGGACTCAAACACGGTGTGGCCAAGGCGTGGTCGAATATTGACGTCCTGCTGAAACAGCGTCACGACGAGTTGCCCAAACTGGTCGAAGCCTGCCGCCAGTACATGAAATTCGAGCAGGACACCCTGGAAAAGGTCATGCAGGCACGCAACCGCGTGTCACGGGCACGCGAGACTCAGGACATCAAGGCGCTGGGCGAAGCCGAAGGTATGCTGCGCATGGGGCTCGAACATTTGTTCGCCGTAGCAGAAGCCTATCCCGAGCTCAAGGCCAGCGAGACCTTCGGCCATCTCCAGACACGAATTACCGGCCTGGAGGAAGCCATCGCCGACCGCCGCGAGTTCTACAATGACAGCGTGAATCTGAACAACGTCGCGATCGAACGCTTTCCCGATGTCATCATTGCCCAGTTGACCGGGTTTGGCGCTTACAGGCTGCTGAAATTCACCTCACGCGAAACCGCCGACGTCAACATTGCGACGCTGTTCAAGAGGCAATAGCCCATGCTCGCCGACTGGCGACATGCATACGCCAACACTGCACTGACTGGCGGCAATCTCGCGTTTTTGCTCATCGCTTTGAAGTCCCCAACCCCCGCAGGTGTGGGAATTTCTGCAGGGCTTGTCGGCATCACCAGCCTGTACGCTTGGTATGTGAACCTGCGCCGCTTCAGTGCCGTCGCCGACACCCCGACCGCGCGCATTTCGTCGGCGCCGCAAGGCTATGTGGAAATTGTCGGCAAGGGCGTACACACTGAAGGAAGCCAGTTGATCAGCCCGACTTCCGGGCTGCCGTGCCTCTGGTATCGTTTCATCGTCGAGAAAAAGCACGGCAACAAATGGCGGCGGGTGGGCGGAGGGGTTTCCACCGAGCCTTTCGGCATCGACGACGGGACAGGCGAAGCACTGGTAGAACCGGACCAGGCCGAGATCATCACATCCAGGAAGCAGGTGACAACCAGGGGCCAACATCGCCATACGGAATGGAATCTGATCGAGGGTGAGACCTTGTATGTGCTGGGCGAACATGCCACGATCGGCGGCGCCAACGCGGTTCTGGATTTACGTCAGGATGTCTCCGCACTGCTGTCCGCCTGGAAGCGTGACTGGCCTGCCCTCGTACAGCGCTTCGACCTGAATGGCGACGGCGGCATCAGCCTCGATGAATGGGAGCGCGCACGCGAGGCAGCCCTGGAAAATGTCACCAGACAGCATCAGGAAACACGTCTCGAACCCGGCATGCATCTGCTCAGGAAGCCGCCTGGGCGGCTTTATCTCATCGCCAACCGCACGCCAAGGCACCTTGCCTCCCGCTATCGTTTCTGGGCATGGACGCATCTTGGCTTGGTCGCTGCGGCCTGCCTTGCGCTTGCGGGCTTGCTGTAGAATTTACTTACGCATTGCTGCGTTAGTTTCTATAGTGCATGTAAGGAGGCTAGCAGTATGAGTTCTCAAACCATCCCGGAAACCCCGCCCGAATACGACCGTACACGCATTATCGAAAGGCCTGATGGCTTTTACTGGGTGGACAAGGAAACCGACGCCGAGTATGGGCCGTTCGAAACGCTTATTGCCGCGGTCGAAGACATGGAATACAAGGCCGACAGCGATTACGAGCCTGCCGAATCCTTGCAGGAGGCGGAAGACGAACTGGGCATTTCCGACTGGATCGATCCGGACACCGGGCTACCCGCCGAGGACTCCTTCACCCACCTCAGCGATCAGTAGGTTTCACACAGGCCGGCAGCCGCCGATTCCTAGCGGGCGAGCCCTCTCTCGTACCAGGCTTTACTGCGGTTTACGAGCTTGACCACCAGCAACATCACCGGCACCTCGATCAGCACGCCGACCACGGTGGCCAGCGCCGCGCCGGACTGGAAGCCAAACAGGGCGATAGCCGCAGCAACCGCCAGTTCGAAAAAGTTGGACGCCCCGATCAGGGCCGAAGGGCAGGCGACGCTATGTTGCTCTCCTACACGTCTGTTAAGCCAGTACGCCAGTGCGGAATTGAAGAACACCTGAATCAGGATGGGCACTGCCAGCAGCGCGATAATCAGCGGCTGCGCAATGATCTGCTCGCCCTGGAAGGCAAACAGCAGCACCAAAGTGGCCAGTAGCGCCAGGATGGACAAGTGCCCAAGGGTAGCGAGCGTGGCATCGAGGGCGGCCTGCCCGCGTTTCAGCAATGCCCTGCGCCAGACCTGCGCCAGCACAACCGGTATTACGATATACAGCACCACCGAAACGAACAGCGTATCCCACGGCACCACGATGGCAGAAAGCCCGAGCAGCAGGCCAACGACTGGGGCAAAGGCGAAGATCATGATGGTATCGTTCAGCGCCACCTGTGACAGGGTGAAATACGGATCACCGCCGGTGAGTCGGCTCCACACGAACACCATCGCCGTGCAGGGTGCGGCCGCCAGCAGGATCAGCCCGGCGACGTAACTGTCGAGCTGCTCTGCCGGCAGCCAGGGAGCGAACAAATGGCGAATGAAGAGCCAGGCTAGCAGCGCCATGGAAAACGGCTTTACCGCCCAGTTCACGAACAGGGTGACACCGATCCCCTTCCAATGCGATTTCACTTGGCTTAACGCACCGAAGTCGATCTTCATCAGCATGGGAATGATCATCACCCAGATCAGCAAGCCGACCGGAAGATTCACTTTCGCCACTTCCATGTGCCCCAGCGCCTGAAACGGCGCCGGCAGCAACTGGCCGAGCATGATCCCCACGACTATGCACAGGGCCACCCACAAGCTGAGCCAGCGTTCGAACACGCTCATGGGTGCGCCGGCAGCCGCTTTCGCCGTCACTTCACATTGTGCACTCATGGCATCTTTCCGATTTCCTGCATGGATTGCTGCAGTTTTATTCGATCGAGCTTGTCGAAAGGCAGGCTGACGAACACGGAGATGCGCCGCTGCAACTGATTCATGGCGTCATGAAAGGCATGACGCTTGTCGGCATCGTTCCCTTCCACAACCGCCGGATCGGGAATACCCCAGTGGGCAGTCATCGGCTGCCCAGGCCACACCGGGCAGACTTCGCCCGCCGCTCTGTCGCATACCGTGATGACGAAGTCGAACCGGGGCGCTTCGGGCCGAGAGAACTCGTCCCATGGCTTGCTGCGCAGCCCTTCTGTAGGGAAGTTGTGCTTCTCGAGCAGTTCCATGGCATACGGATTCACTGCCCCCGCCGGATGGCTGCCCGCGCTATAGGCTCGGAAGCTCCCATTTCCGGCATTGTTCAACAGCGCCTCGGCAAGAATAGAACGCGCCGAATTGCCGGTGCACAAGAAAAGCACGTTGTATCGTGTATCGTCCATGTGTTCCCCTGTCGCTGCAAGTCCGTCTTCCCGGCTCAGATTCCAAGGTTTTCGCGCACAGCCGCAACCAGGCGGCTGCGGATGTCATCGCGCACGGCGATGAAGCTCTCCAGAGGTTCGCCGTGCGGATCATGGAATGGCAAATGGATGCTGGGAACCGGCTTGGGGAAGATGGGGCAGCTCTCCTTGGCGTTGTCGCATACCGTCACCACCAGGTCGATGTCCTCGTGCATCACGGCATCGACATCCTTGGGGTAAAGACCCTCGGTTGCCAGGCCAGCGAGCTTCAGCGCCTCGATGGCACCAGCCGCCACCTTGGGCTGCGGCCTGGTGCCGGCGGAAAGCGCACGCACCTGGCCGGCAAGATCGTGATTGAGCAGCACCTCGGCCATCTGCGAGCGGCAAGAATTGCCGGTGCACAGGACCAACACGGTTTTTTGCGCCATAGATTTCCGCCTTATTTGCAGTTCGAGAAATTTTGCTTGAGTTGCGCCAGCGAAACCTGCGCCGGCATGGGCGCGCAGCAGGCACTGCCTTCTGCGTTATTTTCCGCACCGAATACCGGCACGCGGCCCAGTGTGTGGAAGCTCTCCCAGGCAATGCCCGCCGGATCCATGGTCCAGTACTTGTCTGATTCCGCGTAGCAGCAGGCGGTGCCCTTCTGCTCCAGCACCGGGCCTGCCGCTGCCTCCACCCGCTTGTGCAGCACCTCCAGTTCGCTTTCGCTGTCGGCCTGGAAGCCTAGGTGATCAAGCCCGGTCTTGCCTGCGCGCGTGGAAATGGCAAAGTTGATGCGCGGTTCTTCCAGCATCCACTTCGCATAATCGGCTTCCACCACCGCAGGCTCCGCATCGAACAGCCTGGAATAGAAGACCACCGCAGACGGAATGTCGGCAACTCCAACATGGACATGAAATCTTTTCATCGTTTTGCTCCTGGTTTGCATTTATTCGCCGGCATACAGCTTTCGCCCTGACAACAGTTCTCCGTCAGGTAGGCCAGCAGTTCGTTCATGGCCGTGTAATTGGCCTGGTAATAGATGAATCTGCCCTCATGGCGGCTTGTCACCAGCCCGGCATTGGCCAGTTCCTTGAGATGGAAGGACAGCGTCGGTGCAGGGATCTGCATCGCGCTATTGACTTCTCCGACTGATAGTCCCGCCGCACCGGCCTGAACCAGCTGGCGAAAAATGCCCAGGCGGGTTTCGTGCGCCAAGGAGGACAGGGACTTGACCGCTTCGAATATTTCCATAGTTTTATAATTATGGAAATAAAAATTGCGCTGTCAAGCACTTTGTTGTGGCAGCCGGCTCAGAGCCAGACCATCAAGCCGGTTTCGAAGGGATGGTCAAGCAACTCGTTCCAGGGGTAAACACGGATACGGTAATCGAGCTTGCCGCACATTTCCGGGGTGATTTCCAACTCATAAAGCGTGCCGCCATCCGGCAAGGTTTCCCGGCCCTCCATGACAACCGAGGTACGGTTGCCGGCAGCGCTGCCCGGGCGATGCAGCAGCACCTCGACACGCACGTCCTCGGGAGCCAGACCGCCAAGATTGGCCGCGACCCGCAGATTGAAACCCTCGCCAAACGTGATGGCCTTCCTGGCAGTATCCAGCCGGCGCAAGGAAACGCCGGGCCAGTGCGCGCGCACCCGCGACTTCCATGCCGCCAGAGTCTTGGCTGGGGCATACTGCTTGTCGCGCAATTTGCGCCCATGTTCGCTTGCAGGGAGATAGAACTTCTGCACGTACTCACCGACCATGCGCGCGGAATTGAAGCGAGGCAGCAGCGTGGCGATGGAATGCTTGGCCATTTTCACCCAGCCTTCTGAATACCCCATGCCGTTGCGCTTGTAATAGAGCGGAATGACCTGGTCCTGCAAAAGTTCATACAGGGTGAGGCTGTCCTCCGCGTTGCGGCGCGCATCGTCGAAATGCACCGGGGCCGGCTTGATGGCCCAGCCGTTCTGGCCATTCCAGCCTTCGCCCCACCAGCCGTCCAGCACGGAGAGGTTGAGCGTGCCGTTCATTGCCGCCTTCATGCCAGAAGTGCCGGAGGCCTCGAGGGGATAGATGGGGTTGTTGAGCCAGACGTCCACACCCGCGACGAGCCTGCGAGCCAGGCCCATGTCGTACCCTTCTATCAGCAGTAGCTTGCCCTCAAGTTCCGGCATGCGCGAAAGCTCGTTGATACGGCGGATGAGTTCCTGGCCGGGCTGGTCGGCAGGATGCGCCTTGCCCGCGAACAGGAACAGAACGGGCCTGTCCTCATCCGCAACGATATGTTTCAGCCAGTCGAGGTTTTCCGCCAGCAAGGTGGCGCGCTTGTAGGTGGCAAAACGGCGCGCGAAGCCGATAGTCAGTGTCTTGGGATCCAGCGGATTGGCCAGCTTCAGCAGCCGTTCCAGATGCCCCTGCGACCCATGGTTGCGCGTGTGCTGGATGGCATAACGCTGCTGCAACATGAAAAACAGCTGCGCTTTCAGCGTCTGTCGCACGCTCCAGAACAGATGATCGGGAATGCGGTCTATGTGCTCTTCCCAGAAAGCCGCATTGTTCAGCTTGTGGCGCCAGTCATAGCCCAAGCGGTTGTCGAACAGCTCGATCCATTCCTGCGCCAGGAAGGTGTTCACGTGCACCCCGTTGGTGATGTAGTCCATGGGGTTTTCTTCTGGATCGATCTGAGGCCAGTGCTCGCCGCAAATCTCCGCCGAGACGCCGCCGTGGATGCGGGAAACGCCGTTGTGATGACGCGAGCCATGCAGCGCCAGGGCGGTCATGTTGAAATCCAGCCCGTCCTGGGTATGGCCGAGTTCATGCAGCCGGGCGAGCGGGATGTCAAGTTGCTTGCAGTACTCCTGGAAATAGCGCTCCATCATCTCGCCGGGGAAATGGTCGTGGCCCGCCGGTACCGGCGTGTGCGTGGTGAACACGGTATCCACGGCAACGGCCTCGAGCGCGCTGTTGAAATCCAGTTGCTTGCTCTTCATCAACTGGCGCACACGCTCCAGCACCAGGAATGCCGCGTGGCCCTCGTTGATGTGCCATACAGTGGGCTTGACACCCATGGCCGCCAGGGCGCGCGCGCCGCCGATGCCGAGGATGATTTCCTGGCGTATGCGCATCTCCCGGTCGCCGCCATAAAGCTGGTGAGTGATGTCGCGATCCTCCGCGGCGTTTTCCTCGAGGTCGGCGTCAAGCAGCGCAAGCCAGACATGGCCTGCACGCACGACCCACACCTTGACCGTGACATTGCGGCCGGGGAATTCCACCTGCACTTTCAGTTCGTGCCCATCGTCAGTATAGGCAGGGGTGACCGGCAGGTCGTCGAAATCGGAATCGTGGTAGCGTGCGACCTGATGGCCGTCGCCGTCTATGGTCTGCGAGAAATAGCCCTGCCGGTACAACAGTCCCACTCCCACGAAAGGCAGGCGCATGTCCGAAGCGGCCTTGCAATGATCGCCGGCGAGAATGCCCAGGCCGCCGGAATAGATCGGAAAGCTTTCATGGAAACCGAACTCGGCGCAGAAATAAGCCACCATGTCGCTGTGCTTCAACTGGGCCGGCTGGTCTCGCTTGAGCGGCTCGTTGTGGTAGGTGTCGTAGGCCGACAACACACGGTTGTAGTTGGCCAGGAATACGTGATCCTCCGCAGCCTCCACCAGGCGCTGCTCGTCCACGCGCTTGAGGAAGGCCTTGGGGTTGTGCCCCGTCGCCTCCCACAGGCCAGGGTGCAGACGAGCGAACAGCGTGCGCGTCGGCTTGTCCCAGGTATACCAGAGGTTGTTCGCCAGTTCCTCGAGGCGGATCAGTCTGCGGGGAATCTTGGGATTGACCTCGATCGTATAGGAAGTGCCCTTGGTCATGCCGTTTTCTCCGTTCACAACTTGTTAACGACTCAGGATAAAGCAAAAATCATGCAGGCTGCTTGTCCTGAATGAAATGCTCGCGGTAATACTTCATTTCGTCGATGGATTCATAGATATCGGCCAGCGCCTCGTGCTTGCTGGCCTTCTTGAAGCCCTCCGCCAGCCCGGGGCGCCAGCGCTTGGCCAGTTCCTTCAGCGTGCTCACGTCGAGGTTGCGATAATGGAAATACGCCTCAAGTTTGGGCATGTGGCGCGCCAGAAAGCGGCGATCCTGGCAGATCGAGTTGCCGCACATCGGCGAGGTGCGCTCGGGCACATACTGCCTGATGAAGTCGATCATCAGTGCCTCGACGTCGGCCTCGCTCAGGGTCGAAGCCTTGACCCGATCGATCAGACCGGATTTGCCATGCGTGCCCTTGTTCCAGCTGTCCATGGCATCCAGCACCTCGTCAGGCTGATGCACCACCAGCACCGGGCCTTCGGCGACGGTGTTGAGGTCGGCGTCGGTCACGACGATCGCCACCTCCAGCACGCGGTCTGTTTCCGGCAACAGGCCGGACATTTCCATATCGATCCACAGCAGGTTCAAGGGGTTTTGCGCCATCTCGGTTCCCAAAGCTTGAAAAGCCACATTGTCGCAGTGGTGGAGAAATTAGGAAACTCTAGCCATAATTGATGTCTGACTTCTGTCCACATTGTGGAGACGGACCATGAAATCCCCAATCGTCCTGGTGCTGATGCTGGCTGTCGCACCACCGCTGTATGCCGCCCCCTTCGACAAGGGTGACCCTAAGGCCGGGCAGGTGCTCCATGATCAATCCTGCCTGACTTGCCATGACAACGGCATGTATACCCGCCAGACCCGCAAGCTGAAAACAGCGGGCCAGTTGGCTGCGCGCATTTCCGGTTGCAATGCCAATACCGGCGCAGGCTGGTTCCCGGATGAAGAGCAGCACGTCGGCGCCTATCTCAACCAGAATTTTTATCATTTCAAATAGAGCAATCCATGTCGGATATCGCACAAGACCTGACCCGCAAGAAATGCGCGCCCTGCGAGGGCGGCGTTGACCCGCTGACCGATGCGCAGATCACGCCGCTGCTCAAGGGCCTGCCGGGCTGGAGCCGCGATGGCATCAAGATCTTCAGGGAATACAAGTTCAAGGACCACTACCAGGCACAGGCCTTCACGAATGCCGTGATGTGGGTGTCGCACCGTGAGGACCACCACCCTTACCTGATCGTGGGCTACAACACCGTGCGCGTGGAATACTGGACCCATGCCATAAACGGCCTGTCCGAAAACGACTTCATCTGTGCGGCCAAGGTGGACGCACTGTTCGAAATCTGAAAAACGGGCACATCGGGCCGATGAAGGCTGTTTCTTGATTTCTGGCCAGGTCGTGGCGGCACATGGCCGCCATTTCCTTGTACAGACCCTGCAGGGTGAGGCACTGGACTGCATCACCCGCGGCCGGAAACAGGATGTCGTCTGCGGCGACCGGGTGGAACTGAGCCTCACGGCGCAGGGCCAGGGCATCATCGAGAAGGTGCTGCCACGCAGCAGCCTGTTCAAGCGTGCCGACGCTTTCCGCACCAAGCCCATCGCCGCCAATGTCAGCCAGGTCGCCATCATCGTGGCGCCCCGCCCCAGTTGGTCGGAAGAGCTGCTGCAGCGCTGCCTGCTGGCGGCGGAAAGCCAGCACTTGCCGGTGCTGATCATCGCCAACAAGGCCGACCTGCCCGAGCACCGAAGCATGCTGGAAACGCTGTCGCTGTATGAAAAGCTCGGCTACCCCGTGATCCCGCTCAGCGCAAAACAGGATATCGGCACGCTGCGCGCGCGCCTGCAGGATCGCCTGACCCTGCTTGCCGGCCAGTCAGGCATGGGCAAGTCGACCCTGATCAATGCCCTTTTCCCGCACGCCGATGCAAGGGTCGAGGCTTTTTCGGAGGCGCTCGACAGCGGCCGCCACACCACCACCCACAGCCGGCTTTATCGACTCGACGAAACCAGCGCCGTCATCGACTCCCCGGGTTTCCAGGAATTCGCCCTGGCACACCTGTCGCGCGGCGACATTGAAGCCGCCATGCCCGATTTCAAGCCCTATCTCGGCCACTGCCGCTTTCGCGATTGTCGTCACGACGCCGAGCCCGGCTGTGCCTTGCGTCAGGCTGTCGAAGCGGGGCACGTGGCCCGCAAGCGCCTCGATTTCTTTCTTCTCCTGATGGCGGAAAACCGCCGCAACTAGCCGAATCGAGGCACCAAGCGCACGTCGCACACCAAGCCCCTCGACGTGGCCAGCGCGTCAAGGCAAAACACAGCCACTCGCCGGCCGAATGCGTTTACCCGGCCATGACTCGACACTCTGGTGCAGCCTACAGCCGGTGAAGGCTTCTGATTCGGTGAAGGTTGCGAGGACCTCAGACAGTGGCAACGTCGCCGCCGAACTTGCTCATAGGCAAGCGGAGAGCCAGTCACCGATCAATCCACGCATTCGCGAAGCGCGCTATGTCGCGGACGAGCCGGGCTAGCCTTCCTGCTCGGGCCAGTTCTTGATGTAGCGCTTGAGCAGGTTGTTTTCGAAATTGGCCTCGCGCAGGCAGGCCTTCGCCACGTCGTAGAAGGAAATCACGCCGACCAGCTTGTTGCCATCGAGCACAGGCAGGTGGCTGATGCGCGCCTTGGTCATGGCATCGCGCGCGTAATCGATGCTGTCATCCGGGGTGGCAACCACCGGTTCGGTAACCATGATGTCGGCCACCTTGGTGTCCTTGAGCGTGCAGCCCTGGCGGCGCATGGCCTTCATGATGTCGCGCTCGGTCAGGAAACCGGCCATGTCGCCCCTGGAGTTTTTCACCACCAGCGAACCCACGTCGTTCGCCACCATGCGCTCGACCGCCAGCGCCACGTCATCGCCGGGGCTGATGCCGAAAATTTCGTCCCCGCCCTTGAAGGTCAGGATTTCCCGGATAAACATGCAACGTCTCCTTTGATTGTCGGGTCAGCTTACCAAAGCGGCAGGCGGACCGGAAGTCAGGAACGTACCAGGCCGGCTTCGACCTCGTCTCTCCTGGCCTTGCCGGCAAGCGTCTCGATCAGTGCCAGCGCGAAATCCATGGCGGTGCCCGGTCCGCGCGAAGTCAGCACCTTGCCGTCCGCGACCACGGCATCCTTCGAATAAGCCATGCCCGGCACATCGAGCTTGTCGAGAAAGCCCGGGTAGCTGGTGGCGCGCTTGTCCCGCAACAAGCCGGCCTCCGCCAGCACTGCGGGCGCAGCGCAGATGGCCGCGGTGTACTTGCCCTGCTCCGCCATTTTCTTGAGCAGGCTGATGATGCGGGGGTCTTCCTTGAGATGCTGGGCGCCCGGCATGCCGCCCGGCAGGACGATCATGTCGAATTCATCGCGCAGCACGGTATCGAGCGTGGCATCGGGCACCAACTGCGTGCCTCGGCTGGCCTTGACGATGCCGGGCTGCAACCCTGCAGTGACGACTTCGATGCCGGCCCGGCGCAGCAGGTCGATGATGGTCACCGCCTCCAGCTCTTCACAGCCAGCCGCAAGCGGAACGAGTACCCTGGGCATGGTTCACTCCCGGAAGTTGTTGAACTGGAGGGGAAAATCGGTGATGGATTTCTTGACCAGTGCGATGGCCTCCTGCAGGGTATCGCGCTTGGCGCCGGACACGCGCACGGTCTCGCCCTGGATGCTGGCCTGTACCTTGAGCTTGCTGTCCTTGATGAGCTTGACGATCTTCTTGGCCAATTCGGTCTCGACCCCGGTCTTGATGGTCACGCTGCGCTTGACCTTGTTGCCGGAAATCTTCTCGACCGCGCCGGTATCCAGGCACTTCACGTCCACGCCGCGCTTGGCCAGTTTTTGCGAAAGGATGTCCTGCACCTGATCGAGTTGGAACTCGGTATCGGAAAATATCGTCAATGCATACTCCGACTGCTCCACACGCGCTTCCGAGCCCTTGAAATCGAAGCGGTTGCCGACCTCGCGATTGGTCTGCTCCACGGCGTTGCGCACTTCCTGCTTGTCCACTTCCGAAACGATGTCGAATGACGGCATGTCACGCTCCCAACAACTGGATGGTTTTGACCTCGACCGGCAGGCCGGTGCGGTCGTCGAATTCGGCAGCCGCCTCGATCGCGCGGCGCGCGATTTCCTCGGCCGAAAGCTGCGAGTTGTACAGCGCGTGCATCGCGCCCATGGCCAGGTCGCTGCCGCTGCCGTAGGCATAAAACCTGGCGAACTCCTGCACCGAGCGATGCTCGGCCACGCCGAAGATGCCGTGCGGGTTGGCGATCAGCACGTCCATCTGGCTGGACTCGATGTCGTCGTCCTTGTCTTCGCCCGGCAGCAGGAAATACTGCTCCTTCAACGCAGCATGCAGAGACTGCCAGGTACGGAAAATCCCGGCAACGGAATGGAATTCCGCCTGCACGTCCGGATCGGCGAAGTATTCCTTGAGGATGAGAATGAAGGTGGTATAGCCGGTCACCGCGAGCCAACTGCCGTCAACCTGGATGAGCTTGCCGTGGTTGACCACGTAGCTCGATGACTCCTTGGTGGTGCCCCACTTGGTCAGCGTGTCCGCCGCGATGGCGGCCACGCCGTTCTTCTTGACTACTGCAAGTGTCGTCATGACGCCTCCTGCAGAAAATGTTTATTAACATACATGACCGTAGCAAGCGTCTGGAAGGCAAGGCGCCCGCCGCGCAGTAATTTATGCCGTCATGTCAGCCAAAGTGGCATACGTAGTGGTACGGCTCGCCAGCAACTTCAATGTCGAAGGAGGAATTGCCGGGCACATTGAAGGACTCGCCTTCCCTGCAGGTCTTCCAGTCTTCGCCCTGCAAACGATAGCGGCAGGAACCGGCCACGGTTTGCATGATCTCCGGCGCGCCGGTATTGAAGGTCAGCGTCGCCGGCAGGATCACGCCAACCGATTTCTTGCTGCCGTCGGCGAACTGGACGGTATGCGACACGCACTTGCCGTCGAAATAAACGTTGGCCTTCTTGACCACGCTGACATTGTCGAACTGGGGCATGCTTACTTATTCCTCTTGGCGTCGAGTTTGGCGGCGATGCGCATGCGCAGGGCGTTGAGCTTGATGAAGCCGCCTGCGTCCTTCTGGTCGTAGGCGCCGGCATCGTCTTCGAAGGTGGCGATGGTCGAATCGAACAGCGAATCAGTCTTCGAGTCGCGGCCGACGATGATGACATTGCCCTTGTAGAGCTTGAGCCGCACGCTGCCGTTGACGTTCTGCTGGGTGTGGTCGATCAGCACCTGCAGGGCGCGGCGCTCGGGACTCCACCAGTAGCCGTTATAGATCAGGCTGGCGTAGCGCGGCATGAGGTCGTCCTTCAAATGCGCGACTTCGCGATCCAGGGTGATGGACTCGATGGCGCGGTGCGCCTTCAGCAGGATGGTTCCGCCGGGGGTTTCGTAGCAGCCGCGCGACTTCATGCCGACGTAGCGGTTCTCCACCAGGTCGAGGCGGCCGATGCCGTGCTTGCCGCCGAGTTCGTTGAGTTTCGCCAGCACCTCGTGGGCCTTCATGGCCTGGCCGTTGATGGCGACGACGTCACCCTGCTTGTAGTCAAGAGTGATGTATTCGGCCTGGTCGGGCGCCTTTTCCGGCGACACGGTCCAGCGCCACATGTCTTCCTCGGCCTCGGCATTGGGGTCTTCCAGATGGCGGCCTTCGTAGGAGATGTGCAGCAGGTTGGCGTCCATCGAGTAGGGCGAGCCGCCCTGGCGGTGCTTCATGTCGATGGGAATGCCGTGGGTCTCGGCGTAGTTCAGCAGCTTCTCGCGCGACAGCAGGTCCCATTCGCGCCAGGGCGCGATCACCTTGACGTCGGGTTTCAGCGCATAGGCGCCGAGCTCGAAACGCACCTGGTCGTTGCCCTTGCCGGTGGCGCCGTGGCAGATGGCGTCGGCGCCGGTCTCGTTGACGATCTCGATCAGTCTTTTTGCAATCAGCGGGCGCGCGATCGAGGTGCCGAGCAGGTATTCGCCCTCGTACACGGTGTTGGCGCGGAACATCGGAAACACGAAGTCGCGCACGAACTCCTCGCGCAGGTCGTCGATGTAGATCTGCTCCGGCTTGATGCCGAATTTCAGCGCCTTCTCGCGCGCCGGTTCGAGTTCCTCGCCCTGGCCGAGATCGGCGGTGAAGGTCACCACTTCGCATTGGTAGGTGTCCTGCAGCCACTTGAGGATGACCGAGGTGTCCAGGCCGCCGGAATAGGCGAGTACGACTTTCTTGATGTTGCTCATGTTCTGCTCGAAATGAAAATTAATGCGTTGCGGCGGAACCCTTGGCGCTGTGCACGATGCCGGGGAAGTTGCCGATCCGCAGCACGCTCATGTCGACGCGGTCGGCGGCGTTCTCGATCTCGATGCCGACGATGCGGCCGTCCGCGGCGATATTGATATTGACGCCCGGATGCGCCTCCCACGAATGGTCGGCCGTTTCCGGCAGCAGCTCGATGTAGAGAGTGTCCTGGTCTTTGAAATAAGCGACATTCATATGTATGGTTTCCTAGTTGTCCAGCTTGCCCACCAGCAGGTATTCCATCAGGGCTTTCTGGGTATGCAATCTGTTCTCGGCCTCGTCCCATACCACGCTCTGCGGACCGTCGATCACGTCGGCGTCGACTTCCTCGCCGCGGTGCGCGGGCAGGCAGTGCATGAACACGGCGTCTGGCCTGGCCACTTTCATCATCTCGGCGTCCACGCGCCAGTCGGCGAAGGCCTGCTTGCGCACTTCGTTTTCCGCCTCGAAGCCCATGCTGGTCCACACGTCGGTGGTCACCAGGTCGGCGCCCATGCAGGCTTCCATGGGATCGGCGAAGCTTTCGTAATGGCTGGTGTCGTAGAGCCCCGCGCGTTCCGGCTCGACTTCGTAGCCGGGCGGGGTGGACACGTGCACGTTGAAGTCCAGCACCACGGCAGCCTGCAGCCAGGTGTTGCACATGTTGTTGGAATCGCCCACCCAGGCCACGGTCTTGCCGCGGATGTCGCCGCGATGCTCGATGAAGGTGAAAATGTCCGCCAGTATCTGGCAGGGATGGTACTCGTTGGTCAGGCCGTTGATCACCGGCACGCGCGAATGCCTGGCGAAGCGCTCGATGATCTCCTGCTCGAAGGTGCGGATCATGACGATATCGACCATGCGCGAGATCACCTCGGCCGCGTCTTCCACCGGCTCGCCGCGGCCCAGCTGGGTGTCGCGCGTGTTGAGGTAGATCGCCGCCCCGCCCAACTGGTGCATGCCGGCCTCGAACGAGAGGCGCGTGCGGGTCGAGCTCTTCTCGAAAATCATCGCCAGGGTGCGATCTTCGAGCGGATGGTATTTCTCGTAGCGCTTGAAGCGATCCTTGATGACACGCGTGCGTTCGAACAGGTATCCCAGTTCCTCGCGCGTGAGATCCTTGAATTGCAGGAAGTGCTTGACCATGATTTTTCCCGGATTTATCCCGCCAGCAGCGCCTTGATTTCCTCGACCAGCGGCGGCAGCAGTTCATCCGCATTGGTCTCGCTGAATATCAGCGGCGGCACCAGCCGTACCACCTTGTCGGAAGTCACATTCACCAGGAAGCCGCGATCGCGCATCCTGCCGACGATGTCGCCGCAGGGACGATCCAGCTCGATGCCGATCATCAGGCCCTCACCGCGGATCTCCGTCACGCCGGCGACGTCAGCCAGCATGGACTTCAACTGGGCGCGGATGTAGGCGCCAGTCTTCTCGGCGTTCTCGCGCAGATTCTGTTTTTCCACCGCTTCCAGGGTGGCAAGCGCTGCCGCACAGGCGAGCGGGTTGCCGCCGAAGGTGGAGCCGTGGTTGCCGGGCTTGAACACCTCGGCCGCTTCGCCGCGCGCGAGGCAGGCGCCGATCGGAACCCCGCCGCCCAGCCCCTTGGCCAGCGCCATCACGTCCGGCATCACGCCGCTGTGCTGGAATGCGAACCATGTGCCGGTGCGGGCGATGCCGGTCTGCACCTCGTCCAGCATCATCAGCAAGCCGAACTCGTCGCAAATCCTGCGCAGCTCGACCATGTAATCGCTGGCCGCCACGTTGATGCCGCCCTCGCCCTGCAAGGGCTCGACCAGCACTGCCACCACGTCCTGGTTGGTGGAAGCCACCTGGCGGATGGCGGCGATGTCATTGAACGGCACGCGGGCGAAGCCCGACAGCAAAGGCTCGAAACCGGCCTGGATCTTGCGGCTGCCGGTGGCGGACAAGGTCGCCATGGTGCGGCCGTGGAAGGACTTCTCCGTGACGATGATGGTCGGGTTGGCGATGCCCTTGTTATGCCCGAAGAGGCGTGCGAGCTTGATCGCCGCCTCGTTCGCTTCGCAGCCCGAATTGCAGAAGAACGCCGTGTCCATGCCGGCCAGCCCGCACAGGCGGTCGGCCAGTTCCTCCTGGCGTTTCACGCGATACAGGTTGGAAGTATGGATCAGCGCTGCCGCCTGATCGGCGATGGCCTTGACCAGGCCGGGGTGCCCGTGGCCCAGGGTATTCACGGCAACGCCGGCCACCGCATCCAGATAGCGCTTGCCGTCTTCGTCCCACAGGTAAACGCCTTCGCCGCGTACGAACGCGAGCGGCTGGCGGGCATAGGTATTCATCAAATGTGACATGGCAATTACCCAAACTGAAAAGCAACACGGCGGCCAAAGCCGCCGTGCGTAGTTATTTTGGCCTTATTCTAGCCGAAAATCACCCCGCCATGCTGCCAGCCGTAGGACATGAAGAACAGCATGGGAATGGACAGCATGGTATTGGTGCGCGAGGCCAGGAAGCCTACCCGGCGCGCCACCGCCTTCTCTTCCTCGGAAGCCGGTCTCATGCCCAGAATTTTCTGCTGGTTGGGCCAGATCAGCACCCACACGTTGAACAGCATGATGGTACCGAGCCAGGCGCCGATACCGATGCCTGCCCAGCCAGACTGCAGGGTGAATGCGGCGGTAAAGTTTTCCCCCAGCAGAGCCGCACCGGCCAGCCAGGTCACCACGGCCGCCCAGCGAAACCAGAACAGCGCGCGCGGCGCCACGTGCTTGCTGATGCCGGCGGCAGTACCGTCCTCGGCCGCGGCCTTGAGGGCGGCGACCTGAACGAAATTGAAGTAGTAAAGCAGGCCGATCCACATGATGCCTGCCATGATGTGTATCCAACGGGCCAGTGCGAGTTCCATTCTTGTCCCCTTACATCAGAAAATTCTTCACGACGACATACAGCACGACCGTCAGCACCAGACCGGAAATGAACGTGCCCCAGAGCGAATCGAGCGGATTTTTCATACTGATGTTCCTCCAGTTTCCTGTTTCTAATCATTGCTCTACAAAAAAACGCGGCACGCCCCGGTTCGGGTCTTCGATCCCCAAACACAGGGCGTGCCGCGTCAACCTGCGGCGCTCGCGGGTCAGGCGTAATTGGCTTCGGCGAACTGCCAGTTGACCAGATGCTCGAGGAAGGTCTCGACGAACTTCGGGCGCAGGTTGCGGTAGTCGATGTAGTAGGCATGCTCCCAGACGTCAACGGTCAGGAGGGGCTTGTCGCCGGTGGTCAGCGGGGTGCCGGCCGGGCCCATGTTGACGATGTCGACCGAACCGTCGGCCTTCTTCACCAGCCAGGTCCAGCCCGAGCCGAAATTGCCCACGGCGCTGGTCTGGAAGGCTTTTTTGAACTCGTCGAAGTTGCCCCATTTCTTGTTGATGGCCTCGGCCAGCGCGCCGCCGGGTGCGCCGCCGCCGTTCGGCTTCATGCAGTTCCAGAAAAAGGTGTGGTTCCAGACCTGCGCGGCGTTGTTGTAAACGCCGCCGGCAGGCGCGCTCTTGACGATGTCTTCCAGCGACTTGCTCTCGAAGTCGGTGCCCTTGATCAGGTTGTTCAGGTTGGTGACATAGGCCTGATGGTGCTTGCTGTAGTGGTAATCGAAGGTCTCGGCGCTCATGTGCGGTGCGAGCGCATCCTTGGCATAGGGCAAAGCGGGCAGTTGGTGTTCCATGTTTCTCTCCTGGAGTTGATTGTCGTGTGGATTCAGGAAACCTCCGCGTGGGGGTCACAGCGGATTCTTCAGGTTTCCTAAGGCTTGAAACCGCGGAAGACTGAATTCTAGCCGCCGTCTCAGTCCCGGGCAATAGTTGACTGAATCCGTCGAGTATTTTTATTTCCGAGCAGTCGGCACTCGGCTGTGGCGGCATGTCCAAAAGCCAGTGGCGCGGCATCCGCCACAATCACTCGGCGTGCTAAAATCCTCGAATTGAGTTCATTTTGCAACGATCATGCCGGCTCTTTCTTCCAAGCAGCTCATTATTCGCGGGGTCACCCGCGCCGGACAGACCTTCCGGCCAAGCGACTGGGCGGAAAGACTCGCAGGCGTGTTGTCCGTCTTCAGCATCGATTCGCGCATCAACTACTCGCCCTATTTGCACCCAACGAGTTGCGAAAAACTCAAGTGCCTGGTTGTCGATACCCAGCTCGAGGAAATCGATAACCGCGCCTGGGGCTTCATCATGGGCTTTGCGCGTGACAACGATCTCGTGGTCGAACCCTTCACACGCTGATTCCGCGACGCATCACGGGGAAAGCACCACAAAAAAACGCCGCTTCAAGCGGCGTTTTTTTCGCACTGGAGACCTAACGGTCAGGCCATGGCCTTGATGGCCTGGGCCAGGCGGCTCTTGTGGCGAGCGGCCTTGTTCTTGTGAATGATCTTCTTGTCGGCAATGCTGTCGATCACGCTCATGGAAGCCTGGAACACGCCGGCAGCGGCTGACTTGTCGCCAGCGGCGATCGCGGCGCGGACTTTCTTGATGGCGGTGCGCAGTTCGGAACGCTGGGCCATGTTGTGTGCACGCGCTGCGAGAGCCTGGCGGGCACGCTTGCGGGCTTGAACGGTGTTTGCCATTTAATATGGACTCCTGAAAACAGGCTTTCCGCAAGGGAAAGCCCAGATAAATCGGATAGCAGAATGCAATAAAGCGTGAGATTATAAGGGAAAAATAGAATTCGCGGCAAGCCCGACATAAAACCGAAAAAACCCCGCCCGCACACTGCATGAATCTGCTCAAAGCGCTTGCGACCATCAGCAGCTTTACCCTGCTTTCCCGCATCACCGGCTTCGTCCGCGACCTGCTGATCGCCCGCGCCTTCGGCGCCGGCATGATGACCGACGCCTTTTTCGTCGCCTTCAAGCTGCCCAACCTGCTCAGGCGACTGTTTGCCGAGGGCGCCTTTTCCCAGGCTTTCGTGCCCATCCTGGCCGAATACAAGAACAGGCACGGCGACGAAGCCGCCCACCTGCTGGTCAGCAAGACTGCCACGCTGCTGAGCCTTGCGCTCGCCCTTGTTGCCGCCCTGGGGGTGCTGGCCGCACCGCTGCTGGTCTACGTCAGCGCCCCGGGCTTTGCCAGCGAGCCAGCCAAATTCGAGCTCACCGTGCTGCTCACCCGCATCACCTTTCCCTACATCGCCTTCATGTCGCTGGTGGCCCTGGCCGCGGGCGTACTCAATACCTGGAGCCGGTTTTCCATTCCTGCCTTTACCCCGGTACTGCTCAACGTATCGCTGATCCTGGCCGCCACCGTGGCCGCGCCCTGGTTCGACCCGCCGGTGATGGCGCTGGCCTGGGGCGTGCTGCTGGGCGGCGTGCTGCAGCTTTCCCTGCAGTTCGGCGCGCTGCATCGGCTGGGCATGCTGCCCAAATTCGCCCTGGACCTTTCCGATCCCGGCGTGCGCCGCATTCTGATTCTGATGGGACCGGCCACCATTGGGGTTTCGGTTGCGCAGATCAGCCTGCTCATCAACACCATCTTCGCTTCCTTCCTCGACACCGGCAGCGTGTCCTGGCTGTACTACGCCGACCGCCTGATGGAGTTCCCCACCGGCATGATGGGCGTGGCGCTCGGCACCGTGCTGTTGCCCTCGCTCGCCAAGCATTACAGCGACGAATCCACCGAAGAGTTCTCCAAACTGCTGGACTGGGGCCTGCGGCTCACCCTGTTGCTGGCGCTGCCTGCCGCCGCGGCGCTGGCGGTGCTATCGGTGCCGCTGATCGCCACCCTGTTTCTCTATGGCGAGTTCGGCGTGCACGACCTGTGGATGACGCGCCAGGCGCTGATGGCCTACTCGCTCGGCCTTCTGGGTCTCATCATGGTGAAGGTGCTGGCGCCGGGCTTCTATGCGCGTCAGAACATCCGCACGCCGGTAAAAGTCGCCATCTTCACCCTGATCGCCACCCAGTTGATGAACCTCGCCTTCATCATCCCCTTCAAGCACGCCGGGCTTGCGCTCGCCATCGGCCTCGGCGCCTGCATGAACGCAGGCATCCTCTACGCTCTGCTGCGCAAGCACCGCATCTACACGCCGCAATCGGGCTGGCCCATGTTCATGCTCAAGGTCGTCACCGCCGTGCTGCTGATGTGCGGCACGCTGTACTGGGCGCACGGCCCGGACGCCGCCTGGCTCGAATCGGGTTTCCTGCCGCGCGTCATCAAGCTGGGCTGGATGGTTGTGCTGGGGGCAGGGGTCTATTTCATCGCGCTGCTGGTCATGGGCATTCGGCCCGCACAGTTTTACCGTAAAGCTGCATAGCCGGTAAAATCCAGCTTTTTGGTCCACTCGCCCATGCGCATCACCCACGGCCTGCAAGCCGGCAACAGCCCCGCCAGCGCTCCGCATGCGGTCACCATCGGCAATTTCGATGGCCTGCACCGGGGGCATCAGGCCATGCTCGCGCGCCTCAAGGAAGAGGCCGCCAAGCGCGGCCTGCCAAGCTGCGTGCTGACCTTCGAGCCGCATCCGCGCGAATTCTTCGCCCCGGCACAGGCGCCGGCCCGGCTTTCCAGTCTGCGCGAGAAAAGCGAACTGATCCGCGGCGCCGGCATCGACCGCCTGCATGTATGCCGCTTCAACCAGCGCTTTGCTTCGCTCTCCCCTGACGATTTCATCCAGCAGGTATTGATCAATTCGCTGGGCACGCGCTGGCTGCTGGTGGGCGACGATTTCCGTTTCGGAGCGCAGCGTGCGGGGGACTTCGCCCTGTTGAAGGAAGCCGGCGACAGGCTCGGTTTCGAAGTCGAATCCCTGCCCACTGTCAGCGTGGAGGGCAAGCGCGCCTCCAGCACGGCCGTGCGCGAGGCGCTCGCCGCCGGCGACATGCAGCATGCCACCGAGTTGCTGGGCCGGCCCTATAGCATTTCCGGCCATGTCATGCATGGCAACAAGCTCGGCCGGCAAATCGGCTTCCCCACCGCCAACATCCAACTGCAACACAACCGCCCGCCGTTGTCCGGTATCTTCGCGGTCGAGGTTTATGGCCTGAACGGCGCCCCGCTGCAGGGCGTGGCCAGCCTCGGCACCCGTCCGACCGTTCACGAGAACGGCAAGCCCACGCTGGAAGTGTTCATTTTCGATTTCCGCGACGACCTCTACGGCCGCCGCCTGCGCGTGGATTTCCTCAGAAAGCTGCGTGACGAGGAAAAATATCCCGACCTCGACGCGCTCATCGCCCAGATCAACCGCGACGTGGATAACGCGCGCGCCTTTTTTGCCTCAAGATAAACATGGCCGACTACAAAGACACGCTCAATCTGCCCGACACGCCCTTTCCCATGCGCGGCGACCTCGCCAAGCGCGAGCCGGGCTGGGTCAAGCTATGGCAGGAGAAAAACCGCTACCGCCAGATCCGCGACAAGGCCGCCGGCCGCCCCAAGTTCATCCTGCATGACGGCCCCCCCTACGCCAACGGCGACATCCATATCGGCCACGCGGTGAACAAGATCCTCAAGGACATCATCGTCAAGTCCAAGACCCTGGCCGGCTTCGACGCGCCTTACGTGCCGGGCTGGGACTGCCACGGCCTGCCCATCGAACTGATGGTGGAAAAGACTCACGGCAAGAACCTGCCGCCGGCCAGGTTCCGCGAACTGTGCCGCGAATACGCCGCCAGCCAGATCGAGCGCCAGAAGACCGACTTCATCCGCCTGGGCGTCCTGGGCGACTGGGAAAATCCCTACCGCACCATGGATTTCCGGTTCGAGGCCGACATCATCCGCGTGCTGGGCGACATCCAGAAAGCCGGCTACCTCTACCAGGGCGCCAAGCCGGTGCACTGGTGCGTGGATTGCGGCTCGGCGCTGGCCGAGGCCGAAGTCGAGTACGAGGACAAGACCTCGCCCGCCATCGACGTCGCCTTCCAGGTGGTGGCCAGGGAAGAACTGGCCAGGCGCCTGCACGTCGCCCTGCCCGACAAGCCGGTGTACGCGGCTATCTGGACCACCACGCCGTGGACCCTGCCCGCCAACCAGGCCGTGGCCCTGCATCCCGAGTTCGCCTACGAACTGCACGACACCGACAAGGGCGTACTGATCCTGGCGCGCGAACTCGCACTCTCCGCGCTCGAACGCTACAAGCTGGTAAGCAACGTGCTGACCGACTTCCCCGGCAAGGTGCTGGAAGGCCTGCAACTGCAGCACCCCTTCTATGATCGCCAGGTGCCGGTGATCCTCGCCGATTTCGTGACGCTGGACGCCGGCGTCGGCCAGGTGCACATCGCCCCCGGCCACGGCCACGACGACTATCTCGCCGGCCTCAAGTACGGCCTCAAGGTCGACAATCCCGTGGGCGACGACGGCAAGTTCTACGCCGACACGCCGCTTCTGGGCGGGCAAAGCATCTGGGACGGCAACAAGACCGTGCTGGAAATCCTCAGCAACAACGGCGCCCTGCTCGCGCAGGCCAAGCTGCAGCACAGCTACCCCCATTGCTGGCGGCACAAGACGCCGATCATTTTCCGCGCCACGCGCCAGTGGTTCATCGGCATGGAAGTGAAGGGCAAAGCAGGCAGCTTGCGTGAAATCGCCACCAAAGCCGTCGACGCCACCGAGTTCTTCCCGGCCTGGGGCCGCGCGCGGCTGGAGGCCATGATGAAGAACCGCCCGGACTGGTGCATTTCGCGCCAGCGCAACTGGGGCGTGCCGATCCCGCTCTTCACCCACAAGCAAAGCGGCGAACTGCATCCGCGCACGCCGGAACTGATCGAGGAAATCGCCAAGCGCGTGGAACAGGCCGGCATCGAAGCCTGGTTCAGTCTGGACGCGGCCGAACTCATCGGCAATGACGCCGCGCAGTATGAAAAATCCTCGCATACCCTGGACGTCTGGTTCGATTCCGGCAGCACCCATGCCTGCGTGCTGAAGCAGCGCCCGGAACTGGCACACCCCGCCGATCTGTATCTGGAAGGGTCGGACCAGCACCGCGGCTGGTTCCAGAGTTCGCTCCTCACCGGCTGCGCGAGCGACGGCCGCGCGCCCTACAAGGCCCTGCTGACGCATGGGTTTGTCGTTGACGGCCAGGGCCGCAAGATGAGCAAGTCCAAGGGCAACGTGGTGGCGCCGCAAAAGGTCATGGACCAGTACGGCGCCGACATCCTGCGCCTGTGGGTGGCGACCACCGACTATTCCGGCGAGCTCTCCATCTCCGACGAGATCCTCAAGCGCGTGGTGGAAAGCTACCGGCGCCTGAGGAACACGCTGCGCTTCCTGCTCGCCAACACCGACGACTTCGACGCCAAGACCCAATCGATGCCAGTCAGCGAGTGGCTGGAAATCGACCGCTATGCGCTGGCGCTGACACGCAAGCTGCAGCAGGAACTCACTGCGCACTACGCTGCCTATGAGTTCCACCTGGTCGCGCAAAAGCTGCAAAGCTTCTGCTCCGAGGACCTCGGCGGCTTCTACCTCGACATCCTCAAGGACCGCCTCTACACCACGGCCAAGGATTCCCCTGCCCGCCGCGCGGCGCAGAACGCGCTCTATCACATCACCCAGGCGCTCACCCGCCTGATGGCGCCGATTCTTTCCTTCACCGGCGAAGAAGTGCATGCGGTGCTGGGCAGAAATGCTGAAGACAGCGTGTTCTTACACACCTGGCATGCCCTGCCCGAGCAGTCCGACGAGGCCGCCTTGCTCGACCGCTGGCAGCAGATCCGCGACTACCGCGCGCAAGTGCTCAAGGAACTGGAGAACGCGCGCAGCGCCAGCCAGATCGGCTCCTCCCTGCAAGCCGAAGTCATTCTGCATGTGCAGCCCGACAGCCACGCCCTGCTGTCTTCGCTGGGCGACGACCTGCGTTTCGTGCTGATCACATCGAAGGTGGAACTGGTAGCAGCCGAGGAAAACCGCATCCTGGTCATCGCCTCCGGCCACGCCAAGTGCGAGCGCTGCTGGCACTACCGCGAGGATGTCGGCGCGGATGCGGCGCATCCGCAACTGTGCGGCCGCTGCGCCAGCAACCTCTTCGGCAAAGGCGAGGCCAGATCTCATGCATAAGTGGTTGTGGATAGCGGCTCTGGTCTTCGCCGTCGACCAGATCACCAAGTGGGCGATCTTTCTTGGCCTGGAATACCACGCCATGATCCCGGTGCTGCCCTTCTTCAGCATCGTGCACGTGCACAATACCGGCGCCGCCTTCAGTTTTCTGGCTGACGCCGGCGGCTGGCAACGCTGGTTCTTCCTCGGCATCGGCGTCGCGGCAAGCGCCTTCATCCTGCACCTGCTGCGCAAGCACCATGACGAGGCGCTCATGGCCGTCGCGCTTGCCCTGATCCTGGGCGGCGCACTCGGCAACGTCTTCGATCGCGTATGGCACGGCTTCGTCGTGGATTTCCTCTACTTCCACTACCAGAGCTACGCTTTCCCCGCTTTCAACGTGGCGGATTCCGCCATCACCGTGGGTGCGGCGCTGCTGATCTGGGACAGCCTGAGGCGCAAACCCGCATGAGCGCGCAAGCCGTCGCCTATGGCGATACCGTACAGCTTCGCTACGCCATTCGCCTTCGGGACGGCCAGGAAATCGTGTCCAATTTCGAAGAGTCCGAGCCAGACACCCTCACTCTCGGCGACGGCACTCTGGCGCAGGCGCTGGAACAATGGCTGATCGGCCTGAAGCCGGGCGAGCGCCATGTGTTTTTACTGGAGCCATGGCAGGCATTTGGCACCAGCAGCGAGGAAATGGTGCAGACCCTCAGGACCGAGGACATTCCGCCCGGCATGCAACTCGAACCCGGCACCCTGGTCGAATTTGAACTGCCCAACGGCCAGACCCTGGCCGGCAGCATCCTCGACGTCGCCCCGGAAGGCGTCAAGGTCGACTTCAACCATCCCCTGGCTGACTGTCCAATCGAATTCGAGGTTGAAGTCTCATCCATACAGCAGAAAGATTCGGCATGAACAAACCACAGACCATTTTCCTCGCCAACCCGCGCGGCTTCTGCGCAGGCGTCGACCGCGCCATCGCCATTGTCGAGCGCGCCCTGGAAAAATACGGCGCCCCCATCTACGTGCGCCACGAAGTCGTGCACAACGCCTACGTGGTCAACGACCTCAAGCAGAAGGGTGCGGTGTTTGTCGAAGAGCTGGATGAAGTGCCTGCCGGCGCCACGGTCATTTTCAGCGCGCACGGCGTCTCGCAGGCCGTGCGGCACGAAGCCGAACAGCGTGGCCTCAACGTGTTCGACGCCACCTGCCCCCTGGTCACCAAGGTGCACGTGGAAGTCGCGCGCATGCGCGAGAAAGGCCTGGAAATCATCATGATCGGCCACAAGGGCCACCCCGAGGTCGAGGGCACCATGGGCCAGTCCGACGCCGGCATGTACCTGGTGGAAACGCCGGATGATGTGGCGAAGCTTGAAGTCGCCGATCCCGGCAAGCTCGCCTACGTCACCCAGACCACGCTGTCGGTGGACGATGCCGCACGGGTGGTGGAGGCATTGCGCGCCAAGTTCCCCCGCATCGTCGGCCCCAAGAAGGACGACATCTGCTACGCCACGCAAAACCGCCAGGACGCGGTGAAAAAACTCGCCGGCGAATGCGATGCGGTCATCGTGGTCGGCTCGCCCAACAGCTCCAACTCCAACCGCCTGCGCGAAGTCGCCGAGAATCTCGGTGTACCCGCCTACCTGGTGGACGACGAAACCGGCATCGAAGCAAAGTGGCTCGCCGGGAAATCCCGTATCGGCATCAGTGCGGGCGCCTCTGCACCCGAAATCCTGGTCCAGCGCGTCATCGAGCGCCTGAAACAACTCGGGGCCACCGAAGTGGCCCCGCTCGACGGACTTCAAGAGACGGTCAGTTTCCCCCTGCCGAAAGGCTTGTAGCGCCCCATCCAGAGAAGGGGCAAGGCATCGCGGGCTCTGTCCCGTCCTCTAGAATGGCCCGGTGTAGGTATAGCTGCCGCCGCTGCGGTAGACGCACATCGTCTGGCTTGCGGCACCATAGCTGCTGACCCCCCCCGCCGTCACATAGGCCTTGACGTTGAAGCAGAACGTCTCACCATTGCCTGGCCGGGTGACGCCCAGCGAGGTCAGGTCTGCAAGGGTGCCGCCGATTTCATCGGTGGGCGCGCATGAAGCATTCCCGGACTGGGTGCACTTGTAAACCTTGTAGCCCGTCTCGCCTGAGACATTGCTCCACGATACGGTCGTCGTTGAGCCCGAGGTGTTCACCCCGAGAATGGTCGGCGCGCTGGGAGCGGCAGGCTGGCTCGGCAAATCGCTCGCGCACATGTTGAATGCGGCCTGCTTGTCGGCGGGGCCGGCCAGGATCGACGCTGCCGTCAGTTTGGCGCCGGTGCCGGCGGTGGCATCGCAGGAAGTGGCGTCCGCCTTGACATAGATGCTGCCATTGCCCGTGATCCTGATCTTGCCGGACCAGGTATGCGAAACCTCGTCGAGGGTGACCGGGCACTTGACCGTGACGCCGTCAAGATCGAGCGTGCAGGCGACATACGTCGACTCGTCGATGGTGGATGCGAAGGTGCTGTTCGCGCACTGGTTGCCGTGGCACTTGCCGGAAACATAGGCGGTGGGCCCGAACACCCAGAAATTGCCGCAATTCCCGGACGGGCAGCTGTTGATGTCGGTATAAGCCCCCCCGTCTATGCCGGCGTCGAAGCTGCCGTTGCCGTCCGCATCCGGCGCATTGTTGAAGAAGAAGCCGCTGCCGGAAATTTGCACATTTCCGGTATAGCTCACTGAACAGCCGAACGACCCGCTGTTGTCGCCCGCCGTATAGCTCACGGTACAGGCCGTGGATCCGGGCGTCTGGGCGACGGTCACGGACGACAGGTCGGCGCTGGAGTTGCCCACCCTGACGCTGCCGCTGGCCTGGGGCGGAGATGCGCCTGAGCGGGAAACCTGTATCGAGTTGGATTTGCGCAGGCTCGATGCATGATCGTGGCGATCCGTGCCCAGTTCGCTGGCATAGCCATTGGGCGCGGTGGTCGCATCGTAGCCCACCGGATTCGCCGTGGGCAGCAGGGTGGAGGCGTCGTAGTCCACCATGTTGAGGTAAGTAGCCCGCGTCGCGCCACCCGTCAGGCCGCTGTTGCCAGGCAGCAAATGCGCCCAGATGTTGGCAATGCCATCCCCGCCGGAATTCACCAATGCCTCTCCGCGGTAATACACGCCATAGTAATCGCTGGCCGTGGCCGAAATGCTGAGTATCTTGTCATTCCTGACGCTGACCGAAGTGGCATCATCCGAATGCCAACTGGCCAGCAGCGTCACGTTGACCTCGTTGAACGGCAGGATGTCGAGCCAGGTTCCTGCCGCGATCTTGTTGGCCAAATAGGTGTAATACGCCGCATCCAGCGTGCGCGGCGCCCCTTCCGAGTAGACCCGGTCCGAATACAGCGCACGAGCGAGCAGCTGCGGCTTGGCATTGGTGTTCTGGTTGGTGAGGTTGCGGCTGGGCAAATCCGACTTCACGGGCACCGCGGACTGCTCTATGTCGGAACAGCCGGTGGCGCCGGATGCCGTGCAATCGACCTTGGACTGATAACGCAGATAATCCAGCAGATAGGTCTGGTATGCCGCCAGTTTGCTCTCATTTTCCAGGTAGTCGAGTTTAGGCATGACCACCATGTCCAGCGCGCGCCAGTCCTGCAACAGGCGATAAACGCCATCCACGCGCGCGAAACGGCACGCCTCCAGGTATTTTGCACCGGTGGACTCGAGCACTTCGATCAGGCCGTTGGCAGGATTGGCGGCGTTCGCGTAGTAATAATGCTTGTGGTTGTTGCCGGCATAGTCCGCTGCCGGTCGATCCGGATCGTACAGTGCGGTGGACGGGTTGGCGGTGCCGGGTGCTTCGCTGTCGTGATGGTCGCGGCAGCATGCGGTGCACAAGGGGTCCTGCTTGTCGCCGCTGATGCTGGGCGCCGTCCCGGTCATCTTGGTCACCGTCGACTGGGGCACCTTGATGTCGAGATTGCCGCCGGTCCAGTAGAAGTAGGAGGCGGGGTAGCCCTGGCCGCTGCCGGCGAACTCGCACACGCAGTTGACGGTGGCGAATTCGATCTGCGAATCCTTCTTGGTCGTGCCGCCCGCGGTGGTGTAGCTCACCGCGTCGAATTCGGTGCGCAGACTGTAGCCCTTGGAACTCACGTCCGGCAGCGGCTTGCTGGATTCCTTGAACTTGCCGTCGCCGGTGCTGATCGGCACCGGCACGGCATCGGGCACGCCGATGGGCGTATAGCTGACCCTGGGGCCTTGCGTGGAAACCGGGCTGATAGCCGCGCGCGCCACGCGAGAGGGGTCCATGGCGTAGATGATGCCCTGCAGGAACACGGACTGGGCCGTGCCCTTGCTGTCGGTCCAGGAGAGCGTCACGGTCACCAGCTTGGCACTGGGAATGTCGTCGGTGGCAGGATTCCCGTCCGGGTCGGCACAGTTGACGATGCCGAGCTGGGCCGCAGCGGATTCGGCATAGCAGGCCACATCCCAGGAGAGGGTGTAGTTGTCGATATAGCCGGCAACCGAGCCCGCGGGCAGGATCAGGTCGCCGTCGCTTTCTTCCTGCCCTCCGGCATTGCCGGCGATTTCGGAAAAGCAGAAATTGCCGAGCCCGCACAGGTTGGAGGCGGACGCCGTACTCCCGTCATCCGAAGAGTCGCCATCCGTCAGGTAGGTGAAGCTCCTGAGGTCGTCGAGCTTTTCCTGCGCCAGGTTGGCGGCAACCGACCTCGCCTTGATCAGGCTGCCGTCCTGCAGGGCAACCGCCTGGAAGCCCGCCAGCGCAAGCAGCGCGATGCCCAGTATCAGGGCAGAAAACAGCGCCTCGACCATGCTGAAACCGCGCTGCCTGCTGATGTTGATCGTACGGGTCATGGCTGCTCCTTCACTGCACATCCGACCAGGAACCGGGGATCCGGGCCAGCGCCCGGGCAGACGGGCTGTTCTTGAGATTTTTCAGGACATCCTCGTCGTATTCGAGCACATAACCGCCGTTCAACTGCAGGTCCACGCCATCATGCGCGATGATCGCGCCGTGCAGGTGTGCATTGCCGTTGGCCTTGAGCTTGGGCGTGCCGCCGTCGGGGTCGAAAATATACAGTAATCCATACAACCGATCGCCTGCATTCATGGTGGTATCGCCTTCCACCACAAGAAGAACGGGAGCGCTTGTGCTGCCCATGACCGATGTTGTATTGCAATCGCCGGTAACCCAGTAAAGGCCACTCGAACTACTATTGATGGCATTGCAATTTGCCACGACCGTGGCCTGATCCTTGATCTGCTGGTAGTCCGATTCCGCCACGCCGAAGAGGAACTGGAACAAGTCGGGCGGGAAGTTCGGGTCGTTACCCACCATGTCCGGTCCGGTCAGGCCGCTCTTGCTGAGCGCATCGGTCGAAGGGCAGGCCCCGCCCGTGAACTCGCCCTTGTGACAGCTTGAGAAACTGCCACCCGGGGTAATGGCGCTATCGGACCACGCCGACACCGGAATGCCCGAACCGCCGCCGTTGGAGTTCGTGATGATGCTGTAATTGCCGGAAAGCGGGATGTTGCTGGCGGCCGCAAGCGGCGTTTCCACGTTGCCCAGCACCAGCGGATAGAAATACACGCCCTGCTTGACGGTAACGCTGCTGCTGCCGTCTTCCGAACCGCCGATGGCGACGATGTTGAAGATGAGCCCGCTGGCATCGCCGCTGCTCGGCGTCAGCAAGAAGAGCGTGAAGCCGCCCGAGGTCGGCTGGGTGGTCAGCGCGGGACTCACCTGCATGAACTGCCAGGTCGTGCGGTCGCCGGGTTTCTGCGGCGACTGGTCCGCGCGGACAGCCAGACAAGCAGGAGTGGTCGCCGTGCAGGTCGCCCAGGCCGCCGCGCCGACTGCGGCGATATTGGTGCGGTTGGCATTCAACAGGCTGAAACCCTGGTCCACGCCCGACTCGGCCGCCGCCATCGCCTCGCGATAGCGGTAATCGTTGGCGGCGGAACGGGTATCAAGCACCAGCACACCCGCCCCGTACAATGCGAGCAGGCTGAGCAGCACCGTGATCATCAGGGTAACGACGAGCGAGATGCCTTTTTGCTTGCCGGGCAGGGAATTCGGTTTCATGGAATGGCCGCCTGTTCTAGCTCATTTGCTCGTTGCGAATGCGGACGGTTTCCTGCAGGGTGCGCTGCACCGTCGGGTCCGCGATCAACCGGCCGGATATGCTGATGGTGAATTCGCGCACCGCAACGTTCAGACCCGAGGCGACAACCGCCGCAGGAGAGTTCTCGGTGACCGTGAAGGCCGTGATTTCCACCGAGAGGTCGTCGGTCAGGTTTTGCCAGGTGCCGCCTGACGCACACGAATTGCTGAACGCGCCGGAAGTGCGAATTTCCACGGCATCGTCGGTGGCATCGTAGCGGTAGCCGAAAAACTCGCCCGTGCCGTAGGTGCCGTCGGCATTGGTGTCGTATGCGAACATCAGGCAGTTCCCGGGTGTGCCGGCAACCGCGTCGGTGGTGATTGCCATGGCCGGGCGCAGGATGCTCCAGGTCCCGGCCGGCGCTTCGGTGGCAGGCCAGGCCGTGCCGGTGACGGTGACACTGAAGGTGTCGGTCCCGCTGTCATAGCTGTTGATGGTGGCCCGGTACACCGTGCCGCCGCTCACGTAGATGAGGGTCGCGCCCGCCGCCTTGGCGCCGACCTCGCCGAGGTCGCCGCTGCTCGTCACCGTGACGGTGCCCGACGTGCCCGACAGGACGATGGGTACGCTCATGCTGAGCCTGGCCACATCGATTGCAGGATCCCAGATGGTGGCGCGGCGCGCATCGCGCGAAATCATGGTCATGACCTGGCGCAGTTCCTGGTCGAGGCGCGCCATCCTGATGCTGTCGCGGTTGCTGGTGAGCGAGGACAGCAGGACCTCCGAAGCCGCGGCCAGAATGATCATGCTGATGACCATACCGATCATCAGTTCGACCAGGCCGAAGCCTCGCTGGCGTGCTTGGTGCTTCATGGACATGTCGCATACCCCCCGGCGCTGCCATCCGGCGAACACAGCCTGGCCCGGCCCGTCGGCGCGACGACCACATTGAGCTTGACGTCATTCTCGGATACCAGCTCGACGGTTTCGTTGCCGGTGACGGTACCGCGCAGCGCGCTGAAGACGAAGGCATGCGCATCATCCGGGCCGTCCAGCGAAACACTCTTGTAGGCGGAATTGGAGATGATCCGGTCCGCGCCGTCGATCTGGCAGGAACCGGCCGTCAGGCAATCGCAGCTGGCGGCCGTCGTCATGCCCACACACCAGGTCGCGCCGCTGTCCGCCACCTGGACGATGGCGCGCACGGTCGCATTGCGCTTGATGGCTTCGCTCTTGGCATTGACCATGAAGGCATTGACGGCATCCCCTGCGCGCTTCACGCGCACCGTGTCCATCATCGAGGTGAATGAGGGCACCGCAATCATCAGCAGGATGCCGAACACGACGATGGTGACCATCAGTTCGATCAGCGTAAAGCCCTCCTGCCGTGATCTCTTCCTGTGCATGATCAACTCTTCCAGCAACCCGCCGGTCCCCTGGCATTGCTCTGGTTGAGGGTCAGGGACGTACAGCCGGAATCTTCAGCCTGCGCGCCCTGCGCCGTCGCCCGGATGACATAGATGCTGCCGGTAGGCGGATCGCCTGCCGCCGCCCCGGTGACGGCGTAGTCGTAGTAGGGATTGCCATCGACAAAGCCGACATTGGCAAGCGTCGCGGTGTAGGTGCTGTTGTTGGCGCGCCATTTTTCCAGGCCCAGCTGGATTTTCAGCATGTCGGACTGAGCCTGCGCCCGCCTCGACTTGAGCAGGTAATCCTGATAGTTGGGCCAGGCGATGGCCGCGAGGATGCCGATCACGGCAATCACCACCATCAGCTCGATCAGGGTAAAGCCCTTGTGGCCTTTCACAGACTGCATGGTTTTGCGCACCATCTTGATTTTCCTTGTTTGCACTTTAACGGCCAATTTTGTCCACAAGCCAGCCAGGCCGGATAAACGGCCGCTTTGCTAGAATCAGCGGAATTTACTGGGGCCCAGCTTGAAGCGGAACTTTTTTATTATCGGCGGTGGAATCGCAGGCTTGAGCGCCGCGCATGCGCTTTTGCGGCAAGGCCAATCGGTAACCCTGGCCGATCTGCGGCGGCGCGGCCAGTCTTCGTGGGCAGGCGCCGGCATACTCTGTCCCCTGCTGCCGTGGAATTATACCGATGCCGTGAACCGGCTGGCCTTCGAAGGCATGCGGGCCTGGCCCGACTGGGCCGCAGAAGCCGCGCGCCTGTCAGGGCGCGACCCCGAATACTGGCCCTGCGGCATGGAAGTGCGCGGCGGAGACATTGAGCCCCAGGCGCTGGCCTGGTGCCGGCAGCACGGCCTTGCGGCCGAAGGCAGGCCCGATGGCGGCATCTGGCTGCCGCAGGTGGCCCAGTTGCGCAATCCCCGGCTCACCGCCGCCCTCGCCGGCGCCGTGACCGCGCTTGGCGGCACGATCCTGCCGGAATGCGAAATCAGCGGCCTCAGGCAGTCGGGAAGAACCGTCGTTTCCGCCCTGGCAGGGCAAGTCGAACATGCCGCCGATGTCTTCATCTGGACAGGCGGCGCCTGGGCCGGACAGATGCTCGGCCAGTTGTCGCCGGTACCCAATATTCGCCCGATGCGCGGGCAAATGCTGCTGTACGCACCCGGCAGCCACAACTTGCGGCACATCCTCTATCGGGACGGCTTTTACCTGGTGCCGCGCCGCGACGGCCACCTGCTCGCCGGCAGCACCGTGGAGGACGCGGGCTTTGACGCGGACACCGCGCCCGATGCGCTGGCGGCGCTGCACCGCGCGGCCTGCGCCCTGCTCCCCGAGCTGTCCGGCCATCGCCCCATCCTGTCCTGGGCGGGACTGCGCCCTGGCAGCCCCGACAACATACCGGTCATCGACCGCCATCCGGACCATGACAACCTCTGGGTGAGCACCGGCCATTTCCGCTATGGCGTGACCATGGCGCCCGCCAGCAGCAGGCTGCTGGTGGAACTGATGCTGGACGCTCCGCCACATCTCGATCCTGCGCCCTATTCCTGGCAGGCTGCACTCGCGCGGCCCGGCTGGCGGAGTGCAGCGGCATGCTGACCATCTGGCGCTTCACCGACGGCAAGCGGGGACATGAAAACCAGTCGCTGGGGCTGGCCCTGGCGCTCTGCCGGGAGACCCCCTGCCAGCTGGAAACCCTGCACCTCAGCCGCGGCTGGCCCAGCCTGATCGACTGGCTGCTGGGCCGCTTTCCGCGCGGACGGGATCTGCCCCGCCCCGACCTCATCATCGGCGCCGGCCACGCCACCCACTGGCCGATGCTGGCGGCAAGGCGCGCCTGCGGCGGCAAGATCGCCGTGCTGATGAAGCCCACGCTGCCGCTGTCCTGGTTCGACTGGGTGATCGCCCCCGAGCACGACGGCTTGCAGGCCGGTCCGTCTGTCCTGACCACGCAGGGCCCGATCAACCTCATCCAGCCCGGCATGGCCCGTGACAAGCACGGCGGTCTGATGCTGATCGGCGGCCCTTCGGCCGAATACGGCTGGAGCGAAACCGTGCTGCTCAAGCAGATCCATCTTATTGCCCTGCACCATCCGGAAACGCAATGGCAATTGGCCAATTCGCGCCGCACCCCTGCGGGGTTCCTCGACAATCTCGCCAGGCTCGGCCTGGCCAACGTGACAGCCGTTGCGCACGAGAATGTTCCCGCCGGCTGGCTGCCAGAGCAGCTGGCGCAAGCCGCCCAGGTCTGGGTCACCCCCGACAGCGCCTCGATGGTTTACGAGGCGCTGGGCTCGGGCGCTGCCGTAGGCTGCTTCGAACTGCCCTACGCCAGGCCCGGGCGCGTGGCGCGCGGACTGGAAAAGCTGCTCCGGCAGAAACGCCTGACCGGCTTCTCCGAATGGGAACGCAGCGGAAGGCTGGCACCCAACGACCAACCCCTCAATGAGGCCGAGCGCTGCGCCCGGCTGTTGCTGCAAAGCCTGGACCGAACATGACAGCGCGCAAACTTACCGTGGTACAGGTCCTCCCCGCCTTGCAGTCGGGCGGCGTCGAGCGCGGCACCCTGGAAGTCGGCAGGCACCTGGTCGAACACGGCCACCGCTCCATCGTCATCTCTGCCGGCGGGCGACTGGTCGACCAACTGCTGAGCGAAGGCAGCGAACATGTCAGCTGGGACATCGGCAAAAAAAATCCGTGGACCCTGCGCCTGATTCCCGTCTTGCAGCGCTTCCTGGCCCAGAACAGGGCCGACATCCTGCATGCCCGCTCGCGCATGCCGGCCTGGATCTGTTACCTCGCCTGGAAAGGCATGAACCCGAAGACCCGGCCGCGCTTCATCACCACGGTGCATGGCCTTTATTCGGTCAACGCCTACAGTGCGGTAATGGTCAAGGGCGAGAAGGTCATCGCCGTGTCCGAGGCGGCGCAGGACTACATCGTGCGCAGCTATCCGAAAATCGAGCGCGAACGCATCGAACTGATCCCGCGCGGCGTCGAGCCGGCCGAGTTTCCCTATGGCTTCAAGCCGACGACGGAATGGCTGGGCGCCTGGCAGGCGGAGCACCCGCAACTGGCGGGCAGGAAAATCCTCTGCCTGCCCGCCCGCATCACCCGCCTCAAGGGCCATCACGAGTTCATCGAACTGGTCGCGCAATTGCGCGCACAAGGCATGGACGTGCACGGCCTCATCGTCGGCGGCGAGGACCCCAACCGCCTGGGCTATGCCGCCGAGGTCCGCCAGGCCGTGCACGACCGCGGGCTCGACGACGCCATCAGCTTCACCGGCGCGCGACATGACATCCGCGAGATCTATGCCATTTCCGACATCGTGTTCTCGCTCTCGACCAAGCCCGAATCCTTCGGCCGCACGGTGCTCGAAGCCCTGTGCATGGGCGTGCCAGTGGTGGCCTACGATCACGGCGGCGTGAGCGAAATCCTGCGCACGCTCTATCCGGCCGGCCGGGTCGAACCCGAAAACATGGGGCAACTGGTCGCCACGACAGCGAAACTGCTGGAAACGCCCGACCGCGTGAATCCGGACAACCCCTATACCCTCAGAAACATGCTCGACCGCACGCTCGCAGTCTACGAACGAGCCGCCGCATCGCTTAAACTAGCGGGTTGAAAAGCCATCCAGACAAAAAAATGACCACCATCGCGATCATCGGCCTGGGCTACGTCGGCCTGCCGCTCGCCGTCGAATTCGGCAAGCGCTTCGACACCATCGGTTATGACTTGTCCGAGGCCAAGATCCTCAGCTACAGAAACCACTGCGACCCGACCGGCGAGGTCAGCACCGAGGACATGCGCGCCGCCACCCGGCTCAGCGTGACGACCGACCCCGAGCAGCTCGGGCGCGCCGACTTCATCATCATCGCCGTGCCTACGCCGGTCGATGCCGCGCACCAGCCCGATTTCGCACCGCTCGTCGGCGCCTCCGTCACCGCCGGTCGCCACATGCGCCGCGGCGCCACGGTCATCTACGAATCCACCGTCTACCCCGGCGCCACCGAGGAAATCTGCATCCCGGTGCTGGAACGCGAATCGGGGCTGAAATGGCGGCAGGATTTCCATGTCGGCTACTCGCCCGAGCGCGTCAATCCCGGCGACAAGGTGCACACCGTGAAAACCGTGGTCAAGGTGGTATCCGGCGACGACGCCGACACCCTCGAACGCGTCGCCCGACTGTACGAAGCCATCGTCACCGCCGGCGTGCACCGCGCCACCAGCATCAAGGTCGCCGAGGCGGCCAAGGTCATCGAGAATACCCAGCGCGACCTCAACATCGCGCTGATGAACGAGCTCGCCATCATTTTCGACCGCATCGGCATCGACACCCTGGAAGTGCTGGAAGCGGCCGGCAGCAAGTGGAACTTCCTGCCCTTCCGACCCGGCCTGGTGGGTGGCCACTGCATCGGCGTCGACCCCTACTACCTCACGCACAAGGCCGAGATGCTGGGCTACCACCCGCAGGTCATCCTCGCCGGCCGCCGCATCAACGACGGCATGGCGCAGTTCGTCGCTCAGCAGACGGTGAAGCACCTGATCAAGGCCGGCAGCGCAGTAAAAGGCGCGCAAGTCACGGTGCTGGGGCTGACCTTCAAGGAAAACTGCTCGGACCTGCGCAACTCCAAGGTGGCCGACATCGTGCGTGAACTGCAGGAGTACGGCTGCGAGGTATGCGTGCACGACCCGGTCGCCGATGCCGCCGAAGCGCACCACGAATACGGCATCACACTGACCGCATGGGACGCGCTCCCACGCGGCGCCGACGCCATCGTCGCCGCCGTCGCCCACCGCAGCTATCTGGACATGCCGTTTGACTCGATCGCGCCGCTGCTCAAGCCCGGCGGCGTCTTCGCCGACGTCAAGAGCGCCCACGACCCGGCTGGCATCGAACAGGCCGGCTACATCCTGTGGCGCCTGTAGCCGGGCCATCGGACAGGCAGACACCGAGCACAGTGGGCGGCGGCATTTCCTCCCTGCACATCATCGGCGGCAGAAAGCTCGGCGGCGCCGAGCGGTTTTTCGTGCGGCTGGTGAATGCCCTGGCCAGACAGGGCGAGCCCGTGGAAGTAGTCACCGTGCCCGGCGGCGAGATCGATGCCGCAGTCGACCCGCAGATTCCGCGCCACCACGCCCCGCTGGCCGGGGTCTTCGATGTCTGGTCGCGTCTGCGCATCCGCCAGATGGTGAAAAAGCATTCGCCCGCCATCGTGCAAACCTATATGGGCCGCGCCACCCGCCTCACGCACCTGCCGGAAAGCTGTCCGAGCGTGCATGTGGCGCGCCTGGGCGGCTACTACGACCTCAAGGGCTACCGCCACGCCGGTGCCTGGATCGGCAACACGCGCGGCATCTGCGATTACCTGATCCGCGAAGGCCTGCCCGCCGAACGCGTGTTCCACATCGGCAACTTCGTCGATGCCGCACCCCGGCATGATCCCGGCACGCTGCTTGAACTGCGCAGAAAGTGGCTGATCCCCGAGGACGCCATCGTCTTCCTGGGCCTCGGGCGGCTGCATCCGAACAAGGGTTTTTCCGACCTGCTGCAGGCTTTCTCGCGCCTGCCGGCAGCACTGCACGAGCGGCCCCTTCACCTCGCCATGGTCGGTGACGGCCCCTTGCGGTCCGCGCTCAAGGACGAGGCTGCACAGCTCGGCATCGGCAGCCGGGTCACCTGGGCGGGATGGCAATACGAGCCCTCGCCCTGGTACCAGCTTACCGATGTCTTCGTCTGCAGTTCGCGCCACGAACCGCTGGGCAATGTGATTCTGGAAGCCTGGGCCAATTCGACGCCCCTCGTCTCCACCGCCGCCGAGGGTCCGGTGGAGTTGATCACCCCCGGCCAGGATGCCCTGCTCGCGCCGGCGGCCGACCCGGCGCGTCTGGCCGACAGCATGCTGCAGATGCTCGCGCTCGACGCAGCCGCACGCGAGAGCATGGTCGAAGCCGGCCTGTCCAGGCTGTCGGCGAACTACAGCGAAGCGGCCATCGTCGCAGCCTACGTCGAGCTTTACCGCAAACTCGGCGCCACCCGCCACGACTGAACGAACCCCAGGAGTCGACATGGAAAAGCTTTCCGCCTTCGTCACCACTTTCAACAATGACCGCACCCTCGCCGCCTGCCTGGAGAGCGTGAAATGGGCGGATGAAATCGTGGTGCTCGACTCGTTCAGCACCGACGGCACGGAAAGGATCGCGCGCGAATACGGCTGCAGGTTCAGCCAGCACAAGTTCATGGGCTACGGCCCGCAAAAGCAGATGGCGCTGGAGCAGACCTCGAACCGCTGGGTGCTGCTGCTGGATGCCGACGAAGTGCTGTCGCCCGAGTCGCAGGCGGAAATCCAGGCATTGATGCAGAAAGGCCCGGACGCCGACGGCTACACCCTGCCGCGCCAGGAACAGCTGTTCTGGAAAATGTCCTCGCCCGGGGTGCGCATGAACCACTTCCTGCGCCTGTTCGACAAGACCAGGGGGCGTGTCAGCGACATGCCGATCCACGCCGCGCCCGAAGTCAGGGGCGAGGTCAAAAGGCTCCAGCACCCCTTCTACCATTTCGGCGAAACCAGCATCCACGTCAAGGTCGACAAGATCAACCACTACTCCACCGGCCTGGTGGCGGACAAGCAGGCCAGGGGCAAACGCGCCAATCCGTGGATCATGGTGTTCTACCCGCCGCTGTTCTTCCTGCGCAGCTACCTGTTCAAGCGCAGTTTCCTCAACGGCTGGGCAGGATTCATCGGCTCGGTGACCATGGCCTATTACGTGTTCCTGAAATACGCCAAGCTGTACGAGGCCGAGCAGTTCGCGAAACACGGGGACAGTCTGCTGCCGCAGGCCAGCACGAAGCAGCCGGTCAAAGCGGGGCGACAGGCCTGATTCCAGGCCAGCATCAACAGCATGCCCTATCGGCGACCAGGCCCGGCCGGACTCGCCCGAATCGGCAACGCCCGAATCGTCCGCAGCGCTTATTCAAGGGAACAGCGATGGATACTCTTTACGTAAAGATTCTCAGGTCGGCTGACTCACTGAGGCTCGTCACGAGCGACGACACCATCCAGATCGAGTCGGCTTCGCTGGACAGATTCAACCATGGCCGCTGCGATTTTGCCGCCTGGCTTTTCATGCCCGTCGCAATGCGCCGAGGCATGAACATCCACGTCGAAGGCAGCGGCTCGCAAGCCACGATCGCCAACGCTCGCCGCATGTCGGAAATCTGGGAAGCATGGATGCCGGAAAAGCTGAGCGCGATCAATGTGTTATTCGATGAGGTCCGAACCCCTCAACCCAGCGCTGGCGAAGCCGGAAATGGCGATTTGTGCTTCTATTCCGGCGGCATCGACAGCACCTACAGCATCCTGAAAAGGCATCAGGAGGGGAAGCAGCAAACCCTGCTTACGGTTTTCGGCATGGATTACGAACTGGACCGGGAAGACGAGTTTGCGGATATGCTGGAAAAGACCCGGCCGTTTGCCGACCTGGCCGGAAATGAACGCCTGGTAGTCAAGACCGACGCCTATCATGCTTACCAGAAATACCGTGCAAATGTCATAAACAACGGCCACATCAGCCACATATTCGTGCTCGCCGGAATCGGCCACCTTTTTTCCGAACGCTTCGACAACCTGATCGTGGCTGCCGACGCCCGGCTGGATCAGCAATTCGTCGTCCATCCCAATGGCTCCAATGACGCCACCAACCATTTGTTCGATGACGGGGAATGCCGCTTGTCGACCGACTCGAGCGATGTCAGCAGGTCCGAGAAGCTGCCGCTATTGGCAACTTCCGATACGGCACTGAATTCGCTGACGTTTTGCGTGAACCACAGCATCAAGCCAAAGAACTGCGGTCTTTGCGGCAAGTGCATCCGGACCAAACTGTTGTTCCTGATCGCCACCGGCTCGGTTCCGGACATATTCATCGAACGCAATATTCCGGGCAACTGGCTCGAGAGTTTCAACCACAAGCGCGGCGACCAGCTGTTCCTCTCGGAAATAATCTTGCGCGCCCAGCATTCAGGCCGTATCGGCCAATTACCCGGCGGACAGGCCATCTATGAATCGCTCAAGGGGCTGCGCAAGACGCCATTGCGCAAGAGCAGTTCGCGTCTGTCGAGACAATACCGAAAGCTCAAAAAGCTGTTTCGCATATAAACCTGTGCCGGAATGCCTTCTCAAATCAAGCAACTGGATGGCTCTGGTTTATGGCGCGGCGCAAACCACTGCTCCGGTAGCTGGCTGGCGCATGCCGCGTTTGCAGAAAAAAAACCGGCAAGCGGCTCGGGCAAGACGACCTAAAATCAGTGCATGGGATCACATCCAGGACTTTTATGAATCGCCCCGGGCACCAGAACCTGGAGCAGGCTACTTCACATGAAAAAAGATTTCGCCATCATTTGCGCCGCCAACATCAGCAAGCGCAACAGCGGCATGTACTCGGTCGACCTGGCTGCCCAGCAATACTTCAGCGGGCTTGGCCGCTCATTCGATCTTTGCATGACCCAGGGCGACGGCGTGGTCGGCAGTCTGCGGTTTCGCAAATTGCGGACGCCAGAAGATTATCTGGACTACAAAAACATAGTTTACTGGGGCGATTTCCAGAACAACCCGCTATGGGGCGCCAATGACTATTGCAACAAGGAAATCGCTTACGAAGGCGTAACCGATCGAGAAATCGCTTTCCAGAACTGGGCGAATCGATACCTTCTCCTGCCGCGCATGATAGGCAACGATGCCGATGTTTACGCCATCGGCGGGAGCTTCATGGGGGCGCAGGAATACCTTTCTGATCCTGCAATCAATCAGCCCTTCCTGTATTTCCTGTCATCCGCCAAGCGGATCATCGTGCGTGATTCCGCTTCCTATCGATTCCTGAGCGCACTTTCACACAACCCGGGAATCTTGCAGGGCTTCGACTGTGCCGCCTTGCTGAGAATGCCCGCCGCCCGGAAAGGCAGTTTCTTTGTTTATTCGTTCAGGAGAACAATCGGCAAGGAGGATGCGCGGCGTCTGGTCAGGGCGGTAGAAAAGGCCACCGGCTTCAAAGGCGTCGCAATCAACTGGCTGGGCAGGAAACCGCGCCTGCGCTCACCACACGGGAATTTCGTGCGCAACAGCCGGCTCATCTCGCAGGCGCAGTTCGCCCTTTCGGACATCTACCACTTTTGCATCAACAGCTTTGGCCGGGGCACGCCTGCGCTCTGCATCGGCACGCGGGAAGGCGATTTCCGGTCAACCCTGGATGACCACAAGAAATTCGTCTTGTATGAAATGCTGGGCAGTGATTCGCTCATCTTCGATTGCCGAAGAGATGCCCTTTCGGACGAAACGATCGGCAACATCTGCCAGGCCGCTGGGCGATTCAAATCCGGTGATGCCGGCGCAAATGCACTTGAGGCGTTCCAGGTCCTGCAAGACAGATTCAGGGCGGAACTCGACGAGTGCTTCTCCCGGTGAATGGCAGACCAGGCCTGATTGCGCCAGCTAGGCCACGGCCTTCATGTAGGACGCCGCTTCCTGCATGACGGCCTGTCCGGTGTCGCTGAGTTGTCCATGCTTGTTCACCACTTCCCAGCCGGCCATGAAGTTTCTGCGGTCAGCTTCGCGCGCTGCCGCTGCCTGGCTGCGCGCTGCCTCATCCAGGATGCCTGCCGCGAGCAGCCGCGACATGGCCCAGTGCATGCGCGCCGAGACGTAAGTGGCATGGTAGATGCCGTCCATCGGCCGGGGATCGGTGCGCAGCGGCGAATCGTAAAGCTCCTCGTCGGGGTTGCGGACCAGGACCTCTTCGGTGGTGTAGCCGAAGAGCAGGCTGTGGGCGCTCTCATGCGCGAGCACTTCGACCATCGCCACGTCGGTGTCATGCGAGGTGGCATTGAGGAACAGGCCGCCCCACAGCATGTAGGACGAGCCGCCATCGAACTGCATCGTCGCCTTCTCGTCGCCGACGACGATGCAGACCTCGCTGACCAGCGAGCTGAATTCGTCGGCCAGTTCCGGAATCGCCTTTTCCAGCAGGGCATAGCCGCGCTGGAAACGCTCGCGGAAACGCTGTTCGACTTCCGCGGCAGGCGGGCAGATCGTCAGCGAGAGCGTCGGGTCGGTATCCATGAGCGCGGCGTAGCGCTCGCCATGCCGCGCGATTTCAGGCGCGCCGAGCGCCACCACCCTGAACGTCTCGGCGATGGGCGGCTGTTCGCACAGTTGTCCGAACAGCCCGGCTGCCTCCTGCTCGCGTCGCTCCATGAGCGCCAGCGCCAGCTCGAAATACATGCCGAACACCGACGGCGGATAGCGGCGCCCCTGTCTCAGCCCGGCGATCAGTCCGGCAAGGGCCGCTTCGTCGAAATGGATGATCCCCCTGCTCTGCTCAGCGATGTGCTGCAGGCTGTCGGCCAGCGAGCGGCGGACATGCAGGTCGATCGCCCGCGCCCTGCCGCCGTTGGGAGGAAAACTGTAATCAAGGTTCATGGACAGCCACGCGCAAAAAACGAAAGGCAGCGCGTGCTGCCTTTCAGGACCGATCTCGCGCGCCCCGTTCGTCTGTCAGGGGCACGCCGCAACCCGACCGCTCAAGCCTTGGACTTGAAGCCGATCTTGGAGCCGACTTTCGCGCCGAGGCTGGCACCGATGTTCTTGATACCTGCCTTGCCGCCGACCTTGGCGCCCAGTCTGACTACTGGTGCCGTGGTCTTGCCGCCGACCTTGGCCCCCAGCTTGACCGCCGCATCGCACTGCGCCGCTGCAACCGCGCCGTCATGCGAAGATGCGTCTGCCGGCAAGGTGGCAATTTCCGGAAGGATCCTGAAGCCGTAGAGTTTCGACTGGTCGAGCCTGATTTCACGCATGATGCTGTTTCTCCTCTGGTTCTCAGTAACGGTATGGCTGATCAGACTTGCTTGCCGCCGACCTTGGCACCCAACTTGCTGCCCAGCTTGCTGCCATGCACGGGGCCGCGACCCTTCTCGCCAACCTTGGCGCCGAGCTTCGCGGCTTGTACCACGTCGGTCCGGCCTTGCTGGCGAAGTGCATCTTCCGGGAGAATCCTGAAGCCGTAGAGTTTCGACTGGTCGAGCCTGATTTCGCGCATGATGTTGCTTCTCCCTTGGTTTACGGGTTGACCTGTTGCCTTATGAGCCCCCATTATGGCGCTGATCGATCGCCTGTCAACCCGCCGCCGCGCATCCCCAGGAACAAGGAACCCGTCTTGATCTGCATTGTGACGACCTGGTCGCACGACACCCACCGAAAACTGCTGGATTTCCCCGGACTTCCGGAAGTGCGGCTCTGGACCTACGACAGGCTGTTCCGCTCGCGCAACCTGCCCGCGGCAACCTGGATTTTCACGGACATGGACCGCCTCGGCTTCTGGGAACTGGAGCTGGCGGCGCGCGTGTACCGGTCGCTCCGCTCGCACGGCATGCGCGTCCTCAACGATCCGGCAAGGGCAGCGCACCGCTTCGACCTGCTCAGCCGCCTGCACGAGCGCGGACTCAACCGTTTCAAGGTATGGCGCGTGGGCCAGGCTGCCGCGGTGGACAGGTGGCCGGTATTCCTGCGCACCGAATCCGCGCACCGCGGACCGCTCGGCGGGCTGATCGACAGCCCCTCAGCGCTGGCACGCGAACTCGCGAACGCCGTCGATGCCGGACACCCGATGCGCGACCTGATGATCGTCGAGTACTGCGCGGAACCGGTGCGCGAAGGCCTGTTTCGCAAGCACGCCATCTTTCGCGTCGGCGACCAGATGGTCACGACGCTTGCCGTGCACGACACGAGCTGGCTCGCCAAGCGCGGGCAGCAAGGCGTGGCCGGCGAAGAGCTCTACCTCGACGAACTGGAAAAGCTCGACTGCAACCCGCATGCGGAAACACTCAGGCAGGCATTCGAAATCGCCGACATCGAATACGGGCGCGCGGACTATGCCATCGTCGCCGGCGAACCCCAGGTATATGAAATCAACACCAATCCATCGATCGGCCGGGTGCTGTCCCATCCCGACCCTTCGCGCATCCAGTCGGCCAGGAAATGGGAACACAATTTTGTCGCGGCGCTGGCGGCAATCGACTCGCCGCCCGGCTCCCCCGTCAAGCCGGACGACCGCCTGCTTGGCAAGCAGCGCAGGCGCGATTTCTGGATGACCCGATCGAGATGGGTCATCTGAGCGAATTGGCGGCCGTGCTTGCTGCAGGCCTTCACGCCCCCGCAACACGCCATTCGGCAATCCAGTGAGGTTAAAATGCCGGAAAACGCGAACAAGAAACCAGCGGAGAACACATGGGCCAGGCTGACAGAGCTTCGATTGTCTATGTCGTGCAGAATTATCCCCAACTGTCGCAAACCTACATCAAGGTCGAGATCGAGGCCTTGAGGGAGCAATTCGACATACACGTCATCTCCATCCAGAGCAAAAAGCCGAATGTGGCCTATCCGACGACACAGCCGCACACCTACACGCAAGACATTCGCAGGATGGCCGAAATCGTCAGGCAAATGCGCCCGCTCGCGCTGCATGGCCACTGGCTGCACACCGCCCCCTTCCTGCACGAGCTTTCCCTGAAAACCGGCGTGCCCTACACGATCAGGACACACTCCTTCGACGTGCTGCACAGGCCGCGCCCTGCTGAAACGACCCTGAGTGCCAGGCTGCAGGCCTTCCTCAAGGGCAAGCCCAATCCAGGCAAAACCTGGCCGCAGCTTTACGCCCCGCTGTTGAACCAGCCGAACTGCCTGGGCATGCTGTCATTCCCCTACACGCGTCCCGTTCTGGAAAAGGCCGGCCTGCATCCGGAAAAGATGATCGACTGCTTTCCGGCCATCGACTACCGCAAATTCTTCAACCGTGAAGCCAACGGGTCTGGCGTGATGAATATAGGCGCCTGCATTCCGAAAAAACGCGTCGAGGATTTTGTCGATCTGGCCGGATCAATGCCGGAAAGAAAATTCAGGCACTATGCAATCGGATACCAGCGCGACCGCATCGAAACCTACAACGCCAGCCGGGGAGCGCCTGTCGAAATCATGCCCCACTTCTGGCACGAGGACATGCCGGCGGAATACAAGCGACATGAGTGGCTGGTCTATACCGCGGATCGCGAATTCAATTCCGTCGGCTGGCCCATGGCGGTGGCCGAGGCCCAGGCATCCGGCGTTGGCGTCTGCATTGCCAATATCCGTCCCGACCTCAAGGAATATCTCGGCGGTGCGGGCTTCGTTTACGACAGCCTCGACGAAGTCAGGAAAATCATTTCGCAACCGCCGCCCGATGAAATCAGGGAACTCGGCTTCGCGCAGGCCGGAAAATCCGACATCGAGTCGCACAAGGGCCTGCTTACGCAGCTGTGGGCGCGGGGCCAGGCCTGATGGAGCCGACGCCGGCACGCGAAAGAACCTGCTGCATTGCCGTGTGCACGGCGCAGCGGCCAATCATGCTCAGGGCCTGCCTGGCATCCCTGGCTACGCAGCACGTCGCGCCTGGCTGGAAAGCGGAAATCATCGTCATCGACAATGAGCAAGTCCCCAGGGTTGCCGGCATTGTCGAGGAATTCTCGCGGAATTGCCCGCTGCCCGTCACCTATGTGCACGAGCCGCGGCGCGGCATTCCCTTCGCGCGCAACCGGGCCATCGAAACCAGCCTGGAGCGCAATGCCGAATGGATCGCCTTCATCGACGACGACGAAGTCGCCGACGCGGACTGGCTTGGCGCCTACCTGAAAGTGGCGACAGAAACGCGGGCCGACGTCCTGCACGGCCTGACGAAATACAACTACCCCCCGCTGTGCCGGAAATGGGGACTGGCCAAGAAACCGGGGCGCAGGCGGGACGGGGATCGCCTTGTCTGCGCCTCGACCAATAACGTCATGTTCCGCACCCGGCTGGCTCACCGGTCGCAGGGGGGCTTGCGTTTCGACACGCGGAGGGCGCTGACCGGCGGCAGCGACACGGCTTTCTTCTACAGCGCTACCGACAACGGGGCGCGGATCATTCATGTAGCCGATGCCGTGGTGACGGAAAACGTTCCCGAGGAGCGTTGTTCCTACAAATGGAGGATGAAACGCTACTACCGCTGCTCCGCCAGTTCGTCGAGCATTGCAATCCAGCGCAAGGGCTACGTGCGGGCGGCATTGCGGCTGCTGCCAAGATTCGCATGGAACCTGATCGAAAGCCTGGCCATTACCCTGATCCTGCCCTTCCTGCTGATCCGCGCGGAATGGTTCAGGAAATATCTATACAAGGCCGGACGCCGACTTGCCTGCGCACTCGGCATACTGGCGGCCTACATAGGGAAACTGCCAACACCTTACGAGAGAATAGATGACCATTAACCGGAAAAGGTTGGCTTTTCTCTTAGCTCTTCTGCCTATGCGTAATAAGAAAATCCATCAAAGCCAAAAGGCGTTCGTCTTTTTTGCTGATAACGCCAGTTGCAAGCAAGTCCTCCGCCAATCTATCTGACAAATTTAGTCTTTTGTACTCTTCCATCAGTTTTCCGGAACGGGAAAGCTCAAGCCATCTTTTGATATGCCACCCTCGCGTCCCAACCCCAAAGGCAACACTTTTTTCATAATTCTCTCGAGCAACGCCGCCATTAATTGCTTTTCTGGCAAACTGCCCCACCCCCCTGACCGGGAAGTGAATCACCGAGATATCGCGTGAAAGTCTCTCCGAGAAGAGGGGTAATTTTCCATCGCTTTCTATTCTATGATTGCCAGTCACCACCGGAAGGTATCCCTTCTTTAGTTTATAAATCACTTTGCTTGGATACTTAAACAAAAGGAATGAGGTGTTATCGAGATTTCTAGGTTGCCTGCGATCTTTGGGATATGGCTTTATGGCCGCATAGACCGCATCTTCAGGAAACACCTCTCCACCATTTCTGTCTCGCATGAGTATATTGACCACGTTTGCATGCAACACGTCGGCTCTAGGCCTAGCGAGCAACTCACATTTTAATGATCCGCTTCTCGGGTACCAAAACTCATCCGCGTCACAATGAAAGATAAAATCAGCCTGATATTTTTCGAAAGCCAGGCACCCCATTCTGTTCACCCAGGCAGCCTGATCCAATACCCGGCTGGGTTCGTGAATCAAATGAAGATGCCCCTGCTTTTCGTATTTTGCAAGAATCTCGGTCGTTCCGTCACAAGAGCCATTGTCCGTAGCAATTATGAAATCAACTCCGCGATCGAGGTGAAACAGAATATTTGCCTCAATGACGTCCACCTCGTCACGGGCTAGAAGAGTCATCACAAGCCTGTATTTTTGGCGCGCTTCTTTGCCAACAACATGTTGGAAATATTTTCCGGATAGCTTATTTAATAGATCTATCATCTTTGCAATCACGTACAAGCATGTAGCCCTCCCGCATACGAAAATATCTTCAAGAGCCGCCTCAAGCACCCAAGCCATCACATCAGATATTGCTGTTGATTTGCACTTAAAACTGACCCACCTGACATAAAAGTTTGCACGCAAATTTGACCTCAGACCCACGTATAGACACTGACCTGCTCGACGAGGAGCAGGAGACACAGGAGTGATTGACGTGGCG
>WBSG01000013.1 GCA_008923285.1 Betaproteobacteria bacterium SCN2
GCGGAACATTTCGGCTGAACACGTTCGTCATCGATCAATTGCTGAATTGTTCAGCGTGTCCTTAGCACTAAAAGTTATCCTGCAAATCCAGCAATCGCCTATCTATCAGCCCAAGCCTTTTCGCCATCCCATCCAGCGACACCCCAACCAAAGCATCATGCTGCGCCTTTAGTTGCCTGAAGGTTCGCCAGTGCATGCCCTTGGGTTTCCCGCCGGGGAGATTCAGGATGCCCGCTTCCCAGCCCAGTTTTTCCCGAATCCTGTCCGCCCGCCGCGCCGCCCTGTCGTAGTCGGTTTCCCGCTGGCACTCGTAATTCAGCTTGTGGCAGTGCCGGCAAGCGAAGAGCGCACCGCCGTAGAGTATTGCTACGCGACGCCCGCAACCCACCGCAGGGCATAGAAACCACGCCCGCCGCCCGCCAAGGTTGCAGTCCGTCCATTCGAGATAGATGGGATATTCCATCGGCTGCCAGTCGCCGCCATTACGCCGGGTGCGATAGTCCAGGATCACGCGGTCGGCTTCCGTCCGAATCTGGATGGATGCCACTTCCTTGCCGTAGCGGCTCCACTTCAACCAATAGACCCGGCCCGGCTTAAGCGAACCCTCCCGCTGTAGCTTCCGAACATCCAGCGACCGCATGTCGCCCGTCGTGTCCTTCCCGCCTTGGTATCGCCGCCCGCTTCCGATGCCGCCCATTTTTTCACGCTCCGATTTTGCCTAAATCATTTGGCAAGTTTGCATCATGGTTTTTTTGATAAACTGCCCGTAACCATTGGCCTGCCTGGCATTGCGCCGGTTTTCAAGGTATCCGGCTTCACGCGCCGCGCAGGTCTTTCAGCTTCAAAAGCATGGCCAATGTCCGCTCAAACTTGCGGTCAAGGTGCGTTTCGTAGCGGTTCAGCTTCTCCAATCGGTGCGCCTGCAGCCCTTCGCCCAGGGTTTGCGCCTTGATTGCTGGGGCGAATCGCGCCTCATGCGCCATGCGAATGCAGACCGGTTCCAGCACCTCACGGATGAACTGCGCCAGCCCTTCGATGGTTGCCGGGTATTCCTCTTCCTCTACATGTTCATCCCACCAGTCACGGGATTCCTGAATCAGCGCACGCAGTGCTTTGGTGTAGGCCTTCGGCCCACCCTTGCGAAGTATCGCCGCCGCCTTCTGCGTGGCAGAAAGGTCGATCTCCGCATCCCGCTGGCGCTCGGCTATCTCGCTCGGGGTCGCGTCCAGCACTTCCCGCAGGTCGGCATTTTCACCAGACATACCACGCTGAAACGGTGCTGCCGATGGCATGATCGACTTTGGACTATTCACCGCGTTTCTCAATCCTTCGTTAATCTTCGCTCCTTCGGCCATCAATACCCGCCGCTTACGCCAGATGATCGCGGCAAGCTCTTCAACCAGGTGCCGCTCAGTCATCCCCCCCGGTCGATGTTCCTCGACCAGCGCGGCCAACAGGTCGCCGTACTCGGCATGATCTTCATGCGCCAGGACCACCAGCCTGGAAAGAATGCCGTGCTTCATGGCATTGAACCGGACAGGCTCATAGTTGCCCGTTCGCGATACAGGTTCTTCGTCGCGGGTTACAAGCACCGCTTCCTTGGTCGTTTCCGCTTCAATGGTCGCCATCATTCGTCTCCTTTCTGAATCAGTCCAGGCCTACGTTCCCAGCCATGTCGTCTATCTGGATCAGTCGATCTAACTCGCACACCATCGTGCGAAAACACGTAAGCGCCTCCACAGGGTTGGCCAGAGCCGCCGTGAGCGCTTCTACATGCTCCTGCTCAGTGAATCCATAGGCCTCGCCACATTGGCGCACCAGCACCGCAAGTTCAGTGAGTTCGGATTTGTGCGGATCGCCTGCCCATAGCGCGCCCAATGTGTGGGGGCTTTGTGCAGATTGTGCGGACAATGTGCGCGGCAATGTGCGGTCCAATACCGCACCAGCCAAGGCTTTCAGGCTTGGAGGCGCGGGCAGTGCGCGCAGCTCGGGGGACGATTCGGCGGTATTGTGCGAATGTGTACTCCCTATAGGCCGCACAATCGCACATTGCACCTTCGCGCTGGCCGTCATGTCTTCGCTCCCTTGATGCGCCCATCGGGTAGTTTGATGTTTTCGCCGGCCGCATTCGCCTTCTCGACAATGCGCGTCAGCTGAAAGCGGCTCACCCCAAGCTCTTGCTGAATCTCGGGGCGCCCTGCCCCGTCCGTCAGCAGGGCCTTGATGCGCTCGACGATGCCGGCTTCTGCCGCCCGCCAATCCCAGCGAATCGCCTTGCCATCCAAATCGACCAGCCGCACGTCGAGCGGCATGGCTTCATCACCGGTAAGGTTGCGCGCCTTCTCAAAATGCAGTTCGAATACGGCGCCGTCTTGTGGGTTGTAGTCGTCCGGCCGCACCAACTTGATGCTGGTATCCAGTACGTCCTCACGCCTGGATGCACCACGCTGTTGGCCATTCTTGCCACCGTGATGGACGAAAAGTACTGCGCGGCCTTGTGCACGATGCCTGAGCGCCCATTCCTGTATCGGCAGCCAGGATTCGCCCTCATTTTCTTTGCCGCTACGTGCCAACGTCGATAGGTTATCCACGACGATCAGATCGGCCTTGGTCGCGTGTACATCTATCGCTTCCTGCCCGGCATAGTTGGACAGGTTGGGCATGACGCCATTGGGTTGGAGGTCTGGGGTAAGGATGCGGAAGCCGTCTGGGTCAGGTTCGGCATCGAAGCTGGCAACAATCAACGCAAGCCGGCTTTGCAAGACACGTGCTGGCAGTTCCCCGTCGAGGTATAGCACGCGCCGCTTGCGTGGTGCCTGCCAACCCAGAAACGCGCTTCCAGTCGCCACGGCGTAGGCAATCGACAGGGCCACCCAGGATTTGCCGATGCCGCGCCAAGCATAGAGCATGGACAGGCTTTGCTCGGTCAGCCAGGGCGATAGCAGTGGCTCGCGCACCGGAATGTCTTTGGCCAACAGTTCGGCAAGGCTCACACATACCGGCGTGCGGTCTATGGGGGTGTATTTGGGTGTTGCAGATGCCAAGACACCGCTTTCTGGCAGACTGATTCGACCTGTTCGCGCCGCCTCTTCGGCCATACGGTCGAGAATTGCCGCGCCGCCTTCTGTTCCGTCATCACGCATGGCGAAGCCCTCCGGCGTCGAGTGCCGATTGAATCCGCGACACGGCCAGCAGTAGTCGATCTCGGTCGGCCAGTGCCAGGGACTCGCCAGCGGCCATACTCGCCGCTGCTACGGCCACGACAAGCGCCTCGTAAGCAATCGCGCGCAGAATGTCCGGCGCCGGAAAAGGTCGTCCCTCCCGTTTCGCGTGATCCCCCAGTTCGCGGGGCGGAAACAGGTCATCGAAAGACAGACCCACGGCAGACAAGACGGAATGCACCTCGCAGCCCGCGAAGCAATGCACCAGGACTCGGCCATCGTCCAGCTCACGGACAGACAGGGATGGCCCCTTGTCGTTATGAGCCGGACAGCGTGCCTGCCAGCGCCCGGCCCCGGTGCGTTTGACGCGCTCCAGGCGTGAAAGCAGGTTTTCAGCGCTCATGATGATCGGCCCCCCGCTTACTTGGCGGTCTGCTCAATCAATGCGCGAATATCCTCGACCCGCCATGCGGTAATGCGCGGGCCGAGCTTCACCGGTTTAGGAAAGCGCCCACTCTGGACACCTGCCCACCAAGTGCTTTTACCGACAGGGATAATTGGGGGGATGGGGGGATCAGCTTTGTGGTCGCCTACGATCTGAGGCAAGCGGAGAAAGCCGGTTTCAGGAAGTTGGGCCATTTGCATCCGTCCTTGTTCAAGTTAAGACGGTTGCATCCTCGCTTCTCCAACTACCAGTTAGACCGCATGCGGTTTCGTTAAAACCGCATGCGGAATTACTTCCTTATTTCATGCGGGATTCCAGGGCATCGGGGATTTTTGCCAAAGCTCGACGTACCGTGTCATCAGAAACAGGGGCGCCGATTTCCTCAGTTAATCTTGCTATCTGGCTCGCCGCGCCGCGCTCTTCGACCTTGATTGCCGAATAGTCACAAATCGCCGCGATGATAGTTAGCAGGGTATTCCGCTCGGTTGTTGTGAGCGGCTTTTCTAGCCCCTTCGGCGCTCCATTCACAGACTCTTCAAACTCCCGCAGTGCTTCGGTGCGAACTACGAGTACCGCATCTTCCGGCAGGCCACCTGCCGGGTAATATTTTTCTTTCGCGGACTTAGTTCTTCGCTCTTCGAGAAACTTTTTTCGTTCTTCCTTGTGGCGACTCAATAGTGATTCAGCCTCCGCGCCCTCGATACCATTGTTGGCGATATGCCGTTCCAGTTCTTCCATTTGTGCGCTTGAACCGGGTTGGTATTTGTTTTCGTCAAAATCCTCTTGAAGCTGGCATATTTGCCCGTCGGGTCCTTCCACGAAAGCGCCATCCAATCCTTGAAGGGTTACAGCCGGGCCACCGGTCAAGTTCTGGTATTCGTGCTCAATGTCCAGTTGTTCATTGCCGATCATCGGCAAATCCCATACCCCCTGGAGTGTCGTCACGTTGTCTGATAGGGTCAGGAATCGCTCGTTGTCAATATTCAGACTGAGCAACAGTGGAGTGAACTTCTCGAATTCATCGGGCGGGAGTTCTTTGAACAGCGCTTCTAGTTTCAGCGGGCAAGGACGAACATCCAGGCCATAACGCACTTTCTCCTCATCTCGGGCGCCCGAAAGATAGTTGAGTTTTGGGAACAGCATCCAATTGGTTTCTTCCCAAGGAACAACTCTTCCGCATCGCGCCTTCGCATAATTCACAAAATAGACTGATAGGCGGAAGCGCCCATCAAGCGCCAAACGTAGAACATCTGCTTCTATAACCTCCTCCCCAAATACGATTGAAAGGTGCTTGGCAGCATCTGAAACAGTCAGCCACTCTTTCAGGTTGGTCAATTTGCCCATCTTTTTGTCTCCTCCCCTGCCGATCTGAATCCGATTCCAGGACAGCCTGATCGACGATCTATGCACTATTGGACGATACCGAACTTTACTGTACATTGCAGTACATTCCCAGCATGCCATTCAGGGGGAGCTATGGCTACCGCCAAGACCACAACACTGACCTTCCGCATCGAACCAGGCCTGAAAGAGGCGCTGCGCGCGGCGGCTACCCGCGAACACCGTTCCATCGCCAATATGGTCGAAGTGTTGATTCGGGATCATTGCGGGCGGAACGGAATCGCTATTCCAGAGCAGGATGAACTATTCAACGACTCCTCGAAGCCAGCCAAGGGCAGCAGATAAGGCCGATGGAACTCATCGACAACATCAGTCGCCTGCTTGGCGACGACCTCAAGCAGACGCTCAAGCCCGGTTCACGCCTGAAGATCGCGGCTTCGTGCTTTTCAATGTATGCCTTCGAGGCGCTAAAGTCCGAACTCGAAAAGATCGATGAGCTGAAGTTCATTTTCACTTCGCCGACATTCGTTGCAGACGAGGTTACCGACAAGATCCGCAAGGAGCGCCGGGAGTTTCATATTCCGAAAGTCGGCCGCGAACGCAGCCTCTACGGGAGTGAGTTTGAAATCCAGCTGCGCAACCGGCTGACCCAGCGCGCCATCGCCAAAGAGTGCGCCGACTGGATGCGGCGCAAGGCCACCTTTAAGTCGAACCGCAGCAAGGCGCCGATGCAGCAGTTCGCCTGCGTGCAGTCCGACGGTGGGGACACTGCCTATATGCCGCTTCATGGCTTCACCGCCGTTGACCTGGGCTACCAGCAAGGCAATGCCGTCTCGAACCTCGTCAATAAGATGGACGAGCTGTCGTTTACGGGGACGTATCTCAGTCTGTTCGACCAGATCTGGAATGACCCCGAAAAGCTGGAGGATGTCACCGCCCAGGTGTGCGACCACATCGCCTCGGTGTACCAGGAAAACGCGCCGGAGGGCATCTACTTCCTGATGCTCTACAACATCTTCAGTGAGTTCCTGGATGACATCGACGAGGACGTCCTGCCCAACGACCGCACGGGCTACCAAAACACGCTGATCTGGAACAAGCTATTCAATTTCCAGAAGGATGCAGCCACCGGAATCATCAACAAGCTGGAAACCTACAGCGGCTGCATCCTCGCCGACAGCGTCGGCCTGGGCAAGACCTTCACTGCCCTGGCCGTGGTGAAGTACTACGAGCTGCGCAACCGGTCAGTGCTGGTGCTTTGCCCCAAGAAGCTGGCGGACAACTGGCTCAATTACAACCGCAACCTCAAGACCAACATCTTCGCCAGCGACCGGTTCAACTACGACGTTCTCTGCCACACCGACCTCAGCCGCAGCAGCGGCGAGTCATTTGGCACGCCATTGAACCGGATCAACTGGGGAAACTACGATCTTGTCGTCATCGACGAGTCGCACAATTTCCGCAACAACGACGCCTACAAGGACAAGGAAACCCGTTACCAGAAGTTGATGAACAAGGTCATCAAGGAGGGCGTCAAGACCAAGGTGCTGATGCTCTCCGCGACCCCGGTCAACAACCGTTTCGGTGACCTGCGCAACCAGCTGGCCCTGGCGTATGAAGGCGACTCGGAAAACCTCACGAAAAAACTGAAGACGGGCAAGTCCGTGGAAGAAATCTTCCGCAACGCCCAAGCCAGTTTTAACACGTGGTCGAAACTGCCGCCCGAGGAGCGCACCGCGCGTGCCATTCTGGATTCGCTGGAGTTTGATTTCTTCGAGCTGCTCGACAGCGTCACCATTGCCCGGTCGCGCAAACACATCCAGACCTTCTACGACACCAAAGACATCGGGCATTTTCCCGAGCGCCGCAAGCCGCTGTCGTACCATTGCCCGCTGACGGCCCGGACAGACGTAATGGGCTTCAACGACATTTTCGCCCAGCTGTCCACACTCAAACTTGCGGTGTATACCCCGGCCGCCTACTTGCTGCCCAGCCGGATCAAGAAATACAGCGACCTTTACAACGCGCAGTCGGGTGACAAGCGGGGCAACCTGAGCCTGTCCGGACGAGAAAAGGGCCTGCAGGCCCTCATGACGGTGAATCTGCTCAAGCGGCTGGAAAGTTCAGTGGCGTCGTTCCGTCTCACCCTGCAATCGCTGCGAAGCAACCACCAAGGCGTTCTGGACAAGATTGCCGAGTTCAATCGAACAGGTAGTGCTGCCAGCATCGGCGACCTGACGGATACCCTCGAAAATCTGGACGCCGAAGACGACGACTTCCCATTGCCAGACGACAACGACGCCATTGGCGGGAAGGTCAGGATCAGCCTTGCGGACATGGACCTGCCGTCATGGGAGCACGAGCTGAAGACCGATCTTGAGATCATCGAGGCCCTGCTGGCCTCGATGAACAAGGTCACCCCGGAAGACGACGCCAAGCTCCAGCACCTGAATGCGCACGTGCTGGAGAAAATCGCCAATCCGATCAACCCCGGCAACAAGAAGGTACTGATCTTCACCGCGTTCGCAGATACCGCGGATTACCTCTACGCCAACCTTGCGCCGCACCTGCTGGCCGAGCAGACAATCCACTGCGCCAAGGTCACGGGCAGCGGGTCGCCCAAGTCCACGCTCGCGAAAAGCTACGACTTCCAGGAGCTGCTGACACTGTTTTCACCCCGCTCCAAGGAAAAGGCCGTCGTCCTGCCCCACGAGCCCAACGAGATCGACCTGCTGATCGGCACCGACTGCATCTCCGAAGGCCAGAACCTCCAGGATTGCGACTACCTCATCAATTACGACATCCACTGGAACCCGGTGCGCATCATTCAGCGCTTTGGCCGCGTGGATCGCATCGGTTCGCCGAATAGCAGCATCCAGCTCGTCAACTACTGGCCGGACATTTCGCTCGATGAATACATCAACCTCAAGGAGCGCGTCGAAAACCGCATGATGATCGCCGACGTCACCGCCACCGGGGACGACAATGTCCTTAGCGCGCAGGCCAATGACGTGGCCTACCGCAAGGAACAATTGCGGCGCCTGCAAGAAGAAGTCATCGAGCTGGAAGACCTCAAAACTGGCATCTCGATCACCGACCTGGGCCTGAACGACTTTCGCATGGACCTGCTGAACTACGTCAAGGCCAACGGTGAGCCCAGCCACATGCCGAATGGCATGCACGCCGTCGTCCCCGCCAACCCCGAACTCGGGTTGAAGCCGGGAGCGATCTTCACCCTGCGCAACCGCAACCCCGAGGTCAACGTCGCCGCCCATCAGCCGGGGCACAATCGCCTGCACCCGTATTACCTCGTCTATATCGCCCGCGACGGCCAGGTTATCCACAACCACACCGAGGTCAAGCACCTGCTCGATCTGGCGCGCAGCTGCTGCAGGGGGCGTCCGGAGCCCGTTCCGATGGCGTACCAGACCTTCAATGCGGAAACGGCGGACGGGCGAAACATGCAGACCTACTCCGACCTCCTGGGCAAGGCCATTCGTTCGATGATCGAGGTCAAAGAGGAAAAGGACCTCGACAGCCTGTTCAGCGGCGGCAAGACCACCGCGCTCACAAACACGATCGCCGGGCTGGATGACTTCGAACTTATTTCCTTCCTCGTGATTCAGGAGGCCGGATGAGACAGACCACCCACCCCGCCTATGTCAGTTACCCAGAGAAAGCTGCTTTTGGCCGCACATTGCCCAAGAGCAAGATTTACGAACACAGCGGGGCCAATACGCGGCTAAAGGACCTGTTCGTCAAACAGGTCGATCAGATTGTCTGGCAATACAAGCTGGCCCCGGAGACCATCAATCTTCCCGCCCGGCCGGGCGTGCCGGAGATTCAAATCTTCAGCATCCAGCTCAAATCCACCGAGCTGCACGAAGATGTGCTGCGCTGCATTGACGGTGCGGTGCAGTTCCCCATTCTGTTTGAGCTGCACCAAGGCCAAGGCGATCAGGCGCAAACGCAGGTGGTGGCGGCCTACAAGCGCCCTAACGAGGCGGACGCCAACCGCTGGGTTCTGTCGAACTACTTCGCCACGGACTGGCTGCCTGGCACCTGCGCCCGCACGGCAATGCCGCTGGCGCTCGACATGGCCCACCTCTACACCGCCTTGCTGCAAGGCCTGATGCCGCTGCCAGCACGTCCACAGGAGTCGTTGGCTGATTGGGTGGCGCGGGTAGATCTGGCGGCTGCCAAGCGCCGCGAGGTCGAGAAGACCCAGGCAAGGCTAGCCAAGGAAAAGCAATTTAACCGCAAGGTGGAGATCAACGCCACATTGCGACAACTCAAAACCGAACTTGAACAATTGAGCCGCTGAATAAAGCCGGCCCCAGGGGAAAGAAGATGGACAGACTCAAAATGCATTCACCCAACCTCACCCAGGAAAATATCGCCCGGATTCGCGAACTGTTTCCCGACTGCGTGACCGAGGCCAAGGGCGAGGACGGCAGCGTGAAGCTGGCGGTAGATTTTGACCAGCTGCGCCAGGAGCTTTCCGAATCCATCGTTGAAGGTCCGCAGGAGCGCTACCACCTGAACTGGCCAGGCAAGCGCGAGGCGCTGCTGACGGCCAATGCGCCAATTGCCAAGACGCTGTGCCCTTGCCGCGAAGAAAGCGTGGACTTCGACACCACCAAAAATCTGTTCATCGAGGGAGACAACCTCGACGCGCTCAAGCTGCTCCAGGAAACTTACCTGAGCAAGGTCAAGATGATCTACATCGACCCGCCGTACAACACCGGGAATGACTTTATCTATGAGGATGACTTTGTTGAAGAGGCAGAAGACTTTCTGCGGCGGTCGAATCAAAAGGACGAAGAAGGAAATAGGCTGGTGGCCAACACGACATCCAATGGTCGATTCCACTCTGATTGGTTGACCATGATGTATTCCAGAATTCGCCTTGCGAGCCGGTTGCTTACGGATGATGGCGTACTCTTTGTGAGCATTGATGACAACGAAGTACACAATCTAATCTCGATCTGCTCAGAGATATTTGGGTCGGAAAACTTTGTGGCGCAACTCGCTGTGCAGTTGAATCCTAGGGGGAGGCACCTTGATCGCTTTGTCGCCAAGACACACGAAGCGATTCTCGTGTTCGTCAAGGACGGGCTGAACGCCTCATCCATTCATGGACTCGAAAAAGAAGGGCGAATGGTCGAGGAATACAACAAGAAAGATGACAAAGGCCCTTATCGACTACTTGGACTACGAAACAGGAATCAGGCATTCAATCCAGAAACACGTCCCAAACTGTACTACCCGTTGTACGTCAATCAAAAAACAGGCGAGGTCTCACTGTCAAAGGATGGGTATCACCAAGCGGAGGTTTGGCCGGACGCACCCAACGGGGTCAAAACCTGCTGGACTTGGGGTAAGGACAAGGTTGCAAAAGAGGGAGCTCTTCTTTGTGCAGAGAGGTCTGGCGATGAATGGCGTATTTACCGGAAAGACTATTTGCATAGTGATGACGGTGAGGTTGCAAAGACCCTCGTGAAGTCGCTCTGGACCGATAAGGAAATAACAAATGATTACGGCAGAAAGGCGGTCAAGGACTTATTCGGGGCGGCTGTTATGGATTTTCCGAAGTCTCCTGAGCTAATGGCAAAGCTTGTTCGGATCGGAAGTCACCCCAGTTCACTGATCATGGACTTCTTCTCTGGTTCGGCATCCACTGCTGAGGCGGTGATGAGGGTTAATGCAGAGGATGGAGGAGATAGAAGATTCATAATGATTCAGTTGCCGGAAGAGGTGGATGCGGATACCTCAGCATCAAAGGCGGGTTTCTCTTCGATAGCAGATATTGGAAAGGAGCGTATACGCCGTGTGGGGAAGAAGATTCTTGAAGGGGAATCGCATGACGATTGGAACCAGGACATCGGTTTCAGGACTCTGAAGATCGACACATCCAACATGGCCGATGTCTATTACGCCCCGGATGCCCTCAACAAAGACAACCTCGACCTGTTCGTCGACAACATCAAACCCGACCGCACGCCCGAGGATTTGCTGTTCCAGGTGATGCTGGACTGGGGTGTCGATCTGGCTCTGCCCATCGCCAAGCAAGCCATTCGGGACAAGGATGTGTTCTTCGTCGATGGCGATGCGCTGGCCGCCTGCTTCGACGCACACGGCAACATCGACGAAGCCTTCGTGAAGGAACTGGCCACGCACAAACCTCTGCGTGTGGTGTTCCGCGATGCCGGATTCAAGGACAGCGCCGTCAAAATTAACGTCGAGCAGATTTTCAAGCTGCTGTCACCTGCCACCGAAGTCAAGTGCATCTGAGGGCTAGGCGATGAAGCTGAAATTCAAGACCCAGGCCTACCAGACCGCGGCCGTGCAGGCCGTGGTGGACTGCTTCAAAGGTCAGCCCCCCGCCTCGCCTGAAGCCATCAGCTACCGGATCGATCCGGGCAAGGCCAAAAAGGGTGTCGATGACCTTTTCGCCGAGTTCGGCTTCAAGAACACCGATCTGACGCTGACTGACACGGCCTTGCTGGACAACATCCGACAAGTACAGCGCCAGCAAAACCTGCCAGTCTCTGATGCGCTGGTAAAAACTCGGGTTGCCCGGGTAAATCTCGACATCGAGATGGAAACCGGCACCGGCAAGACCTACTGCTACATCAAGACCATATTCGAGCTGAACAAGCTCTATGGCTGGAGCAAGTTCATCATCGTCGTGCCCAGCATCGCCATCCGCGAAGGCGTGGCCAAGTCGCTGCAGATTACCGCAGAGCACTTCCTGGAGACCTACCATAAGAAGGCGCGCTTCTTCATCTACAACTCCAGGCAGCTGCACCACCTGGAGAGCTTTTCGTCGGACGCCGGGATCAACGTGATGGTCATCAACGTGCAGGCGTTTGCCTCGCGGGGTGCAGACAACCGGCGTATTTATGACGTGCTGGATGACTTCCAATCGCGCAGGCCCATCGACGTCATTAGCGCCAACCGCCCAATCCTGATTTTGGACGAGCCGCAGAAGATGGAGGGCACGCAAACGCTGAAGTCCCTGGAGGAGTTCAAGGCGCTGATGGTGTTGCGCTACTCGGCCACCCACAAGACCACGCACAACAAGATTCACCGCCTGGACGCGCTGGACGCCTACAACCAGAAGCTGGTCAAGAAGATCGCGGTGCGCGGCATCGCCGTGAAAGGGCTGGCAGGCACCAACGGCTATCTATACCTGCAATCCATCGAGATTTCCTCCAAGAAGCCGCCGGAGGCGCGGGTGGAGCTAGAGCAGAAACTGGCCAACGGCGACATCAAACGTGTAGTGCGCAAGCTCGGCAAGGGTGACAACCTGTTTGACCTGTCAGGCGGGCTAGATCAGTACCGCGACGGCTATGTGGTGACGGACATCAGTGCCAACACCGATACCCTGAGCTTTACCAACGGCGTCGAGTTGACCGTTGGTGACGCCACCGGTGACGTGAACGAAGCCGCGCTGCGCCGTATCCAGATTCGAGAAGCGGTCAAGGCGCACTTCGACAAGGAACAGGCCCTGTTCCAGCAGGGCGTGAAGGTGCTGTCTTTGTTCTTCATCGATGAGGTGGCAAAGTACCGCGACTACTCGGCGCCGGACGAGAAAGGCGAGTACGCCAGAATCTTCGAGGAGGAGTACACCCAGCACTTGAATGAAGTGTTTGATCTGGATGAGACGTCCTACATCAAGTACCTCAAAGGCATTCCCGCCGAGAAGACCCACAGCGGCTACTTCTCCATCGACAAGAAGACGAAGCGCCTAATTGATCCGGATGTTGAGAAACGAGGTGAGAATGCGGGTTTGTCCAGCGACGTAGATGCCTACGACCTGATCCTCAAGAAGAAGGAGCAATTGTTGTCCTTCGAAGAGCCGGTGCGCTTCATCTTTTCGCACTCGGCCCTGCGCGAGGGCTGGGACAACCCGAATGTGTTTGTGATTTGTGCGCTCAAGCACAGCGACAACACGATCTCAAGACGCCAGGAAGTCGGCCGTGGTCTGCGCTTGTCCGTGAACCAGACCGGTGACCGCATGGATCATCCTGCCACCGTCCACGACATCAACGTGCTGACCGTGGTCGCAAGCGAGAGCTACAAGGATTTTGTCGCGGCGCTGCAAAAGGACATCAGCGAATCGCTATCTGCGCGGCCCAGGGTGGCTGATAAAGCTTATTTCACAGGCAAAGTGATCAAGACGGCGGATGGCGTAATCACGGTTTCGGACGACCAGGCTACCGATATTGAGTTCTACCTGATTCAAAACGGCTACGTCGACAAGAAGCGCAATATCACCGAGAAGTACCACGAGGCGAAGAAGGACGGCACGCTGGCTGAGCTTCCGCCGGAATTGATGGCACACGCCGAACAGGTGTTCCAACTCATTGACAGCGTGTTCAGCGAGAGCCAGCTTCCCGACATCGGCGACGACCGCCGCCCCAAGAAGAACCCGCTCAACGCCAACTTCGAAAAGCAGGAGTTCAAGGCGTTGTGGAACCGGATCAACCGCAAGGCGGCTTACAGCGTAGACTTCGACTCGAACGAACTGGTTCTAAAGGCCGTTGCGGCCTTCAACGACAAGGATTCCGGGCTCCGGGTTACCCCGCTGCAATACACCATCCAACAAGGCGAACAGGCTGCCGCTGTTACCTATGACGGAATCAAAGACGGGAACGCCTTTGTCCTAAAGGCGACGGAAACCGAGACAAATCAGCACTCGATTCATTCTGCGGTGAAGTACGACCTGATCGGCAACTTGGCGGAGGGCACTCAGCTCACCCGACGTACGGTGGCCGAAATCCTCAAAGGGATCAACGTAGCCGTATTCGCCCAGTTCAAGACCAACCCGGAAAGCTTCATCGCCGAGGCCATTCGCCTAATCAACGAACAGAAGGCAACAGTCATCATCGAGCACCTGGCTTATGACCCGGTCGAGGACAAGTTCGACCTGGACATCTTCACCGCCGGTCAGACCAAGCAGGACTTCAGTAACGCGGTCAGCACGCCCAGGCACCATATCTACGACTTCGTTTTGCCGGATTCTGGATCAAAGCCGGAACGTGACTTTGCCGAGGCGCTAGAGGCCAGTACCGAAGTGGTGGTCTACGCCAAGTTGCCACGCGGCTTCCTGATTCCGACACCGGTCGGCGACTACAACCCCGATTGGGCCATCTCGTTCAAGGAAGGCTCGGTCAAGCACATCTACTTCGTGGCCGAAACCAAGGGCTCGATGTTGTCGATGGATCTGCGGGAAATCGAGAAAACTAAGATCAAATGCGCCCGCAAGTTTTTCGAGGAGATGAACCGCCGCTATGCCCCGGAGAACGTCAAATACGACGTGGTGGACAGCTTCGCAAGGCTGATGGAAGTGGTGAAGTGATATGGATGTCTCGCCGGGCTACGGCAGTGGCGGCCAGACATCTGGTTTTTTCTAGCATGACACATCACCATGCTTAAAATTTGCCTTGCAGAATAAAACGAATAGGCTGTCTACAGTTTACCTGAAGCAATTGGTGGTATCCGGATGAATTCATATAGGGGGAGTAGTCGTGATGAATAAAAGTGAATTTCCTGACGGCCAATCAATGTTTGAAGTGCTGGCCGAAGAAGCGCTGAGCACTATTGCTGAAATAGCGGATGGTGCTGCACGGAAACTGGCTTCAGATGGACATTCATCCGCTGACAGCTTTGCCAGCGGCAATACCTTGACCGGCGGACAAGCGTATCAGAACCTTCAAAATATCAGCCAGGCCAATCGCGACGCTTGGGAGGCATTAAGGCGCGAACCCTCCATTGCCCGGCTGGTACTGGAAGATGAAGAAGGTCGTGTACGGGTGGTTTATATCGCCCGCAAAAGCAGTCTGCCACTGGCTTCCGGCAAACAGTTAGCCAGTTATGGCTCGCCCATCGGGCGCCTAGCCGAACTGCCCGTCGGAGAAGAGGCAAATGTCACTCTACAGGGGAAGCAACAGGTTTTTTCTTTGATCGAAAAAACCAGTTTCCGCCCCAGCATTGCCAATGGTGAGTGGGATTCAACCGACAACCAATACCGCCACGTCGATTTGGGCGTTTTTTCCATTGATTCGCTGCGTGCGTTATTACGTGCCGGTGGTCTTGAAGCGGGTGACGAGTTGGATCAGCTGCTCGAACAAGCTGCTGTGACCAGCAGCGTGCAGGCAGGTATCAGTCACCAGATACGCACGGCCATGGGTTTGCGCGATCAACCCATCCTTGACCAGTTTCAGGGCGAAATTTTCCGTTTGCCACTGGATAGCCAGCTGATCATCCTTGGACCTCCTGGCACCGGTAAAACTACCACCTTGATCAAGCGGCTGGGGCAAAAGCTCGACATCGATAATCTGGATGAAAATGAACGCCGCATTGCCAATGCGTCTGGCCAAAGCATCCAGCACGAAAGCAACTGGCTGATGTTTACCCCTTCGGAATTGCTCAAGCATTATCTCAAGGAGGCTTTTAACCGCGAACAGGTGCCTGCCTCCGATGCGCGCATAAAGACCTGGACGGCCTATCGCGATGACATTGCGCGTAATACGCTGGGTATCTTGCGATCCGCTAATGGCGGCAAATATACGTTGAAACTGGAAATGAACAATATGGCGCCACCGGTGATTGTCGACCCGCGCGCCTGGTACGAGTCATTCAGCGAATTTCATGAACAGCGCTTGAAATCACAATTGAGAGATGGCGCGAAGATTGTGGAGGAGTCTGCACCTGCTACCAGCATGGCCATTGCCCAGCAGTTGCTGCAGCTAGCCAATGGATTGGGTGAACGTGCCTGGATGGAGGCGTACCGGGATCTGGCTAAGCAGGAAACTCAACTCAAGGCTGCATTGGATGAATCCAAAGGTATCGCCGATCAGCTGCTCAAGCAGGAACGCAACCGTGTATTCAATCGGGACAAAGAAATATTTCTTCGCTTGGCGAAGTTTCTGGAGAGTCTGGAGCAAGATGACGAGCCAGATGATGAAGCCGAGTTCGATGAGGATGATGCTGAAGCCGGCAGCAACCTAAATGCTGGTGACATCCAGTACGCCGTTAAAGCCTATTTATCTGCGCTCAGAACACTTTCCCGCAGCAGGTATCGCAAACGCAGCCTGCCCAAGAATTCACGCGCGGCCAGGGTTGTGCAATGGTTAGGTGAAGCGTTGCCGACGGACGATGTATTGCTGGAAATCGGCCAACGCATCAGCTATCAGAATGGTTTGCGCCGCTTCGTGAATGCATTCAAGCGATATGTTACCGATGTGCCTGCGAGCTATCGGTTGTTCCGCAAGGACATGAACGACATCACAGATTTCTATCGCGAGACGGCATCAAGCCCATTGCATCTTTCTCCCACTGAGCTAGATGCCATCGTGCTTCTGATGTTGCGAAATAGCAGAGCCTTATTGTCCCAATCCTTTATCGAAAGGGATCTGGATGCGCCACGCTATGAATTACTGAGAAATATGGCCAGCTTGTTCAGAAATCAGATCATGGTGGATGAGGCCACCGACTTTTCGATGCTGCAGCTGGCATGCATGGAAAGCCTGACGACACTAAAGAGCCGTTCATTCTTTGCCTGCGGTGACTTTAATCAGCGCATCACACACACTGGTGTGCGTGCCATGGAGCAAATAGCTTGGGTGTCGCCACGCATTTCGGCGAAATCCATCAACCTTGTGTATCGACAAAGCCGCACGCTTAACGCCTTTGCCGGTGATTTGCTGCGTTTGCTGGATGGCGACCTGAACGCCCTAGGCGAGTTGCCAAAAGAGAGCACTCATGAAGGTGTCAAACCGGTACTACTCGAACAAGCCAGCGAGGACCAGGCCGCCAGGTGGATAGCCGAGCGTATTGTTGAAGTGGAGCGATCGGTCAAACAAATGCCAACGATTGCTGTTCTCGTCAATGCAGAGGAAGACGTCAAGCCGATGGCCGATCGCCTGACGAGCCATCTCGAAGCGGTTAGCCTAAAAGCAGTGGCTTGCGAGGGAGGAAATGCGCTTGGAGAAGGGACTGATGTTCGGGTTTTCGATATACAGCACATCAAAGGCCTGGAATTCGAGGCAGTGTTCTTTGTCGGCGTTGACCGGCTTGCAGAACAAAAGCCTGAATTGTTTGATCGCTATTTGTATGTCGGCGCAACCCGTGCTGCAACCTATCTTGGCATGGTTTGTTATCAGAAACTGCCGGTAAAAATACAATCATTGGCTGGTAGTTTTGATTCGGGATGGTGATGGATGTCTGTGAGCAAAAAATCCCGCCGGGAAATAACTTTCAGCACCAGATTGGTTTTTACTGCTTGAAGCGCTTCATGTGCAGTCTCACAAACTTCTTCAACCCGTACTCAAAGGAATACTCCGTCCTCGCGCCTTCGCATTAGAGCTTTCCAGGTTCTCAAAGTACTCGCCGTCCGGAACTGTATAACCCTCGACAAATTCCTTTTCCAGAAAATCCCCCTCCGGTGAATAGCGGCGTACCGTCGGCTTGAGGGCAAAGCGCATGTCCTCTTCCCGCCTCCACAACTCCCCCCCACATCCGGGATGGACAAAGCCAGTGTGGTGGGGCTGTGATGGATCGTTCCAGGGCTCGGGATTGGTTATAAGCGGGGAATGAACGCGATCGCTTCCGCAAGCCAGGCATCTGGGTGGCTGCTTTCGCCCCTTCAAGTGTTCGAGCGCGTCCTGCGCATCATCGAGCTTGCATTGCAGGTGGAACCGCTCGCGTTCCCAGGCTTCGAGCTGTTTTTGCCATGCGTGGTTAAACATGAATCCGTGCAGTTGCCACCAATGCCGCATGGGGTGCGGCGGCAGCGCGCCAAGCTCGGCTTTGGCCTCTGCCAGGTCTTTCAAGCGTTCGTCCGAGTCAAGATTCTCGACGGCTGCGAGGCCTACGCAGTCCTCGCACCAGCCCAGCCGCCAATGCACCCCCACGCGAACGCCATTGGGTAGCACGTATTCCTTGAGCCCCCATGTGCCCAAATCGCCTCCCCGAAAATCGCATTTGGTGCAGTAGTAGCTTATTGCCGGCAATGACATTTGCGCCCCCTGTTTTTCTTGTCCTGAATGTTCAAACCAGTTGGGAGACCTCGAATACCGCATCAATCGCCCGGCCGTTCCAGTTGTATTCCAGGTAGGCTGAATGCTGGCAGTTTTTCAGTATCCCGGTGCGCAGGGCGGCCAGGCATTCGCCGCCGGGATGGCGCACGGATGGGTAGAGTATGCCTTGAGCGCCCTCCTCCCTGGCTTTGCGGCCGATGCCTTGGGCGGTGCTGTAGTCGTCAGGGTCGATGATGCGGGGGTCGGCTTGCGCGGCTGCGCGCAAATCCACCACTTCACCAGCCGCTTCCACTGCGTATAGACGCATTTGCAGGCGCATGGGCGGCTCGTTGGTTGCGCCCATGAACAAGGCCGAGTGGTAGCTGGTTTCGGCGATGGCCGTGTCTCGGTCGCGGCCACAATAAAACACCCCATACGTGCCGTCGCTGAAGCGGCTTCCCTGCGGGTTCAGGTGGGTGAATGCCGCCATGATGGGGCTGCAACCGGGGCCGAACTTGCGCTCTTCCACCGGCACGAGGCTGATCTCCCCGACTTCGTCCCGGATGCGGTCATTGGTCATGTCCTCCAAGACATAGAGCGCATCGAAATCCTCGGGGCCAGCCACGCGCTCGAACAAACTGATGGTTGGAAACCGGGTCGGAATGACCCGGTAGGCCGGATTCCAGTTCAGTGCGAAGAGTGGGTAGCTCAAGCCCAGCCTCCGCGCCGGGCATCGAGATACTGGCGCACGGCCAGCAGGTCGCCGATGTTGCCGCCCAGCATGCGGTCGAGCGCACTCTTGCCGCCGAACAGGGGGGCGGTGTTAGGCTTTTTCACCCAGGCGTCGGCAGCGGCCGAATCCGGCAGCAGGATTTGCAGGGCCTTGTAGATGCCCAGTATGTAGGACAGACGCTCCAGGGTGTCGCGCTTGAGGTCTGCGGTCTGCGGTGCAGATTTCCACTTGTAGTAGGTCGAGCGCGACGGCTGGCCCAGGAGCACCAGTTGCTCCTGTTCCGACAAGCCCCAAGCCTGGGCAATATTGAAAAAAGCGCGCAGGCCGGCAGCGGACATGTCCTTGCGGGTAGGCTGGGCTTTTGCCTGGGAGACGCCTGCTAGGGCTGGCATTTTGGCCTCCATGGGATGAATTTATTCACGTTTTCAAATTAGTCCGATATTATACATATGTCAATGTTTATGTACGATAATGGACTTAATGGCAAGAATGGGTGTTGCGCAGATGTAAAACCTGAAAGGGGTTGAAGATGGCAAGAAAATGGTTACGGCAATTATTGTTGCGCACGTTCCCGCCGGTATCCCGGAAAAAGGCCTTGCGCATTGCTTACGAGAAGCTCGCCCACGATGTCAGGGATATTCCGTTGAAGTGCTATGCCACAAAACCGCCTAACTGCACCCCTTATCTCCCCAGCAGTGTTTCATCAGAACCCTGCTGGTATGTCTTTGCGCCGTGGGATAACGAGAAAAACGTGTTCGCAATACGCAGCAGCCGGCTGATACTGGTGGGGAAACAGACGGGCACGATTTTCTACGATGGCGAGGCGGGGGACGAGGGATAACCGCATTTAACTCCATGTTTGAACAGGCATCCGAACGATACGAGCTTTCACCGTTAAAGCTCTGGTCGCCCCTTCAGCGGCAGCTTGCCGCTTGTGGCCAAACCAAAGGCACGCCACAACAGTGGATCGGCACGATTCGCAATTTGCAGAAAAAGGGCGTCAGTTCGGTTGAAATTGAATGGTCGGGGATCCTATCGATGCTCGGCGAAGACGAGGAACCCAGCCAGGTTTTTGACGAGCTTGTTGCCCTTGCGGCTTCTTTAACGGGCGATCCCAGGCATCAGAGTACCGGGCATCCTCCCCCTGTTCTGCATATCGATGAGCTTATCGGTTTTCTGAATGACAAGCCGCCTTGCGAGCTGGTCCTTCAGCGGCTCGTCAGCAATGAGTACACGCCGCTGGTTCAATACGTAAAGCAGGTGCGGCCGGAGAAACTGCCGCCCTCCACAGTACGGAAAAGACGACGCGAAGTTCGTCTTTTGCATTACCGGGACCGCACCTTCGGAATTTGTATCTGGCTGCATGTGGAGGTTGATGCCGGTCTGTTTGGCCGGCATAGCTATTGGTCGCTGTCTGTTCCGCGCGGAAGAAAGAAACTGTCATCGGAACCAGTAGGCCGCAGATTTGCCAACCCGCAATCAGCCATGGCCTACGGCCGAAAACTGGTTAACCGCATGGCCCAGCGCCTGATGCAAGAGGGCTTTGTTGGCCAAACCAAGAAAGTGAATCAGTTCGCGCACTATGCACTCCCTTGGGGGGAACAGTACACGGAATGGCTCATTACCGCCCCCAACCTTTCCGAGGAATATTGGGGGCCGCATTTCGACATCCCCAATATCATCGCGCATGTGCGCACGACACTGCGCATGACGCCGCAAGGGGCGCGCCTCCTAGTGCTGGAGGAAATCCAGAGTGACTGGAATCAGCAGCTTCGCGAGGCCATCCGGGAGAACAAAAGCCGAGAGCCGGTGGATGAGGAGCACAACGAACTTGACGAATGGGACAATGGTCTGGCCCCGCCACCATTCAATCCTTACCTTAACCATTGGCTGGAGGCGGCGCTGAGAATGATGATGCTGCTTGCGGCAAGCCAGGGCTATGGAGGGATTGCCTGGCTGCCCGGAAAACTCCACGCCGAACGTTTTCCCTGGGCGAATGCCGAAGGGCTGAAGACGTTCTATGACCGCTTCGTACCGGCAGCGGTGGAAAAGCTGGCCAAGTCGTGGGGCACGCAAACAGGCGAAGCCCACTTCACCACCCTGAGCCGAAACTTCGATGTGAGGAAAGTCACCGGGAAAGCAAGCTGGCTGGTTTTTAATCGGGAGTCCGATGAAGTCATGGGTGAGGAATTCGCCGACCCTGACAAGGCGGAGGAATTTCGCAGGTCGATGGAGGTTCCCGTATCCGAAACGGTCAACGCTCTTTATCTGCACGAAGCGATGGCGGACGACATCCGAAAAAATGGCCTGCCTTACCTGGGTGCCGTGGGAAAGCGGCCACTGCCCACTAGCAAACCATATCCAAAATCTGACTAAAGAATGAGCCTGGTATCAGAAGACATTCGAATTGCCGCCGAGGTCATCAATGGCGCGGACGGGCTGCTTATTACGGCTGGTGCTGGCATGGGCGTCGATTCGGGTTTGCCGGATTTCCGGGGCACCGAAGGCTTCTGGAAAGCCTACCCTGCACTGCGTCAGGCCGGCATCAATTTTCAAGCTATCGCCAGCCCCGGCACCTTTCGCAGCAACCCCGCGCTAGCTGTGATTTCTCTGTAGGTTGTTCACTCGGGGCGTACCCGGAGAATTGGAGGCACCAACCA
>WBSG01000018.1:0-2500 GCA_008923285.1 Betaproteobacteria bacterium SCN2
CGACTAGTGAGCTATTACGCTTTCTTTAAAGGATGGCTGCTTCTAAGCCAACTTCCTAGCTGTCTGTGCCTTCCCACATCGTTTACCACTTAACATATCATTTGGGACCTTAGCTGAGGGTCTGGGTTGTTTCCCTTTTGACCACGGACGTTAGCACCCGCAGTCTGTCTCCCGTGATTGCACTTCTCGGTATTCGGAGTTTGCTATCGCGGGGTAGGTCGCAATGACCCCCCCAACGATTACAGTGCTCTACCCCCAAGAGTGATACACGAGGCGCTACCTAAATAGCTTTCGAGGAGAACCAGCTATTTCCAGATTTGTTTAGCCTTTCACCCCTATCCACAGCTCATCCCCTAACTTTTCAACGTTAGTGGGTTCGGACCTCCAGTACCTGTTACGGCACCTTCATCCTGGCCATGGATAGATCATCTGGTTTCGGGTCTACATCCAGCTACTAATCGCCCTATTCAGACTCGCTTTCGCTACGCCTCCCCTATTCGGTTAAGCTCGCAACTGAACGTAAGTCGCTGACCCATTATACAAAAGGTACGCAGTCACCCATCCGAAGACAGGCTCCCACTGTTTGTATGCATGCGGTTTCAGGATCTATTTCACTCCCCTCCCGGGGTTCTTTTCGCCTTTCCCTCACGGTACTGGTTCACTATCGGTCGACTACGAGTATTTAGCCTTGGAGGATGGTCCCCCCATGTTCAGACAGGATTTCACGTGTCCCGCCCTACTTGTCTCGCGCCTAGTTCCACCACCCGCTTTTCGCATACGGGGCTATCACCCGCTATGGCCGGAGTTTCCAATCCGTTCTGCTAAACCGATGGCTAAAACGCGAAGGCTCTTCCCATTTCGCTCGCCACTACTTTGGGAATCTCGGTTGATTTCTTTTCCTCTGGCTACTTAGATGTTTCAGTTCGCCAGGTTCGCTCCTCATACCCTATGTATTCAGGTATGGGTGACCCTTGCGGGCCGGGTTTCCCCATTCGGACATCTCCGGATCAAAGCCTGTTTGCGGGCTCCCCGAAGCTTTTCGCACGCTACAACGTCCTTCTTCGCCTGTGATCGCCAAGGCATCCACCACATGCACTTAGTCGCTTGACCCTATAATTTTGAGCCCTGAATTACTCCAGGACACGCATTACAGGTTCGGTTTTACTTCTACTTCCATCTGACTTTCATCAAACGGTCGCAAAGTCTAGTTTGCCGCGCGCCGCTGGTTCGCAAGCACGCGTCAAAGATACAACTCAACCCATGAAATGAATCCATTCAAATCAAGCTGCTAGGCCTGACTCTTAGGCGCCCATCACTAGACGCCAGAATTCAATTCACCTTCTTCCAAATTGTTAAAGAACAGCCAATCACCGTAAACGGTGATCAGTAAACAGACTCGCTATCTACTGATCACAACTCACTGCACGCAAAAGAGGTGGTGGAGGATGACGGGATCGAACCGACGACCCCCTGCTTGCAAAGCAGGTGCTCTCCCAGCTGAGCTAATCCCCCTTCATCAGATTCAAGATTCAAGGCCCAAGAATCAAGAGAGCCCCCCTGTATCTTGCATCCTGTCTCTTGCACCTGCTAACTGGTGGGTCCAGTAGGACTTGAACCTACGACCCCCGCCTTATCAAGACGGTGCTCTAACCAGCTGAGCTATGGACCCGTATGCTTCCGGAGCCCATCACGCAGTGCATAAGGCTGCGCCTCACGCCTCACGTCCTACTCCTTTTTAGCTGCTACAAACAACCGATAAGTGTGGGTATCAAGGTCATGGTGCGTATCCAGGCAAACCCGGATAGCACTTCTCTAGAAAGGAGGTGATCCAGCCGCACCTTCCGATACGGCTACCTTGTTACGACTTCACCCCAGTCATGAATCACTCCGTGGTAAGCGCCCCCCTTGCGGTTAGGCTACCTACTTCTGGAGCAACCCACTCCCATGGTGTGACGGGCGGTGTGTACAAGACCCGGGAACGTATTCACCGCAGTATGCTGACCTGCGATTACTAGCGATTCCGACTTCATGCTCTCGAGTTGCAGAGAACAATCCGGACTACGATCGGCTTTGTGGGATTGGCTCCACCTCGCGGCTTGGCAACCCTCTGTACCGACCATTGTATGACGTGTGAAGCCCTACCCATAAGGGCCATGAGGACTTGACGTCATCCCCACCTTCCTCCGGTTTGTCACCGGCAGTCTCATTAGAGTGCCCTTGCGTAGCAACTAATGATAAGGGTTGCGCTCGTTGCGGGACTTAACCCAACATCTCACGACACGAGCTGACGACAGCCATGCAGCACCTGTGTTCCGGTTCCCTTTCGGGCACCAAGCCATCTCTGGCAAGTTCCGGACATGTCAAGGGTAGGTAAGGTTCTTCGCGTTGCATCGAATTAATCCACATCATCCACCGCTTGTGCGGGTCCCCGTCAATTCCTTTGAGTTTTAATCTTGCGACCGTACTCCCCAGGCGGTCAACTTCACGCGTTAGCTTCGTT